>NZ_JBIUSU010000009.1:0-65421 GCF_044741545.1 Streptomyces sp. NPDC088157
GGAACGGACGCTTCCTTTGTACTCACCCGAGAGACTCTCTCAGGCTTTCCTCCGGGCGCTTCCCTTCGGTCTTGCGTTTCCGACTCTATCAGATCCTTTTCTCGATCCGATTCCCTGTCGGCGGGATTGTCTTTGACCTTTGGGCTTTCGCCTGTCGGCCTTTCGACATTCACTACGTTAGCCGATTCCCTCCGCAACTCATAATCGAGTGGCACCGCGTTGGAATTCAGGCATGCAGGCATGCCGAATTCGCTCCCGCTGAGGGGCGTCGTAGGTAGTGGGTTGGCCGCTTCCGGCTGCTGGCGATTGCCGTACCCGGTTCAAGCGGCTCGGGCTACGTTACGCCCCGGCCAACAGCGAGTCAACTTCGGCGGCGCCTGGGGACATGGGCCCGGTATGGGCTCACCGTGGGGTCGTCGGCGACCCAGTATCGCCAGGGGTGGACCCCTCCATCGCCGGAGACTCCGGTCCGCGGACCGCTGCGCACCTGGTCGGGCGGGACCGGGGTGCCGGTCAGGATCCTCAGCGGGGTCTCACCCGTGGCGCAGGCGTCGGTGCCGTCGAGGGTTCGGTCCACGTCGAGGGCGGTGGCCAGGCGGGCGGGTCCTTTGGCCAGTTCCTTGTCATTTCGGGCCGAGAGTCGACGTTTGCGGGCCGAGTCGGCGCCCTCGACGATCTCGCCGGCGCGGAGCAGCACAGCGCTCGCCGCGCCGTCGGGGCCGCAGACGAGGTTCATGCAGTGCCACATGCCGTAGGTGAAGTAGACGTACACATGTCCGGGCGGACCGAACATCACGCCGTTGCGGGCCGTGGGGCCGCGATAGGCGTGCGAGCCGGGGTCGTTCGGGCCGTCGTATGCCTCGACCTCCGTGAGGCGCAGGGTGATCGGACCGTCGGGGGTCGTACGGACGAGGAGACGGCCGAGCAGGTCCTGGGCCACCTCCAGGACAGGGCGGTCGAAGAAGGTCCTGGGCAGGGGCGTACGGTCGGGGGTCGCGATCATGGCCTCCGAGCGTAATGCAGACGTACAGGTGCGTCGGGGTGGTCAGCGGGCATCCGGCTTGCCAGGGTGTGGGGCGCGGAACCGGTCACGCCGGGATCGCGTTTGTAGGGATCGAGGGATCCCGTAAGAAGAAGGTCGTAGAGGGAGAGACATGGCGTTCAAGAAGCTGCTCGCGAGTCTGGGGGCCGGCGGGGCTTCGGTCGAGACGGTGCTGACCGAGGTCAACGTCGTTCCGGGCGGTGTCGTCCAGGGTGAGGTGCGGATCCAGGGTGGATCCGTCAACCAGCAGATCGAGGGGCTGTCGGTCGGGCTTCAGGCAAAGGTCGAGGTCGAGAGCGGCGACCAGGAGTACAAGCAGGACATCGAGTTCACGAAGCTGCGGCTCGGGGGCGCCTTCGAGCTCCAGGCAGGTGCCGTGCACGCGGTGCCGTTCGGTCTCGAGATCCCGTGGGAGACGCCGGTCACCACGATCGACGGCCAGACGCTGCGTGGCATGAACATCGGTGTCACCACCGAGCTGGAGATCGCCCGCGCCGTGGACTCCGGCGACCTGGACCCGATCAACGTGCACCCGCTGCCGGCGCAGAAGGCGATCCTGGACGCCTTCATCCAGCTGGGCTTCCGCTTCAAGAACGCGGACCTGGAGCGCGGGCACATCCGCGGTACGCGGCAGAAGCTGCCGTTCTACCAGGAGATCGAGTTCTTCCCGCCGTCGCAGTACCGCGGACTGAACCAGGTCGAGCTGAGCTTCGTGGCCGACGAGCACACGATGGACGTCGTACTGGAGATGGACAAGAAGCCCGGGCTGTTCAGCGAGGGCAGCGACACCTTCCGCTCGTTCCAGGTGGGTCTGAACGACTACCAGGGGACCGACTGGGCGGCGTACCTCAACCAGTGGCTGTCGGAGGTCGGCAGCAAGCGCAACTGGTTCTGAGACACAGAGAGGGCCCGGAGTGCCGTACGGCGTTCCGGGCCCTCTGTGCGTGCTCGCGCGGGGCTCGGAGGTCGTAGGCTCCGAAGGGAGTGCCTTTCCGATCAATCAGGAGGTGTCGAGGTGACCGAGCCGAAGAGGCGGCCGCTGCCCCACGATTTCCATCCGCCGGTGCCGTCGTTCACGGTCACGAGCGAGGATGTGCAGGAGGGGGCGACGCTCAAGGACGCCCAGGTCCACGCGGCGGGGAACACCTCGCCGCAGCTGCGGTGGGAGGGTTTCCCGTCCGGGACCAAGAGTTTCGCCGTGACCTGCTACGACCCCGACGCCCCGACGGGCAGCGGATTCTGGCACTGGGTCCTGTTCGACATTCCGGTCTCGGTGACCGCGCTGCCGGCGGGTGCGGGCAGCGGCAAGTTCGAAGGGCTGCCGGAGGGTGCCGTGCAGGCGCGCAACGACTACGGCAGCAAGGACTTCGGCGGGGCCGCGCCACCGCCGGGGGACGGGTCGCACCGGTACGTCTTCACGGTGTACGCGGTGGATCAGGAGAAGCTCGGTCCGGACGCCGATGCCTCGCCCGCTGCCGTGGGCTTCAACCTGCGGTTCCACACGCTCGCCCGCGCCCAGTTGATCGGGGAGTACGAAGTCCCCGCGGAGTGATGAGTCAGCTCATCGTTCATTGAACGTTTGCCCGCCTCTGGTCTTGGAAGTGATCAGAGGCGGGCATTTTGTTGCCGGGGGTCGCGGGGGACACCTCCCGTGGAGCAGCAGATATTGCGTTGTCCATCTCGGCGTGCCCGGCCAGAGTTGATCCCAGTCCGCCAGGGGGTGGGCCGGTGCACACAGGAGGTGGGCTGGTATGCGGGACACGCTGGTACTGAACGCGAGCTTCGAGCCGCTGTCGACGGTGACGTTGAACCGAGCCGTCGTTCTGGTGCTTCAGGACAAGGCCGTCGTCGAGCAGGCCCACCCCGAACTGCGCATGCGCGGAGCCGAGGTCGACATCCCGGCGCCTCGGGTGATCAGGCTGTGCAGGTACGTACGGGTGCCCTTCCGAAGACAAGCTCCGTGGTCGAGGCGGGGTGTGCTGATAAGGGACCGGCACCGTTGCGCGTACTGCGGTCGCCGGGCGACGACCGTGGACCACGTGGTGCCGCGGGCGCAGGGAGGTCAGGACGTGTGGCTGAACACGGTCGCCTCGTGCGCGGAGGACAATCACCGTAAGGCCGACCGGACTCCGGAGCAGGCGGACATGCCGTTGCTGCGGCAGCCGTTCGAGCCGACGCCCGCGGACGCGATGCTGCTGGCTCTGGGGCAGGACGACCTGGCCGGGCTGCCGGAGTGGCTGACCCTGGACGCGGCGTAGCCCGTATCGCCGCACGACCGGGGCCCACCTTCCGAGAGGAGGTGGGCCCCGGTCGTGTGCGGGTCAGCGGTCAGCGGGGCGGCGGGTCAGTCGATCGACGGCTTCTCGCGGCGTTCCGTGCCGCCGCCGTTGCCGTCGCCGTTGCCGGAGTTGCCGCCCCCGGAATTGCCACCGAAGGGGCCGAAGTTGCCCATCGCGCCGGACAACCCCTTGAGAGCGTCGCCGATTTCGCTGGGGACGATCCAGAGCTTGTTGGCGTCACCTTCGGCGATCTTCGGAAGCATCTGGAGGTACTGGTAGGAGAGGAGCTTCTGGTCCGCGTCTCCGGCGTGGATGGCCTCGAAGACCGTGCGCACGGCCTGGGCCTCGCCCTCGGCACGCAGGGCGGCTGCCTTGGCCTCACCCTCGGCGCGCAGGATCTGGGACTGCTTCTCGCCCTCGGCGGTGAGGATCGCGGCTTGGCGCGTGCCTTCGGCGGTGAGGATCGCGGCGCGCTTGTCACGGTCGGCGCGCATCTGCTTCTCCATCGAGTCCTGGATGGAGGTCGGGGGCTCGATGGCCTTCAGTTCCACGCGGTTGACGCGGATGCCCCACTTGCCGGTCGCCTCGTCGAGGACTCCGCGCAGCGCCGCGTTGATCTCCTCGCGTGAGGTCAGGGTCCGCTCGAGGTCCATGCCGCCGATGATGTTGCGGAGTGTGGTGACGGTGAGCTGCTCGATCGCCTGGATGTAGCTGGCGACTTCGTAGGTCGCGGCCCGTGCGTCGGTCACCTGGTAGTAGATGACCGTGTCGATGTTCACGACCAGGTTGTCCTGGGTGATCACCGGCTGCGGCGGGAACGGCACGACCTGTTCGCGCAGGTCGATGCGGTTGCGGATGGTGTCTATGAACGGGACCACGATGTTGAGGCCCGCGTTGAGTGTCCGCGTGTAGCGGCCGAACCGCTCCACGATCGCGGCACTCGCCTGCGGGATGACCTGGATCGTCTTGATCAGGGCGATGAAGACCAACACCACCAGAATGACCAGGACGATGATGACCGGTTCCATCGCGGATCCCCGTACCTTTCTCCGCCTCGGCGCTTTCGGAAGATCTTATGCCTGTTGAAGATCTTGCTGGTCGAGTGTGACAGACCGTCGTACGGCTCGGGAGGTGTTCTGTTCACTTGCGTGGTGCGGGAGTTGTACAAGGTCAGATGACGATCGCCGTGGCCCCCTCGATGTCCACGACGTCGACTTCCTGTCCCACGTCGTAGGCGCGACCGGTGTCGAGCGCGCGGGCCGACCAGATCTCTCCGGCGAGTTTGATACGACCGCCCGAGGCGTCGACCCGCTCCAGCACGACAGCCTGTTTTCCCTTCAACGCGTCGATGCCGGTGGCGAGTTGGGGACGCTGTTTGCTGTGGCGGGTCGCGATCGGGCGTACGACGGCGATCAGGGCGACGGAGACGACGATGAAGACGAGCACCTGGGCGACGGCTCCGAAGCCGAGGCCTGCCGCGACGGCGGCGGCCACCGCGCCGACCGCGAGCATGCCGAACTCGGGCATTGCGGTCACCACGAGGGGGATACCGAGCGCTGCCGCGCCGACGAGCCACCACACCCACGCGTCGATGTCGTTCACACCGTCATGGTAGGGCCGCATGTCCCGCCGGGGACAGGGCGCACAGGGAGCGGTCAGGCCATCGGGAGGCCCTGTGCCGTCCAGCGGTCGCCGACCTGTTCCACGACGAGCGGGAGGCCGAAGCAGAGGGAGAGGTTGCGGGAGGTGAGCTCGAGCTCGACGGGACCGGCGGCGAGGACCTTGCCCTGGCGGATCATGAGGACGTGGGTGAAGCCGGGGGCGATCTCCTCGACGTGGTGGGTCACCATGATCATCGAGGGGGCGATGGGGTCGCGGGCGAGGCGGCCGAGGCGGCGTACCAGGTCTTCGCGGCCGCCGAGGTCCAGGCCGGCGGCGGGCTCGTCCAGGAGCAGCAGCTCGGGGTCGGTCATCAGGGCGCGCGCGATGAGGGTGCGCTTGCGCTCGCCCTCGGAGAGGGTGCCGAACTTCCGGTCGAGGTAGTCGCTCATGCCGAGGCGGTCGAGGAAGGCGCGGGCGCGCTGCTCGTCGACGTCCTCGTACTCCTCCTGCCAGCCGGCCGTCATGCCGTACGCGGCGGTCAGCACGGTCTGCAGGACGGTCTGGCGCTTGGGGAGCTTGTCCGCGAGGGCGATGCCGGCCATGCCGACGCGCGGGCGCAGCTCGAAGACGTCCGTGCCGGGCCTGCCGAGGGTCTCGCCGAGGATGGAGACGGTGCCCGCGCTGGGGAAGAGGTAGGTGGAGGCGATGTTCAGGAGGGTCGTCTTGCCGGCCCCGTTGGGACCGAGGATGACCCAGCGCTCGCCCTCCTTGACCGACCAGGAGACCTGGTCCACCAGAGCCCGGCCCTCACGGACCACGGATACGTCCTGAAGCTCCAGAACATCGCTCATGAGCGCGTTGTCTCCCCTTGCAGTGTGGCCGGTCGCTTGTCGCGGGCGCCTGTGGCTCGGACCGCCGCGCATGGCTGGGCGCGGCCTCTGCGGGAAAATCTACGCCACCGGTCGGGCGGCCCGTTCCATCGGTCCGGTCCTTAGGGTGGGGCCATGCTCTCGGAACCGCGCTCTGGTCGCCTCGCCGCTTGGGGAAATGCCCTGTTGGCCGGATTTGTATCGCCGGACGACGCTGTACTCGCCGTCGTCGGTGAGGACGCCGTGCACCGGGTGGAGGGGTTGCCCGGCGAGGCGGCGCCCGTCGGACTCACGCTCGCATGGGGGCGGCTGCGGGTGCTCGGGGTGAGCGGGCTGCGGGTGGCGCTCCCCGCGCCGGGGCATCCGTTGGGACTCAGCGGACCGCCGGAGTTCAACAAGCGGGCGCTGGAGGCGGAGGAAGCGGTGGTCTGTCACGGCGCCGGGTACGGGCTGGTGCCAGAGGTGTACGAGGCCGGGCCCGACGGTGATGCGCATGTCGAGGTCGTGTGGCACTGCCTGCCGGTGCGGGAGGCTCCGCCGGCCGATGTGCCGTCGCTGGGCGAGGCGGAGCGGGAGCTGGCGGAAGCGCTGCGGGACGCCACGGCGGTGCTGTCGCGGCTGGACCTGGCGGGGTCGGGGCCGGTGGCGGAGGCGGCGATCGACGCGTACCGGGCTCGGGCCGAGCAGGGGCGGGAGGTCTTGGCGCCCGGGTATCCGCCTCGGGCGGTGCGGGTGCTGGAACTGGCACAGCGGGTGGGACTGCTGGTGGCCCTCGCTCAGCAGAACGGGCCGGGCGGTGCGGTCAGCTCGGCGGAGATGGCGGTGCGCGCGGAGGCGTTGCGGCCTGTGGAGCGGACGGCTCGGCGGGCTCTGGTCGCCGCGTACAACTCCGTTGTGGAGGAGCGGGAGCGGGGGGTGCGGTGAGCGTGGCTTCGTCGGTGGCGTCCGTCGGCGTGGGCGTCACCCGGGGACTTTGCCCCCGGAGCCCCGTCGGCCCTGAAGAGGGCCGCGTCCTCGAGCGCCGGACGGGCCGATCGTGCCGACCGGCGTGGAAAGGGCCCGGCATGCAGAAGAGCCCACGCGTCGTCGGTGACGGGTGGGCCCCTCTGTGGTGCGGCTACGAACTCAGTCGTTGAAGCAGGTGTTGCCGAACGCCGGGTTCAGCAGGCCGCCCCCGTTGATCGTGTTGCCGCAGAGGTTGATCGGGATGTGCAGCGGCACCTGGACGAGGTTGCCCGAGATGACGCCCGGCGACTTCACGGCCGCGCCCTCGGCACCCGCGTCGGCGACGGCGGCGCCGGCCGAGGCGCCCGCGGCGATACCCGCGACGGTGAGGGCGACAGCGGCCTTCTTGGCGATGTTCATGGAAAGCGTTCCTCCTGGGTTGCGTGTCCGACCCGGCCGCGGGTCGTGCGCTGCCCAACGCGGCAGTGCCCGGTGACGGTGCGGCGTCTGCCGGGAAGACACCTCGTTCGGATCATTGGAGCGACAAACAGACCGGCCTCCCCCGGTGGGGGCCGGGGGAGGCCGGAGGTCACTGCGGGTGCGAACCGGACCTCAGTGGTTGAGGCCCAGGTTGCCGAAGGCGGGGTTCAGCGCGCCGATGACGTTCACGCTGTTGCCGACGACGTTGACCGGGACGTGCACCGGGGCCTGGACGAGGTTGCCCGAGACGACGCCCGGCGAGCCCTTGGCCTCGCCGAGGGCGGCGGCACCGTCGGCGGCGGAGGCCATGCCGGCACCGGCGGCCATCAGGCCACCGGCCACCATCGTCACGGCCGCTGCCTTCTTCAGGTTCTTCACTTCTGAGCCCTCCTAGCGATCGCCGCGGCAGTCGCCGCGGCACGCACTGGAGAACGGCGGAGCGCCACGAAGGATGCGCCATCCGGGGGACATTCCCACGACGGTATGAATCTCGGATCGGAAGTCGACCTTCCGCGTGGCGCCGCCGGAGCGCCCCGCGACGCTCCGGGTGGTGCGCCGGAGCGTGTTTCAGCGGGTCGCGCCGTGGCGTACGGCCCACAGCGCGGCCTGGGTGCGGTCCGACAGGTCGAGCTTCATCAGGATGTTCGAGACGTGCGTCTTGACGGTCTTCTCGGACAGCACCAGGGCTCGGGCGATCTCGCGGTTGGAACGGCCGTCCGCTATCAGGCCGAGCACCTCGCGCTCCCGTTCCGTGAGTGCGCCGCCTCTGCCCTGGCCCGAGTTGCCCTCGTCCTGGGAGAGGAGTGCGACGGCGACCTCCGGCTGGAGCAGGATGTGGCCGGCGTGCACGGAGCGGATGGCGCCGGCGAGGGCATCGGGGTCCACGTCCTTGTACACGTATCCGGCGGCGCCCGCGCGCAGGGCCGGGACCACCGTGCGCTGTTCGGTGAAGCTGGTGACGATCAGCACGCGCGCGGGGTTGTCCAGTTCACGGAGTCTGCGCAGGGCCTCGACGCCGTCCATGCCTGGCATCTTGACGTCCATCAGGACCACGTGGGGCTTCAACTCCTCGGCGAGGGCGACCCCTTCGGCGCCTTCGGCGGCCTCGCCGACGACCTCGATGTCGTCCTGCACCTCCAGGAAGGTGCGCAGGCCCCGGCGGACGACCTGGTGGTCGTCGACGAGCAGCACCTTGATTGCGTCAGCCACCGGGAGCCTCCATCTCGATCGTGGTGCCCTTGCCGGGCGCCGATTGCACCGTGAGCGTGCCACCGACCCCACTCGCCCGGTCCCGCATCGAGACCAGGCCGAGGTGGCGGCCGGCCCTGCGGACCGTCGTCGGGTCGAACCCGGCGCCGTCGTCCGTGACGCGCAGGACCGTGTCCGGGCCGCGTTTGCCGAGGGTCACCTCGACGCTCTGCGCCCCGGAGTGGCGCAGAGCGTTGTGCAGAGCCTCCTGGGCGACCCGCAGCAGGGCCTCCTCCTGGGCGGCGGGAAGTGCGCGGACACCGTGGCTGGTGAAGGTCACGCGCGCGGTGTGGGCGCGGTCGAGGACCTGGATCTGGGTGCGGAGGGTGGCCACGAGGCCGTCCTCGTCGAGAGCGGTGGGGCGCAACTCGACGACGGCGGCGCGCAGTTCGTCGGCGGCCTCCGCGGCGAGCGCGGCGACCTGTTGCAGTTCGTCCTTCGCGCGCGCGGGGTCGCGATCGACGAGGGCGGCGGCGGCCTGGGCCGTCAGGCGCAGGGAGAACAGCTTCTGGCTGACCGCGTCGTGCAGTTCGTGGGCCAGCCGGGAGCGTTCCTCGGCGATCGTCAGTTCGCGGCTGCGCTCGTACAGGCGGGCATTGGTGAGGGCTATCGCGGCGTGCTGGGCGAGGATCGAGAGCAGTTCCTCGTCGTCCTCGGTGAAGCCGCAGCCGCCGTGGGGCCTGGCGCAGTTCTTGTTCGCCAGGAACAGGGCGCCCAGGACCTCGTCTCCGTCCCGGACGGGCAGGCCGAGGAAGTCGGACATCTCGGGGTGGGCGGACGGCCAGCCCTCGAAGCGCGGGTCCTTGCGGACGTCGGCGAGGCGCTCGGGCCGGGCCTCCTGGAGCATCGCCGCCAGGATGCCGTGCTGGCGGGGCAGCGGGCCGATGGCCTTCCACTGCTTGTCGCTGACGCCGTCGACGACGAACTGGGCGAAGCCGCCGTGGTCGTCGGGGACGCCCAGTGCGGCGTACTGCGCGTCCAGCAGCTCGCGGGCGGAGGCGACGATCGTCTTGAGGACGTCACGGACCTCTAGGTGCCTGCTCATGGCCAGCAGCGCGGTGCTCACCGCGGCGAGGCCGGACCGGGGGCCTTGACTCATGCCCTCACGGTACCGGCGGGGTGTGACAGAGCGGATCGGACCTGTGACGGCCACGGACTGGGGCGGAAGACCTAGGTCCGAAGTCCCCGGTGGCGCGGCCCGGTGCGCAGGAACCGGGTGCGCGGGCGTACGACGAAGGGCCCCTGCGGCTTGCGTCCCGCGTCCGAGGCGGGGGCGGGCGCCCGTTCCTACGTTGGGATCACCGCCGAACGGAGGCGGATCGGACGAGGGGACGGTTGTCATGCCGGTAGCGATCATCACGGGAGCCTCGAAGGGGTTGGGGCGGGCGTTGGCCGAGGCGCTGGCCGAGCGGGGCTGGGATCTGGTGCTC
Organism: Streptomyces sp. NPDC088157; assembly: GCF_044741545.1. Classification (NCBI taxonomy): domain Bacteria; kingdom Bacillati; phylum Actinomycetota; class Actinomycetes; order Kitasatosporales; family Streptomycetaceae; genus Streptomyces; species Streptomyces sp. NPDC088157. Next base: position 9,896 of record NZ_JBIUSU010000009.1, read on the forward strand.
GACGCCAGGACCGCGGAGCCGCTGAAGGAGACGGCTGCGGCCGTGGGGTCGCGCGGGACCCGGGTCGAGGCCCGTGCGGGGGACGTCACGGACGCGGCGCACCGGGCCGGGCTGGTGGCGGCCGCCCGGCGGCTCGGGGGCTGCGACCTGGTGGTGAACAACGCGAGCGCGCTGGGCGCCGAGCCGCTGGTACGGCTGGCGGAGCTCCCCCTGGACGGGCTGCGGCGAGCGCTGGAGGTGAACGTCGTGGCGGCGCTGGGGCTCGTCCAGGAGGCGCTGCCGCTGCTGCGCGGGGGGCGGGCGGGCGCGGTGATCACCGTCAGCTCCGACGCGGCGGCCGAGGCGTACGAGACCTGGGGCGGCTACGGGGCGTCCAAGGCGGCCCTGGACCATCTCGCGGCGGTGTTCGCCGAGGAGGAGCCGGGGCTGCGGGTGTGGGCGGTGGACCCCGGGGACATGGCCACGGACCTGTACGCGGCGGCCGTACCGGACGACCATGATCCGCGGCCGGATCCGGCCGGGGTGGCGCCGGCCTTCCTTCGGCTGCTGGACGCGCGCCCGGCGAGCGGGCGGTACGCGGCCCGGTCGCTGCTGGAGGCACGGCGATGACGCTGGCCGTGGAGCGGGTGCCCGAGGAGCTGTCGGCGCGGGTGCCGGCCGAGCAACGCGGGCCGGGACGGGACCGGGACGACGTGCGGCTGCTGGTGTCGCGGGGGACGGAGGTGGCGCATCACGCGTTCCGGGAGCTGCCGGGGCTGCTGCGGGCCGGGGACCTGCTCGTGGTGAACACCTCGCCGACGCTGGCGGCGGCCGTGGACGGGCGGGTCGGGCACGCGCGCGTGGTGGCGCACTTCTCCACGCGCGGTGATGACGGGCGGTGGGCGGTCGAGCTGCGGGATCCGGACGGCAAGGGCACCACACGCGCGCGTGCGGGTGGGCCCGTGGGGACCGAGGTGCGGCTGGCGGGGGAGGTGCGGCTGGCGCTGGAGGAGCCGCTGAGTCCGGGGAGCGGGCGGTTGTGGTGGGCCCGGGTGTCTCCGGCCGGGGCGGTGCCGGGGCTGCTGCGGGAGTACGGGCGGCCCATCCGCTACTCCTATACGGAGCGGGATCAGCCGCTGTCCGTCTACCAGACGGTGTTCGCGCTGCCGTCGGCCGACGGGTCGGGCAGTGCGGAGATGCCGAGTGCGGCGCGGCCCTTCACCGCGGGGCTGGTGGCGGAGCTGGTCAGCCGGGGGGTGCAGTTCGCGCCGATCACGCTGCACACCGGGGTCGCCTCGGCGGAGGCGCACGAGCCGCCGTATCCGGAGCGGTTCGCGGTGCCCGAGGCGTCGGCGCGGCTGATCAACGCCGTGCGGAGCACCCGTGGGCGTCGGGCGGGCGGACGGGTGATCGCGGTGGGGACGACCGCCGTGCGGGCCGTGGAGTCGGCGGCCGGGGCGAACGGGGTCGTACGCGCGCGTGCGGGTTGGACGGATCTGGTGGTCACGCCCGCGCGTGGGGTGCGGGTGGTGGACGGGCTGCTGACCGGGCTGCACGAACCGGAGGCCTCGCATCTGCTGATGCTGGAGGCGGTGGCGGGACGGGCCGCGATCGGCCGTGGCTATGACGAGGCGCTGGACGGGCGCTACCTGTGGCACGAGTTCGGGGACGTGCACCTCCTCCTGCCGGAGGAGCACTGACGCTGAGCATTGCTCGGGCAACTATCAGTGAGAACGGGGCAGGACCCGTGTGAGCCCGCACATAGGGCGCGGATCACGTACTACGGGCAATAGGAATCAAAGGGGACGCGGTGAACGGGACAGATGGTTCTATCTGTCCCGATTTGCCCTTCCCTGATCCACTATCGAGGATCGTACGTCACACCTTTGCCTGGCCTTTTTGCGGCCGCTAAGAATGGCTCATGTCGCTCAGCGCCACGGGTTCTCCCCCGGCGCTCGTGCCGAAAGCACCCGCTGTCCGCCGTCGGACGAAGAGAGCGACCTCCGCGCTATTTCGAAGAGGTCCTTCCGCATGCCCAAGAACACTCACAAGATCGCGATCGCCGGTGCAGCCACGCTCGGTGCCGCCGCCCTCGCCTTCTCCGTGGTGCCGGCCGACGCGCAGACGACCACTACGGACGCCGTCTCCTCGGCCCGGGTCGCCTACAGCTCCGCGCCGGTGCAGGACGTCAAGGCCAACGTGACCGACCAGCTGGCCGCGACGAGCGTGAAGGTCGACGCCATCGAGGCGAAGAAGAAGGCCGCCGCGGCCGCCGCCGCCAAGAAGAAGGCGGCCGCCGAGGCCGCCGCGAAGGCCGCAGCCGCGAAGAAGAAGGCCGCAGCCGCGGCCGCCGCGAAGAAGGCCGCAGCCGCGCACAAGGCCAAGGAGGCCGCGAGCCGGTCCGCCAAGCGCGTCGCGGTCAAGAAGGTCGCCACCAAGAGCTACGCCAACAACCTCGACGGCTGGATCAAGCACTCGCTGGCCATCATGAAGTCCAAGGGCATCCCGGGCTCCTACAGCGGTCTGCACCGCAACATCATCCGGGAGTCCTCGGGCAACCCGAAGGCGATCAACAACTGGGACATCAACGCCATCAACGGCATCCCGTCCAAGGGCCTGCTCCAGGTGATCCCGCCGACCTTCGCCGCGTACCACGTCGCCGGGACGTCCTGGAACATCTACGACCCGGTCGCCAACATCACCGCCGCGGCGAACTACGCGGCCGACAAGTACGGCACGATCGACAACGTCGACAGCGCGTACTGAGCGACCTCCGCACGCCGATGGGCGGCACCCCTGGTACGGGGTGCCGCCCATCGGCGTACTACGACGGCGACTACTTGCGCATGACCTCGGGCTCGTGGCGGCGCAGGAAGCGGGCCACGAAGAAGCCGCAGATCACGCCGAGGACGATCAGCGCGGCCATGTCCAGGCCCCAGGCGCCGACGGTGTGCTCCCACAGCGGATCCGTCTCGCCTCCGTCCTTGGGCGGGCTGATCTTGTTGAAGTCCAGCGTGGCGCCCGCGGCGGCGACCGCCCAGCGCGAGGGCATCAGGTACGAGAACTCGTTGACGCCGACCGCGCCGTTCAGGGTGAAGAGGCAGCCGGTGAAGACGACCTGGATGATCGCGAACATGACCAGCAGCGGCATGGTCTTCTCGGCCGTCTTCACCAGCGACGAGATGACCAGGCCGAACATCATCGAGGTGAAGCCCAGCGCCATGATCGGGATCGAGAGCTCGAACATGGTGGCGGTGCCGAGGACCAGGCCCTCCTTCGGGATCTCACGGCTCGCGAAGCCGATCACGCCGACCATCAGTCCCTGGAGCAGGGTGACCACGCCGAGCACGAACACCTTGGACATCAGGTACGCGGAGCGGGACAGGCCGGTGGCGCGTTCCCGCTCGTAGATGACCCGTTCCTTGATGAGCTCGCGGACCGAGTTGGCGGCGCCCGCGAAGCAGGCCCCGACCGCGAGGATCAGCAGGACGGTGGTGGCCGTGCCGTTGGGGATGATCCGGCCGGTCTTCGGGTTGACCGGGTTGGGCAGCAGGCTGTTGCCGGAGTCGATGAGCAGGCTCACCGCGCCGAGGACGGCCGGCAGGATCACCGTCAGGGCCAGGAAGCCCTTGTCGGAGGCGATCACCGAGGCATAGCGGCGCACCAGCGTGACGAACTGGGACATCCAGCCCTGCGGCTTGGGCGGCTTCATCGCCTGCATCGGCGGCATCTGTACGGACTGCGGCGCGATGGCGTCGATGTCCGCGGCGTACATCTGGTAGTGCTGTGAGCCCCTCCAGCGGCCCGCCCAGTCGTAGTCGCGGTAGTTCTCGAAGGCGGAGAAGACATCGGCCCAGGTGTCGTAGCCGAAGAAGTTCAGCGCCTCCTCGGGCGGGCCGAAGTAGGCGACCGCACCGCCCGGCGCCATCACCAGCAGCTTGTCGCAGATCGCGAGTTCGGCCACCGAGTGCGTGACCACCAGGACCGTACGGCCGTCGTCGGCGAGGCCGCGCAGCAGCTGCATGACATCGCGGTCCATGCCCGGGTCGAGGCCGGAGGTCGGCTCGTCCAGGAAGATCAGCGACGGCTTGGTGAGCAGCTCCAGGGCCACCGAGACGCGCTTGCGCTGACCGCCGGAGAGGGAGGTGATCTTCTTCTCTTTGTGGACGTCCAGCTTGAGCTCGCGCAGCACCTCGTCGATGCGGGCGTCGCGCTCGGCGCCCGTGGTGTCGGCGGGGAAGCGGAGCTTGGCCGCGTACTTGAGAGCCCTCTTGACGGTCAGCTCCTTGTGCAGGATGTCGTCCTGCGGGACCAGACCGATGCGCTGACGCAGCTCGGCGAACTGCTTGTAGAGGTTCCGGTTGTCGTAGAGGACGTCACCCTGGTTGGCGGGCCGGTAGCCGGTGAGCGCCTTGAGCAGGGTCGACTTGCCGGAACCGGACGGTCCGATGACCGCGATCAGCGACTTCTCCGGGACACCGAAGGAGACGTCCTTGAGGATCTGCTTGCCGCCGTCGACCGTGACGGTCAGGTGGCGGGCCGAGAAGGAGACCTCACCGGTGTCGACGAACTCCTCGAGCCGGTCGCCCACGATCCGGAACGTCGAGTGGCCGACGCCGACGATGTCGGTGGGACCCAGCTGGACCGAGCCGCCCTTGGGAATCGGCTGGCCGTTGACGTAGGTGCCGTTGTGCGAGCCGAGGTCGCGGATCTCCATACGGCCGTCGGGCGTCGAGTGGAACTCGGCGTGGTGCCGCGAGACCTGGAGGTCGGAGACGACCAGCTCGTTCTCCAGGGCACGGCCGATGCGCATCACGCGGCCGAGGGAGAACTGGTGGAACGTGGTCGGGCTGCGGTCTCCGTAGACCGGCGGCGCCCCCGCGCCTCCACCGGGCACCTTCTGCACGTACGGCTCGCCCGGCCCCTGTTGCTGCGGGACGTTCGGCGCGCCCTGCTGCGGCGGCTGCCAGCCGGCCTGCGGCGGCTGCGGCTGCGGGGCCTGCTGGGCCCAGCCCGGATTCGCGGCCTGCGCGGCGTACGGCTGCTGTTGGGGTTGCGCGGCGGGCGCCTGCGCTCCCGAAAGATTCAGGCGCGGTCCGTCGGTCGCGTTGCCCAGGTGCAGAGCCGTGCCGGGACCGATGTCCAGCTGGTGGATCCGCTGCCCCTGCGCGAACGTGCCGTTGGTGCTCCCGTGGTCCTCGACGACCCAGCCGCGCCCGTTGAAGCTGACCGTGGCGTGACGCCAGGACACCCTGGCGTCGTCGAGGACGATGTCTCCCTGCGGATCACGTCCGAGGGTGTATTGCCTGGACGGATCGAGCGTCCAGGTGCGTCCGTTCAATTCCAGTACGAGTTCCGGCACTCCAGCCCCACTGAGTTGTCCCCCGAGTTAGCCCCATCAACGGGGAGTCTAGGGATGTCGAACATCGGGGGGAACTATTTCAGTAGCGGCCCCCTGACCGAAAGTCGGGCCTTGTGAAGAGCGTGCGCGAGCGTATCGGCCGTTCCCGTTGACGGGGTTGAAACCGGCCCGGAGAGTGGTAAAGCACGCGAGGGGGACGGAAGCGGCGATCTTCGCCGCCGCGCGCCGCGGATCGGGGGGTCTGCATGAGTGCCGGTACGGGTGTCGAAGGCAGTGGGAGCGCGGCGCGCGGCGGGGGCGTGCCGTGGACGGACGTGACGCTCGCCGCGATCGCCGCGGTGAGCTGGGCGTTGATCGGAATGGCGGGTACGGCCGCGCTGGGGCTGCACCTGCTGGAGGCGGACTCCGTCGGCTCGTTGGGCCCGATGACCGCCGCGGTGGTGGCCCTGGGCGCCGGGGGCTCGGTGACGCCGTCGGGCGACGTGTCCGCTTTCGGGCTCACCGGCGCGGAGGCGAACACCGCCATCGAGATCACGCCATTGGGGGTGAGCCTGGTCGGTGCGCTGCTCCTGTCGTGGTTCTTCCTGCGGTCCCTGCGCGGGGCAGGAGCGGTGATCGCCCCGGCCGAACTCCTCGCCCGCGTCGGCGCGGTGGTGGCGCTGTACGTGGCGATGCTCGGCGGACTGGTCTGGGCGGGGCACGACGTCATCACGCTCGACGGGGGCGCGCTGGGCCTTGACGACCTGCCCGGCGCGGGCGGCGGGGGCGGCGGCGGCCTGGAGATCCCCGGGCTCGGGGACGTCGGCGGGCTGCTGCCCGACCGGCTCGGCGACCTCGTCGACGCGAAGGCCGCGGTCGGCTTCACCGTCGACACGGCGCCCACGCTGCTCGGCGGTCTCGGCTGGTCGCTCGGCATCCTGCTGATCGCCCTGCTGGCCTCGCGCCGCACTCCGCTGCCACCCGGCTGGGAGGCGGTGCACCGCGCGGTGCGGCCGGCGGCGTCCGCCGTGGTGACCGTGCTGCTGGTGGCCGTGGCGGCCGGGTTCGCCGCGGCCGCGTACGCGGCGATCGGCGACGACCACCCCGAGCGGATCGCGGGAGCGGCGCTGCTCGGCGCGCCGAACGGGGTCTGGCTGGGCATCCCGATCGGCCTGTTCGTCCCCTGGGACGGGCGGGCGACGGGCGTGCTGACGAGCGTTCTCCCGGACCCGCTGGACGATCTGCTGGGCGCCGGCACCGAGCAGTCGGTGACGCTGGGCCGCCTCGCCGAGCTGGACGGACGGGTGTGGCTGCTCGGCGTGGCGGCGGCGCTGATGATGCTGCTGGCGGGGGTGCTGGCGGCTGTGCGGACGCCGGTGGGGTCGACGTCGAGGGGGTTCTTTCCGGGCTCGGGAGCGGGGGCCGGTTCGGGGGCGGGGGCAGGCTTCGGGGCGGGAGCACGCTCGGGGGCGGAGGCAGGCTTCGGGGCGGGAGCACGCTCGGGGGCGGAGGCAGGCTTCGGGGCGGGAGCACGCTCGGGGGCGGAGGCAGGCTTCGGGGCGGGAGCAGGTTCCGGGGGGCCCGGCGGGCGTGGGGTCGGTGTGGTCGGGTTCGCGGGGCGTTGCGCCGTGCGGCTGGGGGTGGCGACGGGCTTGGCGTTGCCGTTGATCGCCTGGCTGACGAGCGTGTCCGTGGACGCCTCGTTGTCCGTGCTGGGGTTCGACGCCTTCGGTGCCGGGATCGAGCTGCACGGGCACCTCGGCGCGGCGCTGCTGCTGGGTGCCCTGTGGGGCGCGGGGGCGGGAGCCGCCGGTGCGCTGCTGGCATGCGCCACGGGGGCCGCGGGGCGGCGGGCGGCGCCACTGGCACGGGATGACGTGGGGGGTGCTGCGGCAGGCGGCCCCGGCGCGGGCCGAGGGCCTTCGGGGCAGCCGGGTGACCCGGCGGGGCCGTACGCGCCGGGGACGCCCTCGTACCGGCCGCCGAATCCGGAGACCAATCCCTACCTGCGGGTCCCGGAAGAGTTGCGGGAGGGGCGGGGAGCACGCGAGGTGCAGGACGCGCGGCCGGAGGCCCGCGGCGACCGGTCCGGACCGTCGAGGCCGTACGAGAGCTCCCGGCGGGACGAGGCCGTGCCGGGCGGGCCACCCGGCGTCCCGCCGGACGGCGGGCGGCCGCCGGGACCGGACGACGTCTACGGCGCACCGACCGTGGTCCGGCCGACGGGGCCGCCTCCGCGCCCACCGCGGCGGCCCGATGGCCCGCGTCCCGGTGAGCGTACGCGGTCCGGGCCGGAGGAGGGTCCGCCGCCTCCTCCCCCACCGCCCCCTCCCCGCCCTCCGAGGGGGCCCAGGGGGCCCGGGGGGTCACGGTGAGGGGCGCGGTGAGGGGCGCGGTCGGGGACACCCGCGGTCGGCTGTCCAGGTGCGCGCCACCTCGCTGACATCCACTGTTACCCGTCCGTCAGGCGGACCTCGGCGGCGAGCGGCACTGGGTGCCGGATACGGTGGGTACACCATGAGCGCTTCGCAGACTTCGTCCTCCGACGTCCCCACGCTCCTTGTCAAGATCTTCGGCAAGGACAGGCCGGGCATCACGGCCGGCCTCTTCGACACCCTCGCCGCCTTCTCCGTCGACGTGGTCGACATCGAGCAGGTCGTCACCCGAGGCCGGATGGTGCTGTGCGCGCTCGTGACCGAGCCGCCCGCCGGTCTGGAGGGCGAGCTGCGGTCGACGGTCCACAGCTGGGCCGAGTCGAAGAAGATGCAGGCCGAGATCATCTCCGGCATCGGTGACAACCGGCCGCGCGGCCTCGGCCGGTCGCTGGTCACCGTGCTCGGGCATCCGCTCACCGCGGAGGCCACGGCGGCGGTCGCCGCGAAGATCACCAAGGCCGGCGGGAACATCGACCGTATCTTCCGGCTCGCCAAGTACCCCGTCACGGCCGTGGAGTTCGCCGTCTCCGGCGTGGAGACCGCGCCGCTGCGCACCGCCCTGGTCACGGACGCGGCGGCGCTGGGGGTGGACGTCGCGGTGGTCGACGCGGGCCTGTACCGGCGGGCCCAGCGGCTCGTGGTCATGGACGTCGACTCCACCCTGATCCAGGACGAGGTGATCGAGCTCTTCGCCGCGCACGCCGGCTGCGAGGACGAGGTCGCCTCGGTGACGGCGGCGGCGATGCGCGGTGAGCTCGACTTCGAGCAGTCGCTGCACGCGCGGGTGGCGCTGCTGGCGGGGCTGGACGTCTCGGTCGTGGACAAGGTGCGCGCCGAGGTGCGGCTGACGCCGGGTGCCCGCACACTGATCCGGACGCTGAAGCGGCTCGGGTACCAGGTGGGGGTCGTCTCCGGCGGCTTCACCCAGGTCACCGACGATCTTCAGGAACGGCTCGGGCTGGACTTCGCCCAGGCGAACACCCTGGAGATCGTCGACGGCAGGCTGACCGGCAGGGTCACCGGCGAGATCGTGGACCGGGCGGGCAAGGCGCGGCTGCTGCGCCGGTTCGCCGCGGAGGCGGGTGTGCCGCTCTCGCAGACCGTGGCGATCGGCGACGGCGCCAATGACCTCGACATGCTGAACGCGGCCGGTCTCGGCGTCGCCTTCAACGCCAAGCCGGTGGTGCGCGAGGCGGCGCACACGGCGGTGAACGTGCCGTTCCTGGACACGGTTCTGTATCTGCTCGGCATCACCCGCGAAGAGGTAGAGGCCGCCGAGACGCACGACGAGCAGTAGCCCCGCCCGGTCGTAGACGAGCAACAGCGCTGCGCGGTCGTGTCGGCACGTGCCCGGACACCTGGGCGCCCGGGCACGCGCCGACACGCGGCCGTACCGGCACACGCGGGCCTACGGCGTACGCGGATACGCAGACGCACGGACTCACGGACGCAATGGGCAGGGCCCGGCACCGCCGCGGTGCCGGGCCCCCTCACGTGACGGGGTGGGTTACTCGGCGGGCGCCCAGTACTCGCGCAGCGTGGCGGCGCCCGGTTCCAGGGACTTCCAGGAGCCGTCGAAGGAGACGACCGCGAAGGCCGCTGCCGGGAACCCACGGCGCTCCATCCGCTCGCCCGCGTCGCCGTCGGCCTGGCCGGACAGGATGTCGGCGAGCCCCTGGATGCCCGGGTTGTGGCCGATCAGGACGACGTCACGCACGTCGTCGGGGGTTTCGTTGAGCAGGGCGATCAGCTCACCGGGCGAGGCCTCGTAGATCCGCTCCTCGTAGACGGTTTTCGGCCGCTGCGGAAACTCCTGGACGGCGAGCTTCCATGTCTCACGGGTACGGGTCGCGGTGGAGCAGAGGGCCAGGTCGATGTGGATGCCGGTGTCGGCCAGTCTGCGTCCGGCGACGGCGGCGTCCTTACGGCCCCGCTCAGCGAGGGGACGCTCATGGTCGGTCACCGGCGGCCAGTCGGCTTTCGCATGGCGGAAGAGGACGATCCTGCGCTGTTCTGCGACGCTCATGAGTCCCAGCTTCGCATGAAACAGGCCATGGGGCGCAGGGAGTTGACACGCGGCTTCACCAGCGGTCCTGAGCACCGTCCTAGCGTGTGACCAGCTGGTGCACGCGCTCGACGAGATGGGTGATCGCCGGGTCGCCGGTGGCCGCGTGGGCGTCGGCGGGGTTCAGTATCAGCACGAGCAGGATGATGAAGGCGAGCGTCGGCAGGGCGAGGGCCCACCAGGGCAGCCGGGAGTCGGCGCCGCCCGAGGTGGCCGGGTGGGGCCGGGTGTGCGTGGGGGCCGGCATGGGTGCCTCCGCTGTCTTCGAGTGGTCCGTGGACCTTGGCAGGCGATCCGCGTCTCGCGGTCACCCCTCGAAGTTACGTAGTCGGCGGCCTCCAACCCATCCGGAGGTCCACCCACTTGACCCTGACCCTCACCCCCTAGGGGACGGGGGGTTAACCCCACCCCCGGCCCCGGGACGGGGTCGCGGCAGGGTCGTCACGGCCGGGCCGTCAGGGCGAGGCGATGGTCGCGATGACGGCGATGACGACGAAGATGGCGAGAAACGAGCCGAAGACGAGCAGCATCTTCTTCTGGCCGTTGCGCGGGTTCGGATCGAGCACTGGCATACGGCAAGTCTCGCACCTCGCGCCCGCTGCGGTCCTCCCGGGGTCAGCGGGCGGCTTCCTCCTCGACCGTGCGGTCACGGCCGGCCAGGACGCCCACGACCGTCTGCGGGACCATCAGGGCCGCCATGAGCGCGAGGGGCAGGCCCCAGCCGCCGCTGTGCTGGTAGAGCACCCCCACCAGCAGCGGGCCGGGGATGGAGATCAGGTAGCCGGTGCTCTGCGCGAACGCCGACAGCTGGGCCACCCCCGGGCCGGTCCTGGCGCGCATCCCGACCATCGTGAGGGCCAGCGGGAAGGCGCAGTTGGCGATGCCGAGCAGCAGGGCCCAGGCCCAGGCCCCGCCGGCCGGCGCGAGGTACAGGCCGGCGTATCCGACGAGGCCGCAGCCGCCGAGCGCGAGCACGATCGGGCCCTGGTGCGGCAGCCGGGTGGCGACGCGCGGGATGACGAAGGCCAGGGGCACGCCCATCGCCATCGTCACGGCGAGGAGCAGTCCGGCCGTGCTCGCGGGCACGCCGGCGTCCCGGAAGATCTGCGGCATCCAGCCCATGGTGATGTACGCGGCGGTGGCCTGGAGGCCGAAGAAGACGGCGAGCGCCCAGGCGGTGCGGCTGCGGGTGATACGCAGCGGGGCGGCCGACGGCCCCGGCACGCGCGCGTGAGGCCGGGGTATGCCCGCGTGGGCCTGCGGTATGTGCTCGCCGCCTTGCGGGGAGTGCTCGTCGCCCCGCCGGGCGGCCGGGAGGGCCTGCTGTACGCGCGCGGGGGATGGCGGGGCGGCCCGCGGATCCCGCTTCGGCTGTTCCCCCGCCGTGTCCGCGCCGCCGCCCGGTGTCGTCCCGCGGTCGCGCGCGAGCGGCAGCCACGGCAGGACGGCCGCCGCCGCCAGGCCCGCCCACAGCGCGAGCCCGGTCCGCCAACTGCCGCCCAGCGCCCCGGTAATGGGCACGGTGATCGCGGCGGCGGTGGAGGTGCCGAGGGCGAGGGCCATCGAGTACAGGCCGGTCATGGAGCCGACCCGGTCGGGGAAGTGGCGCTTGACGATGACCGGCATCAGGACGTTGCTGACGGCGATGCCCATGAGGGCGAGAGCACTGGCGGCGAGGAACCCGGCCGTGCCTCCCATGTAGGGGCGCAGCAGGAGTCCCGCCGTGATGGCGGCCATGCCGGCGCACACCACCGCGCCCGGCCCGAAGCGACGGGCCAGACGGGGTGCAGTGACGCCGAAGACGGCGAAGCAGAGCGGGGGTACGGAGGTGAGGAGCCCGGCCACGCTGCCGCTCATGCCGAGCCCGCCGCGGACCTCTTCGAGGAGGGCGCCGAGGCTCGTGATGGCGGGCCGGAGGTTGAGGGCGGCCAGCACGATGCCGACGACGAGCAGCCGTGTGCTCCGGTTCCACGCGCGCGTGGCCGTGCGCGGCGGCGCGCCCTCGGCCGAAGGGCGCGGGGGCGGGAATGTCGTCGTCCGGGTCTGCTCGCTCGCCATGCCGCCCATCATAGAATCATGGGATGATTGGTTGTCCATGCCCGGGTGCCCCTCGGACGCCCCGCCCGTGCGAAGGTGTGCCATGCCACTGAGCCATCCCCGCCGCTCGGCGCTGTCCGAGCAGGTCATCGCCGCGTTGCGCACCCAGATCACCTCGGGCGAGTGGCCGGTCGGCGCGCGCATCCCCACGGAACCCGAGCTGGTCGAGCAGCTGGGCGTAGCCCGCAACACGGTCCGCGAGGCCGTCCGCGCGCTCGCGCACAACGGGCTGCTGGACATCCGGCAGGGCTCGGGCACGTACGTCGTGGCGACCAGCGAGCTGGCGGGTGTGATGCACCGCCGTTTCGCCGATGCCGACCCGGGGCACATCGCCGAGCTGCGCTCCACGCTGGAGTCGAGCGCGGCGAAGCTGGCTGCCGGACGGCGCACGGAGAAGGACCTCAAGCAGCTGGAAGCGCTCCTCCTGCGGCGTGAGGAGGCATGGGGGTCGGGCGACGCCGAGGCGTTCGTGACGGCGGACGCGACCTTCCACCTGGCGGTGGTGGCGGCCTCCCACAACGACGTCATGACGGCGATGTACGCCGACCTCGGCGAGGTGCTGCGGGACTGGCTGCGCGAGGACGTCGGCGACGAGCTGACGCCGGAGACGTACATGGACCACACACGGCTGGTGGACGCGATCCGCGCGGGCGACGCGGAGGCCGCCGCCGTCGAGGCCGCCGGCTATCCGTTGCTGTGCCGGCCCGGACGGTTCACCGCTTCTGGTGGCTGATCCACGCCGAGCGGACCTCCTTCCAGCAGCGGCCGGTGAGCCGCACGGTCCGGGCGGGACCCACGTCGACGGGAGTGCCGTCGGTGTCGAGGTCCCACCAGCGGTCGCACTCGATGTGCAGGCGTACGCGGTCGGTGTCGGCGTAGGGGTTGTGGCAGTGGGCGACGACGCGCGAGCCGCGGACATCGGTGCGGCACTCCGCGCCGAACGGCTCCTGGGGTGCGGCGGTGGCCCGGCGGGCCGCCACGCGCGCGTGCGGCAGCGCGTCGTACGGCAGCGACAGGACGAGACAGACGGCGACGGTCACTGGGGCCAGGCTGCGAGACAGGCGCACAAGGGGACCTCCTCGGCCGTGCTGGGGAGGAAAGCGCGGTAAGGAACCCGCACTTCAGAGTGCCTTGCCGGGGCACTCCCCCGCCTGGCCGGGTGAGCCGAACGGGTGACGCCCCGCTCCCCGCGCACAGGCGGGAGAACGGGGCGTCACAGCGGGTCGGGGATCAGGCGCCGATGGCGTGCAGGCCACCGTCCACGTGCACGATCTCGCCCGTGGTCTTCGGGAACCAGTCGCTCAGCAGGGCGACGACACCCCGACCGGCCGGCTCGGGGTCCTTGAGGTCCCACTCCAGCGGGGAACGTTCGTCCCACACCGCGGCCAGCTCGGCGAAGCCCGGGATGGACTTGGCCGCCATCGAGCCGATCGGGCCCGCCGCGACCAGGTTGCAGCGGATGTTCTGCTTGCCCAGGTCGCGCGCCATGTAACGGCTGGTGGCCTCCAGGGCGGCCTTGGCCGGACCCATCCAGTCGTACTGCGGCCAGGCGAACGACGCGTCGAAGGTGAGGCCGACGACCGAGCCGCCGTTCTGCATCAGCGGCAGGCACGCCATGGTCAGCGACTTCAGGGAGAACGCCGAGACGTGCATGGCCGTGGCGACCGACTCGAAGGGCGTGTTGAGGAAGTTGCCGCCGAGGGCGTCCTGCGGCGCGAAGCCGATGGAGTGCACGACGCCGTCGAGGCCGCCGAGCTCCTCGCCGACGATGTCGGCCAGCCGGCCGAGGTGCTCGTCGTTCGTCACGTCGAGTTCGATGACCTTCGTGGGCTTCGGCAGCTTCCTGGCGATGCGCTCGGTCAGCGTGGGCCGCGGGAACGCGGTCAGGATGATCTCGGCACCCTGCTCCTGGGCCAGCTTGGCGGTGTGGAAGGCGATGGAGGACTCCATCAGCACACCGGTGATCAGGACGCGCTTGCCCTCGAGGATTCCGCTCATGGTGATCAGTGACCCATTCCCAGTCCGCCGTCAACAGGGATGACGGCTCCAGTGATGTACGAGGCGTCGTCCGAGGCGAGGAACCGCACCGTCGCGGCGATCTCCTCCGGCTGCGCGTACCGGCCGAGCGGGACCTGCGAGACGATGCCCGCGCGCTGCTCGTCGGTGAGCACCTTGGTCATGTCGGTGTCGACGAAGCCGGGCGCGACGACGTTGAAGGTGATGCTGCGCGATCCCAGCTCACGGGCGAGGGAGCGCGCGAAGCCGACCAGGGCTGCCTTGGAGGCGGCGTAGTTCGCCTGCCCGGGCGAGCCGTAGAGCCCCACGACCGACGAGATCAGGACGACGCGGCCCTTCTTGGCGCGCAGCATGCCGCGGTTGGCGCGCTTGACCACGCGGAAGGCGCCGGTGAGGTTGGTGTCGACGACCGAGGTGAAGTCCTCCTCGGACATGCGCATCAGGAGCTGGTCCTTGGTGATGCCGGCGTTGGCGATCAGGACCTCCACCGGGCCGTGCTCGGCCTCGATCTCCTTGTAGGCCTGCTCCACCTGCTCGGAATCGGTGATGTCGCACTTGACCGCCAGGCAGCCGAGTTCCGTCAGGGCGGCCGGTGGCTCGCCCGAGCGGTACGTGATCGCGACCTTGTCTCCGGCGTCGGCGAACGCGCGGGCGATGGCGAGGCCGATGCCCCGGTTTCCTCCGGTGACGAGAACCGAGCGGCTCAACGGATCACCCTTTCGATAGGCGTCTGACGCACCCGCCCGAACACTGGACGGCAGGTGGCTTCCCTCGAAACCTATCGGTCCGCTTCGGGCTACGGACATTCGGGCACCGACAGTGGCTCACCGGACTGGCTGTCGGGTCCCTACAGAAAGTTTGCGGAAGCGGGGCGGAAAGGTGTGGTCCGGGAGGCGCCGGGCGCGACATGATCGAGGCCTTCACACCGGACGACACCAGGGAGAGACGTAGGTGCCCCATAGCATCGATGAAAGTTTCACGGCCCTACCCCTACGCGCCCTCGCCGACGCCGCTCTCGCACGCGCGCGTGCGCTCGGGGCGGAGCACGCGGACTTCCGGTTCGAGCGGGTGCGCAGCGCGTCCTGGCGGCTGCGGGACGCCAAGCCCGCAGGGTCGTCCGACACGACCGACCTCGGGTACGCGGTGCGGGTGGTGCACGGCGGTACGTGGGGTTTCGCGTCCGGCGTGGATCTGACGATGGACGCGGCCGCGCGGGTCGCCTCGCAGGCCGTGGCGATGGCCAAGCTCTCCGCGCAGGTGATCAAGGCCGCCGGCTCGGACGAGCGGGTCGAGCTCGCCCACGAGCCGGTGCACGCGGACAAGACGTGGATCTCGTCCTACGAGATCGATCCGTTCACCGTCCCCGACGAGGAGAAGGCGGCGCTGCTCGCGGACTGGAGCGCGCGGCTGCTGGCGGCGAACGGGATCAATCACGTGGACGCCTCGCTGCTCACCGTCCACGAGAACAAGTTCTACGCCGACACCGCCGGGACGGTCACCACCCAGCAGCGGGTGCGGCTGCACCCCGCGCTGAACGCGGTCTCCGTCGACGAGTCGAGCGGTGAGTTCGACTCGATGCGCACGATCGCGCCGCCCGCCGGACGCGGCTGGGAGTACCTCACGGGAACCGGCTGGGACTGGGACGAGGAGCTCGACCGGATCCCGGAACTGCTCGCCGAGAAGATGCGGGCGCCGAGCGTCGAGCCGGGGCTGTACGACCTGGTCGTCGACCCGTCGAACCTGTGGCTGACCATCCACGAGTCGATCGGGCACGCCACCGAGCTGGACCGGGCCCTCGGCTACGAGGCCGCCTACGCGGGCACCTCCTTCGCCACCTTCGACCAGCTCGGCAAGCTGCGCTACGGCTCGGACCTGATGAACGTCACGGGTGACCGCACCGCGGAGCACGGCCTGGCGACCGTCGGCTACGACGACGAGGGCGTCGAGGGCCAGTCCTGGGACCTCGTGAAGGACGGCACGCTCGTCGGCTACCAGCTGGACCGGCGGATCGCGAAGCTGACCGGCTTCGAGCGGTCCAACGGCTGCGCCTTCGCCGACTCCCCCGGCCATGTGCCGGTGCAGCGCATGGCCAACGTGTCGCTGCGGCCGGACCCGGCCGGTATGTCGACGGAGGGTCTCATCGGCAGCGTCGACCGGGGCATCTACGTCGTCGGCGACCGGTCCTGGTCCATCGACATGCAGCGCTACAACTTCCAGTTCACCGGCCAGCGGTTCTTCCGGATCGAGAACGGGCGGATCACCGGCCAGCTGCGGGACGTCGCCTACCAGGCGACGACCACCGACTTCTGGGGTTCGATGGCGGCGGTGGGCGGTCCGCAGACGTACGTCCTGGGCGGCGCCTTCAACTGCGGCAAGGCCCAGCCGGGCCAGGTGGCGGCGGTGTCGCACGGCTGCCCGTCGGCCCTCTTCAAGGGAGTAAACATCCTCAACACCACGCAGGAGGCCGGTCGATGAGCGCGGGCACCAAGAAGGCGCAGCAGCCGCACGAGATCGTCGAGCGCGCCCTCGAGCTGTCGCGGGCGGACGGCTGTGTCGTCATCGCCGACGAGCAGTCGACGGCGAACCTGCGCTGGGCCGGCAACGCGCTCACGACCAACGGCGTCACGCGCGGGCGCACACTCACCGTGATCGCCACGGTCGACGGCAAGGAGGGCACCGCCTCCGGTGTCGTCTCGCGGGCCGCCGTCACCGCGGACGAGCTGGAGTCCCTCGTGCGGGCCGCCGAGGCGGCCGCGCGTGGTGCGGGCCCCGCGGAGGACGCGCAGCCACTGGTCAGGGGCGTGGACCGGTCCCCCGAGTTCACCGACGGGCCCGCGGAGACCTCGTCGGCGGTGTTCGCGGACTTCGCGCCCGCGCTGGGCGAGGCGTTCGCACGCGCGCGTGCGGGCGGTCGCGAGCTGTACGGCTTCGCCAACCACGAGCTCGTCTCGACGTACCTGGGCACGTCGACCGGACTGCGGCTGCGGCACGACCAGCCCAACGGGACGCTGGAGCTCAACGCCAAGTCCCCGGACCGGACGCGCTCGGCGTGGGCCGGGCGCTCGACCCGGGACTTCAAGGACGTCGATCCGGCGGCGCTCGACGCCGAGCTGGCCGTAAGGCTGGGCTGGGCGGAGCGGCGGATCGAGCTGCCCGCCGGGCGGTACGAGACGCTGCTGCCGCCGACCGCCGTGGCCGACCTGATGATCTACCAGCTGTGGTCGGCGTCCGGCCGGGACGCGACCGAGGGCCGGACGGTGTTCTCCAAGCCCGGCGGCGGCACCCGGCTCGGCGAGAAGCTGTCCGACCTGCCGCTGACCCTGCGCAGCGACCCGAACGAGCCGGGCCTGGAGTCGGCGCCGTTCGTCATCGCGCACTCCTCCGGCGGTGACCAGTCGGTCTTCGACAACGGTCTGCCCGTGCGGCCCACCGAGTGGGTCGGGGCGGGCGAGCTGAAGCACCTGACGACCACCCGGCACAGCGCGGCCCTGACCGGCCTGCCGGCCTCGCCCGGGCCCGACAACCTGATCCTGGACGGCGGCGAGGACCGTTCCCTGGAGGAGATGGTCGCGAGCACCGGACGCGGGCTGCTGCTGACCTGCCTGTGGTACATCCGCGAGGTCGACCCGGCGACCCTGCTCCTCACCGGCCTGACCCGCG
The DNA here is from genome assembly GCF_044741545.1 of Streptomyces sp. NPDC088157. Taxonomy (NCBI): domain Bacteria; kingdom Bacillati; phylum Actinomycetota; class Actinomycetes; order Kitasatosporales; family Streptomycetaceae; genus Streptomyces; species Streptomyces sp. NPDC088157. The sequence goes on from NZ_JBIUSU010000009.1 coordinate 27,489, forward strand.
ACGGCGTCTACCTGGTCGAGGACGGTGAGGTCGTCGGCGAGGTGAACAACTTCCGGTTCAACGAGTCGCCGGTCGGCCTGCTGGGGCGGGCGACGGAGGCGGGACGCACCGAAAAGACGCTGCCCCGGGAGTGGAGCGACTGGTTCACTAGGGCTGCGATGCCTGCGCTGAGGGTGCCGGACTTCAATATGAGCTCTGTCAGTCAGGGCGTATAACCTCGTAGCCGGTGGTCGCTCGACCGCCCGAAGACGGTCCGCGGACCGTCTGAAGATCATCAAGGAGATACGAGAACCGTGACGGACATCGTCGACGAACTGAAGTGGCGCGGGCTGATCGCCCTCTCCACTGACGAGGACGCATTGCGCAAGGCGTTCGCGGACGGTCCCGTCACGTTCTATTGCGGCTTCGACCCGACCGCGCCCAGCCTGCACCTCGGCAACCTCGTGCAGATCCTGACGATGCGCCGGATCCAGCAGGCGGGCAACCGTCCGCTGGGCCTGGTCGGGGGCGCCACCGGTCTTATCGGCGACCCGAAGCCCACCGCGGAGCGGACGCTGAACGCGCCCGAGGTCGTCGCCCAGTGGGTCGAGCGGCTGCGTGCGCAGATCGCGCCGCTGCTCGACTTCGAGGGCCCGAACGCGGCGGTCATGGTCAACAACCTGGACTGGACGCAGGGGCTGTCGGCCATCGAGTTCCTGCGGGACGTCGGCAAGCACTTCCGCGTCAACAAGATGATCGCCAAGGAGGCCGTCTCGCGGCGGCTCAACTCCGACGCGGGCATCGGCTACACCGAGTTCAGCTACCAGATCCTCCAGGGCATGGACTTCCTGGAGCTGTACCGGCGCCACGGCTGCACGCTCCAGACCGGCGGCAGCGACCAGTGGGGCAACCTGACCTCGGGCACCGACCTGATCCACAAGGTGGAGCCCGAGGCCGTGGTGCACGCGCTGGCCACTCCGCTCATCACCAAGGCCGACGGCACCAAGTTCGGCAAGACGGAGTCCGGCACGGTCTGGCTCGACCCCGAGATGACCACGCCGTACGCCTTCTACCAGTTCTGGCTGAACGCGGACGACCGGGACGTCTCGAAGTTCCTGCGCATCTTCAGCTTCAGGTCCCATGCGGAGATCGAGGAGCTGGAGCAGCAGACCGAGGAGCGTCCGCAGGCCCGGGCCGCTCAGCGCGCGCTGGCCGAGGAGCTGACGACGCTGGTGCACGGTGCCGACCAGACGGCCGCCGTGGTCGCCGCGTCCAGGGCCCTCTTCGGCCAGGGCGAACTCGGTGACCTCGACGACCGGACGCTCGCCGCGGCCCTCTCCGAGGTGCCGCACATCCAGGTCGCCGAGCTCGGTCCGGTCGTGGACCTCTTCGCCGAGGTCGGCCTGGTGGCCAGCAAGTCCGCCGCGCGGCGGACCGTGAAGGAGGGCGGGGCCTACGTGAACAACGTCAAGGTCACCGCCGAGGACGCCGTCCCGGCGAAGGAAGAGCTCATCCACGGGCGGTGGCTGGTGCTGCGGCGGGGGAAGAAGAACCTGGCCGCCGTCGAGGTCACCGACGTCTGAGCGGTGCGCTCACGCTCTGCGGGTTGTACGTAGGGGGTGCGCCGTGAGGGGTGCGCCGTAGGGGTGCGGGTTCTGCGACCGCGGCATTCGTCGTGGCCTGTCGCGCAGTTCCCCGCGCCCCTGTGGGGCGCGCCCGTCAGGTCCTTTGCTTGTGCTTGCCCAGCGTCGCCATGTAGAGCATGTCGCCCAGGGCGACGATGACGATCGCGGCGATCAGCTGGAACGCGTGGCGGCTCCAGTCGATTCCGGAAGTCGACTCGACCCCCGCCGCACGGGCGATCGAGTTGCCCACGATCGCGCCCAGCATGCCGAAAATGGTGGTCAGCCAGAGCGGGCTGTGCTGCTTTCCCGGAATGATCGCCTTCGCGATCAGGCCCAGCACGAATCCCACGATGATCGCCCACAACCAGCCCATGGCTGCCTCCTCGTACGGCTCTACGTGAGCATTGCCCCTAAGTCTCGATCGGCTCGCCGTACGGCGCATGTCGGGTACGGCCGTACGCGGGACGACGCAGAGCGTTCGCCCGGACGGGAGGCGACCCGCTCTCGAAGGCGGCGCAGTCGCGGCGTAACGTGGACGTCGTCCGGGCGCGGCTCCCCGATCGGGTGCGGGCCGGACAGGGGCCGAGGCGGGGTCGATGCGGGCGGACGGTGGAATGTGATGCGGAAGCAGGGTGGCGGCGGGAACGTTCAGGTTTTCCGGATCACCGGTGCGCGTCAGGGACTCCAGGAGGACGTGCGGGGTCGGCAGCGTCGGTACATCATCTCGATGTCGATCCGCACGGTGTCGGTGATCCTCGCGGCGACGCTGTGGAACGTGGAACGGCACGTGGCTGTCGTGGCGTTGGTCCTGGGGGTGGTGCTCCCCTACATCTCGGTGGTGATCGCCAACGCGGGGCGTGAGAACGTGCCTTCGCTCCCCTCCACCTTCCTGAGCGCGCCTGTGCGAACCATGATCGCTCCGCTGCCCCGGGAGGCTGATACGGCGGGCCCCGACCCGAAAGAGGAGGGCTTCGCGGAATCCCCGCGGAGGGAATCGGCACCCGATCCGGCTGAGCGGCAGCCATGAGCCGGCCCTGAACCAACTGTGCGCGAAGCTCAGGAAAAGCTCAGATCAATCATGTTGTTCCAGTGCCGTGGGAGCGGCTGGCCGTGACATACTTCGTACGCGCTCCGCATCCCCCGTCGGAGCGACGGACCGACGCCGGGCAGCTCCCCCCGTGGCTGCTCGGCGTCGCCTTTGTGTGCGTGTGGTGAGACAACTCTGTGAGTGACGAGACCCCCATCTGTTCTGCCAAGGGCTGCCGTTTCGACGCGGTCTGGGTACTGGCGTGGAACAACCCGAAGATCCATACGCCGGAGCGGCGCAAGACGTGGCTCGCGTGCGAGGAGCACCGGGAGCATCTGTCGCAGTTCCTCGGGGTCCGGGGCTTCCTCAAGGACGTCGTCCTGCTGGCCGAGTGGGAATCCCCGGAAGCTTCCTGACCGCCGATCGCCGACGCCGACCCGCCCGGCGGCCGGCCACCCATCACCCGCGTGGACAACCCCGCGGGTCGATACACCTAGCCGCCGATCGCGGACATCGGGCGGTCCGGCTGGACGAACGACGGGTCGTCCAGGCCCGCGCCCGCCTTCTTGCCCCACGTCGCCAGCCGCCAGATACGGGCTATCTCCTCGTCGGGGGCGCCGGAGCGCAGGGCCGCGCGCAGGTCCGTCTCCTCGCGGGCGAAGAGGCAGGTGCGGACCTGGCCGTCGGCGGTGAGGCGGGTGCGGTCGCAGGCGGCGCAGAACGGGCGGGTGACGGAGGCGATGACGCCCACGCGGTGCGGGCCGCCGTCCACCAGCCAGCGTTCGGCCGGGGCCGAGCCGCGCTCGCCCTCGCCCTCGGCGGTGAGGTCGAAGCGGGTGCGCAGGGAGGCCAGGATGTCCCCGGCCGTCACCATGCCCTCGCGCTTCCAGCCGTGCTGGGCGTCCAGGGGCATCTGCTCGATGAAACGCAGCTCGTAGTCGTTCTCGACGGCCCAGGCGAGGAGGTCCGGGGCCTCGTCCTCGTTGAGGTCCGGCATCAGGACCGAGTTCACCTTCACCGGGGTCAATCCCGCCTCGCTGGCGGCTTCGAGGCCTTCGAGGACGTCCTTGTGCCGGTCCCGGCGGGTGAGGGTCTTGAAGACGTCCGGACGCAGGGTGTCGAGGGAGACGTTGACCCGGTCCAGGCCCGCCGCCTTGAGGGCCGTGGCGGTGCGGCGCAGGCCGATGCCGTTCGTCGTGAGGGACATCTGGGGTCGGGGGGTCAGGGCCGCGACCCGCTCGACGATGCCGACCAGGCCGGGGCGCAGCAGGGGCTCGCCACCCGTGAAGCGGACCTCCTCGACACCGAGCGTGGAGACCGCTATGCCGATCAGCCGGACGATCTCGTCGTCCGTGAGGAGGTCGGGCTTGCCCAGCCACTGCAGGCCCTCCTCGGGCATGCAGTAGGTGCAGCGCAGGTTGCACCGGTCGGTCAGCGAGACCCTCAGGTCGGTGGCCACTCGGCCGTAGGTGTCGATGAGCACGTGGGCCCCCTCCCTCGTAACGATCGCGTGTTCTTCTCCGTCACTCGAGAGCCTACGTGACACCGGTGACAGAGACAGGGCCCCCGATCCCACGAGATCCCGTGCGGCAGGGCGCGGCCGCGTCGTAGGGATCTACGACGCGGCCGCGTGGAGGGGGCGTGGTCAGCGGTTGCTCAGTGGGCTCCGGTGCCGGTGAGGGAGCGGACCTCCAGTTCGGCGTACTTGGCCTTGTCGGGCTCCTCCTTCGACAGCAGGGTGCCCACGACGCCCAGCAGGAAGCCGACCGGGATCGAGATGATGCCGGGGTTCTCCAGCGGGAACCAGTGGAAGTCGACGTCCGGGAACATCGAGGTGGGCTTGCCCGAGACGACCGGTGAGAACAGCACCAGGCCGACCGCGGTGACCAGGCCGCCGTAGATCGACCACAGGGCTCCGGCGGTGGTGAACCGCTTCCAGAAGAGGCTGTAGAGAATCGTCGGAAGGTTGGCGGAGGCGGCGACCGCGAAGGCGAGGGCGACCAGGCCGGCGACGTTCAGGTCGCGGGCGAGGGCGCCCAGGAGGATGGAGACGGCCCCGATGCCGACGGTGGCGTAGCGGGCCGCGTTGATCTCCTGCTTCTCGGTGGCGGTGCCCTTCTTGATGACGTTGGCGTAGATGTCGTGGGCGAAGGACGAGGAGGAGGCGAGGGTGAGGCCGGCGACCACCGCGAGGATGGTGGCGAAGGCGACGGCCGAGATGGTGGCCAGCAGGATGGCGCCCCAGTTGGAGTCGACGCCGCCGAGATGGAGGGCGAGCAGGGGCGCCGCGGTGTTGCCTGCCTTGTTGGAGGCGGTGATCTCGTCCGGTTTGATCAGCGCGGCGGCGCCGAAGCCGAGGGCGAGGGTCATCAGGTAGAAGGCGCCGATCAGGCCGATGGCCCAGAGGACCGACTTACGGGCCGCCTTGGCGGTGGGCACGGTGTAGAAGCGGATCAGGATGTGCGGCAGGCCCGCGGTGCCCAGGACCAGGGCGATGCCGAGGGAGATGAAGTCCAGTTTGGTGGTGCCGGTGGCGCCGTACTTCAGACCGGGCTCCAGGAAGGCCGCGCCCTTGCCGCTGTTGTCGGCGGCCGAGCCCAGCAGGTCGGAGAGGTTGAAGTCGAACTTCAGCAGGACCAGGAAGGTCAGCAGGAGGGCGCCGGCGATGAGCAGGACCGCCTTGACCATCTGGACCCAGGTGGTGCCCTTCATGCCGCCGATGGTCACGTAGACGATCATCAGCACGCCGACCAGAGCGACGATGCCGATCTTGCCGCTGTCGCTGGTGATGCCCAGCAGCAGCGAGACCAGGACGCCCGCGCCCGCCATCTGCGCCAGCAGGTAGAAGATCGACACGACGATGGTGGAGGTGCCGGCCGCCGTGCGGACGGGTCGCTGGCGCATCCGGTAGGCCAGGACGTCGCCCATCGTGTAGCGGCCGGAGTTGCGCAGCGGCTCGGCGACCAGGAGCAGGGCGACCAGCCAGGCGACCAGGAAGCCGATGGAGTACAGGAAGCCGTCGTAGCCGAAGAGGGCGATGGCGCCCGCGATGCCGAGGAAGGACGCGGCGGACATGTAGTCGCCGGAGACCGCGAGGCCGTTCTGGAAGCCGGTGAACTGGCGGCCGCCGGCGTAGAAGTCGGCGGCGTCCTTGGTCTGGCGGCCGGCCCAGACGGTGATGACGAGGGTCGCGAGGACGAACACCGAGAACAGGATGATGATCAGTGTGCGGTGCTCGCTGGCCTCACCCGCGGCGATCAGGGTCTGCTGTGCGGGGCTCATGCTCCGTCCTCCATCCGGGACTTGATCGCCTCGGCCTTGGGGTCGAACCGTGCGGCGGCCGTCCGCGCGTACCACCAGGCGATGAGGAACGTGGTGAGGAACTGGGCGAGGCCGAGGGTCATGGCCACGTTGAAGTTGCCGAAGAGCTTGGTGCCCATGAAGTCGCCCGCGTAGTTGGACAGCAGGACGTACAGCAGGTACCAGACGATGAAGGCGAAGGTCAGCGGGAAGGCGAAGTTGCGGTAGGAGCTGCGCAGTTCACCGAACTCCGCGCTCTCCTGCACCGCGACGAACTCCTCGGCGGACGGGAGTCGGGCTGGGGATTTCGAGGGGGGCGGTGTCTCGGTGGCCACGAAGTCTCCTCGTTGCGGATGCGGGTCGGACGGCGAAAGGAGGCGAGTGTCCTCTCGCTCCCTGCCCAAGGTCACGGCGCCGCACCAGGACGGGTTCAACGCGTCGGGCGGGTTTGTCGAAGTGGCCTTCGGCAGGTCATGACCAACGAGCGTGCGCCGCGTCAGGTCATGGGTCGGCAAACTCGCCGCCTGGAAATCATTGCTGGCCGGTGAGTCAGGGAGATAGCTTCGGGGCCAGCACCACCCGTCATGTACCTGCCCAGCAGCACCTGTGCTCGGGCCAGGTCCCTTTTCCGGATGATGTGGAGACCCCATGGCTCATCTGCCTTCCAGACGCCGCCTCGCGCTCGCGGTGCCCGTCGTGCTGTCACTGACCGCTTCCCTCGGCTTCCTGCCGACGGCGGCCTCCGCGGCCCCTGTCGCGGCCTCCGCCACCCAGGCGGCCGATGCCGGAACCCTGGCGTACGTCGTCAACACGAAGGCCAACCACAGCACGATCCGGAAGGTGAAGCAGGCGGTCGTCGAGGCCGGTGGCACCGTCGTCGCGACCTACGACAAGATCGGCGTGCTCGTCGTCCACTCGGCGAACCCCGACTTCGGTCCGCAGATACGCGCGGTGCGCGGCGTGCAGTCGGCCGGTGCGACCCGTACCGCGCCGCTGAGCGCCGCCGGGACCACCGACGAGGGCGCGGCCCAGGTCCTCTCCAAGGCGGAGGCCGCGAAGATCGAGAAGGCGTCCGACGCGGCGGGCCAGAGCGAGCCGCTCGAGGCCGACCAGTGGGACCTGCGCGCGATCGGCGCCGACAAGGCCGCCACGATCAACCCCGGCAGCAAGAAGGTGACGGTCGCCGTCATCGACACCGGCGTCGACGACACCCACCCGGACCTCGCGCCGAACTTCTCCGCGTCCCAGTCGGCCAACTGCGTCGGCGGTGTCGCGGACACCAGCGAGGGCGCCTGGCGCCCCTACACGGCTGAGGACTACCACGGCACCCATGTCGCGGGTGAGATCGCCGCGGCCCGCAACGGCATCGGCGTGGCGGGTGTCGCGCCCGGCGTGAAGGTCGCCGGCATCAAGGTGAGCGACCCCAAGGACGGCCTCTTCTACCCGGAGAACGTCGTCTGCGCCTTCGTGTTCGCCGCCGACCACGGCGTCGAGGTCACGAACAACAGCTACTACGTCGACCCGTGGCTGTACAACTGCATGGACGACCCCGACCAGAAGGCGATCGTCGACGCGGTCAACAGGGCCCAGCTGTACGCGCAGAAGAAGGGCACCATCAACGTCGCGTCGGCGGGCAACTCCAACCACGACCTGGACTCCGACTCCCTGGTCGACGCCTCCAGCCCGGACGACTCCACGCCGGTCGAGCGGACCGTCGACCCGCACGAGTGCTTCGACGTCCCGACCCAGCTGCCGGGTGTCGTCACGGTGAGCGCGACGGGGGTCAAGGGCACCAAGTCGTACTACTCCACCTACGGCCTCGGCGCGATCGACGTGGCGGCCCCGGGCGGCGACAAGTACCAGATCCCGGACACACCGTCGGCCAACGGCCGCATCCTGTCGACGCTGCCGAACAACACGTACGGCTTCCTGCAGGGCACCTCGATGGCGTCCCCGCACGTCGCCGGTGTGGCCGCGCTGCTGAAGTCGACCCACCCGCACGCGAGTCCGGCCGAACTGCAGGCGCTGCTCAAGCTCCAGGCCGACAGCACGGCGTGCCCGACCGAGCCGTACGACGGCAACGGTGACGGGGTCGTGGACGCGACCTGTGTGGGCGGCAAGCCCGTCAACGGCTTCTTCGGGTACGGCGTCGTGAACGCGTTGCGTGCCGTGAAGTAGGCGCCCGAGAGCAGGCGCGACCGACGGGCGGTTCGAGGGCCGGGCGGATTTCCGCCCGGCCCTTCCCGCATATGTTGATCGAATCAATGATGCATAGTTCAGTCATGTCGGAAATCAAGTACGCCTGGTCGCAACTGGGCGGCGATCCCGCCCTCGTCGCGCGCGTGTCGACCGTCGTGCGGGACGGTGCTCTGCGGGCGCGCCTCCCCGTGCCGGAGCTGGCGCGCGCCTGTGTGGGCGTGTGCGCCCTGGCCGGCGCCGAACTGGGGGCGCGGCGGGCCGGTCTCGCGGAGGTGCCCGGGGTACGGGTGGACGACGCGGCGGTGGCCACCGCGTTCGTCAGCGAGCGGCAGCTGCTGATCGACGGGCGGGCGCCGGTCCTCTTCGCCCCGCTGTCACGGTTCTGGCGGACGGCCGACGGCTGGGTGCGCACCCACGCCAACTACCCGCACCACCGAGAGCGGCTGCTCGGGGCGCTCGGCCTTCCCGAGGACGCCGGTACGGCCGACGTCGAGGCGTCGCTCGCGGAGCGCTCCGCCGTGGACGTGGAGCAGGCGGTGTACGCGGCCGGGGGCCTGGCCGTCGCCCTGCGCACACCCGACGAATGGGCGGCGCACGAGCAGGCGGCCGCGGTCGCCGCTCGCCCCCTGGCGGAGCGGGGCCGGTCGGACGGGGCACCCGCGCGCACGTTCGCACCACTGACGGACGGCCCCCTGCTGCCCGCCGCCGGGCTGCGCGTCCTCGACCTGACCCGGGTCCTCGCCGGGCCGGTCGCCACCCGCACCCTCGCGCTGCTGGGCGCGGACGTCCTGCGGGTCGACGCGCCCCACCTGCCCGAACTGGCCGACCAGCACGCCGACACGGGCTTCGGCAAGCGCTCGGCGCTGCTGGACCTGAGGGCGGACCGGCACCGCTTCGAGGAGTTGCTCGCGGCGGCGGACGTCGTGGTCACCGGCTACCGGCCCGGGGCACTGGACCGGTTCGGGCTCTCCCCCGAGGCGCTGGCCGAGCGCCGGTCCGGTGTGGTCGTGGCGCAGGTCTCGGCCTGGGGCGCGTACGGGCCGTGGGGCGGGCGGCGCGGCTTCGACAGCCTGGTCCAGGTGGCCACCGGCATCGCGTCCGTCGAGGGCTCCGCGGAACGGCCCGGCGCGCTGCCCGCCCAGGCTCTCGACCACGGCACCGGCTACCTCCTGGCGGCGGCCGTGCTGCGGGCGCTGACCGAGCAGTCGTACGACGGCGGCAGCCGGTTCGTACGGCTGGCGCTGGCCCGGACCGCCGCGTGGCTCACCGCCGGAACGCGGGCGGGCGAGGGCGGGAACGTCCGGGCCGGGGGCGTACGCAGCGAGGGCGTCCGGATGGGCGAAGGGACGGGCAAAGGGATGACCAAGAAGGACGAGCGGGAGGCGACCGGGGGCGAGACCCGCGGCTCCGAGCCCTGGCTCGCGGAGACCGGCAGCCCTCTGGGGCTGCTGCGATACGCCCTTCCGCCGGTGTCGTTCGACGGCGGGCCGGGCGACTGGGTGCGGCCACCGGGGCCCTGGGGGGCCGATCCGGCGCGCTGGCTCTGAGCCGCCGGACGGCCCGGTCCCGTCCGGGTGCCGCGACATTTGACCGTTTCAGGATGAGTTGCTGCGGTTTGGCGGGCGTGGTGAAGATCCTGCCATGGCCCTGATACGACCGACCGAAGCAACCGAATCCATACCCGTACGCCGCACCGGCCCCGGCCGGGCGACGGCGCTGCTCGCCCTGGTGGCGCTCGCGGCCCTCGTCCCGCTGCTCGGGCCGTCCGTCGCCGCGCACGGCACCGGAGAGGCCGCGACCCCGGACTCCGGCCTGGTCGCGCTGCTGCGGACGTTGCTCTTCGCGGCGCTGTGCGTGCAGGTGGGAGAACTGTTCGCGGCCGGTCTCGCCCGGCGGGTGCCCGACGCCCCGCCCGGCTCGCCGGTCAGCTGGGCGCCGTACACGGCGATCGTGGGGTTCGCGGCCGCGGCGGCCGTCGGGGAGCTGGCGCCGCACGGCCATGGCTCGCGGGGCGGCGTCCTGGCTCTGGTGGAGGCGATCGCGTTCGCCGTGGCGGGGCTGTGCGCCCTCACGCGCCGGCCGAACCGCCAGGTGTGGCCGCTCACGGCGGTGATCCTCGCGGAGGCGCTGCGCGCGCACCCGCCGACCGAACACGCGCCGCTGATCGGCTCCGCACTGACTGTCGTGCATCTGACCTGCTCGGCGCTGTGGGCGGGCGGGCTGCTGAGCGTGCTCCGCACGCTACGGCGGTGGGGCGGCGCCGAGGCGGGCGCCGCACTGCTCGGGCTCTACGCGCGCGTGGCGGCCGTCCTGTTCGCCGGGGTCACCGCGACCGGGCTGTGCAGTTCACTGCGCAGGATGCCGCCGGAGACGGTGCTCGACCAGCTCACGACGACGGCGTACGGGCGGGTGCTGCTCGCCAAGGTGCTTGTCGTGGGCGCGGTCGCCCTGCTCGCCCTGCGGGCACGGAGCAGGCTGCGCCGGGCGCCCGACCCGCTCGCCGCCTGCTCCCCCGCGCGCGTGGAGATCGTCGTGCTGGGCCTGGTGGTGGCGGCGTCGGGGCTGTTGACGGCCTTGCCGCTGCCCGTCAACGGTTGACGGCGCAAGGCCGCGGATCAAGGGTGGAGACCCAAGGCCGACGATGAATGGAGCGAAGGCCGGGCATCAACTGTTGAGGGCCGTCAGTTGATCGCCGTCACCATGGGAGGGGTTTGCTCGCTCCCCGCCCGGCAGCCGTCCGGGAGGCCCTCCCCCTCGGATGCGCGTTCCGCCACGGACCAGCAGGAACTGTGCGGCGATATAGGTGAGCATGATCCACAGGTCGGGGCGCGGCGGCTGCGGCCAGTCGGCGACACCGGTGGCGATGAGGGTGTCGGAGAGCAGGAACAGCGCGCCGCCCGCGCCCGCGACCGGGCCCAGTCGGGTGGTGGCGGAGTACGCCATGGCCGTGAGCAGGGTGCTGTAGACGGCGACGGGCAGGCGCAGGTCCGCGGGGAGGTCGGGCCACAGCAGGGCGACGGTGGCGATCAGGGCGGTGGCGTAGCAGGGGGCGAGAAGGCCGCCGTGCGCGCTCGGCCGACCGGTGCGGGCGAACAGCGTCAGGTAGCAGACGTGGCCGACGGCGAAGGACGCCATGCCGGCGAGGAACGCGGGGTCGGCGTCGAGCAGCAGCAGGATGTCGCCGCCCCAGCCGCACAGGAGGGCCACGACGAGAAGCCGGGGCGCGCCGCGCAGGGCCGCCCAGGTGGCGAGGAGCGGCATCAGGAGGGGTTTGGCCGCCGTGTGCCCGGCGCCGGATCCGACCGCGAGGCTGAGCAGGTCGACGGCTGCGGCGAGGGCGAACGCGCCAAGGAGGACACGGGAGACTCGGGAGCGGGTCACGCGGCCGTGCTCTCCTCGACCGGGGCGGCGGCGGTCGCGGGAGCGGGCGCCCCCGGCGCGGACGCGGGTTGCCATCCCGGCCCGCGGAACACACGGCCCGTCCGCTCGCGCCAACCGCTCGCCGCCCTCACGTCCTTGACGATCGCCACGTACTCGTGGGTGGCCACCTTGATGGGGTTGAACGTGTTGATGTTCTTGGTCAACCCGTAGACGGGCCGGTCGACCTCGGACACGAACGATCCGAAGAGCCGGTCCCAGACGATGAGGATGCCGCCGAAGTTGCGGTCCAGGTAGCCGCCCTGGGAGGCGTGGTGGACGCGATGGTGGGAGGGCGTGTTGAACACGAACTCGAACCACCGGGGCATCCGGTCGATCCGCTCGGTGTGGATCCAGAACTGGTAGACGAGGTTCGCGGAGGAGCAGAACGCGAGCGCTGCCGGGTGGACCCCGAGGGCGACGAGCGGGACGTAGAACGGCCAGACGGTCAACGAGGTCCAGGGCTGGCGCAGGGCGGTGGTGAGGTTGAACTTCTCGCTGGAGTGATGGACGACGTGGCAGGCCCACAGCACGCGGATGACGTGGTGACCGCGGTGGGACCAGTAGTAGAAGAAGTCCTGCGCGAGCAGCATCAACGGGAGCGTCCACCACAGGACGGGGACACGGGGCGGGGTCAGCTCGTGGATCGCCGTGTAGATCGCGACGATCGGGATCTTCCAGACGAAGTCGAACACGAGACTCCCGAGTCCCATGCCGACGCTCGTCGCGGCGTCCTTCGTCCCGTACCCGGCCGCATCCTCGTCAGGATGGAGCCGGACGCTGATCACCTCGATCACGGTGAGCAGCACGAAGGCGGGTATCGACCACAGCACGACATCGGGCAGGTTCGGCATGTTGGCACCGTAGAACCGCTGGTGGGCCGCGGCTAGACGTTGTTACCCACAAGTATTACCGACGGTATGCGCTTGCTTGTTGGCGATCTCCGCCAACCGGCGCCGAGAGCGGACGCCACTTCGCCCCATGATGTTCGGCGCTAACCGCCCCCTCTCCGGTCGTCGACCTGCACGCCCTCGCGCCGCTGCCGGCACCGCCCGTGGTGTGGGGCGAGTTCGTCCCTCGCTCCCCCTGGAAGGGGATCGAGCGTGTCCCGGCCGGGACTCCCCGGATGCGGCCCGGTAAAGGATCACCTGGTCGGCGCCGAGACGGGCGGGCAGGTACAGGTCGTCGCCTCGGGCCCGCACCTCACACCCCCGCCGCACCCAACAGAGCCCCCACCGCGTACGTCACCCCCATCGCCAGTGCCCCGCCGCCCACGTTGCGCAGTACCGCGCGCCCCGGTGCCGCCGCCCCCAGGCGGGCGCTGCTCCATCCCGTGCCGGCCAGCGCCGCGAGGACCGATGCCACGGTCACCGGGAGGCGCCAGTCCGGCGGGGGCAGCACGATGGCGAGCAGGGGCAGCAGGGCTCCGGCGGTGAAGGCGAAGAAGCTCGCCCAGGCCGCGTGCCAGGGGTTGGTGAGGTCGTCGGGGTCGATGCCGAGCTCCACGCGCGCGTGGGCCTTCAGGGCGTCCCGTTCCGTGAGCTGGACGGCGGCCTCCCTGGCGACGTCCCGGGACAGTCCGCGTTCCTCCAGCAGCCCGGTCAGCTCCTCCAGCTCGGCCTCCGGCTGCTCGCGCAGTTCCCGCCGCTCCAGCGCGAGCGCGGCCTTCTCGGAGTCCCGCTGGGTCGACACGGACACGTACTCCCCCGCCGCCATGGACATCGACCCGGCGATCAGACCGGCGAGACCTGCCGTCAGCAGGACCGAGCGGTCGTCCGTCGCGCCGGCCACGCCGACGACGAGGCCCGCGGTGGAGACGATGCCGTCGTTCGCGCCGAGGACCGCGGCGCGAAGCCAGTTCAGCCGGGATCCGAGCGAGCCGTGGGCCTCGGCGTGGGTGGGTTCCGTCACAGGACGGAGGATGACACCCGGGCAGCCAGGGGTCCCGTACCGACGCTCGTGGAGAGGGAGAGAGGAACGCCGGCGGGGCCCGGTTCACGGTGGGCCGGCGTCGCGCGGGTCCCCGGCACCGGACGGCGTTCCGGCCGACGGGACCACGAGGGCGTGAAACACCCTGCGGTGGGCCGGAGTTGGCCTGCGTCGGCCGGTGGGCGTCCTCACGCGCGCGTGCGCCCCGCGAACTCCCGTACGGTCCGGAGGGCTTCGCGCGCGCCCCTCTTCGGGGCGGGTGCGGCGGGGTGTCGGTGGGGGCCCGTATCCTCAGTGACCATGCTCGAAGACCACACGACGACAGCGTCCTCCCCCACGGAGTGGCCGACCGCGTATCCCCAGGGATACGCGGTCGTTGACGTGGAGACCACCGGCCTGGCCCGGGACGACCGGATCATCTCCGCCGCCGTCTACCGGCTGGACGCGCGCGGTGAGGTGGAGGACCACTGGTACACGCTGGTCAACCCGGAGCGCGACCCGGGCCCGGTGTGGATCCACGGTCTGACGAGCGACGTCCTCGAGGGTGCGCCCCTCTTCCGGGACGTGGCCGAGGAGTTCGCCGCCCGGCTCGACGGCCGGGTGCTCGTGGCGCACAACGCGGTCTTCGACTGGCAGATGATCGCGCGGGAGTACGCGCGCGCCGAGCGTGAGGCGCCGGTGCGGCAGCGGCTGTGCACCATCGCGCTCTCCAAGGAACTCGCCCTGCCGCTGCCCAACCACAAGCTGGAGTCGCTGGCGGCCCACTTCGGCGTCGTACAGCAGCGGGCCCACCACGCGCTGGACGACGCGCGCGTGCTGGCGGAGGCGTTCCGGCCGAGTCTGCGGGCCGCGGCGGCGGGCGGTGTCCGGCTGCCACTGCTCGAGTGCCGGCCGCTGACGGAGTGGACCGACCGGCCGTCGCCCCTGATCGGCCGGCAGGCGAGCGGGCCGGGCGGCGGCTACGGCAGCTATCGGCCAGGCAGTTGGCGGCCGTCCCGTAAAAGGCCCGCCTGCCCCCATCCCAATCCAGGGCGGTACGAAGACGGCAAAATGCTCAAGCAGGGCATGCGGGTCGCCTTCTCGGGCGACACCTCGGTCGAGCGCGAACTGCTGGAGGACCGCGCCGCCGAGGCGGGACTGCACGTCGCCACGAGCCTGTCCAGGCTGACCAGCCTGCTGGTCACCAACGACCCCGACTCGGGCACGTCGAAGGTCGTGAAGGCGCGGCAGTTCGGGACCCCCGTCGTCGACGAGGCCGCCTTCGGGCAACTCCTGCGTGATGTGGAGCCCGCCGACGAGTAACCCGTACGTACGGGTGATTGCCGCGCGACTCGCCCGCCGCCCACTCGCCCGGGCGGGGACGACGGCTCACCCTGTGGCGCATGGCGAGATGCGAAGTTTGCGGCAATGACTACGGAATGACCTTCGAAGTGCACGCGCAGGGCGCGATCCATGTCTTCGACTGCTTCTCCTGTGCGATCCACCGCATGGCCCCCATCTGCGAGCACTGCCGGGTGCAGATCATCGGCCAGGGCGTCGAGGTGGAGGGTCACTGGTACTGCGGCGCGCACTGCGCCCGCGCGGAGGGCAGGGCGGGCATCGTCGACAAGGTGTGAGCCGCCCCGGAAGCCTCCGGGGGCCGGGGCCGGAAGGCTTCCTTCCGGTACCCGGGCGAATGCGCCCCACGACCGAGTTGTACGGTCGTGGGGTGTACCGCTTCCTGTTGTCCCGGCAGTGGGTGATCCTCACGCTGGTCTCCCTCCTCCTCATCCCCACGATGATCAGGCTGGGCTTCTGGCAGATGCATCGCTACGAAGAGCGCACCGCGCGCAACCAGCTTGTCACCGACGCGCTGACCGCCAAGGCGGTGCCCGTGGAGCGGCTGACCACCCCGGGGCACACCGTCACCCGCGACGAGCGGTACCGGAGCGTCACCGCCACCGGCTCCTTCGACACGGCGCACGAAGTCGTCGTCAGGCGCCGGGTCAACGCCGACGAGACCGTCGGCTTCCACGTCCTCACCCCGTTCGTCCTGACGGACGGCAGGGTGCTGCTGGTCAACCGGGGCTGGATCCCCGCGGACGCTCCGAGTCAGACCACGTTCCCCGAGGTCCCCCCGCCGCCCGGCGGCCGGGTCACCGTCACCGGGCGGCTGATGCCCGACGAGACGACCGCGGCGAGCGGCATCAAGGACCTCAAGGGACTGCCGGACCGCCAGGTCATGCTGATCAACAGTGAGCAGGAGGCCCGGCGGCTCGGTGTCCAGGTGCTCGGCGGCTACATCGCGCAGACGGCGCCCGAGCCGAAGGGCGACAGCCCGGAGCTGCTGGGCCCGCCCGGCAGCGAGGACGCGGCCCTGAACTACGCGTACGCCATCCAGTGGTGGCTGTTCTCCGCGGGCGTCCCCGTCGGCTGGGTGATCCTGGTCCGCCGCGAGGCCCGCGACCGGGCCCAGGCGGCGGCCCGGGAGACGAAGCAGGCGGAGCCTGTGACGGTCTAGGGTCCGCGTCCGCGTCCGCCTCCACAGCCGCGGATACGGATGCGTCCGCCGAAGTACGAGGCCGGGTCCGGCACGCGTCGCCGCCCGCCGTCCGCCGCCCCCTCGACGGGTTCACCGAGCGGCCGGATACCGGCGTCGGCATCCGGCTGCTCGGCCGGCCCGGCGCCCGCTGCCGGGCAGACCGGCCCACGGCTGCTCGGCAGGCCAGTGGGTGAGCGGGCCGGCCGCCGACTGCGCGACCCCCGGGTACTCGGCCGCCGGCTGGGCGACCCCCGACTGCTCGGCCGGCCGGGCCACCCGGCATCACCGCCTGGCACGGCGGTTCAGCAGCAGCGGCTCTGCGGGTTTTCCTCGCGGTGGAGGCTGCGCAGGACCTGGTACTCGCGCCGGGTCGGGGTCGGAGCGAGCGGGTGGTGGCGCCGGTGCCGTTCGCAATAGCGGTCGTACTCCGCCTCCCCGGTCAGCTCCCGCAGATACCAGCGCACGCCCCGCACCCGGTTCACGGCCCACGCGACGCTCAGGCCCCACGCACCGCTCGAGCCCCGCACCAGACCCACGGCCCACGCGACGCTCAAGCCCCACGCACCGCGCACGCCGTCGGGCATGCCGGAAGCTGCCGACGCACCCCGCACGGCCGACGCACCGCTCGAGCCCCGCACCAGACCCACGGCCCACGCGACGCTCAAGCCCCAGGCACCGCGCACGGCCGACGCACCCCCCAGGCCCAACGCACCGCGCAGGGCCGACGCACCCCGCACGGCCCACGCACCCCGCGCGGCCGACCCACCACGCGCGCCCCGCGTCCGGTCCGCGCCCCGCGCCCCGCGCCCGCTCCGCGGGCCGGCAGTGCCCCCTCCTCCGTCGGTGCTCCGGACTCGTTCGGCGCCGGGCGCCCCGTCAGTGTCAGGTGGCCCTCCGGCGCCCCGCACCCCGTGGGCCGTGGCCCTCATGACCTGGTCTCCGCCAGGGCCTCCGCCAAGGGCTCGCGCTGCCCAGCCGGTACGTCGATGACGGACTCGACGTAGGGTGCCTCGGTCGTCGGCAGGGGAGCCGGGGACCGAACGGCCCGTGCGCAGACCACGGCCGCGTTCACGATCACCACCGCGACCAGCAGCAGGAACACGGCGATCAGCACACCGTCCACCGTGGAGTTGGTGACCACCGTGTGCATGTCGGCCGGCGACTTGGCGGGCGGCAGCACCTGGCCGGCGTCGAGGGCGTCGGCGTACCGCGTGCGCTGGGCGAAGAAGCCGATCCTGGGGTCGTCGGAGAAGATCTTCTGCCAGCCGGCGGTGAAGGTGATCGCGACCACCCAGGCCAGCGGGACGCCCGTGACCCAGGCCCAGCGCAGTCGGCCGGACTTGACCAGGACCGTGGTGCAGACGGTCAGCGCGATCGCGGCGAGCAGCTGGTTCGCGATGCCGAACAGGGGGAAGAGCTGGTTGATTCCGCCGAGCGGGTCGGTGGCGCCGGAGTACAGGAAGTAGCCCCAGGCGGCGACGACCAGGCCGCTGCACAGCCAGATGCCGGGCTTCCAGTTGACGCGGCCGATCGGCTTGAAGACGTTGCCGAGCATGTCCTGGAGCATGAAGCGGCCGACCCGGGTGCCCGCGTCCACCGTGGTCAGGATGAACAGCGCCTCGAACATGATGGCGAAGTGGTACCAGAAGGCCTTCATCGCGGTGCCGCCGAAGATGCCGGAGAAGATCTCCGACATGCCGACGGCGAGGGTCGGCGCCCCGCCCGAGCGGGCGATCAGGGTCTGTTCCTCGACCGCCTTCGCCGCGTGGGTGAGCTGGTCGGGGGTGATGGTGAAGCCGAGGCCGGCGACCGCGTGGGACGCCGACTCGGCCGTCGTGCCCAGCAGGCCCGCCGGCGCGTTCATCGCGTAGTAGAGGCCGGGCTCCAGGGTGGCGGCCGCGATGAGCGCCATGATCGCGACGAAGGACTCCATGAGCATCGCGCCGTAACCGATCAGCCGGACCTGGGACTCCTTCTGGATCAGCTTGGGGGTGGTCCCGGAGGAGACCAGGGCGTGGAAGCCGGACAGCGCGCCGCACGCGATGGTGATGAAGAGGAAGGGGAACAGGGAGCCGGCGAAGACCGGGCCCGCTCCCGACGACGCGAAGTCGGTCACCGCGTCCGCCCTGAGCACGGGCGCGGCGACGACCACCCCGACCGCCAGCAGCGCGATCGTGCCGATCTTCATGAAGGTGGAGAGATAGTCGCGTGGGGCGAGGAGCATCCACACCGGAAGGACGGACGCGACGAAGCCGTAACCGATGAGGCAGAAGACGAGGGTCGTCGGGCTCAGGGTGAAGGCGTCGGCCAGCGAGGAGTTCTGCACCCAGCCGCCGCCGACGATCGCGAGCAGCAGCAGCGCCACGCCGATGAAGCTCGTCTCGACGACCCGGCCCGGACGGATCCGGTGCAGCCAGAAGCCCATGAACAGGGCGATGGGCACGGTCATCGCGACCGAGAAGGTCCCCCAGGGCGAGTGGGCGAGGGCGTTGACCACGACCAGCGCCAGCACGCCCAGCAGGATGATCATGATGGCGAAGACGGCCACCAGGGCGGCCGCACCGCCCGCGCGGCCGATCTCGTCACGGGCCATCTGTCCCAGCGACTTGCCGTCCCGGCGCATGGACAGGAACAGCACGACCATGTCCTGCACTGCCCCGGCGAAGATCACCCCGGCGACGATCCACAGGGTTCCGGGCAGATAGCCCATCTGGGCCGCGAGCACCGGTCCCACCAGCGGTCCGGCGCCGGCGATCGCGGCGAAGTGGTGGCCGAGCAGGACCCGGCGGTCGGTCGGCTGGAAGTCGACGCCGTCCTCGAGGCGTTCGGCGGGCGTGGCGCGGCGGTCGTCCGGCTTCAGTACGCGCCGGGCGATGAAGCGGGAGTAGAAGCGGTAGGCGATGGCGTACGAGCCCAGGGCCGCGACCACCAGCCAGACCGCCGATACCCGCTCGCCCCGGGCGAGGGCGAGGACGCCCCAGGCCACGGCGCCGATCAGCGCGACCGCGCTCCACAGCAGGATCGATTTCGGGGTGATGCGGGACTTTTCCGGCGTTCGAGGACCGGTTTCGGGCAGGGCTGACGTAGGCATGGCGGCTCCTCGCCGAGATGACGGAGGTTGCGGAAATCACCGGGACCAGCGACGGGCGGCTCTCCCGCTCGCTGTCGGTCTGTGCAAGAGTTGCCCACCCGCCGGGAGCGGTTGACAGCGAATTTCCAGAGGATTTCCCGCCGGTTCTCCGTCAACCGAAACCGCCGTCCGCGCAACCAACGGGTGAGGGCACAGGCACACCAAGGACGGTGACCCATGGCCGATGGCGCCATGACCACGACGTTCCTCGCCGTGATCGGCGGGGCGTCGCTGCTCGCCGTGACCGCTCGCCGGCTGCGGCCCAGCGACCGGCTGCCCTCCCTGGAGGGCTGGGCGCTCGCCGACCGCAGCCTCGGCCCGGTCTGGACCTGGCTGCTGCTCGGCGGCACGATCTTCACCGCCTACACCTTCACGGCCGTTCCGGGACTGGCCTACGGCAACGGCGCGCCCGCGTTCTTCGCGGTGCCCTACACGGTGATCGTCTGCCCCCTCGCCTTCGTCCTGCTGAGCCGGCTGTGGAGCGTGGCCCGCAGGAACGGCTATGTGACCGCCGCCGACTTCGTGCGGGGGCGGTACGGGTCGCCGCCGCTGGCCCTGGTGGTGGCGCTCACCGGGATCCTGGCGACGATGCCGTATCTCGCGCTGCAACTGCTCGGGATACGGGCGGTGCTGACGGCCGGGGGCGTGTACCCGCGGGGCGCGGCCGGGGACCTGGTGATGGTGGCGCTGTTCGCGGGGCTCGCGGTGGCGACGTACCGGCACGGCTTGCGGGCGCCCGCGGTCATCTCGGCGCTGAAGGCGGTGGCGGTGTTCGTGTCGCTGACCGCCGTGTGCTGGCTGGTGCTCCGGCAGCTCGGCGGTCCGGGAGCGGTGTTCGAGAGCGCGGCCCACCGGCTCGGCGGGACGGACGTCGCCCACTCCCCGCTGGCCCTCTCCCCCGCGCAGCGACCCGCGTACGCCACGCTCGCGCTCGGCTCCGCGCTGGCCCTGCTGATGTACCCGCACGTGCTCACCGCCGGGTTCGCCGCCGACGGGCCGCGCACCCTGCGCAAGGTCTCCGCGGCGCTGCCCGCCTGGACGGGACTGCTCGCCCTCTTCGGCTTCCTCGGCGTCGCGGCCCTCGCGGCGGGGGTGCGCGCGCCGAAGGGGAGCGCCGAGGCCGCCGTGCCGATGCTCGTCGACCGGCTGATGCCCGCTCCGCTCGCCGGGCTGGTGTTCGCCGCGATCACCGTGGGTGCGCTGGTCCCGGCCGCCGTGATGTCGATCGCCGCCGCCACCAGCTTCGTCCGGAACGTGTACGTCGAGTACGTGCATCCGACGGCCACGCCCAAGCGCCAGGTGCGGATCGCCAAAGCGGTGTCGCTGACCGCGAAGGCGGGGGCGGTGGCGTTCGTGTTCGGACTGCGCGACCAGGACGCCGTCAATCTCCAGCTGCTGGGCGGGGTGTGGATCCTCCAGATCTTCCCGGCCGTGGCCGTCGGGCTGTTCACCGGGCGGCTGCATCCGCGCGCGTTGCTCGCCGGATGGGCGGCCGGCATGGCGGCCGGGACCTTCCTGGTGGTGCGCGAGGGGTTCTCGTCCATCGTGACCCTGGGGTTCGGCCCGCTGGAGGTCTACGCCGGGATCGTGGCCCTGCTGCTCAACCTGACCGTCGCGGTGGCCGGCACCGCGACCCTCGAACGGCTCGGCGTCCCGCGTGGCGCCGACACCACCGACCTGCCGTCCCGCCTGACCGTCAGGCGGCGCCCCGAGACGGGAGCGAACCACCCGTGAGACGCAGACCCCCGATACCCGTGCCGGAGCCGTTCGTCGAGGAGCGGGTTCTCGCCCCCGCGGTGAGCGATCCGGCCGAGCTGGAACGCGAGGCCGGCCTGGCCCGGCTCTTCGAGCTGCACTACTCCTCGATGCTGCGGCTCGCCGTGCTGCTGGGCGCCGACGACCCGGAGAACGTGGTCGCCGAGGCGTACTACCAGATCTACCGCAAGTGGCGGCGGCTGCGGGACGTGGAGGCCGCGGAGGCCTATCTGCGGTCCACCGTCTGCAACCTGACCCGGATGCGGATACGTCACCTCCAGGTCGCCCGTCGGCATGTGGAGAGCCCGCCGGAGCTGCCGGACGAGACGGTGGCCTCCGCGGAGAGCACGGCGCTGCTGCACGACGACCAGCGGGTGCTGATCGACGCCCTCCAGCAGTTGCCGGCCCGGCAGCGCGAGGCGCTCGTGCTGCGCCACTGGCTCGGCCTGAAGGAGAGTGAGATCGCCGCCGCGATGGGCATCTCCTGCGGGTCGGTCAAGACCCACACCTCGCGCGGACTCGCCGCGCTGACCCAGGCGATGGAGGCCCGGCGATGAACGACACCGGCCCGGACCGTGTCCGGCGGGAACCGCCTCCGCCGTCGGCGGAGGAGCGCACCCGGCGTGAGCTGCGCGAGGCCCTGGAGGCGCTGGCCGACGGGGTGCGGCCCGCCCCGGACGCTTACCGCACGGCGCGCGGCGAGTGGCTGCGGCGCGAACGCCGCCGGCGGGTGGTGCTCGCCGTGCTGATCGCCGTCGTCTTCGCCCTGGCCACGCTGATCGGTCTGTGGGTGCTGAACCAGGCGCCGTCGGACCCGGGGGTCGTCTTCTCGGGCGCCGGCGCACCGGTGAGCCCGACGTCACTCGCCCGGCCGCAGCCCTGATTGCCCTCAGGGCCCGCCGGGAACCCGGAACTGCGTGCACCCCCGCATCGAGAACTACGCGCTCATCGGCGACGAACAGACCGCCGCCCTGGTCGGCATGGACGGTTCCGTCGACTGGCTCTGCCTGCCTCGCTTCGACTCCGGAGCCTGCTTCGCGCGCCTGCTCGGCGATGAGGAGAACGGCCACTGGCGCATCGCCCCCAAGGGGGTGCAGGGCGTCTGCACCCGGCGCGCCTACCGGCCGGACACCCTCGTCCTGGACACCGAGTGGGAGACCGACGAGGGCGCGATCCGGGTCACCGACCTGATGCCCCAACGCGACCGGGCCCCCGACGTGGTACGGATCGTGGAGGGCCTGCGCGGACGGGTCACCGTCCGCAGCACGCTGCGGCTGCGCTTCGACTACGGCTGGATCATCCCGTGGATGCGCCGGTCCGACGGTCATCGGGTGGCGATCGGCGGTCCCGACGCGGTCTGGTTCCGCAGCGAGCCGGCCGTGCCCACCTGGGGCGAGGACTTCGGCACCCACTCGCAGTTCACCGTCGCGGAGGGGGAGTCGGTCGCCTTCGTCATGACCTGGCATCCCTCGCACCAGTCGCGCCCGCCGCTCGTCGACCCGTGGGAGGCGCTGCGCGTCAGCGTCGACGACTGGCAGGCGTGGGCCGCCCGCTGCCGCTACGACGGGCCCCACCGGGACGCCGTCGTCCGCTCCCTGATCACGCTCAAGGCCCTCACCTACGTGCCCACCGGCGGTATCGCCGCCGCGCTCACCACCTCCCTGCCCGAGGAGATGGGCGGCGTGCGCAACTGGGACTACCGCTACTGCTGGCTGCGCGACTCCACCCTCACCCTCGGCGCTCTCCTTGCGGCCGGCTACGAGGACGAGGCCGAGGCCTGGCGCAACTGGCTGCTGCGCGCCGTCGCCGGTGATCCGGCGGACCTCCAGATCATGTACGGGCTGGCGGGCGAGCGCCGACTGCCCGAGTGCGAGCTGCCCTGGCTGTCCGGCTTCGCGGACTCCAGGCCCGTACGCATCGGCAACGGAGCCGTGGACCAGCTTCAACTGGACGTCTACGGCGAGGTCATGGACTCGCTGTCGCTGGCCCGGACCGCGGGCATGTCGCCCAGGCCGCACATGTGGTCGTTGCAGTGCGCGCTGATGAAGTGGCTCTGCGAGAACTGGCGGCAGGCTGACGAGGGACTGTGGGAGGTGCGCGGCGGCCGGCGTCAGTTCGTGCACTCCAAGGTGATGGTGTGGGTGGCCGCCGACCGGGCCGTGCGCGCGCTGGAGGAGTATCCCAAGCTGCGCGGCGACCTGGAGGGCTGGCGGGCGATGCGCGACGAGGTGCACCGCGAGGTGTGCGAGAAGGGCTACGACCCGGTGCGCAACACGTTCACCCAGTACTACGGCTCGCGCGACCTGGACGCCTCGCTGCTGCTGATCCCGCGCGTCGGCTTCCTGCCGCCGGACGACCCGCGCGTGGTCGGGACCGTCGACGCGGTCCGCGAGGAACTCGGCCACGGCGGTCTGCTGCGCCGCTACAGCACGGAAGGCGCGACCGTCGACGGCCTGCCGGGCGACGAGGGCACCTTCCTGGCCTGTTCGTTCTGGCTCGCGGACGCGCTGCACATGACGGGCCGCGGGAAGGAGGCCCGGAAGCTGTTCGAACGGCTGGTGGGCCTGGCCAACGACGTGGGGCTGCTGGCGGAGGAGTACGACCCGACGACCGGCCGCCACCTCGGAAACTTCCCGCAGGCGTTCAGTCACATCGGCCTGGTGAACACCGCCCTCGCCCTGTTCGGGGACGAGGAGGCAGGATAGAGGGCATGGATCTTGGACTGAAGGACCGGGTGTACGTCGTCACCGGGGCCACCCGCGGCCTCGGCAACGCCGCCGCGCACGAGCTCGTCGCGGACGGCGCGAAGGTCGTCCTCACCGGGCGGAGCGACAAGAGCGTCGCCGACGCCGCGGCCGAACTGGGGCCGAACGCCGTCGGTGTCGCCGTGGACAACGCCGACCCCGGGGCGGCGGCGCGGCTGATCGCGGCGGCGCGCGATGCCTTCGGCGGGTTCGACGGGGTGCTGGTGAGCGTGGGCGGTCCGCCGCCCGGGTTCGTCGCGGACAACACGGACGAGCAGTGGCAGACCGCGTTCGAGTCGGTTTTCCTCGGGGCGGTCCGGCTGGCGCGGGCGGCTGCCGCCGAGCTGGAGGCGGGCGGGGTCATCGGGTTCGTGCTGTCGGGGTCGGTGCACGAACCGATCCCCGGGCTGACGATCTCCAACGGCCTGCGGCCGGGACTGGCCGGGTTCGCGAAGTCGCTCTCCGACGAGTTGGGGCCGAGGGGGATCCGGGTCGTGGGCCTGCTGCCGGCCCGCATCGACACCGACCGCGTGCGGGAGCTGGACGGGCTGTCGGCCGACCCGGAGGCGACCCGGGCCGCGAACGAGTCCCGGATCCCGCTGCGGCGCTACGGCACCCCGGCCGAGTTCGGCCGGACGGCCGCGTTCCTGCTGTCGCCGGCGGCCTCCTATCTGACGGGCCTCATGGTCCCGGTCGACGGCGGAATGCGACACGGCTTCTGACGGGTCCGACGTCAGGCGCCGGGCAGGAGTGCCGGACGGGTGCGACGTCCGCTGCCGGCCTGGGGGGTCGGACCTGACGGGTGCGACGTCCGCTGCCGGCCCGGGGGGTCGGACCTGACGGGTGCGACGTCCGCTGCCGGCCCGGGGGGTCGGACCTGACGGGTGCGACGTCCGCTGCCGGGCCGCACGGGAGGGCCGAACGGGTGCCACGTCCACTGCCGGGCTGCGCGGGAGGGCCGAACGGGTGCGACATCCGCTGCCGGGCCGGGAGGCCGGACCGGTTCGGCGGCGGCGCGGCGCGGGTTCCGGCCGGTTTCGTGGGTGCGGGGCTCGGGGGCCGGTCGCGGCCGTGCGGCCGGGGCGCGGTCCGGCCGCACGGCCGCACTGCGGCCGGGGCGCGGTCCGGCGCGGCCCCCGCGCTCCGGGGGCAGCTCAACTGACCCTTTCGGCCTTGTGCTTGACGCCTCGCATCCGTACCTCCGCCGGGAGCGTCCTCAGCGCCGCCGAATCGCGCGCGTGGGTCAGGGCCTGTTCCGTCAGGTGGTCCAGCGTCGTCGCCGGGTCCACGTGGGGCTCGAGCTGCAGCCGGACCCGCGCCGCGGGCGCCTCCCTGCTGCCGGTCAGCGCCACGTGGGCGTGGGCGACGCCGTCCAGCCGCCCCGCCTCACCGGTGAGTACGCCCTCCAGGGCGCGGCCCCGCAGCAGCGCCCCCGCGCCGTCGCCCGTGTCGACCAGGAGTTCGCCGAGTCGGCGGCGGCGCAGGACCGCCGCCAGCCACCACAGGGCCAGCAGCACGAGGAGGGCCAGGACCGCGATCACCGTCGGCCACCACCAGGCCTCGCCGCGCCAGCGGGTGCGTTCGGCGGTGGTGAGCAGGCTGTCGTGCGGCCCGTCGTGGAGCCACCAGGACGGCGCCGAGGCGCCGAGGCCCACGGCCAGCACCGCGCCGCCGACGGCGAGCAGCACCAGGCCGACGACCCCGAGAAGCACGCGGTTCACGGTGGCGAGCATCGTCCTCACCCCTTCTTCCCGGGTCGCCGTACGTGGACCGACAGGGTGAGCGGCCGGACCAGGCCGAGGCCACGGACCGCGTCGGTGAGGACGGCGTCCAGGTCGGCGTGCACGTCGTCCAGGTCGCGGAAGTGGGAGAGCGCGCGGACGTCCGCCTTCCGGCGGCCCGCGCGTACCCGTACCGACTGCACGCCGGCGACCTCCATGGCCCGGTCGCGCAGTACCAGGGCGGCCGCGTCCCGGTGGAGGTTCGCCCGGACGTCCGGGTGGGTGCGGCGCATCGGCAGCAGGTCCCTGAGGCCCGGGGTGGCGGCCAGGAGGATCAGCCACAGGCCGAGGGCCGCCGCGGCCCCGGCGCCGACCAGTACCCAGACGTCGTCGAGGGGGCGCTCGGCGAGCTGCCGGGCCAGTCCGCTCCGCCAGGCCATGGCGGACCGGTGGGCGCGGACGGCGGCCACGTCGTAGAGGAAGGCGCCCGCGACGACCAGCAGCAACGCCGCCACGACAGCCGCCGGGACGCGACGCGTCGACCAGAAGCGGTGGTCGGCGGGGGCCGCCGCGCCGGGGCCGTCGTCCCGCGTGGGTTTCTCCAGAACGGGCAGTGTGCCCTGCAAGCCTCCGGGCTCGCTCATCGCGTCCTCCCGTGTGCCACGCCGGAGGCCGTGGTCAGGTGCAGCCGCTCCACGTCGACGGCGACCTCCGGGACCTCCATTCCCACCAACGCGCCTACCCGCTCGGTGACATGCCGACGCACCCGATGACAGCGTCCGCCGATATCGGTCGGGTAGTCGAGTTCGAGGTGGACCCGGACGTGCGCGGCCTCATGGTGGACGACGACGGTGGCGTGCGGGCCCGCCGCGTCGGCCGGCAGCGGGCCCACCGCCTCGCGCGCGGCCTGGGCGGCGATCTTCGCCACGACCCGGTCGGCGATGCGGGTCGCGCCGCGTTCGCCCGGGGGAACGACGGACGGGCGGCCGCCGACGGCGACGCTCCCCTCGTCCACGGAGGTCACCGGCGCCGGTCGTCACGGGTACGGAAGAAGTCGCCGAGTTCCAGGTCCCCCTCGAGGAACCGGCCGACGACGAACCCGATGGCGCCCAGTGCCGCCACCAGCAGGAAGGCCCCGAACCCGCCGAAGTATCCGGCGAAGCCCAGTGCCATGCCGGCGATCATGCCGGCCACGGCCATGCTCAAGGTGCTCTCCCCTCGGCGGTCCGGTCACCCGGCCGTCTGCGTGTCACTGGATCCGGGGCTCCGGCTCCTCGTCCTCTTCGTCGGGCAGCTTGACGTCGCTCACGGCGATGTTGACCTCGACGACCTCCAGTCCCGTCATCCGTTCCACGGCCGCGATCACGTTCTCCCGCACGGCCTGGGCCACGTCGGCGATGGCCACGCCGTAGTCGACGACGATCTCCAGGTCGAGCGCGGTCTGCACCTCGCCGACCTCGGCCTTCACGCCCCTGGTCACCGACTTCGAGCCGCCGGGCACCCGGTCCCGTACGGCGCCGAAGGTGCGGCTCAACCCGCTGCCCATCGTGTGGACGCCCAGGACGTCCCGCGCCGCGAGGCCGGCGATCTTCTCCACGACCCCGTCGGCGATGGTGGTCCGTCCCCGGGTCGACGGGTCCCCGCCGCCGCGCCTGGTCGCCTTGCGGGTCCCCAGTGGCTCGGCGCCGCCGTCGGGAATCTGCGTCCGGTGCTGCTGCTCCGTTGCCTCGGTCATCGCCGTACGTCCTTACGTCCGGTTCGTTCCTGGTCTCTCTGACCACGGTAAGCGCGGTTGCGCCGGTGCGCCCCGGGGATGCGGCAGGCTGGAGCAATGACGTCGGACGGATGGACGAGCGCGGTACGGCATCAGCTGGGCCTCGGCAGGCTGCTCCCCCTGGGCGGGCCACGGGACGGCGCGTGGATCGCGGAGGCCGCGGCCGAGGCGGTGCTGCGGCGGGCGGTGCGGGGCGTGGAGGGCGTGCGGCTGGAGGCGCTCCGGATCGCAGTGGCCGATCCGACGGGGGTGTACGAGCCCGCCGTGCCGCTCCCGCCGAGCGCCCTGCCACCCGGGCCGCTGCGGGTGACGGCGGACCTCGCCGCGTCCTCTTCGGAACCGCTGCCGACGACGGCGTCCCGGCTGCGCACGGCGCTGGCCGCGGCCGCGGCGGAGCGCCTCGGCCTGGTGGTGTCGGAGGTGGATCTCCGCGTGACGGCTCTGCTGGACGAGGATCCGGCACCGGAGGCGGTACGGCCTGCCCCCGGGCCACCGCCCGTCGGCACGGCACAGCACGGCGACGAGGCACGCGCGACCGTCGCCGCTCTGTCCGTGCCGGGGGTGACCCGGTTGACCGATCTCGTCGGCAGGGCGGTACGCATCGAGGAACGACAGCACGCGACCGCCCTGCCGCACCGCCACGCACGCGTGGAGATCGCGGTGAGTGCGAACCACCGGGCCCTGGAGGTGGCCCGGGAGGTGCGCAGGGTGGTGTCGGAGGCGCTGCGGGATCACCCGACGGTGAGCGTACTGGTCACGGCGGTGGAGTGACCGGGCCCGCGAGGGCGGCCGCTATTCGCCGACGCCGGCGATGTCCCGCAGGCGACGGCCCTGGGCGGCACGCTCGGCGGCGCGTTGCTCGTCGTAGGTACGGTCTCCGGCGCCGCGCAGCAGTGCCTTGGTCTCGATGACGGCCTCGCGGGGCGCGGCCAGGATCGCCGCGGCCAGCTCATGAGCCGCCTTGTCGAGGTCCTGCGCGGGCACGGCGAGGTTGGCGAGCCCGGAGCTCACCGCTTCCTCGGCATGCACGAAGCGGCCGGTCAGGCAGATCTCGGCCGCGCGGCCGTAACCGACCAGCGAGACGAGGGGATGCGTGCCCGTCAGGTCCGGTACCAGGCCGAGGCTGGTCTCCCGCATGGCGAACTGCACGTCGTCGGCGACGACGCGAAGGTCACAGGCGAGAGCGAGCTGGAAGCCGGCGCCGATGGCGTGGCCCTGGACGGCGGCGATGGACACGACGTCGTTGCGCCGCCACCAGGTGAAGCCCTCCTGGAACCCGGCGATCGCGGCGTCGAGTTCGGCGTCGCCGCTGCGCGCGAGATCGATGAAGGACGGCTCGCCCTCGATCCCCTCGGGCGTGAACATCTGCCGGTCGAGCCCCGCGGAGAAGGACTTGCCCTCGCCGCGCAGCACGACCACGCGGACGGAGCCCGGCACCAGCCGTCCGGCCTCGGCGAGCGCCCGCCACATCGCGGGGCTCTGCGCATTGCGCTTGGCCGGGTTGGCCAGCGTCACCGTGGCGAACGCGTCGTCGACGGTGAGCCGTACGCCGTCCTTGTCGAGCAGGGGAACGAGTTCCTGGTCGGGCGTGGCCATGAGGCGCCTCCGAGGGGTGCGGTCAGCTAGCGTCGGCTAAGTGACTGCACAGTAACCACCCTGCCGGTCCGGAGTCCCCCCGGGCCCCTTTCAGGGCCCGGGAGCAGACCGGCCGGGTGGTCACCGAAGGCGGTGCGCCGCCCCGAATCAGGACGAGGCGGCCTTCTTGCCTCGGGTCGCCCCGCCACGCCCACGCAGCGTGACGCCCGACTCGCTGAGCATCCGGTGGACAAAGCCATACGAGCGACCGGTTTCCTCGGCCAGCGCCCGGATGCTCGCACCGGAGTCGTACTTCTTCTTCAGGTCTGCCGCGAGCTTGTCGCGCGCGGCGCCGGTCACCCGGCTGCCCTTCTTCAGAGTCTCGGCCACCCGTGCCTCCTCATGGGAAGTGCGCTCTGGTCATCCTCATGATCACCCCTCCGGGGCGCGATGGCCACCCATTCGGCAAGGTCCGTGCCACAGGCTTTTGACGACAGGAGCGCGTCCCCACAAACGGAATCTGTGATTCCACACGGCGCTGTTCGTGGGGCCGAACGGGTTGTCGCGCGAAGTGGCAGGTCAGAGACGCGCGACGGCCGATCCCTTGTCGACAAAGGGATCGGCCGTGAAATCGATGTACGACACACCTCGATACGAGGAGATCTCACACAGATGATGGATCACCGGTGGGCCGAATGATCCAGACGAATGATCCAACACCGTGGATCACGCGAAGAAGCGCGTGGCGGATCACCGGGTGGATCTCGCGGTGGACGTGCGGTCGGTGGGCGGTGACCGTCAGGCCAGCGCGACCAGATCCGCGTAGTCGGCGCCCCAGAGGTCCTCGACGCCGTCGGGCAGCAGGATGATCCGCTCGGGCTGGAGCGCCTCCACGGCGCCCTCGTCGTGGGTGACGAGGACGACCGCGCCCTTGTAGGTGCGCAGCGCGCCGAGGATCTCCTCGCGGCTGGCCGGGTCGAGGTTGTTGGTGGGCTCGTCGAGCAGCAGCACGTTGGCCGAGGAGACCACCAGGGTGGCGAGGGCCAGTCGGGTCTTCTCGCCGCCGGAGAGCACGCCGGCGGGCTTGTCGACGTCGTCGCCGGAGAACAGGAACGAGCCGAGCGTCTTGCGGACCTCGACCAGATCCAGGTCGGGGGCGGCGGACCGCATGTTCTCCAGGACCGTACGCTCCGGGTCGAGGGTCTCGTGCTCCTGCGCGTAGTAGCCGAGCTTGAGGCCGTGACCGGCGACGACCTCGCCGGTGTCGGGCTTCTCCGCCCCGCCCAGCAGACGCAGCAGGGTCGTCTTGCCGGCGCCGTTCAGCCCGAGGATGACGACGCGCGAGCCCTTGTCGATGGCCAGGTCGACGTCCGTGAAGATCTCCAGCGAGCCGTAGGACTTCGACAGTCCCTCGGCCATCAGGGGCGTCTTGCCGCAGGGCGCGGGCTCGGGGAAGCGGAGCTTGGCGACCTTGTCGGACTGGCGGACCGCCTCCAGGCCGGAGAGCAGCTTGTCGGCACGGCGGGCCATGTTCTGCGCGGCGACCGTCTTGGTGGCCTTGGCGCGCATCTTGTCGGCCTGCGAATGCAGTGCGGCGGCCTTCTTCTCGGCGTTCTGCCGCTCCCGCTTGCGGCGCTTCTCGTCGGACTCGCGCTGCTGCTGGTAGAGCCGCCAGCCCATGTTGTAGACGTCGATCTGGGAGCGGTTGGCGTCCAGGTAGAACACCTTGTTGACGACCGTCTCGACCAGGTCGACGTCGTGGCTGATGACGATGAAGCCGCCGCGGTAGGTCTTGAGGTAGTCGCGCAGCCAGACGATCGAGTCGGCGTCGAGGTGGTTCGTCGGCTCGTCGAGGAGCAGCGTGTCCGCGTCGGAGAACAGGATGCGGGCCAGCTCGACCCGGCGCCGCTGACCGCCGGAGAGCGTGTGCAGGGGCTGGCCGAGCACGCGGTCGGGCAGGTTGAGCGCGGCGGCGATGGTGGCGGCCTCGGCCTCGGCGGAGTAGCCGCCCTTGGTGAGGAACTCCGTCTCCTGGCGCTCGTACTGGCGCATCGCCTTGTCGCGGGTCGCGCCCGAGCCGTTCGCGATCCGCTGTTCGTTCTCGCGCATCTTGCGGATCAGGATGTCCAGGCCGCGCGCGGAGAGGATGCGGTCGCGGGCCAGCACGTCGAGGTCGCCGGTGCGGGGGTCCTGCGGGAGGTAGCCGACCTCGCCGGAGCGGGTGACCTGGCCGGCGGCCGGGATGCCCTCGCCGGCCAGGACCTTGGTCAGCGTGGTCTTGCCGGCGCCGTTGCGCCCGACCAGACCGATGCGGTCGCCCTTGGCCACACGGAAGGAGGCGTTCTCGATGAGGATGCGGGCACCGGCGCGCAGCTCGATGCCGGAGGCGGAGATCACGGACAGACTCCAGTGCGAAGGTCGTTGGCGGGATGGGCGGCTGAGGACGTTCCCGCCGTCTAATGCGCGAGGAGAATGGCCATGGGGGCCAGTCTAACGGGATCGTGCAAGCACTTTTTCTGGGTCCAGGTGTTCGATCTTTCCGTGCGCCCGCTTTCCGTCCCTCCGTCGGATTTCCGTTCCGGGGCGTTGTCAGTGGCGGGTGCCAGACTGGGCGGCGAGGGACGAATCCGGCATCGATCACAGTCGGTCACAAGGGAGTGATCCGTATGGCAGGCACGAACAGCGCGCGGCCCGGCATCTGCCCGACGGTGTTGTACGCCGACGCGAAGGCGGCGATCCGGCAGCTCACGGAGGCCCTGGGATTCACGGAGCTGTCCGTGTACGAGGGCGAGGACGGCTCGGTCATGCACGCCGAACTGGCGCAGGGAAACGGCGTGGTGATGCTCGGCTCCAAGGGCCGCGGCGGTGTCTTCGACACGGCGATGAAGGACGCGGGCCCGGCCGGGGTGTACGTCGTGGTGGACGACGTGGACGCACACCACCGGCGGGCCGTGGAACACGGCGCGGAGATCCTGATGCCCCCGACGGACCAGGACTACGGCTCCCGGGACTACATGGCCAGGGACCTCGAGGGCAACCTCTGGAGCTTCGGCACGTACGCGCCCGAGATACAGGGCTGAGACCCCCCCGGGAGCCGGGGCGAAGCCCTCTCGGAACTCCTCGACGAGGCCTCTCCGGAGCCCGTGCGCAGTCCGTGCGGAGCTCGTTCAGCTGCCCCCGGTGTGCACCTGGAAGGCGGCCCTGCGGACGGCCTTGGCCAGGGCCGGGTCGGGGTGCGCGGCGGCGAGCGCCACCAGCACCTGCACCGTGCGTGGGTGTCCCACGGCCCGCACCTCGGTCAGGAGGGCGGGCACGGTCGGCTGCAGCGCGGACTCCAGGTGACGTACGAGCATCGGCGCCTCACCGTGGTCGGCGACGGCCGCGGCGGTGTCGACCCACAGCCAGGTGGCCTCCCGCCGGGTGAGCACCTCGTGGGCGTCCTCCGGGTCGACACCGTCGTGCTCGGCGAGCCACAGCAGGGCGTACGGCCGCAGGGCCGGTTCGTCGACGACCGCGCGGACGTCGGGCTCGGCGGGGGCGCCGACGACTCGCAGCGCCTCGAAGGCGAGGCCGCGCAGCAGGGCGTCGTCGCCACGGGCGGCGAGGAGCAGCTCGGCGACGGCGCTGCCGACGGTCCGGGCGGCGAGCCAGGCCCGGTACTCCGCGCGGGCCGCGTTCGGGCGCAGTTGGGCGCAGCCGCGGAGCATGGCCTCGGCCGACTGCTCGATGTTGCCCGCGGGGCTCTGCGCTGCGACGCAGATCTGCTCCAGCTTGACCCAGACCGCCCAGCTGCCCAGCGGTGTGAGCGTGGCCTGTCCGGCGCCGTAGGTGAGGGCGCCCACGGCGGCGAGGGCGTGCAGCGCCCAGTCGAGGAGGGGGGCGAGTTCGGCGTCCTGGGCGGGCTCGGCCGGGTCGGCGTCGGCGGAGAGGACCGGGGCGATGGGGGTCGCAGGTTCCGAGCCGGCGCCGTAGGGCACCTCGCAGCGCTCGGTGCGCAGTTCCGTGACGCGCTGGCGCAGCAGGTCCAGGAGCTGCTCCACGGGGACGGGCCCGGCGGAGAGCTGGAGGAACGAGAGCACCTGGGGCATGGCCGAGACGACCTCGGCGACGGCGCCGGGCTCCTGGTCCCCGGGTTCCGGGGAGGCGAGCGACCAGGCGTCGAACAGGGCGACCCAGCCGCGCAGGACGGCGCTGTCGTCGCGGTTCCAGGCGCGCAGCCGCCAGCCGGGGCGGGCGCTGTCGCCGTGCACCTCGACGAGCCCGGCGAGGCGGGCGGTGTCCCAGTCGGCGCGGATCCGATCCGTGGTCAGGCCCAGATCGCTGGCCGCCCGTTCGGCGGTCGCCTCGGAGAGCGTGGCCTTGCCGTCGGCCGTGGCGGCGTCTCGGCCGGGGCCGAGGGCGTTGTCGGCCCAGCGGGCGACGCGGGCCGCGGCGGCCAGTCCGGAGCGTGCCATTCTGGCCAGCTCCGCGGGGGCCGGGGTGCCCTCCGGCGGGCGGGGGGCGGGGCGGCGCGGGCGCCGCTCGTTCACAGCTGAGGGTGCGGCGGCCAGGGGTCGCGGGCGGACGAGTCGAAGCCTGGAGTCGCGCGGGATACGGGACGTCACGGGTGCAGTCTTCCGGTTGACGGTCCGAAAACCCAAACGGAATGTCACGGCGGGCTACGGGAGTGGCCAAGGCACCGGGTTCCGGGAGGGACGAGGAGACGTCTTCAGGCCAGTGGTACGGGCTTAAACGGAACCGTCGGGACCGGTCCGGGGCCTGTCTCGGACTCATGGGAACGGACCTCCCGGACGAGCCCCCGTGCACGGCAGCGGCTCACATCAGCGGGGTCAGGAAGCGGCGCAGGGCCTCCTCGTAGGCCGCGGGGTCGGGGTTCCACATGGCACCGTGCGAGGCGTGCGGGACGGTGTGCAGGGAGACCAGCTCGGGGCGGCGGTCGGCGAGGCGGCGGGAGACGCTCCAGGGGGCGACGGTGTCGTCGGGGCCGTGCAGGATCAGGGTCGGCACCTTCAGCCGGTCGGGATCGGCGGCCGCGTCACCGTGGCCGCCGGGACCGTGCCCACCGGGACCGGCGTGCAGCCCGGTGCGGCCCTCGGCGGCGCGGACGGCGAGCGGGAGCAGCGGGCGGGGGGTGCGCCGGGCGGCGGCGAGAGCACGCAGCGTCGTCCGCCAGTCGAGGACCGGGGAGTCGAGCACGAGTCCCGAGACGAGATCGCGCAGCCCCGAGTCGGCGGCGGCGCGCAGGGCCATGGTGGCGCCGGTGGACCAGCCGAGCAGGACGACGCGTTGGGCGCCGTAGCGCACGGCGTACCGCATCGCCGCGTCCAGGTCGCGCCACTCGGTCTCGCCGAGGTGGTTCAGGCCGTCCGGGGAGCGGGGTGCGCCGAGGTCGCCGCGGTGCGCGAGGGCGAGTACGGGGAAGTGACGGCGGTGCAGGAAGCCCATGAGGTTCAGGGCCTGTTCCCGCGTGGTGCCCAGGCCGTGCACGGCGATCACCCAGGTGCGGCGCGCGCCGGGTACGAACCAGGCGGGCAGGTTGCCCAGCTCGCCGGGGACGTCGACGTCGGCGTGGTCGAGGCCGAGGGCGCTGCCGGGGTTGCCGACATGGAGGTTGGGGGTGAGCCAGACCGAATCGCCGGGGTTCAGGCTGCCGTGGGTGACCCGTTCCAGGCGGCGTACGACGGTGTCGGCGGAGTGCGGGGCGGTGGGCAGGACGGGGCCCACGACCGCGTGGGAGCCGTTGCCGGAGAGGCCGTAGGTGCCGGGGCGAAGGCTGGCCAGGTCACGGGTGAGGGTGATGTGGCCGGCCGCCGTGCCGTGCACGGTGAGCCGGGGCTCGGTGGGCAGGGGCCGGCCGGGCCGTGCCTTCAGCGCGGCGTCGCTGGCCAGTCGGCCGGCGGCGACACTGGCGGCTCCGGCAGCCAGGGCTGCGGTGACGGCGGCGGCCGTCGCTTTGACAGTGCGCACGCGTCCAGTGTCCTGGCCCGTTGTCCTCCCGGCCAGTGGTGGAGCCGGGTGGGGTAAGGAGGGGGCGACAGCGGTGAGGTGAGGACCGCTCATCCGGTGGGCGGGAACGGCCGGGGGGAGCGGGTCAGTCCCGCTGCCCGTATCCGCGCAGTCGCTCGCCCGCCTCCGCGACCTGTTCCTCCGTCAGGAGCGAGGGACTCAGGCCGGGTACCGACGCGGCCGTCAGCCACAGGCGGCACATCCACTCCAGTTGGGCCGTGCGGTCGTAGGCCTGGTCGAGGGTGGTGCCGTGGGTGAGGGTGCCGTGGTTGCGGAGGAGGCAGCCGCTGCGGCCGGCGAGGGCCCGGAGCATGTGGTCGGCCAACTCCTCGGTGCCGTAGGCCGCGTAGGGGGCGACCCGGACCGGGCCGCCGAGCGCGCCCGCCATGTAGTGGACGCGGGGAAGCTCGGTGACGAGGGTCGAGACGGCGGTCGCGTGCACGGCGTGCGTGTGGACGACCGCTTCGGCGTCCGTGGTGCGGTAGACGGCGAGGTGCATGGGCAGCTCGCTCGTCGGGCGCAGGGTGCCGAGCACCTGCCGTCCGGTGAGGTCGACGCCCGTGACGTCGTCCGGGGTGAGCCGCTCGTAGGGCACGCCCGACGGTGTGACCAGCACGGTGTCGCCGACGCGTACGGAGACGTTGCCCGAGGTGCCGACGACGAGTCGGTCGCTCACGGTGCGGCGGGCCGTCGCCACGAGCGCCTCCCAGGCCCGCGCCTCCTCGAGGACGGCATGCCTGCCCCGCCGCTCCTCCGCGCCCGGTACGCCGTCCCGGTGATCCCGGGTGTCCCCCTGCTCGCGTCGCTGCTCAGCCATACCGCGATCCTGCCAGGAGCTGCCGGAGGCCGTCACGGGCCGCGGCGGGGCGCGGCCACCGCAGGCCGGAGGCCGGCGCATCCGGAAGACCGCACACCCGCCGGGGCCGGTGCCGCTGAGCCGTTTCCGCGGCGCATACCACTTCGCCCTTCCGGAAAAAGCTCGTGCACGGCCCAGGCCGCGTGTTTCGTACACAATGCGGCGGCGGGAGGCGGGCGGGCGGACTCTGCCGCCCCTGCTCGACGTCGAGTACGACCCCTACGTCGGCGGGCGCCGGTGGCACGGCCCGGCCACGGCGAAAACGGTCGCCGGGACCAGGGCCGCCGGCGACGAGGCGCACCGGCTCACCGGCCGTCGTCCCGTGCTCTGGGCGGCGACCCAGTGGTGGGACCCGTGCACGAAGCGGCAGCGGTGGCCCCGCCGCGGATCACGCCCTGTGGATCGCCCGTCACCAGGCGTCCGACCGCCCGAATCCCGCCGACCGGACGACCGACCGGACGACCGACTTGGACCTTCTGACAGTACGCCGACAGCGGCAGCCTGCCCGGGTGACCGGGACTCTCTTCGACGGCTCCGGGACCCCGCTGTGGAGGTTCGCCAACGTCGGGTGAGCGTAAGGCGCTTGCCCCACCCGCGGCCACGCGGGGAAGCACCACTCCGGCCCCCTTGCACAGACACCGTGATGCCGTCCTCAGTTCATCTTCCGTTCACCCGGATTGCTTACGGTCAACCTGCCAATGACTTCGAACGATTGCCTGGGTAAATGGAAAACTTCTCGCTGATCCTCGCGATTGTGGT
Source organism: Streptomyces sp. NPDC088157 (assembly GCF_044741545.1). Taxonomy (NCBI): domain Bacteria; kingdom Bacillati; phylum Actinomycetota; class Actinomycetes; order Kitasatosporales; family Streptomycetaceae; genus Streptomyces; species Streptomyces sp. NPDC088157. The sequence goes on from NZ_JBIUSU010000009.1 coordinate 63,806, forward strand.
CGTAACCGCACTCGCGTTCGATTTCACGAACGGTTTTCACGACACCGCCAACGCGATGGCCACCACCATCTCGACCGGTGCACTCAAGCCCAAGGTCGCGGTGGCCATGTCCGCCGCGCTGAACCTTGTGGGCGCTTTCCTCTCGGTGGAGGTCGCCAACACGATCTCCAAGGGTCTCGTCGACGAGACCGGCATCCGTCCCGAGGTCATCTTCGCCGCCCTGGTCGGCGCGATCCTCTGGAACCTGCTGACCTGGCTGGTGGGCCTGCCGTCCAGTTCCTCACACGCCCTGATGGGCGGTCTGATCGGCGCCACCATCGCCTCGGCAGGTACCGGCGCGGTGCACGGTGACGCCCTGGTCACCAAGGTGCTGATCCCGGCGATCGCGGCGCCGATCGTCGCGGGCGTCGCGGCGATGCTCGCGACCCGCCTCTCCTACACCCTCGGCAAGAAGGCCGACGGCAAGGCGGCGGCCAAGGGCTACCGCACGGGCCAGATCGCCTCGGCCGGCCTGGTCTCCCTCGCGCACGGCACCAACGACGCGCAGAAGACGATGGGCATCATCACCCTGGCGCTGGTCGCCGGCGGCGCCGTGGCCCCCGACTCCGACCCGCCCACCTGGGTCATCCTCTCCGCCGGCATGGCCATCGCGCTCGGCACCTACCTCGGCGGCTGGCGCATCATCCGCACCATGGGCAAGGGCCTGACCGACCTCCAGCCGCAGCAGGGCTTCGCCGCCCAGACCAGCGCGGCCACGGTCATCCTGGCCTCCTCCCACCTCGGCTTCTCCCTCTCCACCACCCACTCGGTCTCCGGTGCGGTGATGGGCGCGGGGCTGGGCCGCAAGGGCGGTGTGGTCCGCTGGTCGACGGCGACCCGCATGTTCGTCGCGTGGGGCCTGACGCTCCCGGCCGCGGCCCTGGTGGGCGCGCTCGCCGAGTCCGTCACCGACCTGGGCGACTGGGGAACGGCCGTCGTCGCCGTCTTCCTGATCGCCTCCAGCGCGGCCATCTGGAAGATCTCCCGGCGCGAGGTCGTCGACGCCTCTAACGTCAACGAGGCCGGGGAGCCGGCGGGCGTCATCACGACGGCGATCGCCGTCGTCACCCCGCCGCCCACGGGCACGCTCCCCGAGGACCTCACCACGGACCTGACGGCCACCATCCCCGGCCCGTCCATCGAGCCCGCGACCCCCGCCGCTCCCCCGGCCGCGGCCGTCTGAGCCCGCGCACCCGGCACGAAGGAAGAGAAGCAGCATGAAGATCGACTGGGCAGCCCTGGGCTCCGTCTTCGGTGTCAGTCTCGTGGTCACCGTGGGCCTCGTGGCCCTGTTCACCCTCGGCGTCATGGGCCTGTCGCGGCAGGAGCGCGCGACGGCGGAGGGCGGCTCCGACACCCTCGCGGTGACCGGCGCGTACGCGTGCTTCGCGGCCTGCGCGGCGGCGGTGGCCTACGGAATCTCACTGATCGTCGCCTGACGCGCCATGGAGACACCCGAGGGGTGGGGGGGGGGGGCCCCCCCCCCCCCCCCCCCCCCTGGTGGCCGCACGCAGAGGGGCGTGGGGGGGGTAGGGGGCAACACCCCACGGCCGCCCACCACCCCCACCGACGACGAC
>NZ_JBIUSU010000009.1:65431-267331 GCF_044741545.1 Streptomyces sp. NPDC088157
GCCGGGCGCCCCCGCCGGGGGGGGGGCGGCGGGGGGGGGGGGGGGGGCCCCCCCCCCCCCCCCCCCCCCCCCCCCGCCCCCCCCCCGCCCCCCCCCGGGGGGGGGGGCGGCCCCCCCCCCCCCCCCCCACCCCTCGGTCTTTGTGACCTCTCCGATCGGTCCTGTGTGGGGTTCTGCACACTCTCCCTCTGCAGGTCAACAGCAAGTTGACGGCTCTTCCGGGCCCGTGGTGGACTGCCCGGGCCATGTACGGCGGCAGAAGAGGAAGCCGGTGCGAATCCGGCGCGGTCCCGCCACTGTCACCGGGGTAGAAACCCCCGGGAGCCAGGAACTCTCGCCGCCGGTCTCGTCGAACCAGGGCGTGGACACCCTGAGTGAGGACATATCGCCATGCTCGCTCGGCCGTTGAGGTACAGCACCAGGTCGCTGCCCGACCGCACGGCCGGCTGAGCCGATGCGTGCCGATCGCCTCTACGCGTACGGCGCCGCCACCGGCCTCCTGGGCGACCTGCTGCTCGGCGATCCGCGCCGAGGGCACCCGGTCGCCGCGTTCGGGCGGGCCGCCGGTGCCGTGGAGCGGCTGCTGTGGCGTGACCACCGGGGGTGGGGCGCCCTCCATGCCGTCGTGTGCGCCGGCGGGGTCGTGACCCTGGGAGCCGTCGCCGAGAAGGCCGTTCGCCGTTCCCCCGCCGCTTCCGTCGCCCTCGTCTCCGCCGCCGCCTGGACCGTCGTCGGGGGCAGTTCCCTGGTCCGGGAGGCCCGGGCCATCGGGCGGGCGCTCGAAGCGGGGGACGTCGAGGCCGCCCGGGAGCGGCTGCCGCATCTGTGCGGGCGGGATCCGCAGGCTCTGGACGCCGACGGGATCGCCCGGGCGGTCGTGGAGTCCGTCGCCGAGAACACCTCCGACGCCGTCGTGGGGGCGCTGGTGTGGGGCGCCGTGGGCGGGGTGCCGGGGCTGCTCGGGTTCCGGGCCGTCAACACCCTGGACGCCATGGTCGGTCACCGGTCGCCGAGGTATCTGCGCTACGGGTGGGCCGCCGCCCGCCTCGACGACGTCGCCGGATGGCCAGGGGCCCGGCTGACCGCCCTGCTCGCGGCCCTCGCGGGGGACGATCCGCGGGGCGCCGTACAGACCTGGCGGGCCGACGCCGGTAGGCATCCGAGTCCCAACGCCGGGCCGGTGGAAGCGTCCTTCGCGGGCGCCCTCGGGGTGCGGCTCGGCGGAACCCTGTCGTACGCGGGGCGGGTCGAGCACCGGCCCGTGCTGAACGGAACGGCCGGGCGGCCCGTCGTCGCCCGGGACATCGAACGCGCCGCACGGCTCTCCCGCCGCGTCGGCCTGCTCGCGCTCGGCGTCACCGTCGCCGCGCGCGTCCTCGCCACGCGCGTCGTCGCGAAGAACCAGCCGAAGGGACGTACGTCATGAGCGGGGGTCTCCTCGTCGCCGGCACCACCTCCGACGCCGGCAAGAGCGTCGTCACGGCCGGCATCTGCCGGTGGCTGGTACGGCAGGGGGTGAAGGTCGCGCCCTTCAAGGCGCAGAACATGTCCCTCAACTCCTTCGTGACGCGCGAGGGCGCCGAGATCGGGCGGGCCCAGGCCATGCAGGCCCAGGCCTGCCGGGTGGAGCCGACCGCGCTGATGAACCCCGTACTGCTCAAGCCGGGCGGTGAGCAGAGCAGTCAGGTCGTGCTGCTCGGCAAACCGGTGGGCGAGATGAGCGCCCGTGGCTATCACGGGGGGCGGCAGCGGAAACTCCTCGGAACCGTTCTCGACTGCCTCGCCGAGTTGCGGGGCACGTATGACGCGGTGATCTGTGAGGGGGCGGGCAGTCCTGCCGAGATCAATCTGCGGCGGACGGACATCGTGAACATGGGAATCGCGCGGGGCGCGCGGCTGCCCGTGCTCGTCGTCGGAGACATCGACCGCGGGGGCGTCTTCGCCTCCTTCTTCGGCACGGTCGCCCTGCTCTCGCCCGAGGACCAGGAGCTCGTCGCCGGGTTCCTGGTCAACAAGTTCCGGGGGGACGTCTCCCTGCTGGAGCCGGGCCTGGACATGCTGCACGGGCTCACCGGGCGGCGGACGTACGGCGTGCTGCCGTTCCGGCACGGGCTCGGGATCGACGAGGAGGACGGGCTGAGGGTCTCGCTGCGCGGGACCGTGCGGGAGTCGAACACCGCCCCGCCCGTCGGCGAGGACGTCCTGCGGGTCGCCGTCTGCGCCGTCCCTCTCATGTCCAACTTCACGGACGTGGACGCGCTGGCCGCCGAGCCCGGCGTCGTCGTGCGGTTCGTGGACCGGCCCGAGGAACTGGCCGACGCCGACCTGGTGGTGATTCCGGGGACCCGGGGCACCGTGCGGGCCCTGGAGTGGCTGCGGGAGCGGGGACTCGCGCGGGCCATTCTCCGCAGGGCCGCCGAGCAGCGGCCCGTCCTCGGCATCTGCGGGGGTTTCCAGATCCTCGGCGAACACATCGAGGACGAGGTCGAGAGCCGGCTCGGACGGGTGGAGGGGCTCGGAGTCCTTCCGGTCCGGGTGCGGTTCGCCCGCGAGAAGACCCTCACCCGGCCGGTCGGGGAAGCCCTCGGCGAACCGGTCGAGGGGTACGAGATCCATCACGGGGTCGCCGACGTCACCGGCGGGGAGCCGTTCATCTCCGACGACCGGGGACACAGCCTCGACGGCTGCCGGGTCGGGCAGACCTGGGGCACGCACTGGCACGGCTCACTGGAGTCGGACGGATTCCGGCGGGCCTTTCTGCGCGAGGTGGCGGCCGCCGCGGGCCGTCGTTTCGTGCCCGCCTCCGACACCTCGTTCGCCGCGCTGCGCGAGGAACAGCTCGACCGGCTCGGCGACCTGATCGAACAGCACGCGGACACCGACGCGCTCCGGCGGCTCATCGAGTCGGGCGCGCCGCAAGGACTGCCTTTCATTCCACCGGGAGCGCCCGCATGAGCACAGTGTTGTTGTTGTCGACCGCCGACACCGATCTGCTGGCGGCCCGGGCCGCCTCCGGTGCCTCGTACCGGATCGGCAACCCGACCCGGGTGGATGTCGCGGGGGAACTCCCCGCGCTCCTCGACGGCGCCGACATCGCGGTCGTACGGCTGCTCGGCGGCAAGCGGGCCTGGGAGGACGGGCTCGCCGCACTCCGGGCGTCCGGCGTGCCGACCGTGCTGCTGGGCGGCGAGGCCGTGCCCGACGCGGAGCTGATGGCCGAGTCGTCGGCGCCCGCCGGTGTGGTGGCGGAGGCGTTGCGCTATCTCGTCGAGGGCGGCCCGGCCAACCTGACCGAGCTGGCCCGCTTCCTCTCCGACACCGTCCTGCTGACCGGTGAGGGGTTCGTCGAGCCGCAGAAGATGCCCGAGTTCGGCGTCCACGGCGAGCGTGCCTTCGTCGAGGGCCGGCCGACCATCGGGGTGCTCTTCTACCGGGCGCACGAGCTGAGCGGCAACACCGCCTTCGTGGACACGCTGTGCGACGCCGTCGAGGCACGTGGCGCCAACGCCCTTCCCGTGTACTGCGGTTCGCTGCGCGGGGCGGACCCGGGGCTGTACGAGATCCTCGGGCGGACCGACACCCTCGTCGCCACCGTCCTAGCCGCCGGCGGCACGCACGCCTCGCAGGCCTCGGCGGGCGGGGACGAGGAGGCCTGGGACATCGGCGCGCTCGCCGAGCTCGACGTCCCCGTACTGCAGGGGCTCTGCCTCACCTCCTCGAAGAGCGCCTGGGAGGCGTCCGACGCCGCCCTGTCCCCCATGGACGCGGCGATGCAGGTCGCCATCCCGGAGTTCGACGGGCGGATCATCACGGTCCCCTTCTCCTTCAAGGAGCAGGGCCCGGACGACGTCCCGGTGTACATCGCCGACCCCGAGCGGGCCGGACGCGTAGCCGGGATCGCCGTACGGCACGCCCGGTTGAAGCACAAGGCGAACGGCGACAAGAAGCTCGCGCTCGTCTTCACCGCCTACCCGACCAAGCACTCGCGGGTGGGCAACGCGGTCGGGCTCGACACGCCCGCCTCGGCCATCCGGGTGCTGGACGCCCTGCGGGACGCGGGCTACGGCGTCACGGGGCACCCCGACAACGGCGACGAGCTGATCCACCGGCTGATCAACGCCGGTGGCCACGACGTGGAATGGCTCACCGAGGAGCAGCTGGCCGCCGCGCCCGCCCGGGTCCCGCTGGCCGACTACCGGGCGTGGTTCGACACGCTCGATCCCCGGCTGCGCGCGGGCATGCTCGAGGCGTGGGGCGAGCCGCCGGGTTCGCTGTACGTCGACGGGGACGACATCGTGCTGGCCTCCCTCCGGTTCGGGAACGTCGTCGTGATGATCCAGCCGCCGCGCGGCTTCGGCGAGAACCCGATCGCGATCTACCACGACCCCGACATGCCGCCGTCGCACCACTACATGGCCGCCTACCGGTGGCTGGAGAACAGTTTCGGCGCCGACGCGATCGTGCACATGGGCAAGCACGGCACGATGGAGTGGCTGCCGGGCAAGGGGCTCGGGCTGGGCGGGGGCTGTGCCCCGGACGCCGTCCTCGGTGATCTGCCGCTCGTCTACCCCTTCATCGTCAACGACCCCGGCGAGGGCACCCAGGCCAAGCGGCGCGGGCACGCCACCGTCGTCGACCACCTCGTCCCGCCGATGGCGCGCGCCGACACCTACGGCGACCTGGCCAAGCTGGAACAGCTCCTCGACGAGTACGCGCTCGTCTCCGACCTCGATCCGACGAAGGCGCCGGCCGTGCGGGCGCAGATCTGGACGCTGGTCAAGGCGGCGGAGCTGCACAACGACCTGCATGTGGACGAGCAGCCGGGCGACGACGCCTTCGACGAGTTCGTCATGCACATCGACGGCTATCTGTGCGAGATCAAGGACGTGCAGATCAGGGACGGGCTGCACATCCTCGGTGGTGGTCCGGTCGGCGAGGCGCGGGTGAACCTCGTGCTGGCCGTGCTGCGCGCCTCGCAGGTGTGGGGCGGGCAGGCGAACGCGCTGCCGGGGCTGCGGGCCTGCCTCGCCGAGCACTTCGGGCTGGTCGAGAAGGAGCTGCTGGGCGAGCCCGGTGCGCCGGTGAAGGTGCCGGACGGACTGACCTCGCTCGTCGAGGGGCCCTCGCGGTCGGCAGCCGACGCGATCGACCTCCTGGAGCAGCTGTGCCGCCGGTTCGCGGAGGGCATGGAGGAGCGCGGCTGGGAGGCGTCGGCCGTCCCCTCACTCGTACGCGAGGTCGTGGGCGTCGAACTCCCGGACGTCGTCGCGGTGTTGGAGTTCGCGTGCCGTGAGGTGGTACCGCGGCTGGCGAAGACGACGGACGAGATCGACCACATCCTGAAGGCCCTTGACGGCGGTTACGTCCCGGCCGGTCCGTCGGGCTCTCCGACGCGCGGGCTGGTCAACGTGCTGCCGACCGGGCGCAACTTCTACTCGGTCGACCCCAAGGCCATTCCCTCCAGGCTGAGCTGGGAGGTCGGGCAGGCCCTCGCGGACTCCCTCGTGCAGCGGTATCTCCAGGACACGGGCGACTACCCGAAGTCCGTCGGCCTGACGGTCTGGGGCACCTCCGCGATGCGCACCCAGGGCGACGACATCGCCGAGATCCTGGCGCTGCTGGGCTGCCGCCCGGTGTGGGACGACGCCTCGCGCCGGGTGACCGGGTTCGAGGTGGTGCCCCTGGCGGAACTCGGCCGGCCTCGCATCGACGTGACCGTCCGCATCTCCGGGTTCTTCCGGGACGCGTTCCCGCACGTGGTGGGGCTGATCGACGACGCGGTGCGGGCGGTGGCCGAGCTGGCCGAGCCCACCGAGTCCAACTTCGTACGCGCCCACGTGGACGAGGACGCCGCCGCACACGGCGACCGGCGGCGCGCGACGGCCCGTATCTTCGGCTCCAAGCCGGGGGCCTACGGGGCGGGTCTGCTGCCGCTGATCGACGCCCGCAACTGGCGCTCGGACGCGGACCTGGCCGAGGTGTACGCCGTCTGGGGCGGCTACGCCTACGGGCGCGGGCTCGACGGGCGGGCGGCACGCGGGGACATGGAGACGGCGTTCAGGCGGATCGCCGTCGCGGCCAAGAACGTGGACACCCGCGAACACGACCTCGTCGACGCCGACGACTACTTCCAGTACCACGGCGGCATGGTCGCCATGGTGCGGCACCTGACGGGCGCCAACCCCGAGGCCTACGTGGGCGATTCGGCCGTCCCGGACCAGGTGAGGACCCGGTCCCTCGGCGAGGAGACGCACCGCGTGTTCCGGGCACGGGTGGTCAACCCGCGCTGGATGGCGGCCATGCGCAGGCACGGCTACAAGGGCGCCTTCGAGATGGCGGCGACCGTCGACTACCTCTTCGGCTACGACGCCACGGCAGGGGTCGTCGACGACTGGATGTACGAGAAACTCAGCGCCGAGTACGTCTTCGACCCGGAGAACCGGGACTTCATGAAGAAGTCCAACCCGTGGGCCCTGCGGGGCATCACCGAGCGGCTCCTCGAAGCCGCCGACCGCGGGCTGTGGGCCGAGCCGGACGCCGACACGATCGAGCGGCTGCGCGCCACGTACCTGGAGCTCGAAGGCGACTTGGAGGGCAACGAGAAGTGAGTACCCCGTTCCCGTTCACGGCCGTCGTCGGCCAGGACGACCTGCGGCTCGCGCTGCTGCTGAACGCCGTCTCGCCGGCGGTGGGCGGTGTGCTGGTCCGTGGTGAGAAGGGCACCGCCAAGTCCACGGCCGTGCGCGCCCTCTCGGCGCTCATGCCCACGCTGGACGTCGTCGCCGGCTGCCGGTTCTCCTGCGATCCCGGCTCCCCCGACCCCGCCTGCCCGGACGGGCCGCACGAGCCCGGGGCGTTCGAGACCCGGGCCGCCCGGATGGTCGAACTGCCCGTCGGCGCCTCCGAGGACCGGCTGGTCGGCGCCCTCGACATCGAGCGGGCGCTGGCGGAGGGCGTGAAGGCCTTCGAGCCGGGACTCCTCGCGGACGCGCACCGCGGGATCCTGTACGTCGACGAGGTCAACCTCCTCCACGACCACCTGGTCGACCTGCTGCTCGACGCGGCCGCGATGGGCGCCTCGTACGTGGAGCGCGAGGGCGTCTCCGTCCGCCACGCCGCGCGGTTCCTGCTCGTCGGGACCATGAACCCGGAAGAGGGCGAGCTGCGGCCGCAGTTGCTCGACCGGTTCGGGCTGACGGTGGAGGTGGCCGCCTCGCGCGAGCCCGACCAGCGGGTGGAGGTCGTCCGGCGGCGGCTCGCCTACGACGACGATCCGGAAGGGTTCGCCACGCGGTGGGCGCAGGAGGAGAGCACCGTGCGCGGTCGGATCGTGGCGGCGCGCGCCCTGCTGCCGTCGGTGCGGCTGGGCGACGGAGCGCTGCGGCAGATCGCGGCGACCTGCGCCGCCTTCGAGGTGGACGGCATGCGGGCCGACATCGTGATGGCGCGGACGGCCACCGCGCTGGCCGCGTGGGCGGGACGGACCGAGGTGCTCGCCGAGGACGTGCGGACGGCGGCCTTGCTCGCGCTGCCGCACCGCAGGCGCCGCAACCCGTTCGACGCGCCGGGACTCGACGAGGACAAGCTCGACGAGACGCTGGAGGAGTTCGGCGGCGCGGACGACGAGGACCCCGATCCCGACCCCGACGGCCCGGGCGGCGGAGACGGCGGGCAGCCGCCGCGGTCCGACGGTGACGGTCCGCAGGGCGACGACACGGCCGCCCGTCCCGAGGCCGAGGAGGGCGGCGGGACCGAAGAGGCCGGTGAGGGCGGGCAGCCGCAGCCGGCCGGTTCCGGCGCCGGGGAGCAGTCCGCGGTACGGGCCGCCGAGCCGTTCCGTACGAAGACGCTGAGCGTGCCCGGGATCGGCGAGGGCGCCACCGGGCGGCGGTCGCGGGCGCGGACGGAACACGGGCGGACCACCGGAGCCCGACGGCCCCGCGGCACGCTCACCAAGCTGCATCTGGCGGCGACCGTGCAGGCCGCGGCCCCCCATCAGCGGGCGCGGGGACGGTCCGGGCCGGGGCTCGTGGTGCGCCGGGACGATCTGCGGCAGGCGACCCGGGAGGGGCGCGAGGGGAACCTCGTGCTGTTCGTCGTGGACGCGTCCGGGTCGATGGCGGCCCGGCAGCGGATGGGCGCGGTGAAGGGTGCCGTGCTGTCGCTGCTGCTCGACGCCTATCAGCGGCGCGACAAGGTGGGGCTGGTCACCTTCCGGGGGGCGGCCGCGGACGTCGCGCTGCCGCCCACCTCGTCGGTGGACGCCGCCGCCGTGCGGCTGGAGTCGCTGCCCACCGGCGGGCGGACGCCGCTCGCCGCCGGGCTGCTCAAGGCGCACGACGTGCTGCGGGTGGAACGGCTGCGGGATCCGGCGCGGCGGGCTCTGGTGGTCGTGGTGACGGACGGACGGGCCACCGGTGGGGCGGAACCGGTCGCCCTCGCCGGGCGGGCGGCACGGTTGTTCGCCGCCGAGGGGATCGCCTCCGTGGTCGTCGACTGCGAGTCGGGGCCCGTGCGGCTGGGGCTCGCGGGGCAGCTCGCGGGCGAGCTGGGGGGCAGCGCTGTGACGCTGGACGAGTTGCGGGCCGACTCCATCGCCGGGCTGGTCAGGGACGTGCAGGGGACTTCGAGGAGGGCCGCGTAATGCCTCAGGGGCAGCCGAGTGTCGTGCCGGACGACGGACTGACGACCCGTCAGCGTCGTAACCGGCCGCTGGTCGTCGTGCACACGGGGGTGGGCAAGGGCAAGTCCACCGCCGCGTTCGGGCTGGCGCTGCGGGCCTGGAACCAGGGATGGCCGATCGGGGTGTTCCAGTTCGTCAAGTCGGCGAAGTGGAAGGTCGGCGAGGAGAACGCGCTGCGCGTGCTGGGAGCGTCCGGGGAGGGCGGTTCCGTCGACTGGCACAAGATGGGCGAGGGGTGGTCCTGGGTCCAGCGGGACTCGCAGATGGACAACGAGGAGAAGGCCCGCGAGGGCTGGGAGCAGGTCAAGCGGGATCTCGCGGCCGAGACGTACAAGCTGTACGTGCTCGACGAGTTCGCGTACCCGATGCACTGGGGATGGGTCGACACGGACGAGGTCGTCGACGTGCTGCGCCATCGGCCGGGCACCCAGCACGTCGTGATCACCGGGCGGAACGCGCCGGAGAAGCTCGTCGACATCGCCGACCTCGTCACCGACATGTCCAAGGTCAAGCATCCGATGGACGCGGGCCAGAAGGGGCAGCGGGGTATCGAGTGGTGACGCCGTGCTGACCTCCCCGTCCTCCGTCCCCCGGCTGGTCATCGCCGCGCCGTCCTCCGGCAGCGGCAAGACCACCGTCGCCACCGGGCTGATGGCCGCGTTCGCCGCGCGGGGGCTCGCCGTGTCCCCGCACAAGGTGGGGCCGGACTACATCGACCCCGGATACCACTCGCTCGCGACCGGGCGGACGGGGCGCAACCTCGACGCGTATCTGTGCGGGCCGGAGCTGATCGGGCCGCTGTTCGCGCATGGCGCGCGCGGGTGTGACATCGCCGTGGTCGAGGGGGTCATGGGGATGTTCGACGGGGCCGCGGGGGAGGGTGAACTGGCGTCCACCGCCCATGTGGCGAAGCTGCTGCGGGCGCCGGTCGTGCTCGTGGTCGACGCTTCGTCGCAGTCGCGGTCCGTGGCCGCGCTCGTGCACGGTTTCGCCTCCTGGGATCCGGAGGTGCGGATCGGAGGCGTGATCTTGAACAAGGTCGCTTCCGATCGGCACGAGGAGTTGTTGCGGGAGGCGCTCGACTCGGCGGGGGTGCCGGTGCTGGGCGTGTTGCGGCGGGTGGCTCAGGTGGACACGCCGTCCCGGCATCTGGGGTTGGTGCCGGTCGCCGAGCGGCGGGCTGCGGCGGTGGACTCCGTCGCGGCCATGAGGGCGCAGGTTTCCCAAGGGTGCGATCTTGAGGCCCTGGTCGCGCTGGCTCGTGGTGCGGGGGTCTTGTCGGGTGCGGCCTGGAATGCGGCCGAGGCGCTGGCTTCGCAGCCCCCGCCGCCCCTCCCCGTCCCGACCCCGGGGGCAGCGCCCCCAGACCCCCGCTTTCGGCCTGAAAGGCCTCGTCCCCGAACGCCGGACGGGCTGAGTGAGAACGGCCCGGGCGGCAGGGTGCGGGTCGCTGTTGCCGGGGGGCCTGCGTTCAGCTTCTCCTATGCCGAGCATGCCGAATTGCTTGCCGCTGCCGGGGCCGAGGTCGTCGTCTTTGATCCGCTTCGGGACGAGGGGCTTCCGGAAGGGACCCGTGGGCTGGTCATCGGGGGTGGGTTTCCCGAGGTGTACGCCGCCGAGTTGTCCGGGAACGAGGCGCTGCGCCAGGAGGTCGTCGCCCTCGTGGAGTCCGGTGGCCCGGTCGCCGCCGAGTGTGCCGGGCTGCTGTACCTGTGCCGGGAGTTGGACGGGCAGCCCATGTGCGGGGTGCTCGACGCCACCGCGCGGATGAGCGGGCGGCTCACGCTCGGGTATCGGGACGCCGTGGCCGTGAGCGACAGTGTGCTGGCCGTGGCCGGGACGCGGATGCGCGGGCACGAGTTCCACCGGACCGTCGTCGAGCCCGGCTCGGGGGCGGCTCCCGCCTGGGGGGTGCTGGCCCCGCGGCGGGTCGAAGGATTTGTGGAGCGCGGTGTGCACGCGAGTTATCTGCACACGCACTGGGCGTCCGAGCCCGGTGTGGCCCGTCGGTTCGTGGAGAGGTGCCGGACGTCATGAGCAGCAGACTGGTCGGAGTCGGGGTGGGCCCCGGGGATCCGGAGCTGGTGACCGTCAAGGGTGTCAACGCGCTGCGGGCCGCCGAGGTCGTCGTCGTGCCCGTGATGGACAGCGGGGAGCGGGGGCGGGCCGAGGCCACCGTGCTGCACTACGTGCCGCAGGAGAAGATCGTCCGGGTCGTCTTCGCGCTCAACGAGCGGACCGACCGGACACGGCGGGAGGCCGCCTGGGACGCCGCCGGGGAGCGGGTCGCCGGGTTGCTGCGGCAGCACGGCCGCGTCGCCTTCGCGACCATCGGCGACCCCAACGTGTACTCCACCTTCACCTATCTCGCGCAGACCATCGTGGAGTCGGTGCCGGGCGTGGTGATCGAGACCGTGCCGGGCATCACCGCCATGCAGGACCTCGCGGCACGGTCGGGTGCCGTGCTGACCGAGGGCACCGAGCCGTTGACGCTGGTGCCGGTGACCGCGGGCTCGGCCGTGCTGAAGGACGCGCTCGCCGGACCGGGGACCGTCGTCGCCTACAAGTTCGGACGGCAGGCCGCCGAGGTCGCCGAGGCGCTGCGGGAGACCGGGCGGATCGGGGACGCCGTGTGGGGGTCGGCGCTCGGTCTTGCGGAGGAGTCCATCCGGCCCGCCGGGGAGCTGGACGGCGAGCCGCTTCCCTACCTCTCCACGCTCATCGCGCCCGCGCGGCGCGAGGGCGGCCGGGGCGGCAAGCTGTGAGTCCGTCCGCCCTCGGGTCACGAGGCCAGGCCCACCACCAGCCAGATGAAGGCCGCGCCCGCGACCGTGCACAGCACGGTCGACCGGGCGGGGTGTTCGTGGTGGGCCTCGGGGAGGATCTCGGCGGCGGCCAGATACAGGAGCGCGCCGCCGAAGAAGCCCAGGTAGCCGCCGAGCAACTGCTCCGGGATGCTGACGAAGGTCGTCGAGGCCGCGCCCACCACCGGTGCGGCCGCGTCGGCGAACAGCATGAACAGGGCCTTGCGGCGGGCGTTCCCGTACAGACTCGTGATCGTGTACGTGTTGAAGCCGTCCGCGAAGTCGTGGGCGACGACCGCCAGGGCCACGGCGGCTCCCATGCCACCGCCCACCTGGAAGGCCGCGCCGATCGCCACGCCGTCCATGGCGCTGTGGAAGACCATCGCGGCGGCCGCGGTCAGACCCACCTCGGGGGCCCGGCCGTCGGGAACCCCCCGGCCGACGTGCTCGTGCGGCGGAGCCGGGTGGACGTGCTCCTCGGCGCCGTGCGCGGCCTGGCGTGCCGCCAGCAGCCGTTCCACCAGATGGGCCACCAGGAAGCCCGCCACGAAGAGCAGCAGGGCGGCCGGGACGCCGAAGACCTCCGTGCCGGCCGCCTCCAGGGCCTCCGGCAGCAGATCCAGGCCGACGACGCCCAGCATCAGGCCGCCGGCCAGGCCCAGCACCAGGTGACGGCGGTCGGTCACGCGCTGTGCCGTCCAGCCGCCGGCCAGCGTCATGAGGAACGCGCCGAGCGCGACGAAGACCGCCATAGGCCCTTGCTATCCGATCAACCCCCGATCGCGCACATCCGCGCCGTCCACTGACGTCGGAAAACACGGACAAAGCCCGCTATGAGAGGACCCGAACCCATGGCCGATGCCCCCACCGGCAAGGTGACCTTCGTCGGTGCCGGCCCCGGCGCCGCCGACCTGCTGACGTTCCGCGCCGCGCGTGCCATCGCCGACGCCGACGTCGTGATCTGGGCCGCGAGCCTGGTCCAGGCGGAGGTTCTCGAGCACGCGCGCGAGGGCGCGGAGATCCTCGACTCGGCGACCATGTCCCTGGAGGACGTCGTCGCCGTGTACGAGCGGGCCCGCCGGGAGGGGCTGAAGGTCGCCCGTATCCATTCCGGCGACCCCGCGCTCTGGGGCGGTACGCAGGAGCAGCTCGACCGGTGCGAGGAGATCGGCGTCGAGACCGAGATCGTGCCCGGTGTGTCCTCGTTCTCGGCCGTCGCCGCGCTGGCCCGGCGCGAGCTGACGATCCCCGAGGTCGCGCAGTCCGTCGTCCTCACCCGGCTCGGCGGGGGCAAGACGCCGATGCCGCCCGGCGAGGAGGTGCGGGAGTTCGCCAGGCACGGCACGACCATGGCGATCTTCCTTTCGGCCGCCCGGAGCGGGCAGCTGGTGCGGGAGCTGCTGGAGGGCGGCTACCCGACCGCCACCCCGGTGGTCATCGCCCACCAGGCGACCTGGCCGGAGGAGCTGGTCGTGAAGTGCACGATCGGGACGCTGGAGGAGACGGTCAAGGAGCACAAGCTCTGGAAGCACACTCTGTTCCTGGTCGGCCCGGCCCTCGACGCGCACGGCACCCGCTCGCACCTGTACCACCCCGGTCACTTCCACGGCTATCGCAAGGCCGACCCGGAGGCCCGCCGGGCGCTGCGGACTCGGGGTGCCAGTACGTGAGCCGGCCGATCACCGTCATCGGAACGGGGACGGGGGCCGCGCCCGGAGCGGAGCCGCTCGCCGGGGCCGAACTCGTCGTGGGCGGGCGGCGGCACCTGGACGCCGCGCGCCTGCCCGCGTCCGCCGAGCGGATCGTGCTCGGTCCGCTCGCCCCGGCCCTCGACACCATCGGGGAGTACGTCGGGAAGGACCGGCGTGTGGTCGTGCTGGCCTCCGGCGACCCCGGGTTCTTCGGGATCGTGCGGGCCCTGGCCGAGCGGTTCGGGGCGCACCGGCTGGACGTCCGGCCCGGGGTCTCGTCCGTGGCCACCGCCTTCGCACGGATCGGGCTGACCTGGGACGACGCCGTCGTCGTCAGCGCGCACGGGCGGGATCCGCGGACGGCGGTCCATGTCTGCCGGGCGCACCCGAAGGTCGCCGTCCTGACCGGGCCGGGCGCGGGGCCCGCCGAGCTGGGGGCCGCGCTCGCGCGCAGCGCTCCCGGTCGGGTGCTCGTCGTCGCCTCCGCGCTGGGCGACCCGGCGGGCGAGCGCGTGGAGCGCGTCTCCCCCGCCGAGGCCGCCGGACGCGACTGGGGTACGGCGGTGAGTGTCGTCCTGTGCCTGGACGAGACGCGGGCGTCGGGTCCCGTACGGACCCTGGCCGGGCCCGGGATCCGGCCCGGCGGGTGGGCGCTGGACGAGGGCGACTTCGCCCACCGTGACTCGATGATCACCAAGTTCGAGGTGCGGGCGCTGGCCCTGGCCCGGCTCGGGCCGCGCTCCGGCGATCTGGTCTGGGACGTGGGCTCCGGGTCGGGATCCGTGGCCGTGGAGTGCGCGCGGCTCGGCGCCGCCGTCAGCGCGGTCGAGAAGACGGCGGACGGGGTCGCGCGGATCCGCGCCAACGCCGACGCGCACGGCGTCGACGTGCAGGTGGTGCACGGCGCCGCGCCGGACGCGCTGGCCGGACTCGACGACCCCGACACCGTGTTCGTCGGCGGCGGCGGGGGCGAGCTGCCCGCGATCGTCGGGGTGTGCGCGCGGCGGGCCCGGCGGACCGTGGTCGTCGCGCTGGCCGCGCTCGACCGGGTTCCGGCGGTGCGCGCCGCGCTCACGGACACCGGGTTCGACGTCGACGGGGTGCTCCTGCAGTCCTCGCGGCTGGCACCGCTGCCGGGTGACGTGACCCGGCTCGCGGCGACCAATCCGGTTTTCCTGCTGTGGGGGACCAGAACCCCCCTCTCTGAAGAAGGAGTTGCTCAGTGATCGGCCTCATTTCCGCCACCGCGGCGGGGGCGGCGGCGCGCGACCGGCTGGCCGCGGCCTGGCCGGACCGCACGCGCGTGTACGACGGACCCGTCGGGGACGCCGTCCGGCGGGCGTTCGCGGAGTGCGAGCAACTGGTGTGCTTCCTGGCGACGGGAGCGGTCGTCCGGCTCGTCGCGCCGCTGCTCGGCGACAAGGCGTCCGACCCCGGTGTGGTGTGCGTCGACGAGGCCGGGCGGTTCGCCGTGTCCCTGGTCGGCGGGCACGGCGGCGGCGCCAATGAACTCGCGCTGTCCGTCGGCGGGTTGCTGGGTGCGCAGCCGGTGGTGACCACGGCCACGGACGCCGTCGGCATCCCCGGTCTCGACACCCTCGGCCTTCCCGTGGAGGGCGATGTGGCCGGCGTGACGCGGGCCCTGCTGGACGGTGAGCCGGTATCGCTGGACGCCGAGGTGGCGTGGCCGCTGCCGCCGGTGCCGTTCGCGCAGCGGGGGGCGGCCCACACCGTGCGGCTGACGGACCGGGCGGCCGAGCCCGGCGCGCGTGAGGTCTTGCTGCGTCCGCCGTCCCTCGTCGTCGGCGTGGGCGCGTCCAAGGGCGCTCCGGTCGACGAGGTGCTCGAGCTGGTCGAGGGCGTGTTGCGGGAGGCCGGGCTGTCCGTCCGCAGCCTCGCCGAGCTCGCCACCGTCGACGCCAAGGCCGGGGAACCGGGCATCGTCGAGGCCGCCCGGCGGCTCGGCGTGCCCGTGGTGACGTACTCCGCCGAGGAGCTGGCGGGCGTCGAGGTGCCGAACCCGTCCGACGCCCCGCTCGCCGCCGTCGGCACGCCGTCCGTGGCGGAGGCGGCCGCGCTGATCGGCGGGGGCGAACTCCTGGTCCCCAAGCGGAAGTCGGCCGGGGTTCCCGCGACGGCGACCTGCGCGGTCGTCCGGCGGCCGGGGCGCGGGCGGCTCGCGGTCGTCGGGCTCGGTCCCGGTGCGCGGGACCTGCTCACGCCCCGCGCGAGGGCGGAGCTGGAGCGGGCCTCGGTGCTCGTCGGCCTCGACCAGTACGTCGACCAGATCCGCGACCTGCTGCGGCCCGGCACCCGGATCCTGGAGTCGGGGCTCGGGGCCGAGGAGGAACGGGCCCGGACCGCCGTCGAGGAGGCCCGGCGCGGACAGGCCGTCGCACTGATCGGCAGCGGGGACGCGGGCGTCTACGCGATGGCCTCCCCCGCGCTCGCCGAGGCGTCCGACGACATCGACGTGATCGGCGTGCCCGGGGTGACCGCCGCGCTCGCGGCCGGCGCGATCCTCGGCGCGCCCCTGGGCCACGACCATGTGTCGATCAGCCTGTCCGACCTGCACACGCCGTGGGAGGTCATCGAGCGGCGGGTGCGGGCGGCGGCCGAGGCGGACATCGTCGTCACGTTCTACAACCCCCGTTCCCGGGGCCGTGACTGGCAGCTGCCCAAGGCGCTGTCGATCCTCGCCGGGCACCGGGAGCCGACGACGCCGGTGGGAGTCGTACGCAACGCCTCGCGCCCGGACGGGAGCGCGAGGCTGACGACCCTGGAGGAACTCGACCCGGCGTGGGTCGACATGATGACGGTCGTGACGGTGGGCAACACGGCGACCCGGAACATCGCGGGGCGCATGGTGACGCCCCGCGGCTACCGCTGGCAGGAAGACTCCCGGTCAGGCTCCACGGAGGGCGCGCTGTGAACCGTGTGGTCCACCCGATCGAGCAGGAGTCGTTCCGGCGGCTGCGAGCCCGCCTGGACACCTCGCACTTCGCGCCGCTGAGCCGGGCGGTGGTGGAGCGGGTCATCCACTCCGCCGCCGATCTGGAGTACGCGAGCGATCTCGTGCTGGACGAGGGCGAGTTGACGAAGGCGCACACCGCGCTGCACGCCGGGGCGCCCGTCGTCGTCGACGTGGAGATGGTGGCCGCCGGGATCACCCGGCGGGACACCGTCTGCCGTCTCAAGGACGCCAGGTCCGGTCCCGGGCTGACCCGGTCCGCCCACGCGATCCGGCTGGCGTACGAGGAGGTCGGGCCCGGCGCCCTCTGGGTGATCGGCTGCGCGCCGACCGCCCTGGAGGAGCTGCTGACGCTCGACGCCTCCCCCGCGCTGGTCATCGGCCTGCCCGTCGGCTTCGTCGGCGCGGCCGAGTCGAAGGCCGCGCTCCGCGACAGCGGCCTGCCCGCCGTGAGCAACGTGTCCGAGAAGGGCGGGTCGGCGGTCGCCGCCGCCGCGCTCAACGCCCTGCTGTACACACCTCTTTCGCCCCCCGCTTCGCCCTCCGAGGAGAAACAGTGATCACCCCGCCGCCCGCCCTGCTCATCGCCGGCCATGGCACCCGGGACGAAGCCGGAGCCGAGGCGTTCCGCGACTTCGTACGGGAACTCGGCCGCCGCCACCCCGAGCTGCCCGTCGCGGGCGGCTTCATCGAGCTGTCCCCGCCGCCGCTGGGCGAGGCGGTGACGGAGCTGGTGGAGCGCGGCGTACGGCGCTTCGCCGCCGTCCCGCTGATGCTGGTGTCCGCCGGGCACGCCAAGGGCGACATCCCGGCGGCCCTGTCCCGCGAGAAGGAGCGGCACCCCGGCATCTCCTACACGTACGGGCGTCCGCTGGGCCCGCACCCGGCGCTGCTGAACGTGCTGGAGCGGCGGCTGGCCGAGGCGCTGGGTACCGGGAACCGTGCCCCCGAGGACCTGGCCGACGTCACCGTGCTGCTGGTCGGGCGCGGCTCGACGGACCCGGACGCCAACGCCGAGGTGTACAAGGCGGCGCGGCTGCTGTGGGAGGGACGCGGGTACGCGGGCGTGGAGACCGCGTTCGTGTCGCTGGCCGCGCCCGACGTGCCGAGCGGACTCGACCGCTGCGTGAAGCTGGGCGCGCGGCGGATCGTCGTCCTCCCCTACTTCCTGTTCACCGGGATCCTGCCGGACCGGGTGCGGCACCAGACCGAGGGCTGGGCCGCCGCGCACCCGGAGGTCGAGGTGCGGTCGGCGGACGTCATCGGTCCCGAGCCGGAACTGCTCGACCTGGTGATGGAGCGGTACGAGGAGGCCGTCGGGGGCGACCTGCGCATGAACTGCGACTCGTGCGTGTACCGGATCGCGCTGCCGGGCTTCGAGGACAAGGTGGGACTGCCGCAGCAGCCGCACTTCCACCCCGACGACGAGGGCCACCACCACGACGGCCACCACCACGGACACACCCACTCCCATGCGCGCTGAGGGGCCCGCCGGCGATCACCACGGTGCCGCCCAGGGGCACGCCGGCGGCCACGACCTGCGCCACCACGGGGACGCCGAGGTGCGCGACGACGGCTCGGCGCTCGTCGACCTCGCGGTGAACGTCCGCGCGGACACGCCTCCGCGCTGGCTGCGTGAGCGCGTCGCCGCGTCCCTGGGCGGCCTCGCGGCCTACCCGGACGGGCGGGCCGCGCGGGCGGCGGTCGCGGCGCGGCACGGGCTGCCCGTCGAGCGGGTGCTGCTGACGGCGGGCGCGGCGGAGGCGTTCGTGCTGCTGGCGCGCGCCCTGAAGGTCCGGCGGCCCGTCGTCGTGCACCCGCAGTTCACGGAGCCGGAGGCGGCGCTGCATGACGCCGGGCACAGCGTGGACCGGGTGGTGCTGCGTGCGGAGGACGGGTTCCGGCTGGATCCGGCGGCCGTTCCCGAGCGGGCCGACCTGGTGGTGATCGGCAATCCGACGAACCCCACATCGGTGCTGCACCCCGCGGAGACGATCCGCCGGCTGGCCCGGCCCGGGCGCACGCTGGTGGTGGACGAGGCGTTCATGGACGCGGTGCCGGGCGAGCGGGAGGCCCTCGCCGGACGGACGGACGTGCCCGGTCTGGTGGTGCTGCGCAGCCTGACCAAGACCTGGGGGCTGGCGGGGCTGCGGATCGGCTACGTGCTCGCCGCGCCGGAGACCGTCGCCGAGCTGGAGCGGGCCCAGCCGCTGTGGCCGGTGTCCACGCCGGCGCTGGTGGCGGCGGAGGCGTGCATGGGCGCGCAGGCGCTGGCGGAGGCGGCGCACGCGGCCCACCGGGTCGCCGCGGACCGGGCGCATCTCGTGGCCGGCCTCGAGGAGTTCGGCGTGGACGGCGTGCGGGTGGTGGGACCGGCGGACGGCCCCTTCGTCCTCGTACGGCTGCCCCGGGCCGACGCCGTCCGCCGGCGGCTGCGCACCCTGGGGTTCGCGGTCCGGCGCGGGGACACCTTCCCGGGGCTGGACGAGGAGTGGCTGCGGCTGGCGGTACGGGACCGGGTGACGGTGAACCGCTTTCTCCAGGCACTGGACCAGGCACTGGCGCTGACCCGGGAATGAGGCCGGGGCAGGGACGCGGGCAGGACACGGACTCGGACGGGGTACGGACACGGGCGAGGCACGGGCTGGGGCGGGGTACGGGCTCGGGCGGGACGTCCCGGGTCCGTGCCCCCGCGGCCCGTCCGGTCAGCCGCGGCGCCTGACCAGCGCCACCGCTCCCCCGCCCGCGGCCAGCAGGGCCACCGCGCCGCCCGCGAGGTAGGGGGTCACCGAGCTGCCGCCGGTCCGGGCCAGGTCCGCCTGGGCGGGCGCACCCTGGGCCTCGATGTCACCGGCCGGGGCGGCGCTCGGCTCGGCGGCCCGGTCCTGGCCCTGGTTCTGCTCCTGACCCTGGTTCTGCTCCTGACCCTGGTTCTGCTCCTGGGCCTGGTTCTGCTCCTGGGCCTGGTTCTGCTCCTGGGCCTGCTCGGGCTCCTGTTCCTGCGCGGCGGGTGCCTCGCAGGTGGCCTCGGCGAGGGTCAGGGTGCCCGTGACCTCGGCGACGTTGAGGTGCAACGGGTTGACGGAGACGGTGAGTTCGAGGGCGGTGGCGGCGGCCGTGCGGGTGGTGGTCTCGCGCTTCGACAGGTCCAGGCGGACCTCGCCCACGCCCGGTACCTTCACGTCCGTCGTGCCGCCGGTGCTCACCGACACCTTCTTGCCCAGGACCGTCACCGAGCCGAGCAGGTTGGAGACGGCCACCGGGGTCTTCCCGGCCTCGCAGGTCGCCCTGGAGGTGACCGTGCCGACCTCGATGAGGGAGAGCAGCGGCAGGCCGGGGACGTGCAGCTTGGCGTGGACGAGGCGGGTGGAGGCCTCGGCCCCGTCACCGTCCGAGGTCGCCTTCGCCTCGGCGACGTCCGCGCGCAGGACGCTGAACGGCCTTCCGCCGGCGACGCCGTCCAACTCGGCGGTCAGTGCGGTCTTCTCGGCGCTCCGCGGAGCCCGCACCTCGTTCAGGGAGACGGCGAGCGGGACGTCGACGGTCTTGTCGAGCAGGGCCACGTCGAGGCCGGTGCGCAGGACGGACGCACTCGCCCGGCCCTGGCCGGAGGTCGCGTGGGCGGTGCCCGCGCCGGCCAGGGCCGCGGGACCTGCGGCCAGGGCCGTGACCGCCACGACGGTGGCGACGCGACGGGCGCGTGCGGGCAGCGGGAAGTTGTTGCCGTTCAAGGGTGGGACCCCCAGAAGAGAAATGCCTCGGGACCCCGCAAGAATTACGTACGAGGGGTGAACGGTCAGCAGGGTGACGCGAGTTCACTCCAACGTGAGTTTTCCGTGCGTGTCTTCGAATCCATCGGCACGCACGTTCTCCACAACCGCCCGCGTCACAGCGCTCTCAGCTCACCACCGTGCCGTCGAGTACCACCCGGCGCGGAGCCGCCAGCACTCGTACGTCGGCGCGCGGGTCCGTCTCGTAGACCACCAGGTCCGCCGGGGCGCCCTCGACCAGACCGGGGCGCCCGAGCCACTCGCGTGCGCCCCAGGTGGTCGCCGAGAGCGCCCGCACCGGAGGGATGCCCGCCGTCACCAGTTCCGCGACCTCCGCCGCCACCAGACCGTGGGGCAGCGTGCCGCCGGCGTCCGTGCCGACGAAGACCGGGACACCGGCGTCGTAGGCGGAGCGCACGGTGTCGTAACGGCGTTCGTGCAGGCGCCGCATATGGGCCGCCCAGCGCGGGAACCTGGACTCGCCGCCGGCGGCCAGGTTCGGGAACGTGGCGATGTTGACGAGAGTCGGGACGATCGCCACACCGCGTGCCGCGAACAGCGGGATCAGGTCGTCGGTCAGGCCCGTGGCGTGCTCGACGCAGTCGATGCCCGACTCGACCAGGTCGCGGAGCGAGTTCTCGGCGAAGCAGTGCGCCGTGACCCGCGCGCCCAGGCGGTGGGCCTCCGCGATGGCGGCCTCGGCCGCTTCCCGTGGCCAGCTCGGTGCCAGGTCGCCCACCTCGCGGTCGATCCAGTCGCCGACCAGCTTGACCCAGCCGTCACCGCGCCGGGCCTCCCGGGCGACGTACTCGACCAGGTCGTCGGGCTCGATCTCGTGTGCGTAACCGCGGATGTAGCGGCGGGTACGGGCGATGTGCCGGCCCGCCCGGATGATCTTCGGAAGGTCCTCGCGGTCGTCGACCCATCGGGTGTCGGAGGGCGAACCCGCGTCACGGATCAGCAGGGTGCCCGCCTCGCGGTCGGCCAGCGCCTGCTTCTCGGCGACGTCCCGGTCGACGGAGCCGTGCGCGCCCAGGCCCACATGGCAGTGGGCGTCGACCAGACCGGGCAGGGCCCAGCCCTCGACGGTCCGGACGTCGCGGGCGCCGACGGGACGGTCGTAGGAGATCCGGCCGTCGACGACCCACAACTCGTCGCGGACTTCGTCGGACCCCGTCAGGATCCGGCCCTTCACGTGCAGCACCGCGCGATCGCTCATGCGGTGCACCCTAACCACTGCGCCGCCTACCGCTCCGGCTCGCCCACCTGGTCGGAGGTGCCCTCCTCCACGTCGGCCATCGCGGGGTCCAGCAGGCGGGAGAGGAAGTGCCGGGTGCGCTCGTGGCGGGGGTTGCCGATGACCTCGGCCGGGTCGCCGTCCTCCACGATCACCCCGCCGTCCATGAAGACGACCCGGTCGGCCACCTCGCGGGCGAAGGTCATCTCGTGGGTGACGACCATCATCGTCATGCCCTCGTCGGCGAGCATCCGCATGACCGCGAGGACATCGCCGACCAGCTCCGGGTCGAGTGCCGACGTCGGCTCGTCGAACAGCATCACCTCGGGGCCCATGGCCAGGGCACGGGCGATCGCGACGCGCTGCTGCTGACCGCCGGAGAGGGAGGCGGGGTAGGCGGTCGCCTTCTCCGACAGTCCCACCCGCTCCAGGTTCTCGGCGGCCACCTTCGCCGCCTCCACCTTGCCGCGCCGCAGCACCCGGCGCTGCGGCAGCGTGAGGTTCTCGGTCACCGACAGGTGCGGGAACAGGTTGAACTGCTGGAAGACCATGCCGATGCGGCGGCGTACGGCGTCGATGTCGACGTCGGGGTCGGTGAGCTCGGTGCCGCCGACGAAGACCTGGCCCTTGCTGGGCTCCTCCAGCAGGTTCACACAGCGCAGCAGCGTCGACTTCCCGGAGCCGGACGGGCCGATCACGCAGACGACCTCACCCTGGCCGATCTCCAGGTCGATGCCGCGCAGCACCTCGTTGGCGCCGAACGACTTGTGCAGGTCGCGGACTTCGATCTCCGGTCGGCTCATTTCACGGCCTCCTGGGCCTTCGCCTCCATGCGCCGCACGACGAAGCCGAGCGGGATGGTCACCAGCAGGTAGCACAGGCCGGCGACCAGGATGGGCGTGGAGTTGGCGGTCGTGCTGGCCAGGTCACGGCCGTACTTGGACAGTTCGCGCTCCTCCAGGGTCACCCCGAGGAGCAGGACCAGGGAGGAGTCCTTGAAGAGCATGATCAGCTCGTTGGTGAGCGGCGGAAGGATGATCCGGAACGCCTGCGGGATGATGACCGAGACCATCGCGCGGGCGGGCGAGAAGCCCAGCGACCGGGCCGCCTCCAGCTGTCCCTTGGGCACGGCCTGGATGCCGGCCCGGAACGTCTCCGCCATGTAGGCGGCCCCGATCAGGCCGAGCCCGAGGGCCGCCTTGCCGTAGGTGCCGCCGACGATCTCGGTGCCGGGGAAGGCCAGCGGCACGGCCACGCCGATGAAGACGAAGATCAGCAGGGCGGGCAGACCGCGGAAGATCTCGATGTACACGCCGGCCACCCAGCGGTACGGGCCCACGGAGGACAGCCGCATCAGGGCGATGACCAGACCGAGCACCAGCCCGAGGACGAAGCCGGACACCGTGTACAGCACGGTGTTCTTCAGCGCCAGTGTGATGACGTCCGGGAACATCTCCTTCGCGATGTCCCACTGGGCGAACTGGTTCTTCAGCCGGCCCCAGTCCGCCGTGACCGCGAAGACGATCACGGCGGCGACGAAGACGACGTACTGCGCGCCGCGCGAGAGGCGGCGCTTCTGGCGCCGGGTCAGGCCCTTTTTCTTCGGTTGGAGTCGTACGTCGGTATCGGCCATGGGGTCAGGAGGCCGAGGCGGCGGCAGACGGGGAGGCGACCGACTCGTCGTACGGGCCGATCCACTTCTCGTACAGCTTCTTGTAGGTTCCGTCGGCCTTCGCGTCCGTCAGCGCCTTGTTGATCGCGGCGACCAGCTTGGCGTTGCCCTTCTTCACCGTGAAGCCGTACTGCTCGCCGGTGTCGAGGTTGTCGACGATCTTGAAGGCGTCGGCGTTGGCCTTGTCCTTCAGCCAGCCCTGCACGACCGGGTAGTCGATGACGACGGCCTTGACCTGGCCGGTGCGCAGACCGTTGAGGACGGCGTCGGAGGACTCGAAGGAGACCGGGTCGAAGCCCTGCTTCTTGGCGTAGTCCTCGCCGGTGGTCTGGGCCTGGGCGCCCAGCTTGACGCCCTTGGACTTCACGTCGGCGAGCGAGGTGACGCCCGCGCCCTTGTCGACCAGGACCGCCTGGGTGGCGTCGAAGTAGGGGTCGGAGAAGTCGACGTTCTTCTTGCGCTCGTCGGTGATGGTCATGCCGGCCGCGGCCAGGTCGCACTGACCGGAGTTGAGGAAGGCGCCGGTCTTGAAGTTCTCGAAGGGGGTGTCGTTGATCACCTGCTTCACTCCCAGGTCCTTGGCGACCAGGTCGATCAGCGAGACGTCGAAGCCCTGCACCTTGCCGTCGATCTCCGACTGGAAGGGCGGGTAGGGCAGGTGGGTGCAGGTGGTGAGCTGGCCCGCCTTGACGAGCTCGACCCCGCCGGCGGCGGTCCTGGAGCCGCTGCCGCCGTCATCGGTGGAGGTGCAGGCGGCCACGAGCATCATTCCGGCCGTCATGGTGGTGGCGGCCAGAACGCGGGTCCGGCGGCCGGGGAGGGTGTTCACGGCGGGCCTTCCTGTAAGGAAACTATGGGTTCCGATTATAAGGAGAAGTTTGAGGCTCTCAAATCAAACCGATGGCTACCGGGCCGTTCGACCTGGGAAGTCACCAGCGGGGAGAGCGGGGAGGACGGGATGCGTGCCGGTTAGTCTCGTCACCTCTACCCAGTGAGTGAAGAGAGCACCGCCGTGACACACCCGTTCCTGGATCTTGCCCCGCTGAACGCCGCACATTTCGCCTCGATCGAGGACCGGGTGGCCCGGCTGCTGGACACCCGGCAGGACGTCGTGATCATGCAGGGCGAGGCGCTGTTGCCGCTGGAGGGCGCGATCCGCGGTACGGCCGGTCCGGGGACGACCGCGTTGAACGTGATCACCGGCCCGTACGGGCAGACCTTCGGGGACTGGCTGCGGGACTGCGGCGCCACGGTGATCGACCTGGCGGTGCCCTTCCACACGGCGGTGACGGCCACGCGGATCCGCGAGGCCCTCGCCGAGCACCCGGAGATCGACTTCGTGTCGCTGGTGCACGCGGAGGCGGCGACCGGCAACACCAACCCGGTCGCCGAGATCGGCGAGGTGGTGCGGGAGCACGGGGCGCTGTTCTACCTGGACGCGGTGGCCTCGATCGGCGCGGAGCCGGTGCTGCCGGACGCGTGGGGCGTGGACCTGTGCGTGATCGGCGCGCAGAAGGCCATGGGCGGTCCGGCCGGCGTGTCGGCGGTGTCGGTGAGCGAGCGGGCGTGGGCGCGGATGGCCGCGAACCCGAGGGCGCCGCGCCGGTCCTACCTGTCCCTGCTGGACTGGAAGGAGCGGTGGGTCGACGGCGGCCGCAGGACGCTGCTGCACGCGCCGGCGCAGTTGGAGATGCTGGCGCTGGAGGCGTGCGTCGAGCGGATCGAGGCGGAGGGGCTGGAGACGGTGATGGCCCGGCACGCGTCGGCCGCCGCCGCGACGCGCGCGGGTGCGGTGGCGCTGGGCGGCGGCCTGGAGCCGTACGTGCGTGACGCGGCGGAGGCGGCGCCCGTCGCCACGACCCTGCGGACGCCGCCGGGTGTGGCGGCCTCGGAGTTGGTGGCCCGGGCGCTGGCGAGCGACCCCGCGCTGCCGCTGGCCGCGGGCGGGGGCGCGCTGGCCAAGGAGATGATCCGGGTCAACCACTACGGAGGCGACGCGACCGTGGGCGTGGTCCAGGGATGCCTGGCGGCTCTGGGCGCGGCGCTGGCGGAGCGGGGGCCGCACGTGGACCTGGAAGGAGCCCGGCGGGGCGTGGTAGACGCCTGGCGGTAGGCACCGATGCGCCGCCGCACCGGCCCGGGCCACAGGCACCGAAGCGCGGGCCCACCGCCGGACCTAAGCCCGGCGGCACGGCGGGCGCCGACTCGCCGCCACACCGGAGCGCGGGCCCACCGCCGCACCTGAGCCCGGCGGCACGGCGGGCGCCGACTCGCCGCCGCACCGGAGCGCGGGCCCGCCGCCGCACCGGAGCCTGGCGGCAAGCGCTGGTCCGGAGTGGGGCGGCAGGGGCAGGTCCGCTGCCGGACGGACTGGGGGAACTCGCTTGTCGGTGCCGCCTGCCATGCTGCTCCGCATGACCACCGAGACCCCTCTCACCCTCCCCGACGGCCGCCCCGTCCCGCTGCTGACCGGTGACGAACTCCCCATGCTCCAGAGCTGGTTGGAGTTCCACCGGGCCACGCTCGAGTTGAAGTGCGCGGGGCTGGACGACGAACAGGTCCGGCTGCCGGCCGCGGAGCCGTCCGGGTTGACCCTGCTCGGGCTCGTCCAGCATGTCGCCGAGGTCGAACGGAACTGGTTCCAGCGGGCGTTCGCCGGACTCGACGTGCCGCCCGTCTTCGAGGAGGCGACCGGGTACGCCCTCGACGCCGGGCGGGGTCTCGACGAGGTGCTGGCCGTCTGGCGGCGGGAGATCGCGCGCGGGCGCGAACTGATCGCCGGGCAGCCGCTGGAGGCCACCGGCCGGATCCTCGACGGGCCGATGGCCGGGCTGGAGGTCAGCCTGCGCTGGACGCTCCTCCACATGATCGAGGAGTACGCCCGGCACAACGGCCATGCGGACATTCTCCGTGAGCGCATCGACGGGGTTACCGGAGTCTG
The DNA here is from genome assembly GCF_044741545.1 of Streptomyces sp. NPDC088157. Taxonomy (NCBI): domain Bacteria; kingdom Bacillati; phylum Actinomycetota; class Actinomycetes; order Kitasatosporales; family Streptomycetaceae; genus Streptomyces; species Streptomyces sp. NPDC088157. The sequence continues at coordinate 91,201 of NZ_JBIUSU010000009.1, forward strand.
AATTCACGGTAATTAGTGAATTCCCCCCGAGTATCTTCTCGCCGATAGCTTGCCCGAGTTCTCCTGCCCGGATTCCCCGCACCTAAACGCGGGAATTTCCGGATGGGTCACAAGCGCGTGACGCATTGCACAAGCGTGACAGTATGCACCTTTTGCGCGGTGCAAAACCGGATGAAACGGCAATTCACCCCTGCGGCATCACTGAATCACCACGGCCTCTCCATGCGTTTTCGAATTTCCCTGGGTAAGTTCAATCCGCATGACTGCCGCACAAGCAGACCTACGTATCGACCGCCCGTCGGTGGAAGACGGAGCCGCGCTCTGGCGTCTCGCGAAGGAATCCGGAACGCTCGACCTGAACTCCTCCTACAGCTACTTGCTGTGGTGCCGCGACTTCGCCGCCACCTCGGCGGTGGCACGCGCCGAAGGCGGCGAGCCGGTCGGCTTCCTCACCGGGTACGTACGGCCGGAGGACCCGCGCACCCTGCTGGTCTGGCAGGTGGCCGTCGACTCCGCGCACCGCGGTCGCGGCCTCGCCGCCGCGCTGCTGGACGGACTGACGTCGCGGCTCGCCGCCGAACGCCCGCTCACCACCGTGGAGACGACGATCACGCCGGGAAACACCGCCTCCGAGCGGCTGTTCACCTCGTTCGCCGAGCGGCACGGGGCGAGCGTCACCCGCGAGGTGCTGTTCGGCGCCGGCCTGTTCCCCGACGGCCCGCACGACCCCGAGGTCCTGTACCGCATAGGCCCCCTCTCCTTCTGAACCCCCGCACCCCCACCCCCGCCCCCGCCCCCACACACGGACCGACCACACACACCGCCCCCGCACCCTGCCCGCTCTCCTTCCGACCCCACACCGAGGAGTGTTTTCGTCGTGACCATCACCCAGCCCGACCTCAGCGTCTTCGAGACCCTCGAGTCCGAGGTGCGCAGCTACTGCCGCGGCTGGCCCGCCGTCTTCGACCGCGCGCAGGGCAGCAGCATGTACGACGAGGACGGTCACCGGTACCTGGACTTCTTCGCCGGTGCCGGGTCCCTCAACTACGGCCACAACAACCCCGTGCTGAAACGGGCGCTGGTCGACTATCTGATGCGGGACGGCGTCACGCACGGGCTCGACATGTCGACCGTCGCCAAACGGTCCTTCCTCCAGACCTTCCAGGATCTGGTGCTGCGGCCCCGTGACCTGCCCTACAAGGTCATGTTCCCGGGCCCGACCGGCACCAACGCCGTCGAGGCCGCGCTGAAGCTGGCGCGGAAGGTGAAGGGACGCGAGGCCATCGTGTCGTTCACCAACGCCTTCCACGGGATGTCCCTGGGGTCGCTCGCCGTGACCGGCAACGCCTTCAAGCGGGCCGGTGCCGGGATCCCGCTGGTGCACGGCACGCCCATGCCGTTCGACAACTACTTCGACGGCCAGGTCCCCGACTTCCTCTGGTTCGAGCGGCTGCTCGAGGACCAGGGGTCCGGGCTCAACAAGCCCGCCGCCGTGATCGTCGAGACCGTACAGGGCGAGGGCGGCATCAACGTCGCCCGTCCGGAGTGGCTGCGGGCGCTCAAGGAGCTGTGCGAGCGGCAGGACATGCTGCTGATCGTCGACGACATCCAGATGGGATGCGGGCGCACCGGGGCCTTCTTCTCCTTCGAGGAGGCCGGGATCGTCCCGGACATCGTGACCGTCTCCAAGTCCATCAGCGGCTACGGACTGCCCATGTCGCTCTGCCTGTTCAGGCCCGAGCTGGACGTGTGGGAGCCGGGCGAGCACAACGGCACCTTCCGCGGCAACAACCCGGCCTTCGTCACCGCCACCGCCGCTCTGGAGACGTACTGGGCCGACGGGTCCGCCATGGAGAAGCAGACCCGGGCGCGTGGCGAGCAGATCGAGCAGGGGCTCATCTCGATCACCGAGGAGAACCTCGCCGACATCAAGGAGTACCGCGGCCGCGGTCTGGTGTGGGGCCTGGAGTTCAACGAGAAGGCGCGGGCGGGACGGGTCGCGCAGCGCGCCTTCGAACTCGGGCTGCTGATCGAGACCTCCGGCCCGGAGAGCGAGGTCGTCAAGCTGCTGCCGGCCCTGACCATCACCCCCGAGGAACTGGACGAGGGCCTCAGCGTCGTCGCGCGCGCCGTACGGGAGACCGTCTGACGCCCTCGGACCCTGTTCCACCTACCTAGGAGGCATCGCACCACCGTGATCGTCCGTTCGTTCAAGGACATCGAAGGCACCGACCGGCATGTGCGGGCGGCGTCCGGCACCTGGGAGAGCAAGCGCATCGTGCTCGCCCAGGAACGGGTCGGGTTCTCGCTGCACGAAACGATTCTGTACGCCGGTACCGAGACGTCGATGTGGTACGCGAACCACGTCGAGGCCGTCGTCTGCGTCGAGGGCGAGGCCGAGCTGACCGACCACGAGACCGGGCTCACGCACCGCATCACGCCCGGCACCATGTACCTCCTCGACGGGCACGAGCGGCACTCGCTGCGCGTCAAGGAGGACTTCCGCTGCATCTGCGTGTTCAACCCGCCCGTCACGGGCCGGGAGGACCACGACGAGAACGGCGTGTACCCCCTGCTGACCGAGCCCGAGGAGGTGTGAGCGTCATGACCACCCTCACCGATCTCTACCCCACCCGTGGCACCACCGAGGTGTCCGTCCCCCGCCAGGACCCCGTCGTCTGGGGCTCCCCCGACACGCCCGGCCCGATCCCGACGGCCGACCTCCAGGAGTACGAGCGCGACGGCTTCCTCGCCGTCGACCGGTTGATCAGCGACGACGAGGTCACCGTCTGCCGACGGGAGCTGGAGCGGCTCGTCGCCGACCCGGAGATCCGGGCCGACGAGCGGTCGATCGTCGAGCCGAGGTCCAAGGAGATCCGGTCCGTCTTCGAGGTGCACAGGCTCAGCCCGGTGTTCGCGGCCCTCGTGCGGGACGAGCGGGTCGTCGGGCGGGCCCGGCAGATCCTCGGCTCGGACGTGTATGTCCACCAGTCGCGGATCAACGTCAAGCCGGGCTTCGGGGCCGGGGGCTTCTACTGGCACTCCGACTTCGAGACCTGGCACGCCGAGGACGGTCTGCCGAACATGCGGACGGTGTCCGTGTCGATCGCGCTGACCGAGAACCTCGACACCAACGGCGGGCTCATGATCATGCCGGGCTCGCACCGGACGTTCCTCGGCTGCGCGGGCGCCACGCCCAAGGACAACTACAAGCAGTCGCTCCAGATGCAGGACGCGGGCACCCCGTCGGACGAGGCGCTGACCGCGATGGCCGGTGACTACGGCATCAAGCTGTTCACGGGCAGGGCCGGTTCGGCGACCTGGTTCGACTGCAACTGCATGCACGGGTCCGGCGACAACATCACGCCGTTCCCGCGCAGCAACGTGTTCATCGTGTTCAACAGCGTGGAGAACGCGGCCGTGGAGCCGTTCTCCGCGCCGATCCGCAGGCCGGAGTTCATCGGCGCACGGGACTTCACTCCCGTGCGGTGAACGGGCTTTCCCCGCCGGACGCGTCGAGCAGGCCCGGGCGCCCTCACCCGCATCGGGGAGGGCGCCCGGGCCTGTTCGAGCGCCGAGGGCCTCAGGCCGCCAGGGCGTTCAGCAGGCGGTCGACGTCGGCGGCCGTGTTGAACAGGTGGAAGGCGGCGCGCAGGTGGCCGGCGCGGTTGGAGACCTGGATGCCGGCGTCGGCCAACCCGGGCTGGCGGGAGCCGAGTCCGGGCACCGAGACGATCGCGGAGCCGGGCGCGGGGACGGGGCGGTGGCCGAGCGTGGCGAGTCCGGCGCGGAACCGGTCGGCGAGGGACAGGTCGTGGGCGCCGATCGCCTCCACGCCGAGTTCCTCGACCAGTTCGAGGGAGCGGCGCAGTCCGGCGTAGCCGAACAGGGCGTGCGTCAGGTCGAACCGCCGTGCGGAGTGGGCGAGTTCGGTCACCGGTCCGTAGCAGCTGTTCCAGGGCTCCTCCCCCGCGACCCATCCCGCGAGGATCGGTGACAGCCCGCCGAAGTCCTCCGGGACCACGAGGAAGGCCGCACCGTGCGGGCCGAGCAGCCACTTGAAGGAGACGGCGGCGGAGAAGTCGTGGGCGTCGGCGTCCGTCGGGAGCCAGCCCGCGGACTGCGAGAAGTCGACGTAGGTGCGTGCGCCGTGCGTCCGGGCCGCCTCGCGCAGAGCGGGCAGGTCGGCGAGCCGGCCGTCGGCGGACTGGGCGGCGCTCACCGCGACCAGCGCCGTGCCGGGGCGGACGGACTCGGCGATCCGCTCCAGCGGGACGGCACGGACCTTGAGATCTCCGCGGACGTGGAACGGGTTCAGCACGGAGGTGAAGTCGTCCTCGGCGGTGAGCACTTCGGCGCCCGCGGGAAGCGAGGCGGCGATCACGCCGGTGTGCGCGGCCACCGAGGCGCCCAGCGCCACCCGGGTCGCGGGGACGCCGGCCAGCCGGGCGTACGCGGCCCGGCAGGCCTCCACGTCCTCGTACAGCGGGGTCAGCGGCCTGCCCTCGGCGCGCAGTACCGCCGCCTCGTGCAGGGCGGCGACGGTACGGGCCGGCAGCAGGCCGTTGCTCGCCGTGTTCAGGTACGTGGTCTTCGGGGTGAACTCGGCGCGGACGAGGCTCTCGAAGGTCTCCATGGGTCCACTGTGGGACCCGGGGAACCTCTCGTCCATTGCCGATTTTTACGTGATACCGCTAAGCACCACTTATAGATCGACTCTCACCTGCGGGTTTCAGTGCTGCGGGACCGCGCACCCGTCCGGGCCGCAGGCCTCCGCGCCGCCGTCGTCGATCAGCTTCAGCGGGGAGCGGTCGCCCCAGGCCTGGGTCAGGGCCTGCGCGAAGACCTCGGCGGGCTGGGCGCCGGAGACGCCGTAGGCGCGGTCGAGGACGAAGAAGGGCACGCCGTTCGCGCCGAGCCGGCCGGCCTCGCGCTCGTCGGCGCGGACCTCGTCGGCGTACGCGGCCGGGTCGGCCAGGACCTCGCGGGCGGCCCCGGCGTCGAGACCGGCCTCGGCGGCCAGTTCCACGAGCCGGTCGTGTCCCTCGGAGAAGAGGGAGCGCTCCTCGGCGAAGTTGGCCCGGTAGAGGATCTGGATGAGCTCGTCCTGCCTGCCCTGCTCCTTGGCGAAGTGCAGCAGGCGGTGCATGTCGAAGGTGTTGCCGTGATCGCGGCCCCGGGTGCGGTAGTCGAGGCCCTCGGCGGCGGCCTGGGCGCCCAGGTTCTCCTCGCCGGCCTGCGCCTGCGCCTCGCTCATCCCGTACTTCTTGGTGAGCATGGCCAGCACGGGCTGGACGTCATCCTTGGCGCGGCCCGGGTCCAGCTCGAAGGAACGGTGGACCACCTCGACCTGGTCGCGGTGCGGGAAGGCCTCGAGCGCCTTCTCGAAGCGGGCCTTGCCCACATAGCACCAGGGGCAGGCGATGTCGCTCCAGATCTCGACGCGCATGTCTCGGCTCTCTCCAGGTCGTGCGACTGGTACGCGGGCTCCCGGCCGGAGGCCCGCGCGGAGGTTTCCTCCGCCGAGTGCATGAACGTTCAAGCAGGTGTTTTCATTCCCCGGTCACCGCATACCTGAGCCAGCGGTGGTGGTCGCCCTCGGCGGGCGGGTTCTCCGGGTCCGGGTGCCAGCCCTGACCTGCGTAGAAGGCCTGGGCCCGCCAGTTGTCGACATGCACGTCGAGCACGGCCGTGCGCCGGCCGTCCGCCCTCCAGTGCTCGACGCAGGCCGTGTGCAGGGCCGTCCCGATCCCCGCACGCCAGTGGTCGGGGTCGACGTGGAACTGGAACAGCTTGACCGTGTGCGCGGGCGCGCCCTCCGGCGTGCGGAACGACGCGAGGCCGACGATCCCGCCCCGGTCGACGACGCACAGCACCTGGCCGTCGGGCCGCTCGATGGCCGCGCGCCAGACGGCGGGCCAGTCGGTACCGTCCTGCGGGATCCCGTCGGGGTAGTACGTCGCGCGGGCGCGCGCGTGCAGCTCGGCGACCTTCTCGGCCTCGGCGGGGAGGGCGGTGCGGATCACCCGGTGTCCAGTGACTCGTTCTCCGATCATGCAGCGGAGGACGTGCGGGCCTTCCTCCCGGTTCCGGGCGCCTTCCCGGTTCCGGGCACCCTCCCGGTCCGCGCCCTACCGGTCCCGGGCGTCCTACCGGTCCCGGGGGCCCTCCCGGTTCCGACCGGTCAGCTTCCGTCTCTGAGATCGTCCGGCCACTCGGTCCTGAACTCGAGGTGGTCGTACGTCACGACGCACCCCTCGCCCATCGGGGACTGCGTCATGAAGCCGACCAGGGCCGCACCGGTCTCCTTCTCCTCCCCCAGCGTGAACAGCCGGACGAAGGTCCAGCGCCTGCCGTCCCGGGAGGCGTGGAAGGCGAAGGCCCGACCGGTCCTGCTCATCCGGAGCCAGACCGAACTCCCCTCCACGGTGAAGGAGTTGGCGTCGTCCGAGTGCCCCCGGGTGACCACCGTGCAGACGGTGGCCACGTCCGGGGAGTACTCCAGGCAGAGCTTGGCCCAGGCCCGCTCCCCGACCTGGACGTACAACGCCCCCGCGTCGAAGGCCCAGTTGAACCCGACGGTGACGCGCGCGATCAGCTGGAAGTCGCCCTCCGGCGCCCCCAGCAGCCGGGGCGCGTCGGCGGCGGGCTCCACCCCGTCCCCGGTGGGCGGCACGAACCGGTCCTGCCGGGCCCCGGCCCACCCGGTGAGCACTCCGTGCTCGTGGGACCAGTGCCCGTCGGGGCCATAGGTACGAAGAGGAAAGGGCAGTTCGGGAAGGGAGACGTCCATGGCCCGATTATCCGGGGTGAGTGCCGACAGGGGGGCGCGGGGACGTATCGATCCGAGACTCGGCCGCGTGGGCGCGCCAAGCCACCCGCCGGACCTGCGCCCGGCGATCCACCGCACCCCCGAAGACGCTCGCGCGGAGCGCTATCGCTCCAGGCGCCCGTTGAACCGGCGGGGCAGCCCCAGCTCGTTCTCGTCCCGGAGCTCCACCGGCAGCAGCGCCGCGGGAGCGTTCTGATAGGCGACCGGCCGCAGCCACCGCTCGATGGCGGTTCCACCGACCGAGGTGGACGTGGAGGTGGTGGCCGGGTACGGCCCCCCGTGGTGCTGGGCCGCTGCGACGGCGACGCCCGTGGGCCAGCCGTTCACCAGCACGCGTCCGGCCAGCGGGGTCAGCTCGGCGAGGATCTCCCCGCCCCGGCCCTCGCCCGCGGCCTCCTCCTCGGACAGCTGGACGGTCGCCGTGAGGTTGCCGGGCAGACGCGACAGCACCGCCTTGACCTCGCCCTCGTCGTCGTAGCGGACCACGACGGTGACCGGCCCGAAGCACTCCTCGAGCAGCAGGTCGTGGGCGCCCTCGGCGGCCAGCCGCGAGGCCGGCACGGTCAGGAACCCCGCGCTGACGGTGTGCTCCCCGCCCGCGCCGGGCGTCACCGGCGACTCCACGTCCGGCAGTTCGGCCCGCTCGGCGACACCGGCGATGAAGTTGTCGCGCATCCGGTGGTCGAGCAGCACGCCCGCGTCGGTGTCGCTCACCGCGTCCGTGAGCGACTTGACCAGCCCGTCGCCGGCCGCACCGGACGGCACCAGAACCAGCCCCGGCTTCACGCAGAACTGGCCGACACCCAGCGTCATGGACCCGGCGAGGCCGGCGCCGATGGCCTCGGCCCGCTCGACGGCGGCCGCCTCGGTCACCACGACGGGGTTCAGCGAGCCCAGCTCGCCGTGGAACGGGATCGGCACCGGGCGGGCCGCGGCCGCGTCGAACAGCGCGCGCCCGCCCCGGATCGACCCGGTGAAACCGGCGGCGGCGACCAGCGGGTGCTTGATCAGCTCGACGCCGGCCTCGAAACCGTGGACCAGACCCAGCACACCCCCCGGGATGCCGTGGTCGGCGGCGGCCGTGCGCACCACCTTGGCGACCAGCTCGGACAGGCCCGGGTGGTCGGGGTGGGACTTGACGACGACCGGGTTGCCCGCCGCGAGCGCGCTCGCGGTGTCACCGCCGACGACGGAGAACGCGAAGGGGAAGTTGGACGCCGAGTACACGGCCACCACCCCGAGCGGCACCTTGTAGCGGCGCAGGTCGGGGATGGGCGGGGTGGCGGTGTCGTCGGGATGGTTGATGACGATGTCGAGGAACGCGCCCTCGTCGACGATGTCCGCGAACGCGCGCAGCTGATAGCAGGTGCGGGCGAGCTCTCCGGTCAGCCGGACCGGGCCGAGCGCGGTCTCCGCGTCGGCCACCTCCACGAGCGTGTCCTTGGCCGCCTGGAGCCGGTCGGCCGCGGAACGCAGGAAGGCTGCGCGAACGGTACGGTCGGCGAGGAAGCCGCGCGCCTCCTGGGCGGCGCGGACGACGGCGTCGACCTCCTGGGCCGTGGCCTCCACCGCGACCTGTTCACGCTGCTTCCCGGTTCGGGGGTCGACACTCCAGACTGGTGCTGCTGCCACCGCGGGTCCCTCCACGCTTGGTTCTGACCACGTTTGGTACTGGCTCATTCATCAGGGTCGTTCGATATACTGAACGCTGTCTCTGATGATGAATATGCTGTCGGAGCGTATTTCCCGTCGAACGAAGGGGTCAAGGGCGATGTCGGCTGGCGAGACGGGGGGCGGAGCGCAGGTCAAGTCCGCGGTGCGGACGGTTGAGCTGCTGGAATACTTCGCCGGCCGCCCAGGAATGCATTCTCTCGCGTCGGTCCAGGAGGCCGTCGGGTATCCGAAGTCCAGCCTCTACATGCTGCTGCGCACCCTGGTGGAGCTGGGCTGGGTGGAGACGGACGCGACGGGCACGCGGTACGGCATCGGGGTGCGGGCGCTGCTCGTCGGCACGTCGTACATCGACGGCGACGAGGTGGTCGCGGCCGCCCGCCCCACCCTGGACCGGCTCTCGGACGACACCACCGAGACCATCCACCTGGCCCGGCTCGACGGCACGAACGTCGTGTACCTCGCCACCCGCCAGTCCCAGCACTACCTGCGTCCCTTCACCCGGGTCGGCCGTCGGCTCCCCGCCCACTCCACCTCCCTGGGCAAGGCGCTGCTGAGCACGTACACCGACGAGCAGGTCCGCAAGCTGCTGCCGGAGACGCTGCCCGCGCTGACCGAGCACACGATCACGGACCGCGAGAAGCTCATCGAGGAGCTCCACCAGATCCGCGATCAGGGCTTCTCGGTGGACCGCGAGGAGAACACGCTCGGCCTGCGCTGTTTCGGCGTGGCGATTCCGTACCGCACGCCCGCCCGGGACGCGATCAGCTGCTCGGTGCCGGTGGCGAGGCTCACACCCGCGCACGAGCAGCTGGTGAAGGACGCGCTGTTCGACGCACGCGACCGGCTCACCCTTGCCACCCGTAGGCTCTGAGGCATGCTGATTACCCTGCGCCAGGTCCACGACAGCGATCTGCCGGTGTTCTTCCGGCAGATGAACGACCCCGAGTCCCTGCGCATGGCCGCGTTCACCGCGAAGGATCCGGCCGACCGGGACGCGTTCGACGCCCACTGGGCGAGGATCCGCGCCTCGGCCGCCGTGCCGCGCACGATCCTGGCCGACGGGGACGTCGTCGGCAGCGCGGCGGTGTACGGGGAGCCTGGCGAGCGCGAGGTGACGTACTGGGTGGACCGGGCGTACTGGGGCCGGGGCATCGCGACCGACGCGTTGCGGGCGCTGGTGACCGAGGTCCCGGAGCGCCCGCTGTTCGCACGGGCGGCGGCCGACAACGCCGGTTCCCTCCGCGTCCTGGAGAAGTGCGGCTTCCGGCCCACCGCCCGGGCCACCGACTACGCGAACGCGCGCGGCGGGGAGATCGAGGAGATCGTGCTGCGGCTGGAGACCTGAGCGAGGCGGTCCGGCCGAATCGGTCGCGGATCGGCCGGCCTCGGGCGCACCCGGCGCGAGCCAACCGGCGCCTCGGACGGACCCGGCGCGAGCCAACCGGCCTCGGATTAACGGACGATGAGAAAACGGGCGGACGGGAACGATTGCCTCCATCCCGTTCGTCCTTCTGTTCGCAATGAACAAGACGATCAGGCGCGCCTCGGTCTTCGCGCTGCTGCTGGTGTTCGCCCTGCTGCTCAGGGCGACCTGGGTGCAGTTCTACGAGGGCCAGGCACTCGCGGACGACAAGAGCAACCGGCGCAACGCGATTCTGACCTACGCGGAGCCGCTCGGGAACATCATCGTGGCCGGAAAGGCGATCACCGGCTCGGCCGTCACCACGGACGGCGACCTCAGATACAAGCGCACGTACACGAACGGCGAGCTGTACGCGGCGGTGACGGGCTACGCCTCCCAGAGCTACGCGCCGACCCAGCTGGAGGGCGTCTACGCGGACCTGCTCAACGGCACGGACACCCGCCTGAAGACCCCGCTGGACACGGTCACGAACAAGCGGGCGGACCCGGGCGACGTGATCACCACGATCGACCCCGGCGTGCAGAAGGCGGCCTACGACGCGCTCGGCGACAAGAAGGGCGCGGCCGTCGCGATCGACCCGGCGACCGGCCAGATCCTCGCGGTCGTGTCGACCCCGTCGTACGACCCGTCGTCGCTCACCGACGCCAACACCGCCGGGACAGCCTGGAAGAAGCTCAACGCGGACTCCGACAAGCCGCTCACCAACCGGGCGCTGCGGCAGCCGCTGGCACCGGGCTCGACGTTCAAGCTGGTCGTGGCGGCGGCCGCGCTGGAGGACGGGCTGTACTCGTCGGTGGACGAGAAGACCGACAGCCAGGACCCGTACACGCTGCCGGGCACGCGCACGGTCCTGAAGAACGAGAACACGTCCGCGCCCTGCGAGGACGCCACGATCCGGGTCGCGTTGCAGTACTCCTGCAACAACGTGTTCGCGCACATGGCCGTCCAGCTCGGACAGGACAAGCTGCGGGCGACGGCCGAGAAGTTCGGCTTCAACGACGACAGCCAGGACGTGCCGGTGCGGGCGTACGCGAGCGTGTATCCGTCCGGCATGGACGCGTCGTCCACCGCCCTGACCGGCATCGGCCAGTTCGACGTGACCGCGACGCCGTTGCAGATGGCCATGGTGTCGGCCGCCTTGGCCAACGGCGGCAAGCTCGTCTCGCCGCACATGGTCTCGCAGATCACCGACGGCGGCGGCGACGTCCTCGAGGACTACGACGACGAGGCGTCGGCCACGCAGATCGTCAGCTCCGGCACGGCCGAGCAGCTGCGGTCGGCGATGCAGACGGTCGTCGAGAAGGGCACCGGCACGAACGCGGTCATCGACGGCGTCACCGTCGGCGGCAAGACGGGCACGGCGCAGAACGGCGAGAACAACAGCAAGGCGCCGTACGCCTGGTTCACGTCGTTCGGGAAGTCCGACTCCTCCGGCAAGGAGGTCGCCGTGGCGGTCGTGGTCGAGCAGTCCGACGCGGCGCGCTCCGAGGTCAGCGGCAACGGGCTGGCCGCCCCGGTCGCCAGGGCGATGATGGAAGCGGCGCTGAAGAACTGAGCGCGGAAGACCCCCGGCCGGGAACCGCTCCCGGCCGGGGGGTGCGCGGGTTGTCCCCAGGAACTACCGCACGCCGAGGATCTGCTCGACGGGGTCGATCGCGAAGTACACCACGAACAGCGCCGAGGCCCCCCACAGCAGCCAGTGGATCTCCTTCGCCTTGCCGAGCACCGTCTTGATGACGACGTACGCGACGAAGCCCGCGCCGATGCCGTTGGTGATCGAGTAGGTGAACGGCATCACGGCGATGGTGAGGAACGCCGGGATGGCGATCTCGTACTTGTCCCAGTCGATGCTCTTGACCTGGGTCATCATCAGGAAGCCGACGGCGACCAGGGCGGGGGCCGCCGCCTGGAGCGGGACGATGGTGAGCAGCGGGGTCAGGAACAGGGCCAGGGCGAACAGGCCGCCGGTGATCAGGTTGGAGAAGCCGGTGCGCGCTCCCTCGCCGACGCCGGCGGCCGACTCGATGTAGGAGGTCGCCGAGGACGACGAGGCCGCGCCGCCCGCGACCGCCGCCGCGCCGTCGATGAGCAGTACCCGGCCCAGGTTGGGCACGTCGCCCTTCGCGTCCAGCAGTCCGGCCTCCGCGCTGATGCCGACGACGGTGCCCATGGTGTCGAAGAAGTCGGACAGGATCAGGGTGAAGATCAGCAGGACGACCGTGATGACGCCGGTCTCGCCGAACGCGCCGAACAGACTGAAGTGACCGAGCAGCCCGAAGTCCGGGGTGTCGACGATCTTGTCGGGCCACGACGGCGTGGTCAGTCCCCAGGACTTGATGTCCGCGGACGAGTTGATGACGATCGCCAGGACCGTCATCGTCACGATGCTGATCAGGATCGCGCCCTTGACCTTGCGGGCCAGCAGCCCGATCGTCAGCAGCACGCCGAGGCAGAAGACGAGCACCGGCCAGCCGGTGAGGGTGCCGGTGGCGCCGAGCTGCACGGGGACCGTGGTGTTCGCGACGTCGGGGATGCGGCTGACGAAGCCGGCGTCGACGAACCCGATGAAGGCGATGAACAGGCCGATGCCGACGCTGATCGCCTGCTTCAGCGGTTGCGGGATGGCGTGCATGACGGCTTCACGCAGTCCGGTCACCACCAGCACACAGATGAGCAGGCCTTCGAGGACGATGAGGCCCATCGCGTCGTCCCAGCTCATCAGCGGGGCGATCTGGAAGGCGACGACCGCGTTCAGGCCGAGGCCCGCGGCGAGCGCGAGGGGCAGGTTGCCGCCGACGCCCATGATGATCGTCATCACCCCGGCCACCAGGGCGGTGGCGGTGGTGAGTTGGACGGCGTCGAGCTGGTGCCCGAACTTGTCCTTGGCGCTGCCCAGGATGATGGGATTCAGGACAAGGATGTAGGCCATGGTGAAGAACGTGGCGAAGCCGCCGCGTATCTCCCGGCCGAAGGTGGATCCCCGCTCGGTGATCCTGAAGAACCGGTCGACGCTGCTCGCCGCGGGTGGCGAGGTGCTCGGCCGGTCGGCCGCCTTCTTCGTCTCGGACATGGCTGGTGCTCCTAGGTGCCTGAATGATCTGGGTGCGGATGCTGGCTGGATTGTTCACGCGTTGAACCGTCTTCAGGTTTTCGCCGTGTTACGGAATCGGGCTCCGGAGACGTTCGGTCTGCCACATGATGTTCGAACCCCCGTACCGAACCGAGTAATCGATCACTGCTACGCTTCCCGATCTCGCCCCGGCCGCCTCCCCGGGGCCTCCCCATGTCATTCACATGACATGCACAGGCGCACCCCGTCAGACGCCGGAAGCCGTACCAGTCGTACCAGCCGTACCAGTCGTAGCGAGAAGAGGTCACCCGTGGGCACAGTCGTCGACGACGCCGCCTCCGTGGAATTCCATGCCTTCTTCGACCGCCACTACGCCGAACTGTCCCGCCTCGCCCACCTGCTGACCGGTGAGGCGGACGCCGCCGACGATCTCGCGGCGGACGCGCTCCTCGCGCTGTGGAACCGCTGGGACCGGGTGCGCGCGGCCGACCATCCGGTGGCCTACGCCCGCGGCGTCGTCGCCAACCTCGCCCGCACCCGCATCCGCAGCGCCGTCCGTGAGCGCCGCAGGATCGCGCTGTTCTGGTCGCAGCGCGAGGAGAAGACGGAGAACCCCGACATCGCGGGCGTGGTGGACGTCCAGTCGGCGCTGCGTAGACTTCCGTTCCGCAAACGGGCCTGCGTGGTGCTGCGGCACGCCTTCGACCTCTCGGAGAAGGACACGGCGCTCGCCCTGGGGGTCTCGGTCGGTACCGTGAAGAGCCAGACCTCCAGGGGAATGGCCGAGCTTCAGAAGCTGCTCGGTGTCAAGGGAGCTCCGCTCAAGATGCCTGCCATGGTGCGCACCGGTGAGGCCTCGGCCTCAGGAAGGGACCGATGACGATGCAGCGGGACGTGCACGACGATCTGCGCGCCCGGCTGCACGAGGCGGCCGAGGCGCACGAGCCCGACCGGGCGCGCATCCTGGCGCGCGTCGAGCGCGGCATGGCGGGTCAGGGACAGGAACGGTCCGATCACCGGGCGAGCCGCCCGGTGCTGTGGGGCTGGGCGCGGATCGTGGGGGCCACGGCCGCGGTCGCGGGCATGCTCGCGGTCGGCGGCTACGCGGTGGCGTCCGCCGTGAAGGACGACACCCCGGCGCAGCAGACGGTCTCCGTCTCCCCGCCGCCGGTCGAGTCCCCGGACGCGACGAGCCGTCCGCCGGCCTCGCCGAAGGCCACGCCGAGTTCCGGCGGCGGTGCGAAGGACCCGGCGAAGCCGAGCACCGCCCCGTCGCAGAGCTCCGGGGCGACGCCCTCCGCGCCCCCGGCCGCGCTGCTTCCGGCGACGGCCGACAACGAGGACGGTCCGTTGTGGTCGGACGGTTCGGTCGACCCGCACAGCAACGACTTCTGGGCGCAGAGCAACGTCACGCTGAAGACGTCCACGGTACTGACCGGGCTGACCGTGCAGTTGAAGGTCGCGCAGACCGGCGGGGTGTCGTCGGCGGGCGCATGGCGCTCACTGCCCGAGGACGACTTCAGGTTCTCGGTGGCAGAGCGGAACGGCTTCCTGGTCTACACCTGGGTGCTCAAGGAGGGCCGTACGGTGGCCAAGGGCGAGTGGGTGTTCGCCGGGCAGTACGACCACGACCGCGGCGGCCGTGACGCCAAGGACGACACCTACGCGGTCACCGGCGGCTCGGACGGGCAACAGGGCGCCGTGGGAGGCGACTTCGCCTCGCACGAGGACGACGAGGGCGACTCCTGAAGCACCCCGCCGGTCGGCCCGGTCAGTTCATCTTCGAGCCGATGGCGGTCGAGCCCGTGGTCAGGAAGGCCGTCGCGGGCAGCGAGCCGTCCGCCTTCCGGGCGCCGTACGCGGTCGTCGCGTCCGTCGACACGAAGGCCGGCGTACCGACCCCACCGTCCCAGCTGTTCGCGGCGGAGACGGCCGACGAACCGAGGTTGTCCGGACGGCCCTTGTCGCCCACCGCGAGATTCCGGGCGAGCCGGGCCCTGCCGGTGGCGAAGTAGAACCCCGCCTCGATGTTGGCGTAGGCGGTGTTGCGGTTCAGCACGATCGCCCCCGTGTTGGAGTTCTCGGTGAAACCGTTCAGCGCGTTGTCCCAGGCCGCGTTGTCCTCGACGAGGTGCGCGACGGACACTCCCCCGCCGCCCAGCTTGAACCCGTTGCCGTTGCCCTCGAACGCGGAGTCGTTCCAGCGGTTCTCCCCGTTGCCGAAGGCCCACGACTGCTCGATGGTGACCGGCGTGGAGAACTGCCAGAGGTCGAGGCCGTCGTCCGAGTTGTCGTACAGCCGGGCGCCGGAGATCCGGTTGCCGCTTCCGGAGCCGAACTTGATGGCGATGCCGTCCGCGTTCCGGCCGTGCCCGGCGGCGTCGTAGTTGCCGGAGCTGTCCAGGTTCTGCACGAGGTTGTTCACCGTGTTGTCGCCGCGCAGGGTGAAGCCGGTGTCGCCGTTGTCGCCGGTGACCAGGTTCTTGAAGATGCCCCCGGTCGACGAGGTGACGACGAGGCCCTGGGCCGGGGAGGACCGGAAGGTGAGGTTCTGCACGGTCCAGTAGCTGCCGTGGATCCCGGCGAGCCAGGATCCGGCGGGCAGCTTGGAGCCGTCGATCCGCACCTTCTCGCTGCCGTACGCCCGGAGCGTGATCCGGTCCACAACCGTGCCGCTCGCCGTCGACATGAGGGTGGCCGTCGGGTAGTACGTGCCCCCGCGGACCTGGATGACGGCGCCGGCGACCGCGTTGCGCACGGCCGACTCCAGCTGGGCCGTGGTGGAGACGGTGACCGTCGGCGAGGCGGCCTCGGCACCGCCGTTCGCCAGGCCGAGGTGGACGCCACCCGCCCCTGCCGAGACCGCCACCGCGGCGGCGATCGAGAGGGTGCTCGTCCTGCGGTGGCGTCCGGTGCTCATGCGCACGGGGCGTTCCTTTCGGGTGGGGAGAGGGAGGGAACGGGCCGGAGGGGCCGCCCCGGTCCGTTCCCGCACCTCTGTCGCCACCAGGGGCGCGGCAGGTTGCCGCGCCACGCGAAAGAGATCGAAAAACTTTCGCGTACGCGAGCCGACGCACAACGCCGACTCACGCGGTACTTCAGCCCGCGCGGTACTTCAGCCCGCGCGGTACTTCAGCCCGCGCGGTACTTCAGCCCGCGCGGAAGGTCAGCCCACGTAGTACGTCGGGTTCGGGAGCTTGTACGTCCGGTCGGCGTAGCCGCCATCGAGGTCGGAGTACTGGTCGCCGAAGTTGGCGATGATCTCGTAGCCGAGGTCGTGCTCGATGTGCTTGCGGGTGCCGGACTTGTACTGGACGGTCGTGCAGGTCCAGGCGCCCGGGGTGGCGCAGGCGCTCAGGTACGACGGCGGGGCGGCCGCGTTCTTGAGGAACATGTGGTCGGCGTCGAGGTTGACGTCGGCGCCGACCTTCTTCAGGTTCTCCACGGCGGCCGTACGCTGCGCCTCGCTGAGGCCCGAGTTGTAGAAGACCTCGACGCCCTGCTTCTCGGCGTACTGCACGAGTTCGGGGCTGCCGAACACCGCGGGGCGGTCGGCCTTGTTCACGTACGCCGCCCAAGTCGCGGAGTTGTACGTGTAGTTGTACCGCTTCTCGTAGTCCAGGCTGAGCAGCAGCGTGTCGTCGACGTCGAAGACGACCGCGGGCTTCTCGCCCTTCCTGACCGCCTTGCGGGCGGCCTTGTCAATGTACTTCCTCGCGGCCTTGTCGATGCTCGCGAGGTCCTTGGCGTACGGGCTGGACGGCGACGCCTGGTACACGCCGTTCGCGTCCGGCGCGGTGCCGTAGTAGGTGTCGATGTCCTTCACCAGGAGCCCGATGTTGTAGGGCTCGTGGGTGGAGTTGGCCGTGGACTGACCGGCCGTCGCCGCGCCGGCGCCATACAGGGCGGCGCCGGCGACGGCGCAGGCCGCGGCGACGGCCGCGATGCGCAGTGGCTTATGCATGACACGCTTTCTACGCGCGTCACACGGGTGAGCGCGAGACCCGTTGCCCGATCGAGACCCGTTCAGCGGCAAAAATCAAGTCAAGGGCCTGGAACGGGCGATCGGATCGGGCGCCCGGACGACCCGATGGCCCGTCAGTTCATGGTCGCTCCGATGGTCGTCGACCCGGTCGTCAGGAACGTGGTCGCGGGCAGCGTGCCGCTCGAACTGCGGGCGTTGTACGTGGTGCTCGCGTCCGTCGACCTGAAGGCGGGCGTGGAGACGCCCGAGTCCCAGTTGTTGCCGGACGAGGTGACCTTCGAGCCCTTGCTGACCGAGCCGCCGCCGTTGCCGACGGCCAGGTTCTTGCCGAGCTTGGCGGAGCTGGTGGCGAAGTAGTAGCCCCACTTGCTGTTGGCGTAGGCGGTGGTGCGGTTGAGGACGAGGGCGCCGGTGTTGGAGTTCTCGGTGAAGCCGTTTCCGGCGTTCCCCCAGGCGGCCGAGTTGTTGACGACGTGCGCGACGACCTCGCCGTCGCCGCCGAGTTTGTAGCCGTTGCCGTCGCCCGCGAAGGCCGAGTCGGACCAGCGGTTGGCGCCGTTGCCGAAGGACCAGGTGTGCTCGATGGTGACGGGCGAGGAGAAGGACCAGAAGTCGATCCCGTCGTCCGAGTTGTTGTAGAGGCGGGCGCCGGTGATGAGGTTGCCGGTGCCGGAGCCGAACTTCACGGCGACGCCGTCGGCGTTCTCGCCGTGGTTCGCGGCGTCGTAGTTGCCGTAACTGTCGATGTTCTTCACGGTGTTGTTGACCGTGCCGTCTCCGGTGAGGGTGAAGCCGGAGTCGCCGCCGTTGATGGTCCTGATGTTGTTCCAGTTGGTGCCGGTGCAGGACTGGCAGACGACCGCGCTGTCCGGGGAGTTCTGGAAGGTGATGTTGGAGACGTTCCAGTAGTCGGCGGTCAGCTTGAAGATCCAGTCGCCGTCGGGGAGCGACGAGCCGTCGATCTTCACGGTCTCCGAGCCGTACGCCGTGAGGGTGACGGGCGAGGAGGAGGTGCCGTTGGCCGTGGACTGGAGGGTGGCGGTCGGGTAGTAGGTGCCGGCGCGGACCTGGATGACCGTGCCCGCGGTGGCGTTCTTGATGGCGTTGGACAGGTCGGTGGAGTTGCTGACCACCACGGTGGCGGCCTGCGCCTGGGTGGGCAGGGCGGCGAGTCCGGCGCCCAGGGTGAGGGCGGCGACGGCCGTGAGAGCGGTACGACGAGACATGGAGTGCGGGTCCTTTCCGTCGTTCATGGGGTGAGCGCCGTTCAGGGGATGAGCGCCGTTCAGGGGATGAGCGTCGTTCGGGCAGGGGGGCGCTCTTCGGGGGATGGAGCGGCGGGACGGTTCACAGGACGGTGTCGAGCCAGGTGAAGACCTCGTCCTGCATGCGGTCGACGAAGACATGGCCGAGGTCCGGCCAGCTCTTGAGGTGCAACCGCTCCTCGGCGTGACGGGACCGCCAGACGGTGCGCAGCCTGTCGTGGGCCGTGCGGACGCCGTCGGCGGGGAACAGCGGGTCGAGCCCGCCGTCGAAGAACAGCATCGGCCTGGGTGCGGCGATGCTCGCCACGTCGGGGAAGTCGAGGAACCGGGGAAGCCCGGGGTGGAGCATGTAGTACGAGGACTGCCCGCGCAGGGTGTTGTTGCCGGGCACCATCACTTCCTTCAGGCCGGTCATCCAGCAGACGGCCGCCGCGGCCGCGAGGTCGTCGCTGAGCGCGGCCGTCTGCCAGGCGCGGAAGGCTCCCATGGAGAACCCGACGGCCGCGACCCGGTCCGGGTCCACGCGGTCGAGGCCGGCCAGGAAACCGGCGGCCCGGGCGTCCTCGCGGGCCATGAGTCCGGCGAGTGAGGAGCCGAGGTTGAAGAAGTTGGAGGCCAGGGCCTGTTGCTGGTCGTAGGCGAGGGGTCCTCGGTCGCCCCAGCCGAGGGCGTCCGCGCACAGCACGACGTAGCCCCGCCGGACCAGTTCGTCGCCGACGAACCGCCCGCTGAAGTACCGCTCCGACCAGCCTTGCGCGGAGGCGAGCCGCGTGTCGTCGTACCAGGGCCGGACGAGCTTCTCCTTCCCGATGTCGAACTTCGCCCCGTGGTCGTGCAGGAGCAGCACGGCCGGGAAGGGGCCGGGGCCGTCCGGGGTGAGGAGAGCGGCGCGGACGCGTTCGTGACGGGTGAGGGAGAGCGTCACCAACTCGCGTGTGTGTCCGTCCTGTTGTCGACGGTCGCTGTATTCCGGAGCGTACGGGGTCCGGTCCTCCCGCCCGACGACCAGCAGCTCCTCGACCTTGGCGCGGGCGGCCCGGCGCCAGGCATGGAAGCCGCGGATGGGGGACCTTCCCCAGGCGAGGGGGAAGTCCAGCTCGGCCTTGAGGGCGGGGTGGAAGGCGGGCAGCGGCCCCTCCACGACGGCGGTCCGCCCGTCCGTGACGGCTGCTTGCCCGTCCGTAGCAGCGGCCCGCGCGTCGGCGGTGGCGGTTCCCCCGGCCAGGAGCGCTGCTCCGCCGCCGACCACGAACGCCCGCCGTCCCAGGGCCGGGTCACGGGCGGCCATACGGCCTCCAGTCCCCGAGATACGTCCGCCGGGTGTGCGTGGCCGCCTCCTCGGTGGTCAGCTGCGGCCGGTTCTCCGGCACCGAGATCGCCGCGCCCGGACCGGAGTTGGCGTGTTCGCTAAAGCGCATGGTCTGCCAGGGGTAGGCCTCGCGCATGTTGGTGTACGGGGTCACCGCGTCGATCCCGGAACCGATCCAGGTGTCCCGTACGACCAGCGAGGGCCAGGCGGTCGTCTCGTACGACGGCACCCAGGGGCGGGCGATCTTGTAGGCCGCGTCCTCGGCGCCGGAGGTGATCCGGCCGCGCAGCGTGAGGAAGCCGTAGGGGTTGGCCCGGGCGGTGGCGGGGGCGAAGACCATGCCCTTGGGGGTGAAGCTCACGTCCCGCTGGAGGGTGTGGAAGTGACAGGCGTCGAAGACGGCCCGGCCACGCCCGAAGACGAAGTCGACGTCGCCCTCGATGTAGCAGCGGTGGAAGTACTGCCGGTCGAAGGCGTCCAGCGCGGTGGTGTCGGCGAAGAGGGTGTCCTGGTGGGCCAGCAGGCGCACGTGGTCGAAGTGCGTGCGGTCCCCGGTGACGTAGGCGGCCACCGCCTGGGTGCCGGTGATCTCCGGGTGGTCGGCGCGCAGCCAGTCGTTGGCGAGGGTGAGGTCGCGGACGGTGAGGCCGGGCGCGGCGGAGGTGAAGGTGGCGGATCCCGCGGTGCCGTGGGTACCGGACCCGTCGGGTTTCGGAGTCCCGTTGGCGTTGTCGTATACGAGGACGGCGGCACGCGGGTCGCGGGAGGCGCCGCGTATCGTCAACCCGCCTTTTTCGGCCGGCACGTTGACGACTTCCCGGTACGTCCCCGGGTGCACGACGATCGTCCGGCCGGGGCCGTCGACGGCGTCCACGGCGGCCTGGAGGGAGTCGCCGGGGCGGACGTGCAGGATGCGGCGGGACCGGGCGTGGGCCGGGGTCGCGGTGCTCAGGGCAGCGCCCGTGATGCCCGCGAGGAGGGTGCGTCGGCGCAGCATCTCAGCACTCCCTCTTCCAGGGCTCCCAGTCGCCCAGATAGGCCGCACGGGTCGCCGATCGCGCCTGCTCCGCGGTGAGTTGGGGGCGGTTCTCGGGGACGGTGATCCGCGCTCCCGGCCCGCTGTTGCGGTACTCGGCGAACCGCTGGCTCTGCCACGGGAAGGAGGCCGACATGTTGGTGTAGGGCGCGACGGCGTCGATCCCGGCGTCCAGGCGGGTGTCGCGGACGGTGAGGCTCGGGCGGGCGGTGGTGTCGGAGCTGGGCACCCAGGGGCGGGCCAGCTTGTAGAACGCGTCCGGCGCCTCGCTGCTGATCCGGCCCCGGGTGACCAGGTACCCGAGCGGGTTGACGCCCGCCGTCGAGGGGGCGAAGACGAAGCCGTAGGGAGCGGTGGTCAGGTCGGTGCGGTTCAGGGTGCGGAAGTGGCAGTGCTCGTAGACGGCCGTCGCCCGGCCGAAGACGAAGTCGACGTCTCCCTCGACGTAGCAGTGCGCGTAGTACTGGCGGGCGAAGGCGGTGAGGGCGATGGAGTCGGCGTACAGGGTGTCCTGGTGGCCGAGGAATCGGCAGTGGTGGAAGGCGCTGCGGTCGCCCTGGACCTTGATGGCGACGGCCTGGGTGCCGGTGATGTCGGGGTGGTCTGCGCGCAGCCAGTCGTTGGCGAAGGTGATCCAGCGGGCGGTGAAGCCGTCGGCCTGCACGGTGGTGGTGGCCGACCCGGTGGTGCCGTAGGTGCCGCCGCCGGGCTTGGCGGTGCCGGCCGCGTTGTCGTAGACGATCACGACGTCACGGGGGTCCTCGGAGGCGCCGATCCAGGTGGCGTCGGTGCGGGTGACGTCGAGGGCGACCGTCTCCCGGTAGGTGCCGGGGGCGAGGACCAGGGTCCAGCCGCTGCCGGTGGTGGCGGCGACGGCGTCCCGGACGCCGGTGAAGTCGCCCCGGCCGAGCGGGTCGACGTACAGGGTCCGCGGGGTGGGACGGGCGGCCGGCGAGCCGTGGCGGCCGAACGGACCGCGCCGTGCGGTGGTGGCGGCCCGCGCGGGTGCGGAGGCGAGGCCGAGGGCGGCGACCGTACCGGCGGTCGCCGTCAGGAATCCTCTCCTGGAGAGCGGGAGGCGGGCGGGTCGGGGCTGTCGGGGCGAGGGCATGCGGGTGCTCCTTGGCGGTGCGGCTCTGCTGAGGGGGCCGGGGCGGCGACGGGCGCCGCCCGCCCCGGCCGTCGTAGGGGGGATCAGCCCAGGCGTCCGGCGCCCGCGCCGCAGTCGACGATCCGGGGGACCGCCTTCGCCGGGTCGACCTTGGTGCGCAGGGTCGGCGTCCAGCCCGCGCCGGACTCCAGGACCTCGCCCGGGATCTCCGCGTTGTGCACGGCGATCAGATCGGTGGGCTTGCCGTTGACGTAGTTGTCGGTGGCGGTGAGCGGCGACACGTTCCACCGCTTCAGCACCTTGCCCGCGCCGACCCCCTGCGGCAGCGTGAACGCGTTGTGCTGGGCGACGAGTCGGGACTCCTTGCCGATGCCGAAGCTGTAGGCGAAGGACTCGTCGGCGACGAAGTGGTTGTTGTAGGAGTCGACCTGTCCGAAGCGGACCCGGGGGGCGCGCTCGACCAGGTTCGAGAACTGGTTGTGGTGGAAGGTCACCTTCAGGTGCCCCCGGTCGCCGACCGCCGTCGACTCGCTGTCGCTGTTGCCGATGAGGATCGTCTTGTCGTGGTCGGTGAAGACGTTCCAGGAGGCGGTGACGTAGTCGGCGCCCCTCACGATGTCCAGCTCGCCGTCGTGCTGCTGGTAGAGCATGCCGAAGTAGGTCGGCGCGGCACTGTCCGGGTGCGAGCCGTCGGTGAACGTGTTGTGGTCCAGCCACACATGTGTCGAGCCGTAGACGACGGCCGTGTCGTACTCGGAGTTCCAGTTGCCCTTCGTGCCGTCGGTCGGGTCCCACTGCGGGAAGCAGTCGATGGGCGACTCGAAGGCCAGGTTCCGGATGATCACGTTGTCGACGGCCTTGATCTGAAGGCTGACGCCCTTGAAGCCGGCGTTCCTGCCGATGCCGACGATGGTGGTGTTGGCGGGGATGTTCGCCTTGATGGCCGTGTCCTGCGCGGCGGCGGAGGCACGTCGCAGTCCCTCCGGGCTGTCGTCGGGCTCGGCGCTCAGGTCGGTGTCGAGGCCCCAGGTCCCGGGCGCGTACTTGGCGAGATAGGCGTCGAAGTCGTAGCCGGGCGCGGCGAAGGCGTCACAGCCCTCGGCGACGGCGTCGATGACGCCCTTCACCTTGATGATCTTCGGCGCGCTGCCGCCGGCGGCAAGGGCGGCCTTGAACCCGGCCCAGGTGGTGACGGTGTACACGTGGTCGGCGTCGGCGGCCGACCCGCCCGTGGTTCCCGTCCCGTAGGCGGCCCAGCCGTCGTTCGCGCCCAGGACCTGCCGGCCGAGGTCGCGGGTCGCGGTGTGGGACGCGGACTGGGCGGAGGCCGTTCCGGTGACGGTGAGCACCAGCGCGGTGCACCCCACCAGAGCAGCTATGACGCGTCCATGACATATCTGTGTACGCACTGTGCGGGTCTCCTCTTGTTGCGAACGGCGGTGCGGGCGATGCGCGAGCGGTGCGGGGCCTCAGGCGAGCGGTGCGGGCCAGGTGATCCAGGACGTGGGGATCTCGTCGTGCAGCCGGACGACGTCACGCGGCGCGAGCACCCGCGTCCGCAGCAGCTCACGCACGACGAGCCGCGCCACGGCGATCGCCCCCGGCGGATTGAAGTGCGTGTTGTCCTGCTCGGTGTCGGTCCAGTTGAAGTACGTCTTCGTCTCCTCGACCCCCAATTGCTGCCACAGCGCGAGCGACAGGGCCTGAAGGTCGAGCAACGCCACCCGCTCCTGGGCGGCGAGCGCGCGCATGGCGGCCGGGTACTCGCCGTGCGTGGGCAGCGCGTTCCCCCCGGCGTCGAACCTGCGCCGCTCGACGGGCGTGGCGAGCACGGGCCGCGCCCCCTTGGCGCGGGCGCCGCCGATGTACTGCCGCAAGTAGTCCTGGTACGTGGTCCAGGGCTCCGTGTACCGGGCCGGGTCCGTGGTCTTCTCGTCGTTGTGGGCGAACTGGATCAGCAGGAAGTCACCCGGCCGGATGGCGGCGAGCACCGCGTCCAGCCGGCCTTCGTCGACGAAGCTCTTCGAACTCCGCCCGTTCACGGCGTGGTTGGCGACGGGCCGGTCCCCGTGCAGGAAGAAGGGCAGCGCCATGCCCCAGCCGGTCTCGGGAGCGGCGTCGGAGTACTTCTGGGCAGCGGTGGAATCACCGGCGATGTAGATCGTCCGCTTGCGTCCCTGGGCTTGGGCGGTACCGGCCGCCGCGACGCCGAGGGGGACGGCGGCGAGTGCCGCCGAGGTGACCTGCCTGCGGGTAAGTGACACGAACGTGCACCTCTCGAAGTCTTCTGTCCTTGAGGGGGCGCGGGGGACCGCGCGATCAGCCGAGGCGGACCGGCGGCCGCCCCACGCCCCAGACCACCCGTGTTATCCGTGGTTCTTCTTCCAGTCGGCCTGAGCGGTGTTCAGCTGCTCGGCCAACGTGTCCAGGAAGTCCTTCGGGCTCAGCTTCCCGAGCAGCACCTTCTGGAAGTTCGGCTCGTTGTCCGCCTTGGAGATCGTGTTCCAGTCGGGCAGGTAGTAGGGCAGCTGCACGATCTTCGTGGTGGTGCCCGCCAGCGCCTCGGCGGCCAGCTTCGTCGGCTCCGACTCCTGCACCCAGCTGTCCTGCGCCGCCTCGGAGTTCGCCGGCACCTGCCCGGCCGTCTTGTTCCACTTGCTGTTGGACTCGTGCGACGCGGCGAACTCGATGAACTTCCAGGCGGCGGTCTTGTTCTTGCTCGCCTTGAACAGGCCGAGTCCGTCGACGGGGTTGGACACCTGGACCCGCGTGCCGTCGTCCTGTGTCGGCGCCGGGATGCCCTTGAACTTGCCGGCCAGCGCCTTCTGGTGGTCGCCGTAGGAGCCCAGGTTGTGGCTCAGCATGCCGATGGTGCCGGAGTCCCACTGGGCGACCATCTTGGTGAAGTCGTTGTTGACGTCGGCGGACGGGGTGTCCTTCTTGAACAGGCCGACGTACTTCTCCAGCGCGGCCACGTTCTTCGGGTCGTTGACCGTGGTCTTGTCGCCGCTCCAGAACTCGGTGATCCCGCTCTGCCCGTAGGTGGCGTCCAGCGCCTGGGCGATGGACCCCGCGCCACCGCGGATGGTGTACCCGAACGCGTTCTTCTTCTTGTTCGTGAGCTTGTCGGCGGCCGCGTAGAACTTCGTCCAGGTCGTCGGGGCGTCGAGACCGGCCTGCTGGAACAGGTCGGTCCGGTACCAGAGGGTGCCGTTGTTCGCGGAGGTCGGCACCGAGTACGTCTTGCCGTCGATCCCCGCCGCCTTGACGCCGTCCAGGAACTTCTGGTTGAGCTTGCCGTTCAGCGTGCTCTTGGAGATCCGGCTGTCCAGCGGTTCGAGGGCGCCCTGCGCGGCGACCTCGGCGAGCATCGCGGTGCCCACCCCGCCGACGTCGGGCAGCCCGCCGCCCTGGATGGCGGTGTCGTACTTGGACTGGACGCTGTCTGACGGCACACCGACGTAGTTGACCTTGATGTCGGGGTTGGCCTTCTCGAAGTCGGCGATGATCTCCTTCCAGACGTCGGTACGCACACCGCCGTTGTTGTCCCAGAAGGTGATCTCCCCCTTGCCGGAGCCCTCGCCTCCCTTGTCCCCCGCGCCGCCGCTGCCGTCGTCGCCGCAGGCGGTGGCGGTCAGCGCGAGCACGGAGCCCAGCGCGACGGCCAGGGCGACGCGCCTGCTTCTGCGGATGCTGCTCTTCATGTGTTCGGCTCTCTTCTTCTGGATCCCGACGGAGATATGAAGTTGTGGGGGGTCGGTGGGTGGGGCCGGCACGGGCTCACGGTGTGCCGCCGATCCGCTTCTGCGGTCCGGAGAACCGGGTGACCAGCGCGGGAACGGCGGCCGCGGGGTCCAGGCGGTACGCGTAGAACGCGCGCGGGTCGAAGGCCGCGCCCCATTCGTCGGTGCGTCCGCCCGTGTTCCGCAGGATCGACCCGCGCTGCACCAACTCGGCGGTGGCGTCGGCCTGGTAGGGGTGCTGGACCCCGTCGAAGTAGCTGTTCTCGATGACCATCTTCGTGCGGCCCCTCGACCAGTTCCCGTACGTCCACACCGGGTCCCCGTCGGCCACCTGGGCCGAGAGGTAGTTGTTGTAGAGGTGGGCGTACGCGCAGTTGTCCGCGGAGGGGTTGCGCTGCTTCGTGCCCGTGAACCAGTTGTGGTCGATGGTGATCTGGGTGAGCACGTTGGTCGTCCAGCCGATGCCGAACGCCTTGTTGTGGGTGTCGAAGCGGTTGTAGGAGACGGTGACGTACTGACTGTCCTTGCGGATGTCGAGCAGTCCGTCGCCCATGTGCGTGAAGCGGTTGTGGTCGATCCACACGTGGTCGGCGGTGTCCATCTGGACGGCGTCGAAGTCGGTGGTCTTGCCGTCCCAGTCGCCCTCGACGTAGGAGTCGCGGATCGTCAGGTTGCGGATGATCACGTTGTGCGTACCGGGGTTCAGGTGCAGTTCCCCGTGCACGATCTCGCCGGTGTCGCCGACGCCGATGATCGTCTTGTTCGAGGTCACGACGATGTCGGAGCCGAAGGGTTCGACCGCCACCGCGCCCTCGACCCGGATGACGTACGGCTCCTCGGCGGCCGCGTACCTCGCGAGCGAGGCCTGGTCGGTGACGGTGACGACCCTGCCGCCGGCGCCTCCGGTGGTGCCGCCGGCGAGGGAGGCGAACCCGTGGGCGCGGTCGGTCCAGCGGGCTGCCGCAGCGGCCCGGGTGACGGCCGTCCCCGGTTCGTCGGCGGCCTTCGCCTGTCCGACGGAACCGAGGCCGAGCGCCGCCAGCAGGCCGGCGACGGCCGCCAGGACCGCACCCGGTCTTGGCAAGCGCTTGCTAGGGAAGTGCGTCATTGCGGCTCCCAACAGGCGTACGGAAGTGATGAGGCGGAGCGTCAGAGCGGTCTGACGCGGAACTCGCTGAACGTGGCCGCCCCCGCGTGGCCCGTTCCGGTGGGCGCGAGGGCGAAGAGGCCGAGCAGGGCACCGACCCAGCGCCAGGGCGTGGCGGCGAAGACAGGACCGGAGTAGCGCAGGCCGTCGCCGATGTCGTACGCGAAACGGCAGCGTGCCCCGGTGCCGATCTCGATCCGCAGCCGCGCTCGTCCCCGGGGGGCGAGCCGCGGGTGGGCCGCGTCCCGTTCCCTCTCGGCGACCGGTTCCGCGAACCGGTGCACCAGGTGGACGGCTCCGTCGGCGCCCCGCTGGAGCCCGATCCAGCCGAAGGCGTCGCCGAGGACCGCGAGTCCGGCGCGTGCTCCCGGCTCCTCGCTGTGCAGCTCCAGCTCCGCCTCCACGACGGACGGGAGCCCGGGCAGCCGTTGCGTGAGGATGCTCGGCAGGGTGCGCAGATCGTGCGCGTCGGCCGTCCGCACGCAGGTCAGGCGCAGTCCGTCGGCGGAGTGCTGTGTCGCCCAACCGTCCTGGGGGTTGGCCGTCCACGACCACTGGCGGCCGAAGCGTCCGCCGGGGAAGTCGTCGTCGGTGGCGGGCGCGGCGGGCGGCCCCGCCGGCAGACCGGGACGCCTGTGCTCCGGTACGGGGGCGCCGTCGTCGCCGATCACCGGCCAGCCGCCCCCGTCGTCCCAGCGCATCGGCTGGAGGTGGACGACACGGCCGTAGGCGCCGCGCTGCTGGAAGTGCAGGAACCAGTCCTCGCCTGCCGCGGTGCGGACCCAGCCGCCCTGGTGCGGGCCGTTGACCTCGGTGTCCTTCTGTTCCAGGACGATCCGCTCCTCGTACGGGCCGAAGAAGTCCCGGGCCCGGAAGGCGCCCTGCCAGCCGGTCTCCACTCCCCCGGCGGGCGCCAGGATCCAGAACCAGCCGTCGTGCCGGTAGAGCTTCGGCCCTTCGATCGTGAACCAGCCGGGTATCCGGTCCCCTTCGACGATCGCCTTGCCCTCGTCGAGGACGGCCGTCCCCTCGGGATGCATACGGTGACCGGTGAGCCGGTTCTTCACGCCCGCCCGGGACTTGGCCCAGGCGTGCACGAGATAGGCCTCGCCCGTCTCCTCGTCCCAGAGGGGGCACGGATCGATGAGGCCCTTGCCCTCCTTCACCAGCAGCGGGCGGGACCAGGGGCCTCTGATCTGCGGGGCGTTGATCTGGAAGATGCCCTGGTCGGGGTCGCCCCAGAAGATCCAGAAGCGGTCGTCGTGGTGTCGCAGGGAAGGAGCCCACACCCCGCAGTCGTGCCGCGGAGACCTGAACTCGTCCGCCGGCTCGAGGCGGTCGAGGGCGTGACCGACCAGCGTCCAGTTGACCAGGTCGCGCGAGTGCAGCAGCGGCAGGCCGGGGACGCGGCCGAAGCTGGAGGCCGTGAGGTAGAAGTCGTCGCCGACCCGCACGACGTCCGGGTCGGACCAGTCCGCGTTCAGGACGGGGTTGGTGTACGTCTCGTACGTCACTGGCTGACCGCCTTCCGCACGAGTGCCGCCGCCTCGTCCCGGTCCAGGCGGCCGTCGGCGACGACGGTGACGATCCGGCGTACGGCCGTCTCGCCGGGCGGAACCGGCAGCCTCGCCTCCGAAGCCAGTGAGGAGCCGACGCCCGGGTACTCGGCGGTGCGGACGAACCAGGGGTCGTGCCGGGTGGTGCCGGTGGCCCCCGCGAAGACGAGCGTCCAGTCTCCCCCGCTCCCGGCCCCGCCCGAGCGGGAGGACCCCTGTCCGGCCAGGGCGAGCCAGTCGGCGCGGGCGCCGTGCGCCGAGGCCTCGCCCTCCGTGCCGGCGGTGAAGACCTCGGGGGGCGTGTGCTCCTTGCGGGCCCGCCAGAAGAAGCCGCCGTAGGCCGCTCCGGGGCGACCGTTCGTCGCCGGGCTGCCGATGGTCAGCGGGCCGGACGTGACGTTGGTCAGCGAGAAGGTGAAGTCCAGCGCCCATGCGGTGTCGGTGAGTTCGGTGGCCGCGACCGTACGGCGCTCGCGCAGCAGTTCCGTTCCCGAGGCGATCCAGCGCAGCTCCTCCACGAAGCCGTCCGGGTCGCGGAGCTGGAAGGAGCTGTGCCGCTGGGCTCCGTGGTTGTCGAGCTCGGTCGGTCCCCGGTCCCGGACGTAGGTGCGTCCGCCCCAGAAGTTGTGCCCCTCGACGTCGGGTACGGCTACACCGACGCCGAGGTGGTGTGCGTGGTCGGCAGGGCTCAGTTCGGTGACCGCCGTGCCGGCCAGGGTGGTGACCGGGTGCAGGTAGGGGCGTGGGGAGAGCCGGGCGGGCAGCTCGGGCCGGGTGACGTAGCGGGCGACCGGGCGGCCGGCGACACGCAGGACGACCGGTGCGTCGGGTGCGGTTGCGGTCATCAGGGGCTCACCTCTTTCGGATGCGCGGTCGTGAACGCCCAGGGGGCGCCCAGTTCGGAGTAGAGGGCGAGGGTGTCGGCGGCGGCCGCGACGAGGCCGTCGATGCCGGGGACGACCCGCCGTTCCTCGTCGGGCAGCAGGCGCCAGGCGTCGTCGGGCACCTGTACCGGGTCGGGGGCGACCCGGATCGCCTCCACGACCCGCATGAACGATTCGGTCACGGCGGGCGGGACCAGCAGTTCCGTCCCGTCGGTGAGGTGCTCGACGAGGTTCTCCAGCAGGTCGGTGCGGCCGTACTCGGACTCCTCGGGGCCGTGGCCGGCCCGCTGGAGCAGGACGCGATCCTGCTTGTACCAGTAGGTGATCCGGCCGCGGCTGCCGTGCACGACGACGTACGGGTCGTCCGGGTCCTCGGCGCACAGCGTGGCCGCGACGACGATCTCGCGGCCGTCGGCCGTGCTGACGCGGACGCAGGAGGTGTCGTCGGACTCGATGGCGTTGGCGTGCGCCAGCTCGGTCTCGATGCCCGTGACGTCGTCGGCGCGGGTGGCGCCGGCCAGCGCGAGGGCGGTGGTGACGGCGTGCGCGAGGGGGTTGGTAAGCGCCCCGTCGATCACGTCGACGCCGTTCAGCCGCCGCCTGCCCGCCCAGGGAGCCCGCCGGTAGTACGCCTCGGCGCGGGCCCAGGCGCCGGCGCCGCCGACCCCGGCGACCTCACCGATCACACCGTCGCGGATCAGTTCGCGGATCGCGGGCACGGCGTGCGATCCCAGCGACTGGAAGCCGATCTGGCAGACCACACCCGCCTCGGCGACCCCGTCGGCCATCCGGCGGAACTCGGCGTACGACGGCGCGGGCGGCTTCTCCAGGAGCAGGTGCACCCCCCTGCGCGCGGCGGTCAGGGCCAGGTTGGTGTGGGTGGGGATCGGAGTGCAGATGACGGCGATCCGGGCGCCGGTGGTGTCCAGCAGCGCGCCGAAGTCGGCGGACTGCTCGGGCGCGCCGAGGCCCTCGGGGAGCTCCGCCGCGGTCAGCGGGGTCAGCTCGCAGACGCCCGCCAGGCGGACGATGCCCTTGTCCTGGAGCCGGCGGATGTTGTCCAGGTGCCAGCGGCCGTGGCCGCGCGCGCCCGCGAGGACGATCGGGACCGGGCTGCTCATCGGTTCGGCGGTGCTCATGGGATCCTCCCTGCGCCCGCGCCGCGTGCCACCTCGCGGTCGGCCACCGCGGCGCTGTCGATCTTTCCGTGCAGGGTAGGCGTCCAGCCGACGTCCGCCGTGAGATCGCGCTCGCTGCCGCTGTTGTAGGCGTTGTGGATCGCGAGGAGGTCCACGGGCCAGCCGTTGAAGAGGGTGCCGCTCTGGTGCAGGGCGGTGCCGTTCCAGCTCTTGACCAGGTCGGCGACCTCCACGTGGCCGGGGGTGTGGAAGGCGTTGTTCTCGGCGTGGACGGCCGACTCGGTCGACACGCCGAACGAGTAGCGGTACTCGGCTCCCTCGGGGACGACGTACCGGTTGTCGTAGAGGTGCACCTGTCCGAAGCGGACGCGCGGCGCGCGCTGCACGACCGACTCGAACTGGTTGTGGTGCAGGGTGACCCGGAGCCTGCCGCGGTCGCCGGTGGCGGTGTCGCCGCTGCCGATGAGCATCGCCTTGTCGTGCCCGGCGAACCGGCTCCAGGAGACGGTGACCAGGTCGGAGCCGTTGGTGATGTCGAGCAGACCGTCGTGGCGGAGGTAGTTGCGGGCGAAGTAGGTGGGCTCGGCGGAGTCCGGGTGGCCCTTGTCGGAGGCCGTGACGTGGTCGACCCAGACGTGTGTCGCGCCGGTCAGCCAGATGTTGTCGTAGGCCGTCTTCCAGTCGCCGAGGCCGCCGGTGTTGGGCTGCCAGACGGGGAAGCAGTCGTAGGCGTCGCGCAGGTCGAGGTTGCGCAGAATGACGTTGTCGGCGTTCCTGACCTGGAGGCTCGCGCCCTTCAGGACGGCTCCGTCGCCGAGGCCCACGAGGGTGGTGTGGGAGCCGACGGGCAGCACGATCCGCTCGGCCTGCGCGGCCGCCGACGCCTGGCGGGCCTCTTCCTGCGCACCGCTCGGCCTGGCGGCGCCCCAGGTGCGGGGGTCGTAGGCGGCGAGGTACTTCTTCAGGCCGTAGCCGTCGGTGGCGTAGTCGGCGCAGTCCAGGTGGTCGCCGTCGTCGTCGGTGTTGGCGTCGATCGTCCCGGCGATCCTGATGATCTTCGGGGTGTCGCTGCCGCCGTCGAGGGCGCGGACCAGTCCGGCGCGGTCGGTGACGGTGTACACGTGGGCGTCGTCGGCGGCCGCGCCTCCGGTGGTGCCGGTGCCGTACGCCGCCCAGCCGTCGTCGGCGGCGAGGGTGTCGCGGGAGATGTCCCGGGCCTCGGCCCGCGCGGAGGCGCAGAGCAGTCCCAGCGCGGCCGCGACCACCGTGATCCGACGGATCATCACCCCTTCACCGCCCCCGCGCTGAAGCCGGTGATCAGCCACTTCTGGATGAAGGCGAAGACGATCACCACGGGGACGGCGGCGATGATGCCGCCCGCGGCCAGCGCGCCCAGGTCGACGCTGTCCGCGCTCATCAGGGTGTTGAGGCCGACGGGGATCGTCTGCTTGGTCTGGTCGGACAGGAACATCAGGGCGAACAGGAAGTGGTTCCAGGCGTGCACGAAGGCGAAGGAGCCGACGGCGATCAGTCCGGGCCTCAGCAGGGGCAGGACGACGATCCGGAAGGCGGTGAGCCGGTTGCAGCCGTCGACCCAGGCGGCCTCCTCCAGGGAGTACGGCACGTTCCGGATGAAACCGCTGATCAGGATCATCGACAGGGGCAGCTGGAAGACCGTCTCGGCGATGATCACACTGCCCAGCGAGTTGATCATCTTGAGTTCGGCGAAGATCTGGAAGAGCGGTACGAGGAGCAGCGCGCCCGGCACGAACTGGGTGCACAGCAGGGCGAGCATGAAGCCGCGCTTGATCTTGAAGTCGAAGCGGGCGAGGGCGTAGCCGCCGGCCAGGGCGACGCCGGTGGTGAGCAGCAGGGTCGCCACGCCCGTGATCACGCTGTTCTGGAAGTAGACGGCGAAGTCCCGCTCGTTCCAGACCTTCTCGAAGTGGTCGAAGGTCATCGGCCAGGGCACGAGCGAGGTCGAACCGGCCGGGCGGAGCGCGAACAGGAGGATCCAGTAGAAGGGGACCAGGGTGAAGACCAGGTAGATCCCCAGGGGGAGGTAGATCTGCCAGCGCGGGGCCTCGTCCCAGGCCCGCTTCTGCCTGGGCGGGCGCCGGTCGGCCACGCCGGGGACGCGCACGGGGACGGGTGTGACCTCGGTGGCCTCCTTGGTGATCACTTGTCGCCTCCTCCGAACTTGCTCAGCCGCAGATAGACCATCGAGCAGAAGAGCAGGATCACGAACGCGACCGTGGTGAGGGCGGACGCGTAGCCGAAGTTGTGGGCGTCGACGCTGGTGTTGGCGATGTAGAGCGGGAGGGTGGTGGTCTCCCCCGCCGGACCGCCGCCGGTGAGCGTGTAGAGCAGGTCGACGTTGTTGAACTCCCACACCGCGCGCAGCAGCGTGGACAGGACGATGGCGTCCTTCAGGTGGGGCAGGGTGATGTGCCAGAACTGCTTGACCCGGCTCGCGCCGTCGACCTCGGCGGCCTCGTACAGGTCCTTGGAGACGGACTGGAGGTCGGCGAGGATGAGGATCGCGAAGAAGGGGACACCGCGCCACAGGTCGGCGATGATCGCCGCCGGGAAGACGGTGGAGGTGTCCGACAGCCAGCTGGTGCCGTACTCGCCGATCCCCATGTCCGCGAGGTAACGGGTGATGCCGGTCTGGGAGTTGTAGAGCAGCACCCAGATCGCGGAGGTCAGCACTCCGGAGACGGCCCACGGGGAGAACACCAGCGCCCGGCCGAGCGAGCGCCCGACGAAGGTCTGGTTGACGATCAGCGCCAGGGCCAGGCCGAACAGCAGCTGGAGTCCGACCTCGACGAAGACCCACTGGGCGCTGAAGGTCAGCGTGTCCCAGAACTGCGGGTCGTCGGTGAAGGCGTGGACGAAGTTGTCGAAGCCCGCGAAGCCGTTGCGCCACGGTTTGGTGGGGTTGTAGTTCTGCAGGCTGTAGTAGAAGACGCTGATGACCGGGTAGGCGATGAAGCCCAGCATCAGCAGGGCCGCCGGCGCGATCAGCAGGTACGGCAGTCTGCGTGGCGTGGCGGAGGCACGGCGCCGCCGGGGTGGCGCGGGCGGTTTCGCCACGGCTGCGGCTTGGGCCATGACTGTTCTCCGTTCTCAGTACGTCTCTCGGTGCGTCGTGCGTTCGGGTGCGTTCGCGCGCATCGCGCTTTCGGACAGGTGAAGCGCTTTCTCTCCGGACAGGGGTCGGCCGGGGCCGTGCTGCTGCGGTTCAGCCCGCGTACGGGTCCGCGACCTTGCCCGGGCGGGCCAGGAACTCGAAGTCGCAGCCGGTGTCGGCCTGGGTGATCTGTTCGTTGTAGAGCGCGCCGTAGCCGCGCTCGTACCGGGCGGGAGGGGGCGTCCACTCCGCCCTGCGACGCTCCAACTCCTCATCCTCGACGTTGAGTTGCAGGGTGCGCGCCTCGACGTCGAGGGTGATGGAGTCACCCGTGCGCACCAGGGCGAGGGGCCCGCCGACGTACGACTCGGGCGCCACGTGCAGGACGCACGTGCCGTAACTCGTCCCGCTCATCCGGGCGTCGGAGATCCGCACCATGTCCCGCACGCCCTGCTTGAGCAGGTGGTCGGGGATGGGCAGCATGCCGTATTCGGGCATGCCCGGGCCGCCCTTGGGGCCGGAGCCCCGCAGGACCAGGACGGTGTCGGCGGTGATCCCCAACCCCGGGTCGTTGATGGTGCGTTGCATGGTCCGGTAGTCGTCGAAGACGACCGCGGGGCCGGTGTGCTCGAGCAGATGCGGCTCGGCGGCGATGTGCTTGATGACGGCGCCGTCCGGGCAGAGGTTGCCGCGCAGGACGGCGACCCCGCCCTCGCTCGCGACCGGGTCGTCCCGGTGCCGGATGACGTCGTCGTTGTGCACCTGGGCGCCGGCGAGCTGCTCGCGCAGGGTGTCGTGCGAGACGGTCGGTCGGTCCAGGTGGAGCAGGTCCGGGATCCGGGAGAGGAAGCCGGGGAGTCCGCCCGCGAAGTGGAAGTCCTCCATGAGGTATTTCTGGCCGCCGGGACGCACGTTGGCGAGCACCGGGACGGTCCGGGCGACGCGGTCGAAGTCGTCGAGGGTGAGCGTGACGCCCGCGCGGCCCGCCATGGCGATCAGGTGGATCACGGCGTTGGTCGAACCGCCGAGGCCGAGGACGGTCGTCACGGCGTCCTCGAAGGCGTCCCGGGTCAGGATCTCGGAGAGTACGCGCCCCTTGTGGACCTGTTCGACGATCCTCATGCCGGCTTGTGCCGCCATCCGGTCGTGTCCCGAGTCGACGGCCGGGATGCTCGACGCGCCCGGCACCGTCACGCCCAGCGCCTCCGCGGCGGCCGTCAGCGTGGACGCCGTGCCCATCGTCATGCAGTGCCCCGGCGAGCGCGCGAGGCCGTTCTCCAGCTCGGCCAGCTCGCAGTCGCCGATGAGGCCGGCCCGCTTGTCGTCCCAGTACTTCCACATGTCGGTGCCCGAGCCGAGGACCTCATTGCGCCAGTGGCCCGGCAGCATGGGCCCGGCCGGGACGAAGACCGTCGGCAGGTCGACGCTGGCAGCGCCCATGAGCAGCGCGGGAGTCGTCTTGTCGCAGCCACCCATCAGCACGGCCCCGTCGACGGGGTAGGAGCGCAGCAGCTCCTCGGTCTCCATCGCGAGCAGGTTGCGGTAGAGCATCGGCGTCGGCTTCTGGAAGGTCTCGCTGAGCGTGGAGACCGGGAACTCCAGCGGGAAACCGCCCGCCTGCCATACCCCCCTCTTCACGGCCTGGGCGCGGTCGCGCAGGTGGACGTGACAGGGGTTGATGTCCGACCAGGTGTTGAGGACGGCGATGACCGGCTTGCCGAGGTGCTCCTCGGGGAGGTAGCCGAGCTGGCGGGTGCGGGCGCGGTGACTGAAGGAGCGCAGGCCCTCGGCGCCGTACCACTGGTGGCTTCTGAGGTCCTCCGGGCGCTTTCTGTCCCGTTCGTCGAAGCGCTTCATATGGACCACCCCGCCGCTATGGCGGCGACCTCGGCCCGCTCGTGCTCCGGCAGCGACCGGCTCGGCGGGCGCACCTCGCGGCGGCACAGGCCAAGGGAGGCAAGGGCTTCCTTGACGACGACGACGTTGTTGGCGGAGCCGTTGGCGGCGCGCAGTTCCTCGAAGCGTCTGATCTGTTCCCACACCTTCATCGCGGCCGGGTAATCCCCTGATCGAAGCGCTTCGATCATGTTCAGCGAGACGGCCGGGGCGACGTTCACGAGCCCGGAGGTGAAGCCCGTGGCTCCGGCGGAGAAGTAGGACGGGGCGTACGGCTCGGCGAGCCCGGCGACCCAGACGAAGCGCTCCAGACCGGCGTCCCGTGCGAAGGCGGCGAAGCGGGAGGCGTCCGGGACGGCGTACTTGACGCCGATCACGTTCGGACAGGCGTCGGCCAGGTCGGCGAGCCGTTCGCCGTGCAGTTGCGCGTTGCGGATGTACGGGACGACGCCCAGCTCGGGCACCGCCTCCGCGATCTCCCGGTGGTAGTCGACCCAGCCGCCCTGCGAGACGTAGGGGTGGACCGGCTGGTGGACCATCACCATCTGCGCGCCCAGCTCACGGGCGTGCCGGGCGGAGGCGACGGCGGTCGGCACGTCGTGTCCGACGCCGACCAGGATCGCCGCCCGCTCACCGGCCACCTCGATGGTCAGCTCCGTGACCAGGCGGCGCTCTTCGGGGGTGAGGGCGTAGAACTCGCCGGTGTTGCCGTTGGGGGTGAGGGTGGTGATCCCGCCGTCGAGCAGTCGGCGCAGCAGGGCCCGGTGGGCTTCGCCGTCGACGGAGCCGTCCTCGGCGAACGGGGTCACCGGGATGGCCACCACGTCGGCCAGGGCCGCACGCTGGGTCTCGAACGCCACGCTGCTCATTCCTGACCTTTCTCTGCCTGGGCCCCATGGGCCTCTTGGGCGGTCTCGGGGAACGCCCGGTGCACGAAGGACGCGATGTGGGCGTGCAGGGCGCGGCCCGCTCCGTCGGCGTCGCCGGCCAGGGCGAGCCGCAGGATCTCGCGGTGCTCGCCCGCCTCCCGTTCCCAGGAGGGCGAGGCGGCCCAGGCGACGGCGGAGACCAGGGCGGCCTGGTCGCGTACCTCGTCGAGCATCCGGCCGAGCAGCGGGTTGCCGCACGGCAGGTACAGGGAGCGGTGGAACTCCCGGTTGGCCAGGGACCGTTCGGCGGTGTCGGTGGCCTCGTCCGCCCTGGTCAGCGCCTCGCGTGCGGCGTCCAGGGAGGCGCCTCGCCGCACGGCCCGCTTGAGCGCCTCGGGTTCGAGGAGCAGGCGTACGTCGTAGACCTCACGCGCCATGTCCGCGTCCACCATGCGCACCGTGACGCCCTTGTACTGGCTCATGACGACCAGTCCGGTGCCGGCCAGGGTCTTGAGCGCCTCGCGCACCGGGGTCTTGGAGACCCCGAACTGTGCGGCGAGCTCGGTCTCGACCAAGGCCTGACCGGGCGTCAGCCGCCCGGTGAGGATACGGCGTTTGATCTCCTCCAGCACGTACTGCGTGCGGGACGGGATCGGCGTGGGCACAGAGGTCATGCGCGCCTCTCGGATGTCGCGTATCTGATCTCGGATCTGGCGTATCGCGTCTCATATATGAGGTACGAAGTACGACGCGTTGAAGGTAGGAGTGGCCCCGTGTTTCGTCAATGCTTCTGACAAAGGAAGTTGAGGTTGCCGGGGCGCAAGGGCCCCAAGTGGGGTCAGAAGGGGATGGTCTCGCCCTCGCGAGCGGTGCGGGCGGGTCCGCCGAAGGCGACGGCGGCCCGGGCGGTCGCGGCCTCCCGGGTCAGCGTGGGTCCGACATGCGTGATGTACAGCTCGCGCACTCCCGCCCGGCGGGCGGCGTCGCCGGCCTCCTCGGGCGTGAGATGCACCTGCGTCTCCCGTTCGCCTTCGTGATGCCGGTCGATGTCCGCCTCACACAGGAACAGGTCCGCCCCGGAGGCGAGTTCGGTGAGGGCGTCGCACGGCCCGCTGTCCCCCGAGTAGGCGAGGACGCTCCCCTGGCACTCGGCCCGCAGCCCGTACGCCTCGGTGTCGTGCACCACCGCCCGCGAGGTGAGGCGCAGGTTCCAGTGCCGCACGGTGTGCCCGTCGAACAGGGCCCTGAAGTCGAAGACCCCGCTCAGGAACCGTACGTCCGGCCGGCCGAAGAAGCCCGCCAGGCGCCGGGCGCAGTCGAGCGGCGCGTAGACCGGGATCGGGGCCGGCGGGGTCATCCCGCCGTACACGAGGGCGTAGGCGGCGGCGAGGAGATCGGCGCTGTGGTCGGCGTGCAGATGGGAGATCCAGATCGCCGTGAGCCGGTCCGGGTCCGTGTGCCGCTGCAACTCCGCGAACGTCCCGGGTCCGGCGTCCACCCACACCTCCGCCCCCGCGCCGCGCAGCAGGTAGCCGGAGCAGGGGCGGCCCGGCCGCGGGTACGGAGAGGCGGTACCGAGGACGGTGAGGCTCAGGGGCATGGTGGGGAGCGTACGTTTCGGTCCCGCCGGGCGGGCCGTGTTTCCCATGCGGCTACGGCAGCCGCGGCGACCGTCTACGCCTCGCCAGGTGCCCGGCGGTGAGGCGTCGGGGCGTCGGTCACCGCGTCCACGCCGGGTCACGGCCGCTCAGTCCGACCGCCCGGTCGAGCAGTGGGGCGTCGTCCGCCACGGGCACCACGGGGCCGAAGATGCCGTCCCCGCGGTCCGATTCCTCGGCGGCCGCCCGCAGGAAGTCGTGCGAGACCCGCAGCGCGTCCGGGTCGGGCTCGTACTCCTGCCCGGTGGCACGGGCCAGGTCCCAGCCATGGATCACCAGTTCGTCGGCCGCGACGGCGGCCGCGACCGCGCCGGGCAGGTCGATGCCGCCGGCGCGGGTCATGCCGGTCCAGGCGGCCGGGTCCCGCCAGGCCTCGGCGAGCGCGTCGAGCGCCGTGGGCAGCTCCTCGCGCCAGCCGGGGCCGATGTCCGGCTCGGCGGCGTCCGGAGCGGTGTCGGTATGGGCCCCCAGATCCTTGCGGCCGGCGTCCCGGAAGGCGACGGAGAGCCCGATGAGGTGCCCGAGCAGATTGCGGACGGCACAGCCCGGGCAGGGTGTCCCGTCCGCGAGCTGCTCGTCGCGGACACCCTCCGCGAGGCGCGCGATGATCCGGGCCTGGGGCCCGAGGTCGAGAGTCGTCGTCGTGTTGGTCATACGGGGTAGACCGGCCGCGCCGCGCGATCTCATCGGTGCCGCACGGCGCAATTCCGTCCGCGAAACCGGCGGCTGCCGCGCCCCTGCCCGGACGCTCACGGCCGCCCCCGGCACCGCCGCCGCACGGCTCTCAGCGCGAGGACAGTGCCACGCCTACGGCCTCCAGATCCCGTCCGACGCGCGGCCGGCCATCCCCGGCGCCACGCGACTCTCAGCGCGAGGACAGGACCACGCGCACGGCCTCCAGGCCCCCGTCCGACGCGCGCCCACCCCCGGCCCCCGGCACCGCCCCCGCACGGCTCTCAGCGCGAGGACAGTGCCACGCGTACTGCGTCCAGGTCCCCGTCCGACGCCAATCCCGCGTGATACAGGCGGACTTCGGTCGCGCCGAGCTCGCGTGCCCGTGCCATGTCGGCGGTCAGCGTTCCCGGGCTGCCGCCCATGCCGGAGACGACGCCGAGGTTGGCGGCGACGACCGCGCCCCCGCGGCCCTGCGCGGCGAAGGGGGTCAGCAGGCCGGGGCCGCCCGCGCAGGGCACGACGACCCCGTCCGTGACGGACAGGATGTGCGCGGGGTCGACGCCCGGATTGGCGCCGACGTGGTACGTCACGGGGTCGGCGTGCAGCAGGACCTGGAAGCCTTCGGGCGCGGCGTCCCGTACCGCCCGCACCGCCGTCTCCTGGAGCGTGCGGGCCCTCTCGTCGCGCCACGCGCGCGTGGCCGCCGCGGTGTCCTGCCCGAGCAGCTTCTCCACGCCGGTCCAGCCCCCGTCGTCCGGCGCCCCCTGCCACAGCGGCTCCAGCGCGTCCCGTACGGCGGCGGCGAGCGCGTCGGCGTCCAGGCCCTGCTCGCCGTAGCCGGCCCGGCAGGCGGGGCAGAAGCAGAGCGCCATCAGGTACTGGCCGGCGTCCCCGAGGCCGACGCCGCCGGTCTTGTCGTGGGCGTGCAGGTGCTGGAGCCCGTACCAGCCCAGAGACTCCAGTTCGGTGCCGCCCGCGCCGGGGCGTACGGCGGCCTCGGCGGCGAGGTCGACGAGGTACGCGCGCGTGGCGGGCTGGGCGATGCAGGGGGCCCACGGGTAGCGGTCGCCGTAGGCGTTGACCACCGAGGTGTCCGGATGCTCGGCTCCCAGGCGGGAGTTGTGCGCGAGGACCACCCAGGTGTGCACGGCGACACCGGCCGCCGCGAGCGCTTCGGCGGCCTCTCCGTAGGCGTCGCCGGGAGCCCAGTCGCCCGCCGGGTACGGGCGCAGGGCGCGGCCCTTCCAGCGGTCGCCGGCCGGATCCGTCGGGTACAGCACGGCCGCGTGCTCGGCGGTGACGATGCGGTGGCGCGGGTGGCGGGGGGTGAGTGCGCGGGTGGAGTGGTAGGCGGCGGCGAGCGTCACCTGTTCCACGCCGAGCGCGGCGATCCGGGCCGGCGCCCCGGGGTCGCCCACGACGTCCCAGGGATAGACGAATGTCGACGCCTTCACTTAGTGGTCCTCCTCCAGCAGCGCGTAGCCGCGCTCGATCACCTGGGCGAGCTGCTTGACATGATCCTCGCTCGGTTCGTGCAGCGGCGGGCGCACTTCGCCCACGTCGAGGCCGCGCAGCCGGACCCCGGCCTTGACGAGCGAGACGGCGTAACCGCGGCCCTGGGCGCGCAGTTCGACGAACGGCCGGTAGAAACCGTCGAGGAGGCGGTGGGCGGTGTTGTCGTCGCCGGCGGCCAGCGCCCGGTGGAAGGCGAGGGCGATCTCGGGGGCGAAGCAGAACACGGCCGAGGAGTAGAGGGTGACGCCGAGGGCCCGGTAGGCGAGCTGGGTCTGTTCGGCGGTCGGCAGGCCGTTGAAGTAGAGGAAGTCGCCGGGGACCTCGGTACGGACGGCGCTGACGATCCGCTGCATCAGGTCGAGGTCGCCGAGGCCGTCCTTGAGGCCGATGATCCCCTCGGTCCGGGCGAGTTCGACGACTGTCTCCGGGGTGAAGACGGCGTTGTCGCGCTGGTAGACGACGACGGGCAGGGAGGTCGCGGCCGCCACCGACCGGTAGTGCCGCAGCAGGCCCTCCTGGGCGGCGACGACGAGGTAGGGCGGCATGGCGAGCAGGCCGTCCGCCCCGGCCGACTCGGCCAGCCGCGCGTAGCGCACGGCGAGCGCGGTTCCGTAGCCGGCGCCCGCGACGACCGGCACGCGCCCGGCGGTCTCCCCCACGGCCGCCCGTACACAGGCCTCGAACTCCTCGGGGGCGAGCGCGTGGAACTCCCCGGTCCCGCAGGCCGCGAAGACGGCGGCGGCACCCGCTTCGACGCCGCGGCGGACATGCGCGCGGTAGGCGTCGAGGTCGAGGGAGCCGTCGGGGCCGTAGGCGGTGACGGGGAAGAACAGCGGTCCGCTGGGGACGCGGAGGCGGTCGGCGAGCGGGGCTGACGTCACGGGCTCTCCCGGGTCCATAACGGGTCCATATTCTTGAGCAGCGTCCATATTCCTGAACAAGCTCACGCTAGGGTGCCCGATCGAGCCGGGTCAAGCGGGCAAACCCCCGAGACACCAGCAGTTTTGCCACGCGCGTAGGACACTTGACGGGTGCGGCCGCCGCTCTTTAGCGTGTCCATGCATGTGAACCCCGGCCATACATGCGTCCGCCTCACCGGCAGTCCCGCCTCACCCGAACCAACCTCACGCGAACCAAGGAGACCCGAGGATGCCCGCTCCGCGCACCGTCCTGCTCACCGGCGCCGCCGGCGGCCTCGGCACCCTGATGCGGGACCTGCTGCCCGCCTACGGCTATGAGCTGCGGCTGCTCGACCTGCGTCCGGTCGAGGGCGCGCCGGAGGCGATCGTCGCGGACCTGGCCGACCGGGCCGCGGTCCGGGAGGCCGTGCGGGGCGTGGACGCGATCGTCCACCTCGCGGGGATCTCCCTGGAAGCCCCCTTCGAGAAGATCCTGAGCGCGAACATCGCGGGCACGTACAACCTGTACGAGGCGGCCCGCGAGGAGGGTGTGCAGCGCATCGTCTTCGCCTCCTCCAACCACGCGGTCGGCTTCACCCCCCGCCCCCGGGGCGACGCGCCGCTCGACGCGGGCGACCTGATCCCGATCGACACCCCGCGCCGCCCGGACACCTTCTACGGCCTGTCCAAGTCCTTCGGCGAGGATCTCGCCCAGCTCTACTGGGACAAGCACGGCCTGGAGAGCGTGTCGGTGCGCATCGGCTCCTGCTTCGGCGAGCCGACCAGTGTGCGCATGCTGTCGGTGTGGATGAGCCCGGCCGACGGCGCCCGTCTCCTCCACGCGGCCCTGACCGCCGAGAACGTCGGCCACACCGTCGTCTACGGCTCCTCCGCCAACACCCGGCTGTGGTGGGACCTGAGCACCGCGCGGGCGCTCGGCTACGAGCCGCAGGACGACTCCGAGCCGTACGCCGAGAAGCTGATCGCCGAGCAGGGCGAACTGGACCCGGAGAACATCGCCCACGCCTACCTCGGCGGCCACTTCGTCAGCGACCCGCCGATCTGGCCGTACTGACCGGGAGGCGGACCTCCCGGAGGGCGGGCGGGCACCGAACGGGCCCGCCCGCCGCCGTATCCGGGCACGCGCCCTGCCCGATCCCACCCGCCGCCCGGCCGGTCCGCAGGTCCGAGCCGGTCAG
This sequence comes from Streptomyces sp. NPDC088157, assembly GCF_044741545.1. NCBI lineage: Bacteria > Bacillati > Actinomycetota > Actinomycetes > Kitasatosporales > Streptomycetaceae > Streptomyces > Streptomyces sp. NPDC088157. The sequence continues at coordinate 133,219 of NZ_JBIUSU010000009.1, forward strand.
GCCGCGCCGCAAACGGGCGGACCCGGGCAGTATCGGGCCCGCAACAGACCTGGTCAGTGCCGCGCACCCGCTGTAGAACTTCCCCCATGGGCCCCACCGGGCCCGAACGGGCAGGACGGCGGGAGAGCGAGGTGACGGCATGACCCCGAGGACGGCGGAGGAGCGCCAGCGCGAGATCGTGCGCGCCGCGCGGGCCACCGGCTCGGTCGACGTCGCCGCGCTCGCCGCCGAACTGGGCGTGGCCAGGGAGACCGTACGGCGGGATCTGCGCGCGCTGGAGGACCACGGTCTGGTGCGCCGTACGCACGGCGGCGCCTATCCCGTGGAGAGCGCCGGCTTCGAGACCACGCTGGCCTTCCGCGCCACCAGCCACGTGCCCGAGAAGCGCCGGATCGCCGCCGCGGCGGCCGGGCTGCTCGGGGACGCCGAGACGGTCTTCGTCGACGAGGGCTTCACCCCGCAGCTCATCGCCGAGGCGCTGCCCAGGGACCGGCCGCTGACCGTGGTCACCGCGTCCCTGCCGGTCGCGGGCGCGCTCGCCGAGACCGAGAACATGTCCGTGCTGCTGCTCGGCGGCCGGGTCCGCTCCGGCACGCTGGCCACGGTCGACCACTGGACGACGAAGATGCTGGCCGGCTTCGTCGTCGACCTCGCCTACATCGGCGCCAACGGCATCTCCCGCGAACACGGTCTGACCACCCCGGACCCGGCCGTCGGCGAGGTCAAGGCACAAGCCGTGCGAGCGGCCCGCCGGGTGGCCTTCGTGGGCGTGCACACCAAGTTCGGGGCGGTCAGCTTCAGCCGGTTCGCCGAGGTGGGCGCGCTGGAGGCGATCGTGACGAGCACGCTGCTCCCGACGGCCGAGGCACACCGCTACTCACTGCTGGGGCCTCAGGTCATCCGGGTCTGAGACCCGGAACCAACCACCCCCGCGGGCACCTCCACGCCTCGAAGTGCCCGATACATCCCACTATGCCCAGGAGCGATCCATGCGCACCCAGAGCCGACGGAGGCCGCGAGTCACGCTCGCCGCGGTCGCCGCAGGGACGCTGCTCGCCCCGTTGCTCTCCGGCTGCTGGGCCGGAGCCGGCGGGGCGGGTTCCGGCGGCGACTCCCTCAACGTCCTGATGGTCAACAACCCGCAGATGGCGGAGTTGCAGAAGCTCACCGCCGACCACTTCACCAAGGAGACCGGCATCAAGGTCAGCTTCACCCTGCTGCCGGAGAACGACGTCCGCGACAAGATCAGCCAGGACTTCGCCAACCAGGCGGGCCAGTACGACGTGGCGACCCTGTCGAACTACGAGATACCGATCTACGCCCGCAACGGCTGGCTGCACCCGATGGACTCGTACGTGGCGAACGACGCCGCCTACGACGAGCGGGACGTCCTGAAACCGATGCGCGAGTCCCTCACCGGGGACGACGGAAAGCTCTACGGCCAGCCCTTCTACGGCGAGTCGTCCTTCCTGATGTACCGCAAGGACGTGTTCGCCGCGAAGGGCCTGACGATGCCCGCACACCCCACCTGGCAGCAGGTGGCCGACCTGGCGGCGAAGACGGACGGCGCCGAGCCCGGGATGAAGGGCATCTGCCTGCGCGGGCTGCCCGGCTGGGGCGAGGTGATGGCGCCCCTGACGACCGTCGTGAACACCTTCGGCGGCACCTGGTTCGACAAGGACTGGAAGGCCCGGCTCGATTCGCCGGCCTTCGAGAAGGCGACGAAGTTCTACGTCGACCTCGTCCGCGACCACGGCGAGTCCGGTGCCGCCCAGTCCGGCTTCGCCGAGTGTCTGAACAACATGACCCAGGGCAAGGTCGCCATGTGGTACGACGCCACCTCCGCGGCCGGCTCCCTGGAGGCGGCGAAGTCCCCGGTCAAGGGCAAGATGGGCTACGCCCCGGCCCCCGTGGAGCGCACCGGCGCCTCCGGCTGGCTCTACACCTGGGCCTGGGGCATCCAGAAGGCCTCCCGCAACGCCGACAAGGCCTGGAAGTTCGTCTCCTGGGCCTCGGGCAAGCAGTACGAGCAACTGGTCGGCGAGAAGATCGGCTGGTCGAACGTGCCGGCCGGCAAGCGGGCGTCCACCTACGAGAACGCGGCCTACCGCGAAGAAGCGGCCGCGTTCCAGGACATGACGAAGCAGGCCATCGAGGCGGCGAAACCCAACGACCCGGGAGTCCAGCCGCGGCCCGCGCCCGGCATCCAGTTCGTCGGCATCCCCGAGTTCACCGACCTCGGCACCAAGGTCTCCCAGGAGATCAGCGCGGCCATCGCCGGACGCCAGTCCGTCGCATCGGCCCTGAAGAAGTCCCAGCAGCTCGCCGAGCGGATCTCCGAGGAGTACGAGGGACGATGACCGCGACGACTACGGCCCCCGTGGCCGCACCCTCCGCACCCACCCTGCGCGGTCCGTCCCCCCGCCTGCGCGCCTGGGCGACCAGGGCCCCGCTGCTCCCCGCCCTGGTCTTCATGATCGTGGTCACCCAACTCCCGTTCGTGGCCACGGTGGTGATCTCCTTCTTCGACTGGAACGCCCTCTACCCCGACGCCCGCCGCTTCACCGGGTTCGACAACTACCACCAGGTCCTGACCGACGCGGACCTGCGCCACTCGGTGTGGACCACCGTCCTGCTGACGGCGACCGTGGTGTTGGTCAGCCTGGTGCTGGGGCTGGGCCTGGCACTGCTCCTGGACCGTCGGTTCCGGGGCCGGGGCGTGGTGCGCACGCTGCTGATCGCCCCCTTCCTGGTGGTACCGGTGGCGGCCGCCCTGCTCTGGAAACACGTGCTCTACAACCCCGAGTACGGCCTGTTCAACGGCCTGTTGCACTACGTGGGCGGGCCCCAGCCGGACTGGATCTCGGACACCCCGCTGCTCGCCGTGGAGGCCTCCCTGGTCTGGCAGTGGACGCCGTTCATGATGCTCATCCTGCTGGCCGGTCTGCAGAGCCGCGACCAGCAGCAGATCGAGGCGGCCCGGGTGGACGGCGCGAGCGACTGGCAGATCTTCCGCCACCTCACGCTCCCGCACCTGCGCCGCTATCTGGAGCTGGGCGCCCTGCTCGGCTCGATCTACATCGTGCAGAACTTCGACGCGGTCTTCACCATCACCTCGGGAGGACTCGGCACGGCCAACCTCCCCTACACCGTCTACCAGAGCTTCTACCAGGCCCATGAGAACGGCCTCGCCTCGGCCGCGGGCGTCCTGGTGGTCATCGGCTCGATCGTCATCGCGACCTTCGCCCTGCGGGTCGTCTCGTCCCTGTTCCGCGAGGAGGTGTCCCGCGCATGAACGTCGTACGCAGAGGCGGCCTGGGGCTGTTGGCCTGGGTGACCGGGATCGTGTTCTTCCTGCCCGTCGCCTGGATGGCCCTGACGTCCTTCCACTCGGAGCAGGACGCGGCGACCAACCCGCCGTCCTTCACCGCGTCGCTCACCCTCGACGGCTACCGCGAGTTCTTCGGCGCCGGCGGCGGGGCGAGCCCCTGGCCGGCGCTGATCAACTCGGCGGTGGCGTCGGTCGCGTCGACCCTGTTCGTCCTGCTCCTCGCCCTCCCGGCGGCCTACGCGCTGTCGATCCGTCCGGTGAAGAAGTGGACGGACGTCCTGTTCTTCTTCCTGTCGACCAAGATGCTGCCGGTGGTGGCGGGCCTGCTGCCGATCTACCTCTTCGCGAAGAACGCGGGGATGCTCGACAACATCTGGCTGCTGGTCATCCTCTACACCTCCATGAACCTGCCGATCGCGGTGTGGATGATGCAGTCGTTCCTGGCCGAGGTCCCGGTGGCGATCATCGAGGCCGCGCGCGTGGACGGGGCACGGCTGCCGACGATCCTCGCGCGCGTGGTCGCCCCGATCGCCCTGCCCGGCATCGCGGCGACGGCCCTGATCTGCTTCATCTTCAGCTGGAACGAAATGCTGTTCGCCCGGGTGCTCACGGGCGTGGTCGCGGAGACCGCCCCCGTCTTCCTGACCGGCTTCATCACCAGCCAGGGACTGTTCCTGGCGAAGGTGTGCGCCGCGTCGCTCGCCATCTCCCTGCCGGTGCTCGCCGCGGGGTTCGCCGCCCAGGACAAACTGGTCCAGGGCCTGTCCTTGGGAGCCGTGAAATGAAGGCCGCCGTCATCGAGTCCGTGGGCCGCGCCGTCGTCACCGAGGTCCCCGACCCGACCCCAGGGCCGCGCGAGGTGGTCGTCGAGGTCGCCGCCTGCGGTCTGTGCGGCACCGATCTGCACATCCTCCAGGGCGAGTTCGCGCCGAAGCTGCCCATCGTGCCCGGGCACGAGTTCGCGGGCGCGGTGGTGGGGGTCGGCACGCAGGTCACGGAGGTGTCGGTGGGCGACCGGGTGGCGGTGGACCCGTCCCTGTACTGCCACGAGTGCCGCTACTGCCGTACCGGCCACAACAACCTGTGCGAACGGTGGGCCGCGATCGGCGTCACCACGGCGGGCGGCGCGGCGCAGTACGCGGTGGCGCCGGTGGCGAACTGCGTACGGCTGCCCGAGCACATCCGCACCGAGGACGCGGCCCTGATCGAGCCGCTGTCCTGCGCGGTGCGCGGCTACGACGTGCTCCGGTCACGGCTGGGAGCGCATGTGCTGATCTACGGCTCCGGGACGATGGGGCTGATGATGCTGGAACTGGCGAAGCGCACGGGAGCGGCGAGCGTGGACGTGGTGGACCTCAATCCGGCGCGGCTGGAGACCGCCCGCCGACTGGGCGTCTCCGGGGCGGCGGCCAACGCGGACGAGCTGGAACGTGAGCGGGGCTGGGACCTGGTCGTGGACGCGACGGGCAACGCGGCGGCGATCCAGGACGGTCTGGGGCGGGTGGCGAAGGCGGGGACGTTCCTCCAGTTCGGCGTCGCCGACTACGCGACCCGGGTCACCGTCGACCCGTACCGGATCTACAACCAGGAGATCACCATCACCGGCTCGATGGCCGTCCTGCACAGCTTCGAGCGGGCCGCCGAGCTCTTCGCGAACGGGGTGCTGGACCCGGAGGTCTTCATCAGCGACCGGATGCCCCTGGAGGAGTATCCGCGAGCGCTGGAACAGTTCGCGGCGGGGGTGGGCCGCAAGATCGTGGTGGTGCCGTAGCCCCCGTGGCCCTGCCATGTCCCTGCCCGGGCCCGTTCGGGTCCGGGTAAGGGAACGGCAAAGTGGTCTCGCTCGTTCACCCGGCATGACAGCTATGACCCCCGGCTCGAACATCCCTCTCTCCACCGCGCGCGTGACGGTGGACGTCGCCGCACCGGTGCGGCTCGACGTTTCGGGCCTGCTGCTCACCGCCGACGGCAAGGTGCGCTCCGACGACGACTTCATCTTCTACAACCAGCCGAGCGGCCCCGGGGTGACCTACCGTTCCGGCGGCGGTACGGCCCCCGACGCGATCACCGTCGACACGTCCGCGGTCCCGCCGGGCATCGAGAAGATCGTCGTCACCGCCAGCCCGGACGCCGCTGGGCAGACGTTCCAGGGCGTCGAACCGACGGCCACGATCCGCAGCGCGGACGACAACGGCGTGCTGGCCACCTTCACGCCCCCGCAACTCGGCTCGGAGACGGCACTGGTCGTCGTCGAGATCTATCTGCGCAACGGCGCCTGGAAGGCCCGCGCGGTCGGCCAGGGATACTCCAACGGCCTGGCCGGCATCGCCACCGACTTCGGCGTGACGGTGGAGGAACCGGCACCGGCCGCTCCGCCGCGGCAGGTCGCCCCGCCGCCCGTGCCGCAGTCGCCGGTGACGCAGGCCGCCCCGCCGATGCCCCCGGCACCGCCCGCTCCGGCCGCCCCCGCCGCCACGGGGAAGATCAACCTGGACAAGGGCCGGGTCAGCCTCCAGAAGAACCAGACCGTCTCCCTCGTCAAGGGCGGCCGACCGCTGCTCTCGCAGGTCAAGATGGGCCTGGGCTGGGAGCCCGCGTTCCGCGGCAAGGACATCGACCTGGACGCCTCGGTCATCGCCTACGGCCCCCAGCGCAACCACATCGACAGCTGCTACTTCGGCAAGCTCTCCATCGTGAACGGCGCGATCAAGCACTCCGGCGACAACCTCACCGGCGAGGGCGGCGGTGACGACGAGGTGATCGTCGTCGACCTCGGCCGTCTCCCGCAGGAGGTGACCGGGCTGGTCTTCACCGTGAACTCCTTCTCCGGCCAGAAGTTCACCGAGGTCGCCAAGGCCTACTGCCGTCTGCTGGACGCCTCGACGGGCGAGGAGCTCGTCCGCTTCGACCTCACCGGCGCCGAACCGCAGACGGGCGTGCTGATGGCCAAGTTGATCAAGCAGTTCTCCGGCGAGTGGGAGATGACGGCCGTGGGCGACTTCGTGAAGGCCCGCACCGTACGGAACATGGTGAAGCCGGGCGCCCAGACCCTGTAGCCCGCGCTCCGGTCCGCCCACGGCCGTTCACCACGGCGGTCGATCGGCCGTAGCCGTCCACGCAGCCGTCCGCAGCGACGGTTGCTCCGCCGCGATCGTCCGCACCCGGCAGTCGCTCAGCCGCGGTTGTCGGCAACCGCGGTCGTCCACATCGGCCGTCGCTCAGCCGTGGTCACTCACCCGCAGTCGTTCAGCAGGGGCGCCCGCCGACACGGGGGCGCCCCGCCGGCTTCACCGCGCGGGCCGCAGTCCCTCCGTCAGCAGCGACACATACCGGCGGATGGCGTTGCTGTCCCCCTTCGCCAGCTCCGACGCCGTCGCCACCCCGTGCGCGAGGCGCAGGACGTCGATCGGCTCGATGTCCGCCCGCAGGGTCCCCTCCCGCTGCGCCGCCTCGACCAGCCGGGCGGCCGCTCCCTTCATGTTCGTACCGCAGGCGGTGACCGCGGCCGCGCTGCCGTCCGTGACCGCGGAGCCCAGCAGGGACTTCATCCCGCGGACCTGGATCGTGCCGACGCACAGCTCGTTGAGCCACTCCGACAGCGCCTCGCCCGGCGGGAGTTCCCCGCCGAGTTCGTCCGCCCGCACGGCGAGCGCCTCGATCCGGTCGACGTACGCCGCCTCGAGCAGCGCCTGCCGGGTCGGGAAGTGCCGGTACAGCGTGCCGGATCCGACGCCCGCCCGCTTGGCGATGTCATCCAGGGAGGCGCCCTCCCCATGCTCGGCGAAGGCCTCCGCCGCCACCTTCAGCAAGCGCTCGTAGTTGCGGCGAGCGTCCGCACGCATGGGTCTGACCTGCGCCATCCAGTTACTCCTTGCGAACCGGGGACTCTCTCCGTATTTTAGCGAGCACTAAACGGAGACAGTCCCCGCTTACTCCGCTTGCCTCTGCGGGCTCACGACCAGGGTCTCTTCGTGCTGCCCGCATGTTCCACCACATCACGCGGGGACACCAGACAGGGAGTACCCCATGTCCACGCCGTCCCCTTCCGCCGCCTCCTCTTCCTCCTCGCCCCCTTCGGCCTCGCCCCCGTCGGCCTCGCCGTCCTCCGCTTCGCCGTCCCCTGCCTCGCCGTCCGGGAGGACCGGGCCCTCCTCGGGGCGGCCGGGGCCGACCGCCCGGCCGCGCGCCGTCCTGCTCGTGATCGTCACCGCGTATCTCATGGTCGGAGTCGACTCCACGGTCGTCAATGTCGCCCTCCCCGACATGCAGCACGACCTCGGCTTCTCACCCACCGGGCTGTCCTGGGTGCTGAACGCCTACACCCTCGCGTTCGGCGGACTGCTGCTGCTCGGCGGGCGCGTCGGCGACATCCTCGGCCGCCGTCGCACGCTCGCCCTCGGCGTGCTGCTGTTCGCCGGCTCCTCGCTGCTCGGCGGCCTGGCCGGCGACGGCGGCTGGCTGCTCGCCGCCCGCGCCCTCCAGGGGGCCGGCGCGGCCCTCACCGCACCCAGCACCCTGGCCCTGATCACCACCAACTTCCCCGAGGGCCCCCGCCGCCACCACGCCCTCGGCGTCTACTCCTCCATGGCCGGGATCGGCGCCTCCGTCGGCCTGGTCCTCGGCGGGATGCTCACCGCCTGGGCCTCCTGGCGCTGGGCGCTGCTGATCAACGTGCCCATCGGCATCGGCGTCGCCCTCGCCCTGCCCCGCTTCGTCACCGAGACCCCGCGCCACGCGGGCCGGTTCGACGGGGCGGGCGCCCTGACCGGCACCGCCGGGACCACCTCACTGGTGTACGCGTTCATCCGGGTCTCCGAGGAGGGGTGGGGCGACACCCTGGCGCTGCTCGGCTTCACCGGCGCGGCCGCCCTGCTCGTCGGGTTCACCCGGATCGAGGCCCGCGCCGAGCAGCCGGTCATGCCGCTGAGGCTGCTCGCCGACCGGGACCGGGCGGGCGCCTACGTCGGCGTCCTGATGCTGCCCGCGGGCATGTTCGGCGCCTTCTACTTCCTCACCCTCATCAGCCAGGAGGTACTGCGCTACAGCCCGCTGCGCGCCGGTCTCGCCTTCCTGCCGATGACGGTGGTGATGTTCACGACCGTACGGTTCGTGCCGCGACTGCTGGCCCGCCTCGGCGCCAAGCCGCTGATCCTGACCGGTATGACGCTGCTCGCCGGCTCGGCGGCCTGGCTGTGGCGGCTCGGCCCCGACGACGGCTATGCGACGGGTCTGCTCGGCCCGCTCCTGCTGCTGGGCGTCGGAGTCGGCCTGGCCCTGATGCCGCTGAACGCCACGATCCTCGCGAAGGTCCGGCCCGAGGAGGCGGGCGCCGCCTCGGGGCTGCTCCAGACCTTGCAGTGGCTCGGCGGCACGCTCGGGCTGTCCGTGCTGGTCACGGTGTACGGCACGGCCACCCGGCACACGACCGGCAGCCCGGCCGAGATCCTCACGCACGGCGCGGCCCGGGCGTTCGGCGCGGCCGGCCTGATCGCGCTGACAGCCCTCCTGACGGCGGCCCTCACGATCAGGGGCAAGCGGAGGATCCCGACCCTCGGCGGTCAGGACAGGCCCTAGCCAGAGCCAGAACTGGAGCCGGAGCCAGATCCAGGTCCTGGCCCTGGCCCTGGCCCTGGCCAGATCCCAGTCCTGGTCAGGCCCAGTCAGACCAGATCAGGTCCCAGCCGGACCAGGTCAGGCCCCGGCGAGGCCTGATCCTGGCCGCGACTGGTCCTGGCCGGCCACGACTGGTCGTGGAGCAGTGACCGGCCGGCGACCGGGTCTAGAACAGCGCGCTGTACGCGTTCAGGGCGGGCTGCCCGCCCAGGTGGGCATACAGCACGGTGGAGTCGCGGCCGACCTCGCCGCGCGCGACCAGGTCGACGAGCCCGGCCATCGACTTCCCCTCGTAGACGGGGTCGGTGACCATGCCCTCGGTCCGCGCGGCGAGCCGCATCGCCTCCAGGGTCGCCGCGTCCGGGACGCCGTAGACACCCCCGTGATAGCGCTCGTCGAGTTCGACGTCCTCGAGGGTCAGCTCCCGCCGTACCCCGATCAGTCGACCCGTCCCGTCGGCGATGCGGGCGATCTGCTCGCGGGTCTCGGTGGGCTTGGCCGAGGCGTCGATCCCGATGACGCGCCGGGGCCGCCCGCCCGCCTCCTCCAGCGCGGCGAACCCCGCGACCATGCCGGCCTGGGTCGACCCGGTCACGGAGCAGACGATCACGGTGTCGAAGAACACGCCCGACTCCCGCTCCTGCTCGGCGACCTCGTACGCCCAGCCGGCGAAGCCGAGTCCGCCGAGCGGATGGTCGGAGGCCCCGGCCGGGATGGCGTACGGCTTCCCGCCCGACTCCTCGACCTCCCTGAGCGCCAGCTCCCAGCTCTCCTTGAAGCCGATCCCGAACCCGGCCCGGACCAGTCGCACATCGGCCCCCGCCAGTCGGCTGATCAGGATGTTGCCGACCTTGTCGTACACCGGGTCGGGCCACTCCACCCAGCTCTCCTGCACCAGCACGCACCTGAGTCCGGCGCGGGCGGCGACGGCCGCGACCTGACGGGTGTGGTTGGACTGCACCCCGCCGATCGACACGAGGGTGTCGCAGCCCTGTGCGAGCGCGTCGGCGACCAGGTACTCCAGTTTGCGGGTCTTGTTCCCGCCGTACGCGATGCCGGAATTGCAGTCCTCCCGCTTCGCCCAGAGGGCGGCTCCGCCGAGGTGGGCGGTGAGCCGTTCCAGCGGGTGGACCGGGGACGGGCCGAAGAGAAGGGGGTAACGCTCGTACGAGGAGAGGGACATGAGGCCTCCTGGAGCAGTGGGTCGGTGGGTCTCTCAGCACTCGGTCACTCGTTCACCGAGTCACTCGTTCTCCAAGTCGCCCGGTCATCGAGTCACTCGTGGTCCCAGTCGCTCGGCCACGTGTCCGAGTCACCCGTTCACCGGGTCACTCAGTCGTCGGAGTCGGAGTCGGAGTCGGAGTCGGCATCGGTATCGCCGAGATCCGCGAGGGTGCGCCAGATCTCCGCCGTGACGCGGACCGCCTCGTCCACGCCGCCGTCGGCGCAGGCCTCGATCAGCCGGCCGTGCAGCCCGGCCGAACGGCACGTGCCGCCCTCGCCGAAGCGCCTTCGCTCCAACCGCCGGATGAGAGGGGTGTAGCGGGCGATGGTGGCGGCGGCCGCGCGGTTGCCGGCGGCCCGGACGAGGATGTCGTGCAGTGCGTCGTCGGCCCGCAGGGCTGCGTCCACGTCCCCGGCCCGTACGGCGGCGGCGAACCGTTCGTTGGCCGCGCGCATCCGCTCGACGTCCGCCGCGAACAGCCGGGGCACCGCCACTCGGGTGGCCAGCTCGTGCATCGCGCCCACCACGGCCGCCGCGTCCCGTACGTCGGCGGCCACGACCGGGGTGACCCGCGTGTAGCTCTGCGGCTTGCTCTCCAGCAGCCCCTCGTCGACGAGCCGGGCGAACGCCTCCCGCACCGGCGCCCGCGACAGCCCCAGCCGCTCGGCGAGATCGGCGTCGCGCACCACCGCGCCGGGGGCGATGTCCCCTGCGACGATGGCGTCCCGGATCGCCTCGTAGGCACGGTCCCTGAGCAGAGTGCGCGGCACGGTCTCCATGGGCTGAAATGTTAGATATCAGTCCGGTGCGTGCACAAGGGCGGAACGGCATCCGTAAGGAGACGACGACCGGTCATACGTCGTCCAGGTGCGCCCCGGTGGTGTGGCGAGCATCTTCTCGTGGAGTTCCGCCTCGTCGGCGGCGCACCGGACACCGACACCGCGCAGTTCACCGACCGGCCGCCACAGCCGGGCCGGATGGCCGGAGGGCGGTTCGCGGGCTCGGACGGCCTCGGCGGCGCGCCGTTCGTCGGCCTCGTCCTGACTGATGCCCTCGGCGACGGCGGCGGTGACCTCCACCTGCGTGGAAGGCCGGGAGTCGCGGCCCACCACGACTCCCGGCCCCTCGGCGTCACGGCCGACCGCCGGCTAGCGGCTACCGGCTACCGGCTCCTCGAGACCGGACGCCTCGCCGAAGACCTCCTCCTCGATCACCTGAACGTCGGGTTCTCGTTCACCGACCGGCCCACGATCGCCGTGCGTCTCGGCGTTCTGGTGAGGCGCGAGGAGGACGACCGGCGCTTCGGCCACTACCGGGTCTCGCGCCTCGGCCGGCTTTCGCGGGCTCTCAGGCCGCGGCCGCCCACGGCCACCGCGTGTCGTCGGCGGCCTCCAGCAGGGGCACCATCCGGAAGGCCGCGTCCGAGAGCCCGCCGAAGGTGTGCCGGTTCGCCTTCCCCGACGGGCCGTGGCCCGCCCGGTAGCCGGCCAGGTTCCAGGTGTAGACCGGCACGTTCGCCGGGACCTGCTCGGTCGGGTCGCCGTGGCGGCTCGCGGCGAACTGCTCGTCGGTGACGATCAGCACCCGGTCGTGCCCGCGGTAGTGCCGGCGTACGGCCTCGGTGGTGTCCGTACCACCGAGGTCACCGAAACGCTCCAGAATCTTCAACATGGACTCCCCCTTACGGAACTTGATCGCTTCACTGCTGGTGCCGAACTCGACGAGGTCCGCGTCCGCCGCCCGCAGCGCGAGCGCCGTGCCGAAGATCGCCGCCGCATCGGCCCGGTTGAGCTCGGAGCGGTCCGACAACCGCGCGTAGAACATCGAGCCCGAGCGGTCCACGAGCACCAGCGTCCGGCCGGGCAGCGCGGGCACGTTGGCCAGCGAGTGGCCGAGCGCCCGCTCCAGCGGGTACGCCCAGCGCAGCGAGGGCGCGTGCTGGTACGCGGCGAGGTACCGGAAGGGGAACTGCCGCGAGCGCGCCACCTCCGCCGGGTCGCTGATCTTCGCCGCCACCTGCGCGGCGACCTCGTCGGAGACACCGGCCTCGTCGAAGTTGCGCAGGTTCCGCGTCAGAGCCATCGCCCCCATCGTCGGAATGACCGCCTCCCAGGCCGCCTTGTCCATCGGCCCCTGGAGCCAGCCCGCCAGCGCCTCCCAGGTCATGCCCGCCTCGGCAAGGCGCCGCGCGCCGCCCGCTCCGGTCACGACCCTGCGCCGCTTGGCGGGCCGCAGCGCCATCAGGTCGCGGTGTGCCACCAGCACGGGCAGCGACCTGGGCACCACGGCCGTGTCGGGGTTGTGCCGGCGGTCGAGGGCGTACTGGAACAGCTCGCCCTGCCACGGCTTGGCCGGGTCCGGCGCGGCGTGCACCAGGTTCAGGATGTCACCGAAGCGGTAGCCCTTCGAGGCCGTGTCGTACTTCAGCAGCGACTTGCCGTTGTAGAGCCGCCGTACGGCGTCGGCGACGCCGCGCTTGACGGGCTTGGGAAGGTTGCGGCCGTACGTCGCCGTCCAGTACGCGAGCAGCTCGCCGGGCTCGTCGGGACGCCGCAGCACGGAGTCCACGACCTGCCGGTTCGAGGGACCGTCGGTGGCGCCCGCCGTCAGACGCGCGTGCACGTACTCGGCGGCGCCCACGATGGCGACGGTGCGGAGGTTGCCCTCGCCGCGCAGCCAGCCGAGCAGGCCGGCGGTCCAGGCCGGGTCGCTGACGGCGAGCGCACGCACCAGCTCGGCGAAACGGTCGTCACGGGCGGCGCCGGACTCGTAGAAGGTCTGCTGGGAGACGAAGTTGGCGATCGCCAGCAGGAAGAGCTCGGAGCGGGCGTCCCGCTCATGGCCCCGGCCGCCCTGATGGGTACGGAGCACCCGGCCCGTGGTGGTCACGGGCGAGACGGGCTGCGGCTTACGGGCACGGACATTGAAGCGCGCCATGGTGAATTCCCCCGAATTCATTGTTCATTCAGTCGTCCACGGGAGAGGCGCAGCAAAAGGAAGGTGCCCGAGATCAGGGGTCGGCGACGGACTTAGCCAGATGCTCTACCGACTGAGCTACACCGACCTGAAGCCGATGACGGGACTCGAACCCGCGACCGTCCGATCCAATGAAGTAACCGTTGCCTGCGCACCGGGCACCCACCACATGCTGCACCTCCCGAGATAAAGTCGGCGGCGGCCTGGATTTCTGTTGCAAAGAAGTAGCCGCAGCCTGCGCACCGGGAGGTGCTGTGAAATTGTGGTGTCCAGAGATCGAAGCCGGCGGAACCGACAAGGTGCTCTAACCCCTGAGCTACACCGGCGCGTTGTGCCGGTGGCGGGACTCGAACCCGCGGCCGCCCCATTATCAGTGGAAGTAGGTCCTGCCTTCGCACCTGGACGTGCACCACTTTAGGAGGGCGGCCGCGGATCGAGCGAGTGAATTAACTACGGCTCGGTGCTCACCGCTTCTGCCGCTTCCACGGCCCCGTGATCGCCAGCATGATGCCCGGGGTCTGGATGTTGGCGAAAAGGGTGTGGCCGTCGGGCGAGAAGGTGACACCGGTGAACTCGCTGTACTCCGGCTTTTCCTCGGTGCCGATGTTCAGTTCGTTGCGGGCGATGGGGTAGGTGCGGCCGCTGTCGGTCGCGCCGAACAGGTGCTGGACACCCTCGCCGTCCTCGGCGATGACGAGGCCGCCGTACGGGGAGACGGTGATGTTGTCGGGTCCGTCGAAGGCGCCGTCGACGGACGGGTCGGGGTTCACGCCGAGCAGGACCTTCAGCGTCAGGGTGCGGCGCTTCGGATCGTAGAACCAGACGGCGCCGTCGTGCTGGACGGGGCTCTCGTCCCGGGCGTACGAGGAGACGATGTAGGTGCCGCCGTCGCCCCACCACATGCCCTCCAGCTTGCGGGCGCGGGTGACCTGGCCGTCGGTGAACTGCTTGCGGACGGACACGGTCTTGGCGTCGCGGTCGGGGACGTCGACCCAGTCCACGCCGTACACCGTGCCGATCTTCGTGGCGCGGGAGAGGTCGTCGACGAACTTGCCGCCGGAGTCGAAGCACTTGAAGGCTTGCAGGACGCCGGCGTCGTCGGCGAGGGTGCGCAGCTTGCCGCGGCCGTGCCGGAAGCCCGCCGGCGGGGTCCAGCGGAAGAGCAGGCCGTTGGGGCCGGAGGCGTCCTCGGTGAGGTACGCGTGGCCGTGCCTGGGGTCGATGACGACCGCCTCGTGGGCGTACCGGCCGAACGCCTTGACCGGCTTGGGGGCGCGGTTGGCGCGGCGGTCCTCGGGGTCCACCTCGAAGATGTAGCCGTGGTCCTTGGTCATGCCGTTCTGGCCGGCCTTGTCCTCGGTCTCCTCGCCGGTGAGCCAGGTGTCCCAGGGGGTGGTGCCGCCGGCGCAGTTGGTGGAGGTGCCGGCGATGCCGACCCACTCGGCGACATGGCCGCCGGGGCGTACCTCGACGACCGTGCAGCCCCCGGCGGCGGCCGGGTCGTAGACGAGGCCCTCGGTGAGCGGGACCGGGTACTGCCAGCTCGAACGCGGGCCCTTCAGCTCGTGGTTGTTGACGAGCAGGGTCGCGCCGCGCGGGCCGCAGAAGGTGGCGGTGCCGTCGTGGTTGGACGGGGTGATCTCGCCGGACTCCAGCCTGGTCCTGCCGCTGTAGGTGATGACGCGGTACTTGAACCCGGCGGGCAGCGCGAGGATGCCGTCGGGGTCGGGCAGCAGCGGGCCGTAGCCGACCCCGTGGTGCCCGGCCGCCGACGCCTGTCCCGCGTCCGCGGTGTCCGCCGCGGACTCGGTCTCCGTGGACGCCAGGGCGTTCGGTGCGGTGGCGAGGGCGCCTACGCTGCCCGCCAGCGCGACCCCGGCACCGGTGATCGCGGATCGTCTGGCGAAGTCCCTGCGGGTGAGCGACATGATGTCTCCTGAGACGGTTGTAGTGCCGTGGAGGGTGGCGGACCTCGGTTCGGCGACACCGTCCCGCCCATGCCTGAACGGGAGTTGAACAGGGGACGACTTCAGGGGACCCCGTTCCATGAATCCGTACGGATCAGGCCACGGGAGGCCAAAGAAGGCCCCTCAGCGCGGCGGACGAGCCCCGCGGCCCGGAAGTCTCATCCGCCCTGCTGGGACCGCGCCTTGAACGCCGCCTTGCGCGCCTCCTTCGCGATGCGCTTGTCCGGGTGCAGCCGTCCCATCGCCTCCAGGACGTCCGGGGTCGCCGGGTGGTCGACGCGCCAGGCCGCCGAGAAGAAACCGCCGTGCTGCTGCGCCAGCCCCTCGACGAGGGCCTGGAGTTCCTCGGAGTTGCCCTCGGCGGCGAGCTGCGCGGCGAGGGTGTCGATGGTGAGCCAGAAAACCAGGTCCTCGGAGGGCGCCGGGACGTCCGTCGCGCCGAGCTCGCTGAGCCAGACGCGCGCGAGGCCGCCGAGTTCGGCGTCGTCGAGGACTTCGCGGACGGCGGGTTCGGCCTGGCCTCCGACGAGCGAGAGGGCCTGCTGGCAGCGCAGTCGGCGCAGCGGCGCGCCGGGGTCGGAGCCGCGAGCGGCGGCCAGCAACTCCCGTGCCGCGTCGAGGGGTTCTCGACGCACCAGCCACTGCTCGGTCTCGGCGAGGGCGGCGCTCGAGCCGTAGCCGGCGCTGCCGTCGAGGAGGGCGTCGGCGCCCTTGTCGGCGAGGTCGCCGACGGCCGGGGCCCGGAAGCCGGCCTCCAGCAGCCGGGCCCGCAGCCCGTACACGCCGAGGGGGGTGAGGCGGACCATGCCGTAGCGGGAGACGTCGGTCTCGTCGACCGCGGCGGCGGGCTCCTCCTCGGGGTCCGCCATCAGGTCCTCGTCGACGGGCCGGTAGGCGACGATACCGATCGGCTCCAGGAGCCGGAACTGGTCGTCGAGCCGCATCATCGCGTCGGAGACCTGCTCCAGGACGTCGTTGGTGGGCTCGTCCATGTCACCGGGGATGATCATCGACGCGGCGAGCGCGGGGAGCGGGACGGGGGCGTCGCCGGGGCCGTCCTCGCTGGCGGTGAGCAGGTAGAGGTTGCCGAGCACACCGTCGAGGAACTCGGCCTCGGCCTCCGGGTTCCAGTCGAGCCGGGAGAAGTCGATCTCGCCGCCCTCGTCCATCGCCTCCATCAGTTCGTCCAGGTCGGGGACGGCGGCGTCGGCGAGCACGGTCTCCAGGGCGCCGAGCCAGACGGCGAGGATGTCGTGCGGGGAACCGGAGGTCAGCAGGGCCAGGTCCTCGCCGGCCGTGACGGTGCCGGCCTCCTCGTCGACGACCTCCACGAGCCCGGCGTCCAGGGCGACCCGCCAGGCCTCGCTCGCGTAGGCGGCCGCGTCGTCCCCGCTCAGCCCCAGCGCTTCGGCGGCGGGCGCCAGTTGCTCCTCGACGAGCCCGCCCCCGGCGTCGACCCGGGTGCCGGGACCGGCCCACCGGGCGAGCAGGGCGGCCCGGGAGAGCAAGGGCGTGGACAGCGCGTCGCGCGCCAGCTCCGCTTCGGGGTGCAGCCGCACCGGCGGGAGGGGGGAGCTGTCTGACATCGGCTGGTTCTCCTAGGGCGCGTGGTGCCACCGGCCAGCTGGGGGCACTGGGCCACTCAGCCTAGACGGGTATGGACCCATGCCGCCCGGTTCATCTCCCCGTCGGGCCGCGTACATGGCTGAAACCTTGACAAGTGGCGTGACCAGGCAGGAGATTGACGCGCGTAGAAATCCGATGGACATCTGTTCACTGTAGTTTCTACGCGCGTCGCCTCCGCTCCGCCGGTCGCGGCCCCCGGTTTTACGCTCCACCCTCGTCCCGGCGCTCCTGTACGTCCCCGGAGGGATTCCGTTGCCCAGCAAGAAGTCCGCGCGTCTCGCCACACTCACCGTCGCCGCAGTCTGTTCCGCGGCCTCCACCGTCGCGCTCACCACGCCCGCCCACGCGGACACGGTGGCCATTCACGACATCCAGGGCACGACCCGGATATCGCCGTACGCCGGCAAGGCGGTCACGGGTGTGGCCGGAATCGTCACCGGCGTGCGCACCTACGGCTCGTCCAGAGGCTTCTGGATCCAGGATCCGAACCCGGACGCCGATTCGGCCACCAGTGAGGGCGTCTTCGTCTTCACCAGCTCGACCCCGAAGGTCGCCGTCGGTGACTCCGTCACGGTCAACGGCACGGTCTCGGAGTTCGTCCCGGGCGGCGTCTCGACCGGCAACCAGTCGGTCACCGAGATCACCAAGCCGACGGTGACGGTCCTCTCCAGCGGCAACGCGGTCCCCGCCGCGACCGTCGTGAACAAGAAGTCGGTCCCCGCCGAGTACACCCCGGCCGGCGACGCCGCCGCGGGCAACTCGATCAACGGCCTCGCCCTGCGCCCGGCCACGTACGCCCTGGACTACTACGAGTCCCTCGAGGGCATGAACGTCAAGGTCGCCGATGCCGGGGTGGTCACCGCCACCGACCCGTACAGCGAGCTGTGGGTCACGGTGAAGCCGCACGAGAACGACACCCGCCGTGGTGGCACGCTGTACGACTCCTACGCGTCGCAGAACACGGGCCGGCTCCAGATCCAGTCGCTGGGCCCGACCGCCGCCTTCCCGGTCGCGAACGTCGGCGACACCCTCGTCGGCGACACGGCGGGCCCGCTGGACTACAACCAGTTCGGCGGCTACACGCTCGTCGCGAACCAGCTCGGCACGCTGAAGAGCGGCGGCCTGGAGCGGGAGACGACGCGGAAGCAGAAGACGGACGAGCTCGCGGTCGCGACGTACAACGTCGAGAACCTCGACCCGTCCGACGCCACGTTCGGGGAACACGCCGCCGCGATCGTGAACAACCTGCAGTCGCCGGACGTCGTGTCCCTGGAGGAGATCCAGGACAACAACGGCGCCACGAACGACGGCACGACCGCCGCCGACGTGACGGTCGGCAAGCTGATCGACGCGATCGTGGCCGCGGGCGGCCCGAAGTACGACTGGCGCTCGATCGACCCGACGAACAACACCGACGGCGGCGAGCCGGGCGGAAACATCCGTCAGGTGTTCCTGTTCAACCCGGAGCGGGTCTCCTTCACCGACCGCGCGGGCGGCGACGCCACCACCGCCGTCGGCGTCACCGAGGTGGACGGCCAGGCCCGACTCACCGCCTCCCCCGGCCGCATCGACCCGGCGAACGCGGCCTGGACGAGCAGCCGCAAGCCGCTGGTCGGCGAGTTCGTCTTCCGCGGCCGCACGGTCTTCGTGATCGCCAACCACTTCAACTCCAAGGGCGGCGACCAGGGCCTGACCGCGCAGTACCAGCCGGTGGTGCGCAGCTCGGAGACCCAGCGCCACCAGCAGGCGACGCTGGTCAACGCCTTCGTCAAGGACATCCTCGACGTGCAGAAGAAGGCGGACGTCATCGCCCTCGGCGACATCAACGACTTCGAGTTCTCCGGCACCGCCCAGATCCTCGAGGGCGACGGCACGCTCTGGTCGGCGATCAAGTCGCTGTCCAGGAACGAGCGCTACACCTACGACTACCAGGGCAACCAGCAGGTCCTGGACCAGATCCTGGTGAGCCGCTCGATCAAGCACGACGGCGACTTCGAGTACGACAGCGTGCACATCAACGCGGAGTTCAACGACCAGATCAGCGACCACGACCCGCAGGTTCTGCGGTTCACGCCGTAACACCCGCGGCAGCGGTCACCGGGGCCGGCTGAACACCGCGTCCAGCCAGCCCCGCCAGGCGGCCTCGTTCGCCTTGGCGTCGGCGTCCGGCGCGAAGTCGTGGACGCTGACGCCGACCGGGTAGCCCCAGTGGTTGCGGCCGAAGAAGCGGACGAGGGCGCCGTCGGTGCGCAGCCCGACGAAGTACGGGTTGCGGAAGTCGACCACCGCGTCGAGGGTCCGCCCCTCGGGGCCGGCGCCCCGGACCCGCGCGCCTTCGGCGGTGCCGTCCGCGAGGCCCAGCGCCCGCGCCACGGCGGTGAGGGCGTCGGACGCCTTGGACTCCTCGGGGCCGTCGAAGGTGGTGAAGGCGACCGGGCGGCCGTCGAAGTGCGTCAGGTACTCGCGCAGCGTGTGCAGATAGAAGTCGGTGTGCCGGCCCGCCGCGTCGTACTGGTTGTCCCAGTCGTCGACGAAGATGCCGCTGTGCACATAGCGCACCCACGCCCGGCGGCCTTCGTCGCGCGGCTCGACGGTGTAGTCGAGCTGGTTCAGGGTCTGCTCGGAGATGCCGTCGACGTTCTCGACCCGGTTGGTGTAGCGGTGCGGCGGGTCCCAGACGGTGACCGTGGACCCGAAGGGTCCCTTGCCGCCCTCACGCGGCTCCGGCTCCTCCATCGGCCACAGCCAGCCGCCGGTCCCGGCGGTGAAGGCGTCCCACACCTGCTGCGGTGTGGCGTCGACCTCGAACTCGCGGGCGATCTCGAATTCCTTGGACATGGCGGGCTCTCCTGACTACTGGCTGTCGAGTTCGGGGGCTTCGCTCCCGGCTCGGCTCCGACTCGGCGCCCGGGTCTGACCCTGGGGCAGCGTCTGACTCCGTGTCCGGGTCTGACTCTGGGTCTGACTTCGGGCCTGACTCTGGGCCTGGGTCTCGGGCTGACCCTGGACCTGGGGCTGGGGCTGGGTCTGGGGCTGGGTCTCGGGCTGACCCTGGACCTGGGGCTGGGGCTGGGTCTGGGTCTGGGTCTCGGGTGGGGACTTGACCGTGGGGTGGACGGCCACGACGATCCGGTGGTCGCGGCCGCCCTCGGCGTCGGGGGCGTCGTACTTGTGGATCAGAGCGCCGATCCCCGCCGTCAACTCCTGGATGAACGCGGCCCGGTCGGCGGCCGAGGCGAAGCGCACCTCGCCGTCCAGCGCGTACGTCGCCAGGCCCTTGCGGGCCTTCGCGGCGCCGGTGATCAGCGAGCCGACATCACGCACCAGCCGGGCGCCGAGCGCGAGCAGCCAGCGCGCGGACAGCTGGTCCCGGAAGCGGTCCGGATCCGGCTGCACGGAGGCGAGCGCGAGCGGCGAGATCACGTACGACGCGGCGGTCGCCCGCATCAGCCGCTCGGTGACATTGCCCTTGCGGCGCTCACCGGCCAGCTCGACCAGGCCGTACCGCTCCAGCGCCTTGAGGTGGTAGTTCACCTTCTGTCTCGGCAGCCCGACCCTGCCGGCCAGCATCGCCGCCGACGCGGGTCCGGCCGTCAGCTCGGCGAGCAGCCCGGCCCGTATGGGGTCCAGGGAGACGGCGGCGGCCTCGGGGTCCTCGATCACGGTCACGTCCAGCATGCGTCCACCGTCTCACCGAAAACTTTTTTTGTCCAGGACGATTCAGTCTTCGGTGGTGGCGGGCCGTGCGGGACGCGGAACGCCGGGCCGAGCGCTTGGAAACGCCGGAAGACGTGCCGTGTCCGGGTCCCGATCCTGGTCCCGGACACACGGGTGGGCCCGGCACCCGTATGCCCTGGGTGCCGGGCCTACCCTCGCCGTCTCACCGTCTCACCGTCTCACCGTCTCAGCGTCTCGCCGCCCGCCGTCCTCCGCGTGTCGCGCGCCGCCTGCCGCCCGCCCTCCCGGCCTCGCCGGTCACCGCTTCTCCCTCGCCCTCACCCTGCCCCTTCCGATCACCCCGGCCGCCACCAGCGCCACCGCCGCGGCGCCCACGATCACCACCGGCCGCGGATTGCGCAGGGCGTACCGCACGGGCGTCCGGACCGGAGCCGGCACGGACCGCTCCGCGGTGTGCCCCGCCCCGGAGGCCCCGCCCCGGAAGGTGTGGCCGGCCTGGCGGGCGTGAGCCGCGCGGTCGTGGACGCCGTGACCGGCACGAGCCGCGGTGCCTCGCACCGTCTGCCCGGCACGGCCCGCGCGTTCCTCGATCAGGTGCCCCGCGCGGCCCGCGTGTCCCTGCACCGCGTGACCGGCGCGATTCGCCCGCTCCTGCAGGTGGTGCCCCGCCTGGGACGCCGTGCTGCGCAGTTGCACGCTCACCGCGCCGGCGCGGTCCATGAGGTCGGCGGCACGGGCCCGGGCCCGGCCGCGGAGGTCCGCCCTGATCGCCAACTCCTCCACCGTGGTCCCCAGCCGGTGCCGGGTCAGCTCGATCTGCCGACGCAGGTCGGCCTGTGTCCTGTCCCTCATCGGTGCGCCCTCTCCCTGATGTCCTCGACGTCGGCCCGCTCGCTCCCAGGGATTCCTCGGGAGCGGGCGGCGCACCGGGCAGACGCCCACCGGCCCGGCACGCCGTCTTCTCTCGGTTCCGGAACATCCGGGTACCCCGGCCGGTCGCCGTCACCCCCGGCGGAGGGACGCCGACACCCCCGCCCATCCGGTCCGGGACCGGTCGAGGCCCGCCGACGACCGAACACTTCACAGCAATTCTTACCTGTATACCGTAGAAGAATTAAGTAGAGCTTCACTGTTGTGTGGCCGAGACTATCCCCATGACGACAGCCCCCTTCGGCCGTGCCCTCTGCGCGATGATCACGCCCTTCACCCCGGCCGGCGCACTCGACCTCGACGGCGCGCGGCGGCTCGCCGACCGGCTGATGTCCGCCGGCTGCGACGGACTGGTGCTCTCCGGTACGACGGGCGAGTCGCCGACCACGTCGGACGCCGAGAAGGCGGAGCTGGTGGCCGCGGTGCGGGAGGCGGTGGGCGACCGGGCGTCGATCGTGGCAGGAGTGGGCACCTTCGACACCCGTCACACCGTCGAACTCGCCCTGGCCGCCGAGAAGGCGGGCGCGGACGGGGCCCTGGTGGTCAGCCCCTACTACAGCAGGCCCCCGCAGGACGCCCTGGAGGCGCACTTCCGGGAGGTCGCGGACGCTTCGGGACTGCCGGTGATGCTGTACGACATCCCCGCGCGCACGGGCACCCGGATCGAGCCGGACACCATGCTCCGGCTCGCCGAACACCCCCGGATCGTCGCGGTCAAGGACTGCTCCTACGACTTCCTCGGCGCCCAGAAGGTGCTTTCCCGCACCGGGTTGGCGTATTACGCGGGCAGCGACGAGCTCAACCTCGCCCTGTACGCGGTGGGTGGGGCGGGCTATGTCAGCACGGTCGCGAACGTGGTTCCGGCCCAACTCCGTGCCGTCCTGGACGCGTTCGACGCGGGCCGCACCGCCGAAGCCGCCGAGCGACAGCAACGGGTCACGGAGCTGGTGGAGTCGATGATGGCGTCGGGCCTGCCCGGAACCGTCACGGCCAAGGCCCTGCTCGGCGAGCTGGGCCTGCCGGCCGGCCCGGTCCGGGCGCCGCTGCGGCCCGCCGACCGGCCAACGGTCGACGGGCTGCGCGCGGCCTACGAGCGGCTCGTCACCCGGCCGGGCCGCTGAGCACCCGGCCAGGGCCCGGTCGGCGGTTCGCGAAGATCGCCTCCCAGCGTCCCGGGGTGCCGTCCTCGCCCGCGCGGAAGCCGCTCAGGGGCACGACCCTTCTCGCTGCCGATCCTCACGAGCACCAGGCGCTGGCGAGACTCGACGCCGTCCTCTCCGATGTCCCAGGCGACCAGGGAGGAGTCGTCGGCCCAGGCCAGCAGACGCCGGCCGCGCGTCTCGGTGATGTTCTTCCCGGTGCGGGGGTCGACGATCCACGAGGACGACTTGTACCTCTCACCCGCGAAGACGCCGCGAGCAGTCTCCCGTCGGGCGAGAGTCCGGCGTCGACGTACCACTGCAGGTACCGGTGACCGGCCGGCGGGTCGGCCTCCTCGCCCTGCCGGTCGTAGTACTGATCACCGCCGATCACACGGCCCCGGCCCTCCTGCACCACGTGAACCCCCGGCTCGGGCCGGCGGCCGAGGACGCGTCCGGGCCGGTCGCGCCGCCCGGCGGCTCGGCGACGCCGACCTCGCGCCGGGGCCACTTCAGGCACCAGCGGCTGATCTGCTGCCGGTAGAGGACCTGCCGTACGTAGGCCTCCGGTTCCTCGATGCGGTGCCGGCGGCCCGCCGCCTTCGCCAGAGCGTTCTGGAGCAGATCCTCACCCGCGTGCCGGTCGCCACCGCTGAGCAGCACGGCCGTCCTCAGCAGGGCCGACGATCTGCCGTCCACGAATTGCCGGAAGCTCTCCAGCGCTTCGGCATCCATCGTCACCTTCTCTTCCCCCGGAGCGGACCGGGTGTCCGACCCCTGTGCCCCTTGTGACGCGCACGGCCCGCCTCCGCTGTGCCCGCGGCCCGCAGAAAACCCCCGCGGGCACCCGACCCCGCTCACGTACGGTGAGCGCATGAGCCGACCGCTGCTCTACCTCGACGTCGACGGGCCCCTCAACCCGTACGCCGCCAGGCCCACGAAGCGACCGGTGGGCTATACGACCATCAGGGCGTCCGTGGGCCGGGAACGGCCGCTGCGGGTCTGGCTGCACCCCGGCCACGGCGCCGCCCTGCTCCGCCTCCCCTACGAACTGTGCTGGGCGACCACCTGGATGGACCGGGCCAACCGCTGGATCGCGCCGGTGGTGGGGCTGCCCGAACTCCCATACGTCGACTTCGGCACGGCGCTCTTCGCCCACCGGGACGACGGAGTCCACTGGAAGACGGAGGCGATAGTCGCCCACGCGGCGGGCCGTCCCTTCGCCTGGGTCGACGACGAACAGTCCCCCGCCGACTCGGCCTACGTCACCGCCCATCACCCGGCCCCGGCCCTCCTGCACCACGTGAACCCCCGGCTCGGGCTGCGCGAGGAGGACTTCACCGCCCTGGCGGAATTCGCGGCAGCACTGCCCACGTGACAGAGCGCCCTTCCGCCGACGGCGGGAGGGCGCTCAGCGATCCGCGGCCGGGTCACGGCCGCCGTAGATCAGTTGTGGCTGTGCAGGATCTCGTTCAGACCGCCCCATACCGCGTTGTTCGGGCGGGCCTCGACCGCGCCGGTGACCGAGTTGCGGCGGAAGAGGATGTTCGAGGCGCCGGAGAGTTCGCGGGCCTTGACGATCTGGCCGTCGGGCATGGTCACCCGGGTGCCCGCCGTGACGTAGAGGCCCGCCTCGACCACGCACTCGTCGCCGAGCGCGATGCCGACGCCCGCCTCGGCGCCGATCAGGCAGCGCTCGCCGATGGAGATGATCACGTTGCCGCCGCCGGACAGCGTGCCCATCGTGGACGCGCCGCCGCCGATGTCCGAGCCGTCGCCGACGATGACGCCGGCGGAGATACGGCCCTCCACCATCGACGTGCCGAGCGTGCCCGCGTTGAAGTTGACGAAGCCCTCGTGCATGACCGTGGTGCCCTCGGCCAGGTGGGCGCCGAGGCGGACCCGGTCGGCGTCGGCGATCCGGACGCCCTTCGGGGCGACGTAGTCCGTCATGCGCGGGAACTTGTCGATGGACGTGACCTGGAGGTGCAGGCCCTCGGCGCGGGCGTTCAGACGGACCTTCTCGATCTCGTCGACGGCGACCGGGCCGAGGGAGGTCCAGGCGACGTTGGCGAGGTGGCCGAACATGCCGTCCAGGCTCTGCCCGTGCGGCTTCACGAGCCGGTGGGAGAGCAGGTGCAGGCGCAGGTACACGTCGTGCGCGTCGAGCGGCTTGTCGTCGAGCGAGGCGATGACCGTGCGGACCGCGACCACCTCGACGCCCCGGCGGGCGTCCGGGCCGACGGCCTTCGTCGCACCCTCGCCGAGCAGCTCCACGGCTTTCCCGGCGGACAGGCGCTCGGTGCCGGACGGGCCGGGCTCGGCGGCGAGCGCGGGCGCGGGGAACCAGGTGTCGAGAACGGTGCCGTCGGCGGCGATCGTGGCGAGGCCGGCGGCCACGGCGCCGGTGGTGCGAGGAGCAGTCGTGTCGGTCATGAGGGCAACCTAACCGGCACGGGGCCGCAGAGGCCAACCCGCACAGCGGTGTCTCAGGTGGCGGGCCGGGCGACCCCGCCGACCAGGTGAGTTCCCCTTGGGAACCAACTGTGCCAGCATGGCCGTCAGGAACGGGAGGAGGCTCATGGCCCGCAGGACGAGCCTGGAGGATTACGGCTGCGCCATCGCGCAGGCGCTGGACGTCGTCGGAGACTGGTGGACCCTGCTGATCGTCCGGGACACGGCGCGCGGGGTGCACCGGTTCGACGAGCTGCAGCGCGAACTCGGCCTGTCCCGGAAGGTGTTGACCGAACGGCTGCGGCTCCTCGTGGAGGCGGAGGTGCTCGCGCGGGTGCCCTACCAGGAGCGCCCGGTGCGGTACGAGTACCGCCTCACGGCGCGCGGCCGGGCCCTGCTGCCCGTGCTGGTCGCCCTCCAGGACTGGGGCGACGCCTGGGTCCTGGGTGACGGCAGCACCACGGCCACGGCCGAGCGGACGTCCGCGGAGGCCCGGCGCGTGCACGCGCTGGTCGGCACGCGGCTGCCGGGGCTCCGGCTGGTCGACGATCAGGGCGCGCCGCGCGATCCGGTCGCCGACGACGCTCCGTACACCGTTCTCTACTGCTTTCCCGGCGCCTATGCCCGTCCTGACGCCTACCCCCCGGGGTGGGCGGACATCCCGGGCGCCCCGGGCTGCACGCTGGAGTCCCGCACCTACCGCGACCGGCTCGCCGGGTTCCGTGCGGCGGGCGCGGCGGTGCACGGCGTCTCCACGCAACGTCCGGACGAGCAGCGCGCGTTCGCGCAGGAGGAGCGGCTGGGCCTGCCGCTGCTGTCCGACGCGGAGTCGGCGCTGATCGCGGCGCTGCGGCTGCCGACCTTCCGGGCTGCGGGGGTGAGCCGGCTGAAACGGCTGACGCTGGTCGTGGACCGGGAGCGGGTCGTACGGCAGGTGCAGTATCCGGTGACGGACGTGGCGGGGAGCGTCGAGGAGGCGCTCAGCTCCGTCCGGCGCCTGAGCGAGGGGGCCGACGCGAAGGGGTGACGGGGCCGGGCGGAATGAGCCGTGCCAGTGCCTCGCGCGCGTACTCCTCGTCGTAGGGCGCGTCCGTCAGCAGCACCTGGAGACAGATCCCGTCCATCAGCGCGACCAGCGCGCGTGCGGTGAGGGGGTCGACGCGCCGGGCGAGCAGGGCGGCGAGGTCCTCGGCCCACTCGGCGGCGACCGGGCGCAGCGCCGGCCTGCGCAGGGCGGCCAGGTAGAGCTCGTACTCCAGCTCGACGCCGGTCCGCTCGCCCGCCAGCCAGTCGCCGAGCAGTCCGGCCAGTTCGGCGGGCAGGTCGAGACGGGTGTCCGTCAGCCCGCCGTGCGCCGCGACCACCTTGGCGAAGCCCTCGTTGGCCTGTCGCAGGGCGGCGATCACCAGTTCGTCGAGGGTGGCGAAGTGGTAGGTGGTGGAGCCGAGGGGCACGTCGGCCTCGGCGGCGACCGACCGGTGGCTGAGGCCGGCCAGCCCCTTGTCGCCGACGACCCGGATCGCCGCGTCGATGATCCGCTGCCGCCGCTCGGGGTCGTGGCGCCGGGGCATCAGTGCGCACCTCCGAGGTTCAGCACGACCACTCCCCCGACGATCAGCAGGATGCCGGCGGCCTTGGTGAGCGTCAGGGACTCCCCGAACAGGGCCAGCCCTATGACGGCGATGGTCGCGGTGCCGACCCCGGCCCAGATCGCGTACGCCGTGCCG
Source organism: Streptomyces sp. NPDC088157 (assembly GCF_044741545.1). Classification (NCBI taxonomy): domain Bacteria; kingdom Bacillati; phylum Actinomycetota; class Actinomycetes; order Kitasatosporales; family Streptomycetaceae; genus Streptomyces; species Streptomyces sp. NPDC088157. The sequence goes on from NZ_JBIUSU010000009.1 coordinate 159,885, forward strand.
ATGCCGACGGTCTTGAGGGTCTGGGCGAGGAGGAGGAAGGAGACGACGTAGCCGACGGCCGTCAGCAGCGAGGGCCAGAGCCTGCTGAAGCCGTCGCTGTACTTCATGGCCGTCGTCGCGGCCACCTCGGCGGCGATGGCGCCGGCGAGCGTCAGATATCCCATGTGTACGAGCGTACACAACGATGCGTACAGGTGTACATATCGGCGCCCCTCCGGCGCTCCCGCGATCCTCGCCACCGCGTGCCGGCTGCGGGGGGCCGCACCCCAAGTGCCCTCAGAGTCGAAAGCGTTATGGAAAGCGCTCACCCAAACGGCTGAATGTGAGCCACACGTTCCACTACTGTTTCACCGTTCACACACCGGGCCATCGCAGCTGCGGCAGCCGTCAGGGGTACCGCTGGAGGAACAGCGCATGCCAGAAAACAAGTCCCGGCCGCCCCAGGAGCAACCCTGGGAGAACGGCTGGGCACCGGACACCTCCCGGGCACCCGGAACACGGCGCCTCTGGCTGGCCGGCGGTCTCGCCGTGGCCACCATCGTGGCGTGCGTGACCGCAATCGCCCTCAACGACCAACCCCTTGACGACACGTCGAAAGACCGTCAGGGACAGACGCTCGCGGACGGCGAAACGGGAGGCGGCCTGATCTCCTTCGCCACCCCCTCCGCGAGCGGGTCGGCGACACCGGCGGGTCGCAAGAGCACGTCCGCGTCCCCGTCCGGCTCCACGTCACCGAAGGCCTCCTCCTCCCCCGAGGCGCAGGGCAGTTCGTCCCCGAACACCCCGGCCAGGCCCACGGCGGGCTCCCCGACCAGGAAACCGTCCGACCCGGCGCCGTCCGGTGACAAGCGGTCCCTGCAGGCGGTCAACTACCCCGACCGCTACTGGCACGTGAGCGACGGCCTGGTGAAACTCGACCAGCCGGGCGGCTCGGAATCCCGCGAGGACTCCACCTTCACCGTGGTCAAGGGACTGTCCAACAGCTCCTGCTACACGTTCGCGACGCACGACGGCAAGTACCTGCGCCACCGCGACTTCGTGCTGCGCGCCGAACGCAACGACGGCTCCTCGCTGTTCAAGCAGGACGCCACCTTCTGCCCCGGCTACTCGGGGTATTCGGGAGCGGTGATGCTCCAGTCGGCGAACTACCCCAACTACGTGCTGCGCCACAAGAACTTCCAGCTGCGCCTGGACCCCTACGGCTACAACACGACCAACCGGACGGACTTCTCCTTCCGCCTGGTGAGCCCGCTGGGCTGAGACCGTACGAAAGCGGCGGCACCCCGGTCGGGGTGCCGCCGCTTTCGTGCGCGGTGCGCGGTGCGCGGTGCGATCTCAGACGTTGAAGCCGAGTGCGCGAAGCTGCTCGCGGCCGTCGTCCGTGATCTTGTCGGGGCCCCACGGCGGCATCCAGACCCAGTTGATGCGCAGCTCGTTGACCAGGCCGTCCGTGGCGGACTTCGCCTGGTCCTCGATCACGTCCGTCAGCGGACAGGCCGCCGAGGTCAGGGTCATGTCGATCGTCGCGATGTTCGCGTCGTCGATGTGGATGCCGTAGATCAGCCCGAGGTTGACGACGTCGATGCCCAGTTCGGGGTCGACGACGTCGTACAGCGCCTCGCGGACCTCCTCCTCGGAGGCCGGCTTCATCTCAACGGTCTCGGTCATGCCGTGTTCCTTTCGGCGTCGGCTCCGCCCAGGGCCTGGGCCGTCGCGTCCTTCCATGCCATCCAGCTGAGGAGGGCGCACTTGACCCGGGCCGGGTACTTGGAGACACCGGCGAACGCGACGGCGTCCTCCAGCACCTCCTCCATCGCGTCGTCGGGCTCGATCCGGCCCTTGGACTGCATCAGCTCCAGGAACGTCTCCTGGATCTTCTGCGCCTCGGCCAGGTCCTTGCCGACCAGGAGGTCGTTCAGGACGGACGCGCTCGCCTGGCTGATGGAGCAGCCCTGGCCCTCGTAGCTGACGTCCTCGATCTTCGTGCCGTCGTACCTCACGCGGAGGGTGATCTCGTCGCCGCAGGTCGGGTTCACATGGTGCACCTCGGCGTCGCCATCGCGCAGACCACGCCCGTGCGGGTGCTTGTAGTGGTCCAGGATGACTTCCTGGTACATCGAGTCCAGCTTCATGCGCTCGCTCGCCAACCCCTCAGCCGAAGAAGTTCCGTACGTGCTCCAGACCGTCGACCAGAGCGTCGATCTCGGCCGGCGTGGAGTACAGATAGAACGACGCTCGTGTGGTCGCGGGAATTCCGTAGCGCAGGCAGACGGGACGGGCGCAGTGGTGGCCCACCCGGACCGCGACGCCCTGCTCGTCCAGCACCTGGCCCACGTCGTGCGGGTGGATGTCGCCGAGCGTGAAGGAGATCGCCGCGCCCCGGTCCTCGGCCGTCGTCGGGCCGATGATCCGCAGGTCGGGGACCTCGCCGAGCTTGCGCACCGCGTATTCGGTGAGCGCGTGCTCGTGGGCGAGGATCTTGTCCATGCCGATCGAGGACAGGTAGTCGATGGCCGCGCCCAGACCGACCGCCTGCGCGATCGGCGGGGTGCCCGCCTCGAACTTGTGGGGTGCCGGGGCGTACGTCGACGAGTGCATCGACACCGTCTCGATCATCTCGCCGCCGCCGAGGAACGGGGGAAGGTCCTCGAGCAGCTCCTGGCGGCCCCAGAGGACGCCGATGCCGGTCGGGCCGCACATCTTGTGGCCGGTGAAGGCCACGAAGTCGGCCTGGAGGGCCTGCACGTCCATCGGCATGTGCGGCGCTGCCTGCGAGGCGTCGATGCACACCAGCGCGCCGACCTCCTGCGCGCGGCGCACTATCGCCTCGACCGGGTTCACCGTGCCGAGGATGTTCGACACCAGCACGAAGGAGACGATCTTCGTCTTCTCGGTGATGATCTCGTCGATGTTCGACAGGTCGAGCCGGCCGTCGTCGGTCAGGCCGAACCACTTCAGCTTCGCGCCCGTGCGCTGCGACAGCAGCTGCCACGGGACGATGTTGGAGTGGTGCTCCATCTCGGTGATGACGATCTCGGTCTCATGGTCCACGCGGTAGGGCTCGTCGGCCCAGCCCAGCATGTTCGCCACGAGGTTGAGCGACTCGGAGGCGTTCTTGGTGAAGATCACCTCGTCGCGGCTCGGCGCGTTGATGAACGCGGCGACCTTGTCGCGCGCGCCCTCGTACAGCGCCGTGGCCTCCTCGGCGAGCACATGCACACCGCGGTGGACGTTGGCGTTGTAGCGCTCGTAGTACTCGTTCAGGGCATCCAGTACCTGGCGCGGCTTCTGCGAGGTCGCCGCGTTGTCCAGGTACACGAGCTTCCGGCCGTCGTGGACCTGTCGGTCCAGGATGGGGAAGTCCTTGCGGATCGCCTCGGTGTCGAGGAGGCCCGGCAGCTGCGTCACGCGGATACGCCACCCTTCGTGTCGACCTCGTCGAGCTTCGCATAGGCCTCGTAGCCCTCGTTCTCCAGCTTGTCGGCGAGCTCGGCGCCGCCGGACTCGACGATGCGGCCGCCGGAGAAGACGTGGACGAAGTCGGGCTTGATGTAGCGCAGGATGCGCGTGTAGTGCGTGATCAGCAGAGTCCCGACCTCGCCGGTCTCGCGGACGCGGTTGACGCCCTCGGAGACGATGCGAAGGGCGTCGACGTCCAGACCGGAGTCCGTCTCGTCGAGGATCGCGACCTTCGGCCGGAGCAGCTCGAGCTGGAGGATCTCGTGGCGCTTCTTCTCACCGCCGGAGAAGCCCTCGTTGACGTTGCGCTCGGCGAAGGAGGTGTCCATGTGGAGACGCTCCATGGCCTCCTTGACCTCCTTCACCCAGGTGCGCAGCTTGGGGGCCTCGCCGCGGATGGCGGTGGCGGAGGTACGCAGGAAGTTCGACACGGACACGCCGGGAACCTCGACCGGGTACTGCATGGCGAGGAAGAGGCCCGCGCGGGCGCGCTCGTCGACGGACATCTCCAGGACGTCCTCGCCGTCGAGCAGCACGGTGCCGCTGGTGATCGTGTACTTCGGGTGGCCCGCGAGCGAGTAGGCGAGGGTCGACTTGCCGGAGCCGTTCGGGCCCATGATGGCGTGCGTCTCGCCCTGCTTCACGGTGAGGTCGACGCCCTTGAGGATCTCCTTCGTGGCGTTGTCGGCCTCGACGGTGACGTGCAGGTCTCGGATTTCAAGCGTTGCCATGGGTGCCTCAGGACTCCTGGGTGAGGGAGACGAGCACGTCGTCCCCTTCGATCTTTACGGGGTATACGGGGACGGGGCGCGTCGCGGGAAGGCCGGACGGCTTGCCGGTGCGGAGGTCGAAGCTGGAGCCGTGCAGCCAGCACTCGATCTGACAGTCCTCCACCTCGCCCTCGGAGAGCGAGACGTTCGCGTGGGAACAGATGTCGTGGATGGCGAACACCTCCCCCTCGGTACGGACGACCGAGACCGGCGTGCCGTCGAGTTCCACCCGCGTCGGGGTGTCCTCTTCCAGCTCGCTGAGCCCGCAGGCCCGAATGAATCGAGCACGGTCGTAGGCCATCAGACGGTGGCCTCCAGCTCGGTCTCGATGCGGGCGAGCAGGCGCTCCTCGATGTCGTCGACACCGATCTGCTGGACCAGCTCGGCGAAGAAGCCGCGGACCACCAGGCGACGGGCCTCGTCGGCCGGGATGCCGCGGGCCATCAGGTAGAAGAGCTGCTCGTCGTCGAAGCGGCCGGTGGCGGAGGCGTGACCGGCGCCGACGATCTCGCCGGTCTCGATCTCCAGGTTCGGCACCGAGTCGACGCGCGCGCCGTCCGTGAGGACCAGGTTGCGGTTCATCTCGTAGGTGTCCGTGCCCTCGGCCTTGGCCTCGATGAGCACGTCACCGATCCACACGGCGTGCGCACCCTCGCCCTGCAGGGCGCCCTTGTAGACGACGTTGGACTTGCAGTGCGGGACGTTGTGGTCGACCAGCAGGCGGTGCTCCTGGTGCTGACCGGCGTCCGTGAAGTACAGACCGAACAGCTCGGCCTCGGCGCCGGGGCCGGCGTACGCCACGCGCGGGTGCAGGCGGACCAGGTCGCCGCCGAAGGTCACCACGACCGACTTGAAGGTCGCGTCACGGCCGACGAGGGCGTTGTGCTGGGCCACGTGCACGGCCTTGTCGTCCCAGTCCTGGACGGAGACGACGGTGAGCTTCGCGCCGTCCCCGAGGACGTAGTCGACGTTGGCGGCCAGCACGGCGTCACCGGTGTGGTCGATGACGACGACGGCCTCGGCGAAGGCGCCCAGCTCGATGACCTGGTGGCCGTAGGAGACCCCGCCCTCGCCGTGCACCGCGATGCGGATGGGCTCGGTGAGCACCGTCTCCTTGGGCACGGTGACCACGCCGGCCTTCTCGAACGCGGAGTACGCCTGGGCGGCGACCCGGTCCACCGGGGTGCCCGCCTTCCCGAGGCGCGGGTCGTCGCGGTCCACGAGCTCGACGGTGACGCCCTCGGGCGCCTCGACGGCGACCTTCACGCCCTCACCGGTCGCGACGGCGGTGCCGTCGTGCAGCCCGCGCAGCCGCTCCAGCGGCGTGAACCGCCACTCCTCCTCGCGACCGTGCGGGACCGGGAAGTCCGCCACGTCGAAGGACGCGGGCGCGCTCATGCGCGTGGCGACGGTCGACTCGGCGGCCACCGCGATCTGTCCGGCGGTGGTGGACCCCACCGGGATATTCGTAGCCTCAGCCATGGCTGTCGGTCTGCTCTCTTTCCTGCGTCAGATTTCGCTAGCTGGTGGTGGAGGGGCGGGGGCTCAGCCGACCGCGCCTTCCATCTGCAGCTCGATCAGCCGGTTGAGTTCGAGCGCGTACTCCATGGGGAGTTCCTTCGCGATCGGCTCGACGAAGCCGCGCACGATCATCGCCATGGCCTCGAACTCGGTCATGCCCCGGCTCATCAGGTAGAAGAGCTGGTCGTCGCTGACCTTGGAAACGGTGGCCTCGTGGCCCATGGACACGTCGTCCTCGCGGACGTCCACGTAGGGGTACGTGTCGGAGCGGGAGATGGTGTCGACGAGCAGCGCGTCGCACAGCACGTTGGACTTGGAGCCGTGGGCGCCCTCGCCGATCTCGACGAGACCGCGGTAGGACGTCCGGCCGCCACCGCGCGCCACGGACTTCGACACGATGTTGGACGAGGTGTTCGGCGCCATGTGGACCATCTTGGAGCCGGCGTCCTGGTGCTGGCCCTCGCCCGCGAAGGCGATGGAGAGGGTCTCGCCCTTGGCGTGCTCGCCCATCAGGTAGACGGCCGGGTACTTCATCGTCACCTTGGAGCCGATGTTGCCGTCGATCCACTCCATGGTCGCGCCCTCGTACGCCACGGCGCGCTTGGTGACCAGGTTGTAGACGTTGTTCGACCAGTTCTGGATGGTCGTGTAGCGGCAGCGGGCGTTCTTCTTGACGATGATCTCGACCACGGCGCTGTGCAGCGAGTCCGACTTGTAGATCGGGGCCGTACAACCCTCGACGTAGTGCACGTAGGCGCCCTCGTCGACGATGATCAGGGTCCGCTCGAACTGGCCCATGTTCTCCGTGTTGATGCGGAAGTAGGCCTGGAGCGGGATCTCCACGTGCACGCCCTTCGGCACGTAGATGAAGGAGCCGCCGGACCACACCGCGGTGTTCAGCGACGCGAACTTGTTGTCGCCGACCGGGATGACGGTGCCGAAGTACTCCTTGAAGAGCTCCGGGTGCTCCTTCAGCGCGGTGTCGGTGTCGAGGAAGATGACGCCCTGCTCCTCCAGGTCCTCGCGGATCTGGTGGTAGACGACCTCGGACTCGTACTGGGCCGCGACACCCGCGACGAGGCGCTGCTTCTCCGCCTCCGGGATGCCGAGCCTGTCGTACGTGTTCTTGATGTCCTCGGGCAGGTCCTCCCAGGACTCCGCCTGCTTCTCGGTGGAGCGCACGAAGTACTTGATGTTGTCGAAGTCGATGCCCGACAGGTCCGAGCCCCAGTTCGGCATGGGCTTCTTCGCGAAGAGCCTGAGGCCCTTGAGGCGGAGCTTCGTCATCCACTCCGGCTCGGACTTCTTCGCGGAGATGTCCCGGACGACGTCCTCGTTGATGCCGCGCTTCGCAGAGGCGCCGGCCGTGTCGGAGTCGGCCCAGCCGTATTCGTACTTACCCAGGCCCTCGAGTTCGGGGTGGGCAGTCTCCGTGGGGAGAGTCATGCGGGGTTCCTCCCGGCCGTGCTTGTGGATGCGTTGTGGGTGGCTGTGGAAACTCTGGGGATGAACGTCGTGCAGACGCCGTCGCCGTGGGCGATGGTCGCCAGTCGCTGGACGTGTGTTCCGAGCAACTGGGAGAAGATCTCGGTCTCCGCCTCGCAGAGCTGCGGGAACTTCTCCGCGACGTGAGCGACGGGGCAGTGGTGCTGGCACAGCTGCTCGCCGACCGGTGCGCTGCGCGCCGTAGCAGCGTACCCGTCCGCGCTCAGGGCCTTGGCCAGGGCTTCCGTCCGCTCTTCGGGCGCGGCGGCCTCGATCGCCTGGCGGTACCCGGCGGCCTGTTCGACGATGCGCGCGCGGGCGAAGGCGACGACGGCCTCGTCCCCGCCGAAGCGTTCCTGGATCCAGCGCAGGGCGTCCGCGGCGAGCTTGTCGTAGGACTGGTCGAAGGCGTCGCGCCCGCAGTCGGTGAGGACGAAGACCTTCGCGGGGCGTCCGCGCGTCCGCGCTCCGTACACCCGCTGCTCGCGTGCCTCCACGACGTCGTCGGCGACCAGTGCGTCGAGGTGGCGGCGCACGGCGGCCTGGGTGAGGCGCAGCCGCCCGGCCAGCTCGGCGACGGTCGACGGCCCGTGGTCCAGGATGGAGCGCGCGACCCGGTTGCGCGTCGAGCGCTCACCGGTCGCGATCTCCTCCTGGGGGGTCCCCGTGGGGGCCTCCCGAGTCTCGCCGACGTTTTTCACAACGCCATTGTTGCGTAATTCCTCAGAGGCAGGCAAGCCGTGCCCGGATCGCCGGGCGGTGCCCTGTGTCACTTAGGTAAACCTAATATGACCTGCGGAAACGATCTTTGATCGATCAGCGGGAGCGGACCGGCAAGAAAAGGACTGGTCCGCGCAGCCCCCGTCCAGGACACTGCCGAACCATGCCCATACCCGCTCCCACCGGCCCACTTGTCACCCGCGACACCCTTGCGGCGGAGCTCCGCGCCCTGGGTGTCGAACCAGGAGAAATCCTCCTCGTCCACTCCTCGCTCAGTTCGCTCGGCTGGGTCTGCGGAGGTCCCGTCACGGTCGTGCGGGGACTGCTCGACGTGCTCGGTCCGCACGGCACACTCGTCGTCCCCACCCAGTCCGGCGACCTGTCCGACCCCGCCCTGTGGAGCAATCCGCCGGTCCCCGCGCAGTGGTGGGAGCGGATCCGGGCGGCCATGCCCGCCTACGACCCCCTGATCACCCCCGCCATGGGCGTGGGCGTGATCCCGGAGACGGTCCGCACCTGGCCCGGCACCCTGCGCAGCGCCCACCCGCAGACCTCGTTCGCGGCGCTCGGGGCGCGGGCGGCGGAGCTGGTCGAGGGCCACGCACCCGACTGCCGGCTCGGCGAACGCAGCCCGCTGGCCCGGCTGGAGAAGGCGGGGGCCCGGGTCCTGCTCCTCGGCGCCGGCTACGCCACCTGCACCAGCTTCCACCTGGCCGAGTACCGGATCCCGGCGCCGCTCGTCGAGGTGGGCCGGCCGGGGCACGGCGGGACGTGGGAGACCCTGACCGAGGTGTCCATCGACTCCGACCGCTTCGACGAGCTGGGCCACGACTTCGAACGCGACCGTGACGTCGTACGGGGCAGGGTCGGCGCGGCCGACGTGCGGCTGTTCCCGGTCGCGGACGCCGTGGCCTACGCCGAGCGATGGCTGCCGCTGCACCGGTCCCGCGAGGACGAGATCTGACTCCGCCGGCCCCGGAAGCCGTCGCACGTGGCCCGTTCCCGCTCTCTCCCCCAGTCCCGGCTCCGCTCCGGCGGGGACCCCCACGGCTGAACCCCGGCCCGCGAACCTAGACTCTTGAGCCATGCGAAGTGAGCCTGTCGTCAGGGTCGAGGCCCTGGTGAAGCGGTACGGGACGAAGACCGCGGTGGACGGCCTCCATCTGACGGCGCGGGCGGGCATCACCGCCGTCCTCGGACCCAACGGCGCCGGCAAGACGACCACCGTCGAGACCTGCGAGGGGTACCGCAGGCCGGACTCCGGTACGGTGCGCGTCCTCGGCCTCGACCCGCTGAGACAGGGCTCCGACCTGCGCCCCCGGATCGGCGTGATGCTCCAGTCGGGGGGCGTCTACTCCGGTGCGCGGGCCGACGAGATGCTCCGCCACATGGCCGGGCTGCACGCCCACCCCCTGGACGTCGACGCCCTCGTCGAGCGTCTCGGCCTCGGCTCCTGCGGCCGGACGACGTACCGCCGCCTCTCCGGCGGCCAGCAGCAGCGCCTCGCGCTCGCCATGGCCGTCGTCGGCCGGCCCGAGCTGGTCTTCCTGGACGAGCCGACGGCCGGCCTCGACCCGCAGGCCCGCCGCGCCACCTGGGAACTCGTACGGGACCTGCGAGCGGACGGCGTCTCGGTCATCCTGACCACCCACTACATGGACGAGGCCGAGCAGCTCGCCGACGACGTCGCGATCATCGACGCGGGCCGGGTCATCGCCCAGGGCTCCCCCGAGGAGCTGTGCCGCGGCGGCGCGGAGAACACCCTGCGGTTCACCGGCCGCCCCGGCCTCGACGTGGGCTCCCTGCTCAAGGCACTGCCCGCCGACAGCTCCGCCGCCGAGCTGACTCCGGGCTCCTACCGGGTGATGGGCAAGGTCGACCCGCAGCTGCTGGCGACGGTCACCTCGTGGTGCGCCCAGCACGGGGTGATGCCGGACCGGATCTCGGTCGAACGGCACACCCTGGAGGACGTCTTTCTCGAAATGACCGGCAAGGAGTTGCGCTGATGACCGCCACGGGTACCTACACCCCCCGGCCCGGCGCGGCCCCGCTCCGCCGCATGATCGGGACCCAGGCGGCGCTGGAGACGAAGATGCTCCTGCGCAACGGCGAGCAACTGCTGCTCACCGCCGTGATCCCCACCCTCCTGCTGGTGCTGTTCAGCAGCGTGAACATCGTCGACACCGGCGCGGGCGAGGCCGTGGACTTCCTCACTCCCGGCATCCTCGCGCTCGCCGTCATGTCGACGGCCTTCACCGGCCAGGCCATCGCCACCGGCTTCGAACGCCGCTACGGGGTGCTGAAGCGGCTCGCCTCCTCTCCTCTGCCGCGCTGGGGCCTGATGACGGCGAAGACGCTGTCGGTCCTGGTCACGGAGATCCTCCAGGTGCTCCTCCTGACCGCGATCGCCTTCGCCCTGGGCTGGAACCCGCACGGCAATCCGGGGGCCGTCCTGCTGCTCCTGGTCCTGGGCACGGCCGCCTTCTCGGGCCTCGGCCTGCTGATGGCGGGCACCCTGAAGGCGGAGGCGACGCTGGCCGCGGCCAACCTGGTCTTCCTGCTGCTGCTGGTGGGCGGCGGGGTGATCGTGCCGCTCGACAGGTTCCCGTCCGGCGCCCAGGACGTCCTCGGCCTGCTGCCCGTCTCGGCCCTCTCGGACGGCCTGCGGGACGTGCTCCAGCACGGCGCGGGCATGCCCTGGGGCGACCTGGGGATCCTGGCGGTCTGGGCGGTGGTGGGGCTCGCGGCGGCCGGCCGGTTCTTCCGCTGGGAGTGACCGGGAGCAGCCGGACGCTCGGACACGGGGGACCCTCGTGAATGCGTGCACAAGCGGCCGCCTACGATGGGACACGTGCCAAACGTGACTCGCGCCGACGTCGTAGCCGCCGTGCGCAACCCCCTCGCCTTCATCGCCGCGCGCTGGACCCCCACCCGCCGGACGGTCCGGCGGGCGGCCCTGTCCGCGCTCGTGATGTCGGTGGTCATCGTGGTCACCGGTGGTGCCGTACGGCTCACGGGCTCCGGTCTGGGCTGCCCGACCTGGCCCAAGTGCACCGACGACTCGCTCACCGCCACCGGCGCGATGGGCTTCCACGGCGCCATCGAGTTCGGCAACCGCATGCTGACGTACGTGCTGTGCGCGGCCGTCGGCTGGGCGATCATCGCCGCGCGTTCCGAGAAGCCGTACCGGCGGAGCCTGACCCGGCTGGGCTGGGCGCAGTTCTGGCTGGTCATGAGCAACGCGGTGCTCGGCGGGATCGTGGTGCTCGTCGGCCTCAACCCGTACACGGTCGCGGCGCACTTCCTCGCCGCCTCGGCGCTGATCGCGGTCGCCGCGGTGATGTGGCAGCGCGCCGAGGAGGGTGACGGGGAGCCCCGCCCGCTGGTGGGCAAGCCCGTGCAGCAGCTGGTGTGGTTCCTGGTCGCCGCCTCGACGCTGCTGATCGCGGTCGGCACGGTGGTGACCGGCGCGGGCCCGCACGCCGGCGACTCCAGCGAGGTCGAGCGGATGCCGCTGGACTGGGAGACGGTCGCCAAGCTGCACGCCGTGCTCGCCTGGATCGTGGTGACGCTGACCTTCGCCCTGTGGTTCATCCTCAAGGCGGTGGACGCGCCGAAGAACCCGCTGGACCGTACCCGCGACCTGTTCCTGGTGCTCCTCGGGCAGGGCGTCATCGGCTACGTCCAGTACTTCACGGACCTTCCCGAGGCCCTCGTCGGCCTGCACATGCTCGGCTCCTGCCTGGTGTGGATCGCGGTGCTGCGCGTGCTGCTGGCGCTGCGCGAGCGCCCCGAGACGACGATCGACCTGCCGGGCCCCGCGGCGGAGGCCACGGTCGGCACCCGCGCGTGACCCACGCGCGGATGTCACAGGCGGACGAGTGACACCCGTACGAGCACACCCGTACGAGCACACCCGTACGAGCACACGTGCGAGTCGTACAGGCGCACAGGTCACGCGTACGCGGTGACCAGCCCGTCGATCGCGGGTCCCAGGTAGTCCCGGGTCAGCTCGGCACGGCGGGTCGGCCAGCGTTCGTCGGCCGGGCCGCCCCCCTCGTCGTAGCGGCGCCGCGCGATGTCCGCCACGACCTCCTTCGGCGCCCCCAGCGTGGGCAGTTCGTCGAGGGCCTGGCGCTTGGAGATCAGACGGCCGTCCCGCACGGTCACCGTCGCCCGGGCGAAGGTCAGCAGCCCGAGATCGACCCAGACGTCCTGGCGCCATAGGTGGGCCTTGTCGACGGCCGGCCGCCAGAAGTCCCGCTGGTCGCGGACGACGAAGTCGCCGAGCTCGCGGTCCGGCACGGGCGGGAGGAGGGCGCCGGGCGGCTTCCCGTGCAGCACCCGCCCGAAATCGAGCAGTTCGCGTCGGGTCACCGGGGTGACCGTGCGCCGGAACAGCCGACTGTGCGCCCAGGTGAGGTGCCGCCGCTCCGGACCGGCCGCCGTGCCGGGGGTGAGATAGGTGCAGTGCAGCAGCGGGGCGAGCGGCTCACCGCGCAGGCGGGCGTGCAGCCGGGCCAGGGCCCACACGGCGCGCGGTGTGAGGGGCCCCGCCAGGACCGCGATGAGGTCCAGGTCGCTGCGGCCCTCCTGGTAGTCGCCCCCGGCGAGCGAGCCGTGGGCCCAGACGGCGACGGGCTCCAGAGCGGGGAGTCCGGCGAGGAAACGGTCCAGTAAGTGTTCCGTGGGGCTGGTCATGCGCCCAGTCTCGTCACCTCAGCCCAGCCCGTACACCCGGCGCGCGTTGCCCGCGGCGATCAGTCCCGCCACCCGTTGCGCGTCCCCGGCCGACCACGCGCCCTCGGCGACCCAGGCGCCGAGCACCCGCGCGAGGGCCTCGCGGAACAGCCGTGCCCCGACCACGTGCAGCTCGGGCAGGCCCCGGGCCCCGCTGGAGAACAGGATCTTGCCGAAGGGGGCCAGCTCCAGGATCTCCGCGAGGATCGTCGCCGCTCGGGCGCCGGTCCGTACGAGCGCGGCGCCCGAGTCGGCGTACACGTGCGGGAAGACGCCCGCCAGGTGGGCGGCATGGCGGTGGTAGGGGTAGCCGTGCAGCAGGACGAGGTCGGTGCCGAGGCCGGCCGTCGCCCGCACGAAGTCCGTCAGCAGGACCGGATCGGTACGGTCGATGCGCGCTCCCGGCTCGCCGAGTCCGGCGTGCAGTTGCAGGGGCAGCCCCGAGGCGACGGCGATCCACAGCAGGTGCCGCAGCAGCACCGGGTCGAACAGCTCGCCACCGACCCTGCGCGTGGCCAGCCAGCGGCTCGCCGCGCCCCGCACCTCGCCCGGCCCGGGCGGCTCGGGCGCGAGGGCGAGACCGTGCCTGACCCCCGCGACGGAGGTGAACGCCACGGCGTTCGCGGCGGCCCCGTGGACCGACTCGGCGAGGTTGGCGAGGAAGGACTCGACGGTGCCGGAGGTGTCGGCGACCTGTTCGGCGAGGAGTTCCAGGCGCACGATCTCCCGCGCCTCGGCGGCGGCGGCCGAGGCGAGCTCGTCCGGCCCGGTGAGGTCGCCGGGCAGACCCGTGTCGACCAGATACATCGTGATGCCACTGCCGCGCAGCAGCCGGCGGCCCGTTTCCAGTACGCCGAGTTCACGACGCCGGGCGAGATAACGGGCGGGCGGCGCATGCGGTTCCAGACCGAGCAGCGGGGGGCACCAGCGGCGTACCGCGAACCCCGTCTGGGTGTCGAAGAGCGTCGTACCCGGGGCCGGCGGGCCCTCGGTACGGGCCAGCTGGGCCTCGAAGGTGCCGAGACCCAGCTCCGTTCTCAGGACGCCGTGGCAGTACTGGTCCACCAAGGACGGCGTTTCGATCATCCGGACTCCCCGGGAGATGGACCACGTCGTTTCTACGGGTCCTAACGGGTGACCGGGGTGTCAGGTTGTTGCTGCTCAGCCGTTCTTCGGTCCGCCGACCTGGATCCCGGCCATCCGCGTCCACTCGTACGGCCCCGTCTTCACCTTCGCCGCGAACTCGCCGTCGAAGGCCTCGTGGACGGTGATGCCGGCCTTCCCGACCGCGTTCTCGGCGATGGCGACCGAGGGGGCCACCAGATCGCCCCAGCCGCCGTCCTCGCCGACGAGGACGATGCGGGCGCCGCGCTCGCCGAGGTACGCGACCTGGCCCTCGGCCCCGCCGTGCTCCTTGGCGAAGGCGCTGATCTGCTTGGCCAGCCGGGCCGCCCTGCGCTCGGCCTTCGCGGCCCGCTTGGCGTCGGCGGTCTCGTCAACCTGCTTGGTGTCTGCCATGGCCAGGATGCTACCGACGGGTAGATCGAACGGCGACGGCCGGGGTGCGTGGCCTTGACCACGCACCCCGGCCGTTCAGCCGTGATGAGGCGTACCGAGCCGTCCTGAGGGGACCCGGCGGAGGAAGGGGCCGGGGGCCGAAACCCGGCAGGGGCCGGAACGCGGCGGGGCTCAGCGCAGGAAGGGGTCCACCGCGACCGCCACGAACAGCAGCGAGACATAGGTGATGGACCAGTGGAACAGCCGCATCTCCTTCAGCTTCCCGCCCGTGGCCTCGGCCTTCGCGCGGCTCTGCAGCGCGTGCGCCTCCCACAGCCACCAGCCGCCCGCCACCAGCGCGACCGAGGTGTAGAACCACCCGGTGTAGCCCAGCGGGGTCAGCAGCAGCGAGACGGCGACCATCACCCAGCTGTACAGGACGATCTGCCTGGCGACGGTCTTGTTGGAGGCGACGACCGGCAGCATCGGCACGCCCACGCGCGCGTAGTCGTCCTTGACCTTCATGGACAGCGGCCAGTAGTGCGGCGGGGTCCAGAAGAACATGACGAGGAAGAGGACGACCGGCGCCCAGGACACCGAGTCCGTCACGGCCGACCAGCCGATCAGGACCGGCATGCAGCCGGCGATGCCGCCCCACACGATGTTCTGCGAGGTACGCCGCTTGAGGATCATCGTGTAGACGACGACGTAGAAGAGGAGCGCGCCGAGGGCGAGCCAGGCGGACAGCCAGTTGACGGTCAGACCGAACAGGAGTGTCGAGACCACCGCGAGGGTGATGCCGAAGGCGAGGCATTCACGCGGGCTCACCATCCCGGTGACCAGCGGACGCTGCGAGGTGCGGTCCATCAGCGCGTCGATGTCACGGTCGATGTACATGTTCAGCGCGTTGGCGCCGCCCGCGGAGAGGTATCCGCCGAGGCAGGTCAGGACCACCAGGCCGAGGTCCGGAACGCCCTGCTGCGCCAGGAACATCACCGGGACGGTGGTGATCAGCAGCAGCTCGATGATCCGCGGCTTGGTCAGCGCCACGAACGCCTTGACCCGGGCGCCGAACGGTCGCCGGCTCTGGCTCGCCCCGATAATCCCCTCCCCCAGAGCCTTAAGGGCCTGGGAGGTACCCCCAGGACGGGATTCAACGGCCGTCACGCACACCCCTGACAGAGACTCCCAGCAAGCCCGCAGGTGTGAACTCCCCGTAAAGGCTCGCGCGTACCACGCCACTGTAGACGTTGCCCAGACCCCGGCATTCGCGGGGGTGGGGTCGTGTTGGACAGCACCCGCGGAAGAGCCGGAAGGCACTCTGTTGAGCACTCGTACGAGCGCCTCCGTATTCACTTGCCGAACAGGGAACACACCGGTCGGGAGGCGGACGACCACGACTCCCGGCAGTCTGGAACGACTCGAAAAAATGCACGTTCTCACGGGGGTAGGCTCGACAACGGCCGGTGGGCGCCGCGTGCACCGGCATTCGACATGCGTGACATGTGGAGAGGAGCCCTGACCCAGGGTGAGCACCAAGCCGACCACCACAGACCTCGAGTGGACCGAGTTGGACCAGCGGGCGGTGGACACCGCCCGCGTCCTGGCCGCCGACGCCGTACAGAAGGTCGGCAACGGCCATCCCGGTACGGCGATGAGCCTGGCGCCTGCCGCGTACACCCTCTTCCAGAAGGTGATGCGGCACGACCCGGCGGACGCCGACTGGGTCGGCCGCGACCGCTTCGTGCTGTCCGCGGGCCACTCGTCCCTGACCCTCTACACCCAGCTGTACCTGGCCGGCTTCGGCCTGGAGCTGGACGACCTGAAGTCGTTCCGTACGTGGGGTTCGAAGACCCCGGGTCACCCGGAGTACGGCCACACCACGGGCGTCGAGACGACGACCGGCCCGCTGGGTCAGGGCGTCGCGAACGCCGTCGGCATGGCCATGGCCGCCCGCTACGAGCGCGGTCTGTTCGACCCGGACGCCCCGGTCGGCGAGTCGCCGTTCGACCACTTCGTCTACGCGATCGCCGGTGACGGCTGCCTCCAGGAGGGCATCTCCGCCGAGGCGTCCTCGCTGGCCGGCCACCAGAAGCTCGGCAACCTGATCCTGCTGTGGGACGACAACCACATCTCGATCGAGGGCGACACCGAGACGGCCGTCTCCGAGGACACGGTCAAGCGGTACGAGGCGTACGGCTGGCACGTGCAACGGGTCGCCCCCAAGCCGGACGGCGACCTGGACCCGCACGCCCTCTACGACGCGATCGAGGCCGCGAAGCAGGTGACGGACAAGCCGTCCTTCATCGCGATGCGCTCGATCATCGCCTGGCCCGCCCCGAACGCGCAGAACACCGAGGCCGCCCACGGCTCGGCGCTCGGCGACGACGAGGTCGCGGCCACCAAGCGCGTCCTCGGCTTCGACCCGGAGAAGTCCTTCGAGGTCGCGGACGAGGTCATCGGCCACACCCGGGGCGCCCTCGAGCGCGGCCAGGCGGCCCGCGCCGTGTGGGAGAAGTCCTTCCAGCAGTGGCGGGACAACAACCCCGACCGCGCCGCCGAGTTCGAGCGCGTCGCCGCGGGCGAGCTGCCCACCGGCTGGGAGGAGAAGCTCCCGGTCTTCGAGCCCGGCAAGGGTGTCGCCACCCGTGCCGCGTCCGGCAAGGTGCTCCAGGCGCTCGGCTCGGTCATCCCCGAGCTGTGGGGCGGCTCCGCCGACCTCGCGGGCTCCAACAACACGACGATCGACAAGACGTCGTCGTTCCTCCCCGCGGACAACCCGCTGCCGGAGGCGAGCCCGTACGGCCGCACCGTGCACTTCGGTATCCGCGAGCACTCCATGGCCGCGGAGATGAACGGCATCGCCCTGCACGGCAACACGCGCATCTACGGCGGCACGTTCCTCGTGTTCTCCGACTACATGCGCAACGCCGTACGTCTGTCCGCCCTCATGCACGTGCCGGTGACGTACGTGTGGACGCACGACTCCGTCGGCCTCGGCGAGGACGGCCCGACGCACCAGCCGGTCGAGCACCTCGCGTCGCTGCGCGCGATCCCGGGCCTGAACGTCGTCCGCCCGGCCGACGCCAACGAGACCGCGATCGCCTGGCGCGAGATCCTCAAGCGCTGGACGAAGGTCTTCGGCAAGGGCGCCCCGCACGGGCTGGTCCTCACCCGCCAGGGCGTGCCGACGTACGAGCCCGACGAGAACGCCGCCAAGGGCGGCTACGTGCTGTTCGAGGCCTCCACGGGGACGCCGGAGGTGCTCCTCATCGCGACCGGCTCCGAGGTGCACGTCGCCGTCGAGGCGCGCGAGCGACTGGAAGCCGACGGTGTGCCCACGCGTGTGGTGTCCATGCCGTCCGTGGAGTGGTTCGAGGAGCAGGACCAGGGGTACCGGGACAGCGTTCTGCCCCCGTCCGTCAAGGCCCGGGTCTCGGTCGAGGCCGGTATCGGTCTCACCTGGCACAAGTACGTCGGGGACGCCGGCCGCATCGTTTCCCTGGAGCACTTCGGTGCTTCCGCCGACGGCAAGGTCCTCTTCCAGGAGTACGGCTTCACTGCCGAGAACGTGGCCGCGAAGGCCCGGGAATCCATCGCCGCCGCCCAGCGCTGACGCTCACATACGACACGTAGGAGATGTAATTCCATGACAGACGCACTCAAGCGCCTCTCCGAAGAAGGCGTCGCGATCTGGCTGGACGACCTGTCGCGCAAGCGGATCACGTCCGGCAACCTCGCCGAACTGATCGACCAGCAGCACGTCGTGGGCGTCACCACCAATCCTTCGATCTTCCAGAAGGCGATCTCTCAGGGCGACGGCTACGACCAGCAGCTGTCGGACCTCGCCGCCCGCAAGGTCACCGTCGAAGAGGCCATCCGCATGATCACGACGGCGGACGTCCGCGACGCCGCCGACATCCTGCGCCCGGTCTTCGACGCCACCGGCGGCCAGGACGGCCGGGTGTCCATCGAGGTCGACCCGCGCCTGGCCCACCACACGAAGCCGACGGTCGCCGAGGCCAAGCAGCTGGCTTGGCTGGTCGACCGTCCCAACACGCTGATCAAGATCCCGGCCACGATGGGCGGCCTGCCGGCCATCACCGAGGTCATCGGCCTGGGCATCAGCGTCAACGTCACGCTGATCTTCTCGCTGGAGCGCTACCGCCAGGTCATGGACGCCTACCTGGCCGGCCTGGAGCAGGCCAAGGAGCGCGGCCTGGACCTGTCGAAGATCCACTCCGTGGCGTCCTTCTTCGTGTCCCGCGTGGACACCGAGATCGACAAGCGGCTCGACGCGCTCGGCACCGAAGAGGCCAAGGCCGCCCGCGGCAAGGCCGGCCTCGCCAACGCCCGGCTCGCCTACCAGGCGTACGAGGAGGTCTTCGCCGGCGAGCGCTGGGCCGCGCTGGAGAAGGCGGGCGCCAACAAGCAGCGTCCGCTGTGGGCCTCCACCGGTGTGAAGGACCCCGCCTACAAGGACACCCTGTACGTGGACGACCTGGTGGCACCGAACACGGTGAACACCATGCCGGAGGCGACCCTGTTCGCCGCCGAGGACCACGGCGCGATCACCGGCAACACCGTCGCCGGCACCTACGAGCAGGCCCGCGCCGAGATCGACGCCGTCGAGAAGCTCGGCATCTCCTACGACGAGGTGGTCCAGCTCCTCGAGGACGAGGGCGTGGACAAGTTCGAGTCGTCCTGGAACGACCTGCTCAAGTCGACCGAGGCGGAGCTCCAGCGCCTCGCCCCCTCGGAGGGCTGAACTCTGTCGAGCAGCAACCCGCTGCGTGACCCCGCCGACCGACGGCTCCCGCGTATCGCGGGGCCGTCGGGCCTGGTCATCTTCGGCGTCACGGGCGATTTGTCCCGGAAGAAGCTCATGCCCGCCGTGTACGACCTCGCCAACCGGGGTCTGCTGCCGCCGGGCTTCTCACTGGTGGGCTTCGCGCGCCGGGAGTGGGAGCACGAGGACTTCGCGCAGGAGGTCCACGACGCCGTCAGGGAGCACGCCCGCACGCCCTTCCGCGAGGAGGTCTGGCAGCAGCTCGTCCAGGGCATGCGCTTCGTGCAGGGCACCTTCGACGACGACGACGCGTTCGAGCGCCTCCGGGCCACGATCGAGGAACTCGACAAGGCGCAGGGCACGGGCGGCAACTTCGCCTTCTACCTCTCCGTGCCGCCGCGTTCGTTCCCGGTGGTGATCCAGCAGCTGAAGAAGCACGGGCTGGCCGATCAGAACAACGGCTCCTGGCGACGCGCGGTCATCGAGAAGCCCTTCGGCCACGACCTCGCCTCGGCCGAGGAGCTCAACAAGGTCGTCCACGAGGTCTTCGGGTCGGACCAGGTCTTCCGCATCGACCACTACCTCGGCAAGGAGACCGTCCAGAACATCCTGGCGCTCCGCTTCGCCAACACCATGTTCGAGCCGATCTGGAACCGGTCCTTCGTGGACCACGTGCAGATCACCATGGCCGAGGACATCGGCATCGGCGGCCGGGCCGGCTACTACGACGGCATCGGCGCCGCCCGTGACGTCATCCAGAACCACCTGCTCCAGCTCATGGCCCTCACCGCCATGGAGGAGCCCGCCTCCTTCGACGCCGACGCGCTGGCCGCCGAGAAGACCAAGGTGCTCGGCGCCGTGCGGCTGCCGAAGGACCTGGGCCGCGCCACCGTGCGCGGTCAGTACGCGGCCGGGTGGCAGGGTGGCGAGAAGGCCGTCGGCTACCTCGAAGAGGACGGCATCGACCCCAAGTCGAAGACCGACACCTACGCGGCCGTCAAGCTGGAGGTCGACAACCGCCGCTGGGCGGGCGTCCCCTTCTACCTGCGCACCGGCAAGCGCCTCGGCCGGCGGGTCACCGAGATCGCGGTCGTCTTCCAGCGGGCCCCGCACTCCCCCTTCGACTCCACTGCCACCGAGGAGCTCGGCGCCAACGCGATCGTCATCCGCGTCCAGCCGGACGAGGGCATCACGGTCCGCTTCGGCTCCAAGGTGCCCGGCACCTCCATGGAGATCCGGGACGTGTCGATGGACTTCGCCTACGGCGAGTCCTTCACGGAGTCCAGCCCGGAGGCGTACGAGCGCCTCATCCTCGACGTGCTGCTGGGCGACTCGAACCTCTTCCCCCGCACGGAAGAGGTGGAGCTGTCCTGGAAGATCCTCGACCCGATCGAGCAGTACTGGGACAAGAACGGCAAGCCCGCACAGTACCCCTCGGGCACGTGGGGGCCCGTCGAGGCCGACCAGATGCTCGAGCGAGACGGACGGAGCTGGCGCCGGCCATGAAGACAGACCTCACGGACACCACTGCCAGCAAGATCAACAAGGCGCTGGTGCAGGGCCGCCGCGCGATAGGCACACCCGCCGTCGGCATGGTGCTCACCCTCGTCGTCGTCACGGACGAGGAGAACGCCTACGACGCCCTGAAGGCCGCCAACGACGCGTCGCGCGAGCACCCCTCGCGCACGCTCGTGGTCATCAAGCGCGTCTCGCGCTCCCCCCGGGGCCGCACCCAGTCCCGCCTCGACGCAGAGGTACGGCTGGGCGCGGACGCGGGCAGCGGCGAGACCGTGATCCTCCGGCTGTACGGCGAGGTCTCCGACCACGCCCAGTCCGTCGTGCTGCCGCTGCTGCTGCCGGACGCCCCGGTGGTGGTCTGGTGGTCGGTGGACGCGCCGCGCGACCCGGCGGGCGACCCGCTGGGCGCCCTGGGCCAGCGCCGGGTCACCGACAGCTACGCGGCCGAGAAGCCCATCAACGAGCTGCGGGCGCGAGCCGAGAGCTACGAGCCCGGCGACACCGACCTGTCCTGGGCCCGGATCACCCCGTGGCGCTCGATGCTGGCCGCCGCCCTCGACCAGGTCAGCTGCGAGATCGTCTCCGCCGAAGTGGCGGGCGAGGAGTCCAACCCGAGCGTCGAACTGCTCGCCATGTGGCTCGCCGACCGGCTCCATGTGCACGTCCGGCGCGCGGTCTCGGCCGGTCCCGGTCTGACCCAGGTCCGGATGGAGACGACCGGCGGCCCGATCACGCTGCACCGGTCGGACGGGGCGATGGCCACCCTGGCGCTGCCCGGCCAGCCGGACCGCGCGGTGGCGCTCAAGCGCCGCGAGACGTCCGAGCTGCTCGCGGAGGAACTGCGCCGGCTCGACCCCGACGACACGTACGCGTCGGCCCTGCGGTTCGGCGTGGACCGGCTGGGCGGCATCCAGTCGGCCGCGGAGCGGGTGGCGGAGCGGGCCGAGGCCGCTTCCCATCCCCCGCCGTCCCTCCCGGTCCGTACGGTGGCGGACCCGGCGGCCGCCGGCCGCGACTCCGAGCCGGCTCTGCCGCCCACCGCCCCGCCGGGTCCCGGCGACACCGACCGGCCGTCTCCGGCCCAGATGCCGCCGGTCAGGAAAGCGGAGCCGCAGTGAGCACTCCGCAGCTGGTCGTGCACCACGACAAGGAACTGATGGCGCAGGCCGCCGCGGCCCGCCTCATCACGAAGATCGTGGACGCCCAGGCCTCCCGGGGCCAGGCGTCCGTGGTCCTCACGGGCGGCCGCAACGGCAACGGCCTGCTGGCCGCGCTGGCCGCCGCGCCCGCCCGTGACGCCGTCGACTGGTCCCGGCTCGACCTGTGGTGGGGCGACGAGCGCTTCGTGCCCGAGGGCGACCCCGAGCGCAACGTCACGCAGGCCCGTGAGGCCCTGCTGGACTCCGTCCCCGTGGACCCGAAGCGCGTGCACGCCATGCCCGCGTCGGACGGTCCGTACGGCGCCGACGTGGAGGCGGCAGCGGCCGCCTACGCCGAGGAGCTGGCCCGCGCGGCCGGCCCGGAGAACCATGGCACCGTGCCCGCCTTCGACGTCCTGATGCTGGGCGTCGGCCCGGACACCCACGTGGCCTCGCTCTTCCCGGAGCTGCCGGCCGTGCGGGAGACCGAGCGGACGGTGGTCGGCGTCCGGGGCGCGCCCAAGCCCCCGCCGACCCGGGTCACCCTCACCCTCCCGGCGATCCGGGCGGCCCGTGAGGTGTGGCTGCTGGCGGCCGGCGAGGACAAGGCACAGGCCGCGGCGATCGCCCTGTCCGGCGCGGGCGAGATCCAGGCCCCGGCGGCGGGAGCCCGTGGCAGGTCGCGCACCCTGTGGCTCCTGGACTCGGCGGCGGCCTCCCGGCTCCCGAGGTCGCTGTACCCTCCGGCGTCCGCCTGACCGATCAACGCCCGCACAGAACCCGTACGGTCAACCGCCGTACGGGTTCTGCCCGTTGTGGGACCCGTGGGAATCGTACGGATGCCGCGGCGACGGGGCGTGCGGCACGGTCGCGCCCTGCTGGTACGGGTTGCCCTGGGGGTACGGGTTGCCCTGGAGATACGGATTGCCCTGGGGGTACGACTGCCCCGGGCCCGGTGCGTACGGGTGTCCGTGCTGCTGTCCGTACGGATGTCCCTGCTGCGGCACCTGCGGGGGCACCTGGGGCGGCTCCCCCACGGGCGTCGGTGGCAGGGTGGCCGGATGAGCCGTCAGCCGGATGCCGTAGCGCTGCTTGAGGCGGCGCATCTCGAGCAGCGCGAGCCCTGTGACCGTCACCGGTGCGCCCAGGATGAAGACGATGCCCAGGGTGAGGCTCAGGCCGTGCAGATCACCGGTGAACAGGTCGGGGACGGCCATCAGCCAGGCCGTCACCGTGGCGAGCAGCGGCGGCAGGCAGCGGTGCACCGCTGCGGAACCGAAGAAGTTCCCCGAGAGCCGGACGGCGCCGGCGATCAGCAGGACGGCCATCCAGAGGCCCACGAGATAGAGCAGCAACCTCGGCACCAGCCCGAACCTCTCGCTCGCCTGGAAGATCCCCACCGTGGCGAGGACACAGCCGACGAAGAGCAGCAGCAGCTTGAGCGAGTCGACCAGCGGCGTCCTCAGCTGCCGGACGGTACCGGTGCGCCGCCAGACCAAGAGCATCACGCCGACCGTCACAGGGGTGAGGACGAACAGCACGGCGGAGGCGATCACCGTGTTCTCCAGCATCTCCTCGAAGGCGAAACCGCCCTGCACGAAGGTGTAGACGCCGAGGGCCGCCACCGCCCCGGCGATGACCCTGCCGCGCTTGAGCCGTTCCACCGTCGGATCGAGCGCCTCCGGTATCCACACCGGATGGAACACCGCCGAAGCCACCCGATAGGGCTTCAGAAAGGAGCGGACGGTCAGCGAGCCGTCGGTCCAACTCCTGCGTGCACCGGTCACGTTGCTCTCCCCCGAGCGCTCGTCCTCATGATCGCCGGGGAGTCTACGGGAAGCGGACGGCCACGCGCCGCCCGCTTCCCGCTTCCCGCTTGTCTCCTGCGGTGACCGCTACCGGCCGCGCAGCTCCCGGTACTTGGCGACGAGGGCCTTGGTGGACGCGTCCAGACCGGGGACCTCGGCGCCCTCGGTCAGTGCGGGTTCGACGCGCTTGGCGAGCACCTTGCCGAGCTCCACTCCCCACTGGTCGAAGGAGTCGATGTTCCACACCGCGCCCTGCACGAACACCTTGTGCTCGTAGAGCGCGACGAGCTGGCCGAGGACCGAGGGGGTCAGCTCACGGGCGAGGATCGTGGTCGTGGGGTGGTCGCCCTTGAACGTCTTGTGGGCCACCAGTTCCTCGGGCACGCCCTCCGCACGCACCTCCTCGGGCGTCTTGCCGAAGGCCAGCGCCTGGGTCTGGGCGAAGAAGTTGGCCATGAGCAGGTCGTGCTGCGCCTTGAGCTCCTCGCTCAGCTCGGCGGCCGGCTCGGCGAAGCCGATGAAGTCCGCCGGGATGAGCTTCGTGCCCTGGTGGATGAGCTGGTAGTAGGCGTGCTGCCCGTTGGTGCCCGGCGTGCCCCAGACGATCGGGCCGGTCTGCCAGTCGACCGCCCTGCCGTCCCGGTCGACGGACTTGCCGTTGGACTCCATGTCCAGCTGCTGCAGATAGGCGGCGAACTTGGACAGGTAGTGGCTGTAGGGCAGCACGGCGTGCGACTGGGCGTCGTGGAAGTTGCCGTACCAGATGCCCAACAGGCCCAGCAGCAGCGGCACGTTGGACTCGGCGGGCGCGGTCCTGAAGTGCTCGTCGACGAGATGGAAGCCGTCGAGCATCTCGCGGAAGCGGTCCGGGCCGATGGCGATCATCAGCGACAGGCCGATCGCCGAGTCATAGGAGTAGCGGCCGCCGACCCAGTCCCAGAACTCGAACATGTTGGCCGTGTCGATGCCGAAGTCGGCGACCTTCTCGGCGTTCGTCGACAGCGCGACGAAGTGCTTGGCGACGGCCGCCCGTCCCCCACCCTCGACTTCGCTCGAGCGGGAGGCGCCCCCATCGAGGGCGTCCAGCAGCCAGGTGCGGGCCGAGGTCGCGTTGGTGATCGTCTCGATGGTGGTGAAGGTCTTCGACGCGATGATGAACAGCGTCTCCGCGGGGTCCAGGTCGCGGGTGGCCTCGTGCAGGTCGGCGCCGTCCACGTTCGACACGAAACGGACCGTGAGGTCGCGGTCGGTGTAGCCGCGCAGCACCTCGTAGGCCATCGCCGGGCCCAGGTCGGAGCCGCCGATGCCGATGTTCACCACGTTGCGGATACGGCGGCCGGTGTGGCCGGTCCAGGCGCCGGAGCGGACCCGCTCGGCGAATCCCGCCATCTTGTCGAGGACGGCGTGCACCGCCGGGACGACGTTCTCGCCGTCGACCTCGATCACCGCGTCGCGCGGGGCGCGCAGGGCGGTGTGCAGGACGGCTCGGCCCTCGGTGGTGTTGATCTTCTCGCCGCGGAACAGGGCGTCCCTGAGGCCGAAGACGTCGGTGGCGGCTGCCAGTTCGCGCAGGTGCCGCAGCGTCTCGTCGGTGACGAGGTGCTTGGAGTAGTCGATGTGCAGGTCACCGACCTGCAGCGTGTATCCGGCGCCGCGCCCGGGATCGGCGGCGAACAGCTCCCGCAGCCGTACCCCGCCGAGTTCCTCGCGGTGTTTGGCCAGAGCGGTCCACTCGGGCGTCTGGTTGAGCCTCGTACGGCCGTCTGCGTTCATGTCGGACTTCAGCCCTCTTCCTCATCTGTCCGTGCTGCGCACGCTTGCCCCGCCGGTTCCAACCTAGTTGATCAGCGCGGCACGTGAGCGGACGTGCCGCTGTCGTGCGGGGCGACAACAGGTACGTCCGACTTGCCCACGGGTATCAACGCGGCGACGGCGAGTGCGAGGAGCAGGGCCGTGGAGGCGTCGTCGGAGCGCGGCTGAAGGGTGGTCAGCGGGAAGGCGGGGAGAGCGGCAGGGGGACGGAGGCATGGCCGGGGCCCGCGAGGAGCGCGCGGGCGGCGACGAGCAGCCCGCGTACGGCGTCCACGGCCCGCCGGCGAACAGCCGCCCGTGCGGGAAACAGGTCCGGCCAGGCACCCTCGGATACCCGGCCGGTCTCGGTCGCTAGATCTCGCCTCGCAGTTTGGCGAGCGCCTCGGCGAGGATCGCCTCGCCGTCCGCGTCGCTGCGTCGCTCCCGCACATAGGCGAGGTGCGTCTTGTAGGGCTCGGTGCGCGGCGGGGCCGGGGGGTTGTCCCGGTCCTGCCCGGCGGGAAAGCCGCAGCGCGGGCAGTCCCAGGTGTCGGGAACCTGCGCGTCGCTGGCGAAGCTGGGCACCGTCTCGTGTCCGTTGGAGCACCAGAAGGAGATGCGCAGACGCGGCGCGGACTCGCCCCGCTCGGCCTCGCCCATCGGCCCCGCCCCGACCCGGCTTCCTCGGATCGCGTTGCCACTTGCCACGGTCGTAACTCCCTGCGTGATGGTGCCGCGAAGCGAGTCGGCGTTTCGCTTCACTGCGAGCGCCTCAGTCTACGTAAGGCCCAACGCGCGTCCAGTGATTGGAGTTACAGCTTCCACACCAAGACGCAAGCCCCATGATAGGCCGCGCTCAGCTGCGCGTACCGAACATGGGGCGTTACGTACCGGAATGTGCGTGCCTGTGCGAAGCTGATCAGCTGTTCGTCTTCATCACGATGCCGAGAACGATGATGCAGGCGAACCACAGCAGACCGATCACGACGGTGATGCGGTCCAGGTTGCGCTCGGCGACCGAGGAGCCGCCGACGGAGGACTGCATGCCGCCGCCGAACATGTCGGAGAGGCCGCCGCCCTTCCCCTTGTGCATCAGCACCAGCAGCATCAGCAGCAGGCTGAAGACGATCAGGGCGATCGAGAACCCCAAAACCACGGCTGAACCAACTTCCTCGGATTCGGATAACGACTGGGACGAACAACGGGGGCACAGCGTCGTTGTCCATGTGCGGCTCCGCCGCGTGGCGCTGTGCCCCCGCAAGGGTACGACGGATCGTCCCTACCGCATACTCACGGTTCGGATCACTGATCGCGGAAGCGCACGATCTTGACGAACTCGTCGGCGTCCAGCGAGGCGCCGCCGACCAGCGCGCCGTCGATGTCGGCCTGCGCCATGATCTCGGCGACGTTGCCGGACTTCACGGAGCCGCCGTACTGGATACGGACCTGGTCGGCCAGATCCTGGCTGTAGAGCTCGGCGATCTTGGCGCGGATGGCGGCGCAGACCTCCTGCGCGTCCTCGGCGCCGCAGACCTTGCCGGTGCCGATGGCCCACACGGGCTCGTAGGCGATCACGACGGACTCGGCCTGCTCGGCCGGGACGTCCTTGAGGCCACCCTCGACCTGGGTGAGCGTGTGCGTCACGTGATTGCCCGCCTCGCGGACCTCCAGCTCCTCACCGACGCACAGGATCGGCGTCAGGCCGTGCTTGTAGGCGGCCTTCACCTTGGCGTTCACGACCGCGTCGGTCTCGTGGTGGTACTGGCGGCGCTCGGAGTGGCCGACGGCCACGTACGTGCACTTGAGTTTGGCCAGCATCGAACCGGAGATCTCGCCGGTGTAGGCGCCGGAGTCGTGCGCCGAGACGTCCTGGGCGCCGTACTTGATCTTGAGCTTGTCGCCGTCGACCAGGGTCTGCACGGAACGCAGGTCGGTGAAGGGCGGCAGGACGGCGACCTCACAGGCCTCGTAGTCCTTGTCGGCCAGGGCGAAGGCGAGCTTCTGCACGTGGGCGATGGCCTCGAGGTGGTTGAGGTTCATCTTCCAGTTGCCCGCCATCAGCGGCGTACGAGTGGTCATGCGGGGTCAGTCCTCCAGTGCGGCGAGACCGGGGAGCGTCTTGCCCTCGAGGTATTCGAGGGAGGCGCCGCCGCCGGTCGAGATGTGGCCGAATGCCGTCTCGTCGAATCCCAGGATGCGGACGGCCGCGGCGGAGTCGCCGCCGCCGACGACCGTGAAGGCCGGGGAGTCGATGAGGGCCTGGGCGACCGCCTTGGTGCCCTCGGCGTAGTCGGGGTGCTCGAAGACGCCCATGGGGCCGTTCCAGAAGACGGTGCCGGCGTCGGCGAGCTTCGAGGCGTACAGCTTGCGGGTCTCCGGACCGATGTCCAGGCCCAGCTGGTCGGCGGGGATGGCGTCCGCGGCGACGGTGTGGGGGTTCGAAGGCGCCTTGGTCTTCAGGTCCGGGAACCCGGTGGAGGTCAGCACGTCGACGGGAAGGACCAGCTCGACGCCGTTCTTCTCGGCCCGCTCGATGTACTCCTGGACGACCGGGATCTGGTCCTCCTGGAGAAGGGACGCGCCGACCTCGTACCCCTTGGCCTTGAGGAAGGTGAAGACCATGCCGCCGCCGATGAGGAGGCGGTCCGCCTTACCGAGCAGCTGGTCGATGACGGCGAGTTTGTCGGAGACCTTGGAACCGCCGAGGGCGACGACGTAGGGCCGCTTGACGTCCTCGGTGAGCTTCTTCAGGACGGCGACCTCGGTGGCGATGAGGTAGCCGGCGGTGTGCGGCAGACGGGCCGGGAGGTCGAAGACCGAGGCGTGCTTGCGGTGCACGGCACCGAAGCCGTCGCCCACGTACAGGTCGGCGAGCTGTGCCAGCTGGTCGGCGAAGGCGCCGCGTTCGGCGTCGTCCTTGGACGTCTCCCCGGCGTTGAAGCGCAGGTTCTCGATGACGGCGACCTGGCCGTCGGTGAGGCCCCCGACCGTGGACCGCGCGGACTCGCCGACCGTGTCGGTGGCGAAGGCCACGGCGGAACCGAGGAGTTCGCCCAGCCGCGCGGCGGCGGGAGCGAGGGAGAAGGCCGGGTCCGGCGCACCCTTGGGACGGCCCAGGTGCGAGGCGACGACCACCCTGGCGCCCGCGTCCGCGAGGGCCTTGACGGTCGGCAGGACGGCGCGGATACGGCCGTCGTCGGTGATGGTGCCGCCGTCGAGCGGCACGTTGAGGTCGGCGCGGACGAAGACCCGCTTGCCTGCGACGCCTTCGGCGAGAAGTTCGTCGATCGTCTTCATTACGGGGGCTCCTGAGAAGGGCTCGTGGTGCCGGTGATCGCTCGTGACCGCCGGCGACCGTGAAGAAGGCTGATCCGTACGTGCGTCAGGGCTCGGGCGGCGCGTCCCTGCGCCGCCCGAGCCCTGCACTCACATCAAGGTGCCTGATCCGACGATCAGAGCTGATTGCCGACGAAGACCGTGAGGTCGACGAGGCGGTTGGAGTAGCCCCACTCGTTGTCGTACCAGCCGAGGATCTTCACCGAGTTGCCCTCCTGGACCATGGTCAGGGAGGAGTCGAAGGTGCAGGAGGCCGGGTCGCTGACGATGTCCGAGGAGACGATCGGGTCCTCGGTGTAGGCCAGGTAACCCTTGAGGTCGCCGTCCTCGGAGGCCTTCTTGAACGCGGCGTTGACCTCGTCCTTGGTCACCTCGCGCTGGAGGGTCACGACCAGGTCGGTGGCCGAGCCGGTCGGGACCGGCACGCGCATGGCGATGCCGTCGAGCTTGCCCTTGAGCTGCGGGAGGACCAGCGCGGTGGCCTTGGCGGCGCCCGTGGTGGTCGGGATGATGTTCTCGGCGGCGGCGCGGGCGCGACGCAGGTCCGAGTGCGGGAAGTCCAGGATGCGCTGGTCGTTGGTGTACGCGTGGACCGTCGTCATCAGACCCTTGACGATGCCGAAGTTCTCGTCGAGGACCTTGGCCATCGGCGCCACACAGTTGGTGGTGCAGGAGGCGTTGGAGATGACGTGGTGGTTGGCCGCGTCGTACTTGTCCTGGTTGACGCCCATCACGATGGTGATGTCCTCGTCCTTGGCCGGAGCCGAGATCAGGACCTTCTTGGCGCCGCCGGCGATGTGCTTCTCGGCGTCGGCCTTCTTGGTGAAGATGCCGGTGGACTCGATCACGATGTCGACGCCCAGGTCGCCCCACGGGATGTCCGCCGGGTTGCGCTCGGACAGCACCTTGATGGTGTGACCGTCGACGGTGATCGTGTCGGCGGTGTGCGACACCTCGGCCTTGAGGCGGCCCAGGATGGTGTCGTACTTGAGCAGATGTGCGGTGGTCGCGGTGTCACCCAGGTCGTTGACAGCCACGATCTCGATGTCAGCACCCTGCTCCAGCAGCGCGCGGAAGTAGTTACGACCGATGCGGCCAAAGCCGTTGATGCCTACGCGGATCGTCACGAACCGATCTCCTCGTTGGTACGCCGGCTATGCGGTGCCGGCGAGCTGTATTTGGGATGTCCCCGACCAACCCCGACCCTACCTCTCCGAGGCCGCCGGGGTGACATCGACTCCGCCCATACACGGCAGGGCGGTCCGTACCCGCCAGTAGGGGTACGGACCGCCCGGGCCGGAAAGCCCGATCGCTCGATTTGATTACGAACCGTCACACGGTGTTGACTGCCGCGTTTCAGCTCTCAAGTGAGGCGAGCGCCTTTCCGATGAGCACCTTGCGGTCGGTCGCCGAGGTCACGTGCTCCAGGCCGAAGCCCAGCAGGACGGTGTCGTCGGTGGTGACCGCTCCGTAGGTCTGGAACAGGGCGCCGGTGCGCGCCCAGTCCTTCAGGACGGCCGGGCTGCCCGCGGGAGGACCCGAGGCCCGCCAGGCGCCGAGCGACGTCTCGAAGCCCTCCGTCTCGGTGGCGGCGCCGCCGACGACCAGCGAGGCGTCGTCCGCGAGCACTCCGTGGCCGCCGCTGCCGGGGTCGGTGACGTAGGCGATCGAGATCTCGACGTTCTTGCCCGCGTAGCCGCTCAGGTCGAAGTTCACCTGCTGCCAGCCGCTGGAGGCACCGGTGAGCGCGTTCCAGGAGCCGGTGGTGCCGGTCGCGGCGCAGTCGCCGGAACCGAGGGTGAGGTAGTGCCCCAGCCACGGGTGCTCGTTGACGTAGAAGCCGGCGCCGCACTCCGCGGGTACGGCGGTGCTGGTGGCGCCGCCCGCCTCGGGCAGCGTCGTCCAGTCGTCGGCGCCGACCGTGTGGATCTCGACGACCGCGTTGTCGTACCCGGGCTCGGTGTCCCACAGCAGCCGGGCGCGCAGGGCCGGCTTGCTCGCCGCGGCGACACCACTGAGGTCGATGGTGCGGGTGAGGCGCTTGTAGCCGTCGTCGGTGTGCACGGCGGCGGCCATGTACGAGCCCGTGTACGGCCCGTACGGGTTGACCGTCCCGGCGAACTGACCGGCACCGGCGCTGGCGAACCGCGGGTACGCGCCGGCCGGCAGCTCGTCCGACGTGACGCCGTAGGTACCCGCCCTGTCGAGCGGGTTGCCGGTCGCCGGGCCGAGGGCCCCGCTGAGACCGCCGAGCCTGCCGGAGCCGGTGAAGCCGGTGGCGCCGGGGGTCGACGTACGCGAGTAGGCGCCCAGGTAGTACTGGCTGAAGTCGTTCGACGGAGTGCCGTCGGCGAGGGCGACGCTGCCGCCGGCCAGTTCGCCCGCCTCGATCAGCTTGCCGCCCTCGTTGAGGAAGGCACGCAGTTCGAGCTGGGTCGGATTGCCGGGGACGCTCGCGCCCGTGTAGTGGACGACCGTGTCGAAGTGGCTCAGCACGCCGAGCGCGTCGGGCGCGCCCTGGGTGGCGACGTCCCAGACGATCGCCCTGCGGCCGTTGGCCTTCAGCGCGTCGACGTAGGTCCGCGCCTGTGTGGCGGCCGTGCCTTCCTCGGCCACGACGAGGGTGTCGGCCTTGGCCCGCTCGGCGATCGTGTAGGTGAAGTGCGCGCTGGAGACCTTCTTGCCGTTCCTGGTCTCGCCCGTGAACCACACCTCGACCTTGTCGCCCGGCTCGCCGTCCTTCACCTCGGCCCGGTACTCGTCGAAGTAGAGGTCGTCCTCACCGCCGTAGGTCTCGCCGCCCTTCCAGGCCTTGAGCCTGCGGTCCCGGGTACGGCCGTCGTTCACGCGGTACCGGAGCTCCTTGTCACGCACCGCCTTGCGTGCGACGACGGAGATCTCCTGGTCCGCGCCGCGCGAGTACGACGTGGTGAACGGCGCCGGGGTGAAGTCGGCGGCGCTCAGGCCGACCGAGGACGACGGCGTGTCGGGGTGCGCGGCGGTCTCGGCGACGGAGAGCGCGAACGGGACGTTCTTGGCGAACTCGTCCTGGATCAGCTTCTCGTCGTCCGGGAAGTTGAAGACCGACTGGCAGTCGGAGGCGTTCCACTGGTCGTTCGGGTCGAGGCCCGACGCGGTCTGGCAGGTCGACATCTCGGGGGTGAACATCCCCATGCCGTTGACGTTCGACGCGTGCCCGTCGGCCTCGCCGTTGGTCGTGTACAGCTCCGAGGAGACCTGCGGGTGGTAGCCCGGGACCGCGGAGTTGTCGGGGGTGCCGGCGAGCGCCTTGTAGACGACGTCGTCCGGGGTGTCGGTGGCGACCTGCCAGCCGACGCCGTAGAGGAGCAGCTGGGCGGCGGAGTGGTAGTTGATGCCGTACGTGAACCCGATCCGCTTCTCGAAGGCGTCGAGCGCCTTGGTCTCCGGTTCGGAGGCGGGGCTCGCGCCGCGGTAGGTCTCGCTGGTGGGGTTGGGGGACGAACCCTCGTTGTCGTAGCCCCACTTGTAGGCGAAGTTGCGGTTGAGGTCGACGCCGTCGCCGGTGGAGATCGCACCGTCGCCGTTGACGTCCCGCAGGTTCTTGCGCCAGAGCCGGTTGTCGGTGTTCTGGAAGGTGTAGTCGTAGCCGTCGGGGTTGGCCGACAGGACGAACCACAGCTCGCTGGAGTCGACGATCTTCCGGACGCGCCGGTCGGTCCCGTAGTTGTCCAGGTAGTAGTGCATCAGCCGCCGGGTCATCTCGGGGGTGATCCACTCACGCGCGTGCTGGTTGGACATGTACAGGACCGACGGCTTGGAGCCGTCCGTGGACTTCTTCGCGTTCTTGGTCAGCTTGAGGGCGAGGATGTCCTGGCCGTCGACGGTCTTGCCGATGGAGACGACCTTGGTGAGGCCCGGGTTCTCCTGGCCGGTGCGGAGGATCTCCTCCCGCAGGCCGCCGCTGCCGCTGTAGGGGCGGAACACTCCGTCGGCGGCCGCGTCGAGACGGTCCTCCGCCTTGGCCGAAAGAGTGTGCTCGGTGAGCTCGACACCCTGCTTCTCGAGCTTCCCGGCCTGCTTGTCGGTGAGGTAGACCTCGACCGTCGCGGTGCCCTTCTCGGGTACCTGCTCGCTGAGTTCCTGACCGTCCTGGCCCGTCGCCAGCAGCAGGGGTACCTGCTGCTGGGTGACGTCGGCCCGGAAGACCTTGACCTCGTCCGCGTCGGGTTTCGGTGTGTTGCCGGGCTGTGCCTGGGCGACGGGTACGAGCGCCGCTCCGCCGAGCAGCAGCGCGCCGACAGCGAGGATCGATCTCGCTCTTCGTCTCATGAACCCCCCTAGCCTGAGTTCGCCCCAGCAGCGAACTCTGCCAGGCTCATGACAGTTCATGATCCAGTCAAGGGCGCCTCATGGCCACGCAAACGCCGGTGGTGTCGCCCAAATGGGCGACACCACCGGCGTTCTGAAGGGAAGTCAGCCGACCAGGTTGTCGGCGAGGTCGTCGCTGAGGTTGGCGTCCGTACCCGGGATACCGAGGTCGGAGGCACGCTTGTCGGCCATCGCCAGCAGCCGGCGGATCCGCCCGGCGACCGCGTCCTTCGTCAGCGGCGGGTCGGCGAGCGCGCCCAGCTCCTCCAGGGAGGCCTGCTTGTGGTCCATGCGGAGCCGGCCGGCCGCCGCCAGGTGCTCGGGCACGTCGTCCGCGAGGATCTCCAGGGCGCGCTGGACGCGAGCGCCCGCGGCGACGGCGGCGCGCGCCGAACGGCGCAGGTTGGCGTCGTCGAAGTTCGCGAGACGGTTCGCCGTGGCGCGCACCTCGCGGCGCATCCGGCGCTCCTCCCAGGCCAGCACCGACTCGTGCGCGCCCAGCCGGGTGAGCAGCGCGCCGATCGCGTCGCCGTCGCGGACCACGACCCGGTCGACCCCGCGCACCTCGCGGGCCTTCGCGGCGATGGACAGCCGACGGGCGGCACCGACCAGCGCGAGCGCGGCCTCCGGGCCCGGGCAGGTCACCTCCAGGGAGGACGAGCGACCGGGCTCGGTGAGCGAGCCGTGCGCCAGGAAGGCCCCGCGCCAGGCCGCCTCCGCGTCGCAGGTCGCGCCGGAGACCACCTGCGGGGGCAGACCCCGGATCGGACGGCCGCGGCCGTCCACGAGCCCCGTCTGCCGGGCCAGCTGGTCACCGCCGGCGACCACCCGCACGACATAGCGCGAGCCTCGGCGCAGGCCGCCCGGGGCCATCACGATCAGCTCCGAGCTGTGGCCGAAGATCTCCAGAATGTCCCGCTTGAGCCGACGGGCCGCCATCGCCGTGTCCAGCTCCGCCTCGATCACGATGCGCCCGCTCACCAGGTGGAGGCCGCCGGCGAACCGCAGAATGGCGGAGACCTCCGCCTTTCTGCAGCAGGTCCGGGTGACGGGAAGCCGGGAAATCTCATCCTTCACCGCTGCCGTCATCGCCATGGGCCGATCCTTCCATGCATCCGAAAAATACGGTCGTACGCGGCGGCCAACAGCTCCGGGTCATGCCTCGGGGTTCCGTCGGGCCGGGCCACCGGCGCCAGCTCGACCGCGGCGCCGAACCTTTTGGCGGCGTCGGTCAGCGAGTCGCGGTCGGGCACGGCGGCCACGTCGGCCAGCACCACGTCCAGGGCGAGTTTAGGGGCGTGTCGTCCCAAAACCTCCAAATGACGCTGCGGGGAGAAGCCGTCGGTTTCTCCGGGCTGCGGGGCGAGGTTCAGGGAGAGCACCCGGCGCGCCTTCGTCTCCATGAGGGCGTCCAGCAGATCGGGCACCAGCAGGTGCGGCATGACCGAGGAGAACCAGGAGCCGGGCCCGAGCACCACCCAGTCGGCGTCCAGGACGGCGTCGACCGCCTCCGGGACGGCCGGCGGGTCGTTCGGCACCAGGTGCACGGACTGCACCTCCCCGGGCGTCAACGCCACGGTCGCCTGTCCCCGTACGGTGTCGACGTCGTCCGGCCGCTCCGGGTCGTGCCCCTTGACCAGCGCCTGCAGCTCCAGCGGCACCGCGGACATGGGCAGCACGCGGCCCTGCGCGCCGAGCAGCTTGCCGACCAGGTCCAGAGCCTGGACGTGGTCGCCGAGCTGCTCCCACAGGGCGACGATCAGCAGGTTTCCCACCGCGTGGCCGTTGATCTCGCCCTGCGACTGGAAACGGTGCTGGATGACCCGGGCCCAGGTCTGGCCCCAGTCGTCGTCACCGCACAGGGCGGCGAGCGCCTTGCGCAGGTCCCCGGGCGGCAGCACGCCCAGCTCCTCGCGCAGACGTCCGCTGGAACCACCGTCGTCGGCCACCGTGACGACACCGGTGAGGTCGCCGGTGATCCGGCGCAGCGCGGTGAGCGAGGCGGACAGTCCCATACCGCCGCCGAGGGCGACGACCTTGGGCTGAGTGCCGCGGCGGCGCGGTTTGCCGCCCCGGGCCTCGACCGGCCGGCTCACGCGCCCGTCGGGGGCGACCCTGCGCAGCCGGCCGAGCCGTGGAGAACGTCCTGTCATTCCCGTCCCATGTCCCGGTGCACGACCACCGTCTCCACGCCCTCGGCCGCGAGACGCGCGGCGAGCTTCTCCGACATGGCCACCGAGCGGTGCTTGCCGCCGGTACAGCCGACCGCGATGGTCACGTAGCGCTTGCCCTCCCGGCGGTAGCCCGCGGCCACCAGCTGGAGGAGCTCGGCGTACCGGTCGAGGAACTCCTTGGCACCGGGCTGGTTGAGGACGTACGCCGAGACCTCCTCGTTGAGGCCGGTGTAGGGGCGCAGCTCCGGTACCCAGTGCGGGTTGGGCAGAAAGCGCATGTCCACGACGAGGTCGGCGTCGACCGGCAGGCCGTACTTGAAGCCGAAGGACATGACGGTGGCCCGCAGCTCGGGCTCCTCGTCACCGGCGAACTGGGCGTCCATCTTGGCGCGCAGTTCGTGCACGTTGAGGCTGGAGGTGTCGATCACCAGGTCGGCGTCGCCGCGCAGCTCACGCAGCAGCTCGCGCTCGGCGTCGATGCCGTCGACGATGCGGCCGTCGCCCTGCAGCGGGTGCGGGCGGCGCACCGACTCGAAGCGGCGCACCAGGGCGTCGTCGGAGGACTCCAGGAAGACGATCCGCCGGGTGACGCTCTTCGACTCGAGGTCGGCGAGGGACTCGCGGAGGTTGTCGAAGAAGCGCCGGCCGCGGACGTCGACGACGACCGCGATCCGCGCCACGTTGCCCTGGGAGCGGGCGCCCAGCTCCACCATGGTGGGGATCAGGGCGGGTGGGAGGTTGTCGACGACGAACCAGCCGAGGTCCTCCAGACACTTGGCTGCCGTCGAGCGGCCCGCCCCGGACATGCCGGAGATGATCACCAGCTCGGGGATGGCCGCCTCGGGGATCCCGGGCGGCGTGACGTCCGTACTCACCTGTGCTCCGTCTTCCTGGCGTACTTCTTGCTGAGGGGTGTCGGTGACCGCGGGGTGCGCGGTGGAATCCTCACCGGGTTTCCCGGGTCCCTGCCGGGGCGCGGCCGTGGGCACCGTAGTGGGCGCCTGTTCCTGCTCTGCCGTGGGGTGTGCTTCGTGCTCGGTCATGTCTCCTGCCCCCGTCGCTCTTCCGGGGCGCCCGTCTTCACGGGATCTCCGGGGAATCCCGCCGTCGTATCGGGTTCCTCATCATCAATGATCTCTCCGGTCGCCGTGTTCACGGCGGGGGCGGGAGATGCGGCCCGCGCGAGGGCCACGGCGATGGTCTCGGCCGTCTTGCGGCCTATGCCCGGGACCTCGCAGATCTGGTCGATCGTCGCGGCCCGCAGCCTCTTCACCGAGCCGAAGTGCTTGATCAGTGCCTGCTTGCGCGCCTCGCCGAGGCCGGGCACCTCGTCCAGCGGGCCGGCGCGGAAGCGCTTGGCACGCTTCGTGCGCTGATAGGTGATCGCGAAGCGGTGGGCCTCGTCGCGCACGCGCTGGAGCAGGTAGAGACCCTCGCTGCTGCGCGGCAGGACGACCGGGTCGTCGTCGTCCGGCACCCAGACCTCCTCCAGGCGCTTGGCGAGGCCGCAGACGGCGATGTCGTCGATACCGAGCTCGTCCAGTGCCCGCTTGGCCGCCGCGACCTGCGGCTGTCCGCCGTCGACGACGACGAGCTGGGGCGGGTAGGCGAAGCGCTTGGGGCGGCCGTCGTCGTCCTTGAGGCTGCTGGTCAGGGGCGCTTCGCCGGCGTCGGCGAGGGCGGTGCCGGTGTCGTCGGCGAGGGCGTCCTCGCCGTCGGTCCACTCCCCCGTCCGCTCCTTCTCGGCGATGTAGCGCCGGAAGCGGCGGGTGATCACCTCGTGCATGGAGCGGACGTCGTCCTGGCCCTCGAAGCCCTTGATCTGGAAGCGGCGGTACTCGCTCTTGCGCTGGAGTCCGTCCTCGAAGACGACCATGGAGGCCACGACGTCGTCGCCCTGCAGGTGCGAGATGTCGTAGCACTCGATCCGGAGCGGCGCGCTGTCCAGGTCGAGGGCCTCGGCGATCTCCTCGAGGGCGCGCGACCGCGTCGTCAGGTCGGAGGCGCGCTTGGTCTTGTGCAGGACGAGCGCCTGCTGCGCGTTGCGTGCGACGGTCTCCATCAGGGCCTTCTTGTCGCCCCGCTGCGGGATCCGCAGTGACACGTTGGACCCGCGGCGCTCGGTGAGCCACTCCTGGACGGGTTCGACGGGCTCGGGCAGGGCGGGGACCAGGACCTCCTTGGGCACGGAGTCGCCCCGCTCCTCGCCGTACAGCTGCTGGAGGGCGTGCTCCACGAGGGCGCCGGTCGTGACGTCCTCGACCTTGTCGGTCACCCAGCCGCGCTGACCGCGTACGCGTCCGCCCCGTACGTGGAAGATCTGGACGGCCGCCTCCAGCTCGTCCTCGGCGACCGCGATCAGGTCGGCGTCGGTCGCGTCCGCGAGCACGACCGCGTTCTTCTCCATGGCCTTCTTCAGGGCCTCGATGTCGTCGCGCAGACGGGCGGCCCGCTCGTACTCCATCTCCTCGGCCGCCTCCATCATCTGCCTCTCCAGACGGCGGAGGTAGGTGCCGGTGCGGCCGGCCATGAAGTCGCAGAAGTCCTCGGCGAGTTCGCCGTGCTCCTCGGCGGAGATCCGGCCGACGCACGGCGCGGAGCACTTGCCGATGTAGCCGAGCAGACAGGGCCTGCCGGTGCGGGCGGCGTTCTTGAAGACGCCGGCGGAGCAGGTGCGCACGGGGAAGACCCGCAGCAGCAGGTCGACCGTGTCCCGGATCGCCCACGCGTGCGCGTACGGCCCGAAATACCTGACGCCCTTCTTCTTGTGGCCGCGCATCACCTGGACGCGCGGGAACTCCTCGTTCATCGTCACCGCGAGGTACGGGTAGCTCTTGTCGTCGCGGTACTTGACGTTGAACCGGGGGTCGTACTCCTTGATCCAGGAGTACTCCAGCTGGAGCGCCTCGACCTCCGTGGACACCACCGTCCACTCCACGGACGCGGCCGTGGTGACCATCGTGCGGGTGCGCGGGTGAAGGCCGGCCAGGTCCTGGAAGTAGTTCGCCAGGCGTTGGCGCAGGCTCTTCGCCTTTCCGACGTAGATCACCCGGCGGTGCTCGTCGCGGAATCGGTACACCCCGGGAGAGTCCGGGATCTGTCCCGGCTTGGGGCGGTAGCTGGAGGGGTCGGCCATGTCTCACACCCTACTGGCGCGCGGTGACACTCCGGTGGGCTGTGGACGACGGCCGGGTGTCCGCCGGGGCCGCAAACGAGCGGGCGCCGGGGGCGGGCCCCGGAGGCACCGACTCGGCCACACGCACGTGCCACTCGGGCATCAGGTGTTGTCGGGACTTGGTCAACACGCTTCAATGCGGGGGAACTCGGGCCCTGAGGGCCGCCTTACGGATGTGAAGGAGTTCCGGCGACGCCGGCCGGGGCCCCGACCACCCACACGAACGGTCCGACCAGCCGTCGTGAGCATTCACAGAGAGGCCCCTGCATGCCGTACGCCACACAGCACGCGGACGCCGCCGTCGACGCCGCCTCCGCGGAACTGGACACGGCCCTGCGAGGCGGTCCTTTCCACGTGGCGCTGCGTGCCGCGATCGCCGCCCGTGGCCTGCCCCTGCAACGCGTCCAGCACCATCTGTCGCGTTACGGGGTGAAGGTGGGTGTGACGAGCCTGAGTTACTGGCAGCAGGGCGCCCGGCGGCCGCAGCGCCCCGAGTCGCTGCGCGCCGTACGCGCGCTGGAGGAGATCCTGCATCTGCCGGACGAGTCCCTGATCCGGCTGCTCGCGGAGCCCGACGGCGGCGACGGCGGCACGGTGCCGGGACAGTCCGCGGGCCGGTCCTACCGCTCGCTCCTGGAGGCCTCCGGCATCCTCGAACAACTGCTCGGTGAACTGGAGTGCCCTGTCGACGGGGGGCTGCACACCCTGGGTCACCACGAGCGCGTCCGCATCGGGTCGCGCCGGG
Organism: Streptomyces sp. NPDC088157; assembly: GCF_044741545.1. Lineage (NCBI taxonomy): Bacteria > Bacillati > Actinomycetota > Actinomycetes > Kitasatosporales > Streptomycetaceae > Streptomyces > Streptomyces sp. NPDC088157. The sequence goes on from NZ_JBIUSU010000009.1 coordinate 198,902, forward strand.
AGCTCCTGGGACGCGAGTCGCAGCACATCGTGCGCGCCCACCGCGACGGCGTGGACCGCTTCGTGGCCGTCCACCACGGCGACCCCGGATGCGCGCCGGAGCGGATGACGGTGCACGCCCTGGAGAACTGCCGGGCCGGCCGCGTCCGCCGCCACCACGGCACCGGTGTGCTTGTGGCCGAGCTCCTCTTCGACACCCGCCTGCGGGCCGGCGACACCTTCCTCTTCCGCTACGGCGTCGAGGACGGCACCGCCGACGTGTCGCGCGAGTACGTCCGCGGCTTCGGCGCGGCGGGCGGCCAGTACGCCCTGCAGATCCGCTTCGACGAGAACGCCGTGCCCGTGCGCTGCCACCGGTTCACCCAGCACTCGGCGGCGGCCCCGCGCGGCGGTCGCCAGGAGCTGCCGCTCAGCGGCCGGCACCGCTCCGTACACCTCGTCGAACCACGGGTGCGGTCGGGCATGGTCGGCATCGGGTGGGACTGGGAGTGACGGGACTGGGAGTGACGGCGGTCGGCGGCCTCCGGCCCGCCGCCTCCGGTCCGGCCGGCCGGTCGAGCGGGCGGGCTGGCGGGCTGGCGGGCTGGCGGGCTGGCGGGTACTCCCCGAACGCCGCTCCGCCCGACCGTCCCGCCCGGGCCTTGCGGCTGCCCCGCTCCTTCGTTCCTCGCACGTCATGCGGCTGCCCCACGGACAATGGTCCGAGCAGTCGTGGACAGTCAGCGAAAGGAACCCGCCCCGTGATCGTCGTCGCCGGTGAAGCCCTGATCGACCTGGTACCGCAGGGCACCGGGGCTCTCGCGGGCCTACAGCCGGCGCTCGGTGGCGGCCCGTACAACACGGCCGTCGCCCTCGGCCGCCTGGGCTCGCCCACGGCCTTCTGCTCCCGCACCTCGCAGGACGCCTTCGGCGAGGCGCTGCTCGACGGACTGCGGGACTCGGGTGTGGACGTGTCCGCGGTGCAGCGCGGTCCGGAGCCGACCACCCTCGCGGTCGCCACCCTCGACGGGAACGGTTCGGCCGCCTACTCCTTCTACGTCGACGGCACCGCGGACCGCCTGTTCACGACCCCGGACACGCTGCCCGCGGGCACGCGCGCGGTGTCCTTCGGCACCTGCTCGCTCGTCCTGGAGCCGGGGGCGAGCGCGTACGAGGAGCTGCTGCGGGCCGCCTCCGCGCAGGGGCTGTTCACGACGCTCGACCCGAACGTCCGAGCCGGGCTGATCCCCGACGCCGACGCCTACCGGGCCCGTTTCAAGAGCTGGCTGCCCTCGGTGTCCCTGCTCAAGCTCTCCGAGGAGGACGCGTCGTGGCTGGGCGGCACCCCGCGCGAGTGGCTGTCCGCCGGTCCGTCGGCCGTCGTCATCACCCAGGGCGGCGACGGGCTGACCGCCTTCACCCAGGGCGGCGACGTGTACTCGGCGCCGGGCGAGCAGGTGGACGTCGTGGACACCATCGGCGCCGGGGACACCGTGAACGCGGCTCTGCTGCACGGCCTTTCGGTTCGGAACGCGCTGTCCCCGGCAGGGCTCGCGGACCTGGGCGCGGACGACTGGGAGCAGTTGCTGCGGTTCGCCGCCCGCGCGGCGGCGGTCACCTGCTCCCGGGCCGGCGCGGAACCGCCGTACGCCGCGGAACTGGGCCACGCCGCCGAACTGGGCCGGTTCCAGAACCTGTCCCGGTCGTGCCTCGACTAGCGGCCGAAGAAACGACGGACGGCGCCCCGCGGGAAGTTCCCGCGGGGCGCCGCACCTTTCGCGCATAGCGCCAGGCCGGGGGCCGTGCCTTCATCGGACCTCGCGGTCCGTGCCTCGTCGGACCTCGCGGTCCGTGCCCCTCAGGCCTTGCGGGCCCGCGTGGTCTTCTTCGCGGGGGTCGCCTTCGTCGCCCCGGTGGCCTCCGTTGCCGCCGTGGTGCCGGCGGCCGTCGTCCTGGCCGCGGCCGTCTTGGCGGTGGTCGTCCTGGCCGTGGTCGTCTTGGCCGTCGCGGTCTTGCGCGCCGCGGTCTTCGCCGCGACCGTCTTCTTCGCCGCCGCCTTGCGCGGGGCCTTCACCGGAGCGGCGTCGCTGATCCGGTCGGCGCCGAGCACCTCCCGCAGGAACTTGCCGGTGTGGCTGGTCGACACCCCGGCCACCTCCTCCGGCGTGCCCTCGGCGATGACGAGGCCACCACCGGCGCCGCCCTCGGGGCCCATGTCGACGACCCAGTCGGCGGTCTTGATCACGTCGAGGTTGTGCTCGATGACGATGACCGTGTTGCCCTTGTCGACGAGGCCGCCGAGCACCCTCAGAAGCTTGCTGATGTCCTCGAAGTGCAGACCGGTCGTCGGCTCGTCCAGCACGTAGACCGTGCGGCCGGTGGAGCGGCGCTGGAGCTCGCTGGCGAGCTTCACCCGCTGGGCCTCACCACCGGACAGGGTGGTCGCGGACTGGCCGAGCCGGACGTAGCCGAGGCCGACGTCCTTCAGGGTGTTGAGGTGGCGGGCGATCGCGGGGACGGCCCCGAAGAACTCCGTCGCCTCCTCGATCGGCATGTTCAGGATGTCGGCGATGGACTTGCCCTTGTAGTGGACCTCCAGGGTCTCCCGGTTGTAGCGGGCGCCGTGGCAGACCTCGCACGGGACGTAGACGTCCGGGAGGAAGTTCATCTCGATCTTGATCGTGCCGTCGCCCGCGCAGTTCTCGCAGCGGCCGCCCTTGACGTTGAAGGAGAAGCGACCGGGCAGGTAGCCCCGGACCTTCGCCTCGGTGGTCTCCGCGAACAGCTTGCGGACGTGGTCGAAGACACCGGTGTACGTGGCCGGGTTGGAGCGCGGGGTACGGCCGATGGGCGACTGGTCGACGTGTACGACCTTGTCGACGAGGTCGTCGCCGTCCACGCGCGTGTGCCGCCCCGGGACGTTCCTCGCGCCGTTCAGTTCGCGGGCCAGGTGCGTGTACAGGATGTCGTTGACCAGCGTCGACTTGCCGGAGCCGGACACGCCGGTGACCGCGGTGAACACGCCCAGCGGGAAGGACACGTCGATGTCCTGGAGGTTGTTCTCCCGGGCGCCGTGGACGGTGAGTCGACGGGACGGATCCAGCGGGCGCCGGATGTCGGGCACCGGGATCGCCTTCTTGCCGGACAGGTACTGCCCGGTCTGCGACTCGGCGTTGGCGAGCAGTTCCTTCAGGCCGCCGCTGTGCACGACCTTGCCGCCGTGCTCCCCGGCGCCGGGACCGATGTCGACGATCCAGTCGGCGACCTTGATGGTGTCCTCGTCGTGCTCGACGACGATCAGCGTATTGCCCATGTCCCGCAGGCGGACCAGGGTCTCGATCAGCCGGTGGTTGTCACGCTGGTGCAGACCGATGGACGGCTCGTCGAGGACGTACAGGACACCGACGAGGCCGGAGCCGATCTGGGTGGCCAGGCGGATGCGCTGGGCCTCGCCGCCGGAGAGCGTGCCGGCCGCGCGGTTGAGCGAGAGGTAGTCCAGACCGACGTCGACGAGGAACCGCAGTCGCTCGTTGACCTCCTTCAGGACCCGCTCGGCGATCTTCTTGTCGCGGGCGTCGAGCTTCAGCTGGCCCAGGAAGTCCGCGCAGTCGCTGATGGACATCCCGGAGACCTCGGCGATGGACTTCTCCATGACCGTGACCGCGAGGACGAGCGGCTTCAGGCGGGTGCCCTCACAGGTGGGGCAGGGCACCTCGCGCATGTAGCCCTCGAAGCGCTCACGGCTGGCGTCGCTCTCGGCCTCGCTATGCCGACGCTTCACGAACGGCAGGGCGCCCTCGAAGGGGGTCGTGTAGACGCGCTCGCGCCCGTACCTGTTGCGGTAGCGGACCTCGATCTGCGTCTTGTGGCCGTGCAGCAGGGCCTTCCTGGCCCGCTGCGGCAGCCCCGCGAAGGGGATGTCCGTGCGGAAGCCGAGCGCGTCCGCGAGGGCGCCGATCAGCCGGCCGAAGTAATCCTTGGTGTGTCCGTGCGACCAGGGGTGGATGGCGCCCTCGTCGAGCGACTTGTCCTCGTCCGGGACGATCAGTTCGGGGTCGACCTCCATGCGCGTGCCGATGCCGGAGCACTCGGGGCAGGCGCCGAAGGGCGAGTTGAAGGAGAAGGAGCGGGGCTCCAGCTCCTCGAAGGACAGGTCGTCGTACGGGCAGTACAGATGCTCCGAGTACATGCGCTCGCGCTCGGGGTCGTCCTCGGGGAGGTCGACGAAGTCGAGCACGACCATGCCGCCGGCGAGGCCGAGGGCGGTCTCCACCGAGTCGGTGAGCCGGCGCTTGGCGGACTCCTTCACCGTGAGGCGGTCGATGACCACCTCGATGGTGTGCTTCTCCTGCTTCTTCAGCGTGGGCGGGTTGGACAGCTGGATCGTCTCGCCGTCGACCCGCGCGCGGGAGTAGCCCTTGGTCTGGAGGTCGGCGAACAGGTCGACGAACTCGCCCTTGCGCTCGCGCACCAGCGGCGACAGCACCTGGAAGCGGCTGCCCTCGGGCAGCTCCAGGACCCTGTCGACGATGGCCTGCGGCGACTGGCGCGTGATCGGCCGGGAGCACTCGGGGCAGTGCGGCTTGCCGATGCGCGCGAAGAGCAGACGCAGGTAGTCGTAGACCTCGGTGATCGTGCCGACCGTGGAGCGCGGGTTGCGCGAGGTCGACTTCTGGTCGATGGAGACGGCCGGGGAGAGGCCCTCGATGAAGTCGACGTCCGGCTTGTCCATCTGGCCGAGGAACTGGCGGGCGTACGAGGAGAGGGACTCGACGTAGCGCCGCTGGCCCTCGGCGAAGATGGTGTCGAAGGCCAGCGAGGACTTGCCCGACCCCGACAGGCCCGTGAAGACGATGAGCGAGTCGCGAGGCAAGTCGAGCGAGACATTCTTGAGGTTGTGCTCGCGCGCGCCACGGACGATGAGACGGTCGGCCACGCCGGTCCGCACCTTTCTTGAGAGAAGTGACAGGGGCGGGGCCCCCGTCTTTCCCAGACTAGGGGGAGCCACTGACAACGCCGGTCGGGATTCACCGGTTCACAACAATCCCCGGCCTTCCAGCATGCCCGACGCCGCCATCGACCATATAGCACGCGCATTCGATTTGCGGGCTCTGTCGACCACCTTCACCCGAAGAGGTGGCGAGGCTAGGGTCAGCACCATGATTGATCACGCTCATGACCTGGAGTCTGTACGTGACGCGACCGAGCGGCTCCTCACCGCTGTCGCCAAACTGGACGACGCATCCGTGGCCGAGCCGTCGCGTCTGCCCGGCTGGAGCCGCGGGCATGTCCTGGCTCACATCGCCCGCAACGCGGACGCCCTCGTGAACGTCCTCGAGGGCCGGCCCATGTACGCCGACGCGGACGCCCGCGACGCCGACATCGAACGGGACGCCCCGCGGCCCCTGGGCGTCCAGCTGGCGGACGTACGGGAGAGCGGGGCCCGCTTCCAGGCAGCGGGTGCCGCGCCCGCCGACTGGTCGCGCACGGTGGAGCTGCGCAACGGGGTCGTCGACTCGGCGGCGCGCGTGCCCTTCCGGCGGTGGGTGGAGGTGGAGCTGCACGCCGTGGACCTCGGCATCGGCTACGAGCTGGAGGACCTGCCGGAGGAGTTCACCGCGCGGGAGACCGAGTTCCTCGCGGAGCGGTTCACCGGGCGTGCCGACGTGCCGCCGACGCGGCTGACGGACGGCACACGCGTGTGGCGGACGGGCCGCGAGGCCGACGGGCCCGAGGTGACCGTCACCGGCCCGCCCGCGGACCTCCTGGGGTGGCTCGCCGGGCGCCGCGACGGCTCGGCGCTGACTGCCGACGGCGGGCCGCTGCCGGTCCTCCCGCCGCTATAGGCTGCCGCCATGACGTACAGCGGAGAGGTGACGGTCGGCGGCCCGGCGGACGTGCACGAGCTCAAGGACCTGATGATCACCAAGATCGCGGTCGGCCCGATGAACAACAACGCCTACCTGCTGCGCTGCCGGGCCACGGACGAGCAGCTGCTGATCGACGCGGCGAACGACGCGCATGCCCTGCTCGGCACGATCGGTGACGACGGCATCGCGTCCGTCGTCACCACCCATCAGCACGGCGACCACTGGCAGGCGCTCGGCGAGGTCGTGGCGGCCACCCGCGCGCGTACCTACGCCGGCCGGGAGGACGCCGAGGGCATCCCCGTACCGACCGACGTCCCGGTCGACGACGGTGACGTCATCCGGGTGGGGAACGTGGAGCTCACCGCACGTCATCTGGTCGGGCACACACCCGGCTCGATCGCGCTGGTCTACGACGACCCCCACGGCCACCCCCACGTGTTCACCGGCGACTGCCTCTTCCCCGGGGGGCCTGGGCGTACAACACGCCCCGAGGACTTCGCCTCGTTGATGTCGGGCCTGGAGGCGAAGGTCTTCGTGCTCCCGGACGAGACCTGGATCTACCCCGGCCACGGCAACGACACCACGCTTGGCGCCGAGCGGCCGCACCTCGGGGAGTGGCACGAGCGGGGCTGGTAGGTCGGCGGCATGTGCGAGTCAAGATGTCGCGTGTGACTTACCGCAGGGGGCTCCAGGGGCTGTATTTATCCAGCCTCGGGACGGGTGAGCTCGCATGTTCAGGTGTCGCGTATTCGTCAGCACTGCGTCCCTGGAGTACACCGTAAGTGGTCGCCAGGGCATTGGCGAAGAGGCAGGCCCAGATCACAACAACTGGGGGGGACATGGCCGGAGTTCGCGAGGATGCGGATCGCGGGGAGCACTCGGAGGACGATGCTGAGACCGAGTCGGCCCTTTTTGCCGACGTGGCCGAGGTGCTGCACGGCGAGCGGACTCTGTGGCGAGCCGCCGAGCGCATCGTCACGCTGGCAGCGCCTCATGTTGATGAGGTCTGCCTTGGCGTGCCTATCACGGCAGGTTTCAATGGGGACATCGTCAGCCGGACCATCGTGAGGCGCGCGCACGATGCGCTTGCGGCGGTCACGGTCGCCGTCGACTCCCCGGCCCGGGCCAACGCACGCGTGCATCTTCGAGCGATGGCCGAAGACTTGATCTTTGTGAAATGGCTCCTTGGGCTCGATGCAGGGGTCGCAACACAGTACGTGCAACGAAGCGCCCGTGTGGAGGCGTTGCTGGCTGTCAAGGCACAGCAACAATTCTTGCCCGTTGCCTACCGGCGACTCGAGACAGATGTTCCGGACCTCGGATTCGGCGATGTCGCTGAGGCTTTGAGGCAAGCCCGTGACGAGCTGGTAGCGCTGTGTCAGGCTCAGGGCTGGGGGAAGCGCGGTCCGTCGGTTCGCAGCATGGCTGAGGCGGCGGATCTCCTACCCGTGTACGAGTTCTTTTATTTCCTCAGTTCCAAGGCGGTGCACGCCAACCTGCACGAGATGGCGCGAATGGTATGGGGCACCGACCACGCTGTGGACATCTCCTCAAAGCCGTTTGCAGGCGTCCACGCAGACCTCGCCATCGTGTATGGAGTTTGGCTCTTCGATTACGTCCTGAGTGCGGTTATGAGCATGTTTGAGCCAGTCGATCGGCTGCTGGCCAGCCAGGCATACTGCGTGTGGCTCGCTCTGATCCTTGCTGGACCCGCGCGCCGTGGGCAGATGCCGCTCCTGATCCACCCAAGAGAATTGAGAATCTGAACGGAACGGCGGACGCAGCCCGCTGTTCTTGGTTCTGCCGGTCTGTGAGTTGAGCTGTCAGCGCGAGTAATCTGGTGGGCTCGCATGTTGAGGTGTCGCGTATTCGCGAACTGCCTGATGCAGCGGACACGATGAGTCACGGCTGGCTTGTGCCGCAATGGTGGCGGCGCGGTGCTCGATGACGGCGCATATCTCAACACCGGCTTGATCCTCCCGCACGCAAAAACCATGACCGACTGCTACTCAAAGGGATTGCCCAAATACGTCCAGTTGCGATCCTGCAGAACCCCAACTGCTTCAGCAGCACGGACCGGGCGTCTGCTCAGACCATCCTCCACGCAATCGATCAGGGCGTGCAGCAAGAGTCGAGCAACGATCTGGAGGAGTGCGTCGACAGTGCCACCGACGGCACCTTGGGGAACAGTTGCTGAGGCCGGACCCCCGAACATGATCGCGTGAAGATTCCCTGCCGAGGTTGCCCGGCTCGGACACCTGCCGGGAGGCGCGTTTCCCTTCGCCTGCGGGGGTGACTGCCGGCCGATGGGGGCCCGAGGCAGCCAAACAGATCGCAGAAAATGGCAGGCGAACCCTCAACTGGGTGGCTACGGTCCGGGGATGGCGACCAGTAGGAAGCGGAAGAGTCAGCAGAGGAAGCGTCCAGGCGCACAGATGTCGGGCAACCCGCAGGTGGAACGTGTCTCTTCCCCTCGAGGTCGGCTTCGACCGTTCTTCAAGCTGATGGAGGACGTGACATCGACCGCAGACAGGACCGTACTAGAGACGCCTGATGTCGAGAACCAGCTCACGCGGTTCGACGCGGAGATTCTCGTGCGAGGGATCAACAGCGTTAAGGCCGTGCGGTCTTTGCTGGAGCACGGCCATTGGGAACACGCTGTAGGTGTTACGCGTCAGCTGTTCGAACTGCTCGTCAACATGGAGTACCTCGGCACGGTGGAAGACCGCGGGGAGGCGACGTTGCTGTTCGCCCGATTCGGTCTGCTTCAGTTCCTGCTGGCGGAGGAAAGACGGTTCGCGTACAACCGGGAGAAGGGCCATCCGGTTAATGAGCAGATGGCTGCCGTGGTCAATGACCACCTAAAGAACGAGTTCAACGATTTCCAGGCCAAGCCGAGAGCAGACGGCTCGGTGAGGTGGGTGTCAAGTTGGTGCCGGAAGGACACGGCCGAACTCGCAAGGCTGTCAGATGACCCAATGCGAAGTTATCACTACAACATTCTGTACCGGGTGTGGTCGGAACAGGCCCATGCGGCACCCGGTGCTCTGATCAAGAACATGTTCCGCGACAACGATAACGGGTGGGTCGAGCAGGCTGTCGCGGAGACTGATCGGTCGAGCAGGGACACCATTGCGTTCACGCTCATGTTCTTCCTTCGTCTCTGGGTGGTCCTACCTCACGTGGAGGCATCGCATGAGCGTGTGGCTGTGTGGTTGGGCAAGTTGAGCGTTCTGAACGGCGGGCCCGGCCTTCCGCCTCGTCCTTGGACTACTGAGGAGATTTCCGTGTCGTGATCACCTTGTGAGGTCAGTAGGGCCACTTGGCGATCGGTGCGTTCATCCGGCCTCCGGCACTCCTTCCCCGAGGGTTCCTTGCCCACAAGCAGGGCGGAGGCGCGGTGCTGGCGCGTCCGGTCTACGTCTGCAGGTCTTGGGACGGTCCACGGCCCATCACGTAGGCCAGCCCCACCCAGACGAAATGCGAAGGTGGCCGTGGTCTAGGCGGGGTGAGGAGGTTATTCGGGGCTGCCTTCGTCTGCAGTGGTCTCGTCGTCGATCAGCCCGTAGGGGGGCCGGTCCTCGTTGCGGCTGTACCGGACCACGACGTTCTCTTCCACGAGCACGGGCGGACTGTTGTCGACGATGATCACCTGGGCGCCCGCCCCCTGTTCGACCAGCCAGCTGGTCAGGTGGCGGTAGAAGTCGTCAATGGCGATCGCGTCTGCGATTACCGCGTCCCGGGTGGCGCCGTGGCCCAGGTTCTTCTGCGGGCTGTCGATCATGAGGAAGCCGGGGTGGGCGGCCGATGTTTCGACGGCCACCTCGAAGACGGCCAGCTGCCAGGCCAAGGTCAGGAGCGTTCGGGCGCCGGATGATGCCTCGCGGTAGGAGTCGCCACGTACGTGAGGAACCAGGTTCGTGTCGATCATCGGCTGGCTGAGTTTCGGGTAGCGCCACTGCCGCAGGAGTTCGCTGTACCGGCCGCTGATTCGGCCGACGGCCAGGTCCCGGTCCTGTGCGGCATCTCCCAGCCGGTCGCGTTCCTCCCGCAGGCGTTCAATCTGTGCCTCCTGCCGCTCCACGAGCGCAGCACGCTTCTCCAGGCCAGCCTGAAGCTTCGTCGCGTTCTCGGCGTGCTGGAGATGACGGAGGACTTCCTCGCGCCGGCGCTGGAGGTTGTCGCGAGCGGCGAGGAACGGGGTGACGGTGGGCGAAGTGGCTTCGTCGACAGCCGCCGCGGCACGCTCTTCGTCGATGGCGGCGTCTTCCGCCTGGAGCTTGAACGTGGCGAGCGAGCTGTCCAGGCCCTCAACGTAGGCAGTGATCTCCTTCAAACGGGCCTTGGTGGCCCTGATCTCGGCCGCGACATCCAGCCGCCCTTCATCCGACGAGTGCTCGGCTGTGGCGGTGCCGAGCGTCAGGTGCTCGTCGCCGTGGGGCAGCTCGTGGCTGCACAGACTGCACGAGCCGTTCTCCACCGACGGAGGGGCGGGCAGCCGATTCAGGCACGCCGGGCAGGTCGTGACGCTGAGGGGGTCAAACAGGCGCTGCGCTTCGGCCAGCATATTGAGCTTGACAAGGTCGTCCGCGTACTGCGCCCGTAGTGGCATCATCCGGGTGAGTTGCGTCTCGCAGTCACGTACTACACCAGCGGCTCGCCGGGCGCGCTGGGCAGCTTCCTGGTGCTCGCGGCGCAGACGCCCAGCGAAGGTGGTGCCAGCTTGCGCTGCCTCATCGAGGGCCCGTAGCTGCTCGGTCAGCTCCCGCAGCTCGCCTTGGTATTGCTCAGCGGTCAGCGCGCCGACCGTGGGAACGTCCTGCTCGTCGACGAACGCACGTGCTGCGGCGAGTTCGGAACGTGACTGGGTGAGTCGGGCGCCCAGTTCCTTGATGCGTTGCCCAAGCTCGACAGCGCGGTCGTCGTGAACGCCAAAGACGACGTCGACCACCTGCTTCAGCTTGTGCTTCTTCATGTACTCGTTCTCAAACAAGAAGTTCTTGGAGGCGATGCGCTCGTTGGGCAAGAACGCAAGGTTCATGAGGTCGCGGATGCTCAGGGGGTCGGTCCGGGACTCACGGCTGGAGGGGGCCTCCCGCAGCTGAACGCCTTCGAGCTTGCAGTGTCCCAGCAGCAGAGCGGAGAGGCTCTCGGGCGCTCCCGCCGGCTCGATGGTCCTGCTCTCGGGCTTGGAGAGCGGCGGGCTGTCCAGCGTCCCCCGACGTACGTAGGCGACCTTCGACGGCTCCCCGACGGGACGCTCGATGACGTGCGGTTCGCCGGACAGCTCGACTTCCAGAAGGCAGGAACGGACCTTCCGCAGCACCTCAGGATGCCGCGGATGGCGCTTCCCACCGAGGCCGTAGGCGATGAACTCCAACACCGCAGTCTTGCCCGAGCTGAATGCCCCGGCCACCACGGACAGGTCCCGCACCTGCTGGTCCTGCGTGAAATCGACGTCATAGTTCCGGCTGACGCCAGCAAGGCGCAGGCGCCGGATCCGGATGCCAGGCAGAGGCTGCATGGTGGTCATCCCTCCCAGGGCATGTCAGGTGCCTGCGCTTCCGGTCCCAGCACGCTGAGGAGCGCGGCACCGGGCCCGCCCTCTCCATGCGGCCGCAGCCACCGTGCGGTCTGTTCCCGCAGCGCCTTGTCGCTGAGCTTGCGGAGGCGACGCACGACGATGGACGCCGCAGTGGTGAACGACGCGGCATAGGTGGCGGTGAAGCGAGCCCCGAGTTCCCGACCGCGGTCGTTGATCGAATAGGCGAAGGCGCCGTTGCGGTTGTGGACCTCGCAACACCCGTAAGCCACGAGCAGTCCGAGGTCGTGCTGGATGCGCTCGCGTCGACTGGTGAAGCGCTGCGAGGAGGACGCGTACGAGAGCACCTGCGGATCGAACCCGGCCAGCCTGAGCATGTTGCCCTCCCGGCCGTCGGAATCGACGACGAGGAAGGGGTTCGCCGACAGGAAGTCGTAGTAACCGATGCGCTCCAGGCTCGCCCCTTTCGCGTCCTGTCCGGCGACAGCGTCGAGAAGAAGCAGCAGCTGCGCCAGCCGGAAGGTCACCTCGTCCTCCGGCATCATCACCGGCCGGTGTGCTTCCACAGCGAACTCCTCGTAGGTCTGGCAGGACAGGCAACGGCGGTCAGCCGTCGGAGTGCTCGGCGGCGATCTGCCGCCAGTGTTTGACCCAGCCCGCCCTGCGGTTGTCCACGAGCCGGTGGACCAGCCCCCAGCTGTGCACCAGCTCCAGGCGGAGCGACTTCGGCAGTTTGTCGTGCTCGTTGCGTACTTCCCGCCAGACACGGGTGTGGAGAACCCGAAGCGCGTCCTCGGCCACGCATTCGTTGAACTGCATCTCCCATAGACCGTGGAGCGTCGCATCGGCGGAACTGAGCGCCGCCACCTCCGCCGGAACATCCTTGTGCGCGATCTCGCGAGCCACCAGATCGGCATTGAAGAACTGCCTCTTTGCCGAGTCCAGCTCCACGTGGCCGGCCTCGGTCATCTGTCGAATGAACAGGGCGGAGCCAAGGGCGGCTGCCTTGTCGTCCTCGACATCGAGTACCAGCCGAAGCTGCTCCACGGCAGCGGGAGCGGCCTGAGCGTACGTCTCGTAGAAGCCGCGACGCACGTCGTCGCCCTCGGGGCTAAGCAGCTTCTTCCGGAGAGCGGTTTCGTCCCAGAGCTGGATGACGAGGCTGTGCTCCTTCTCCCTCGCCTTCGTCCACGTGTCCCACCATGCCGTCATGGGGCCGTCCATGCTGGAGGGGATGCACAAAATCCAGCTGGCGATGGTGTGGCCGTTCTTGACGGCTGCCTTCAGCACGTTGTCGAGCGAGTCTTCGACCTGCTGTACGTGCTTCTTGGTGGTGACCGGCATGAAGTACTTGGACTGCCACACTGTGATCGCTCCGCCGAGGTTTCCGGCGAAAGCGTCGATACCCCAGTCGCCCGGGTTGGCAGCGACGGACCGTACGTTTGGGGTCGTCGCGGCGGCAAGCTGAGCGATCATCGTTTCGAAGTCGTCGCGGGCTCCGCCGGGGCTTCCCCCGCGGACTGCGTGTACGTCGAAGCTGATTGGTTGGACACCCGTCGGCACGGCTATCGAGTCAGGCACACCCACCCCCTGCACCGGTGGCTGCACACAGGATGTTCCCCAAGCGTGACACACCGTATCGGTGGAGCCTAACCAACGGCCACTCCTCTGATCAAGAAGTGGAACGCCGGCATTAGACGCCGCGCTGGTTGACGAAGCCGAGGGACGTCAGCCCCTCGGCCGCACAGAGACGGTCGGAGGCGCCGCCCACGCTGGTCTGTAGGAGCTGGTACGCGGCGCCCTGACGATGACCCCAATGCATCGCTGCGCGCCACAGGGCCCGGCCGTGACCGGCTCCCCGGTGCGCCGGGAGGACGCCGAAGTACTGGGGCAGCAGCCGGACCTGTCCCACAGCGTCGGGCATCGTCTCCATCGGGCCGATGGCACCGATCACCCGGTCCTCGTCGAGGACGGTGAAGACCGGGCCCACCGTTCCGGCCCGCATCCGGCCGTAAAGGAACGCGAAGCCGTCGCCCGCCATCTCCTCAGCAAAGGCGGCGAACCGGGAAGGGTCGGGGAGCTGCCTGTACTCCAGCACCCGACCGTCCGGCGTAGGGCCCGGCCCGTCGGCGAAGTCCTTGAGCTGGACGCGGACACCCCAGGCGTACGCGTCAGGCTGGTCGGGCCCGAGGAGCCACCACCCGGGCCCGACCGATGCCGTGGACGGCGGCGAGCTTCCGCGCGAGTTCTGCGCCAGCAGACAGGCCGTCCGGCACGGACCCGTACACGTGGACCCGGACCGTACGCGGTCCGCGCTCCAGGAGCGTCGGCATCAGGGTCCGGCGCTCGTCGTGCTCGATCGCCTCGACCATGACGCGCTCTGTCTTTGTGGCGGACCAGCGGCGATCTTTGTCGTAAGGCAGGAAGCGGCCGGTGCCTGCGGCGCCGAAGACGGCCGCGAACAGGTCGGGCAGGGGGTTGCGGTGGTGGACGGGCCCGAGAGTCGGCACGTACGGCACCGGCATGACCGGCTCGATCCAGTCCCAGCGGAAGCGCATGTCCGAACGCTATCGGCGCTGGCCGCGGCGGCGTTCGGGAACGCTCGCCCTCGCGAGAAGGCGCCAGGTTCCCTGGGCAGCTGATCGCGAAGTGTGTTCGTCCAACGGCCAGTCCGCACCCCCATGGTGCCGCAGCCGAGCGAAAGCGGGAACCGGACCGACCACGAGGGCCAGGGGCACGCCGTCCACCCGACCGCCGTGCCCCGCGTTCCGGCCAGATGCGCAGCACGACGTCCTCGTCGGCGGGGACCGTGGCGGTCACGAGGGCGATGCCGGACTGTCCCTCGGGACGGTGGCCGCCATCGCGGAGGATGGCGCGCGCCGACTCAATCAGCTGCCGGTCCGCGTCGGTCCGTGCACGACCAAGTGCCAGGCAGCGGTCAGAAAGCCCTCCGACATCCACCGCAGGACGGGCTGGCCGAGGATGGCCAGGACGCCGACGCCGCCCCGGCGGGGCGGCAAGGTGTTCCCGGTCTCTCGGTCGGTCCCCCATCCGGGCTGTCGCCGCTGCGGCACGCCGATCGCCCGGGGTTACGCTGGCCGGGCGGTGAGGGCCGGATAGACCCTCACCGCAGGCTGCCTTCATGACCAGAGGCCCGTGTCTTTGCCCTGCGAAAGCGAGCACGGGCCCCCGGGTCGGGTAGCCAGGGGCCGGTCCGTCATCGACGGCCGGCCCACCAACTGAGCAAGGCTGGCGCGGCCACCAGCACGGTGTCCATCGCGTGCCACGCAAATCTGCCACGTTCGGTCATCGACCAGCGCACGAACCGGCCGTACTTGACCGTCGGCTGCTGCCGCTCGCGTCGGCGGGGTGTCATCCTCATTGCTCCTCATCCCTCCTTTCTCGTTCGTCGTTGCGTTCGGGACGCCGGACGTGGCCGGTGGTCCTCGACTCCGCGAACGCAGGTGGTCGGCGGCGGTCATCCCAGCTGTCCGTCGTGGCTGTCGGCGTCGTCCTGCGGCATGAGGGGGCCGCGCTCCTCGGCCTCCAGGCGTTCGACCTCGGCCTTGCTCAGGTTGATGTTGAACGGCTTGGTCAACTGGTAGGTGTGCACCCACTCGAAGCCGCGTATGGCGCGCCCGTCGACCACCTCGTCCGGCCCCATCTTCACCAGCAGCTCATGCTTCAGCAGCTCCTCGATCCCCCGCGCCACCGTGTGACGGCCCAGGCCCAGGGCTCGGGCGCCGCGGGTGTCCTGCGGGAGGGTGAAGGCTTCCTTCCGCCTGCTCATCGCGGCCAGCAGGACGGCCTTGCCGGGCATGTTCAGCTTCAAATGCCAGTCCTCGCGCCAGTAGGCGAAGGGGACCCGGAAGTAGACATCGCTCTTGGCGCCGGTCGGGACGGTGTAGGGCAACGTGATGCCGGCGACCCGTCCGATCTCGTGGCGCTTGACGATGCGCTTGAAGCGACCGTGCTGCCTCCGTTCGATCAGGCCCAACTTCTCCAGGTGCTCCCACTGCCGGGAGACGGCCACGCTCGCCCCTTTATCGGGACGCATGTAGATGCCAGCCGCCCGCGCCCAGAGCTGCGAGCGCTCGGTGACGCCGAAGTCCCTGCCGGTGGTGACGGCGTAGACCAGTAGCAGGAGCTCCAGGGCGTGGGGGGCCCGCAACAGCTTGGACAGGGGCCCCGGCCCGGTGCTGGGATCTCCGGGCAGACTCTTGATGTGGCTCTTCTGGACGAACTCCCGGCGTATCGGGAACACTCCGTCCTTGCGTCCGGAGCGCTGCAACAAGTACTCGATCGACTCTTCCCGGGTCATCACACGTTGGACCATGGCCTCGTTCTCCTCCGCCGGCACCCAGGCGGTGCCCCCGTGAAGAGAATGCCTCCAGCCCCGTGGTCCGGACGAACTGCGAGCGCTACTCCCGCACCCCCTCGTCACCGGTGCCGGAGGCACTGGGAGATCCAGACCACCAACACCACCATGTAGGACCCTGACCCACCGAAACGGCAGGTCAATGCGCGGTGACGCCGCCTCAATGTCGGTATTCAGACCGGAAGGTTGCAGTCTGAGAACCCAATAGCGTCATAGATCCGCGCCAAAGCGTGCATCGCGAGGCACCAGCGAACCGACCGCCTCGGTAACGCAGGCAGGGCCTCGATCTTGGGGAGCACCGGTACAGCGACGGCGCTGAAAGCGACCGCGGTCAGGGGTGCTCGATCGAGAGAGCGGCTCCCCAGGAACATGCAGAGGCCCCGCAGAGTTATCTCGCGCCACGTCTGCATTGCGGTAAGCTCTCGCCCGGCAAGATGCGTACGCCGCCCGCCGACACCCCGCGCCCACGCCACAGGTGATCGACCGGCCAAGGCTCCTGCGGGAGCCCGCACCCCCGGCCTTCCTCGTCCGGCGGGAGCGTGGGGACCGCCAGGAGCGAGCGTCAAAGGTGCCGAAGAAGAACCCGTCGACCGCCGCACAGCGGGCCCGTCAACGACAGGCCGCGACCGGCGAGAAGTACACGACCGCCCTCCGAGCCGAAACCCGCCCCACCATGCGGCGACCCGCCGTTGAGCACGCCATGTTCAGCACGGAGGGCGCGGGATGGGCGCCCATCATCCGACGGGCGGAGCGCGAGCTGCGCGAGGTGTGGCCCGGCTGCCCCCGACCGCTCTGGGAAGAGAAGTACGGCGACCTGTGCTGGAAGTACGTGCCCTATGACGCGGCCCCCGAGGTCCGCGCTGTGATCCACAGGGCCATCGGGGAAGCCTCCGTCACCTGCCAGACATGCCCGTCTCCGGGTCGCAAGCGCGTCGTCTGGGTCGGACTGGACTGGGGTGGTATGGCGTGGGTGAAGACCTGTTGCGACGCCTGCTACTACGTGCCGCCGAACACGGGATCTGACCCGGTCTACCAGCGCCTAGTGAAGTGGTACGAGAACCAGAGCTGATCGCAGACGTGCCCGCGGCCGGAACCGCGGGCCCCTGCCGGTTCCAGAGCGCCTACAGCACCCGCATCGGCTGTACGTCGGCCGGGAGTGGACGCGTGCCCATGTGCAGCCCTGCGCGCTCCATGTCGACCAGAAGGTGGATCTCGTCCTCGCCGTACGGCCAGCGGGCCACAGCGCCCTCGGTGAGTAGGTGCGCGAACGTGCGGCTCGGCAGGGTGTACCCGACCTCCAGCGGGACCGAGAACGGGCGCACCTCGAACGGCGCTTGAATCGCTCCGTGCAACACGTGCGCGCCCAGGACGGGAACGACCGTGCTGCGCCACGCGGTGATCGGCTCCGTCCACTCCAGCGAGCCGTCGCTGTCGGCCCCGTTTTGGGTCAGGTCCAGGTGCGCCACGAACGGCAGAGGGAGCCCCCGGAGGCGAGCGGCGTTACCCACTCGGTCGGCGTCCGCTCCGGGTGACGCACCCACCCGGATGCGACGGCGGGCAACCTTGCCGTAGGCGAGCCCGGTCATGACGCGCACGAACGCGGCGACCTGATGTGACGGCCAAGGCCCTGACCGCGCCGGCGTCTGCCCGACCATGGCGGCGAGCCAGCGGGGGAAACGTCCCTCCCGAAGGCCGGAGGCCACAAGTCTGTAGGTGCTCCGCCTGATCGGGGTCGGCCAGCATGTCGGCCAACTCGTCCTCTGCGATGTCCTCGTGAATCGTGCGCCCCATGGGGCCTCCGGTCTGCTCCGGGGAGAGTGGTCAGGTGAGACCAGCGGTGGCGTTGTCCTCCCAACCGTCAACCCGCTGGAAGTAGCCGTTCATGGAACGGGAGTGGCGGGCCCATCCGCCCTGGTCGGCGATCGCCACGGCATCCTTCCCGCGCTTGCGGGCGGTTGTCGCCAGGCCGATGCGGAGGGAGTGGCCGGTCCAGGCGAGGGGGACGCCTGCGCGTGCGCTGATCCGCTTCACGGCCCGGGTCACGGAGTCCGGGACCATGCCGCCGGTGACGTTGCCGTGCCGGTCGACGCCGACAAACGCGGGCGCGGTCGGCTCCGACCAGCGTGGCGGAGCCTCGGCGGCAAGACGCGCCCTATACACCGTCCACGCCTCCACCGGACAGATCTCCGGGTCGCCCTGACGGTTGATCTTCGCGTCGCGGACGCTGTGCTTGGTCTTGCCGGTGAGTACCGACACGACCATGCCTCGCGGTGTCAGAGCGACGTCCCCGGCCAGGAGGCCGGCGGGGTCCTGGGCGCGTGAGGCGTAGTGGAAGCCGGTCAGGATAAGCGCCTTGTCCCGGGCTCCGGCGAGGGTGTCCGGGCAGGCCTGCACCACGCGGTACAGGTCGGGCACCTCGGCGGCCGCCGCCTGTCCCCGGCCGCGCCGCTCGCCGGCCTTGAGCAGCTCCACGGCGGCCGCCTCCATCGTCGCCCGGGCCTGCGCCTGGTCGTCCCGGCTCACCTCCGCGCCACGGCGACGCAGCTCCACGACGGCCCCGGCGAGGATCGTCCCGGCCGACGACGCGGCGTAACCCTCCCCGTTCGCCTTGCCCCGGTCCAGCAGCCACACCACGAACGCCACCAAGGCGCCGCGCGTGGCCTGCAACTCTGGGAACCCCTGGGCGGCGCAGAATCGCTCCCAGACACGCCAGGCTTTCGCGTACGTGTCCGTCGTGTTCGCCGGCCGCAGTCGGCGCTGCACCTCGTCGGCGAAGTCCTCCGCGTCCGCGAGACGCTGGGCGACCTCCACGCCGTGGCGCTGCGCCCACTGGACGACTAGGGCGGGCCGCTCCTCGGAGGCGGCCGGAACGAGAGGCGCGGCGGCGTCTCCTGACAGGTGCTCAGACACGGCCGTCACCGCGCAGTTCCTCCCAGCCCTCTTCAGGGTCGAGGGTGACACTGAACCCGGGCAGGGTGCCGCCCCAGCGCATCGTGGTCTCCCATTCCTGAGCCTGGATGTCGATGACGCCGTCCGGCACGAGCTCCGCGCCGTTCCAGTACCAGCGGGCCAGGCCGTTTGCGGGCCGGGCGAAACCGATGCTGCGCGAGTTCACCGTCACGCGCGACCACGACAGGTCGCTCCTCTCCGTCATGGCGCGCCGCACGGCCTGTATCGAGGTCACGAAGCTGGAGGTCATCTCCTCGGTGCTCCGGTCTCGGAGCGGCGGCGTCCAGCCCAGGGTGCCGACGATGACGCCGACGACGAGGTGGGGCGTGAAGGACACCGCTTCTCCGGCCTCGACGACGGGCTGCGGGGTGATGGGCAGCACGGGTTCGTTCCCGGCCTCGAAGCAGATCCGCCACTCTCGTTCGTGCAGCCAGTCCGAGCGCCCCCGCGCGGGATCCGGCTCGTAGGCGACACAGCGGTTGTACGTCTGCCGGGGCATGCCGGCCTGCATCTCGGCGCGCTCCTCGCGGGAGACGTGGAGGACGGGCCGGGCGCCGGCGCCTATGAGCTGCTGGCGGTCGAGCACGAGGCCCCACGGAGCGTAGGGGCCCCGCGCCCCCGCCCCGTCGCGGAGCATGGTGCGGCGGGCGTCCTCGGTCGCCTCGCTGAAGCAGATCACCGGGGCGTCGGTCCCGAAGGTCGTGGCCCCGCGCAGGGTCCCGCTGTGCAGGATGCTCACCAGGCGCTGCTCCGGCGTGCCCTGCGCAAAGTCCGGCGGGAGATCTGTCTGCCCGCGGGGCCGACCGGTGAAGTGGACCAGGGTGTCGGGCAGGTCAGGGTGCGTGCTCACGTCTGGGTTTCCCCCTTCGCCGACGCTCGTCTCGACGGGATCGATACGTCCCGTTCTGTCGCGTCGGATAAGGAGAGGTTATCCGACGCTAGACATGTAGCGGACCGAAACGCACCGCAACGGACCGAAGCAGATCGCAACACCCGATGCGCGCCGTACGTCAACCGGTTCACGTACAGCACCGCCCGGCTCTCGCTACGGTGGTCGCGGCCGCCACGTCGGCCGGACTCCGAGCCGTACGCGCCCACGCCGCAGCGGTGACCGAGGACAAGGGGCCGTGAGCCTCACGTGACGTCAGCACCGCCCCGAACACCTTCCGTTGGCCACCGACGCCACGGCGGGGAACGCGCGGGGTCCACCCGCCGGGAGAGCGACCGGTCATGACCGACGACAAGCACACCAAGAGGGCCGCCCGCGAACTCGCGGCGCTGAGGGGATCTCGTACACCGCCGCCAGACCGGCAAGGTCACCATCGCCACCGTCTATGCGGTCACCAGCCTGACCGCCGAGCAGGCCACCCCGACCCAGCTCGCGAAGCTGATCCGGGACCACTGGAAGATCGAGGCCCTGCACCACGTCCGCGACACCACCTTCGCCGAGGACGCCTCGCAACTGCGGACCGGGAACGCTCCCCGGGCCATGGCGACCTGGCGCAACCTCGCCATAGGCGCCCTCCGGCTGGGCGGTGTCAGGAACATCGCCGCCGCCCTCCGCCACAACGCACGTGACGCCCGCCGCCCTCTCGCGATCCTCGGCCTCGCGTGATCACAAAACGGATGTAAGCCGACTACAACGAAGCCCCTGGGGTGTCAGCGACGACGAATGTCATCGATGACAGCGAGTGCCCGATTATGAAGGGCAAGTGCGTCAACGGTGCGGGCGCGATTGCTCCGGGGTCGGGTCTGCGGTCCGTCGGGCATCGTCAGCGGCCGGCAGCCGCACCAATGAGCTCGGCCATGGTGGGTGGGAGTAGGTAACCGCGCAGGTCAGAGCGGTTGCTTGAGTGGCAATCGGCAGGCTTCCGCGGCCTCGCGCGAGACCGAGATCGGCTGCGTTAACGAGTTGTTTCCGGGGTGTTGACCGGTGGGGCCTCTCGGTGCTTCACTTCCGGAACCGGTACCGAAACCGGTTCCGGGACTGCTTCCGGTACCGGTTACACGGGTCTCTGTACGATCGTCCCTTCGGCGCGGGAGGGAAGTCTTCCGCCTCTGCAGAAAGGGAGGGGAGGTGACATGGGAGTCACTATCGCCGACGTGGCCACGCGGGCCGGCGTCAGCAAGACGACGGTCTCGCGGGTGCTGAACGCCAAGGGCGAGATCAGCGAGGACACCGTCTCGAAGGTCCGCAAGGCGATCTCGGAGCTCGGCTATGTGCCGAGCGCGGGGGCCGTGGGGCTGGCACGCGGCACGACACAGATGATCGGCATGCTGGTCCCTGACCTGGCATGGGTCTGGGCCGGCATCGTGCAGGCGGTCGTCGAGACGCTGGAGGCCGAGGGCTTCGGGCTGCGGATGCTGACCGTGAACGGCGGTGAGGAGTCACTGCGCAGGCTGGGCCTGCAGGTCGCTGCCAAGTCGTTCGACGGGCTGCTGGTGATAGAGCCCGAGGGGGCCCTGGCGGCCATCACGGAACTGCACGAGGCCGGACTGCCGGTGGTGCTGATAGACGACCGCTTCCAGCGGCCGGGATTCCCCTATGTGGCCACCACCAACCGGGAGGGCGGTGAGCAGGCGGCGCGCCACCTGCTGGACCTCGGTCGCCGTCGCCCTCTGGTGGTGACCGGTCCTGATGAGTACGGCTGTACTCAGGAACGGTTGGGCGGCTTCGTCGACGTCTATGCGCAGGCCGGGATCGAGCTCGAACCGCGCAGCATCATCGGCGGTGACTTCTTGTTCGACACAGCCCGGAGCGCGGTGGCGCAAGCTCTCGCGGACGGCGTGGAGTTCGACGCGGTCTTCGGGCACAACGACCCCTCGGCGGCCGGCGTGCTCGCGGCCTTGCACGAGGCCGGCCTCAAGATTCCGCGGGATGTCGCCGTGGTGGGGTTCGATGACGTCGAGGTGGCGTCGTACACCTATCCCGCATTGACCACCATCCGCCAGCCGATGCGGGAGATGGGTGAGGCAGCGGCGCGTCTGCTGCTCGACCACGTGCGCAGATCACCCGAGGCCGCCCCCTCGCGCATCATTCCCACCAGCCTCGTGATCCGTGGCTCGACGTTAGAGCCGAGCTCGAACTGACGCGACGTCATCACGATGCGTACGTGATGGCACCTCGCAGCCGGGCGGTGCGTCGCCTGTGACGCACCGCCCCCCGTCTCCTTGAAACCTCGGCGACACACTTCGGCCTCGCCTTCCTCGCAACCATGGCGGCTGCACACGCGTTCATGCGGCACCGCCCACATGCACCCTTCCGCTCGCGCGTTCCCGATCCGGGACACCGAACGGCGCGCCTGGCCCACCCCGCCCGGCCCCTACCCAGTCCGCGTCGGATGCTCCAGCCGCGCCCTGCGACTGACCGCCGATGTCGCTGTCAGCGCAAACGGTCCCCACCCGTGCGCCGGCCATCCGGGCGTCCGCCCGCTCTCACCCTTAGCCCCCCGCGCCTGTATCGCCCAACGGCAAGGAGCCGCATCATGCGTATCACCACCCGTCACGCTGTCAGAACCGTCCAGATCCTGTGCGTCACCGTCACGGCCGCCCTGGTGGCCACCGGTTGCGGCCGGAGCGAGGATTCCGGCCCCGGCAAGGACGCACCCGCCGAGATTGCCGCGGGCAAGGCCAAGGGGACGGTGGTCATGTGGTCCATGGGTGACACCGACCCCGCCCTGAAGAACCTGGCCAAAAAGTTCGAGCAGGAGAACCCGGACGCCCACGTCAAGATCACTTCCGTCCCGTGGGCCTCCGCCCACGACAAGCTGACCACCGCGATCGCTGGTGGCAACACACCGGACATGTCCGTGATCGGCACCACCTGGATGGCCGAGATGGCCGCCATGAACGGCTTCCAGGCCGCCCCGGCGTCGATCAAGTCCTCAAGCTTCTACCCCGGCCAGTGGGACACCACCAAGTACAAGGACACGTCCTACGGTGTGCCGTTCATCGCGAACACCATGGTGGTCTACTACCGCACCGACCTGACCGAGAAGGCCGGCATCAAGGGCGCCCCGGCCACGGACTGGAGCGGGTACCTGAAGGACCTGAAGACCATCCAGGCCACCGCCGGCAAGCAGAATCCCAAGCTGCGCTACTCAACCGGGTGGAACATCGGCTTCAACTCCTGGATCTTCTGGCTGCCGCTGGTCTGGCAGCAGGGCGGTGACATCTACGACGCCAAGACCGGGAAGTTCACCTTCGACTCGCCCGAGGTCGCCAAGGCGCTGGAGTACTACGCGAGCATCCCCAAGCAGGGCCTGGCACCGACCGACAAGACGGAAAGCATGCCGGCGTTCCAGGCCGGCCAGATCGCCACCTACCAGGAGGGCCCGTGGGTCGGCGGCAGCCTCCACAACGACGCCCCGAAGCTGGACGGCACGTGGAAGACCGCGCCACTGCCGTACTCCAAGCAGCCCGCCGGGTTCGCCGGCGGCAGCGACCTGGCGGTGTTCAAGGACGCCAAGAACGCCGACGCGGCATGGAAGTTCGCCCGGTTCCTCACCGAACCGGCCAACCTCGCGGCCTATGCCAAGGCCACCGGCAACATTCCGCCCTCGCCCACCGCGTGGGACGAGGCGAAGCTGAGTAACGACGAGAACATGAAGGCGTTCGCCGAGCAGCTCAAGGTCAGCAAGGCGCCGCCCGCCATCAGCACCTGGCAGCAGATCGCTGACGCAGTCGACTCCCAGTTGGAGAGGCTGTCCCTCGGCAAGGCCACGGTCGCTCAGGTGCAGCAGGCGCTGCAGTCCAAGGCCACCTCCATCGGCACCGGCCGCTGAGCGCCGCGGCGTGAGCACCCCTCGTAGGGACGGATGACATCCATGTCCACGAAAACGCTTCCCGGGCGGGGCGACACCCACGAGCCGAGCACCGCAGGGCCGCAGCAAACGCTCCGGAGCACGGCGCGCGGCAGGCAGACCCGGGCCGCCTGGATTCTCGCCGCCCCCTTCCTCGCCCTGTTCGCGGCCTTCATGCTGCTGCCGGTGGTGTGGTCGCTGCTGATGAGCCTGACCGACACCCAGAGCGCCGACCTGCGCACCCCGCTGAACGTGTCGTTCACCGGCTTCGACAACTACGTGCGGCTCTTCCAGGACGAGCAGTTCGTTCACGCCCTGCGCAACACGGCCGTGTTCGTCGTGGTGGGTCTGCCTCTGACGCTGGCCGCCGGGCTCGCCGCGGCGGTCGCCCTCGACCGCGGCATCCGCCGCTTCCGTGCCGTCTTCCGGGTCGGCTTCTACCTGCCGGTGATCACCAGCGTCGTGGCCGTCGCCGTGGTGTGGAAGACGCTTCTTGATCCACAGGCGGGGCTGGTGAACACCGCCCTGGGCTGGGTCGGGATCGACGGGCCTGCCTGGCTGGCGGACACCCGGTTCGCCCTGCCCGTCATGATCGTGATGGCGGTGTGGCGCAACCTCGGCACCGTCATGATCATCATGCTGGCGGGTCTGCAGTCCGTGCCCCACTCCCTGATGGAGGCGGCTGAACTCGACGGGGCCGGTGCCTGGCAGCGGTTCTGGAGGGTTACTTTCCCGCTGCTGCGCCCGGCGCTGCTGCTGAATGCCGTGATCATGGGCGTGGGCTATCTGCAGTTTTTCGACGAGCCGTACGTGATGACCCAGGGCGGTCCGCTGGACTCGACCCTGTCGGCCACGATGTACGCGTATCAGCAGTTCGGCAACGGCAACTACGACATGGCGTCGGCCGCCGGCTACGTCGTCTTCGTCCTCATCGTCGCGCTGACCCTCCTGCAGTTCCGGATGCTGCGAGACAAGGACTGATACCTCATGAGCACCCTCTCCACCCTTCGGAAACAACCGGATGCCGACCGGGCCATCAGGCGTCGCCGCATCCGGCAGACCTGGGGCCAGCCCTGGCTGTACGTGCCGCTCACCGGCGCTCTGCTGCTGATGATCGCCCCGTTTCTGTGGATGCTGTCCGGCGCCTTCAAGCCCGAGGCCGACATCCGCAAGGTGCCGCCCGTCCTGATTCCCACAGCGCCCACGCTGGAGAACTACCGGGCACTGTTCAGCAGGCTCGACTTCACTGGCATGTTCGTCAACTCCGTGATCGTGGCTGTGGTCGTCACCGCCGGGAACCTGCTTTTCTGTTCGATGCTGGGTTACGCCCTGGCCAAGCTGGAGTTCCGCGGCCGGCGCGGCGTCTTCGCTCTGGTCATGGGCACGCTCATGGTGCCGCCCCTGGTCACGTTCGTGCCGCTGTATGTCGTGGTGTCCAACCTGGGACTGGCGGGCTCCCTGCTCGGGCTGATCCTGCCGTACCTGGTCACCCCCCTCGGGGTGTTCCTGATGCGGCAGTTCATCTCCTCCCTGCCCGACGAGCTGATCGACGCCGCCCGCGTGGACGGCTGCCGTGAACTGGCGATCTTCTGGAAGATCATCCTGCCGCTGACCACACCGGGCCTCGCCGCCCTCGGGATCATCACGTTCCTCGGCTCCTGGAACAACTTCCTGTGGCCGCTGGTCGTGGCCCAGAACGAGGACCAGTACACCCTGCCGGTCGGCCTTGCCCTGGCCAGCGGCGGACAGGACTTCACCCGCTACGGCATCCTCCTCGCCGGCGCCGTCGTCGTCCTGCTCCCGGTGATGATCGTCTTCCTCCTCTTCCAGCGCCGCTTCGTCGCCGGCATCGCCACCACCGGCCTGAAGTGACACCCCTACTCCCACCGCACCGCCCCCTGCCGCCCCGGTTCCGTCCGGGGCGGCGGGCAGGCAGCGCGCGAGCCCCGCCGCGCAGGGCGGCAGCGTGCGCGCGACGAGGCACTCGCGTCGCCCATCAACTCTCTGATCTGTGACGACTCATCTCTTGGAGAACACCGTGGGACAGCCGGTCCACTCTGCCGTGTACCTGGATCCGGAAGCGGCCGTGGAAGCGAGAATCGACGACTTGCTGTCCCGGATGACCCTGCCGGAGAAGGTCGGGCAGTTGCTGATGCTCGACGCCCAACACGGGGACCTGGTGGACATCCTGTCGGCCAAGCTGGCCGGGTCCGTTCTGCATGTGACTCCCGAACGGATGCCCGAGGCCATGAAAATGGCCCAGCGGACACGGCTCGGCATTCCGCTGCTGACAGCCGACGACGCCATCCACGGCCACTCGTTCTGGCCCGGCGCGACCATCTTCCCGACCCAGCTGGCCATGGCCTGCACCTGGGATCCCGCTCTGCTCCACCGGGTGGCCCGGGCGTCCGCGACCGAAATCGCGGCGACCGGAATCCACGGGACGTTCTCCCCGGTCCTGTGCATCACCCGGGACCTGCGCTGGGGCCGGATCAACGAGACGTTCGGCGAGGACCCCTTCCTGATCGGCGAACTCGGCGCGGCAATGGTGCGCGGCTACCAGGGCGAGGGCCTCAGCGACCCGACAGCCGTGCTGGCATACGCCAAGCACTTCGCGGGCTACTCCGAAACCCTGGGCGGGCGCGACGCGAGCGAAGCCGATCTCAGCCCGCGCAAGCTGCGCTCGTGGTTCCTGCCCCCGTTCGAGCGGGCGGCCCGGGCCGGCTGCCGCGGCTTCATGCTCGGGTACCAGTCGATCGACGGTGTACCCATCACCGCGAATCAGTGGCTGATCAACGATGTGCTCAAGGGCGAGTGGGGCTTCACCGGGACGCTGGTGACCGACTGGGACAACGTCGGCCGGATGGTCTACGACCAGCGCACCTGCGCCGACTACGCCGAGGCGGCGGCGGTCGCCGTCAACTCCGGGAACGACCTCATCATGGCCACGCCGCAGTTCTTCGAGGGCGCGCAAGAGGCGGTCGCCCGCGGCCTGGTCGACGAGAAACAGATCGATGACGCGGTACGGCGGGTTCTGCGGCTGAAGTTCGAGCTCGGGCTCTTCGAGGACCCCCGCACCCCCGACCCCGAGCGGCAGGCGCAGGTGATCGGCTGCCGCGCACACGCCGACCTCAACCTCGAGACCGCCCGGCGCTCCCTGGTACTGCTGCGCAACGCGGGGATCCTGCCCCTCGAAGGCGGGCTGACCTCGGACGGAACCGGCCGCGCCGCGAGCCAAGGCACAGCGCGGACGATCGCGGTCATCGGCCCCAACGCCGACAGCCCGCAAGCCATGCTCGGCGACTGGGCGGGCGCCACCGGTCAGGTCCCGTGGATGCCCGACGGACATCCACGCGAGACGGTGGAGACGGTGCTCGACGGCCTTCGCGCCATCGCACCCGCCGACTGGACCGTCACGCACGCACGCGGAGCCGACATAGCAAGCCCCGCCCATGCCCCCGAATGGTCCACCGGGCCCGACGGCCAGCCACTGCCGCCCGTTTTCACCCCCGCCCCGGTCGACCATGCGCAGCTTCGAGAGGCTGTCGCCACAGCAGCGGCCGCCGACTACGCCGTCGTGGTCGTGGGAGACACCATCGCCCTCACCGGCGAGGTGCGCTCGACGGCCACGCTCGACCTCCAAGGGGGCCAGATCGCGTTGCTGGACGCGGTCGCCGCCACCGGCACACCCATGATCGTCGTACTCGCCCAGTCCAAGCCGAGCACCCTCCCCGAGTCGGCACTGAACGCGGCAGCCCTCATCGAGGCGTTCAACCCGGGCATGCGCGGTGGCCGCGCCATCGCCGAACTCCTCCTCGGACTCATCGAACCCAGCGGCCGACTCCCACTGTCGTTCGCACGCCACGTCGGACAGCAACCGGTCTTCTACAACCAGGTGCGAGGCCAGCACGGAAGCCGCTACGCGGACCTCACCCAAGACCCCCTATTCGCGTTCGGCGAGGGCCTCACCTACACCACCGTCACCTACTCCGACCTCGTCGTGCACGACCCGGACGTCTCGGCCGACGGCACCGTCGACGCCACGGTACGACTGACCAACAGCGGGGACCGTCCGGCCCTGGAAACGGTCCAGGCGTACATCAGCGACCTGACCACCAGCGTCACCTGGGCCGAGCAGGAGCTGAAGGGTTTCACCCAGGTCGAAATC
Organism: Streptomyces sp. NPDC088157; assembly: GCF_044741545.1. Lineage (NCBI taxonomy): Bacteria > Bacillati > Actinomycetota > Actinomycetes > Kitasatosporales > Streptomycetaceae > Streptomyces > Streptomyces sp. NPDC088157. The sequence continues at coordinate 226,589 of NZ_JBIUSU010000009.1, forward strand.
CCTCCCGGCGAAAGCCTGGACGCCACCATCAACATCCCGGCCACTCACTGCTCACTCGTCACCGCGGACAACCGCCGAGTGGTCGAACCGGGTGAGTTCATGCTCCGCGTCGGCCCCAGCTCACGGCGGGAGCAGCAGCTGAGCGCGGGATTCCGCATCGGGACCTGAACCCCGTATCTGAACCTGTAGCCCGCATACGGGCTCGAAGACCCCCGCCCCGCCGGCCTGCTGCCCCGCCAAATCGAGGGCCGGCGGGGCGGGTTCCATCTGAAACACCGAAAGGCACGCGTGTGTCCACCACACCCCGCCATCCGCACCGCCCCGTGGCGCACCTGCGGCCGCCCCGCAACTGGATCAACGACCCCAACGGGCTGGTCTTCCACGACGGCCACTACCACGTGTGCTACCAGTACAACCCGTACGGCGCGACCCACGCGAACATGCACTGGGGCCACTTCCGCAGCCCCGACCTGCTGACCTGGGAGCCGCTGCCGATCGCCCTGTCCCCGACCCCCAGTGGCGTGGACGCCGACGGCTGCTTCTCCGGCAACGCCGTCTCCGACGGCGACCGGCTGGTCGCCTTCTACTCCGCGCACCGCGAGGACCGCTCGTTCCAGCACCAGCCGGTCACCTGCGCCGTCTCCCACGACGGCGGCAACAGCTTCCGCCCGCGCGGCGAACTACTCATCCCCGAGCTGCCCGAGGGCTGCACCATGTACCGCGACCCGTACGTCTGGCAGGACGGCGACGGCTGGCGGATGCTGGTCGGCGCCGCCCTCGCGGACGGCCGCGCCGCCGCCCTTCTCTACGACTCACCCGACCTGGAGAACTGGACCTACCGGGGGCCCTTCGCAGCCCGCCGTCCAGAGCCCGTCGGCGGCACCGAGGAGCTCACCGGCGATGGCTGGGAATGCCCCCAATACCTCCCGGCAGCCGACGGACCCGGCGCCCTCATCTTCAGCACCTGGACCGAACCCACCGGCCCGATGCGCGTCACAGCCCTGATCGGCGAAGAGCATGACGGCCACTTCGAGGCCGGCCCAGCGGTACCCGCCGACCACGGCCCCGACTGCTACGCGCCCGCCCTGCTGCGGGCACCGGGCGACCGGTGGCTGCTGTGGGGCTGGTCATGGGAAGCCCGCGACGAAGCCTGGGCCGTCGCGGACGGATGGGCCGGGGTCCTCACCCTGCCCCGCGAGATCCACGTCCACGACGACGGCACACTGCGCCAGCAGCCCGCCACCGAACTGCTCGCCCTGCGCGGCGAGCACACCATCCACGCCGAAGGCGCGACGCACGGCCCGCAGCCGGTGGACCTCGGCAGCGTGGGCCGCGCTTTCGACCTGACGGCCTGTCTGGAGCCGACCGGAAACGCCGGTCTGCGGCTGCTCACCACCCCGGACGGCTCGGAGTACCTCGACATCCGCGTCGATACCGATGCGGGCGAACTGGTCGTCGACCGCGACCACGCCTCACTGGACAACCGGGCCCGCGGCGGCTCGTACCGGATGCCCTGCCCCTCTGGTCAGCCGGTCGACCTGCGCGTGGTCGTCGACCACTCCATCGTCGAAATCTTCCTGATCACCACCGGCCAGGTCCTCACCCTGCGCTGCTATCCCACAGGGCAAGGCCCGTGGCGACTTGAGGCCCGCAGCGCACCGGGTACCCGCCTCGGGTTCGCGGTCGACGCGTGGGAGCTGCACCCGCTCGTGATCAAGGAGCCGAGCACCGGCACCGCAGAGCCGGCGCCGACATCGCCGTAGAACCGACTCCAACCGGTCGATCCCCCAGGGCTTCGACGTAGTCGTGTGACGACCGGGTCATGACGTTCTGTCAGCTTGCTGGTGTGCTCTGGAACGCGACAGGCACGGCTTCCAAGATCATGGAGTTCTCTACGCTCCGTGATCCGACTGGAAGACCGTGCCTGCCGACGCATCATCGCTGATCCCGTCTGCCCTTGACCAGCTCCGCGAGCATCCTGAGGTCATATCCGACGAGGTCCCGCGCCTGCTGGAGCGGCTGGCCGAGGTGCCCGATCCGCGAGACCCTCCGCGGCGTACGGCACGCTCTGGTTGCCGTGCTCGCGCTGACCGCGTGCGCGGTTCTGGCGGGGGCGAGGCCGTGCTCGCCGCGTACGTCATCCCTCGGGCCTGTACGTCATCACGTTGACGTACAGGCCCGAGGGTGCGGCGCGTCTTGTGGCGCGGCCGGTCAGGCTCCGAGGTCCTCGTCGGGGAGGTCGTCCAGGAGCGCGGCGAGCTGGTCGACGTCGAGGGCGGCCACGGTCTCCAGCTCGGTCAAGTCGTCGGCGGCCGCGACGTCCAGCAACTCCGCCAGGTCCGCCGGGTCAACGCCGAAGCGGGCCTCTGCCCATGCGGTGAACGCCTCGTCGGTGTCCTCGGGCAGCGGCCGGTCCTGCGGGTCCTCGGGCGTCTCTTGTCGCGCCGTGGGGACGGTCGGGCGGGCGGTCCGGGCCTTGAGGTCGTCCAGGGGTGGCAGGGCGGCGAGAGCGGCCGCCAGGGCCTCGGGGCTGCCCTTCCGGTGCCATAGCTCCGTGCCGCGCTGCGCCCAGCGCCACGCGGTCGACGTCGACACCCGGTAGGCCCGGGCGATGTGCCGGTACGGGAGGCCGGCGGCCGCCAGGACCGCGACCGTGCGCAGGTGGTCCCGGTCGGCCTCCTCCTGGCGCTCCGCCTCGTCCAGCTCCTCGCGCGTAGGGCGGCCGTCCAGGATGGCGGCGAACACGGCCCGGGGCCGCTCGTGCTCGGGCACCAGGCGCTCGAACAGGTCGCCCGCGGTGAGGGGCGCGCGGCGGATCTCCTCGGCGATTGCGAGCTTCCACGGCCAGTAGACCTCTGCGTACCAGCGCTCACGGCGGGCCCGGCGCTCCTCGGGCGGGACGGACGGGTCGGCTTTCGGCGGCCGGGGCGCCCAGCGCTGCCGCAGCGGCCACGGGTGCAGCTTGCCCCCGTCGACGCGCCACAGGGTGGTCACCTCCGGGTGGTGGGGGTCGCGGACGGCGTACGTGCCGTCAGGCAGGCGCGGGACGACGGGACGGGCGGCGAGCTGGGCAGCGGACGCCATGGGCTCCTCCTGGTGGTCGTTGTCCTTGTTCGCATCCCTTGTCACCTAGTGAGCGAACGCTCAGCGTGCGAAAGGGCCTGGTCGTGGGGCGGTGGGGTGTGGGCGGGAAGGGGCGGTTTCCGGGGTGTAGAGGGGCCGGGAGTGTCCGGGAAGGGCCTCCCGGCCGTCCCTACAGGCCCGGGAAGAGTCCGGCCAGGAGGGTGCCCATGGCGGGGTCGAGGGGCCGGTCCGCGCGCTCCTGGAGGTGGAGGGCCTTGTCGGCGGCCTCCATGAGTCGTCGCGCTGCACCCGTGGCGCCGCGTCCGTCGCGCTCGATGATCCGGGCCATCTGTAGGGCGACCTCCCGGTGCATCACGGCGGCGGGTGCGGTGACCTCCTCCAGGGCGCGCAGTACGGCAGCGGTCAGTTCGCCGTCCGGTGGGGGCGGTGTGCCGTCCTCGTCGGCGACGGCGGCACTCAGCAGGTCGGAGGCCGTCGCGGCGAGGGACATGCGGCGGCGGGCGGCGAGCGCGGTCAGGGCCTCATGGACGGCCGGGGAGACGCGGGTGGTCAGCGGCTTGGACGCCATGGGGCGGGCCTCCGGTGGGGTCTGGCACTCGGGGTCAGGGGCGTATACAGGCTCACCGGTCGTGACCTGCACGGATGTGTAGCGGTACGGAGGCCCGGCCCGCGCGAGGGTTAACAAAAGTCAGCGTTTTTGCAGTACTTCCGTAGCCCTTCTGTAGCTCCTCGCCGGGCCGGGAGCGGGGAGGGGTCACCGGTGGCCGGCCTTTCCCGTGGCGTGAGCGGACGGAGGGATGCGGGCCTGCTCGAACGCCTCCTCCTGGCGGGCGAGGTCGGCGGCCGCGGCCTCCAGGACGTCCGGGGCGATCCAGCCGAACGGCTCGGCCGGGGGCTCCGTGGCCCGGGGGACGTCGTGCCAGGCGGTGACGCCGTAGCGCTTCGCGGTGGTCTCCAGCCACCCGGCGCGGTAACCGGTGTCATGCCAGGACCGGGGCAGCCCGAGGGCGACGTACAGGGCGGAGGCGGCCCGGCACCACGAGTTGCGGCCGCGCGGCTGGAGGTCCCAGCAGCGCAGGCAGAGGTGCCCGGATACGTGGACGTCGGCGCGCAGCGTGCGTTCCGGGATGCCGGGGGCGGCGCACAGCCAGCACCGGTTGTCCTCGGGGCTACGGCTTCCGGCGATGCTGTCGGCGGCGGTGGGCTTGCTGGCCTTCACGGGGTGTCCTCTCGGGTCGGTGGGGCGGTGAGGTGGTCGACGGCGGCCGTCCAGTCGGGGACGGCGGAGGGCGTGAGGGTGAGCACGTCGGGAGACCGGCGTACGACGACCCCGGCCGCGACGGCGGCGGCGAGGTAGCGCACGGCGTCCTCGGTGCGCAGGCAGGCACCGCGGGCGAGGTCCTGGACAAGACGTACAGCAGCCCGAGGAACCGGGAGCGCAGCAGGACGGCCGGCATCGTGGCCTCCCACTCGCGGGCGAGCTGCCCGAGGTAGGCGGCCGGGACGGGTCCGGCGGACGGTCGGCTGATGAGGTCGACGGCAGGCATGGGCGCCTCCGTGCTCGTGGGTGTCGCCAGGCCCTCAACCATCGGCGTCAGGAGGCGGCGCGGTGGCCAGCCTCCGGGTGGTGCAGCGCGCCAGGCCCAGAACAGCGCGCGGGCGACGTCAGGCGGTCGCCGTGGTGTCCCCAATTGGGGACATGCCGGAGCGGCGGCGCTCCAGCTCGGATCGGTGGACGCGGACGCGGTGGCCGGTGGGCCCGAGGCGCTGTACGCGCATCTCCCGGTCGGCGGCGATCCAGCGGGACACGGTCTTGGGGTGAACCTGGAGGGCGGCGGCGAACTGGGCGCGCGTCAGCCACTCGGGGCCGTCGTCGTCGGCGGTGCCCACGGGGCCTCCTTCGCTCGGGTGCGGGCGGACGTCCCAGCCGGTCCCATGCGGGGACAGCCGGGAGCGGCCGGGCGCCTTAACCCATTCCGGCCTCTTGCGGTGTCGGCGGAAGACGGGCCGCTCGTGAGACCGGACGTCAGGGCTATGACCTGCGGAGAGGGGGGCGGCGTGGAACTCGTGAGACCGTCCTACGCGCGCGGGCTCACGCGAGGCGACGACAGTCGCGAGGTCGGAATCGTTCCGCACCCCGCAAAGGTTTTGGGTTGGTTCTTGTTGTTGGGTTCTTCTTTACGTGCGCTGTAGCGCATCAGGCCACATGCGGTGTCGCGTACGAGGAGGGCAGCCGGAATACGCCGGAAACGTGCCGCAGGGCGTCAGTGTCGATGCCGGGGCGGGGGTACTGCTCCAACGAGCGGGCGGTGCATCCGGTTGTCTCGTCCCGCAGCCCGGGGGAATGCCCTCAGACCGGGCTGGCCCTGAGCCCAGATGCACTCCTCAGGCTGCGGTGATGCAATGGAAGTTGGGGATTTCGTTCGCCTCCAAGACCCCACCGGAATGCGGCTGTACATCCACTCATGTGCTGTGCGGCTCGTTCAACGGAACGGAGCAGCCCATGGGCGAGATCTACGACGATAAGGGAATGGTTAGTGGCTGGTACCGCTCCGGTTCCGTGTATGACTCATCCGAATCCAAAGTCGGCTCGGTAGATGCCTCCGGGCGCGTTTACGACACGTTGGGGATGCTCAGGGGGAGAGTCAACGAGTACGGCAAGGTCTGGGATGAGAAGGGACTCGAAGTCGGCAAGGTGAGCGACAACGAGAAGAAGGTCTACACCGACGTGTTCGTGGTGGGGTCTCATTCTGAGCCGGACACCACTTACAGCCCGTACGAGCCGTACCTGATACGGGACGGTCACCGGGCAGGGGCGGCCCTCCTACTGCTCCTCGGCGCTTTGGAGAAGGCGCGCGCGGCTGGCTGGACGCGCTGACCGGGCGTCTCGCAGCGGAGCGGTCTGGCCAACTGGGGCCGAGGGTCACCAGGTCGCGAGCAACTCGCTGTTCCGCCCCGGCTTACGGCACGTTTCCGGTGCATTCCGGCTGCCCTCCTACGAGGCCAGATGCGGTGTAGCGCATCAGGTGCCGAATCCTCGTGCGCTGTGGCGCATCAGGTGGACGTCCCCGGAACGCAAAAAGGCCCCCGGCCGCGCCCTCCGTGGAGGGGCGGCCGGGGGCCTTGTGTGTGGGGTTAGTCGACCAGCTCGATACCGATGGCCAGGCACCCCAGCGCTTCCTTGTCCGGCGGGTAGATGCGCCGGATGTTGGCCAGTTGCTCCTCACGGGTCGCATCGGGGTTCACCTGGGAGGGCCCTTCGGCGTCCAGGAGTTCCTCGAACGAGGCGTACTCGGCGACCCGTGTCACCCGCGTCATGCATGACCGGTCGGTGTTCTTCACGGCGAACCGGATCAGGTCACCGACGGCCAGGCCGTCGAACTTCGGGTACTTCACCCGGACTTCCCGGGTCTTGCGGCCGGTGGCCACGAGGTCGAAGTACTGGGGGTACAGGTTCAGCTCGATGACGCGGGCTGAGGTGGTGCGACTCATGTGGTCGGGCTCCCTGTGGGTACGGACATCAGCCGCGCCAGTTCCGCAGCCGAGTACGAGCGGAAGAAGTGCCGGGGGTGGGACAGCAGCAGTCCCGCCAGGTTCAGCAGGCGGTCCGCGAACTCCCCCACGGTGCCGGGCCACTTCCGGGTGTCGAGCATCCAGGGTTCGGCGCCTGCGGGCAACGCCGCCTCCCCGGAGCGGATGAGGCTCTTGGAGAGCTTGGCGCCCGTCTCGGCGACGATCATCGGGCAGAACAGCCGAGCGGGCAGTTGGCCACGGGTCAGGCCCACGGCCTGAAGCGCGCCGTCGACCAGGAGGCTCCCGGGCATCCAGTCGGTGCCCTTGACCATCACCTGGAGGACGTCGGCCTCCGCGAGCGCGGCGAGTTCCTTGACCATGTTCCGGTAGAGCGTGGCGAGGTCGAGGTAGCCGCCGCTGGTGGGCGTGATCGTGGCCGCGTAGGGGCCGTGGTGCAGGCAGACCGCCGACACACGGGCGAAGCCGCGGCCGGCGAGTTCCACACGGGTGCGCTGCGCGTACTTCTCCGCCCACCCGCAGGACTGCGGGCAGGGCACCCGCAGGTGCGGCACTCCCGTGGAGGGAGCCAGCCAGAGGCTTGCGGCGTCCAGGCGCGGCAGCACCCGCAGCCACGTCTCCCGGAACAGGCCGGTCGCCTGCTGCTGCGAGTAGGTCTCCACGCCGTACGGCACGCCCAGCCGCTCCGACAGGGCGTCGAACAAGGGCCGGTAGAGGGCGCCGACCAGGCCGGTGATGCCGTCCGTACCGAGGGCGTGGGCGTAGGCCCGCTGATAGCGGTTCCCCGATTCGGGGTCGGTGACGATCTCGTGGGGCGCGTTGTCAAGTGCCGAGAACCGGACCTCCACGGGCAGGCCGTGGCGGTCGTGGAGCCGGGCGGCCGTGGCAAACGCCATCGACTGCACCAGCGAGGTTCCGGCGTGCGGGGCGCCGTTGATCTGCGTGCCCACCACCAGGGCGATCCGCTGCGGCTTGTTGGCGTGGATGCGCGGCGCGAGGACGTCCTCCACGTTCGTCAGGGCGTTCGCGAGGACGGTGTTCGGGCTGATGAGTGTCACGGTGTTGCCTCGTCTCGTGTCGGTGACCTGCTGGCTGCGTGGGCCGGGCCGGTGGACGTGGACGGGTTGAGGGCGGATCACTCGTGCCGCGCGGCCGCCTCGAGGACGGAGGCGGCCGCGCGGAAAGCCGTACGTCGGTCAGCCGGTGGGCCCGGTGGCGATCAGGGCGGCGAGGGCGATCCATCCCTTGTGCCAGGACTGATCCAGTAGGGGCCCGGCGCCCGGGTCTCGGGTGAGCCACTGACCTTTGCCGCTGCGGTGGGCGAAGCGGACCAGGGCCGGGGCCTCCGGTCCGTCCTCGCGCCAGTGGCCGGCGCACCGGTCGGCGACGTAGTGCGTGACGGCGGAGACGGCGAGCCCGGCGGCAGCGCGCCGCCAGTCCAGGCGCAGCCCGAGGTGCCGGGAGGCGGCCGCCAGGGCGAGGGCCTGCGTGGCGGTGTAGGAGGCGACGTGCCGGGCGCAGGCGGCCCGTCCCTCGTGCCCTTGGCGGCCCTTGGCGACCGCGTCCCTGTCCTGCTGCACCCAGTAGTCCGCGACCTCGTGGGACGCGGTGAGCAGGGCGTAGACGGCGGCGAACTGGGCGGCCGCGGCGGTGCTGGTCGTGGTGCGCATGCGGGGTGCTCCTTCGGTGGTGTCGGGAAGGCCGGCGGCGGCCTGGAGCGGCGGCCGCCGGTGTGGTGCGGGTGTCACTCGAACCGGACGCCGGGGCCGTCGACCTCGGGCGGCCGGGGGCGGACGGACAGGCGCACCGTGCCGTCCCCCAGCGGTTCCAGGGCCACGGCGTGCCAGGACCCGTCAGGGCCTCCGGTGGAGTCGGGCTCGAACGCGGTGACCGGGATGGTCAGGGAGCCGCCGTGCGCCATGAGGACGGCGACGAGCATCGAGTGCGAGAGGTCTTCGGGCCGGACCGGGAGGCCGTCAAGCGGGCCGCCGGTCACCGGTCGTCCTCCGCCGCGTGCAGCTGCTCGCCGTGCTCCTGGTCCTCGTCCTCGTCGGCGAGCTCGTCGGGCGGGGCCGGGATGACGTGCCCGCAGTGGTGGCACCGGTCGCCCTCCCCGGTGGCGAACGTGGAGCCGCAGCACACGGGGCACTCGCCGCGCTCCAGGACGGGCAGCCCGCCGCTTCGGCAGCTCGGGCAGCGGTCCGAGGTGCCCGCGTCCTTGGCGTCCCACCCGGCGCGCTGGGCGGAGAGGCGGACGGCGGTGAGGGTGAGCAACGGATCCCCGAGGTACAGGGCGACACAGCCTGTGGTGTTGCAGGTGATGGCCCGGGTCATGGTCATGGGGTCGGTGTCCTCCTGGTGGTCGTCGGCGGCCGCTACGGCAGAACCGGGTGGGAGTCGACTGCGGCGCGGTCGTACGGCCTCGTGCGGCCGCACCAGGTGCAGTGCGCGCCGAACTCCGTGGGCGTCGTGGAGCCGCCGCAGCACGGGCAGAGACCGCGCTCGGTCACGGGCCCGGAGCCGACCCGGCAGCCCGGGCAGCGGACCGACAGGCCGGAGGCCGGGACGTCCCAGCCGAGACGGATAGCGGCCGCGCGTACGGCGTCCAGGCCGTAGCGGGGCGGGGCGAGGTACAGAGCGATGCATGCCGGTTGGCCGCAGGCGACGGCCCTCTGGAAGGGCATGGGTGGACTCCTTGGGTGATTCGGTCGGGAGGGGTGGCCGGTCGGCCTGGAAGGCCCTCGGGACGCCCTGGCGGGCGTGCTGAGGACCGATCAGGGCGGCCGGGCGGTGAGGGGCCCGGGCGGTCAGTTGCGGACGTCGTTGCGGTTGCGGGCGAACATGCCGCGCGCGGTGCTCTGGACCTCGGTCTTGTTCGTGACCTGGACGGAGCCCTTGAAGACGTTGGTGGTGTGCGACCTCTTGGCCTTGGCGACGGCCGCGCCGATGGCGACCGCAGCGAGGGCGACGCCGACGAACGGGGCGAGCAGGATCAGCGCGAACGTCTGGAGGCTCGGGACGCTCACCAGGGACAGGCCCTTGAAGACGAGCCAGGCGGCGGCACCCGAGGCCGGTCGCCCCGGCGCCGACCCCGAGGGAGCCGACCGCGAGCCCGGCCGCCCAGGAGGGCACCACGCGCTTGTCGTCCTGCCACACGGGCGGGGTGCCGGTCTCGCCGGTCTTCGGCACGGGCGTCTCGTCGCGGAACGACGTCACCGGGGCGGGCTGCTGCTCGGGCCGGTAGACGCTCTCCACGTCGGCGATCAGCGCGCGGACGTGCGGCGGGAGCTGCCGGGACTGCTCGGGGCGGGTCGGTTCCATTGGGTTCCTCCTGGGCGGGTACGAGGACGGCCCCCGGCGGGGGTGCCGGGGGCCGTGCGTGGGGCAACAGGAAGGCCCGGAGCCGAGATGCTCCGGGCCTGGCGCGCGAGGGCGGGCGGTCAGTCGTCGTCCTCGTCGGGGGTGGTGTTGGTCGCGCCGCAGTTCCAGCAGTCGAACTCACCCGGCAGCTCGTAGTGGGTGGTCGACCAGAAACCGCGGGGCTTCCCCCAGACGACACAGGTCGTGCCGCACCGCCAGCAGTCGAATTCGAAGTCCATGACGGTCAGCATGGCGGCCTCCGGGGACGTCCGGGGAGGTATCTGCCGGACGTCCCCGGCCGGGCGGTCAGTCGCCCGAGGGGGCGGCGGGCAGGGCCCACATGCCGCGCTCAGGCTGCTCCAGCTCGCCGTGTGACTTCATCTCGGACAGGGTCGGCGCGATGTTCCGCACCTGGCGGCCGCCGTCCGCGTTCACCTTCGCCTGGAGGTCGTGCTTGTTCAGCGGGCCATCGGCGAGGGCGTCGAGGATGCGGCTGCGGGTGGACGGGGCGCTCTTGCCCTTGGACGGCGGCGGCATGAGGCCGGCGCCCGGGGCGGTGGGGTCCATCGTCGGCCCGGCCGGGGACGGCGCGGGCGTCTGGACGGGCGGGGCGAGGTAGGCCGTGGACTGCGGGTCGACCCCGGCGGCCTCCAGGCCCTCCGCCACGGCGTGCGCGGCCGCCACGTCGTTCACGGTGATCGGGCCGCCCCGGGCGGCGTAGACGCCGCCCATGTGCGGGACGGATTCGGCCTCCAGTCGGGCGGGCTCGCCCGGGCCGTACAGGTCCACGATGGCCGGGTCCAGGCCGTTGACGGGGACCGGGGAGCCGACCCGGAAGAACCGCATCAGGGCGGTCGGCCGGGGCGAGCCCAGGAGGTACGCCTGTCCGGCCGTGGAGGTGCCGGGCACGTCGGGGCCGGTGCGCTCGAACCGGGAGCGCAGGACGGGCGGGCCGCTACGGCGAGGGATCGGGACCAGGCATCCGCACGCTCAGTCGCCCGTCCGCGCCCACTGGAGTTCAATGGTGCTCTGGTCGAACCCGGGGCCGCGCCGCGCCACCGGGTGCACCCTCAACCGCAGGCCCAGACCGTCCAAGACCCGCCGCTGCTGCGGCACCTCGAGCGCTTCCCACGTCTCCGCCGACCGAGGCCCCACAAGGCCGTCGAAAGCGTCGAGGTCGAAGGCCGGCCGCAACCGGCGCGCCTCGTTCTGCGCGTCCGTGATCTGCTTCGCCAGCTTCGCCGTGATACGCCGCAACTGCTCACGGGTGATGATCCCGTCCGCGTAGTCGTCCGCCGCCGCCTCCTGGCGCGCCTTCAGCCCCTCCGCCCGCTCCAGGGCCGCCAGGGCCGCCGAGTCGTCCCCGCGGAACACCTCGGCCGCCTCGGGCCGCGACAGCACACCCACAACGACCCGCCCCACGTAGCGGTCGAGCGCTTCCTCATTCCGGCCGACGCAGCCTCCCGCGTCGCAGACATACGTCGGCTGCTTCCTGCCCCGGTTCGCGTTCCCCTTCAGCGCAACCCGGAACACCGACCCGCACGGCCCGCACGTGGCGACCTCGCCCCACGTCAGCAGATGCTTCCGCGCCCCCGGCAGCTCCCGCACCACGGCCCGCTCCGCGAATAGGTTCCGCAGCTGCGCGTACTGCTCGTCTGTGATGAGCGCCGGCCATGCCGCCTTGTACTCCACACCCTGGTGCACGCGGATCCCCACGTTCGCCGGGCGCAGCGCGAGCTTCTTCACGCTGGTCTTGTTCCACAGCGACCCGTCCTCGTTCTGCCCGACCGCCCGCCGCTTGAGCTGCATCCCGGCACCGGGCGATGGCACACCACGCTCGTTCAGGTCAGCCGTGATGCCGATGAGACTGCCGCCAGCCAGCAGGCGAGTGACGATCTCCCGGACAATCCCGGCCTGTACCGGGTCCTCGACGTCATGGAATCCGCTTACCTGGCCTCGCGCGTCGTACTCGTACTGACGCCGCCACCCGTACGCCACGGCGCCGTTCGCCCGGCCCTCCTGGGCGCGCTCCAGGGCGGCCCGAGCCACCCGCTCACTCTTCACCTCGGACTCGGCGGTGTCGGACTCGCCGAGGTTGGCGAGCTGCGACCGGTCCGACGCCTTCGCCATGTTGAACAGGCCGCCCGACTCGAACGCGACCCAGCACCCCGCGTGCCGCAAGTCCTCGATCGCCTGCGCGCGCTCAACACGACGCCGCCACACGCGCGACGGGTGGTAGCCCGCGACGATGACCCGGACACCGGGTTCGCGGGCGGCCTCGATTGCGTCGGCCATCAGCCGGTCATACTCGGGGCGTTCCTCGCCCGAGTGGGCGGAGACGTCATTCTCGATGTACTCGCCGCCGACCTCCCAGCCGTTCTCCTCGGAGAACGTGCGCAGGTCGCTCATCTGCCGTTTGACGCCCCGTCGGCGGTCGCGGGGGTCCTCGGAGATCCGGGCGTACAGGAAGACGAGGGTACGGCGCGGGAGCGTCCTAGTGTTCACGGGAGAGAACCCTAGGGGTTCCCCGGCGGTGTGGGCAACACGCGCAAGGACCCGGCGGCGTTCGCCGCCCTGATCCACGACGTCGAGACGAAGATCTTCGCCGTGCTGCCGGACGAGACCTGGGTCTATCCGGGCCACGGAAACGACACCACGCTGGGCGCGGAGCGGCCGCACCTTCCCGAGTGGCACGCGCGCGGGTGGTGAGCCGACGCGAGCTCTTTCACAGGGGGCGTGCGTCACGGAACGCGCGCCCCGTGTGAATCGCGTGCACGCGCCGATCCCTCGCGCGCGCTCCCCGCACTCGTAGTTGCGCGGTCAACTGGTCTCAGTTCCGCGCGGGATGACGGCTCCGGTGCGGATCGGGCCGCCGGTCCACGATCCCCGCCCTCGACCGGCGGCCCAGGGGAGGTCGTCGAGCCTGTTCACGAGAACGCAACACCCGTTCCCAATATGCGGACGATTGATGGTGTGACCTCGACACACAGGGTTTTCGCTGCCACTCTCCGGCCATGCACATTGCCCCGCGTGTTCTGCGCCGCGCCGTAGCCGGCGCCACCGTAGCCCTTCTCGCGACCGCCGTCGGCTGCGCTCCGCAGCCGGAGGAGAAGGCGGCTTCCACGCCTTCCGGTTCGAGCGCGAACACCTGCGCCAAGGGCAAGCTGGCCACCGAGACCTCCGGCAAGCTGACGATCGCGACCGACGAGCCCGCGTACGAGCCGTGGTTCAAGGACGACAAGCCGTCCAACGGGGAGGGCTTCGAGTCGGCGGTGGCCTATGCCGTGGCGGAGCGGCTCGGTTACGACAAGAGCGCCGTCGTCTGGCAGAGCGTGCCGTTCAACAAGGCGTTCGCGCCCGGCGAGAAGACCTTCGACTTCGACATCAACCAGGTGTCGATCAGCGAGGAGCGCAGGAAGGCCGTCGACTTCTCCTCCGGCTACTACGACGTGCGTCAGGCCGTCATCGCCCTGAAGGGCAGCAAGGCCGCCGAGGCGACCGGCATCGCGGACCTCAAGGGCCTCAAGCTGGGCGCCCAGGTCGGCACGACCAGCCTGAACTACATCGACGACGTGGTGAAGCCCACCGGGCAAGCGGCCGTCTACGCCAAGAACGACCAGGCCAAGTCCGCGCTGAAGAACGGCCAGGTCGACGCCGTCGTCACCGATCTGCCGACCGCCTTCTACATCACTGCCGCCGAGGTCACGGACGCCGAGATCGTCGGCCAGTTCGAGAACCGGGGCAGCGCGCCGGAGCAGTTCGGGCTCGTGCTCGACAAGGGCAGCGCGCTCACCTCCTGCGTGACCACAGCCGTGGACGCGCTCCGCGAGAACGGCACCCTGGCGAAGATCGAGCAGCGGTGGCTCTCCGACGCCGTCGACGCCCCGGTGCTCAAGTGACGTTCACGAAGGACGAGTCCGGCCGGGAAGGCACGGACGGCGAGGGCGACGGGTCCGGGGGCGACCGGGACGCCTCCGGTGACGGCTACGTCCCCTCGCGGCGGCGGCTGGAGCGCGAGCGCCACAAACGCGCGCGTGCCCGCCGCGCCACGGCGATCGCCGCCCTGTCGACCCTGGTCACGGGGGCCGTCCTGTACCTGGTCGTCGTCGGCGCGCCGGGCTGGTCACGCACCAAGGAGACCTTCTTCGACGGGCAGTACGCGCGCGAGGCGTTCCCCAAGGTCCTCGAGGGGCTCTGGCTGAACGTCAGACTGCTGCTGATCTGCGGCGCCGCCGTGCTCGTCCTCGGCATGCTCATCGCCGTGGCCCGCACCCTGCGCGGGCCCGTGTTCTTCCCGCTGCGGGTGCTGGCGGCGGCGTACACGGACTTCTTCCGCGGCCTGCCACTGATCATCAACCTGATGATCGTGGTGCTGGGCGTCCCGGCGCTGCGGCTGCAGGGCGTGACCGTCGACCCCGTCCTGCTGGGCGGTACGGCACTGACGCTCACGTACTCGGCGTACGTCGCCGAGGTGTTCCGCGCCGGCATCGAGTCCGTGCACCCCTCCCAGCGCGCCGCGGCCCGCTCGCTGGGCCTGAACAACCGGCAGGCACTGCGCTTCGTGGTGCTTCCCCAGGCGGTGCGCCGCCAGGTACCGCCGCTGCTGAACGACCTGGTGTCGCTGCAGAAGGACACCGGTCTCGTCTCCATCGGCGGCGCGATCGACGCCGTACGCGCGGCGGACATCATCGTGGGCCGCAGCCTGAACTACACGCCGTACATCGTCGCGGGACTGGTCTTCGTGGCGCTGACCATCCCGATGACCCGCTTCACGGACTGGGTGACGGCCCGGATGGACCGTCAGCGGGCCCAGGGAGGAACGACATGAGCGACGCTCCGGTGCTGCGGATGGAGTCCGTCCGCAAGACCTTCGGCGGCTCCGTCGTCCTGCGGGACGTCGACCTGGAGGTCGCCCCGCACACGGTGACGGCGCTGATCGGCGCCTCCGGCTCCGGCAAGTCCACGCTGCTGCGCTGCGCCAACCTGCTCGAGGACATCGACGACGGCGCGATCTGGCTGGACGGCGAGGAGATCACCGACCCGCGCGTCGACCAGGACGCGGTACGGCGCCGTATCGGCGTGGTCTTCCAGGCGTACAACCTGTTCCCGCACATGACGGTGCTGGAGAACATCACGCTCGCCCCGCGGCGCGTGCACGGCGTCGCCCGCGCGCAGGCGGAGGAACACGCCAGGTCGCTCCTGGAGCGGCTCGGGCTGGCCGGCAAGGCGGGCGAGTACCCCGACCGGCTCAGCGGCGGCCAGCAGCAGCGGGTGGCGATCGTCCGTGCCCTGGCCGTGCGTCCCCGGCTGCTGCTGCTCGACGAGATCACGGCGGCCCTCGACCCGGAACTGGTGGGCGAGGTCCTGAACGTCGTCCGGGATCTGAAGGCGGACGGCATGACCATGGTGCTCGCCACCCATGAGATGGGCTTCGCGCGCGAGGTGGCCGACCAGGTCTGTTTCCTGGACGAAGGCGTCGTACTGGAGCGGGGCACCGCCGAGCAGCTCTTCGGCGACCCGCGGCAGGAGCGCACGCGGCGCTTCCTGCGGCGGATCGTGGAGGCGCGCCGTCTCTGAAGGGCGCGGTAAGGGGCGTGCGCCTGGAAAGCGGTGCTTACGCGTCGGCCTTCCCCGCGCCCGCCAGCGCGGCGACCCGTTCCACGCCGAACACGTAGCCCTGCACCCCGCAGCCCGCGATGACCCCGTCGGCGCGCAGCGAGACGTACGAGTGGTGCCGGAAGGACTCGCGCTGGTGGATGTTGGAGATGTGGACCTCCAGCACCGGCAGGCCGTCACAGGTGCTGAGGGCGTCCAGGATGGCGACCGATGTGTGCGAGTAGGCGCCCGGGTTGATCACGATGCCGCAGTGGTTCAGCCGCGCCTCGTGGATCCAGTCGACCAGTTGGCCCTCGTGGTTGGACTGCCGGAAGTCCACGGTACCGCCGTGCGTGGCCGCCGCCTTGACGCACAGCGCCTCGACGTCGGCGAGTGTGTCGGACCCGTAGATCTCCGGCTGGCGCTGGCCCAGGAGATTCAGGTTGGGGCCGTTGAGGATCATGATCGGGGCGTTGGCCAGGCTGCGGGGCACGGTTCCTCCGGTCCGTAGTGGGCGGTCCGTCGGGAACCGTCGCTCCTACCGGTTTATCACGGTGAAACCGCAGGGCAGCGGGCCGTACCCTCCCGGCATGGCCACGTTCTCGTATCCCCCGAAGCCCTCGCCCGGCGACCGCATAGCCGTCCTCTCGCCCTCCGCGGGCCTGCCCGGGCTCTTCCCGCGCCCCTACGAACTGGGCCTGGAGCGGCTCCGCGAGAACTTCGGCCTGGAGCCCGTCGAGTACCCGACGACCCGCACGATGGGGTCGACGCCGCGGGAGCGCGCCGACGACATCCACGCCGCGTTCGCCGACCCGGATGTGAAGGCGGTCGTCGCGTCGATCGGCGGCGACGACCAGATCACCGTACTGCCCCTGCTGGACCGGGAGTTGCTGCGCGCCCACCCCAAGCCGTTCTTCGGGTGGAGCGACAACACCAACCTGTTGGCGTTCCTGTACAGCACCGGCATCGTGGGCTACCACGGGGCGAGCGTGATGTGCGAGCTCGGGCGCCCCGGAGCCATGCACCCACAGACCGCCGACTCGCTGCGCGCCGCGCTGTTCACCTCGGGCCCCTACGAGCTGCGGCCCGCCGAGCGCTGGAACGACGTCAGCCGCGACTGGGCCGACCCGGAGACCTTCGAGACGGAGCCCGACAGCCGGCCCGGCGCCGGTTGGAGCTGGGTCAACGCCGACCGTGTGGTGGAGGGCCGCAGTTGGGGCGGAAACCTGGAGATCCTCTCCTGGCTGCTGATGGCCGACCGCGAGATCGCGCGCGACCCCGCGACGTACGACGGCGGGGTCCTGATCCTGGAGACGTCCGAGGAGCTGCCCAGCGCCTCGGACGTCTTCCGGATCCTGCGCAACATGGGCGAGCGCGGGCTGCTGCGGCGCTTCCCGGCGTTGCTGATGGCCCGCGCCAAGAGCTGGTCCTTCGAGCGCCCCAACAGCCCGGAGGAGGCGGCCCGTTACGCAGGGGAACAGCGCACGGCTGTGGAGCGCGCGCTACGGGCGTACGCGCCCGACACCCTGGCCGTCTTCGACGTGGACTTCGGCCACACCGACCCGCAACTGGTCATCCCCTACGGCGGTACGGTCCGTGTCGACGGTCCCGCACGGCGCATCACCGTGACCTACTGAGCCCCTGGCGGCCGTCCGCACCCCCACGCGCCCCCGTAACCCGCGATCACTGTGGGTGGTTGACGCGGCATGCACGACGTACGCACCGTGAAGGCGCCCTCCATGCCACGGCTCGCGACCGCCTCGCTCGCCGGGACGGCCATCGAGTTCTACGACTTCTTCGTCTACGGGACCGCGGCCGCGCTGGTCCTGGGGCCGCTGTTCTTCCCGACGTTCTCGCCGCTGGCGGGAACGCTGGCCGCGTTCGCGACATTCGGCGTGGGGTTCGTGGCCCGGCCGCTGGGAGCGGTGCTGTTCGGGCACATCGGGGACCGGCGCGGGCGGCGGCCCGTCCTCGTCGTCTCCCTGCTGCTGACCGGTGCCTCGACGGTCGCGGTCGGCTGCGTGCCGACGTACGACACGATCGGGGTGGCCGCCCCCCTGCTGTTGCTCGTCCTGCGTTTCCTCCAGGGGCTGGGGCTCGGCGGGGAATGGGGCGGCGCGGTGCTGCTGACCGCGGAACACGCGCCCGCCGGGCGGCGCGCGCTGTGGTCGAGCTTCCCGCAGGTCGGGCCCGCGGTGGGCTTCCTGCTCGCCAACGGGGTGGTGCTGGTCCTGTCCGTGGCGCTCACGGAGACGCAGTTCACGCGATGGGGGTGGCGGGTGCCCTTCTGGGCGGCCGGCGCGCTCGCCGTGCTGGGCCTGTGGCTCAGGTCGTCGCTGCCCGAGAGCCCGCGGTTCCTGGAGATCGACGACCACGCGCGTGTGCCGTTCGCCGAGGTCGTGCGCGACCACTGGCGGCTCGTCCTGCTGACCGCCGGCGCGCTCGCCGTCGGGTACGCGATCTTCTACGCCGTGACGACCTGGTCGCTGGCGTACGCGACGGAACGGCTCGGTGTCAGCCGCACGGTCATGCTGACCTGCATCATGGCCGCCGTGGTGGTGAAAGGTGCGCTGACGCCCGTGATGGCGCTGCTCGGCGACCGCTTCGGCCGACGGCCGTTGTGCCTCGTGGGCTGCGCGGCGGCCGCGCTGTGGATGTTCCCGCTGGTCGCGCTGCTCTCGACCGGCGAGCCGCTGCCGATGTTCGTCGGCTTCCTGGGGGCGCTGCTCGCTTTCGTCACGATGTTCGCGGTGATCGCGGCATATCTGCCGGAGCTGTACGCGCCACGTGTGCGCTGTACCGGTGCGGCGGTCGGCTACAACCTCGGCGGCGTCCTCGGGGGCGCGCTCACGCCGATCGTGGCGACCGCCCTCGCGGAGCGGTCGGGGCGGGTCCCCTGGGGTGTGGGCGCGTATCTGACGGGGATCGCGCTCCTCAGCCTGGGCTGCTTCGCGCTGCTCCCGGAGACCCGGCCGGTGCCGGTGGCCGCCGTGCGGCCGGCTACGGATTGATCGCCAGCTCCAGATAGGCCGCGAACAACACGAGATGGACGCCGCCCTGCAACGGCGTGGCCCGTCCCGGGACCACCGTCAGCGAACTGACCACGACGGTCAGCGCCAGCAGCACCATGTAGGTGAAGCCGAGGCCGAGGACGAGCGGCCCGGAGAGCCAGACAGAGGCCAGGGCGACCGCGGGGATGGTGAGACCGATACTGGCCATCGCGGAACCGAGCGCGAGGTTGAGGCTGGTCTGCACCCGGTCGCGGCGGGCGGAGCGCAGCGCGGCGATGGTCTCGGGGAGCAGCACCAGCAGCGCGATGACCACACCGACGACCGCCTGGGGCAGTCCGGCCGCCTCCACTCCTGACTCGATCGTGGGCGAGACCCCCTTGGCGAGGCCCACCACACCGATCAGGGCGAGGCCGAGCAGCCCGAGGCTGATCAGGGCGGTCCGGGACGTGGGGGTGCCTGCGTGGTCGTCGGCGGTGATCACGTCTCCCTGACGGGTGACCGGGAGAAAGTAGTCGCGGTGCCGGATGGTCTGGGTCGCCACGAACAGCCCGTACAGGACCAGCGAGGACAGTGCGGCGAAGGTGAGCTGGACGCTGGAGAACTCCGGGCCCGGTTTGCTGGTGGTGAAGGTCGGCAGCACCAGGCTCAGCGTGGCCAGGGTCGCGACGGTCGCCAGGGCCGCGCCGGTGCCCTCCGGGTTGAAGATCGCCGTGCCGTGCCGCAGCGAGGCGGCCAGGAGGCAGAGGCCGACGATGCCGTTGCAGGTGATCATCACGGCCGCGAAGACGGTGTCCCTGGCCAGCGTCGAGCTCTTGTCACCGCCGTCCGCCATCAGCGTGACGATCAGGGCGACCTCGATGATCGTCACGGCGACCGCGAGGACGAGGGAACCGAAGGGTTCGCCGACCCGGTGGGCCACGACCTCCGCGTGGTGCACGGCGGCCAGGACCGCTCCGGCGAGCACCGGGGTCACCACCGCGACGACCGCGCCGGGCAGGTCGCGTCCCCAGGTCAGGGCCAGCAGGACCACCGCCAGCGCCGGCACGAGGGACGTCCACCGGGCCGTGACCGATCCGAGCCGAGCGATCATGCTGCGATCGTCGCAGAGCCGTAGGGGCCTCGCATGCCGGCCTGCACGGCCCGTGCGGGCCCTGCAGGCCGTGCGCAGACTCCGTCAGCCGAACTCGGTGGTGTCCTGGACGTCGCAGTCGGTGAAGGACGGGGGGCTGGTACAGAGCGCGGCCATCCGCTCGGCGAACTTGCCCGTCTCCGGATCGTCACTGTTGCGCATGGCCTCGTCGTAGGAGTCGAACTCGACGACCACGAGGTAGCGGTTCGGCCGGCTCCGGTCCTTGAGGACGAGGCGGCGCTTCGGGCCGTCGGCTCGGCCGGTGATGCGCTGTTCCCCCTCCTCGACCAGCGCCCGCATCTCGTCGATGCGGTCGGTCTCGAACTCGACGATCTGGACGAACCGCTGTGATGTGCCCATGGTGCCTCCACCCGGATCCGGCGTTCCCGCGTGGAAACGCCAGCTCCCAACGAAGCACCGGGAGCGGCGCCCGGCAATTCGCCGCGCACCGCTCCCGGGGGTGGTTGTTCCTACGTACTCCGTGGTCAGGCCTCGATGCTGTCCTTCGGAGCGCCTTCGCTCGCGGTCCGCGCCTCCTCGGCCGCCGCCTGCTTCTTCGAGGCCCGCAGGCTGGTGAGCGTGGTGACGATCAGGACGGAGCAGATGACGCCGAGCGAGACCGGGATACTGATCTCGGGCACATGGACCCCGGACTCGTGCATGGCGTGCAGCACCAGCTTCACGCCGATGAAGCCGAGGATCACCGACAGGCCGTAGCTGAGGTGGACCAGCTTCCTCAGCAGACCGCCGATGAGGAAGTAGAGCTGCCGCAGACCCATCAGGGCAAACGCGTTGGCCGTGAAGACGATGTAGGGGTCCTGCGTCAGGCCGAAGATCGCGGGGATGGAGTCGAGGGCGAAGAGCACGTCGGTCGTGCCGATCGCGAGCATCACGACCAGCATCGGGGTCATGACCCGCTTGCCGTTCTGCTCGATCCACAGCTTCGTACCGTGGTAGCGGTCGGCCACGCCGAAGCGCTTCTCCACGGCCTTGAGCAGCTTGTTCTCCTCGAACTCCTCGTCCTCCTCGTCGGCCCGGGCCTCCTGGATGAGCTTCCAGGCGGTCCAGATGAGGAAGGCGCCGAAGAGGTAGAAGACCCAGGCGAAGCTGGCGAGGATCGCGGCGCCCGCGGCGATGAAGATCGCTCGCAGGACCAGGGCTATGAGGACGCCTACGAGCAGGACCCGTTGCTGGTACTGCGAGGGGACCGCGAACTTCGCCATGATCAGGACGAAGACGAAGAGGTTGTCGACACTGAGGGACTTCTCGGTGATGAAGCCCGCGAAGAACTCGCCGGCCGGTTCACCACCGCTGAAGACGAGGAGCCCGACTCCGAAGAGACCGGCCAGGGCGATCCAGACGACGGTCCAGATCCCCGCTTCCTTGATCGACACGTCGTGCGGCTTGCGGCCGATGAAGAAGTCGACCGCGATGAGGGCGGCAAGGCCCAAGATGGTCGGGACCCATAGGGCCAGGGAAACATCCACTGCGCCTCCGGCAGTACGTAACGGCAGGTGATCAGCGTCGTCGCGCTGCCGGAGGTCTCTTCCACCCAAGATGGGCCGACGCCCCGGGACCAGGCCTGATCCGTATTGACGGGTACGTCGCAGCGGGAGTACTCCCCTCCGTGAGGAAAACAGTACCCCAACCACCAAGAAAAGGTAAAGCGATTGGCAAAAGAAAGGCCAAGTTGCCTGTTCAGAAGCCTTTACTAGTACTTGGTGCGAGCCTCCGCCACCTGGGCGAGCACCTGCTGAAGCACCTGGCTGCCGGGCGGCACGACGCTCGGCTCATACGTCCAGGCGTGCCCCACCCAGGGGTCGGCGAGGTGGTCGTCGGGCACCGGCGTCAGCCGCAGCAGACCACGCCACAGCGGATCCAGCAACGGACCGTAACTGTCGGCGTCCTCCCGGTCGGCCACCATCATCAGGTGCACGCCGACGCCGGGACCCTCGTCCGCGAGGTAGCGCAGCTGGGTCACGGCGCGGTCGTCGAAGCCGTGCGGGAAGTCATTGACGACCAGGAGCTGCTGGGCCGTGTCGAAGCCGGGCGGCAGCGAGTCGGCCATGCCGCCGCGCACCGCCATCTGCACCAGGTCGACGCGCTCGGTGAGCCGCCCCAGGACCGCGGCGACACCTGCCGCGCCGGCCGCGGGCGGGGCCGCGAGCACCCCGCTCCGCACCAGCGGCGCGAGTTCCCGGGCACCCGAACCGGCCGGATCGACGACGTGCACGGTGAACTCGTCCGCCGGATGCACCGCCAGCAGCCGGGCCATGTGCGCCACGGCCGACTCCATCGCGAGGCGCCGCAGTTCGTGGGAGTCGGCGAATGATCCGTCGGACGAGCCCGTCCGCCCGCTGTCGATCCACAGGCCGCGTTCGAGCGGGAGCCTGACCAGCATCGGAATGCGCAGCGGGTCGCCCTCGGGAAGGTGGAGGTCGCCCAGCCGCACGGCCATGGGCATCTCCATGGGGACGCGGTAGGCGTGCCAGACGGGGTTGTCCCAGCGCGCGTACGCCGCGGGCAGAGCCGGTTCGACGACGTCCGCCTCGGCGCCCAACTGGACGAGGTCCCGGTCCAGCGCCTCCCTGGCCTGGTCGACGAGCTGCATGTGTCTGGCCTGGGCCGCCTCGCGGGCGGCGTCACCCTGGCCGCCGATCCTGCTGCGCGGATCGGACAGGACCTGGTCCAACTCCTTGTCCATCCGCGTCTCGGCGAAGTCGACGGCGCTGCGGTACGCGGCCGTGCTGCGGGCCAGGTCCTCGAACATGCCCCAGACCTGGTTGTACAGCCGCTCCTCCATGGACCAGCCGGTCGCGTCCCCCGCGACGGGCCGGGCGGGCTGCCCGGGCTGGGCCGGAGGTGCGGTGGGCGGCGGCGGGGGCGGTGCGGAGTTCTGCCGACGCGGGTGGCTGTAGTCGATCGAGCCGCCGGTGGCGGGTGTCGTCGGCGGCGGCTGCGTGGCGTCCGGGTCCGTCGGCGTGGCGTCCGCCGGGTAGCCCGTCCCCGAGGGGCCCTGCGGGTTCTGGGTCGCCCCGTACGGGCCGGCACCGCCCTGGGTGCCCTGCGCACCGTACGGCGAGCCGCTCTGGTCCGGGCCGAGCGTGGACGCGGCCGCCTGCCGGGACCGGTCGCCGTCGGCCGTACGCGGCGGCGGGGCGGGCACCGAGCGGGCCAGGCCCTGGACCACGGCCTCGTTGATGCCGACCGCGAGCTGGTACGCCTGCGGCAGGCCCTGGTCGGTGAGGAGTTCGGCGAGGCCGCCCGCGTAGCCCTGGCCGACGGCCCGGACCTTCCAGGCACCCTGCCGCCGGTACAGCTCCAGCGCGACGACCGCCGACTCCGCGTCCAGACCGGTGATCGTGTAGGTCGCGACCTCGGTGCCGTCGAGGCCGGTGACCGCGACGAAGGGGGCCGCGACCGAGCCGAAGCTGACCGGCCCCACGCCCGTGGGCAGCGCGAGCAGGACACTGACCCGGTGCACCGTCGCCGACACGGCGTCCAGGTCCACCGCGAGGCGGTGGTCGGCGGCCGCCTGCCGGGACACCTCCAGGCCGGGCAGGGTGGGTACCCCGGGGTGGGCCACCCACTCGACGCCGGGGACCTGGCCGCTCTCGTCGCCGAGTGTGGCAACCGCCATGACCGGCCTGCCGGCCGAGACCCGGATCTCGAGGCGGACCTGGGAGAGCGGGTGGTTCTGTCCCCGCACCAGCTCGGCCGTCATCGCCTGTCGTCCCCCTGCGTCGCGTCCGGTGTTGTCGTGTGCCGCTCCGCGCCCTACAGCGCGGGCAGGATGGCGGGCATCAGGTCCTGGAAGGTGCGGCCGTTGGCAGGCGTGCCGAGAGCTGTCATGTTCCAGCCCCCGCCCACCCGGTGCACCTTCGCCATGATCTGGGCCGTGTAGGCGCCGCCGCCCGCCAGCGTGTAGCGCGCGAGCTCCTGGCCGTTGGTCTCGTCGACCAGACGGCAGAAGGCGTTCTGCACTTCCTGGAACGTCTGGCCGGTGAAGGAGTTCACCGTGAAGATGATCTGGTCGATGTGGACCGGCACGCGCGCGAGGTCGACGAGGATCGCCTCGTCGTCGCCACCCTGGCCGACACCGCCGACGAGGTTGTCACCTGTGTGACGGACCGAGCCGTCGTCACTCACCAGGTGGCGGAAGAAGACGACGTCGACCGGCTGCTTGTCGGCGAACAGAACGGCGGAGGCGTCGAGGTCGATCTCCCGGGTCCGGGAGCCGAACAGGCCGCGCCGCGGAGCCGCCTGCCAGCCGAGACCCATGCGCACCGCGGTCAGGCTGCCCCCGTCGTGCTTCTGAAGACTGATGGCCTGACCCTTGGTCATGTTGACGGTCACGCGCTGATTCCCCTCTCGAACTGTCCCCTGTTGCCGCGAGCCCGCGGTTGACGGAAACCCTACGCAAAGGCACTGACACTGCCGTACCCAGGCCCGCACTTTGTGTCGGTCTTGCAACACAGCGCGTGCGGGGCCGGGGCACAGCGACCGCACGGGTCCGTCAGGCCAGACCCGCCTCCCTCATCTGCCGCAGTTCCTTCTTCATCTCGGAGACCTCGTCGCGGATCCGGGCGGCGACCTCGAACTGGAGATCCGCGGCGGCGGCCCGCATACGCTCCGTCATCTCCTCGATCTGCCCGGCGAGTTCGGCCGCGGGGCGGTCCGTCGGCACCGTCTCCTTGACCTTGCCCTTGGCCGACCTGGCCTTGGCGCCCTTGGCCGCCTTGTCTCCGAGGGAGGGCACCGGGGCCTTGGTGCCCCGCCCGTCCTTCTTCGCGCGGTAGCCGGAGCCGAGCAGCTGCTCGGTGTCGACCTCCTCGCGGGCGATCTGGGCGACGATGTCGTTGATCTTCTTGCGGAGCGGCTGCGGGTCGATGCCCCTCGCCGTGTTGTAGGCGACCTGCTTCTCCCGGCGGCGGTTGGTCTCGTCGATGGCCCGCTCCATGCCCGGGGTGATCTTGTCGGCGTACATGTGGACCTGACCGGAGACGTTGCGCGCCGCACGGCCGATGGTCTGGATCAGCGAGGTGCCGGAGCGCAGGAAGCCCTCCTTGTCGGCGTCGAGGATCGCCACCAGGGACACCTCGGGCAGGTCGAGGCCCTCCCGCAGGAGGTTGATGCCGACCAGCACGTCGAACTCGCCGGCGCGCAGCTCGCGCAGCAGCTCGATACGGCGCAGCGTGTCGACGTCACTGTGCAGATAACGCACCTGGATGCCGAGTTCCAGGAAGTAGTCCGTGAGGTCCTCGGCCATCTTCTTGGTCAGCGTGGTGACCAGGACGCGCTCGTCCTTCTCCACCCGCGTGCGGATCTCGTGCACCAGGTCGTCGATCTGTCCCTCGGTGGGCTTGACGACGACCTCCGGGTCGATCAGGCCGGTGGGACGGATGATCTGCTCGACCACGCCGTCCCCGCGCGAGAGCTCGTACTTGCCGGGGGTCGCCGACAGATACACCGTCTGCCCGATGCGCTCCTGGAACTCCTCCCACTTCAGCGGGCGGTTGTCCAGGGCCGAGGGCAGCCGGAAACCGTGGTCGACGAGGGTGCGCTTGCGGGAGGCGTCGCCTTCGTACATGGCGCCGATCTGCGGGACGGTGACATGGGACTCGTCGATGACGAGCAGGAAGTCGTCCGGGAAGTAGTCGAGCAGGGTGTTCGGCGGGGAGCCGGGCAAGCGGCCGTCGAAGTGCATCGAGTAGTTCTCGACGCCGGAACAGGAGCCGATCTGGCGAAGCATCTCCAGGTCGTAGGTGGTACGCATGCGCAGTCGCTGGGCCTCCAGGAGCTTGCTCTGCTTCTCCAGGTCGGCCAGCCGCTCGCCCAGCTCCTTCTCGATGTCGTTGGCGGCCCGCTCCAGGCGCTCCGGGCCCGCCACGTAGTGGGTGGCCGGGAAGATGTACAACTGCTGGTCGTCGCTGATGATCTCGCCGGTGAGCGGGTGCAGCGTGGACAGGGCCTCGATCTCGTCGCCGAACATCTCGATGCGGACGGCGAGCTCCTCGTAGACCGGGAAGATCTCGATCGTGTCGCCGCGCACCCGGAAGGTGCCGCGGCTGAACGCCAGGTCGTTGCGCGTGTACTGGATGTCGACGAAGCGCCGCAGCAGCTGGTCCCGGTCGACCTCGTCACCGACGCGGAGGGGGACCATCCGGTCCACGTACTCCTGCGGGGTACCGAGGCCGTAGATGCAGGAGACCGAGGCGACCACGACGACGTCGCGGCGGGTGAGCAGCGAGTTGGTCGCGGAGTGGCGCAGGCGCTCGACCTCCTCGTTGATCGAGGAGTCCTTCTCGATGTAGGTGTCCGACTGCGGGACGTACGCCTCTGGCTGGTAGTAGTCGTAGTACGAGACGAAGTACTCGACCGCGTTGTTGGGCAGCAGTTCGCGGAACTCGTTCGCCAGCTGGGCGGCCAGGGTCTTGTTCGGCGCCATCACCAGGGTGGGGCGCTGGAGCTTCTCGATCATCCACGCGGTGGTCGCGGACTTTCCGGTGCCGGTCGCGCCGAGCAGCACGACGTCCTTCTCACCTGCCTCGACGCGCTTGGCCAGCTCGGCGATGGCCGCCGGCTGGTCGCCGCTGGGCTGGTAGGGGCTGACGACCTCGAAGGGCGCCACCGTGCGTTCGATGTGAGAAACGGGCCGCATGTCATCCACCGTACGACCCCCCACTGACAACGGGGTCCGATCAGGGGTTCCGCGGGAGCCGGCCCCGGGGTTGCGCGGCCGCGGGAGTCAGCGGTTCTGCGGGGTCCGGGACTCGCTGTGCGTCACCTTCCGGCGGCTGCGGACCTGGGAGCGGCGCGACGGGTGGGGGACGGGCGGATGCGCCGGTACGCCGGGCTTGTGCTGGGCGGGCGTCCAGTCGGGCTTGCCCATGACCATCAGCGGATCGAACACCACGACGACACCCGCGAGGCACAGGAAGGCGAGGGGGCCGATCAGCATCGGGGCGAGGAGGGTGGCGGGGGAGTCGCCCGCGGTCGGTGCCCCCGTGTGCAGATGGACGCTCATGGCGGCCATCCCGGTGTAGTGCATGCCGGTGACGGCGAGCCCCATCACCAGGCTGGCGCCCACGCTCCACAGGAAGCCCCTGACCTGTCCCGCGGCCCACAGGGCGGCGGTGGCGGCGGCCATGGCTATGGCGACGGAGATGGCGACGGTGAGCGTGTTGTACTCGAACGTTCCGTTGAAGCGCATTCCGGCCATGCCCAGGTAGTGCATCGACGCGATGCCCAGACCGGTGATGGTGCCCCCGGTGAACAGCGCCGTCCCGGTCGCGCCCCGGTAGCCGACGATGAAGATCCCCACGCCCACCATGACGATGGCGACGCCCAGGCTCGCGTAGGTCATCGGCTTGTCGTAGTGGATCGGGGCGCCTTCGACCGTGAAACCGATCATCGCGATGAAGTGCATGGTCCAGATGCCGGAGCCGATCGCCGCCGAGCCGAGGGCGAGCCATCCCGGGCGCCAGGACTGGGCGACGAGCAGGGCTCTCGTGGTGCAGCGCAGACCGAGAGCACCGCCGAGGCAGGCCATGAGGTAGGCCACCAGCGGTGTGACGAGTCCGTAGCTGAAACCGTCGACCGTGCCTTGCATCCGCGGTTGCCCTTCGCCCTGTTGCCGGATTTCCCTGAAACGCGCCCCTCCCGGGACCGCTGAGCGCGGTCAAGGCTGAGAGAGAGTATGACCCCCACCGGAATGGTCGAACGATTTTCCGGCAAAGAAACACGCCCCTGTCGCACATGTGCGGCACCGGTGAGCGGCCCCCTGCGTCTCCTTTCGTTCTGTGCCCGTCCTGCACTCCCCCGCCCGCCACGCTCTGCTGTCAATGTTGAGCTGTATGTGATGACCGACGCGAGGAGTACGCATGCACGCACGCGTAGTTGCCGCCATGACCACCGCGGTCCTTGGCACCGTCT
Source organism: Streptomyces sp. NPDC088157 (assembly GCF_044741545.1). Classification (NCBI taxonomy): domain Bacteria; kingdom Bacillati; phylum Actinomycetota; class Actinomycetes; order Kitasatosporales; family Streptomycetaceae; genus Streptomyces; species Streptomyces sp. NPDC088157. The sequence continues at coordinate 254,234 of NZ_JBIUSU010000009.1, forward strand.
CTTTCCTGCTCCCTGTTCACGACGCCCGGGCGGGCATCTCCCACCGGCCGTCGGTGATCGCCCACCGGGGCGCCTCCGCCTACGCCCCCGAGAACACCCTGAAGGCCGTCGACGAGGCGGCCGCGCTGGGCATCCTCTGGGTGGAGAACGACGTCCAGCGCACCAAGGACGGCGAACTCGTGGTGATCCACGACGACAGCCTCCGCCGTACGACCGACGCCGAAGAGGTCTTTCCCGGGCGCGCTCCCTGGAAGGTGCGGGACTTCACCGCGGCCGAGATCGCCCGGCTCGACGCGGGAAGCTGGTTCGGTCCCGCGTACGCGGGAGCGCGCGTGCCGACGCTGAAGCAGTACGTCGCCCGGGTGGAGCACCACCGTCAGAAGCTGCTCCTGGAGATCAAGAACCCGGAGCTGTACCCGGGGATCGAGCAGCAGACGCTCAAGCTGCTGGGCAACGAGGGCTGGCTGGACCGACGGCACCTCGCGAACCGGCTGATCGTGCAGAGCTTCGACGCCGACACTCTGCGGACCGTCCACGAGCTGAAGCCGACGGTGAGGACCGGCCTGCTCGGTATGCCGGCCGTCGCGGACCTGGCCCGGTTCGCGGTCTTCGCCGACCTGATCAACCCGTCGTACGCCTCCCTCTCCCCGGCGTACGTCTCCGCCGTGCACGCGCTCACCGGACCGCACGGCAAGCCGGTGAAGGTGTTCGCCTGGACCGTCGACGACGCCGCGACAGCCCGGGCCGTCGCCGGTTACGACGTCGACGGAGTCATCACCGACAAACCCGACGTGGTGTGGCGGGCCCTGTCCGGGCACTGACGTCCGGCGGCTCCCGGGCACCGGTGCGGGAGGGGCCGGGCCGTCGCCCCGGGGCGTTGTCAGTGGCAGGTCGTACGGTGGGCGCATGGACAGCCATGGGCAGTACGAGCAGCAGATCGTGTGGACCGTCGTCGGTACCGACATCGGTCCGCTGTTGCTTGCCGCGACCGGCGAGGGCCTGCTCAACGTCGTGTTCCACGCCACCGACGCGGTGCGTGACAAGGCGCTCGGCCGGCTGGCGGCCCGACTGGGCACGGAGCCCGTCGAGGCGCCCGACTCCCCGCTGCTGGCCGAGGCGATACGTCAGGTGGAGGCCTACTTCTCCGGCGAACGACGGGCCTTCGAGCTGCCCCTGGACTGGTCGCTGATCTCCGGCTTCAACCGCCAGGTGCTGCGCGAACTCGCGTCCGGCGTCCCGTACGGGGCGGTCGTCGGCTACGGCGATCTCGCCAAACGGGTGGGACAGCCGCTGGCGGCGCAGGCCGTGGGGGTGGCGATGGGCGCCAATCCGCTGCCGGTCGTCGTGCCCTGCCACCGGGTCGTCGAGAGCGACGGCGGCATCGGCGGGTTCGGCGGCGGTCTGGAGACCAAGCGCAAGCTGCTCGCACTGGAAGGGGTACTACCCGAGCCGCTGTTCTGAGGAGGAGACTGCGCCGGTGACCACATCCCCCGGTCGTCGGTCCGGCCCCGCGACGGTGCGGCGCGGTCCGTGACCGCCGTCGAGCGCGCCGCGTCCGCGCCCGTCGACGCCGCTTCTCTGCCCGCCCTGCGGCGCCGCACGACCGCGGTGCTGGTCGCGAGCCAGATCCTCGGCGGTCTCGGCGTCGCCACCGGCATCGCGCTGGCCGCCGTACTGGGCCGGCAGGTCAGCGGCACCGAGGCGCTGTCCGGGCTCGCACCCACCGCAACCGTCGCCGGTACAGCCGTGCTGTCCATGCCCATGGCCGCGCTGATGACCGCGCGCGGGCGCCGGCCGGGGCTGGTGCTGGCCTATCTCGTGGGCGCCCTGGGCGCCGGCCTCGTCGTGGCGGCGGCGCGGGCCGACAACTTCCCGTTGCTGCTGTGCGGCATGGCCGCCTTCGGCGCGGCCTCCTCGGCGAACCTCCAGGCCCGGTTCGCAGCCGCCGACCTGGCCGAACCGCACCGGCGTGCCCGGGCCATCTCGAACGTGGTGTGGGCGACCACCATCGGCGCGGTCCTGGGCCCGAACATCGCCGCGCCGGCCGGCCGGAGTGTCGCCGGACTCGGGATACCCGCGGCGGCGGGCTCCTTCCTGTGGGCTGCCGGGATCTTCGTCATCTCCGCGGTCCTGGTGGCCGTGCTGCTGCGCCCCGACCCCCTGCTGACGGCCCGCGCGCTCGCACCGGAGGAGGAGCGGTCCCCGGAAGCCCGTTCCCTGCGCGCCGGTCTGACCGCCGTCGCAGCCTCGCCCCGCGCGCGGCTCGCGCTCGTGACGGTGGCCGTGTCGCACACGGCGATGGTGTCGGTCATGTCGATGACCCCGCTCGACCTCGCCCACCATGGCGCGGGCATCGATCTGATCGGACTGGTCATCAGCGGGCACATCGCGGGCATGTACGCGTTCGCGCCGCTGATGGGACGGCTGGCGGACCGGGTGGGGCGGCTCTCGGTGGCGGGGCTCGCGGCCGGGCTCCTGGCCGTCGCGCTGTTCCTGGCGGGGACGGCGGGCGACAGCCACGGCCAGACCGCCGCCGGGCTGTTCGTGCTCGGGCTGGGCTGGTCGGCCGGGCTCGTGTCGGGTTCCGCGCTGCTGACGGACTCCGTGCCGCAGTCCGCGCGGGCCGCCGCCCAGGGGTTCTCCGACCTCACCATGAACACCTCGGCGGGGGTCGGCGGAGCGATCGCCGGGCTCGTGGTCGCGCAGGCGAGCTACGCATGGCTCAACGCCGCCGCGGCGAGTCTCCTCGTCCCGCTGGCCGCCCTGGTGCTGCTCACCCGCGGCAGGACCGGGAACGGGGGCGGGGAAGGGGAAGGGAACGGAGCCGGAGACGGAGGCGGAAACGGGGACTTGAACGGGACCGCTGCGGACAGCGCGCCAGAGGTAAGTCAGCCGTAGTCGCGTCAGTCGTGGTCGGGTCAGCCGGGCCCGTCCGTGGCGTCTGTCCCTCGTGGCACCTCCGTCGTGGTCGCGTCAGCCGTAGTCGCGTCAGTCGTAGTGCCGGGCCTCGATGACGTTGCCGTCGGGGTCGCGGAAGTAGAAGCTGCGCTTGGCCTCGCCGCGGGCGCCGAAGGAGCCCTGCGAGACGCCCGACACGGGGACGGCACGCTCCTCCAGACGGGCGCGGAGCGTGTCGAACTCGCCCTGCGGAAGGGCGAGGCAGACGTGGTTCACCGGGTGCCCCGCGCTCTCGGCGGCGCCGGGGAGCATCGTCATCCGCTCCGCCATCGACAGCGGCATCAGATCGAGGAGCGCCTCCTCGTTGACGCGTACGGAGGGAAACGGTTCCTCGCCGGCGGCGAACTCGGAGAGCCGGACGGGCTCCAGGCCTACGGCCTTCTCGTAGAAGTCGGCGGCGGCAACCGGGTCGCGCACCCAGAGGACGACGTGGTCGAGACGTGTCGTGTTGTCCTTCATACGTCCCAGGCTGGTGTCCTGGCCCACAGGCCGCAAGGGTTTGACCGGGCGCGTCGCCCGCCAGACATGAGGGGAGACCGACGGACAGGAGGCAGGCGCGTGGTGCTGGTGGTGTCGGAAGAGGTGCGGGACGCGGTCGACGCGCGTCGACCCGTGGTGGCCCTGGAGTCCACGATCATCTCGCACGGGCTGCCCCGCCCGCGCAACCTCCAGGTGGCGCGGGAACTGGAGGCTGTCGTGCGGGCGGGAGGCGCCGTACCGGCGACGATCGCCGTGCTGGACGGGCGGCCCCATGTGGGCCTGGACAAGGAGCAGCTGGAGCGGGTCGCCAACGAGGACGGCTTCCGCAAGCTGGGCCATCGCGACCTGCCGCTCGCCGTGGCCGCCGGGGCGAGCGGGGCGACCACGGTGTCGGCCACGGCGCTGCTGGCGGCGCGCGCGGGCGTGCGGGTGTTCGCGACGGGCGGGCTCGGCGGGGTGCACCGGCAGTGGACGGTCACCCAGGACGAGTCGGCCGACCTGGGGCTGCTGGCGAGCACCCGGATCACGGTGGTGTGCGCGGGGGTGAAGTCGATTCTGGACGTGCCGGCGACCCTGCAGCGGCTGGAGACGCTGGGCGTGGCCGTAGCCGGGTACGGCACCGACCGCTTCCCCGGGTTCTACCTGTCCGACTCGGGACACCCCGTGGACTGGACGGTAGAGAACCCGCGGCAGGTGGCGGATGTGATGCGGGCTCAGGACGCGCTCGGGGTGCCCGAGTCCGCGCTGATCGTCGCCAACCCGGTTCCCGAGGAGGAGCAGCTCGATCCCGAACTGCACGCGCGTGTGCTCGCCGACGCGCTGCACGCGTGCGAGGAGGCCGGCGTCACCGGCCAGGGCGTCACGCCGTTCCTCCTCGACCACCTGGTCCGGCACACCGACGGCGCGTCCCTGAGTGCCAACCTGGCGGCGGTGCGGGGCAACGTGCGGCTGGCGGCTCGGATCGCGACGGCGTGGGCCGAGGCATGACCGCCCGGCCGGACGGGTCGAACGGCGGCCACGGCGGTCACCACGGTCACGGCGGCGGCCCTGCTCGGGATTTGGGGGCAGACTCCGAGCCGAGGCCCAGGTCGGGCTCGCGACCAGGGTCGGGTTCGGGTTCGGGGTTGAGTTCGGGCTCGATGTCGGGCTCGGGGCCGGGGCCGGGCTCGATGTCGGGCTCGGGACCAGGGTCGGGTTCGGGGCCGGGGTCGATGTCGGGCTCGGGGCCGGGTTCAGGCTCGGGTTCGGGCTCGGGTTCGGGGTTGAGTTCGGGCCCGATGTCGGGGCCGGGGTCGATGTCGGGGCCGAGGCCGGGTGGAGTGGAGCCCGGGGCATCCGCGTCCGGGGGTTCGGGGAGCGGGGCGCTGCTGGTCGTCGGGGACGTCGTGACGGACATCGTCGCCCGGCATCGGGGGCCGCTGGCCTCGCGGACGGACACGGTCTCCGTGATCCGGACCCTGCCGGGCGGCGCGGGCGCCAACGTGGCGTGCTGGGCGGCCCATTGGGGGTGCGCGGACGTGCGGCTCCTCGGCCGGGTGGGCGCGGAGTCGGTGGCCTGGCACGAACGTGAACTGATCGCCTGCGGGGTACGGCCCCGCCTGGTCGTCGACCCGCAGGCGGCCACCGGGACGGTGATCTGTCTGGTCGACACGGGTGCCGCGGCCGAGCGCACGTTCCTCACCGACAGCGGCGCGTCCCTGCGGCTCGACCCCGGCGACTGGTCGGACGCTCTCCTGGACGGGGTCGGTCGGCTGCACCTGTCGGGCTACCTGCTGTTCTCGGAGTCCGGGCGGGCGCTGGTGGGCACGGCGTCGGCGTCGGCACGCGCGCGTGGAGTGCCGGTGAGCCTCGACCCGGCGTCGGCGGGCTTCCTCGTGGAACTGGGCGTCGACCGTTTCCTGTCCCTCGTCGAGGGAGTGGACGTGCTGCTGCCCAGCCATGACGAGGCCCGTCTGCTGACCGGGCTGCCCGACGGGGTGGGCGCGGCCGCCGAACTGAGCCGCCTCGTCCCGCTGGTGGTGTCCAAGCAGGGTGCCGACGGCGCGCTGGTGGCCCGCAACGGCAGCGTGCTCGCTCGTGTCCCCGCCGCTCCGGCGACGCCCCTGGACACCACGGGCGCCGGCGACGCCTTCACGGGGGCGTTCCTCGCCGCGCTGCTGGCGGGCGCCGACGCGGAGGCCGCCGCCGCCCAGGGTTGCCGGGCCGGGGCTCGGGCGGTGGAACGCCTGGGCGGCAGACCACCCGCACCGGGCGACTGCGCGGCGTCGGCGCCCGACAGGGCCCACGCCCACTGAGGGCACCGCATCGCGAAGGCCCCGCCGGGTGAGCTCCGACCCGTTCCTCCGCGAGCTGCCGCTTCCCCGGCTCCCCCCACGGCTCCCGCTCCCCTCCCCCTTACCCCTTGCGTCCCCACGCCGAGATCATCGGGGCCGTGGCCAGATCCATGCCGCCGGAGGCGACGTTCGCCAGATGCCGGTCGATGTCCTCGTCGGTCGCGAGGCCCGCTCCGACGAGTTCGCCGCGGATCTGGCGGACCGTCGCGGACTCCAGGGCCGCGCAGGCGGGTGAGGTGACGGGGAAGTAGGCGTCGGCCTCGACCCGGGACATCCCGGCCTCACGGAGCAGGCGCGGAAGCTTGCGGCCGTAGGAGAGGTCGGCGCCGCGGTCGGCGAGGAGCTTGCGGAAGCCGTGTCGCAGACGGTTCGCCAACTGCTGTTCGGGGCCGTGTTCGTCGAGGCAGAGCAGGGGCTGAAGGGCTGGGTCGGCGTCCTCGACCAGGAGCCTTCCGCCCGGTCGCAGCGCCTTGACCATCGAGCGCAGCGCCCGCTCCCGGTCCGGTACGTGGACCAGGACGAGCCGGGCGTGCACCAGGTCGAAGCCCTCCATCGGCGGCTCCTCGGTACCGAGGTCGTGGACGCGTACCTCGACCGGCGGGCGGGCGGCCGACGTCAGCCGGGAGGTGTCGATGTCCGTGGCCAGGACCTTGCCCGTGGGACCGACCTTCTTCGCCAGCCAGGACACCACGGAGGTACCCCCGGCGCCGGCCTCCCAGCAGCGCCAGCCTGCTCCGATCCCGAGCCCGTCGAGGTGGCGGAAGGTCGTGGCGTCGAAGAGGGCGGCGAAGGCGTCGAAGCGTTCCCCCGCCTCGGGCTGCCGGTTGTCGAGAAGGTACCCGTCGGATCGCGTCATGCGGCGATCATCCCAGTTGTCCCGCCTGCCGGAGGCTGTCGACGCGGCCGCGATCAGAGTGTGGGACAGCCCCGCCCGGACCGGGTCGGCGACGTCGGGAGTCCGCACCGGGACTCCGGGAGTCCGCATCGGGAAGGACGGGCCGCCGGACTCAGGAACACCCCGCGGTGCCCTCCGTCCACAGGCGGGAACAAAGCGGAACCTGCCCTTTCCACAGGCTTACCCCCGGCTCACGCGGGCCTGGCAGACTGGCGCGCCAGGACGCAGGAATGCGGCGCGCGGAGAATCACGCAAGGAGACCCAGATGACCATGGCAGGGAATCTGCGGAAGGTCACCGGCCTCGGAGGGGTCGTCGGCCTGCGCAGGGTGGCGCGGTTGGCCCGGCGGCGCCCGCGGGTCGACCTGAGTCATCCCGCCCGATCCCCGCTCGGTTCCTCGGTGGTGAACTGCGTGACGTACCGGGACGGCGTCCGCGCCCCGCACGGCGGTGATCTGGTAGACACGGTGCAGCGGGTGCGCAAGAACGGTCACGGTTTCGTGTGGCTCGGTCTGCACGAGCCGACGAACGAAGAGTTCGCGGGCATCGCCGAGCTCTTCGACCTGCATCCGCTGGCGGTCGAGGACGCCGTGGAGGCCCATCAGCGGCCGAAGGTCGAGCGGTACGGTGAGACGCTGTTCGCGGTGTTCAAGACGGTCTGCTACGTCGAGCACGAGGAGCTCACGGCGACCAGCGAAGTGGTCAACACCGGCGAGATCATGGTGTTCGTCGGCCGGGACTTCGTGATCACGGTGCGCCACGGACGGCACGGGTCGCTGGGTCCGCTGCGCGAGGAGCTGGAGTCCGATACGGCTCAGCTGGCCAAGGGACCGTCGGCGGTGCTGCACGCGGTCGCGGACCATGTGGTGGACGACTACCTCAACGTCATCGACGCCGTGCAGATGGACATCGACCAGGTCGAGACGGACGTCTTCGCGGCGAACGGCGCACGGGCGGATCCGGGGCGGATCTACCAGCTCAAGCGTGAACTCCTCGAGCTGAAGCGGGCGGTGGTGCCGCTCGGCCGTCCGCTCCTGGACCTCGCGGACCGGCCGGTCCGGGTGGTCGACCCGGAGATACAGGCGTACTTCCGGGACGTCTCCGACCATCTGCTGCGTGCCACGGAGCAGATCGCCGCCTTCGACGAGCTGCTCAACTCGATCCTGCAGGCGCACCTGGCGCAGGTCACGGTCGCGCAGAACGAGGACATGCGGAAGATCACGGCCTGGGCCGCGGTGATCGCCGTACCGACCATGGTCTGCGGCGTGTACGGCATGAACTTCGAAGACATGCCGGAGCTGCACTGGAGGTTCGGCTACCCCCTGGTCATCGGCGTGATATCCGTCGCCTGCTGGGTCCTGTACCGCGGCTTCAGGCGCAACGGCTGGCTCTGAGCGACGGCTTGTGTCCGGGCGACCGTCCCTGCTCCGAGCGACGGCTCGTGTCCGGGCGACCGTCCCGGCTCCGGGCGACCGGCCTTGCTCCGGGCGACCGGCCTTGCTCCGAGCGACCGCTCGTGTCCGGGCGACGCCCCCACGGGCGACCGCTCCTGCCCGGGCGACCGCTTCTTCTGCCCGGCCGACCGCCGCCGCCGTCAGTGGCGGGCGGGGCCGGACCTGGAGTAGACGTTCTCGGCCCAGGTGGCGAGCTGTTCCTCGGGCAGGTTCCGGGCGAGGTCGGCCTCGCTGATCATGCCCACCAGGCGCTTGTTGTCGATGACGGGCAGCCGCCGGATCTGGTGGTCCTGCATCTCCTGGAGCACCTCGCCGACGTCGGCGCCCGCGTCGATCCAGCGAGGCGTGCCCTGGGCCATCTCCCCCGCGGTGACCCTGGTGGGGTCGTGCCCCTTGGCCACGCAGCCGACCACGATGTCCCGGTCGGTGAGGATGCCGCAGAGCCGCTCGTTCTCGTCGCTGATGGGCAGCGCCCCCACGTTCAGCTCGCGCATCAGCTGGGCGGCGCGGTCGAGCGTCTCGTGGGCGGGGATCCACTGGGCGCCCCGGTGCATGATGTCTCCGGCGGTGGTCATGAGGTACCTCCCGGTGGCGGACGGCCGGCGCGGCGCGGAAGCACCGCTGGTCCCGGCGCACTTCATTCTCGCCGCCCCGCCGAGCACCCGCACCCGCACCCGGAGCGTTCGTAGGCCGGGCCCGGCATCCCGGCCCCACTCGGCATCCCGACCCACTCCGCACCCGACCCGGTCTGCATTTTCCGCCCCGTTGTTCCGCCCGTTCCGGCCCGTGTTCCGGCCCGGCGGCGGGACGGTGTCGTGCCGCCGGGCCGGCGTCGCGGGGTCAGCCGCTCCAGGCCGGATGGCGGGGGTCGTCCGCGCGGACGAGGACATCGGCCGCGGCGGCCGGATCGGTCTCCAGGGAATAGCGCTCGAAGGCGGGCAGCGTCCAGTGGTCGGCTTCGGGGGTTCGTCGGCGCAGGGCCGCCGGGGAGAGGAGGACGTGGACGGTCAGGTCGAAGGGAAACCAGTGCCGCAGAAGGAGGGGGCCGTGCAGCAGCAGGAAGCCGCCGGGCGGAAGTCGGACGTAGGAGCTGCGGGTCGCGCGATCGGTGACGGGGTCCCGGAGATCGGGCAGGATCCGTCCGTCGCCGCCCGGTTCGAGGGGATCGAACACCTCGCGCCACAGGGCGCCGGTGTCGAACCAGCCGTCATAGTAGGCCTCCGCATCGTGATGGCCGTACTCCAGGCGGAGGGAGGCGGAGCGCAGGAACCCGTGCGTGTCCACGACACGCGAAGGGCGGCCGCGGGCGTGCAGCGCCTCCGCGACACGCTCGGCGAGGTCTCCCGGACGGGCCGCCGGGGCGCCGTCGAAGGCGATGCGTGGCCAGGGGGTGCCGTCGTCCCGCTTCAGGTCGAGCAGCCGCTCGGCGAGGAGGTCGCCGAGCCGTTCCCAGGTGATCGCTTCGAGTCGCACACGGCCCATGATGCGTCAGGCCCCGGTCCGGACGCCTCGGCCTGGTGCCACCCGCGGGCGGCGAGGAGCCGCGGGAGGTGGCTCTCGCTGCGTGCGCGGGCCGCGTCGAGGGCCGAGGCGGAGGATCCGGGAACGGCCGAGACGAGTGAGGACGTATCCACCCCCTGGGAACCGCGGTGCCTCCGAGCTCCCGGTTTCCGGCTTCCGCGTTTCCGGTTTCCGGACTTCCGGGCTTCGGGTTTCCGGACTTCCGGACTTCCGGACTTCCGGGCAGGCGGGCAGGCGGGCATGTGCTGCCGCGCCCACCAGGGGGGATGAAGCTTCCATGACAGTCGCAGCCCTCACAACTCCCGCGCCTCGCACCGGACTTCTGGTCGTCCAGCCGCTCCGGCGGAAGTACTGCGCCGGGTGCCGCCGTGGGCCGCTGCCGATGCTGGTCCTGGAGGAGGCCGTCCCGCGCTGCCTCGACTGCGCCGACCTGGGGCACCTGGTGTTCGTGCCGCGTGGTGACACGGCGCTGACGCGCAGGTCGCGGGAGGAGAGCGGGCTGTCGGCGGTGGTGGTCCGGTTCAACCGGCGCAAGGGGCGATACGAGCGTCAGGGCGTCCTGGTCGAGGAGGCGGCGCTCGCTCGGGCCGAGGAACGGTGTCTGGCGGACGCCGAGGCCCGGCTGCGGCGCCGGACCAGGGATGCGCGACGCCGGGCGGCACAGGACGCGCGCTTCGCGGAGGCGTTCGCGGCGGAGATCCTGCGGCTGCTTCCCGGCTGCCCGGAGGACCGGGCGCGCGGGATCGCCGCACACGCCTCCCTGCGGGGCAGCGGCCGGGTGGGACGCAGCGCCGCCGGACGGGCGCTGTCCGAGGGCGCCGTCGTCAGCGCGGTCGTGGCGTCCGTACGGCATCTGGACACGCCGTACGACCGGCTGCTGATGAGTGGCGTGGCGCGGCACGAGGCTCGTCGGCGGATCGCGGCGGACGTGGAAGCCCGGATACGGGCGTGGCGGGAGAGGGAGAGGGAGGAGGAGGGGACGGACCAGGTGGTTCCGTAGCTCGGGCGACAGCCCGGTGGGACGTCCGCGCATGTCAGCGCGCGCTTCGGCCATGGTCACCGATCATGAACGGGTTTTCACTTGAGGTGGAGGAAGGTACCGGGCAAGATCTCCGCTCGAGGGTGGGAGTTGACATTGTCATGATCGATGGACCGTATCTGCTGCTCGCGATACTGGGCGCTCTGGTCACGGGGCTGATGGCCGGGGTCTTCTGTGCCTTCTCGGTCCTGGTGATGCGGGGGCTCGCCGCGCTGCCGCCCGCGCAGGGCGTCGCGGCGATGAACGCGATCAACTCCTCGGCGATGACACCGGCGTTCATGGTCCTGTTCCTCGGTGCGGCGGCGGTGTGCGCGGTGATCGCCGTGGTGACGTTCGTGCTGTGGCCCGACGACGGGGCGGTTCGCCTGCTGCTGGGCAGCGCGCTGTACCTGTGCGGCGCGTTCGGCGTGACCGTGACGGCCAACGTGCCGCGCAACGAGGCTCTGGCGAGGCTGGAGCCGGGCACGCCGGAGGCCGCCACGTACTGGCCGGTCTACGTGCGTCAGTGGACACGGTGGAACCATGTGCGCGCGGTCGCGTCCGCGGCCTCGGCGACCGTGTACGTCCTGGCCCTGGTCTGACCGGACACGGATCAGGACCCGGGCGTCCTGCCTCGGCATCGGACACCCGGAGGCCGTCCGGAGAAAGCGCTGTCGCCCACTCTGCGTGGGTGGCCGACGGGACGTATCGTGGCTCGAAGAGTGCCGCCCGATGACGCTCGGCCTGTCGTACGCGTACGCGAGGAAGACGCCCATGGCCGATCCCAAGGGATTCATGACCACCCCCCGCGAGGACTGGCCGCGCCGACCGGTCGAGGAGCGGGTGCGGGACTGGGACGAGGTGTACGTCCCCGGAGCGCTGCTGCCCATCGTCAGCAAACAGGCCGACCGGTGCATGGACTGCGGCGTCCCGTTCTGCCACGAGGCCTGTCCGCTCGGGAACCTGATCCCCGAGTGGAACGACCTGGTGTCCCGGGAGGACTGGCGGGCGGCGAGCGACCGGCTGCACGCGACGAACAACTTCCCCGAATTCACCGGCAGGTTGTGCCCGGCGCCGTGCGAGGCCGGATGCGTCCTCGCCATCAACCAGCCGGCCGTCACCATCAAGAACGTCGAGGCCGCCATCGCCGACCGGGCCTGGGCGGACGGTCTCACGCCGCCGCGACCGCCGGACCGGCTCTCCGGCAAGACGGTCGCGGTGATCGGCTCCGGACCCACCGGGCTGGCCGCGGCACAGCAGTTGACCAGGGCCGGGCACACGGTCGCCGTCTACGAGAAGGACGACCGGATCGGCGGACTGATGCGGTACGGGATCCCCTCCTTCAAGATGGAGAAGCACCACCTGGAGCGGCGGATCGAGCAGATGCGGGCCGAGGGCACGAAGTTCCGCACCTCCACCACCATCGGGCGGGACGTCATGGCCGCGGATCTGCGGGTCCGTTACGACGCCGTGGTGATCGCCACCGGGGCGACCGACTGGCGTGAACTACATGTTCCTGGGCGGGAGTTGACCGGCATCCAGCAGGCGATGGAGTACCTGCCGCTGGCCAACCGAGTCGGCGAGGGGGACCTGGAGTCGTCCCCGATGTCCGCCGCGGGAAAGCACGTCGTCATCGTCGGCGGCGGCGACACGGGCGCCGACTGTCTGGGCACGGCGGTGCGTGAGGGCGCCGCGTCCGTGACCCAGCTGGACATCTACGCGCAGCCCGGCGCGGAGCGCGACGAGGACACCGACCCCTGGCCGACGTATCCGAAGGTCTACCGGCTCTCGGCGGCGCACGAGGAGGCGCGCGATCTGGAGTCTGCGCCGGCGGCCGACGCGGACGCGCGGCTGTTCGCGGCGTCCACGCTCCGCTTCACCGGCGACGAGACCGGGCATGTGCGGTCGCTGCACCTCGTCGAGGTCGACGCGCGGCGCAGGCCGGTGGACGGCACCGCGCGGGCGCTCCCCGCCGACCTCGTGCTGCTCGCCCTCGGCTTCTCCGGGCCCGACCGGGAGGACGGTCTCGTCGAGCAGCTCGGGGTGACACTGGCGCCCCGCGGCACGATCGCCCGGGACGGCGACTTCGCGACGAACGTCCCCGGCGTGTTCGCCGCGGGGGACGCGGCGCGCGGACAGTCGCTGATCGTGTGGGCGATCGCGGAGGGCCGGGCGGTGGCGTCCGCCGTCGACCGCCACCTGACGGGGACCTCACGGCTGCCGAGGCCGATAGGGCCGTACGACCGGCCGATGAGCGTCTAGCCGGAACAACCGGAGGGTGCGTGCCAGCCGGAACATCAAGGCCGGGCACGCGGGCCGGAACACGCAAGGCGGCGCATCCGGGCATCCGGGCATCCGGGCATCCGGGCATCCGGGCATCCGGGCATCCGGGCATCCGGGCATCCGGGCATCCGGGCATCCGGGCATCCGGGCATCCGGG
>NZ_JBIUSU010000009.1:267429-309365 GCF_044741545.1 Streptomyces sp. NPDC088157
GGCAAGGATGCCCCGGGGCGGGACGCCCGGGCCACGGGCGGGACGCCCCGGCCAGGACATCCCGACCCCGGCCGAGGACATCCAGACCCCGGCCGAGGACATCCCGACCCAGGCGGGGACGGATCGTTTCAGCGGCGCTCGTCCGTCCCCGCCACCTTCGCCGTCGCCAGGGCCACCCGGTTCCAGGTGTTGATCGTGCAGATCAGGGCCAGGACCTGCGCGAGCTCCCGCTCGTCGAGGTGGGCGGCGGCCTCGGCGTAGACATCGTCCGGGACGCCTCCGTCGGCCACCAGGGTGACCGCCTCCGTCAACGCCAGGGCCGCCTGCTCCTTCTCGGTGAAGAAGTGCCGGGCCTCGCGCCAGACGGCGACCATGTGCAGCCGGTCCTCGCTCTCGCCGGCCTTGCGGGCGTCGCTCGTGTGCATGTGGAGGCAGTACGCGCAGTGGTTGAGGTGCGACGCGCGGATCTGGATCAGTTCGACGAGCGCCGGGTCGAGACCCTCCCGGGCGGCGGCGTCGAAGCCTATGAGGGCGCGGAACGCCTTGGGGGCGGCCTTCCCGAAGTCGAGGCGGGACCGGTCGGCCGCCGTCGCCGCCACGTCCGTACCGGTCGTGTTCGTCCCGGTCATGACGGTACCGGCGGTGTCCGTTCCGGCCGTGTCCGTTCGAGTCGCGTTCGTTCGGGTCGCGTTCGTGTTCGCTCGGGTCGCGTTCGTCGTCATGCCTCTCAACCTACGGGCGGTAAAGACCCCCTGTAGGGTGCAATTTCATGGTGGATTCATGGGTCAATTCCGCGGAACGGATCGGGACCGACCTGCACGTGGAGCTGACCGGTCCGGGCGGCCGGCGGGCCGCCCTGATCCGGGCGCTGCGCGAGGCGGTACGCGGCGGACGCCTGCCTCCCGGCACCCGGCTGCCGCCGTACCGTTCACTCGCCGCCGACCTCGGCGTCGCACGCAACACGGTGGCCGACGCGTACGCGGAGCTCGTCGCGGAAGGCTGGCTGACCGCCCGCCAGGGATCCGGCACCCGGGTCGCCATGGGGGTACCGCCCACGCTTCCCTCGGGCCGACGGGCGGGGACCGGATCCCCGCGACCCGCCGGGCACCCGCCCGGCAAGGCGCCGCTACGCGCGCGTGGCCCCCGGCACGACCTGCGGCAGGGGACCCCGGACGCCTCCTCGTTCCCGCGCGCGGCCTGGCTGACCTCCTACCGCCGGGCACTACAGCAGGCGCCCAACGAGGTGTTCGGGCCCGGTGATCCCGCCGGCCGCCGGGAACTGCGGGAGGCCCTCACCGGGTACTTGGCACGCGCGCGTGGTGTGCGCACCGAGCCCGAACGCATCGTGATCTGCTCGGGCTTCGCCCATGCGCTGCGTCTGCTGTTCGCCCCGGGCGGCGGGGTCCTGCGCGGTCCGCTGGCCGTGGAGGCGTACGGCCTGGACTTCCACCGGGGGCTGCTGGCGGCGGCGGGCGTGCGGACGACTCCCCTGCCCCTGGACGCGGACGGGGCACAAGTGGACCGGTTGGCTCGGGAGCGGGCGGTCCTGCTCACCCCCGCGCACCAGTTCCCGACCGGCGGTCCCCTGCACGCGAGCCGTCGGAGCGCCGTGATCGACTGGGCACGCGCGCGTGGCGGGGTGGTCCTCGAGGACGACTACGACGGCGAGTTCCGTTACGACCGCAAGCCGGTCGGCGCCGTCCAGGGGCTCGACCCCGAGCGGGTGATCTACCTCGGCTCGGTCAGCAAGAGCCTGTCCCCCGCGCTGCGCCTGGGCTGGATGGTGCTGCCCGAGCGGTATGTCGACGCTGTCCTCGCCGCCAAGGGCGAGCGGGAGGCCTGGGCGAGCGTCCTGGACCAGCTGAGTCTGGCCGACCTCATCGAGTCCGGGGCGTACGACCGTCACGTACGGCGTATGCGGCAGCGTTACCGCGGTCGCCGGGACCGGCTGGTGGACGCCCTTGCCGCGCAGGCGCCGCAGGTCGGGGTCACCGGGGTCGCGGCCGGACTCCACGCGGTGCTGCGGCTGCCGCCCGGCACCGAGCGGTCCGTGCTCAAGGCGGCCGCCTGGCAGGGAGTCGCCCTGGACGGCCTGGCGGCCTTCCGGCACCCGGAGAGCGACATGACGACGGAGGACGGGCTCGTCGTCGGCTACGCGACGCCGTCGGAGCACGCCTACGGGGCGGCGCTGGACGCGCTGTGCCGAATCCTGCCGCCGAACACGCGGCCGGGTCCTGCCCCCGGATGAGGCAGGGACGTGCCGTGCCGGAAGACAGAGAGTGGGTTTCGGGAGGGGCGGCCGCCCGCCGCCCGTGCCGTCTCCGGCTCGAGAACGAACGAGCGACCGCCCCTGCGCCTCGCCGCACTGCTCCCCCGCACTGCTGCGCCGCTCAGGCCGTGCTCCGCGGCCGGCCTCATGGCGAAACACCGTGGGGCGCCCGTCGAACGCCCCACGGCATGTGTCCCCGGACGTCCCGGGGCGCGTGATTCCGGACCCCCACAGCATGTGTCCCCGGACGCCACACGGCACGTGGTTCCGGACCCTCACGGTCGTAGTTCCGGACCCCACGGCATATGTCCCCGGACGCCACACGGCACGTGGTTCCGGACCCTCACGGTCGTAGTTCCGGACCCCACGGCATATGTCCCCGGACGCCACACGGCACGTGGTTCCGGACCCGGCACGGCATGCGGCCACGGCATGAGGTCCCGCATCCGGCCACCGCACGTGGTTCCGAGTGCGGCCGCGGCAAGTGGTTCCGGATCCGGCGGCCGGCCGGCCGGCCGTCAGAGCTTGCGGCCCACCGCCCCGTACCCGGGGATCACGCCGTCGTCCTGTCCCGGTACCGGGTCGCCGAGCTCGGGGTGCCACTCGGGTACCACCGCGACGCCGGGTTCGACCAGGTCGAGCCCGTCGAAGAAGCGGGTGAACTGCGCGCGGGAACGCAGGGCGAGGGTGACGCCCGCCGCCTTCAGTTTGTCCGTGGCCGCGGCGGACTCCTTCGGGGAGAAGTCGGCGGTGGCGTGGGTCATCATCAGGTAGCTGCCCGAGGGCAGTGCCGCGAGCAGCCGGTCGACCAGTTCGTGGGCGCCGTCCTCGTCGGAGATGAAGTGCAGCAGGGCGACCAGCGACAGCGCCACCGGCCGGCTGAGGTCCAGGATCTTCCCGGCCCCCTCGACGATGGCGTCCGGATCGCGGACGTCCGCCTGGAGGTACTCCGTGGCGCCCTCGGGCGTGCTGCGCAGCAGAGCGGCCGCGTGGGCCAGGACGATCGGGTCGTTGTCGCAGTAGACCACGCGGGCGTCGGGCGCGATCTGCTGGGCGACCTGGTGCAGGTTGGGCTCGGTAGGGATGCCCGTGCCGACGTCCAGGAACTGCCGTACGCCGTTCATGGCCAGCCAGCGGGTGGAACGGTGCATGAAGGCCCGGTTGACTCGTGCCATCACCGGCACTCGCGGGTCGAGGGCGAGCATCTGCCGCCCCATCGCCTCGTCGACGGGGTAGTTGTCCTTACCGCCGAGGTACCAGTCGTACATCCGTGCGGGATGGGGCTTGCTGGTGTCGATCTCGACGGCTCCGGTGGGGCCCTGCCCGGTCATGAGGCACTCCGTAGGCATGAGACGCGGAAAGTATTCAAGTCAGCACCAAATTAAGGGAGTTGAAAGTTGAGAGTCGAGTGAGGACGAGAGAGTCGAGTGGGGACGAATGCGGGTGAACGAGGGCGGGCGAAGGCGAGCTGAGAAAAAAGGTGCCAGTCAGGTCCCATCAGGACAGCAGGAAGTCCGCCTCCCCCGCCTTGGCTCCCTCGATGAAGGCCGTCATCTCGTCGGTGGTGTAGATCAGCGCCGGGCCGTCGGGGTCGGTGGACTGCCGGACGGCGATCCGGCCGTCGGCGAGCTTCATCGCTTCCAGGCAGTTGCCTCCGTTGCCGCCGCTCCACGGTTTCTGCCAGCCCTCGCTGCCCAGCTCCCGGGCCGGCATGCCGTTGTAGATCCGCTGAGCGCGGATCCGCGGCCCGGACTGGGTCTTGATGCGATTCATTCACAACTCCTTGCGGAGATCCCGGAGGATCTCCTTCGTGCGATGTGCTGTAGCGGCCTGCGCCGCCATGCGGTCCATGACCTCGAGGTGGGTCGCCACCTCGGTGCGGGCGTCGAGGTAGACGGCGCCGGTCAGGTACTCGCTGTAGACCATGTCCGGAAGCTCCGGCATGGCGAATCGGAACAGCACGAAGGGCCCGTACGTGCCCGGGTGCGGCCCGTTGACGAACGGGGCGACCTGCAGCGTCACATTGGGCAGCTTCGCGGCCTCGAGCAGTTTGCCGATCTGCGCGCGCATCACCTCCGGACCGCCGACCGGGCGGCGCAGCACCGTCTCGTCCATCACGACCCACAGCCGGGGGGCGTCCTGACGGGTGAGCAGATCCTGGCGTTGTATGCGCAGGTCGACGAGGCGCTCGATGTCCTCCGGGCGGGTCTGGCCGATGGCGCCGGACTTCAGGACACCACGCGCGTAGTCCTTGGTCTGGAGCAGGCCGGGCACGAAATGGGGCTCGTACTGGCGGATCAGGGCGGCGGCGCCCTCGAGGCTGACGTGCATCGAGAACCAGCCGGGCAGGACGTCGTGGAAACGCTGCCACCAGCCCGGCTTGTTCGCGTCCTCGGCCAGCTGGACGAAGCCCTCGGCCTCCTCGTCGGTGACGCCGTAGGCCTTCAGCAGCAGCTGGAGGTACGGAATCTTGAGGCTGACCTCGGCCATCTCCATACGGCGGACCGTGGCGGGCGCGACGCGCAGGATGCGGGCGGCTTCCTCGCGCTTGAGCCCGGCGCGTTCCCGCAGGTCCAGCAGACGCCGGCCGAGGACGACCTGCCCGACCGTCGGCGCGGACCGCGGTTCGCTCACGCTCCACCTCCACGAAGAGCCCGGCCGGCCGCGGGCCCACAGGCCCCGACCCGGCCGGGCACGGAAAGAATCCCGACAGCCCTACGGCGCCACTCGATGACCTGTTCGAAAGTCTGTACGAATCGTACGGATCTTCGGCGATCTCAACTGGCGCCGTTCAACGTGCTGTTGCGAGCAGTGTGCCACGGCCCCCCACCGCGTCACACAGCACTCTGCATTTTTCAGAGTGACACTTGCCAAGTGTGCACGGCGGGGAGATAGTGGCAAGCGTGATTCCGTCCGCGCCCTTAGGAACAGACGCCGCCGCAGGCCGCCCCCAGGGTCTCGGTGCCAGCGCGGGAGCAGGCCCAGACCAGGCCGCTGCCGAGCGCCGGTTCCGATTCGAACTGGCCGCCCACCCGGGTTCCCCCGCCCAGGCCAGACGCCTGACGAGGGCCCGGCTGACCGGCTGGTCGGTGTGCGAGGACACCTGCGACACCGCCGCCCTGGTCATATCCGAGCTGGTCACCAACGCGATCGTGCACACCGCGAGCGACATCGTCGTCTGCGAGCTGCACGACGGCGACGACCTGGTCCGCATAGCCGTGCGGGACGAGGGGTGCGCGCCGGGAGAGCCTCATCCCTCCCCGCAGCGCCCCGAGGAGGAGCACGGGCGGGGACTGCTCCTCGTCGAAGCCCTCTGTCACGCCTGGGGCGCTCAGGAGCACGGGCCCGGCCTGCTGGTCTGGGCCGATCTCTCCCGCAAGGCCGACGCCGTCCCGCGCGATCCCGCCGAACCCTGCAACAGCCTCGG
Organism: Streptomyces sp. NPDC088157; assembly: GCF_044741545.1. Classification (NCBI taxonomy): domain Bacteria; kingdom Bacillati; phylum Actinomycetota; class Actinomycetes; order Kitasatosporales; family Streptomycetaceae; genus Streptomyces; species Streptomyces sp. NPDC088157. Next base: position 273,126 of record NZ_JBIUSU010000009.1, read on the forward strand.
CCTGGACCCCGCCGAGCCGCACCACGCCGCCCTCGGTGAGCTTCTCGACACCCTGGACGAGTTCTCCGACGGCCACGCCGAGCCGCACACCGACCCGGCCGGACCCCGCAACGACCTCGGCTGGGGCTCCCGCCCCAAGCCGGAGCCGTCCGACGGCCCCGGCGACGAGGGCGAGCAGGCCGAGTCGTGGCACCGAGGGCTCCTCCGTCCGGCCGTACGACGACCGCACCCCATGCCGTCGGCCGCCCCCGTCCCCGCGGCCTCCTCCGCGAAGCCCGCACCCGCACCCGCACCCGCACCCGCACCCGACGGTCCGGCCCCCCGCGTGTCACCGCAATGGCACCGCACCCCCGGTGGCCACGGCGGGCTCGACGGCGGCCGCGACGGATGGACGGCCGGCCACTCCGTCGGCGCCCACCCACTCGAGCACGGGCGCGAGCGGGGAAGGATATGAGCGCCGTCTTTGGTCGGGCTCCGCTGCTGACCCTCGACACGCTCGTCCGTCTCAAGCGCGGGCCCCTCGGCGCCCAGGCTCCCGAACCACCGCGCCGACTGGCCGTGCCCGTCGGCATGACGGCCCCGCTGGGCTGCGACGCCGTGTCCGTCCCCGCCCGTCTCGGCCCACTGCTCATGCCGCGCCTGCCGCGCGTGGGCTGCGTCTACGCCGACGAGTCGCGCTGGTGGTGGCTGGTCCCCGCCGACTCCGACTACGCCCTGGAATGGCCCGCCCCCGCGCACTACGCCACGGGTGCGCTGCTCCCGGAGTCGCCGCAGGTTCCCGGCCTCGTCCACCGACCGGACGGCACGCTTCCGTACACCCCGCCGATCCCCCTCTACCTGGCCCTGTGCCGTCTCACGGGCACGACGCCCACCTGGTCACGGGCGATCAGCGCGTAGTCCGCCACCCCCGGGCGAGGCGATCGCGACGCCGTCCCGGCGCACGCCCGCGCGTCCTCGCTCTCCCGTCCCACGCCCTGCCCGCACGCGGCACATCCCGCGATAGTGGCCGTTCGTCGACGATCGCGATCGGGGGAGGCCGGCGGTGGCAGAGGCACGGAAGGCACGGGCGGACACGGCGCGGGAAGCGGGGAAGCCGCGGAAGCCGCAGAGTCCTGACGAGCGTGACGTGTCCGAGTCGGAGCGGCTGCTCTTCGGCGGCCCGCTCCGCTACGACATGGGCTGGAACCAGCACGGGCACGCCTTCCTGGAGCTGAACGTCCGCGCCATGGTGACCCGGCTGCCGTCCCTCCTGCGCACCAGCCTCCGTCTGGCCCGGCAGGCCGACCCGAGAGCCGCCCGGATCGTGTTGTCCGCCGAGATCGCCCGGGGCGTGGCGCAGGCGGTCGGTCTGCTCGCGATGAACAGCGTGCTGGCCCGGCTCATCACCGGCGGCCCGATCGAGGACCGACTGCGCGGCGCCGCCCCCGCCCTGGCCGTCATGACCCTCGTCCTGCTGGTCGGGGCGCTGCTGCGGGCCACGTCCACGTACGCCACCGGGCGCCTCGAGCCCAAGGTGGAGCGGGTCGCCACCGAGCTGTACCTGGAGCGGGCGGCCGCGGTCGAGCTCGCCGCGATCGAGGACCACGCCTTCCACAAGCTGCTGGACACCGCCCAGTACGGGGCCCGCTCCAGCCGGTACATGATCAGCCACGGCACGCGCGTGGTGAACGCGATGATCTCGCTGGCCGCCTCGGCCGGCGTCCTCACCGTGCTCCACCCGCTCCTGCTGCCGCTGCTGGTGACGATGACGCTGCCGAGCGCCTGGAGCGCCCTGACCAACGCCCGGCGCCGCTACGAGTCCTTCCACACCTGGGTGCAGCACGCGCGCGCGGGCCATCTGATCGCCGGTCTCCTCACCGAGCCGGCGGCCGCGCCCGAGATCCGTGTCCACGGCGTCGGTCCCTTCCTGCTCCGGCACTTCCGCGCGATGTCGGAGACCGCGGAGGCGGAGCAGGCCCGGCTGGCCCGGCTCGCGGCCCGCACCGGACTGTTCGCGGCCACCTGGACGGGCCTGGCGACGCTGGCGACGTACGCCACGCTGGGCGGGCTGCTGCTCACCGGGACGATGGCGCTGGCGGTGGCGGGCACGGCCGTCATCGCCATCCGCAGCGGCTCCGCGAGCCTGAACACCCTGGTCCTGGAGGTCAACCAGCTGCACGAGGAGGCGCTGTTCGTGGGCGACCTGCAACGGCTCTACGTGGAGGCGGCCGAACGGGCCATCCCGGTGGGCGGCGCGGCCCTGCCGGACGAGCCACGGGAGATCCGCTTCGAGAACGTCACGTTCGGCTATCCGGGCGAGTCGGCGCGTCCCGCCCTCGACGACGTCAGCCTCTCGCTCCCCCTCGGCCGGATCGTCGCGCTCGTCGGCGAGAACGGCTCCGGCAAGACCACCCTGGTGAAGCTGCTGGCGGGGCTGTACAAGCCGGATCGGGGGCGGATCCTGTGGGACGACGTGGACGCGGCGGGCGCGGACCGGCACCAGTTGGCCGAGCGCATCGCGATGGTGGCGCAGGACTTCAAGCGGTGGCCGTTCACGGCCCGGGTCAACATCGCGATCGGCCGGTCCGCCGCCCCGCTCACCGAGGAACGGATGGCCGCCTCGATCGCCGAGGCCGGCGCCCAGGAGGTGGTCGCGGACCTGCCGCGCGGTCTGGACACACTGCTGGCCCGGCACTTCAGCGGCGGTCATGAGCTGTCCGGTGGCCAGTGGCAGCGCCTCGGCATCGCCCGGGCGGCCTACCGGCGCGGGCGCATCCTGATCGTGGACGAGCCGACGGCGGCCCTGGACGCCCGGGCCGAGCTGGAGGTCTTCGAGAAGATCCGCGCGCTGGCCGACAGCGGCCAGACGGTCGTGCTGATCACCCATCGGCTGGCGTCGGTCCGGCACGCGGACCTGGTGCACGTCCTGGACCAGGGCCGGCTGGTGGAGTCCGGGACCCCCGACGAGCTGCTGGCGGGCGGTGGGGTCTACGCCGAGCTGTACACGCTTCAGGCCGAGCAGTTCACGGCGCAGGTGCCCGCCCCGTCACAGGCGGGCTGACGGCTCACCGCGCGGTGTCGCGGCCCTGGACGACCACCAGGAACGTGTCCGTGGCGAGGTCCATGACGACCTCGGCGGCCAGTCCCTCCATGCGCCGCGCGTGGGCGAACTCCTCCGCAGGCCACGAGCCCCGCGGCCCACCCGCGGGAAAGCGCTCGAGCACGGTCCGCCCGTTCACCATCTCGCCACCTCCGATTGAGCGTCGTACTTGTAGGAGTTAACGCTCTTGGAGGGTCTATCGCCTCGCCCGGTAGCCGGACTGAGACCTAGTTGACACGAGTTCAACGCGGAGTGTGAGAATCCTGTCACCTTACGAACATCTCGGGCACTCTCCGTGTCAGAAGTCGTACTCATCGTGGTAGTGGACGCGCACACCCCCTGGTGGCACCGGTGCCGTGCGGTCCAGCAGGGGCCGCCGCCGGACCGAGCCGGTCGAGCTCGCACCCGAACACCCGGTAGGTGTGGAAGACGCGGTCGGTGGGACCGGATCCGGCGACCCGCAGGAACGAGTCCGGTCGGACCACGCGCCGGTGTGGGGCGGATCGGCCGATCGGCCGACGGCGGGGCTACCCGGCCACCCGCAGATCCGGCACGGGCGCACGCAGCCCCACCCGTTCCCGCCCCGAGGCGAGTTCGCCGAGGAGTTCGGCGAGCCGCTCCCGATGCCGCGCGGTGAGCCGTCCGGTGTCGTCCAGGTGGACGGCGCAGGCGGTGGTCGTGTCGACGAGCCGTTCGAGGACGGCGGCGACCTCGTCGGTGCCCTCCGTGTGCCGCGCGAGGGCGGGCAGTTCATGAGCGGCGAGGGCGATGGCGGTACGGGCCTCGGCGAGGGCGCGGTAGGCCTCACGGCGCAGGGTCCAGCGGGCGGCGCGGTCGTCGGAGCCGTCCAGCACATGGGTGAGGTAGGCCTGCGCGGCGCCCGCGGCGGCGGCGAGCCGGGCGCGTACCTGGCCACCGCGCCTCCCCGGCATCGGCAGATGCCCGACGATCAGCACGATCGCGCAGGCCAGCAGGGTCTCCCCGATCCGGCTGGCGGAGGCCTGGGGCTCCCCGCCGACCATCACCAGCGACAGCACGAGCACGGTGACGACGGCGGTCTGGGCGGCGAAGTGCCGGGTGGACACGGGGATGAGCGCCCCGCACAGGGCGACCAGCGCCACGAGCCCCTCCGGCCGGGGCAGCACGGCGGCGAAGCCGGCGAAGAGCAGCGCCCCGAGCACGGTCCCCGCGGCCCGGCACAGCACCCGGGACACCAGGGGCCCGAGGTCGGGCTTGACCAGGAAGACGGCCGTGGCGGGCAGCCAGTACCAGTGCGTGTGCGAGCCGTACCACTGGGAGTGGTGAAGGGCCTGCGCGACGGCGACGGCGGCTCCGAAGGAGAGGCCGACCCGTAGCCCGTACTCGCGGCCGCCCGCTCCGAACGCGCGGCGCAGCAGGTCGCGGGCGGCGCGCCGACGGGTGTGCAGCTCGCCGCCGCCGCCTTGGTCGAAGGCGTCGGCGGCGTGCAGCAGCGCGTCGTCGAGGGCACGCAGCGCGGGGGCGGACCGGGAGGGCGCGGGCAGGGGACCGGTGTGGGTGTTCTCGCGTACGGCGGCGGCCAGCCGTCGGGGCCCGGCCGAGGCCCGGCCGGAGAGGGGCTCCGCGGCCCAGGCGAGCGCGGTCGCGGCCTCGGCCAGGGGCAGCGCGGCTGCGTACTGGGCATGCAGCCGCCGTTCGGCCGCGGAGCCGGCGGAGCGCCGTAGCCGGGGCCCGGCGAGAGCGTCCTGCGCGTGATCGAGGGCCGCGGTGAGCGCGGCGCGGCGGGCGGTGCCGTGCTCGGTCCCGGCGGCGTCGAGCAAATCCGCGACGGCGTCGTACACGCGAGCCACCGCATCCCGTTCGCCGTCGAACCGGAAGTCGCCGGTCAGCGCGCCGGGCGTGGGCAGGACGAGCCGCAGCGCGAGCAGCCATCCGGCCCCGGCGAGGAAGGCGAGGGCGCGCGTCCATCCGGCCTCCGGGACGGGCATCCCGGCCCCGACCGCCGACGCGACGAGCAGCTGCGTCCCGGCTCCGGAGGCGACCGGCCCGATGGCGCTCGTCCCGCCGGCGAGGAGCCCGAGCGCGGTGAGGACGGCCGTCAGCGCGAGGGCCCCGACGTGCTCCCCGACGTAGGTCCCGACGAGCAGTCCTGCCGCACCCGCGAGCGCGGGCGCCCCGAGCCGTTTGACCGCGGTCCGCCTGCTGCCGGGCCGGTCGTTGATCCCGGCGAGCATCGCGGCGATGGCGGCGACCACCCCGAGAGAGACCCGGCCGACGAGAACGGACACGAGGAGCAACGGCCCGGCGGCCAGCGCCCCCCGCGTGACCGCGCTCCAGGGCACCGGCCCGCGCTGGGCGCGCAGGGCGTGGGTGAGCCAGGGCGGAAGGGCGGCGAGGGAGGTGAATGCGCGAGCGGGAATGTGCGGGCGCGGTGACACGGAGCTCCTGTCGGGCGAGGGCGGGGTCTGCCTTCGGGCGACGATGGCCGGGGCGGTCAGCTGTGAGCTGTGGTGTCCACGGTACGGGGCGGTCTTGGAGAGGTTGGGACGGTTACGTTTCAGCGAGGTGACGCCTGGCCCGAATCCCGCGTTCTTTATGAACGCAATGCCGTCCGGCTTCATTTACGCACTGTCGTCCGGCTTCGTGAACGCGATGCCGTCCGGCCGCTCTCACGGCTCGAACGGGAGCGGGACCGGGGGCGTAGCCTGCCCCCGGCCCCTGTGGAGCCGCCCATGTCGCACGCCGGCGCATGTGAGGACCCAGGTCAGTCGTGATGTCGTCGCGTCCTGCCTTTGGACCACCGCGCATCGAGCTGCGCGGGCCGGACTTGAACCGGCAATTCGACGTCCTGGGGCCTGGGCCCGGTCGCTCCGGCGATCGGCGGCGAATGCTGAGTCTGGAGCGAGAGTCTGAGATTCATCGCGATCCGTCCCTGAACTGCTCGGCGGGTACGGTTCGCTCGTCACGACAAGCTTCAGCTTCAGTTTGCGCTCCTCGCGCACCCCGGTCCCGACGGACCGGGGAGTCTCGAAGGCTACCCGAACAGATAGCCGAACACGGCGTCACCGACCCGCTGATCGACGACATCGGCGCCGTTCGCCTCCTCCCGGGCGAACTTCACCGCCTGCTGCACCTTCTCCAGACGCGCCAGAATTTCGTTGACACGGCGGGCGGGAAGGGCTCCCGAGAACTTCACGGTCGTCCAGTGACCGACCGGCACATCCTCGTAGTACACCTCGACCTGGGCCGGGTGCTTGTCGGTCGCCTCCGCCTTGACATGGTTGCGCGGCACCTTCCTGGTGCGCAGCGTCCGTACCGGCTCGGTCTTCCAGGCGTCGGTGGACGGGTCCTGCGCCCAGGACTCGGAGGCGTCGAGCACGGGCAGCTTGCGGACGAAGGCGCTCAGGTCGACGAGCTGCTTCTCGAGGAAGAGCAGGTAGGACACCGGCACTTCGGCGACGAGGACACGGCCGTCGACCGTCACGTCTGCGCGGGCGGTGCAGTTGGCCCAGTCCTTCGTGGCGGTCACGTCGAACAGCCGGGTCAGGGTCGCCGCGGTCTCGCGCAGCACGTCCTCCGCCTTCACCTGCACCCGCGTCGACTCGGGCGGCAACTGCTCGCCCTCCTCGTCCTTGGGCTGGTAGGTCCGCGAGATGCCGGCGAGCAGCGCGGGCTTGTGGAGGCCGTGCTGAGCCGTGGTCAGGTCCTGGTGGGCCTTGGACTTGATGCCCTTCTCGACCGCGATGATCTGATTGAGTTTCGCCACGACGGAGACGGTATCGGCTGCGACACCGGCACCCCAAAGGGTTATTGACCGAACCGACGCCGGGCCTATCCATCAACGGACGTCCACCCCGGAGCGATTGTCAGAGGAACGCGCTCCGCGGGCACCGGGACGTGAGGGAATCGCCTTGATCCTGCCTCACCTCTCGTGGGATTCGCCTCCCGACTGCTCGGCCCGCCACGACCTCCGCTTCGGCACCGGCTTCGCGAAGCTCCCCGCCCGGCTGGTCGTCAGCCCCAGTCCGACCAGCCCCTCAGCCAGCTTCACCGCCGCGCCCACCCCGTCCACGACCGGAAGGCCCAGCTTGTCCCCCACCATCCGCTCCAGCCCCGTCATCCCGGCACAGCCGAGGACCAGCACCTCGGCCCCCGCCGCCCGGGCCCGCTCGGCGGCCGCCACGAACGCCGCCTCGGCGCGGTCCCGGTCGCCCAGATCGAGGACGCCGAGCCCGGTGCCGACGACGGCGGCGCAGTTGCGGCCCACCCCGGCCAGCTCCAGGCTGTCCTCGATCTGCCCGCAGGACCGCTCCAGTGTGGTGACGACGCCGTACCGGCGCCCCAGCAGACAGGCCAGATGCGCCGCCGCCTCGGTGATGTCGACGACGGGCACGTCCACCAGTTCCCGGACGCCCTCACGTCCGTGCTCACCGAAGCCGGCCATGACGACGGCGTCGTAGGGCGCTCCGTCGTAGGTCCGCAGCGCGTCCATGACCGCGGCGGCGGAGAGATAGCTGTCGAGCCAGCTCTCCGCCGACTCGGGCCCCCAGACGGGGGTCATCCCGGTCACGGTGGTGCCCGGGCCTGCCACGGCCCGGGCACCTCGCACGATCTCCTCGGTCATCTCCTGCGTGGTGTTGCAGTTGGTGACGACGATCCGCACGCTCCGCACTCCTCAGACCTCCACGACCTTCTCGGCGGCGACCGCGGAACCGGCTGTCCGCTCACTGCGGCACAGGAGCACGTACAGGCCGGCCCCGAGGGCCGTCCCGATGAACCAGGAGTACGGCGCCACATCGCTGAAGGTCTTCACCAGAGCGAGCACCGCGGCGACCGCCGCGGAGGGGAGGAACGCCCACAGCGCCTTGGGGTTGACGCCCTTGCGGTAGTAGTAGCGGGAGCCGGGGGTGGCGTCGAACAGCTCGTTCACGTCGACGCGGCCACGCTTGACCCAGTAGTAGTCCACCATGATCACGCCGAACAGCGGGCCGAGGAAGGCGCCGAGACCGCCGAGGAAGTAGTTGACGACCGTGGGGTTGGAGAACAGGTTCCACGGGGTGACCACGAGCGCCGCGACCGTGCTGATCATGCCGCCGACCCTGAAGGTGATCTTCTGCGGCCAGACGTTGGCGAGGTCGTAGGCCGGGGACACGAAGTTGGCGACGATGTTGACGCCCATGGTGGCGATCGCGAAGGTGAGGGCGCCCAGGACGAGCACCCAGGTGTTGCCGACCTTCGCGACCAGTTCCGCCGGGTCGGTGATGGCCTCGCCGAACACCTCGAGCGAGCCGGCGGTGACGATCACGGACACCACCACGAACGCCGTCGAGTTGAGCGGCAGTCCCCAGAAGTTGCCGCGGCGGACCGTCCTGTAGTCCGGCGCGAAGCGCGAGAAGTCGCAGAAGTTCAGCATCAGCGTGCCGTAGGTGGCGAGGATCAGGCCGATCGCGCCGAACCACTGCCGCCACTGCTCCCCCACGGAGACCGGGTGCGGGGTGGAGGTGAGCGAGATGGTCCAGCCGGCCTTGGACAGCACCCACACCGCCAGCGCGATCATCACCAACCAGATCGCCGGGCCGCAGAAGTCCTGGAACTTGCGGACGGACTCCATGCCCTGGCTGATGATCATCGCCTGGATCAGCCAGAGGGACACGAAGGAGACCCAGCCCAGCGCGTCGAGGCCCAGGAAGGAGCTGTGCGTCCAGGACTCCATGCCCGGCCACGCCGCCAGCAGCATCACGTTGACGGCGACGGAGGCGAGGTAGGTCTGAATGCCGTACCACATGATGGCGATCACGGCCCGGATGAGGGCCGGGACGTTGGCCCCCCAGACACCGAAGCTGATGCGGCTGACCACCGGGAACGGCACACCGTGGCGCTGGCCGATCCGGCCCATCCAGTTCATGCCGATGTAGATGAGCACGAAGCCGACGAGGAGGGACGTGAAGATCTGCCACACGTTCATGCCGAGGACCAGCAGTCCGGCGGCGAAGGTGTAGTTGCCGAGGTTGTGGACGTCCGACATCCACATGGCGAAGAGGTCGAAGACCTTCCAGTTCCGCTTGTCGGCGGGCGCGAGGTCTTCGTTGGTGAGCCGGGGGTCGGGGACGAACGCTGGTGCGCCGGTGGCTTCGGCGCTGTCGGCGAGGGACACGGGGCCTCCATGGGCGAGGGGACGGAGGAGGACTACTGACCGGATCGTTTGGTATACCAAACTGCGGACATGGTCCCGTCGTCAAGCGTTCTGACCGATGTCCGACCCGTTACAGCTCCGTAAAAGCCCCCTCGGATCGGCGAGGATGGGCCCATGACGAAGATCGAACCTCTCGGAGCGGTGCGCGAGCGCGTCCTGGGGGCCCTGCGGCAGGAGATCATCGCCGGCAGGCTGCGTCCCGGCGACCGGCTCGTCGAACGTGAGCTCGCCGAGCGGTTCGGCGTCTCCAGGGTCCCGGTCCGGGAAGCCATCCGGGCACTGGTCGCCGAGGGCTTCGTCCTGTTCGAGACCCCGCGCCGTACGGTCGTCCGACCACTGAGCCCCACCGACGTGAAGGAACTCTTCGAACTGCGCGAGGCGTTGGAGGTGTACGCGGCCGGGCTGGCCGCCGCCCGAGCGACCCCGGAGGACCTCGCCGAACTGAGGGAACTCCTGGCGAGCGCGGCGAGCGCCACCGACGCCGGGGACGCCGAGGCGATCACCGACATCAACACCCGCTTCCACGACCGCCTCCTCGCCATGGCCGGCAACACCCTGCTGATCTCGGTCATGGAACCGGTCGCCGGCCGCCTGCAATGGCTCACCCGGCGCAACGAGGAATGGCCCCAACTCCTCACCGAACACCAGGAGCTCTACGACGCCATCGCCTCCGGCGACCCCACCCGCGCCCGCACCCACGCCCTGAACCACGTGCAGGCCAACCACCGCTCCACGGTGCGACATCTGTTCGACGATCCGAACCACCCGGACACCCGTGCGGACGGGAAGCCATGAGTGAGCGGGACACCGGTGCGGCGGCGGTGAAGGCGGCAGCACCCCCGGAAACAGGGCGGTGGTCCGCAAGGGGGAACGCGAGCGGCCTCTCGTCGTGGACGCGGGGGCGGGTGCTCGCCGCGTCGGCGGTGCCGACCGCAGTGCTGCCGGCGTTCCACCGGCTGGTCCCGAACACCCCCGGACACGTGGGCAGTCTGCTGGAATCATTCCTGCCCTGGTCCGGTCTGGTGATCACGGTGCTGCTGGGACTGGCGCTGCTGCGCCGATCGGCTGTCGCACTGGTGGCCCTGCTCCTGCCGGTGGCCGCCTGGACATACCTCTTCGGCGGGCTGCTGCTGCCCGGGGCAAAGCCCGGTGCGCACGACCTGGTCGTGGTGCAGCACAACGTCAGCGACCAGAACACCGACCCCGCGGGCACAGCCCGCACCCTGGCCGAAGCGGAGCCCGACCTCATCGGCCTGGAAGAACTGGTGCCCCCGGCGCTGCCGGTCTACGAAAGAGTCCTCGCCCCCCGCTACCCGTACCACACGGTGGAGGGCACCGTCGGACTCTGGTCGAAACGCCCGCTCACCGACGTCCGGAAGCTGGACATCAAACCCGCTGGGATCACAGAACCCTGGAGCCGCGGGCTACGGGCCGTGGTCCGCACTCAGCACCGTGAGATCGCGGTGTTCGTCGCGCACCTGCCCTCGGTCCGCGTCCACGCGTCCGGCCTCGCCTCGTCCTGGCGCGACGAAAGCGCCGACCTGCTGGGCAAGGCAGTCGCCGCCGAGAAGCTGCAGACGGTGATACTCCTCGGCGACTTCAACAGCACGGTCGACGACCGCGGGCTGAACCCGCTGACCTCACAGATGAACGTGCCGGCACGGGGCTTCGCCTTCAGCTTCCCCGCCGTCTTCCCACTGGCCCGGATCGACCAGATCATGGCTCGCTCGGCGCCCGTCGGTCACATCCGCACCCTGCCCTCTACCGGAAGCGACCATCTCCCGGTCATCGCCCTCGTCACACTGGGCTGAGGGAAGCCCCGGGCCACAAGCCCGCGCCGATGGCCGGCGCTCACGCCACCCCCGAAGCTCCCGCAGCCGTGCGCAGTACATCCCGCAGCATCTCGGGGGTGAGCCGGCCGGTGAAGGTGTTGCGCTGGCTGACGTGGAAACAGCCGAAGACCTCGAGTCCGTCGCCGCCGTCCGGCCCGTCGAGCGGCACCCGGGTTCCGTGCGCGAACGCGGGCCGCGGCCTCGGCACGACCCACCCCGCCTCGGCGAACGCGGGCAGCGCGGCCTGCCAGCCGAAGGCGCCGAGGACGACGACCGCTCGCAACGTCGGCCGCAGCAGCCGCAACTCCTGCACCAGCCAGGGCCGGCAGGTGTCCCGCTCCCCCGGGGTCGGCTTGTTGGCGGGCGGCGCACAGTGCACGGGCGAGGTGATCCGCACGCCGTACAGCTCGAGCCCGTCGTCGGCGGAAACGGCGGTGGGCTGCGAGGCGAGCCCCACGTCGTACAACGCCTGGTACAGCACGTCGCCCGAACGGTCCCCGGTGAACATCCGGCCCGTACGGTTCCCACCGTGCGCGGCCGGGGCGAGCCCGACGATCAGCAGCCGCGCGTCGGACGGGCCGAACCCTGGAACGGGTCGGCCCCAGTACGTCCAGTCCGCGAACGCCGCCCGCTTGGTACGGGCGACCTCCTCGCGCCAGGCCACCAACCGAGAACACGCCCGACAGCCCGCGACCCGCCGATCGAGCGCGGCGAGAGCGGAGGCGGCCGAGCCGGAGGCGTCTGAGCCAGAGGCGGCCGAACCAGAGAGGGCCGAGCCGGGGAGAGCGGAGCCGGAGAGGGCCGAGCCGGCGGACGCGGAGGGGGAGGCTGCGGAGGGGGAGGCTGCGGGGTCGGAAGGGGCGGAGGTGGGGGCGGAATCGGTGGGGGCCTTGGAGGCGTCCATGTGTCCACCGTAAGACCGCACCGGATGGATCCGAGCCGGCTGGGTCAAGCAGCCGGGGGCCCCTCCCCCTCCCCTCCCCTCCCCCCCGCCCGTCATACCCCTCGCCGTGCCAGCCGCAGCAGCTCCGCGTTCGACTCCCGTCGCTTCCAGGCGATGAGCGCCAGTGGCACGAGCAGGACGAGCGGCGTGGCCGCGTTCTGGCCGTCGAAGTCGACCACCTGGACGACGAACGCCCCCACCATCAGCGCCCCCAGCGCCACCGCGGCCACGGACTGGAGCACCGGGACGAGCAGGGCGACCGCACCAGCGAGTTCCAGGGCACCGATGGCGTACATGCCCCCGCTGCCCCAGCCCATCTTGTCGAAGGCCTCGGAGGCCGACGGGTGCGCGATCAGCTTCGGCAGCGCGCTGGCGATCCCGTAGAAGAGCGCGAGGAGCACCTGCAGGCCCCTCAGAGCGATCCGAGCGCGGCGGCGGCGTGTGATCGCGGACGCTGAAGCGGACGGGGGCGCTGCCGCGGCGGCAGCGGAGTGGGTGGCGGGGAGGGGAACCGTGGTTTCGGACATGAGGGTCTCCTGCGGTGAGCGGTCCGTCGTGCTGTCAGGAAGGTGGACCGTCCTCCGACAGCAAACTCATCGCAGCCCGCCGGGTCTTTTCACTCCTCTGCCCTTGTCCGTCCGCCCCACCCTTGTGCCCGTGGCCCTCGGCCTTCGGCCCTCGGTCCTCGCCCCTGCCCCCGTCCCCTCCCCCGCCGTGCGCTCCCGTCCCCGCCGTGACCTGCCTCCCCCGCCGTCCCCTTCCCTCCACACTCCCTCCCCCTACGCCGTCACCGGTACGGCCGGCACCACCTTCACCCAGATCCGGTCCTCCGTCAGATAGCGCTCCACCCTCAGGCCCGCTTCCGCCAGTGCCTCCTCGAACTGCTCCTTGGTCAGGGGGCGGGACCGGAAGGTCTGGGTCCACACCGCGTCCGGGAAGACGTACTCCGCGCGTACGGAGTGGGCACCGTCTCCTACGGGCTCGGACGAGACGATCCTGACCGTGAAGCCGCTCGGGTCGACGCGTTCGCGCGGCACGGTGGAGTGGTAGTCCTCTCCTTCTCGTTGGATGAGCACGCACCCGCCCTTCGCGACATGCCGTGCGCAGGCACGCAGCATCCTTCGCCGCACCTCGACCTCCCCGGTGTGCACGAGGAACGAGGCGAGCATCACCACGTCGAACGTCTCGCCCAGGGCGAGATCTTCGATGGGGCCGCATATGGTGCGTGCCCCGCGGACGCGCTCCAGCATGTCGGCGGACTCGTCCACCGCCGTGACGGTGAACCCGCGTTCCAGCAGGGCATGGGTCACGCGGCCGACCCCGCTGCCCAGCTCCAGGATGTGTGCGCCTGCGGGCACCGCCGCGGCGATGACCTCCGGCTCGTTCCCCACCGGAAGGCGCGAGTACAGCTCGACCGCGCAGCCGTCCGGGGTGATCGCACCGGGGCCTGTTCCCTCGTATCCGTCTCGCATTTCCATCCTCATGCCAGTCCAACGGCCAGCGCTCGTACGGCCGTTCCCGGTCCCCGCCGGTTCACCCGTTCGAGGGACGGCCCTTCTGTTCGAGCTGTGGAGGAGGCGAGATCACCGGCTGTCTGCGGCGCCTACAGCGCGAATGCCGGTGCCGGGCGACGCCCCGGCCGACATCGGCGAGCGTGCGTCGGGTGATCTCGTCGGGGATGTTCCGCTCACGGTGGTGGGCCCGCACGTCAGGCAGCGCGGCGACGAACACGTACAGCGGGAAGAAGCGCGCCGACGGTCCGGTCGCACCGAGAGGCACCGGGAGGCACCGGGAGGCACCGGGAAGTCGAACGTTCCCGCGGATCTCTCCCATCCCCCGGACGAGGGCAGCCACCGTGTCCTCGGGGAACCGCCGTGTGCCGTGTCACCCGACAGCGGCCGGCTCAGCCGCACGGCTTCGTCGATGTCCTGGTGGGGTACCCCGAGGTCGAGGAGCAATCGGCCGACTCGTCGGTGTTCGGCGGCACGGGAACGAATCCCTTCGTCGGCGTAAGGGCCCTTCCGGAGAACGCCCGGTCCCCTGGAGAACGTCCGGAGCGAAGAGTACGTTGCAGGGAGGAGCGGTGATCGGGATGCGTACGGGCAGTGAGCCGACGACGGCGCGCAGTGCGTTGAGGATGCGCCTGTGGCTGACCCTGTGGGGCCTGGCCTGGGCGATCTTCGGGACGGCCGCGTTCATCCTCGCGGGGCGTCCCGGATGGGCGGCCGCGTGCGGAGTGCTGTGGCTGGTGATCACCGTCGATCTGGCGATGATCCTCAAACATCGGCGACAGGGTCCCCACTATCAGCCGGGCCGCGACATCCCGCCGTACCGGCCGCCCGAGCAGCGTCACCCCTGAGGGCCGCCACGGAGGCCCGCCTCCTGAGCCTGCTCAGGACCTGGGCCCGCGGTCGACCTCAGCTCTCGAAGCGCGCCGCTTTCAGGTACTGCGGGTTCGGGTCCAGTGCCGCGGCCAGGCGGAAGTGGCGCTTGGCCTGATCGCCGCGGCCCTGCCGCTCGTAGGTGCGGCCGAGCGCGAAGTGCGCGAAGGCGTTGTCCGGTTCGCGCTCCAGGACGACGGTGAACTCCAGCTCGGCAGGCCTCAGTTGGGCCGCGGCGAAGAAGGCTCGCGCGCGCAGCAGCCGGGCGGCGGTGTTGTCGGGGTGCGCGGCGATGACTGCGTCGAGCAACTTCACCGCGCCCCGCGGGTCCCGTGCGGCGAGCAGATGCTCGGCGGCACGGAAGTCGATGACGTCTGTCTCCGGAGTACGTCCGGTCGAACCGCTGGTATCGGGCACGGAAAAATCCTTCCCTTGCTCGGTGGGTTCAACGCGCGGAGCGAGGGCCGCTATTCCGGAGTGGTCCCGTGCGGCGTGTGCGCTCTGCGCGCGAGGTCGGCCCATACCTCTTTCACGCGCCGCTGGAGGTCCGCCAGCGGTACGTCGTTGTCGATCAGGATGTCCGCGATCTCGCGGCGTTTCTCGCGCGTCGCCTGGGCGGCCATACGCGCGCGTGCGTCCTCTTCCGTCATGCCGCGGAGCCGGACGAGCCGGTCGAGCTGGGTCTCGGGCGCCGTGTCGACGACGATCACGACGTCGTACAGGGGGGCGAGGGCGTTCTCGGTGAGGAGGGGGACGTCGTGGACGACGACGGCGTCCTCGGGGGCGGCCGTCTCCAGCTCGCGGGAGCGGGCGCCGACCAGGGGGTGCACGATCGAGTTGAGGAGCGCGAGTTTTCCTGGGTCGGCGAAGACGATCGAACCCAGGCGGGGACGGTCGAGGCTGCCGTCCGGGGCGAGTACGTCCTCGCCGAAGGCTTCGGTGACCGCCGTGAGTCCGGGGGTGCCGGGCGCGACGACCTCGCGTGCGATGCGGTCCGCGTCGATCAGTACGGCCCCGCACTGGACGAGCAGCCGCGACACCTCGCTCTTGCCGGCGCCGATCCCGCCGGTCAGGCCCACTTTCAGCATGACGGGAAGCTTAGGGCCTGCCGGTGACGATGCACCCGACAGGCCCTGCGCGCTGCTCTCCGCTGTGTGCCGCTTGCTGCCTGCCGCTTGCTGCTTGTCTGCTTGCTGCCGGCCTGCGGTCGGGCTGCTCAGCCCTCGCCTTCACGCTCCGCGAGGAATCGCTCGAATTCCTGCCCGATCTCGTCCGCGGACGGGATCTCGACCGGTTCGGCGAGCATGTTGCCGCGGGTCTCGGCGCCGGCGGCGGCGTCGTACTGGTGCTCCAGGCCCTGGACGAGGGAGGTCAGTTCCTCGTCGCCCTCCTGGATCTGGCGGTCGATCTCGGTCTGCGTACGGTGCGCGTCCGTGCGCAGGGCGTGTGCGATGCCCGGCAGGACCAGGCCCGTGGCCGCGGTGATGGATTCCAGGACGGTCAGAGCCGCGTCCGGGTACGCCGAGCGGGCGATGTAGTGCGGGACGTGCGCGGCGACGCCCAGGATGTCGTGGCCGGCCTCCATGAGGCGGTATTCGACGAGCGCCTCGGCGCTGCCCGGGACCTGGGCCTCGTCGAAGGGGCTGCGGTGGCCCGGCATGAGGTCCGT
Organism: Streptomyces sp. NPDC088157; assembly: GCF_044741545.1. Lineage (NCBI taxonomy): Bacteria > Bacillati > Actinomycetota > Actinomycetes > Kitasatosporales > Streptomycetaceae > Streptomyces > Streptomyces sp. NPDC088157. The sequence continues at coordinate 289,202 of NZ_JBIUSU010000009.1, forward strand.
ACGGTTGCCGTGCGGGGTGAGGCCCACGGGACGGGTGTGCGGGACTCCCATGGGGATGCCGTGGAAGTTGACCGAGAGGCGGACGCCGAGCCGCTCCACGATCTGCTTGACGGCGACGGCGAAGCGCTCCCATTCCACGTCCGGCTCGGGGCCCGACAGCAGCAGGAAGGGCGCGCCGGTGGTGTCCTGCACGAGCCTTACCTCGATGGCCGGCTCCTCGTACTCGGTCCACCGGTCGCGCTTGAAGGTCAGCAGCGGGCGGCGGGCGCGGTAGTCGACCAGCCGGTCGTGGTCGAAGCGGGCGACGAGTTGGTGGGGCAGCGAGTCGAGGAGCCGGTCGACGATCTGGTCGCCGGTCTCACCCGCGTCGATGTATCCGTCGAAGTGGTAGAGCATGACAAGTCCGGCCGACTCCTGGGCCAGCGCCATGTCGACGACTGCCAGGCCCTTCGGCTCCCATGCGTACAAACCCTGCGGATCAAGCACTTGGACCGCTCCCCTCGTGTTCGTACTGTCCAACGCGCGCTGAACCGTGGGTATTCCCGGGCCATGCCCCTGATCAGGTGACTCTTACCGGCTTCACTCGGCGACCGGGCCAGGAGGCCTTTCGGGGCCGGTCGGGGTGCTCGGAGCCGCGCGGGGGTGCAAGTCCCCGCGGGCGTGGGGAGCTTGGCCGCGCGACCCGCGTCACGGGTCCAGGTGGCCGCCGGTCCGCCGGTCCACCGGTCCGCGGCCGGACGGCGATCCTGCTGCTGGGTGGCGGCTGGGTGGCATGACGGCGTTCTGCTGCCGGGCAGCACCGAGGGCCCGCACCTCGAAAGGTGCGGGCCCTCGGTCAAGCGGGCTAGGCCTCAGGGGCTAGCTTTCAGCTCTGGCCACCGGCCAGCTTCTCGCGCAGAGCGGCGAGCGCCTCGTCCGAAGCGAGCGCGCCGGACGTGTCGGCACCTTCGGAGGAGTAGGAACCGCCGCCACCACCGGACGCGGCCGGAGCCGCACCCGCCGCGTCGCCGCCCTCGGCGGCAGCAGCGGCGTCCGCCTCGCGGGACTTGATGACCTGAGCCTGGTGCTGCTCGAAGCGCGTCTGCGCCTCGGCGTACTGGTTCTCCCAGACCTCACGCTGCGACTCGAAGCCCTCGAGCCAGTCGTTGGTCTCGGGGTCGAAGCCCTCGGGGTAGATGTAGTTGCCCTGGTCGTCGTACGACGCGGCCATGCCGTAGAGCGTCGGGTCGAACTCGACCGAGGCCGGGTCGGAACCGAAGGACTCGTTGGCCTGCTTCAGCGACAGCGAGATCCGGCGACGCTCGAGGTCGATGTCGATGACCTTGACGAAGATCTCGTCGTTGACCTGGACGACCTGCTCCGGGATCTCCACGTGGCGCTCGGCCAGCTCGGAGATGTGGACCAGACCCTCGATGCCCTCGTCCACGCGGACGAACGCACCGAACGGAACCAGCTTCGTGACCTTGCCGGGCACGACCTGGCCGATCTGGTGGGTGCGGGCGAACTGCTGCCACGGGTCTTCCTGGGTCGCCTTCAGCGACAGGGAGACGCGCTCGCGGTCCATGTCGACGTCCAGGACCTCGACCGTGACCTCCTGGCCGACCTCGACGACCTCGGAGGGGTGGTCGATGTGCTTCCAGGAGAGCTCCGAGACGTGGACCAGACCGTCGACGCCACCCAGGTCCACGAAGGCACCGAAGTTGACGATCGAGGAGACGACGCCGGAGCGGACCTGACCCTTCTGCAGGGTCGTGAGGAACGTCTGGCGCACCTCGGACTGGGTCTGCTCCAGCCAGGCGCGGCGGGACAGGACCACGTTGTTGCGGTTCTTGTCCAGCTCGATGATCTTCGCCTCGAGCTCCTTGCCCACGTAGGGCTGAAGGTCGCGGACGCGGCGCATCTCGACAAGGGAGGCCGGCAGGAAGCCACGGAGGCCGATGTCGAGGATGAGACCACCCTTGACGACCTCGATGACGGTACCGGTGACGATGCCGTCCTCTTCCTTGATCTTCTCGATGGTGCCCCAGGCGCGCTCGTACTGGGCGCGCTTCTTCGAGAGGATCAGGCGGCCTTCCTTGTCCTCCTTCTGGAGAACAAGGGCTTCGATCTCGTCACCGACGGCGACGACCTCATTGGGGTCGACGTCGTGCTTGATCGAGAGCTCGCGGCTCGGGATGACACCTTCGGTCTTGTAACCGATGTCGAGGAGAACCTCGTCCCGGTCAACCTTGACGATGACGCCGTCGACGATGTCGCCATCGTTGAAGTACTTGATCGTCTCGTCGATAGCGGCGAGGAATGCTTCCTCGTCACCGATGTCGTTGACCGCAACCTGCGGGGTGGTGGCGGTGGTCTCGGTGCTGCTCGTCATGTGGGAAAGGGCTCCGGTACGGACAGTGAGTCGTAGGTACTGCTACGCCGGAAGCCCGTGATCGCCCTGAAGAAGCCGGACAGCTGAAGAGGCACCTCACCAGCGAACTGGTGATGGCACCTCGAGAACCGAGGGGACATACAACAGATGCGAGCGCAGCCTGCTACGTCTGAGGTGCGCAGGCCCACAGCGCAACTTGTAGCATACGGGGGCAGCCGGGCAGGGTCAATGCGCGAAGGCGCACACCCGGGGCGGATCGCCGCATACCCGGCACACAACCTTTCTCCTGAGGTCACGCAGGCCGCAGGAAGCCTCTTCGGTGACACCTGGGGTGACACCGGCGGGCGGGTTGCACGGAAGAGTACGACGAGGGAGCCGATCATCCAAGAGCCCGCATCGTCCGAGCCGGTCTTCGAGCCGGAAGCCACCCGACGTGATGCCGACGTCGCCGAGAGCTCCCGGGCCAACCGGGGCTGGTGGGACCGCAACGCGGACGAATACCAGACCGATCACGGCACGTTCCTCGGCGACGACCGCTTCGTGTGGGGTCCCGAGGGTCTGGACGAGGTGGAGGCGGAGCTGCTCGGCCCGCCGGAGGAACTGAAGGGCAGGTCGGTCCTGGAGATCGGCGCCGGCGCGGCCCAGTGCTCGCGCTGGCTGACCACGCAGGGCGCGCTTCCGGTGGCCCTGGACATCTCCCACCGCCAGCTCCAGCACGCGCTGCGCATCGGTGGATCGTTTCCGCTGGTGTGCGCCGACGCGGGCGCGCTGCCCTTCGCGGACGCCTCCTTCGACCTGGCCTGCTCGGCGTACGGGGCGCTGCCCTTCGTCGCCGATCCGGTGCTGGTCCTGAAGGAGGTGCGGCGGGTGCTGCGCCCGGGCGGCCGTTTCGTGTTCTCGGTGACCCACCCGATCCGCTGGGCGTTCCCGGACGAGCCGGGCCCGGAGGGGCTGTCGGTGTCCTCCTCGTACTTCGACCGCACTCCTTATGTGGAGCAGGACGACGAGGGCCGCGCGGTGTACGTGGAGCACCACCGGACGCTGGGCGACCGGGTCCGCGACGTCGTGGCGGGCGGCTTCCGGCTGGTGGACCTGGTCGAGCCGGAGTGGCCGGCCTGGAACTCCTCGGTGTGGGGCGGCTGGTCCCCGCTGCGCGGGAACCTGATCCCGGGGACGGCCGTCTTCGTCTGCGAGCGGGACTAGCGCTTTCCCTTCCGCATCCCTTTGTTCCGCACGCTCCCGCACGCGCGCGTGCGGGAGCGTGCGGAACAAAGGGATGCGGGGGCGTACGACACTGGGGGCGTGATCCCTCGTGACGACGCCCTGGACGCGCTGCCCGTGCGGGCCGCCCTGCCCGCTCTGAACGACGCCCTGGACGGGCACGGCTCCGCCGTCCTCGCCGCGCCGCCCGGCACCGGCAAGACGACGCTGGTGCCGCTCGCACTGGCCGGGCTGCTGGGCGAGGGGGCCGCGCGCCGGGTGGTGGTGGCCGAGCCGCGGCGGATCGCGGCGCGGGCGGCGGCCCGGCGGATGGCGTGGCTGCTGGGCGAGCGGCCCGGGGAGAGCGTGGGCCACACCGTGCGCGGGGAGCGGGTCGTCGGGCGGCACACACGGGTGGAGGTCGTCACGACGGGGGTTCTGCTCCAGCGGCTCCAGCGCGACCAGGAGCTGACGGGCGTCGACGTGGTGGTGCTGGACGAGTGTCATGAGCGGCATCTCGACGCGGACACCTCGGCCGCGTTCCTGTGGGACGTTCGCGAGACGTTGCGGCCCGAGCTGCGGCTGGTGGCGGCCTCGGCGACGACGGACACGGCGGGGTGGGCGCGGCTGCTGGGCGGCGCGCCGGTGGTGGAGGCCCACGGGTCCGTCTTCGGTGTCGACGTGGTCTGGGCGCCCCCGGCCCGTCCCGTGCGGCCGCCGCACGGTATCCGGGTGGATCCGGCGCTGTTGGCGCATGTGGCGTCGGTGGTGCGGCGGGCGCTGGCCGAGCGGTCGGGGGACGTGCTGTGCTTCCTGCCGGGCGTCGGGGAGATCGCGCGGGTCGCGGGGCTTCTGGGTGAGCCGGGCGGCGTGGACGTGCTCCAGGTGCACGGGCGGGCGTCGGCGGCCGTGCAGGACGCGGTGCTGGCGCCCGGCGGGCGGCGCCGGGTGGTCCTGGCGACCTCCGTGGCGGAGTCCTCGCTGACGGTGCCCGGGGTGCGGGTGGTCGTCGACTCGGGGCTGGCGCGGGAGCCGCGGGTGGACCACGCGCGCGGGCTGAGCGCGCTCGCGACCGTGCGCGCGTCGCAGGCGGCGGGCCGGCAGCGGGCGGGGCGGGCCGGGCGGGAGGCGCCGGGTGCGGTGTACCGGTGCTGGGCGGAGGCGGAGGATGCCCGTCTGCCGTCGTTCCCGGCCCCGGAGATCAAAGTGGCCGACCTGACGGCCTTCGCGCTCCAGGCGGCTTGCTGGGGGGATCCGGATGCCTCCGGGCTGGCGTTGCTGGATCCGCCGCCGGCCGGGGCGATGGCGGCGGCGAGGTCTTTGCTGACGGCGATCGGTGCGGTCGACTCTGCCGGTCGGGCCACCGGGCGCGGGTTGCGGCTGGCCCGGCTGGGACTGCATCCGCGGTTGGGCCGGGCTCTGCTGGACGGGGCCGCGTCGGTGGGTGTGGAGCGGGCCGTCGAGGTGGTCGCGCTGCTGAGTGAGGAGGCCCCCCGCGAGTACGGCGACGATCTGGCCGCCGCGCTGCGCAGGGCCCGGCGCGGAGGTGACGCCTACGGTGCGCGGTGGCGGGCGGAGGTGCGCCGGCTGCGAGCCGTCGCCGCCGACCTGTCCCCCGGCTCCGTCCGTGCCGCCGCCCCGTCGAATCCGGGCGCCGGTGGGCCGGCGCCGGCCGGGCCGGCTTCCGGGGGCGGAGGGGGAACCGAGGCGGGTGTCACGGTCCGTTCGTCGCCGAGGGCCGGTACGGAGCCCGGGGCCGCCGCCACCGGGCCCGCCGCGAAGCGCGGGACCGACGCCGGCGTGGAGCCCGACGTCGGCGGCAGCCCCGGTGTCGGCAGCAGGTCCGCCGCCGGGAGCAGGCCCAGTGCCGGGAGCAGGCCCGGAGCCGGTGTCGGCTCGGATGCCCTGGTCGGTCTCGTCGTCGCCCTCGCCTTTCCCGAGCGGCTCGCCAGGGTGGACGGAGGTTCCTTTCTCATGGTCTCCGGCACCCGGGCCGAGGTCCGGGAAGGCACCGGCCTGCGGGGTGCGTCCTGGCTCGCCGTGGCCGTGGCCGACCGGCCGGTGGGGAAGGGGCACGCGCGTGTGCAGCTCGCGGCGGTCGTGGACGAGGAGGTCGCCCGGCTCGCGGCCGGCGTGCTGCTCGACGAGCGGGACGAGGTCCACTGGGCCGACGGGGATGTCGTGGCGCGGCGGGTGGAGCGGCTGGGGGCCGTGGAGCTGGCGGCGCGTCCGCTGAGGAACGCCGACGCCGCGCTCGTACGCGGTGCGCTCCTCGAAGGGCTGGAGAGAGAAGGGCTGGGGTTGCTGCGGTGGTCGCCCGAGGCGGGCGTCCTGCGGCAGCGGCTGGCGTTTTTGCGGTGGCGGCTGGGGGATCCGTGGCCCGACGTCTCCGACGCGTCGCTGCACGCGCGTGTGGACGAGTGGCTGGAGCCCGAACTGGGCCGGGCGCGGCGGCGGAGCGATCTCGGGCGGATCGACGCCGGTGAGGCGCTCGGACGGCTGCTGCCCTGGGCGTCCGGCGAGGCGGCCCGGCTGGACGAGCTGGCGCCGGAGCGGATCGCCGTCCCCAGCGGGTCCAGGATCCGGGTCGACTATGCCGATCCGGAGCGGCCGGTCCTCGCGGTGAAGTTGCAGGAGATGTTCGGGCTCCAGGAGTCACCGCGGGTGGCGGGGGTGCCGGTGCTCGTGCATCTGCTGTCGCCCGCCGGGCGGCCCGCGGCGGTCACCGCCGACCTCGCCTCCTTCTGGAGGGACGGATACAGGGGGGTGCGGGCGGAGTTGCGGGGCCGGTATCCGAAGCATCCCTGGCCCGAGGATCCGGTCGGCGCCGAGCCGACCCGGTACACCAACGCGCGGCTCAGGCGGTGACCGGCTGGGGTGTGGCTGGATCGGTGGCGGTGGGTTCGTCCGGGCGGCGGGAGCGGGCCTCCAGGTAGAGGGAGAGGGACGTCAGGAGGACGCCGAGCAGGAGGAAGCCCCAGGGCAGGTAGCTGGTCAGGAGCAGGACCAGGGTGCGGTTGGACTTGACCATGGCCACGGTGTGTTCGATGTAGTCCTCGCGCATCTTCACGTGGCCGGCGAACGCGGTGACCTTCGCGCGGCCGGCGAGCAGGGAGCCGCCGCGCAGTTCCTCCCGGTGGATCTCCTCGCCGTAGACGGGTGCGCCGGTGACCGGTTCGACCCAGAACTTGCGGACCGTGGTGTACCAGCGGGTGGTGCCGGTCTTGGCGATGTCCGCCGGGGTGATGCCCTTGACCGGCATCGACTTGGGCATGGACACCTTGGTCCAGGGGACGGTCTGCTCGAAGTAGTAGACCTCGAGGCCGCGGAAGGTCCGGGTGCCCTTGTAGTGGATGGGGGCGGTGGTGCGGGTCTGCGCGTCGAAGTACTCGTAGTCCCGTTTCTCCGTCAGGAACGGCCACTTGAACTCGATGCCCTTCCGGCGCACCGGGTCGCCGTCGACCATCTCGCCGGTGGCGTGCACGGGTTCCTGGGTGTGGGCGTCGAAGATGTACCGCTCGGGGATCTTGGAGACCATCTTGCCGTCGGGGCCCTGGACGTAGGACAGGCCGTCCCAGACGACGACGTCCCGCCCTGCCGTCTTCTCGATCTTCTCGGAGGCCTCCACGTCGCCCTTGAGGGTCTGCACGATGGTGACCTTGGGGACCGTGCGGGCGTGCAGGCCGTCGTAGTCGAGGAGGGTGGCGTTCTTCGCCTCCAGCACCATCGTCTGGTACTCGTTCGCGGGGATCTTGGCGAAGCGCGGGAAGGCGTACCAGCGCGTCAGCGGGGAGAGCGCCGCGAAGAACACGGCGAGGGCGAGCAGGATCAGACTGGCCTTGCGGCGCATCTCGGCCTCCTTCGCGGGCTGAGCCGGCGGGCGGGGCGGTCAGGGGTGTGCGGGGACGGTCGTGAGCAGTGGTTCCGGCGAGGTCCTGCCGGCCGGTGTGCCCAGCGCGGTGAGGGTGAGGACCAGGGCGAGCGCGACGGCGAGACCGGTCGCGGCGGCGATCAGGGCGCGCATGCGGGCCTCCCGGTGGAACGGCCACAGGATCCGACCGTGCAACTGATGGGTCGTCAGGTCGGGCACGGTAGCAACGGGCGGCCGAGATGAGAACACGTCGCACAACGACGGCGGCGCCCCTCCCGGAAGAGGGGCGCCGCCGTCGTCGTCGGAAGCGGGGTCACGAACCGGAGGTCGCCGGCTCCGACTCGCTGGGTGCCGGGCTCGGCGTCGAGGTCGCGGCGGCGGTGACGGTGAGTTCGAGCGTCAGGGTCGCTCCGCCCGTGGTGGTGACGCGGAGCAGGTAGGTGCCCGCGGTGTCGTCCGCGTACAGCTTGGGCAGCTCCAGCAGGCCGTTCGCGTCGGTCCGGAGGTCCAGTGTGCGGACGGGGTCGCCGGCGGCGTCCTTGAAGTAGGGGCCCTTGTCGTTCGTGGTCGCGTCGTCGGCCCACTTGATCAGGGTGGCGGTGGCCGCGACCCTGTCCGCCACGGCGCCCTTGTAGGTGGCCTTGACCTCGACCTGGTCGGCGAACTCGCCGCCCGCGGCGCAGGTCAGCGCGGCGCTGCCGGTGCGGGCGAGGGCGTCCGCGGCGCGGGCGGTGACGGTGGCCTTGTAGTCGAGGGCGGTGAGCGTGTGACCGAGGACCGTGGCGCGGACGGTGAAGTCGCCGGTCTTCTCGCCCGCCTTCAGGGCGGGGGCGAGGGCGACGCCCTTGGTGTCGGTGACGATCGTGGAGACTTTCTCGCCGCCGGTGAAGGTGGCGTCGGTGTCGCCGACGACGGTGAAGCGGACCCTGACCCGTGCGACGCCCTCGCCGGCCGCCGTCTCCGCGCGGGTGCTGATGCGGTCGGTGTACGTGTCGCCCGCCGTGGCGGCGAGAGTCGCCGTGCCCGCGTCCTCGAGGTGGTCGACCGTCTCGGTGGGCGTCGGGGTCGCGGGCGGCGCACTGGGCGTCGACGGCGTGCTGGGGGTCGGCGGTGTGCCGGGAGCGCTGGGCTTCCCGGGCTTCGACGGCGTGCTGGGCGTGCTGGGCGTGCTGGGCGTCGAGGGGGTGGACGACGAGGGGGGCGTGTAGCCGGCGTCGTCGTCGCTGCGGTTGGCCGGCACGGTGCCGGTGCCGTCGGGGATCTCGTGCGTGCCCTTGCGGTAGTACTCCAGCCACGTCAGGACGGTGTTGAGGTAGTCCGTCGAGTTGTTGTAGCTGAGGATCGCGCTGCGCATCCCGGACGTGGCGGACATGTCCCAGTCGTACCGGCACAGGTAGTGGCCGGCGGCGAGCGCGGCGTCGTAGATGTTGTTGGGGTCCTTCTTGCCGTCGGCGTTGCCGTCGCGGCCGGCCCAGGCCCAGGTGGAGGGGATGAACTGCATGGGGCCCACGGCGCGGTCGTAGGTGCTGTCGCCGTCGTAGGCGCCGTTGTCGGTGTCGCTGATGTTCGCGAAGCCGACGCCGTTGAGGACCGGGCCGAGGATCGGCGAGATGGTCGTGCCGTCGGCGGAGACGTTGCCGCCGCGTGCCTGGCCGGACTCCACCTTGCCGATCGCGGCGAGAAGCTGCCAGGGCAGGTTGCAGCCCGGCTTGGACTGCGCGAGTTCCGCCTCGGCCTTCTTGTAGGCGTCCAGGACGGTCGCCGGGATGCCCCCCTCCGTGGCGCCGGTGGCGGCCGGGGTGGTGGAGGAGCTCTCGCTCGGCGCGGGGTTCGGACTGTTCAGCGGCGGCAGGTCCGTGTAGTACGGCGAGTTGCCGGTGGCGCTGTCCCCGGTGCCGGTGTCGGCGGACGACGGGGTGTCGGAGGCGGTCTGTCTGCCGTGGCCGTCGGCCGTGACGTCCGGTGCCTGGGACGCGGCCAGAGCCGCGACCGCCAGTGCGGCCACGGTCGTGTTGACCGCTCCCTTGCGCAGCCTCGTGCCGAAATGCGCCGACATGAAGTGAAACCCTCCCGTGGACGCGGTACGCCCGTCTTCGCCTGCACCTGCCGTCGCGGCCGTCGCGGCTGTTGCCGCTGCCGCAGCCGTTGCCGCTACTGCCGTCGTCACCGTTGTGACGATCAACCCGCCCCGAGGGTTGCACTCGTGGGCGGTTTGCCCTGCTCCGTCCTTCTGTTCGACGCGCTTTCGGGCACGCCGACCCAGGCGACCCTACGACAACTTCTTTTGCACCGGCACCCGTTCGGGCGTCGTTTTCACCGGGCGGCCATGTGCCGTTGTCCGGGAATCGCGCCCCGCATACTGGACGTCGTCGATCACCGGGCCGACCGGCCCGTCAACGTCCGCCCCGGGGAGCCCCGTTGCCGTTCACCCTCAGTCACGCGGCGGCCGTGCTGCCCGCCGTGCGCACCGACGGCACCGGCCGCGGCCCCCTTGTCCCGGCCGTCCTCGTGGCGGGTTCCTTCGCTCCCGACACGACCTACTACGCGGCGAGCGTCGTGTCCGCGGCCATGGAGTTCGGCGACGTCACGCATTCCCTCCCCGGCGTGTTCACGGTCGACGTGGTCGTGGCCTGGGCGCTGGTGGGGCTCTGGCTGCTGGTGCGCGAACCGCTGGTGGCACTGCTGCCACGGACCCGGCAGGGCCGGACGGCGGCTCTGACGCGCTGCGGAGCGCCGCGCGCGCGTGTACGGCCGTCCACGGCTCTGTGGTGGTACGTCTCGGCGGCGCTCGGCGCGCTGACCCACGTGGTGTGGGACGCGTTCACGCACCTCGACCGCTGGGGCATGCGGCTGTTCCCCGTCCTCGGCGAGAGCGTCGCCGGCTCACCTCTGTACTGGTATCTCCAGTACGGGGGTTCGGCCGTGGCCGCGGTCGTGATCGCCCTGTTCGTGACGTATGCGCTGCGCCGGGCGCCGGCCGGCGAGCCGGTGGGCGTCGTGTCGCTGTCGGTGCGGGACCGGTGGTGGGCGGGTGCCGTGATCGGCGGTTGCGCGCTGGTCGCGGCGGTCCTGCGGGCGATGCGGTGGTGGGCGTACTGGGGGCCGCGCGAGGCGAAGCCGTGGGAACTCGTCCCGACCGTGTGTTTCGGGGCGGGCTCGGGGCTGGTGCTGGGGCTGCTGCTGTACGCGGTCGGCGTGCGGCTTCGGCGTCCGGCCCGACCGGCCGCGCGGGACCCGTTCGCCGGGCGGGAGGAACCGGAGGGTGTCAGCGTGCAGCGGAGCCGTCCGGGCGTCCGGTGAGGGAATTCGCCGTCACGACGAACAGGGGGACACGACGGGCCGTCCGGGGTCGCAGCAGCCGGCCCAGGACGTCGTGGGCCTCGACCAGGTGGTCGCGTACCGCCCCGGCCCACAGGCGCAGCCGACTGTCGTCCCGGGGGACGAAAGCGGCGAGGAAACGGGTGAGGGCCGAGCGCCGGAGCCGTGCGGCGGCCTTGCGCAGGGCCGTGACCGGGGTCCCCGGGACGCGGGGAGTGGTCGCGGCAAGGGCGAGGGCGGGGCGCGCTCGCGTCCGGGGAGCCGCGCCGGGGCCGGCCTGCGTGTCCGCGGTCGCCGCCGCGTGAACGCGTGCGGGGGCCTTACGGCGGTGAAGCATGCGTATACCCATGGCGGCATCCTGACGGGCCGGAGTGGGCGGTGCCCTGTTCTCGGGGGCCACGCGGGTGAGGGCCCTTCAGGGATGCCCCGGGGCGACGTGGAGGTCCCCACCGGGCGTCGCTCTTCGTCGCGAGACGGGGGATCCCGCGACGGGAAAGGGACCCTGCCGTCATCGGCAGGGCCCCTTTCGACGAGCCGGGACCGGAGGCGGGCGGCACGGCCCCTCGTGGCCGGCACACCGCACTCGGCGGCCGGCCACCCATCACCCGCGTGAACAACCTGCGGGCCCATGCATCTAGTGCGCCGCCGACTCCCAGTCCGCGCCCGCGCCGACCGACACGTCCAGCGGGGCCCTCAGGTCGACGGCGGCGGCCATCTCACGACGGACCAGTTCCTCGACCGCGGCACGCTCGCCGGGGGCGATCTCCAGGACGATTTCGTCGTGGACCTGGAGCAGCATGCGGGACTTGAGGTCCGCCGCGCGCAGGGCCGCGTCCACCTTGAGCATGGCGATCTTGACGATGTCCGCCGCCGTGCCCTGGATCGGCGCGTTGAGGGCCATGCGCTCGGCCGCCTCACGGCGCTGCCGGTTGTCGCTGTTGAGGTCGGGCAGGTAGCGGCGGCGGCCGAAGAGCGTCGCCGTGTAACCGGTCGCCCGCGCCTCGTCGACCGCGCGGCGCAGGTAGTCCCGCACACCGCCGAAGCGCTCGAAGTAGGCGTCCATCAGGCCGCGGGCCTCGCCCGCTTCGATGTTCAGCTGCTGGGACAGGCCGAACGCCGACAGACCGTACGCCAGGCCGTAGGACATCGCCTTGATCTTGCGCCGCATCTCCGCGTCCACCGCGCCGTGTTCGACGCCGAACACCTGGGAGGCGGCCGTGGTGTGCAGGTCCTCGCCGGAGGTGAACGCCTCGATGAGTCCCGCGTCCTCCGACAGGTGGGCCATCACCCGCAGCTCGATCTGACTGTAGTCCGCGGTCATCAGGGACTCGAAGCCCTCGCCGACGACGAAGCCGCGGCGGATCGCCCGGCCCTCATCGGTGCGGACGGGGATGTTCTGCAGGTTCGGGTCCGTGGACGACAGGCGGCCGGTCGCGGCGACCGTCTGGTTGAACGTGGTGTGGATACGGCCGTCCGCGGCGATCGTCTTGATCAGGCCCTCGACGGTGACCCGGAGCTTCGCCTGTTCGCGGTGGCGCAGCATGATGACCGGCAGTTCGTTGTCCGTCTGGCCGGCGAGCCAGGCCAGGGCGTCGGCGTCGGTCGTGTAGCCGGTCTTGGTCTTCTTCGTCTTCGGCAGGCCCAGTTCACCGAAGAGGACCTCCTGGAGCTGCTTGGGCGAGCCCAGGTTGAACTCGTGCCCGGCCGCCGCGTGCGCCTCCTTCACGGCCTGCTGCACGGCGCCCGCGAACATCTGCTCCATGGCTTCCAGGTGGGCGCGGTCCGCGGCGATGCCGTGCCTCTCCAGGCGGGCCAGGAGGGCGGAGGTCGGCAGCTCCATGTCGCGCAGCAGGTCGGCCGCGCCGACCTCCTCGAGACGGCCGCGGAACGCCTCGCCGAGGTCGACGATCGTGCGGGCCTGCACCATGAGGGCCTCGGCCTCGGCGCCGTCGTCCGCGCCGAAGGCGAGCTGGCCGTCGGCCGCCGCGGCGGGCGCCAGCTCACGGCCCAGGTACTCCAGGGACAGGGCGTCCAGGTCGAAGGAGCGGCGGCCCGGCTTGACCAGATAGGCGGCGAGGGCGGTGTCCATCCACACGCCGGCGACGGACCAGCCGTGCTCGGCGAAGACACGCATGGCGCCCTTGGCGTTGTGCAGGACCTTGGGACGGTCCTCGGCGGCGATCCAGGCCGCCCACGCGTTCTCGTCGGCCTCGTCCAGCTCCGCCGGGTCGAACCACGCGGCGGCTCCCCCGGCCGCGGCGAGCGCGACCTCGGCGACCGAGCCGACGCCCAGCCCCCAGGTGTCGACGGTGGCCACGCCCAGAGTCCCGGTGCCGTGTTCGGCGAGCCAGCCGGCCAGCTCGCCGGTGCCCAGCACCGTGCCGTCCATCTCCACCCCGCCGGTGATCACCGGTGTCGCCTCGGCCTCCGCACCGCCCGGGTCGACGGCGAGCAGCCGCTCACGCAGCGACGGGTTCCTGATCTCCAGGGTGTCCAGGATCATCGCGACGGCCGTGCGGTCGTACGGGGCGCGCTCCAGGTCGACGACCGTCCGGGGCAGCTCGACGGTGCGGACCATCTCGGTGAGACGGCGGTTGAGCTTGACGGCCTCCAGGTGGTCGCGCAGGTTCTGCCCGGCCTTGCCCTTGACCTCCTCGACGCGCTCGACGAGCTCCGCGAACGAACCGAACTGGTTGATCCACTTCGCGGCCGTCTTCTCACCGACGCCGGGGATGCCCGGCAGGTTGTCGGACGGGTCACCGCGCAGCGCCGCGAAGTCGGGGTACTGGGCGGGCGTCAGTCCGTACTTCTCGACGACCTTCTCCGGGGTGAACCGGGTCAGCTCCGAGACGCCCTTCGTCGGATACAGCACCGTGGTGTGCTCGGACACCAGCTGGAAGGAGTCGCGGTCGCCGGTGACGATCAGTACCTCGAAGCCCTCGGCCTCGGCCTGGGTGGCGAGCGTGGCGATGACGTCGTCCGCCTCGAAGCCGTCCACCGCGAACCGGGACACGTGCATCGCGTCGAGCAGCTCGCCGATCAGCTCGACCTGACCCTTGAACTCGTCAGGTGTCTTCGAGCGGTTCGCCTTGTACTCGGTGAACTCCTCGGAGCGCCAGGTCTTGCGGGACACGTCGAAGGCGACCGCGAAGTGCGTGGGCGCCTCGTCACGCAGGGTGTTGGCCAGCATCGACGCGAACCCGTAGATCGCGTTCGTCGGCTGACCCGTCGCGGTGGTGAAGTTCTCCGCGGGCAGCGCGAAGAACGCGCGATAGGCCAGCGAGTGCCCGTCCATGAGCATCAGGCGCGGGCGGCTCTCGTTGGAGCGGGTGTCGGTCTTCTTCGCTGCTGTCTCTGCCACGCCCCCGATCCTGCCACGCCCCACTGACACCCGGTCCCCGCCGCCTCGGCTCACCCGGATCCCCCGGCCGCCGGCCGACCGCCGCAGGCCGCGCCGCCGCTCGCCTGCCGGACCGCACGTGAACGGTGTCGGTACCTCGTGCGAGGATCGCGGAGTTGTGTGGCAGAGGTGAGCGAAGGAGAGCGCGATGGCAACGAAGCCGCCCAAGGCCGATCCGGTCCAGGACGCTCCCCAGGTCGCCGAACCGAAACACGTGGCGGCCGGACTTCCGGCCGTCGGGCACTCCCTGCGGATCGCCCGGCAGCAGATGGGCGTCAAGCGCACCGCGCTGACCCTGCTGCGCGTCAACCAGAAGGACGGCTTCGACTGCCCGGGCTGCGCCTGGCCCGAACCCGAGCACCGGCACACCGCGGAGTTCTGCGAGAACGGCGCCAAGGCGGTCGCCGAGGAGGCGACCCTGCGCCGGGTCACCCCCGAGTTCTTCGCCGCGCACCCGGTCGCCGACCTCGCGGGCCGCAGCGGCTACTGGCTCGGCCAGCAGGGACGCCTCACCCACCCCATGTACCTCCCCGAAGGGGGAGAGCGCTACGAGCCGGTGACCTGGGAGCGGGCCTTCGACATCATCGCCGAGGAGACGGCCGCCCTCGCCTCCCCCGACGAGGCCGTCTTCTACACCTCGGGCCGCACCAGCAACGAGGCCGCGTTCCTCTACCAGCTCTTCGCCCGCGAACTCGGCACCAACAACCTGCCGGACTGCTCCAACATGTGCCACGAGTCGTCCGGCTCGGCGCTCTCGGAGACCATCGGCATCGGCAAGGGCAGCGTCCTGCTCGAGGACCTCTACCAGGCCGATCTGATCATCGTCGCCGGGCAGAACCCGGGCACCAACCACCCCCGCATGCTCTCCGCGCTGGAGAAGGCCAAGGCGGGCGGCGCGAAGATCATCAGCGTCAACCCGCTGCCCGAGGCCGGCCTGGAGCGCTTCAAGAACCCGCAGACGCCCAAGGGCCTCACCGCGGGCGCCGCGCTCACCGACCTCTTCCTGCAGATCCGCATCGGCGGCGACCAGGCCCTCTTCCGCCTCCTCAACAAGCTCGTCCTGGAGACGGACGGCGCGCTCGACGAGGCGTTCATCGGCGCACACACCCACGGCTTCGAGGAGTTCGCCGAGGCGGCCCGCGCCGCCGACTGGGAGGAGACGCTCACCGCGACCGGCCTCACGCGCGCGCAGATCGAGGAAACCCTGCGCATGGTGCTCGCCTCCGAGCGCACCATCGTCTGCTGGGCCATGGGCCTCACCCAGCACAAGCACTCCGTGCCGACGATCCGCGAGGTCGTCAACTTCCTCCTGCTGCGCGGCAACATCGGCCGCCCGGGCGCGGGCGTGTGCCCGGTGCGCGGCCACTCGAACGTGCAGGGCGACCGCACCATGGGCATCTTCGAACGGCCCGCGCCGGCCTTCCTGGACGCCCTGGAGAAGGAGTTCGGCTTCGCGCCCCCGCGCGAGCACGGCTTCGACGTCGTCCGCGCGATCCGCGCGCTGCGCGACGGCGAGGCGAAGCTGTTCTTCGCGATGGGCGGCAACTTCGTCTCCGCCTCCCCGGACACCGACGTCACCGAGGCGGCCATGCGGCGCGCGCGGCTGACGGTGCACGTGTCGACGAAGCTCAACCGCTCGCACGTCGTGACGGGCGCGCGGGCCCTGATCCTGCCGACGCTCGGCCGCACCGAACGCGACCTCCAGGTCGGCCCGAACGGGAAAAGCACGGAGCAGTTCGTGACCGTCGAGGACTCCATGGGCATGGTGCACGCCTCGCGCGGCCGCCTCGCACCCGCGAGCACGCACCTGCTGTCCGAGCCGGCCATCGTCTGCCGCCTCGCCCGCCGCGTGCTCGGCGAGGACAGCAAGACGCCGTGGGAGCAGTTCGAGAAGGACTACGCGACGATCCGTGACCGCGTCGCGCGCGTGATCCCCGGCTTCGAGGACTTCAACGCGCGCGTGGCCCGCCCGGAAGGGTTCACCCTCCCGCACGCCCCGCGCGACGAGCGCCGCTTCCCGACCGCGACCGGCAAGGCCAACTTCACCGCCGCCCCCGTCGAGTACCCGCGGCTGCCCGAGGGCCGCCTGCTCCTGCAGACACTGCGCTCGCACGACCAGTACAACACCACGATCTACGGCCTCGACGACCGCTACCGGGGCATAAAGAACGGCCGCCGGGTCGTCCTCGTCAACGCCGAGGACGCGCGCGCCCTCGCGCTCGCCGACGGGTCCTACGTGGATCTGGTGAGCGAGTGGCGCGACGGCGTGGAGCGACGGGCGCCCGGCTTCCGGGTCGTGTTCTACCCGACCACGCGCGGCTGCGCCGCCGCGTACTACCCGGAGACCAACGTCCTGGTCCCGCTGGACGCGACCGCCGACACCAGCAACACCCCGGCCAGCAAGTCCGTCGTCGTCCGTCTGGAACAATCGGCTACCGACTGAGCGTTTGCTCAGCCTCGCTGAACTGTGATCCACACTGGACCGTGTCCACGGTGGACTGTGATCGACGAATGGAGCCGGGCCCCATGGGCGAGCAGCAGCACGTGAAGTTCCCGCAAGAGGTCATCGACGAGTACGCGGCCCTCGGCATCGACATCCTGGCCCTGTTCTCCGCCGGACACCTGGGCACCCGCATGGGCGTGGACATCGTCGAGGCCTCAGCGGACCGGGTCGTCGGCACCATGCCCGTCGAGGGCAACACCCAGCCCTACGGACTGCTGCACGGCGGCGCCTCCGCGGTCCTCGCCGAGACCCTCGGCTCGGTCGGCGCCATGCTGCACGGCGGCAGCTCCAAGATCGCCGTCGGTGTCGACCTGAACTGCACCCACCACCGCGGGGCCCGCTCCGGCCTGGTCACCGGCGTCGCCACGCCCGTACACCGAGGACGCGCGACGGCGACCTACGAGATCGTCATCAGCGACCCGGAGGGGCGCCGCGTGTGCACCGCCCGGCTCACCTGTCTGCTGCGGGACGTGCGGCCCGGCGACGGACCGCAGGCACGCACCGCCGGCTGACGGCCCCGCCGACGGCGCGCTCCAGGGGGCACGGGCGCACACCCGTTGCCCCCCGGCACCGCGGCGGCCTAGCGTCAGGGCATGACCACGGGAGGAGCCCCACGGGCGGGGGCCGCGCCACGGCTGCTCGGACCGGCGTTACTCGCCGGCCTGCTGGCGACCGGCTGCGCAGCCTCCGCGACCGCCGGCGCGAACGGCACCCCCTCGCCGCCTCGGTCGCCGTCCCCGTCCATGCCGACGTCCACGACCTCGCCCGAGGAGCTGTGCACCCGCATCGTGGCCCACTGGTCGCGCGAGGTCCTGGACGGCACCACCTACGGCGACTACCAGTCGATGGGGCTGTCCAACGGGCAGTACGAGATCCTGCGGACCGTCGTGGACGCCGCGCGGACCGCGAAGAAGCGCCAAGGAGCCGAGGCCGCCGACGAGTTGATCGGCCGCGAGGCGGGCGAGGGCTGCGCCGCCTGGTACCGCTCCGGCGGCCCGGGCAAGGGACCCTGGCAGTGAGCGGCGTAGGGCCCGTGGAGCCCGGCGAGGGCACGCACGCGTGGGACGCCCCCGACCCCAGCGGCGCCTTCGACCCGCACGGCGGCCCGGACCCCACCGACGCCGCCCGCCTCGCCGGCCACGCCGACGCCCCCGCCGCCCTCGGCCCCTCCGGTTCCCACCACTCCCCCGCCTCCCGGCAGTTCCCCGGTCCCCACCGCGCCCCGGGCCTCCGCGGCTTCCTCGGCCTCCCCGGCCGCCTCGGCGCGCACGCCCCGGCCCCCCTCGGCCGCCTGCTCCGTCGCCCCGCCCGCCTCTACGCCGCTCACCGGCGGGCCACCCTGTCCGCCCTGACCGCAGCCCTGCTCCTCGCGGGCGGCGGCTACCTTTACGCGACCCGGCCGCACGACACCGAACAGGCAACGCCCGCACCGCCGTTCCCGTCCCAGGTGGTGGACGTCACCTACCTGGGCCAGGTCGCCGTGCCGCCCGGCACCCGCCCCCACACCTTCGCCTTCGAGGTGCTGCTCGGCGTGGACTCCGGCCCGCCGGTCACCGTGACGCGAGTGGCCCAGCCGTATGCCGGGCTTTCCCTGACGTCGGCCCCGCGGGCTCCGTTCCGGACGAAAGCGGGTTCCGTCCGCAAGCTCGTCATCACCATGCACGCAACGGAATGCGAAAAAGTCCCGAGAGACGCCGGACTGCCTTTCATAGACGTAACTCTACGTAATGCGCGCGCAATACAGGTTCACAGTTTCATCCTGGGCACGCGCTATGCGCACGACCTGTCAGAGGCCCTTCAAGTCGCCTGCAGCAACGATTCAGGTAATCACCAAAACGCCTGAGACGCCTGAACCCACCCGGGTTCGTCCTGCACGTTCTCAGCATGCGGACAGGGCGAATCGGCCTGAATTCAGCCCTTCCACCCACCAAGTACCGCTCTGCATTACCTCGTGTCATAACAAGAGCGTCACAGCATCGGTCAGACCCTCCTCCCCGTCAGCTTCACCCGCTTAGAGTCACGCCCAGTCACCGCGCGACCGGAATACCCCTTCGGCGCAGCGCTCGACTCGGCCTCTTCCAGGGGGGAGGGCCGCCCAGGGAAAGGACTGGAACGTGCGTCAACGTTCGCTCATCGCCATTACCGCCGCGCTGTCCGCGGGAGCTCTCACCCTCACCGCCTGCGGCTCGCGTGACAGCGACGACAAGGGCAGCGACTCCGGCGACGGCACCGTCGTCACCATCGGCGTCGACGCCCCGCTGACCGGCGACCTGTCCGCGCTGGGCCTCGGTATCAAGAACTCCGTCGACCTCGCCGCCAAGACGGCCAACAAGCAGAAGTACGTCACCGGCGTCACCTTCAAGATCGTCGCCAAGGACGACCAGGCGCAGCCCTCCGCGGGCCAGCAGAACGCCACCGCCCTCGTCGCCGACAAGAGCGTCCTCGGCGTGGTCGGCCCGCTGAACTCCTCCGTCGCCGAGTCGATGCAGAAGGTCTTCGACGACGCCAAACTGGTCGAGGTCTCCCCGGCCAACACCAACCCGGCGCTCACCCAGGGCACCGACTGGGCGACCAGCAAGAAGCGCACCTACAAGTCGTACTTCCGCACCGCGACCACGGACGCCATCCAGGGCCCGTTCGCCGCCCAGTACGTCTTCAACGACGCCAAGAAGAAGAAGGTCTTCGTCATCGACGACAAGAAGACCTACGGCGCCGGCCTCGCAGGCACCTTCACCGCGGAGTTCAAGAAGCTCGGCGGCACCATCGCCGGCACCCAGCACATCAACCCGGACAGCAAGGACTTCTCCGCCGTCGCCACCCAGGTGAAGAACTCCGGCGCCGACGTCGTCTACTACGGCGGCGAATACCCCCAGGCCGGCCCCCTCAGCAAGCAGATCAAGGCCGCCGGAGCCAAGATCCCCGTCGTCGGCGGCGACGGCATCTACGCCGAGGACTACATCAAGCTGGCCGGCGCCTCCGCCGCCGGCGACCTCGCCACCTCCGTCGGCGCACCCGTCGAAACCCTCGCCTCCGCCAAGGAGTTCGTCGCCAACTACAAGGCCGGCGGCTACAAGGAGGAGTACGGCGCCTACGGCGGCTACTCCTACGACTCCGCCTGGTCGATCATCGAGGCCGTCAAGAAGGTCGTCGACGACAACGACGGCAAGCTCCCCGACGACGCCCGCGCGAAGATCACCGCCGCCGTCCAGAACGTCTCCTTCGACGGCGTGACCGGCAAGGTCTCCTTCGACGAGTTCGGCGACGCCACCAACAAGCAGCTCACCGTCTACGCCATCGAGAACGGTGCCTGGAAGGCCGTCAAGTCCGGCACCTACACCGGCTGACACCCACACCCGCACCACAAAGCTGAGCCGCGGGGGGGGGGGGGGGCCCCGCGCCCCCCCCCGGCCCCCCCCCCGCCCCCCCCCCCAACCCCCCCCCCCCCCCGGGGGGCCCGCCGGGCCCCGCCCCCCCCCCCCCCGCGGCGACCGCCGCCGGCAG
>NZ_JBIUSU010000009.1:309375-453611 GCF_044741545.1 Streptomyces sp. NPDC088157
CGCCCCCCCATCCGCCACGGGTCCCTTCACCCCCCCCCCCCCCCCCCACCCCCCCCCCCCCACCCCCCACCCCCCCCCCCCCCCCCCCCCCCGGGGGGGGGGGGCCCCCCGCCCCCCCGCCCGGACTCGCATCCGGCCCCCCGTCGAAACATCCGAACCGTCTCGGAGGACATGCGGTGAACGAACTGCCGCAGCAGCTGGTCAACGGCCTGCTACTGGGATCCATGTACGGCCTTGTCGCCATCGGCTACACAATGGTCTATGGCATTGTCCAGCTCATCAACTTCGCCCACGGCGAGATCTTCATGACCGGAGCGTTCGGCGCTCTCACGGTCTACGCGTACATACTGCCCGACGGCACATCCATGGCAATCGCCCTGCCACTGATGCTCGTCGGAGCCGTGATGGTCTCCGTGACCGTCGCCGTGGGAGCGGAACGGTTCGCCTACCGTCCCCTCCGCAACGCACCACGCCTCGCCCCGCTCATCACCGCCATCGGCCTCTCCCTCGCCCTCCAGCAGGCCGTCTGGGCCTGGTACCCCGAAGCCAAATCCGCCCGCGTCTTCCCCCAGATCGACGGCGGCCCCTTCGAAATCGGCAACGTCACCATCCAGACCGGCGACGTCTTCCTCCTCATCGCCGCCCCCATCAGCATGGCCTTCCTCGGCTACTTCGTCATGAAGACCCGCACCGGCCGCGGCATGCAGGCAACCGCCCAGGACCCCGACACCGCCAAACTCATGGGCGTCAACACCGACCGCATCATCGTGATCGCCTTCGCCCTCGGCGCCACCTTCGCCGCCATCGGAGGCGTCGCCTACGGCCTCAAGTACGGCCAGATCTCCTTCACCATGGGCTTCCTCCTCGGACTCAAGGCCTTCACCGCAGCCGTCCTCGGCGGCATCGGCAACATCTACGGAGCCATGATCGGCGGCATCGTCCTCGGCGTCGTCGAAACCCTGGCCACCGCCTACATCGCCGACATCCCCGGCATGAGCCAGTTCGGCAGCAACGCCTGGGCCGACGTCTGGGCCTTCGTACTCCTCATCCTCGTGCTCCTGCTGCGGCCACAAGGCCTGCTCGGCGAGCGCGTCGCGGACAGGGCGTGACACCGATGACGACACAGACCACCACCGCCGAAGCGCTCAGCAAGCCCGCTTCCGCCCAGGCCGGCCTCATCGGCATCCCGGCCGCCACCGGCCGCGCCCTCGCCACCGGCGGCGCCATCCTCACCCTCATCTCCACCTTCCTCGCCTGGACCTGGACCTCCGCCTTCCCCGGCGACCTCACCGTCTACGGCTACCCCGGCGGCCTCCAGGTCCTCGTCCTCATCGGCGCCGCCCTCACCACCCTCTTCGCCCTCGCCACCTACGGCATCAAGGGCCTCGGCTGGCTCATCCCCGCCGGCGGCGACGGCGCCATCAAATTCGCCGCCCTCGCCACCTTCGCCACCAGCTGGTACACGGTCATCGCGATCAGCGCCGACCTCGGCGGCGTCGTCAACCTCGAAATCGGCGGCTACCTCGTCGCCATAGGCAGCCTCGCCGCCTTCATCGGCGCCCTCGCCCTGCCCTTCGAGCACCCCGAGGCCGACCCGATCGACCCCGACGACACCTCGTGGGAACACAGCAAGCACAAGGCCGCCCACCAGTGGGAGACCATCAAGGCCGCCTTCGGCTCCGGCACCGCCAAGCCCGTCGGCAAGCTGCCCTCCTACGCCGAGATCCTGATCATCGTCGCCGTCCTCGCCCTCGGCCTCACCGTCTTCACCTACGGCATCGGCACCGAGTACGACGAACTGTTCGTCGGCTTCCTCATCACCGCGGGCTTCGGCTTCGCCGCCCTCAACAAGTCCGGCCTCGTCGCCCAAGCGGGCCAGATCACCGCCCGCCACCAGAACATCACCACCTGCGGCGCCTTCATCGCCGCCGCGATGTTCCCCTTCACCCAGACCGACGACCAGTACGCCACCGTCGGCGTCTACATCCTCATCTTCGCCACCGTCGCCCTCGGCCTGAACATCGTCGTCGGCCTCGCCGGACTCCTCGACCTCGGCTACGTCGCCTTCCTCGGCGTCGGCGCCTACGCCGCCTCACTCGTCTCCGGCTCCCCCAGCTCCCCCTTCGGCGTCCACTTCCCGTTCTGGGCCGCCGCCCTCGTCGGCACCGGCGCCTCCCTCATCTTCGGCGTCCTCATCGGCGCCCCCACCCTGCGACTGCGCGGCGACTACCTCGCCATCGTCACCCTCGGCTTCGGAGAAATCTTCCGCATCACCGCCAACAACCTCGACGGCACCTCCGGCCCCGACATCACCAACGGCTCCAACGGCATCTCCTCCATCCCGAACCTCAACATCCTCGGATTCGACTTCGGAACCGTCCACGACATCGCCGGATTCAGCATCGGCCGCTTCGCCAACTACTTCTTCCTGATGCTGATCATCACCGCCATCGTCGTCACCGTGTTCCGACGCAGCGGCGACTCCCGCATCGGCCGCGCCTGGGTCGCCATCCGCGAAGACGAGACCGCCGCCCTCGCCATGGGCATCAACGGCTTCCGCGTCAAACTCATCGCCTTCGCCGTCGGCGCCTCCCTCGCCGGACTCGCCGGCACCGTACAAGCCCACGTCACCTACACCGTGACCCCCGAGCAGTACGTCTTCGCCGGCCCCATCCCGCCCAACTCCGCCTTCCTCCTCGCCGCAGTCGTCCTCGGCGGCATGGGCACCATCAGCGGACCCCTCATCGGCGCCTCCCTGCTCTTCCTCATCCCCAACAAGCTCCAGTTCCTCGGCGACTACCAACTCTTCGCCTTCGGCCTCGCACTCATCCTGCTGATGCGCTTCCGCCCGGAAGGCATGATCCCCAACCGGCGTCGCCAGCTCGAGTTCCACGAAGACGCGGAAGCGCCCACCGTCCTCACCAAGGCAGGGGCCTGACCACCATGACCACCGACACCACCACCAAGGACGCCCCTGTCGCCCCTGTCGGCGAAACGGTGCTCGACGCCCGCGGCGTCACCATGCGATTCGGCGGCCTCACCGCCGTCCGCAACGTCGACCTCACCGTCAACAGCGGCGAGATCGTCGGCCTCATCGGCCCCAACGGCGCCGGCAAAACCACCTTCTTCAACTGCCTCACCGGCCTCTACATCCCCACCGAGGGAGAGGTCCGCTTCAAAGGCAACATCCTCCCGCCGAAATCCTTCAAGGTCACCGCCGCCGGCATCGCCCGCACCTTCCAGAACATCCGCCTCTTCGGCAACATGACCGTCCTGGAAAACGTCCTCGTCGGCCGCCACACCCGCACCAAAGAAGGCTTCTGGTCCGCCATCCTGCGCCTCCCCGGCTTCCACAAAGCCGAAGCCGCCTCCCGCGAACGCGCCATGGAACTCCTGGAGTTCATCGGCCTGGAGAAGAAGGCCGACCACCTCGCCCGCAACCTCCCCTACGGCGAACAGCGCAAGCTCGAAATCGCACGCGCACTCGCCAGCGAGCCCGGACTGCTCCTCCTCGACGAGCCGACCGCCGGCATGAACCCCCAGGAAACCCGCGCCACCGAAGAACTCGTCTTCGCCATCCGCGACCAAGGCATCGCCGTCCTCGTCATCGAGCACGACATGCGCTTCATCTTCAACCTCTGCGACCGCGTCGCCGTCCTCGTCCAAGGCGAAAAACTCGTCGAAGGCGACAGCGCCACCGTCCAGGGCGACGAACGCGTGGTCGCCGCCTACCTCGGCGAACCCTTCGAAAACGCCCCCGGCGACGAAGAAATAGCCGAAGTCGAGGCCGCCGAAGCCAACGCCGGAAGCGCCCAGACCCCGACGGACGCCGCGCCCGGCAAGGAGAACGACCGATGACCGCACTGCTCGAAGTCGAGGACCTCCGGGTCGCCTACGGCAAGATCGAGGCCGTCAAAGGCATCTCGTTCAAGGTCGAGGCCGGCGAGGTCGTCACCCTGATCGGCACCAACGGCGCCGGCAAGACCACCACCCTGCGCACCCTGTCCGGCCTGCTCAAGCCCGTCGGCGGCCAAATCAAGTTCAACGGCAAATCGCTCAAGAAGACGCCCGCCCACGACATCGTCTCGCTCGGACTCGCCCACTCCCCCGAGGGCCGGCACATCTTCCCGCGCATGACGATCGAGGACAACCTCCGCCTCGGCGCCTTCCTCCGCAGCGACAAAGCCGGCATCGACAAGGACATCCAGCGCGCCTACGACCTCTTCCCCATCCTGGGAGAGCGCCGCAAGCAGGCCGCCGGCACCCTCTCCGGCGGCGAACAGCAGATGCTCGCCATGGGCCGCGCCCTCATGTCCCAGCCCAAACTGCTCATGCTGGACGAGCCCTCCATGGGCCTCTCCCCCATCATGATGCAGAAGATCATGTCCACCATCGCCGAACTCAAGTCCCAGGGCATGACCATCCTGCTCATCGAGCAGAACGCCCAGGCCGCCCTGTCGCTCGCCGACCAGGGCCACGTCATGGAAATCGGCAAGATCGTGCTCTCCGGCACCGGCCGGGACCTCCTCCACGACGAGTCCGTCCGCAAGGCATACCTCGGCGAGGACTGAGCACCCCCCTCGCACACAACGAGGCCCGCGCCCCTTCTCCGGGCGCGGGCCTCGTCGTTTCGCTTCCGCCGAGCGGATCAGCCCTTGGACGACTTCTTCTCGTCGGCATCCTGAATGACCGCCTCGGCCACCTGCTGCATCGACATCCGACGGTCCATCGACGTCTTCTGGATCCACCGGAACGCCGCCGGCTCCGTCAGCCCGTACTCCGTCTGGAGAATCGACTTCGCCCGGTCCACCAGCTTGCGGGTCTCCAGCCGCAGCGTCAGATCCGCGACCTCGTTCTCCAGCTCCCGCAACTCCGTGAAACGCGACACGGCCATCTCGATCGCCGGCACGACGTCACTCTTGCTGAACGGCTTCACCAGATACGCCATCGCACCGGCGTCACGCGCCCGCTCGACGAGGTCCCGCTGCGAGAACGCCGTCAGCATCAGCACCGGAGCGATGCGCTCCTCGGCGATCTTCTCGGCGGCCGAGATGCCGTCCAGCTTGGGCATCTTCACATCGAGGATGACCAGGTCCGGCTTGTGCTCACGGGCCAGCTCGACCGCCTGCTCACCGTCGCCGGCCTCGCCGACGACGCTGTAGCCCTCCTCCTCCAGCATCTCTTTGAGGTCGAGGCGGATCAGCGCCTCGTCCTCGGCGATGACGACACGGGTCGTCAGCGGAGGCACGTGCGACTTGTCGTCGTCGGGCGCGTCTACGGGCTGGGGCGACTCGGGGGCGGTCACGGGGGCTCCTCGTTCAGGGCACAGGGGTACTGCTGACAAGAGCCTACCTAGCTGCGGTAAGGTGGGGTCACGGCGGGTCGGTGCCCGCCTTCGTTTTAGAGGAAGCCCCGGTAGTCCAGCGGAAGAGACACGGTGCTCAAACCACCGACAGCGTGGGTTCGAATCCCACCCGGGGCACTTTTCCTTCAATTCTAAGGTTGATCTTAGAAGGCGGATGTTCCCGTTCTCGTGAACATCCGCTTTTTACTGCGTGTCGTCGCGCTCTCCCGCTCAAAGTGACCGCATGGAACAGCACAGTCCTTCGATTCGCGCCCAAGCCGTCACGCTGATGCGCCAAGGCGCTCCCAATTGTCTCGTGGCTGAGCGTCTGAACATTCCGCGCGGAACCGTCGGCTGGTGGCGCAGCGAGGACCGCAAAGCCCGTGGTGAGAGATACGAACAGCCGACGGACTGCCCCAATTGCACCGGCCGCGAGTTCGATGAGATCGCCTATGCCTACCTGCTCGGCTTGTATCTCGGCGACGGCCACATCGTCTCGAAACCGAAGCAGCACCACCTCTCCATCTTTTGCAACGCCACGCAGACCGGCCTGATCGCCGCAGCCGAAGAAGCCATGCGCAAGGTGATGCCGCTCCCGAACGTCAGCCAGCGTCACAAAACCGGCTGCGTCGAGGTGAAGTCGTACACAAGGCACTGGACTTGTATGTTCCCCCAGCACGGCCCCGGCAAGAAGCACGAGCGGCCCATCGTCCTCGAGCCCTGGCAGCAGGCCATCGTCGACGCCCACCCCTGGGAGTTCGTCCGGGGTCTCATCCACTCCGACGGGTGCCGCATCACCAACTGGACGACCCGCATCGTCGCCGGTGAGCGCAAGCGCTACGAATACCCCCGGTACTTCTTCACCAACGTCTCCGACGACATCCGGCGGCTGTTCACCGACACCCTCGAGAAGCTGGGCATCGAGTGGACGCACTGCACCCGCAACGGGAACCCCTACAACATCTCCGTCGCCAAGAAGGCCCACGTGGCCCTACTCGACACCCACGTAGGCCCCAAGTACTGACTCAGCCACTCCCCTACTTGGGGCTGTCGTCCTCCCCGACGTGGTGGACGCGGACCAGGTTCGTCGAGCCCGAGACCCCGGTGAGCGAACCCGCCGTGATGACCACCACGTCACCCTTCTGGCAGCGGCCGTACTTCAGCAGCAGCTCGTCCACCTGGTCGACCATCGCGTCGGTGGAGTCCGCGTGCGGGCCGAGGAACGTCTCGACGCCCCAGGTGAGGTTGAGCTGGGAGCGCGTGGCCGGTTCCGGGGTGAAGGCGAGGAGGGGGATCGGGGAGCGGTAGCGGGAGAGGCGGCGGACGGTGTCGCCGCTCTGGGTGAAGGCGACGAGGAACTTGGCGCCGAGGAAGTCGCCGATTTCGGCGGCTGCGCGGGCGACGGCGCCGCCCTGGGTGCGGGGTTTGTTGTTTGCGGTGAGGTCGGGCAGGCCCTTGGCGAGGATGTCCTCTTCGGCCGCTTCGACGATCTTCGCCATGGTGCGGACGGTCTGGATGGCGTATTTGCCGACGCTGGTCTCGCCGGAGAGCATGACCGCGTCGGTGCCGTCGATGACGGCGTTGGCGACGTCGGAGGCTTCGGCGCGGGTGGGGCGGGAGTTCTCGATCATGGAGTCGAGCATCTGGGTGGCGACGATGACGGGCTTGGCGTTGCGCTTGGCCAGCTTGATCGCGCGCTTCTGGACGATCGGGACCTGTTCGAGGGGCATTTCGACGCCGAGGTCGCCGCGGGCCACCATGATTCCGTCGAAGGCGGCGACGATGTCGTCGATGTTCTCGACGGCCTGGGGTTTCTCGATCTTGGCGATGACGGGGAGGCGGCGGCCTTCGTCGTCCATGATCCGGTGGACGTCCACGATGTCGCGGCCGCTGCGGACGAAGGAGAGGGCGATGACGTCGAAGCCGGTGCGGAGTGCCCAGCGGAGGTCGTCCTCGTCCTTTTTGGAGAGGGCGGGGACGGAGACGGCGACGCCGGGGAGGTTGAGGCCCTTGTGGTCGGAGATCACGCCGCCTTCGATCACGCGGGTGTGGACGCGGGGCCCGTCGACGTCTGTGACTTCGAGGCAGACTTTGCCGTCGTCGACGAGGATGCGTTCGCCGGTGGTGACGTCGGCTGCGAGGCCGGCGTATGTCGTGCCGCACCTCTGACGGTCGCCCTCTACGCCTTCCTCGACGGTGATGGTGAAGGTGTCGCCGCGTTCAAGGAGTACGGGGCCTTCCGTGAAGTTGCCGAGGCGGATCTTCGGGCCCTGAAGGTCGGCGAGGAGGCCGACGCTGTGGCCGGTTTCGTCGGAGGCCTTGCGGACGCGTTGGTAGCGCTCCTCGTGCTCGGCGTGGCCGCCGTGGCTGAGGTTGAAGCGGGCTACGTCCATTCCGGCGTCGACCAGGGCTTTGATCTGGTCGTAGGAGTCGGTGGCGGGGCCCAGGGTGCAGACGATTTTCGCTCGGCGCATGTTTCGAGCTTATGTCTTACCGGTGGGTAGGGAATTTGGAGGATATGGCCGCTCAACAACCTTTGGGTGAAGGGTTGTTGTCAACTGTTGTCGGCTCGTAGATTGTGCGGGGTGTCGCTCTGATGAGCGTTTTTCCTGATTCCGGTGTCCCTGGGTACCCGGTTTCCCCGAATGGGTGAATTCACAGGTGGGGTGGATTCGCGGTCCGAGCGCGTTGGCAGGCTGAGCGCATTCACGGGCTGGGTGGGTTCACGGGCTGGGTGGTTTCACAGGCTGGGTGGGTTCATCGTGAACTGTGCGCTGACCTCGGCGCGGACCTGGATGCGTTGTGGTTCGAGGTCGAGGGGTTCGGGTGCGTCTGTCTCGGTGTCGGCGGCGGCCAGGGAGAAGCGGACGGCGCGGCGGTCGAAGGCGGCGCGGGGGCGTGCTCCCGTGGTGCCGGTGTCGGCGAGTTCGAGGAGGGCGGTGACGGTGGTGCCGAGTGCCTCGGCGTATTCGTTGGCCCGTTGTACGGCTTCGCGTACGGCTTGTTGGCGGGCTTGGCGGTGGACGGGTGAGGTGGGGCGGAGTTCCCAGGTGGGGCCGTCGATTCGGGTGAGGTCGAGGTCGGCGAGGCGGGTGGTGAGTTCGCCGAGGGTGGTGAAGTCGGTGAGTTCGGCGGTGAGGTGGATGGTGCCGTGGTAGGTGCGGATGCGTTCGCCTCGGCCGCGTGTGGCGAGTTCCGGGGTGATGGAGATCGCGCCGGTGGAGAGGTTCTCGACTGCGTCGCCGTAGGTCTTGATGAGGTCGAGGGTGGTGGTGTTGCGGCGGGTGAGGTCGTCGAGGGTGGTGCGGCGGTCGCGGCCGCGGGCGGTGAGGGTGATGTGGATGCGGGCGATCTCGGGGTCGACTTCGAGTTCGGCCTCGCCGCGGACCGTGAGGAGGGGGGCGTCGGGTGTGCCGTACGGGGGATTCTGCGGGGAGGTCATACGTCCTACCTTGTCATGTCTTTCCCCGTTGCCCGGCGGTAGTTGACCGTTCCGGTCATCAGATCGAAACCTCCTGGCCCTGTTGCCGTCGGTCGTGTCCGGGTCAGAATCTACGCGCGTCGTTGACCATTCCCCGAGGAGCATGAGACATGCCGTTGAATCGCCGGAAGTTCCTGAAGAAGTCCGCTGTGACCGGGGCGGGGGTGGCGATCGCGGGTGCTGCGGTGGCTCCGGCGCGGGCTGCCGAGGCGAAGAAGCCGGGGAAGCCGGTCAAGCAGCCGAAGCGGTATGCGCTGACGGTGTTGGGGACGACGGATCTGCATGGTCACGTGTTCAACTGGGACTACTTCAAGGACGCGGAGTACAAGGACGCGGCCGGTAACGCGCAGGGGTTGGCGCGGATCTCGACGCTGGTGAACCAGATCCGTGAGGAGAAGGGGCGCGAGAACACGCTGCTGCTGGACGCGGGTGACACGATCCAGGGCACTCCGCTGACGTATTACTACGCGAAGGTGGATCCGATCACCGCCAAGGGTGGTCCGGTGCATCCGATGGCGCAGGCGATGAACGCGATCGGGTATGACGCGGCGGCGCTGGGCAATCATGAGTTCAACTACGGCATCGAGACGCTGCGGAAGTTCGAGTCGCAGTTGCGGTTCCCGCTGCTGGGGGCGAACGCGGTGGACGCGAAGACGCTGAAGCCGGCGTTTGTGCCTTACGTGATCAAGACGTTCTGTGTGAAGGGCGCGCCGCCGGTGAAGGTGGCGGTGCTCGGGCTGACGAATCCGGGTATCGCGATCTGGGACAAGGCGTATGTGCAGGGGAAGCTGGCGTTCCCGGGTCTTGAGGAGCAGGCGGCGAAGTGGGTGCCGAGGCTGAAGTCGCTGGGTGCGGATGTGGTGATCGTGTCGGCGCATTCGGGTTCGTCGGGTACGTCGTCGTACGGTGACCAGTTGCCGTATGTGGAGAATTCGGCGGCGTTGGTGGCGCAGCAGGTGCCGGACATCGACGCGGTTCTGGTGGGGCATGCGCATGTGGAGATTCCGGAGCTGAAGGTCGTCAACGTGAAGACCGGGAAGACGGTCGTGTTGTCGGAGCCGTTGGCGTATGCGGAGCGGCTGTCGGTGTTCGATGTGGAGCTGGTGTTCGAGAAGGGGCGGTGGGCGGTCGAGTCCGTCGCTTCGAAGGTGCTGAACTCCAACTCGGTGGCGGACGATCCGAGGATCACGAGGTTGCTGGGTGACGAGCACGCGAAGGTCGTGGCGTACGTCAACCAGGTGGTCGGTTCGGCGACGGAGACGTTGACGACGGTGGAGGCGCGGTACAAGGACGCGCCGATCATCGACCTGATCACGAAGGTGCAGGAGGATGTCGTCAAGGCGGCGCTGGCCGGTACGTCGTACGCCTCGCTGCCGGTGATCGCGCAGGCGTCGCCGTTCTCGCGGACGTCGGCGATCCCGGCGGGCCAGGTGACGATCCGGGACCTGTCGAGCCTGTACGTGTATGACAACACGCTGGTGGCGAAGCTGCTGACGGGTGCGCAGGTGCGGGCGTACCTGGAGTACTCGGCGCAGTATTTCGTGCAGACGGCTGCGGGTGCGGTGGTCGACACGGAGAAGCTGACGAACGCGGCGGGGCGTCCGGACTACAACTACGACTATGTGTCGGGTCTGGTGTACGAGATCGACATCGCGCAGGCGGCGGGTTCGCGGATCAGGAATCTGACGTTCAACGGGGTGGCGTTGGACGATGCTCAGCAGTTCGTGCTGGCGGTGAACAATTATCGGGCCAATGGTGGTGGGGCGTTCCCGCATGTGGCGTCGGCGCAGGAGTTGTGGTCGGAGTCGACGGAGATCCGTACGCGGATCTCGGAGTGGGTGACGGCGAAGGGTGTGCTGGATCCGAAGGACTTCGCGTCGGTGGACTGGAAGTTGACGCGTGACGGTACGCCGGTGTTCTAGGGGTTCCGCGCTCGTGTGGTCCTGTGGGGCGGTGGGCGGTGTTTCGTGCGGTGGCCGGGTCGGTCACTGTGGGAGCACCGCCTTTCGCGTGCGTGGGCTGTGGGTGTCGGGTGTGGCTTTCAGCGTCGGTCGGCGAGGGGGGTGAGGGTGGGTGCTTGTCGGGCTTGGGGGACTCGGGGTTGTGGTTGTTCGAGTCCGAAGGTGGTGAAGGCGGTGCGGGTGGGGAGGGGGTAGGTCTCTTTGCCGGTGAGGGTGTTGAGGATGGTGGCGCTGCGCCAGGCGGCGAGGCCGAGGTCGGGGGCGCCTACGCCGTGGGTGTGGCGTTCGGCGTTCTGGACGTAGACGTTGCAGCCGGTGGCGGTGACGGAGGGGTCGAGGACGAGGCGGAAGTGTTCGTCGACGCGGGGGCGTTCGCTGTTGTCGCGGCGGATGTAGGGGTCGAGGCCGGCGAGGATGCGGTCGAGGGGGCGTTCGCGGTGTCCGGTGGCGAGGACGACGGCGTCGGTGGTGAGGCGGGTGCGGGTGTTCTGCTGGAGGTGTTCGAGGTGGAGTTCGATCTTGGTGGTGGCGATGCGGCCTGCGGTGCGGACGCGGACTCCGGGGGTGAGGACGGTGTCGGGCCAGTCGCCGTGGAGGGTGCGTCGGTAGAGCTCTTCGTGGATGGCGGTGAGGGTGCCTGCGTCGATGCCTTTGTGGAGTTGCCATTGGGTGGTGGTGAGGCGGTCGCGGGTGTTCTCGGGGAGGGCGTGGAAGTAGCGGGTGTAGTCGGGGGTGAAGTGTTCGAGGCCGAGTTTGGAGTACTCCATGGGGGCGAAGGCGTCGGTGCGGCCGATCCAGTGGAGTTGTTCGTGGCCGGTGGGGCGGTGGCGGAGCAGGTCGAGGAAGACTTCGGCGCCGGATTGTCCTGAGCCGACGACGGTGATGTGGCCGGCGGTGAGGAGGGTGTCGCGGTGGGTGAGGTAGTCGTTGGCGTGGATGACGGGTACGCCGGGTGTGTCGACGAGGGGGCGTAGGGCGTCGGGGATGTAGGGCTCGGTGCCGATGCCGAGGACGACGTTGCGGGTGTGGGTGCGGCCGAGGGCTTCGGCTTCGCCGTGGGTGTCGAGTTGGGTGTGGTCGACTTCGAAGATGTCGCGTTCGGGGTTCCAGCGGACGGCGTCGACCTGGTGGCGGAAGTGGAGTGCGGGGAGGTTGTCGGCGGTCCAGCGGCAGTAGGTGTCGTATTCGGCGCGCTGGATGTGGAAGCGCTCGGCGAAGTAGAAGGGGTAGAGGCGTTGGTGGGTTTTGAGGTAGTTGAGGAAGGTCCAGGGGCTGGTGGGGTCGGCGAGGGTGACGAGGTCGGCGAGGAAGGGGACTTGGATGCGGGCGCCGTCGAGGAGGAGGCCGGGGTGCCAGTCGAAGCGGGGGCGTTGTTCGTAGAAGACGGTGTCGAGTTCGGCGAGTGGGTGGGCGAGGGCGGCGAGGGAGAGGTTGCAGGGGCCGATGCCGATGCCGACGAGGTCGCGGGGGGTGCCGGGGTGTGGGGGCGTGTTCATCGGGGGGTGTTTCCTTCTGCCAGTTCGAGGAGGGTGGTCAGGTCGGCTGGGTGGGTGTGGGGGTTGAGGAGGGTGGCTTTGAGCCAGAGCCGGTTGTCGAGGCGGGCTCGGCCGAGGACGGCGCGGCCTTGGGTGAGGAGGCGGCGGCGGATGGTGGCGACGGTGTCGTCGGTGACGCCGGTGGGGCGGAAGAGGACGGTGCTGATGGTGGGTGGGGCGTGGAGTTCGAAGCCGGGGTGTGTGGTGATGAGGTCGGCGAACGCGTGGGCGTGGGCGCAGACTTGGTCGACGAGTGTGCCGAGGCCGGTGCGGCCGAGGGTTTTGAGGGTGACGGCGATTTTGAGGGTGTCGGGGCGTCGGGTGGTGCGGAGGGAGCGGCCGAGGAGGTCGGGGAGGCCGGCTTCGGTGTCGTCGTCGGCGTTGAGGTAGTCGGCGTGGTGGTGGAGGGCGGTGAGGTCGTGGGTGTCGCGGATGGCGAGGAGTCCGGCGGCGATGGGTTGCCAGCCGAGTTTGTGCAGGTCGAGGGTGACGGTGTGGGCGGTGTCGAGGCCGGTGAGCAGGTGGCGGTGGCGGTCGCTGAAGAGGAGGCCGCCTCCGTAGGCGGCGTCGATGTGGAGGCGGGCGCCGTGGGTGGTGGTGAGGGCGGCGATGGCGGGGAGGGGGTCGATGAGTCCGGCGTCGGTGGTGCCGGCGGTGGCGGCGACGATGAGGGGGCCTGGCTGGGTGGTGAGGGTGTGGGCGAGGGTGGTGGGGTCGAGGGTGCCGGTGGGGGTGGGGAGGATCAGGGGGTCGGGGAGGCCGAGGAGCCAGGCGGCGCGGGGCAGGGAGTGGTGGGCGTTGGCGCCGCAGATGAGCTTGAGGGTGGGGCCGTTGGTTTCGCGGGCGAGGAGGAGGGCGAGTTGGTTGGCTTCGGTCCCGCCGGTGGTGACGAGTGCGTCGGCCATGCCGGCCTGGGCGGCGAGGGTCCGGGTCACGAGTGCCTCGAGTTCGGAGGCGGCGGGTGCCTGGTCCCAGGAGTCGAGGGAGGGGTTGAGGGCGGAGGCGGCGAGGTCGGCGGCGGTGGCGACGGCGAGGGGCGGGCAGTGCAGGTGGGCTGCGCAGAGGGGGTCGGCGGGGTCGGCGGCGCCTTCGGCGAGGGCGTGGACGAGGGTGGTGAGGGCGTGCGGGTCGCCGTGTTCGGGGAGCAGGTCTCCGACGGCGTTCCGTAGGCGGGTGGCGACCGTTTGGGGTCCGCCTGCGGGCAGTGGTCCTCCGCGTGCCCGGGTGCCGGTGGTGAGGGCGTCGAGGACGGTCGTGAGCAACGGCCGTAGGGCGTCGGGGCCTTCGGGTCCTGAGGCGAGGGGCGGCATGCTCACGGGGGCTCCTCCGGGGCGCGGGGTCGGATGTCCGCAGCGGGGAGTGTCAGCTTGTCGGGGATTGCGCCGCCGCGCCCGAAACATGCGCCGATCGGAACCCTAAAGGGGGATGTGCGCCTGCGGCGCCGGTGCGGGAGGGGGCGCCGGGCCAGGGTGACGCGTGGCGCCGGGTGGTACGCGACCTTGCGCCGGGACCGGGGCGGGACGTGGCGCCGGACCGGGCGGGGTGGTGCGTGGCGCCTGGCCGGGGCGGTGCGCGGGACCTGGCGCAGGGGCCAGCGTGGGACGTAGCGCCGGCCCAGCGTGATGCGTGGCGGGGGGCACGGAGGCGGGACCTGGTGCCCGGGCCGGGGCGGGACCTGGTGCCCGGGCCGGGGCCGGGGCCGAGGGCGGTGCGCGGGATCTTTCGCGAGGACCGGGGCGGGTCCTGGCGCCGGACCAGGGTGACGTGTGGCGCCCGGGGCGGGACCTCGCGCCGGGGCCGGCGCGAGACCTGGCGCCGGGGCCGGTGGTGGGCGTCGCCGGGAGGGGCGGCTGGGGGTGGTCGGGGTGTGGGCGTCGCCGGGAGGGGCGGCTGGGGGTGGTCGGGGTGTGGGCGTCGCCGGGAGGGGCGGCTGGGGGTGGTCGGGGTGTGGGCCCGGTGCGGGTGGGTGCTGGTCGGCCGCCTCGAGCGGGACTGGGCGGTGGCGACCCGGTACGGCGAGCTCGCGGTCCTCTGCGAAGTCACCGTCCGGGTCGCCGCTCTCGATGACCGGCTCCGAGCCCTTGGCCGGCAGGGGCTCGGGGCCGGGTCAGTATCCGATGGCTTCTCGGAGCAGCAGTACGGTGCCGCGCCCTGGGCGGGGTTCGGCGTTGAGGATGAGCAGGCGGTTGACGGCGCTGGGCATCCCGTACACCGCCTGGGCGCGTTCGTTCTCGAGTGGGAGGGCGTGCTCCTCGACCCGGCGCATGGCTGTGCTCAGGTCGGGCACCACCTTCTGCGCGCCGATGATCCAGACCGCGTGGGCGGCGCCGCCCGCGTTGGCGGGGAGTTGGCTGCCGCTGCCCGAGGCGAGAACGAGCGAGCCGGTCTCGGTGACCGCGGCGACGCTGTTGACGACGAATTCGGGGCCGGCGGCCAGCCGTCGGATCTCGTCGGCGCCGGTGGCACGGTCGATGGCCAGGATGCGCGGCCTGACGGCGTCGTACCGGCCGCCGGCGTTGATGTCCTCGTCGATGCCGGAGAGCCGGAGGGTCTCGCTGGCTCCGGTGAGCACGGTGGCGCCCTCGGGGAGCAGGTCCTTGACGCGGGCGCGCGCGGCGGTGGCGTCGTCGAGGATCTCGGCGGTGAAGCCGTTGGCGCGCAGTGCGGCGGCTGCCCGTTCCAGTCGTTCGGCAGGTGCCGGGTCGGCGAAGGAGGCGGCCGGGGCGGGGGTGGCCGTGGTGTCTGCCGGGTTGGTCCCGGAATCCCGTGCCGTGTGGGGTGCGGTGCCCGCCAGCGGGGAGGTGTCGAGGTATCTGACCTCGTACACCCGCTCGGCGAACTTCCAGCCTTCGGCGGTGCGTCGGTAGCGGTCGTGGTAGACGGCGTAGTTCAGGCCCTGGCGTCCGTCGAGGGTGCGTGCGAGTTCCTGGATGTAGGCGCGGCCGGTCGCGGTGTCGCCGTCGAGGAGGATCGTGCCGGGGTGTGTGTTCTGTACGAAGAAGTCCCACAGACTCTGCAGCCGCTCGCCCTGGACGCGGATCTCTTCTCGGCCGACCATTTCGGCGGGGATGTTGGGCATGCGCAGGGCTCCGTCCGGTGTGAACAGCGATGCCAGGCGGGGTCGGTCGCGCATCATCGCCGCGTCGGTGAACTCGCCGCGCAGTGCCTCGATCTCGACGCGGTCCGCGATGGCCTGGAAGTCGTTCATCAAAGTCGCCTCTCCGTCTTGTCGTCGTCCTCACCGGTACGACAAGGCAGCCCGTCGGAATGTGAGGCGGCGTGTCGGTCTCACATTCCGATGCGCTGCCTTGTCGTAAGGGGTAGAGGCACAGAGGCGAGCGAGGGAGACGGCCGGACGATGACGACCAGAGGCGAGCACGGCGACGATCGGAGCGATCCGGACCTCGGCGCGATCATGAGTGAGCGGCGCCGGCTGATCAATCTGGGCTATCGGCTCCTGGGGTCCTTGGCGGACGCCGAGGACGTCGTGCAGGAGACCTACGCCCGCTGGTATGCCCTGTCGGCGCGGGAGCAGCGGGCCATCGAGTCGCCCGGTGCCTGGCTGATGACGGTGGCCGGCCGCATCTGTCTGAATCTGCTCGGTTCGGCGCGGGCCAGGCGGGAGACGTATGTGGGTGACTGGATCCCGGAGCCGCTGCCCGAGCCCACGGAGTGGATCAACGGGCGTTCCGGCGGTGGCGGGATCGATCCGGCCGACCGGGTCACTCTCGACGAGTCGGTGACGATGGCGTTCCTGGTCGTCCTCGATTCGATGACCCCGGCCGAGCGGGTCGCGTTCGTCCTGCACGACGTCTTCCGCTACCCCTTCGGCGAGGTCGCCGGGGTCGTAGGCCGTAGTCCGGCGGCGTGCCGCCAGCTGGCCTCGTCCGCGCGCCGTCGTATCCGCGGTGTGCAGACCTCGGCGGTCCCGGGTGCCGGGCAGGCCGGCATCGTCAGGCGGTTCAGAACCGCGTGGGAGGCCAAGGACATCGAGGCCCTGGTCGGCCTGCTCGACCCCGACGCCACCGCGACCGCTGACGGTGGTGGGCTGGCTGTCACCCACCTGCGTCCGCTCGTGGGTGGTGAGCGGATCGCACATGCCTACGCCGAGATCTCCCGTCTGTGGGCCGGCCGCACGACGTTGCTGGAGTGCACAGTCAACGGTCTGCCCGGCTTGGTGGCGCGGCAGGACGGCAGTATCGCGACCGTGTTCGCGTTCGAGATCGCGGGCGACCGGATCAGGCGTGTCTGGGCGGTGCGAAACCCCGAGAAGCTCCGTTCCTGGCGGATCGGCTGAGGAGCGATCCGAAAGGCCGCAGTTTCGGGGGCCCCGCCTCGACCGCCTCACCCGCCTCACCCGCGTCGCCCTCGATGGCGGTGCCGCTATGCCTCCCTCACCCTCAATGCCCGTGCCAGATCGTCGAGTTGGTCGACGAGTTTGCGGCGCAGGGCGGGGGTGGGGTCGGCGTCGGCCAGACACTCCTCGCCCAGGCGGAGGTTCTCGGGGTCGGCGGCGTGGGTGGGGAAGGCCCAGCGGCCCGCGGCTTCGGCGATGGCGGGGCCGCGGCGGGCGGCGAGGGTGACGGCGTCCTGGTAGAAGCGGGGGACGTAGTCGGTCAGGAGGTCGGTCTGTTCGGGTTGCCAGAAGCCTTGGGCGGTGGCGGTGAAGAGGTAGTTCGAGAGGCTGTCGGAGGAGAACATCGCCGCCCAGGCCCGCTCCTTGGTCTCCGCGTCGGGGAGGGCGGCGCGGCAGCGCGCGGCGCCTTCCTGGCCGGTGGCGGAGGGGTCGCGGTCGAGTTCGGCGGTGATGGCGTCGTCGTCGGTGGCGCCGAGGACGGCGAGCCGGGCGAGGACGCGCCAGCGCAGGTCGGGGTCGAGTTCGGGGCCGCCGGGGACGGTGCCGTCGGCGAGCCAGGCTGCGATGGTGTCGGGGTGGGCGGCGACGTCGATGAAGTGGCGTACGGCGATGAGGCGCAGGCCGGGGTGGTCGCCGTCCTCGGTGCGGCGGATGAGGTCGCGGCAGAGGGCGGAGAGGGTGGCGACGGCGGCGGGGCGCTGTTCGGGGGTGACGTAGCGGTCGGCGACCTGGCGGGAGGCGAAGGCGAGGACGCCTTCGACGAGGGCGAGGTCGGTTTCCTTCGGGAGGTGGGCTCGGGCGGCCTCGAGGTAGGCGGTGGGGGCGAGGTCGCCGTCGCGGACGGCGTCGCGCAGGGCGTTCCAGACGACGGCGCGGGTGAGCGGGTCGGGCAGTCCGGAGAGGCTGGTGCGGACGGTTTCGAAGGAGGTGGGGTCGAAGCGGACCTTGGTGTAGGTGAGGTCGCTGTCGTTGAGCAGCAGGAGGGCGGGGCGCTTGCCGATGGACTGCGGGGTCTTCTGCGGGATGTCGACTTCGAGGCGTTCGCGCAGGGTGAGGCGGCCTTCGTCGCCGAGGTCGAGGTCGTAGAGGCCGACGGCGACGCGGTGCGGGCGGCTGCCCTGGTGGTCGACGGTCAGGGTGTGGTCGCCGTTGCTGCCGCCGAGGGTGGGGGTGAGGGTGTCGACGCCGGTGGTGCGCAGCCAGGCGTCGGCCCAGGCGTGGACGTCGCGGTCGGTGTGGGCGGCGAGGGAGTCGATGAAGTCGGCGAGGGTGGCGTTGGCGAACCGGTGGCGGGCGAAGTGGGTGTTGATGCCGGCGAGGAAGTCCTTCTCGCCGAGCCAGGTGACGAGTTGGCGTAGTGCGGAGGCGCCCTTGGCGTAGGAGATGCCGTCGAAGTTGAGGAGCGCGGAGGCGGTGTCGTCGACGTTCTCGGGGGCGACGGGGTGGGTGGAGGGGCGCTGGTCGGCGTCGTAGCCCCAGGCCTTGCGGACGACGCCGAAGTCGGTCCAGGTGTCGGTGTGGCGGGTGGCTTCGGTGAGGGTCTGGTAGCCCATGTACTCGGCGAAGGACTCGTTGAGCCAGATGTCGTCCCACCACTGGAGGGTGACGAGGTCGCCGAACCACATGTGGGCCATCTCGTGGGCGATGACCATGGCGCGGGTCTGGCGTTCGGTGTCGGTGACGGCGGAGCGGTAGACGAAGTCGTCGCGGAAGGTGACGAGGCCGG
Organism: Streptomyces sp. NPDC088157; assembly: GCF_044741545.1. Classification (NCBI taxonomy): domain Bacteria; kingdom Bacillati; phylum Actinomycetota; class Actinomycetes; order Kitasatosporales; family Streptomycetaceae; genus Streptomyces; species Streptomyces sp. NPDC088157. Next base: position 327,780 of record NZ_JBIUSU010000009.1, read on the forward strand.
GGTTCTCCATGGCGCCGGCGTTGAACTCGGGGACGAACGCCTGGTCGTAGGAGTCGAAGGGGTAGGGCTCCTCGAACTTCTCGTGGTAGCGGTCGTAGCACTGCTGGGTGATTTCGAGGAGTTCGTCGGCGTCGGCGTCGAGGTGGGGGGCCAGGGAGCGGCGGCAGTGCAGGCCGAGGGGGAGGCCGTGGTGTTCGGTGCGTACGGAGTGCCAGGGGCCGGCGGCGACGGCGACGAGGTAGGTGGAGATGAGGGGGGTGGGGGCGGCCTGCCAGCGGCCTTCGCCGAGGTGTTCGGTGATGCTGTTGGCGAGGACGGTCCAGGTTTCGGGGGCTTTGACGGTCAGCTCGAAGACCGATTTGAGGTCGGGCTGGTCGAAGGCGGCGAAGACGCGTTGGACGTCGTCCATGAAGAGCTGGGTGTAGAGGTAGGTCTCGCCGTCGGTGGGGTCGGTGAAGCGGTGCATGCCTTCGCCGGTGCGGGAGTAGCGCATGCTCGCCCGGACGCGCAGTTCGTGGTCGCCGGCGGTGAGGTTCTTCAGCGGGAGCCGGTTGTCGTCGAGGGTCTCGGGGTCGAGGGGCTCGCCGTCGAGGGTGACGGAGTGCAGTGCCGCGGGCTTGAGCTCGACGAAGGTGTCCCCGCTGGCGCGCGTGGCGAACCGGATGACGGTGTGGGACTCGAAGGTCTCGTCGCCGGTCGTCAGGTCGAGCTCGATGGTGTAGCGGTGGACGTCGAGGTGCTTGGCACGGCTCTGCGCTTCGTCGCGCGTCAGTACGGACATGAACGACATGCTGCCTGATCGTGCTGGTCCGGCACAGGGGCGGATCGGTACGCGCCCTATGTCCTTTCTCGCGCCGGGGCGCCGTTCCGGTTCGGCGGCGCGGTGGGCGGAGCGGGCGGGCGGCGGTGCGGGCGGCGGTCGGCTGACGGGTTGTGTCCGCCGGGTCACGCGCGGTGCCGTTCGGTGGGGTGGGGGCGTGTCGGACGGTCGGCCGGCGTGGTCAGTTGGGCGAGGGGGCCGAGCCGTTGACGGTGTCCTCGGCGATGCGCTCGTGGTGACGGATCACCTCGGCGATGATGAAGTTGAGGAACTTCTCGGCGAACGCGGGGTCGAGTTTGGCGTTCTCGGCGAGGGTGCGCAGCCGGGCGATCTGGCGGGCCTCGCGGGCCTGGTCGGCGGGCGGCAGCTGGTGGCGGGCCTTGAGGTGGCCGACCTGCTGGGTGGCCTTGAAGCGCTCGGCGAGCATGTGGACGACGGCGGCGTCGATGTTGTCGATGCTGTCGCGCAGGCGGGCGAGTTCCTCGCGGACGGCGGGGTCGACGTCGCCGCCGGGTCGAGGGGTGTTGCTGGTGGTCATGGGCGATCACCCTAGGGCATGCCCTCACCGGGGTTCGGGGCTGCCCGTACAGTGGAACGGGGTTCTCGGCGTCTTGGGGGTGCGGGCGTGGCGAACGGCGGGCCGGTGGAGCACGGATACCCGCATCTCGAGACGGTGCGGGCGGCTGTCACGGCGTTGTACAAGCGGTTGTCGTACGACACCGTCCACCAGTTCGCGAGCAGTGTGGCGCCGGCGGACGTGGCGTTCTGCGACACGGACGACCTGCATCTGGGGGTGCAGCGGGTGGCCCGCGAGCTGGTGCGGCACTACCGGTTGCCGGACGCGCGGATGATCGTCGCCTTCCGTGAGATGGAGCATGCGGCGAACATCGAACTCGCGGCGGGGCCTGAGTACTTCGTGGAGTTGAACGACCGGTTCCGTACGCATCGGCGGGACATCGGCGCGGCTCTGGCGCACGAGATCATGCACGTCTATCTGCATCGGCTGGGCCTGTCGTTCCCGGGCACGCGGGACAACGAGATCCTGACGGACACGGCGACGACGTATCTGGGGGCGGGCTGGCTGCTCCTCGACGCGTACCGGGAGGACGCGGCGTCCTCGCAGAAGCTGGGGTATCTGACGCCGGAGGAGTTCGGGTACGTGCTGGCGAAGCGGTCGCTGGTCTTCGGTGAGGATCCGTCGGTGTGGTTCACCAGTGCGCAGGCGTACACGGCGTACGGGCGGGGTATGGAGCGGGCTCGTCATGACGAGCGGCAGCCTCCGCTGACGGCTGCGGGGTGGGCGGGTCGGCGCCGTTATGCCCGGGACCGCCGGCACGCCCAGGACCACGGGTCGGCGGCGGCCCCGGACACTTTGTACGCCTTCGTCCCGGACGCGCCGGGGTCGCTGCGGGTGACGTTCCCTTGTCCCACCTGCCATCAGCGGATCAGGGTGCCGGTGCGGGGGCGGGTCCGGGCGCGGTGCGGGTTGTGCCGGACGGTGCTGGAGTGCGACACCTAGGCCTTCACGTCCTGACGTCCTCACGTGCTCACGTGCTCACGTGCTCACGTGCTCACGTGCTCACGTGCCGGAGGGTCCGGACGGGTCGGAGGTCGCCGTGCGCGGGAGCATCGCGCACAGTCCCGCGCACAGGACGAACCCGCCGGTCACCCACGGCATGGCCGTGTCCAGGGCCTGTGTCAGGCCGTGGTCGGTGTGGCCGAAGAAGACCGTGCCGATCGCGGCCGCGCCGAGGGCGCCGCCGAACTGCTGGGCGGTGGAGAAGATGCCGGACGCGCCGCCGGCGAGGTCGGCGGGTACGGCGGACAGGACCACGTTGACCAGGGGCACGACGAGGAAGCCGAGTCCGGCGCCGGCGACGGCCAGGCCGGGCGCCAGCGGCCAGGCCCCGGTGTGGGCGTCGGAGGCGTCGCCGATCGCGGCCCACACCCAGCCGAAGCCGACGGCCATCAGCAGCGCTCCGGCGCCGAGGACGAGCCTGCCGTAGCGCACGGCGAGGGCGTCGGCGGCCGGTGCCGTGAGGAAGCCGCCGACCGAGAAGGCGACGGTGACCACTCCGGCCTGCATCGGCGTATAGCCCTGGCCGGCCTGCAGCCAGACGGCGAAGACGAGGAAGAAGCCCTGCATGCCGACGGAGAAGAGGAGCTGGACGAGGACGCCGACGGAGAACGCGGGGAGCCGGAAGGCGCGGGCCGGAAGCAGCGGGACCGTGCCTTCGCCGGCCCGGCGCGCCTCGAACACCGCGAGGGCGGCGACCGAGAGCAGTCCCGTGGTCAGGCAGGCCCAGCCCCACAGCGGCCAGCCGTTCTCCCGTCCCTGCACCAGGGGAAGCACGATCGCCACCAGAGCGCCGGCCAGGACGAGGCTGCCGATCACGTCGGGCCGTCGGGCGGACCGCTCCTTGGTGACCGGCACCAGGAGCGCCCCGGCGACGAGGGTCGCCGCGGCCACCGGCACGTTGACCAGGAACACCGACCGCCAGCCCCAGCCGAACAGGTCGGCGTCGGTGAGCAGTCCCCCGAGCAGCAGTCCGATCGCCGAGGCGAAACCGGCGACGGCCCCGTACATGCCGAAGGCCGCGCCGCGTTCCTTGCCTTGGAAGAGGGTGCGGAAGGAGCCGATGACCTGGGGCATCAGGACCGCCGCCAGGACACCCTGTACGGCGCGGGCCGCGATGAGCTGCCCGGGCGACTGGGCGAGTCCGCAGGCGAGGCTCGCCAGTCCGAAGCCGGCGGTGCCGGCGAGGAAGAGGGTGCGGCGGCCGAGACGGTCGCCGAGGTGCCCGGAGACGATCAGGGCGGCGGCGAAGCCGAGCAGGTACGCGGAGACCGTCCACTGCAGTTCGCTGGTGGAGGCGTGCAGGTCTCGGCCGATGGACGGGATCGCGACGTTGACGATGGTGGTGTCGAGGAGGTCCATCAGCGCCGCGATCATCATCACGACGGCGGCGGCCCAGCGGCGCGGGTGGGGGTCCGTGCCGGTGTGCGGGGGTGGGGTGAGGGTGGCGGACATGGGTGTCTCCTGTCGGGTCGGTCCGGACGGCCCAGATTTATTTCGTTCGGCCTAACGAAAGACTTGCACTCCCCCATGGTCGAGCACAAGTAGTTAGTTCGAGCGAACGAAATATTTGTTAGCCTGGTTCCATGACAGAGGCAGACACCCGGCGGGCCGCGGCCCTGGACCGCCTCATGACCGTGGGCCGGCAGCACAGCGCCGTCACCGTGATGTTCCATTCGGCGATCGCCGCCAAGCAGGGCCTGAACGCCACCGAGGAGAAGACCCTCGACTTCCTCCAGCGGCAGGGACCGCTCACGGCGAAGGACCTGGCGGAGCTGACCGGCCTCGCCCCCGCCTCGGTCACCGGTCTGGTCGACCGGCTGGAGGCCAAGGGCTTCGTCCGCCGGGTCAAGCACCCCACGGACAGGCGGCGCGTGCTCGTCGAGCTCAACGAGACGAAACTCGCCGAGCTGGCCGTGTTCTTCGAGGACTGGGCGAGGGACATCGTGGCGGCCTGCGAGGAGTTCGACGCGCAGGAGCTGGAGACCGTGAACCGGTTCCTCACGGTCATGACCGAGGCGCAGCGGGGGGCGACCGCCCGGCTCACCCGGGGCGGGTCCCGGTGACTCAGGCCCCGTAGACCGCCCCCGGCGCCGTCGTCTCCGTCAGCAGCTTCCGCACGGCCTCCCCCGCCTCCCCGGCGCTCCACCGGGCCGCCTTGTCCAGGGTGGGCCCGGGCCGCCAGCCCTCCATGACGGTGATGCGCCCGCCCTCCGCCTCGAAGACGCGCCCGGTGACGCCCTCGCTCGCGGCGGAGCCGAGCCAGACGACCAGCGGGGAGACGTTCCCGGGGGCCATCGTGTCGAAGCCGTTCTCGGGGGCGGCCATGGTCGCGGCGAAGGTGCGCTCGGTCATACGGGTGCGGGCGGCGGGCGCGATCGCGTTGACCTGGACGCCGTAGCGGGCGAGTTCGGCGGCGGCGACGAGGGTCAGCGCGACGACCCCGGCCTTCGCGGCGCTGTAGTTGCCCTGTCCGACCGAGCCGAGCAGTCCCGCGCCGCTGCTGGTGTTGACGACACGGGCGACGGGCGGGCGGCCCGCCTTGGCCTCGGCGCGCCAGTGTGCGGCGGAGTGCTTCAGGGTGAGGAAGTGGCCCTTGAGATGGACGCGCACAACGGCGTCCCAGTCGTCCTCGCCGAGGTTGACGAGCATGCGGTCGCGCAGGAAGCCGGCGTTGTTGACGAGGGTGTCGAGCCGGCCGTAGGTCTCCAGCGCGGTGGCGACGAGGGACGCGGCGCCTTCGGAGGTGGCGATGTCCCCGCCGTGTGCGACCGCCTCGCCGCCCGCCGCGCGGATCTCGTCCACGATCCGCCCGGCCGGGCTGTCGGGGGCGGGCGTGCCGTCGAGGCCGACGCCGAGGTCGTTGACGACGACCCGGGCGCCCTCGGCGGCGAACGCGAGCGCGTGGGCGCGTCCGAGTCCGCGTCCGGCTCCGGTGACGACGACGACCCGCCGCTCGCAGATTCCGCTCATCTCACGTCTCCGCTCATCTCAGGTCATCTCACGTCTCTTGGTTGACAGTTGCGGCGTCCAGGAAGGCGGGCCGCTCGCCGCCCCCGTGCAGGAGCAGGCTCGCCCCGCTGATGTAGCGGGCCGCGTCGGAGGCGAGGAAGACGGCGGCCGCGCCCACGTCGGCGGGGAGGGCGAGCCGGCCGAGCGGGACGGTGCGGGCGACGGCCTCGACGCCGTCCTCGCCGCCGTAGTGGAGGTGGGTGAGTTCGGTGCGGACCATGCCGACGACCAGGGTGTTCACGCGCACCTCCGGCGCCCACTCGACGGCCATGGACCGTGCGAGGTTCTCCAGGCCGGCCTTGGCCGCGCCGTAGGCCGCGGTGCCGGGCGAGGGGCGGCTGCCGCTGACGCTGCCGATCATGACGATCGAGCCCTTCGCGCGCTTGAGGTGGTCGTACGCGGCGAGGGACACGGTCAGCGGTGCGAGGAGGTTGAGTTCGATCACGCGCGCGTGCCGTTCGGCGTCGGCCTGCGCGAGGGGGCGGTGGGGTGCGCCGCCCGCGTTGTTGACGAGGACGTCGAGGCGGGGCAGTTCGGCGAAGAAGCGCCGTACGGCGTCGGCGTCCCGCACGTCCAGCGGTACGAACCCGGCCTTGCCGACCGGGTCTTGCGGCGGCCTGCGGGCGCAGACCACGACGTCGGCGCCCGCGCGTGCGAGGGAGCGTGCGATGCCGGCGCCCACTCCGCGGGTGCCGCCGGTGACGACGGCGACCTTCCCGTCCAGCTCCATTCGCTGCTACCTTCCACCTAACAAACGTTTGGTGGAAAGGTAGCTGATGCTTCCATGGGTGTCTCCACCTCGTCCCCGGAAAAGGGGCCGGAAAAGGGAATCGCGCTCGTCACGGTCGACTTCCCGCCGGTGAACGCGCTGCCGGTGAGCGGCTGGTTCGCCCTGGCCGACGCCCTGCGCACGGCCGGGCGCGATCCGGACACGCGGTGTGTGGTGCTGGCCGCCGAGGGGCGCGGGTTCAACGCCGGCGTGGACATAAAGGAGATCCAGGCGCAGGGGCCGAGCGCGCTCGTCGGCGCCAACCGCGGCTGCTTCGAGGCCTTCGCCGCGGTGTACGAGTGCGAGGTCCCGGTGGTGGCGGCGGTGCAGGGCTTCTGTCTGGGCGGCGGCATCGGCCTGGTGGGGAACGCGGACGTGATCGTGGCGAGCGAGGACGCCGTGTTCGGGCTGCCCGAGCTGGACCGGGGCGCGCTGGGCGCGGCCACGCATCTGGCCCGGCTGGTCCCTCAGCACCTGCTGCGCGCCCTGTACTACACCTCGCGCACGGTCACGGCGGCCGAACTGCACGCGCACGGCTCGGTGTGGCGGGTGGTGCCGCAGGGCGGACTGCGCGCGGCGGCCCTGGAGCTGGCCGGCGAGATCGCCGCGAAGGACGGTGAGCTGCTGCGCCTGGCCAAGGCGGCCATCAACGGCATCGATCCGGTCGACGTGCGCCGCAGCTACCGCTTCGAGCAGGGCTTCACCTACGAGGCGAGCGTCGGCGGGGTGGCCGACCGGGTCCGCGACACCTTCGGAAGGAACGGTGACTGAGTGAGCACCCACACCGACGGCCCCGACCGGGCCGACGAGCCCCGCGGTGCCGACAGGGCCGACAGGGCCGACAGGGCCGACAGGGCCGACAGGGCCGACAGGGCCGACAAGATACTGTCCGCGGACGAGGCCGTGGCCCGGCTGCGCAGTGGCATGACCCTCGGCATCGGCGGCTGGGGCTCACGCCGTAAACCGATGGCGCTGGTCAGGGCGCTGCTCCGGTCGGAGGTCACCGACCTCACCGTCGTGTCGTACGGCGGCCCGGACGTGGGCATGCTCGCCGCTGCCGGACGCATCCGGAAGCTGGTCACCGCCTTCGTCACCCTCGACTCGATCCCCCTGGAACCGCACTACCGCGCGGCCCGCGAGCGCGGAGCCTTCGAGCTCACGGAGATCGACGAGGCGATGTTCATGTGGGGTCTGCACGCCGCCGCGAACCGGCTGCCCTTCCTGCCGGTGCGGGCGGGCGTCGGATCGGACGTGATGCGGGTCAACCCCGGTCTGCGGACGGTGACTTCGCCGTACGAGGACCAGGAGACGTTCGTGGCGATGCCCGCCCTGCGGCTGGACGCGGCCCTGGTGCACGTCAACCGGGCCGACCGGCTGGGCAACGGGCAGTACCTGGGCCCGGATCCGTACTTCGACGACCTCTTCTGCGAGGCGGCGGACGAGGCCTACGTCAGCTGTGAACGGATCGTCGACACGGCGGAGTTGACGAAGGACGCGCCGCCGCAGTCACTGCTGGTCAAGCGGCACACGGTGACGGGCGTGATCGAGGCCCCGAACGGCGCGCACTTCACGTCCTGCGCCCCCGACTACGGCCGGGACGAGGCGTTCCAGAAGCGGTACGCGACGACGCCCTGGCCGGAGTTCGCGGCACGGTTCCTCGCCGGGGACGAGCAGGCGTACCGGTCGGCCGTCGGGGAGGAGTCATGAGCGAGGTGACCCGCGCCGAGTACTGCGTGATCGCCTGCGCGGAGGCGTGGCGCGGCGCGGGCGAGATCCTGGCCAGTCCCATGGGTCTGATCCCCTCCGTCGGCGCCCGACTGGCCCGGCACACCTTCGCGCCGGAGCTGCTGCTGACCGACGGCGAGGCCCTGCTCGTCGGCCTCGACGGCACCGTCGAGGGATGGCTGCCGTACCGGCAGCACCTGACGCTGGTCACCGGGGGCCGGCGGCACGTGATGATGGGCGCGAGCCAGATCGACCGGTACGGCAACCAGAACATCTCGTGCATCGGCGACTGGGCGAAGCCCACGCGGCAGCTGCTCGGGGTGCGGGGCGCCCCGGTCAACACCCTGAACAACCCGACGAGTTACTGGATACCGAGGCACTCCCGGCGGGTCTTCGTCGAGCGGGTCGACATGGTGTGCGGGGTCGGGTACGACCGTGCGGCCGGCGCGCGGCACCACCGCATCCCGCGGGTCGTCTCCGACCTCGGTGTCTTCGACTTCGCCACGCCCGACCGTTCGATGCGGCTGGCGTCGCTGCATCCCGGGGTGGGTGTCGCGCAGGTCCGGGAGGCGACGGGGTTCGACCTCGTGGTGCCGGACGAGGTGCCGCGCACCCGTGAACCGACCGCCCGTGAACTGCGCCTGATCCGCGAGGTGATCGACCCGCACGGGACCCGGGCCCGGGAGGTCGCGCTCTGATGGAGACGGCGTTCACCCGGCTGGTCGGGGTCCGTCACCCGATCGTGCAGACCGGGATGGGATGGGTGGCGGGCCCGCGCCTGGTGTCGGCGGCGGCGAACGCGGGGGCGCTCGGTGTCCTGGCCTCGGCGACCATGACCCTGGACCAGCTGCGGGCGGCGGTGCGCGAGGTGAGGTCGCGCACGCCGGAGCCGTTCGGGGTGAATCTGCGGGCCGACGCGGCGGACGCCGGCGACCGGGTGCGGATCATCCTCGACGAGGGGGTACGGGTGGCGTCCTTCGCGCTCGCGCCCTCGCCGGAGCTGATCGCCGAGCTCAAGGAGGCGGGTGTCGTCGTCATCCCGTCGATCGGGGCCCGCCGGCATGCCGAGAAGGTCGCCGCCTGGGGTGCGGACGCGGTGATCGTGCAGGGCGGCGAGGGCGGCGGACACACCGGTGACGTGGCGACGACGGTCCTGCTGCCGCAGGTGGTGGACGCCGTGGACATACCGGTCGTGGCGGCGGGCGGCTTCTTCGACGGGCGGGGGCTGGTGGCGGCGCTTGCGTACGGGGCGGCGGGGGTCGCGATGGGCACCCGGTTCCTGCTCACCTCGGACTCGCCGGTCCCGGAGGCGGTGAAGGCGCGGTATCTGGCGGCGACGGTCCGGGACGTCACCGTCACCCGGGCGGTGGACGGGCTCCCGCACCGCATGCTGCGCACCGGGCTGGTCGACGCCCTGGAGGGCTCCGGCCGGGCCAGGGCCCTGTCGCGGGCGGTGCGTCACGCGGCCGGGTTCCGGAAGCTGTCCGGCCTCACCTGGCGGGAGATGGTCCGCGACGGCCTGGCGCTGCGCCACGGCAAGGACCTCACCTGGAGTCAGGTACTGCTCGCCGCGAACACGCCGATGCTGCTCAGGTCCGCGATGGTGGAGGGGCGTACCGACGGTGGGGTGATGGCGGCCGGGCAGGTCGCCGGGGTGATCGACGACCTGCCGTCGTGCGCGGAGCTGGTGGAGCGGATCATGAAGGAGGCGGAGGAACTGCTGACGTCCCTGAACGGGCTCAGAGCCGTTCGATGACCGTCACGTCGGCCCGACCGCCGCCCTCGCACACGGGCCCCACCCCGACGGCTCCCCCGCACCGCTCGACCCTGCTGGCCTCACGGCTTCGGGAGCCTGCGCCGGACTCCGCCCGCCGGAACGGACTGCCTCGACCCGGGGCCGTCACAGCCTTTCGATGACCGTCACGTTGGCCTGCCCGCCGCCCTCGCACATGGTCTGCAGGCCGAACCGGCCGCCTCTGCGCTCCAGTTCGTGCAGCAGGGTGGTCATCAGCTTGGTGCCGGTCGCGCCGAGCGGGTGGCCGAGGGCGATGGCGCCGCCGTTGACGTTGACCTTCTCCGGGTCCGCGCCGGTCTCCTTCAGCCAGGCCAGGACAACGGGCGCGAAGGCCTCGTTGATCTCGACGAGGTCGATGTCGTGGATCGACAGCCCGGTCTTCTTCAGGGCGTGCGCGGTGGCCGGGATCGGAGCCGTCAGCATGCGGATCGGGTCCTCGCCGCGGACGGAGAGGTGGTGCACGCGCGCGCGTGGGGTCAGGCCGTGCTCGCGCACCGCCCGTTCCGAGGCCAGCAGCATGGCCGCCGCGCCGTCGGAGACCTGCGAGGAGCAGGCCGCGGTGACGGTACCCCCGTCGATGACGGGCTTGAGCGCGGCCATCTTCTCCAGGGAGGTGTCCCGGCGCGGCCCCTCGTCGGCGGTGACCTCCCCGTAGGCCACGGTCTCGCGGGCGAAGCGGCCCTCGTCGAGCGCGCGCACGGCCCGATGATGCGACCGCAGGGCGAACTCCTCCTGGTCCTGCCGGCTGATCCCCCACTTGGCGGCGATCATCTCGGCGCCGGCGAACTGGTTCACCGGCCGGTCCCCGTAGCGGGCGCGCCAGCCCTCGCTGCCCGCGAAGGGGCCCTGGGTGAAGCCGAGGGACTCGGCGGCCTGCCGGGTGGCGAACGCGATCGGGATCTGCGACATGTTCTGCACGCCGCCCGCGACCACCAGGTCCTGTGTTCCGGAGAGCACGCCCTGTGCGGCGAAGTGCACGGCCTGCTGCGAGGAGCCGCACTGCCGGTCCACGGTCACGCCCGGCACCTCCTCCGGCAGTCCGGCGGCCAGCCAGCAGGTCCGCGCGATGTCCCCGGCCTGCGGTCCGACCGCGTCCAGGCAGCCGAAGACGACGTCCTCGACGGCCGCCGGGTCGACCCCGGCCCGTGCGACGAGTTCCTTGAGCACATGCGCGCCCAGGTCGGCCGGATGGACCTTGCTCAGTCCTCCTCCGCGCCGTCCGACCGGCGTGCGGACCGCTTCGACGATGTAGGCCTCGGCCATGGCAACTCCCTCACAGGAAAGGGTTGTTCGCGTACGGCGATCCCGTCCAGCACCATCGACAGGTACTGCCGGGCGATCTCCTCCGGGCTGTGCTGTCCGCCGGGCCGGTACCAGGACGCGGCGACCCACACGGTGTCGCGGACGAACCGGTAGGCGAGGCGGATGTCGAGGTCGGCGCGGAAGACCCGGTCCGCGACACCGCGTTCCAGTGTGGACAGCCAGGCCTTCTCGAACCTGCGCTGCGACTCGGCGAGGAACGCGAACCGTTCCTGCGTCACGAGCTGCTTGCTCTCCTTCTGGTAGATCGCGACGGCGGCGCGGTGCCGGTCGATCTCCCGGAACGACTCGGTGACCAGGGCTTCGAGGGCCTCACGGGGGCCCAGGCCGGCTGCCAGGACGGCGTCGTAGCCGTCCCACAGCTCGTCGAGGAAGGTGCGCAGGATCTCCTCGAGCATCGACTCCTTGGAGTCGAAGTGGTAGTAGAGGCTGCCCGCCAGCATGCCCGCGTGGTCCGCGATCTTGCGGACGGTGGTGGCGTTGTAGCCCTGCTCGGCGAAGACCTCGGCGGCGGTGTCGAGGAGTTCGCCGCGCCGGTCGCGGGCGGCGGCGGTCGCGGCGGGCTCTGCGGCGGTCACCTGGGGCTTCTTCTTGGTCGGCACGGGTCCATTGTGGTCTGCTCCGGTCGTCAGGCGTGCTGGCTGCTGACGGAGACGACCTCACCCGTCAGGTACGAGGAGTAGCCCGACGCCAGGAACACGATCACGTTGGCCACCTCCCAGGGTTCGGCGTACCGCCCGAAGGCCTCGCGGGCGGTGAGTTCCTCCAGCAGCTCGGCCGAGGTCACCTTCACCAGGTGCGGGTGCATGGCGAGGCTCGGCGAGACGGCGTTGACCCGCACGCCGTACTGGGCCGCCTCGACGGCCGCGCAGCGGGTCAGCGCCATCACGCCCGCCTTCGCGGCCGCGTAGTGCGCCTGTCCGGCCTGGGCGCGCCAGCCGACGACGGAGGCGTTGTTGACGACGACTCCCCCGCCGGTGTCCCGCATGAGCCGCAGTGCGGCCCGGGTGCACCGGAAGGTGCCGTTCAGGGTGACGTCCAGGACGCGTGCCCACTGCTCGTCGGTCATGTCCACGAGGTCCGAAGTCCCGCCGAGACCGGCGTTGTTGACGACGATGTCCAGTCGCCCGTGTTCCCGCACGGCCGTGTCGAAGAGCGCCCGCACCTGACTCTCGTCGGTGACGTCGCACGGCCGGGCGGTCACCGACGCCTCGCCGAACTCCTCGGCCAGTTCCGCCTCGTGGGCCTTGAGCCGCCGCGCGTGGGCGTCGCTGATCAGCACGCGCGCGCCCTCCTCCAGGAAGCGGCGCGCGGTCGCTCCGCCGATGCCCGCGCCGGCGGCCGCGGTGATGACGGCGGTGCGGCCGTCGAGCAGCGCGTGCCCGGGAACGTACGGCGGACTCTCGACGTTCTTCATGACGACACGCTAACCTACCAAACACTTGTTAGGGAAGAACGTGCACGCAAGGAGGGCGCCCGTGGACCTCGCACACTCCCCCGCCGACGAGGCGTTCCGCGCCGAGGCCCGGGCCTGGCTGCACGCGCATGTGCCGGCGGAGCCGCTGCCCTCCCTGGAGACCGCCGAGGGCTTCGCCGCGCACCGCGCGTGGGAGGCCCAACTGGCCGCGGACGACTGGTCGGTGGTGAACTGGCCGGCGCGCTACGGCGGGCGGGACTGCGGCCTGATGCGCTGGCTGGTCTTCGAGGAGGAGTACTACGCGGCGGGTGCCCCGGGCCGGGTCAACCAGAACGGCGTGAGCCTCCTCGCCCCCACCCTGCTCGACCACGGCACGGAGGAACAGCGGGCCCGGGTGCTGCCCGCCATGGCCACCGGTGAGGCCGTCTGGGCACAGGCCTGGTCGGAGCCCGAGGCCGGCTCGGACCTGGCCGCGCTGCGCGCCAGGGCGGTCCGGGTGGACGGCGGCTGGCGGCTGACCGGTCAGAAGACCTGGTCCTCGCGCGCGGCCTTCGCCGACCGCGCCTTCGGCCTGTTCCGCACCGACCCCGACACCCCGAAACCCCACCAGGGGCTCAGCTACCTCATGTTCGACCTGCGGGCCCCGGGTGTCACCGTCCGCCCCATCGGCCGCCTGGACGGGAAGCCGGCGTTCGCCGAACTGTTCCTGGACGAGGTCTTCGTGCCGGACGAGGACGTGATAGGGGAACCGGGTCAGGGCTGGCGGATCGCGATGTCGACGGCGGCCAACGAACGCGGGCTCACCCTGCGCTCCCCCGGCCGCTTCCTCGCCTCGGCCGACCGCCTGCACGCCCTGTGGCTGGAGCGGGGCAGCCCGGAGGGCACCGCGGCCCGCGTCGCCGACGCGCTGATCGGCGCCCGCGCGTATCAGCTGTTCACCTATGCGGCGGCCTCCCGTTTCCTCGCCGGGGAGCGGCTGGGCCCGGAGTCGAGCCTGAACAAGGTCTTCTGGTCGGAGTACGACATCGCGTTGCACGAGACGGCACTGGATCTCCTGGGCGAGGAGGGGGAGACGGCCGGCACCGACTGGGCGGAGGGTTACGTCTTCTCGCTCGCCGGGCCGATCTACGCGGGCACGAACGAGATCCAGCGCGACATCGTCGCCGAGCAGCTGCTCGGCCTGCCGAGGGGACGCCGTCGATGACTTCGCCCAGGCCGGTTCCGCCGGCGATGCGTTTCGTCCTGGACATCGAACAGCGGGCCTTCGCACGGTCGCTGGGCGCGCTGCTGAGCTCGGCCGACACCCCGGCCGTGGTGCGCGACTGGAGCCGGGGCGAGCGGGCGAGCGGGCGAGCGCTGTGGTCGCGGATCGCCGAGGCCGGCGTGTTCGCGCTGGCGGTCCCCGAGGCCTACGAGGGGCTGGGGCCCCGGCCGGTGGACCTGGCCGTCGCCTTCGTGGAGCTGGGGCGGCACGCGGTGCCGGGCCCGCTCGTGGAGACGGTGGCCGCGGCGGCCCTGCTGCTCGATCCGGGCCCCGCCAAGCGGTTTCTGCCCGCGCTGGCCTCGGGCGAGTCGATGGCGACGCTGGCACGCGAAGGTTCGTACGCCGTGGACGGCGACGCGGCGGCGCTACGGATGACCCTGGCCGCCGACGGCCTCCGCCTCTCCCCCGGTCACGGCCCGGTCCGCCCCTCCCTCGACCCCGCCCGCCGCCTCACCCGCCTGCTGCCGGGCGGCGAGCTCCTCACCCCGGACCCGCCCGCGGGCCGCGCCCTGCTCTGGGCCCGCCTGGCCACCGCCGCACAAGCCCTCGGGGTGGGCCTCGCGCTGCTGGAGCGGACCGTGGCGTACGTAGGGCAGCGCGTCCAGTTCGGCGTCCCCGTCGGTTCGTTCCAGGCGGTCAAGCACCGGCTGGCGGACGCGAAGATCGCGTTGGAGTTCGCCGGCCCCCTGGTCCTGGGCGCCGCCGTGACGATGAGCCCGGCGGATGTCGCCGCCGCGAAGGCGAGCGCCTGCGAGGCGGCGTACACGGCCGCGCGCACCGCGCTCCAGCTGCACGGCGCGATCGGCTACACGGCGGAGTACGACCTGTCGCTCTGGCTCACCAAGGCCCGCGCCCTGCGCACGGCCTGGGGCACCCCGGACGACTGCCGGGCGGAGGTGCTGCGCGCCCACGGATAGCCTCGGCCACGGCAGGGGCGGCCTCAGCCGGTCACCTTGGCGATGAACGCGGCGAGGTTGGCCACGGTCCGTCCGATCTTCTCCTCCAGGGTGATCGTCTCGGGCAGCCGGGCCCCGACGCCCGCGTCCCGCTTGCCCCGCACGTACAGCGAGCAGGCGAGGTCGCTGCAGATGTAGGCCCCGACCGAGTTGCCCTGCTGACCGGCTCTTCCGGCCTTCGGCGCGACCATCAGCGAGACACCTCCGGAGTGCGTGGTCAGGCACATGGTGCACATGCTGCGGCGCGCCTGCCAGGAGCCCGAGGTGGAGGAGCGCAGGGCGAGGGCCCTCGGCCTGCCGTCCAGCTCGATGACGAGGTAGGCCCGGTCGGGGGCCTGAGGGTCCCGCCAGCCGAGGTAGTCCAGGTCGTCCCAGGGCCGTTCGGCCAGGTCACGTGGTACGGACAGGCGCTTCGCCTCGCCCTTGGTGCAGTTCACGAACGCGGCACGGATCTCTTGCTCGGACAGCGGCTTCATGGAACGCAGGCTAATTTGCCTAAAGGTTTTAGGCAAACGCATAATGGCTATCGGCACAGCGGCTCCGTCCAGCGAGCCTGAGGAAGCCGAACGAGCCGGACCTGCCGAACAAGCCGGACCAGCCGGAACGGCCGGAGTGAGCGACGAGCCGAGCGAGCCGGACGAGCCGGACGAGCCGGACGAGAGGATGACCATGGGTCGTGTGGGGCTGAGCACGGAACGCCTGGTGCGGGCGGGCGCGGAACTGGCCGACGAGGTCGGCTTCGACCGGGTGACCGTCTCGGCGCTCGCCCGGCACTTCGACGTCAAGGTCGCGAGCCTGTACTCGCACGTGAAGAACTCCGACGACCTCAGAACCCGCATCGCGCTGCTCGTCCTGGAGGAACTGGCCGACCGGGGCGACCTCGCGCTGGCCGGGCGGGCCGGCAAGGACGCCCTGACCGCCCTGGCCGACGTCTACCGTGACTACGCCCGCGCGCACCCCGGCCGCTATGCCGCGGCCCAGCTGAGACTCGGCCCCGAGGCGGCGGCCGCGAGCGCCGGCCCGCGGCACGCGCGCATGACCCGGGCGATCCTGCGCGGCTACGACCTCACCGAGCCGGACCAGACCCACGCCGTCCGGCTCCTGGGCAGCGTCTTCCACGGCTACGTCAGCCTGGAGCTCGGCGGCGGCTTCAGCCACAGCGCCCCCGACACCCAGGAGACCTGGACCCGGATCCTGGACGGCCTCGACGCCCTGCTGCGCAACTGGCCCCCGCCCACGGACTGACCGCACCCGCAGACAGGCCAGGCACGCAGGACGCAGGACGCAGGACGCAGGACGCAGGACGCAGGACGCAGGACGCAGGCAGGACGCAGGCAGGACGCAGGCAGGAAAGCAGACACGCCCGCAGGAATGAGGCGCGGAGGCAGACAGGGAGAACGCGGGCAGGCGGCGAGAGCCGACGTCAGTGCCCGGAGCCGCCGGTCAGTTCGCGGTGCTCCTCCGGGGTCGGCTTCGGGATGTGACTGTCCGCCCCGAACATGGCGCGCGCCAGCCGTGCCCGTACCCGCTGGGACACCCTGACCGGGCGCCGCACACCGTTGTGGTCGACGAGCGGCCCGATCTCGTACGGCGGTGCCTGCTCGTGCTGGGTGAGGGTGAACAGCCTGGCCTGGTCCAGGGGTTCGTGGATCTCGACGTACTCACCGTGCGGAAGGCGTTTGATGGTCCCCGTCTCGCGGCCGTGCAGCACCTTGTCCCGGTCCCGGAGTTGCAGGCCGAGACAGATCCGCTTGGTGACCATGTAGGCGACGACCGGGCCGACGAACACGGCGACCCGCACGAACCAGGTGATCGCGTTGATCGACAGATGCAGATGCGTGGCCACGATGTCGTTGCCCCCGCCGATCAGCAGCACCACGTACAGGGTCAGCCAGGCCACCCCGAGGCCGGTGCGCACCGGCGCGTTGCGCGGGCGGTCGAGGATGTGGTGCTCCCGCCTGTCACCGGTGATCCACGCCTCGACGAACGGATAGAGGCCGATGGCGAGCAGGATCAGCGGGAAGAGCGAGAAGGGGATGAGGACGCCCGGCACCAGGGTGTGGCCCCAGATGTTGATCTCCCATCCCGGCATCACCCGGATCAGGCCCTCGGAGAAGCCGAGGTACCAGTCCGGCTGCGCGCCCGTCGTCACCAGGTCGGGGCGGTACGGCCCGAACGCCCACACGGGATTGATGCTGGCGATCCCGCCCATGACCGCGAGCACACCGAAGACCAGGAAGAAGAACCCGCCCGCCTTCGCCATGTAGACCGGCATGAAGGGCATGCCGACGACGGACTCCTGGTCGCGCCCGGGCCCGGGGTACTGCGTGTGCTTGTGGAAGAACACCAGGATGAGATGGGCGACGACCAGACCCAGCATGATCCCGGGCAGCAGCAGCACGTGGATCGGGAAGAACCGCGCGATGATGTCGTGGCCCGGGAACTCCCCGCCGAAGAGGAAGAACGATATGTACGTCCCGACGATCGGGATGGACAGGATCGCGCCGTCGGCGAACCGGACACCGGTGCCGGAGAGCAGGTCGTCCGGGAGCGAGTAGCCGGTCAGTCCGGTGAGGATGCCGAGGAACAACAGGGTCCAGCCGAACAGCCAGTTGACCTCGCGCGGCTTGCGGAACGCGCCGGTGAAGAACACCCGCATCATGTGCACGAGCATGCCGGTCACGAAGACCAGGGCCGCCCAGTGGTGGATCTGCCTGATCAGCAGGCCTCCGCGCACGTCGAAGCTGATGTCGAGCGTCGACTCGTACGCCCTCGTCATCGTGACGCCGTTGAGCGGGACGTACGTGCCGTCGTAGACGACCTCGGCGCTGCTCGGCTCGAAGAAGAGCGTGAGGTAGACGCCGGTGAGGAGGAGCACCAGGAAGCTGTAGAGGCAGATCTCGCCCAGCATGAAGGACCAGTGGTCCGGGAACACCTTGCGCAGGTTGGCTTTCGCCAGCGTGTACAGCCCCAGCCGCCCGTCGGCCCAGTCGGCGAGTCTCTCGCCCTTGCCGGACTCACCTCTCGGGCTCGAACTCCCGCCGCCCGCGCCCCCGTTCACCGATCGCGCGCCGTCAGTCATGCGTCGTCGCCTCCCCCTCGGATCAACCTCATCAGGGTGTCACGACGGACGGGCCGAGCCAACGGTGCGGACAGCCGCGAAGTCCGACAGCCAACGGTGCGGACAGCCGCGGAGGCGGAGGCGGACAGCCGTGGCAGCGGACGACCGAGGGGGCGGACTTCGCTACGCCGGCACGATTCCCCGCGCCCGTGCGGCCGACAGCCACTGCGGGAACTCGCGCACCAGTCGGTCGTACAGTTCCGCGTCCGACACCTTGCGCGGATCCGAACCGGCGTGGAAGAAACCGGCGTTGTCGACCGCCCGCTTCGCCGGTACGGGCAGTTCGTCGAGCTTGCGCAGGAAGTCGAACTGCTTGCTGCCCCGGTCGCCGAAGCCGATGAACTGCCAGAACAGCGGCAGCGTCGACGCCTTGCACAGATAGCGTTCCGCCGCGAGCTTGTTGATCGGGCCGCCGTCGGTCTGGAAGACGACGAGCGCGGGGTCCTTCGAACCGCTGTCGAGGTAGTGGTCGATGACGGCGTCCATGGCGAGGTGGTAGCTGGTCTTGCCCATGTGCCCGAGCCCGGCCACGATCCGGTCCACCCGCCCCTGATGGTCGGCGAGGGCGATGTCGGTGACGGCGTCGACGTCGGTGGAGAAGAAGACGACCGGCACCCGGCCGTCGTCGTCGAGGTGCGCGGACAGCCCCAACACCCGGTCGGCCAGCGCCTGCACGCTGCCGTCCTGGTAGTACGGCTTCATCGAACCCGAGTAGTCGACGACGAGGTAGACGGCGGCCCGCTGCCCGTCGAGACCGTGCTTGGTGAGGGACACCCCGGCGCTCTTGTAGAGGTTGACCAGCGCGGGTGCCGTCTCCTGGACCTTGGTGAGACTGATCGCGACCATGGCGCACAGCCTCCCACACCCACCACCCTTCGCCCTTTTGTTCGTTCGCCGGCTAATTAGGATGGAATGACAAGGAACACGACATTCCCGCTCTAGGGTGTGCGGCATGAAACGTGCCGCCGCCCTGGTCTGCGCCGCCGTAGCGTCGACGGTGTACCTGTTCACCCCGGCCGAACTCGTCCAGCCGACCACCGACGTTTGGGCGACCCCGCCGGGCCTCACCGCCCCCAGCCAGAAGGAACTGGCCCAGAAGATCGTGGCGAGTGCCGAGAACGGGACCCTGAACTGGCGCAGCGCGTACGGCTATGTCGAGGACATCGGGGACGGCCAGGGCTACACGGCGGGCCTGATCGGCTTCTGCACCGGCACCCACGATCTGCTCACCCTGGTCGAGCGTTACACGCGCGACCACCCGCGCAACGCCCTCGCCCGCTATCTCCCCGCCCTGCGGCGGGTCGACGGCACCGCCTCGCACGCCGGTCTGGACCCCGGCTTCCCGGCCGCCTGGCGGACGGAGTCGAGGGTGCCCGCGTTCCGGGCCGCCCAGGACGTCGAGCGCGACCGTGTCTACTTCGACCCCGCGGTCCACCGGGGCCGGGCCGACGGGCTGGGCGCGCTGGGCCAGTTCATCTACTACGACGCCCTGGTCTTCCACGGCCCAGGCGCGGGCCCGACCAGCTTCGACGGCATCCGTTCCAGCGCCATGCGGCAGGTCCGCACCCCGGCTCGGGGCGGCAAGGAGACCGAGTACCTGGACGCCTTCCTCGACGCCCGCCGCCGGGCCATGGTGACCCGGCACCCCGGCATCGACACCTCCCGCGTCGACACGACCCAGCGCCGTTTCCTGCACGACGGCAACCTCGGCCTGCGCCCGCCTCTGCGGTGGGAGGTGTACGGAGAGACGTTCCGGGTCCCGTAGCCCGCCCGCCCGTACACCGGTCCGGCGGTGCGGCGGTGCGCCGACAGGCCGGCACGGCGGTGCGGCGGTGCGGCGGTGCGGCGGTGCGGCGGTGCGGCGGTGCGACGGCACGCACGGCGGCACGCCAGCACGGCGGTGCGCCGACAGGCCGGCACGGCGGCACGGCGGTGCGGCGGTGCGGCGGTGCGGCGGTGCGACGGCACGCACGGCGGCACGCCAGCACGGCGGTGCGCCGACAGGCCGGCACGGCGGCACGGCGGTGCGGCGGTGCGGCGGTGCGGCGGTGCGGCGGTGCGGCGGTGCGGCGGTGCGGCGGCACGGCGGCACGGCGGTGCGGCGGTGCGGCGGTGCGGCGGTGCGGCGGTGCGGCGGTGCGGCGGTGCGGCGGTGCGGCGGTGCGGCGGTGCGGCGGTGCGGCGGCACGGCGGTGCGGCGGCACGGCAGAACGGCGGCACGCCGACAGACCAGTGCCGTGCCGCCGCACGCCGGTGCCGCCGCACGCCAGCACGCGGACATGCGGCGGCGCCTGCCCAGTCGTCCGGTCGGGGACTGTGGGGCAGGCGCCGTCTGTGTTCCGTACGCCTTTGTACGGGACGTTTTTGGGGGACCCTCGGGCCGTCAGACCAGCAGCGAACGGTCCGTCGGGCGGATCGGGGCCGGGAGCTCGCTCGTGCCGGTCAGGAACCGGTCGACTCCGCGGGCGGCCGAGCGGCCCTCCGCGATCGCCCACACGATGAGCGACTGGCCGCGGCCCGCGTCACCGGCGACGTACACGCCCGGGACGTTCGTCCGGAAGTCGGCGTCGCGGGCGATGTTGCCGCGCTCGTCGAGCTCCAGGCCGAACTGCTCCACCACGCCGTTCTCACGGTCGGTGCCGGTGAAGCCCATGGCGAGGGTGACCAGCTGGGCGGGGATCTTGCGCTCCGTGCCCGGCTTCGGGGTCAGCCTGCCGTCGATGAACTCGACCTCGCTGAGGTGCAGCCACTGGACGTTGCCGTCCTCGTCGCCCTCGAAGTGGGTGGTGGAGACGGAGTAGACCCGCTCGCCGCCCTCCTCGTGCGCGCTCGTGACCTTGTAGAGCATCGGGAAGGTCGGCCACGGCTGGGAGACCGCGTCCCGCTCCTCGCCCGGCCGGGGCATGATCTCCAGCTGGGTGACCGAGGCCGCGCCCTGCCGGTGGGCGGTGCCCACGCAGTCGGCGCCGGTGTCGCCACCGCCGATGACCACGACGTGCTTGCCCTCGGCCGAGATCGGGGGCGCCACGTAGTCGCCCTCCTGGACCTTGTTGGCCAGCGGCAGGTACTCCATCGCCTGGTAGACGCCCTTGAGCTCACGGCCGGGGACCGGGAGGTCACGGGCGGTCGTGGCGCCGGCGGCGATGACGATGGCGTCGTAGCGCTTCTTCAGGTCGGTCGCCTTGAGGTCGCGGCCGATCTCGATACCGGTACGGAAGCGGGTGCCCTCCGCGCGCATCTGCTCGATACGGCGGTTGATGTGCCGCTTCTCCATCTTGAACTCGGGGATGCCGTACCGGAGGAGGCCTCCGATGCGGTCCGCGCGCTCGTAGACGGCGACGGTGTGACCGGCCCGCGTCAGTTGCTGGGCGGCGGCCAGGCCGGCCGGGCCCGAGCCGATGACCGCGACGGTCTTGCCGGACAGGCGCTCGGGGGCCTGCGGGGCGACGTCGCCGGTCTCCCACGCCTTGTCGATGATCGAGACCTCGACGTTCTTGATGGTGACGGCCGGCTGGTTGATGCCCAGCACACACGCCGACTCGCACGGAGCGGGGCACAGCCGGCCCGTGAACTCCGGGAAGTTGTTCGTGGCGTGCAGGCGCTCGGAGGCCGCCGACCAGTCCTCGCGGTACGCGAAGTCGTTCCACTCGGGGATCAGGTTCCCGAGCGGACAGCCGTTGTGACAGAACGGGATGCCGCAGTCCATGCACCGGCCTGCCTGCTTGCCGATGATCGGCAGCAGCGAACCGGGGACGTAGACCTCGTTCCAGTCCTTCAGACGCACGTCGACCGGACGGGACTTGGCGACCTCACGGCCGTGGTTCAAAAAGCCCTTCGGGTCAGCCATTGGTCGCCGCCTCCATCATCTTCTCGGTGATCTCGGACTCGGAGAGTCCCGCCTGCTCGGCGGCGTCCTTGGCGGCGAGCACTGCCTTGTACGTGCTGGGGATGATCTTGCTGAAGCGCTCCGCGGCGGCGTCCCAGTCGGCGAGCAGCTTCGCGGCGACCGTCGAGCCGGTCTCCTCGGCGTGGCGGCGCACCACGTCGTGCAGCCACTGCTTGTCGGCCTGGTCCGGCGTCTCGACGGCGCCGAGGTTGCCGGAGTTGACGTTGTCGCGGTTCAGGTCGATCACGTAGGCGATGCCGCCCGACATGCCGGCCGCGAAGTTGCGGCCGGTCTCGCCGAGGACCACGGCGTGACCGCCGGTCATGTACTCGCAGCCGTGGTCGCCCACGCCCTCGGAGACGACCGTCGCGCCGGAGTTGCGGACGCAGAACCGCTCACCGGTACGGCCGCGCAGGAACAGTTCGCCGCCGGTGGCGCCGTAGGCGATGGTGTTGCCCGCGATCGTGGAGTACTCGGCGAGGTGGTCGGCGCCCCGGTCCGGGCGGACGACGATCCGGCCGCCGGAGAGGCCCTTGCCGACGTAGTCGTTGGCGTCGCCCTCCAGGCGCAGCGTGACACCGCGCGGGAGGAAGGCGCCGAAGGACTGGCCGGCGGAACCGGTGAAGGTGATGTCGATGGTGTCCTCGGGCAGGCCCGCGCCACCGAACTTCTTCGTCACCTCGTGGCCGAGCATGGTGCCGACCGTGCGGTTGATGTTGCGGATGGCGACCTGGGCGCGCACCGGCTGGGCGTCGGTCGCGGAGTCCGCGGCCAGGGCGTCGGCGGCGAGCTTGATCAGCTCGTTGTCGAGCGCCTTCTCCAGGCCGTGGTCCTGCGTGATGACCTGGTGCAGCGCCGCGCCCTCGGGCAGGGCGGGCACGTGGAACAGCGGGGCCAGGTTGAGGCCCTGCGCCTTCCAGTGGTCGACGGCGCGCTCGACGTCCAGCACCTCGGCGTGGCCGACGGCTTCCTCGATGGTGCGGAAGCCCAGCTCGGCGAGGATCTCGCGGACCTCTTCGGCGATGAACCTGAAGAAGTTCACCACGTACTCCGCCTTGCCGGCGAAGCGGTCGCGCAGCACCGGGTTCTGGGTGGCGATGCCGACCGGGCAGGTGTCCAGGTGGCAGACGCGCATCATGACGCAGCCGGAGACGACGAGCGGCGCGGTCGCGAAACCGAACTCCTCGGCGCCGAGCAGCGCGGCGATGATCACATCACGGCCGGTCTTCAGCTGGCCGTCGGTCTGCACGACGATGCGGTCGCGCAGGCCGTTGAGCAGCAGCGTCTGCTGGGTCTCGGCGAGACCGAGCTCCCAGGGGCCTCCCGCGTGCTTCAGCGAGGTGAGCGGGGAGGCGCCGGTACCGCCGTCGTGGCCGGAGATGAGCACCACGTCCGCGTGCGCCTTCGACACACCGGCCGCGACCGTGCCGACGCCGACCTCGGAGACCAGCTTCACGTGGATCCGCGCCTGCGGGTTCGCGTTCTTCAGGTCGTGGATCAGCTGGGCCAGGTCCTCGATGGAGTAGATGTCGTGGTGCGGCGGCGGGGAGATCAGACCGACGCCCGGGGTCGAGTGACGCGTCTTGGCGACCCAGGGGTACACCTTGTGGCCGGGCAGCTGGCCGCCCTCGCCGGGCTTGGCGCCCTGGGCCATCTTGATCTGGATGTCGTCGGCGTTGACCAGGTACTCGGAGGTGACTCCGAAGCGGCCGGAGGCGACCTGCTTGATCGACGAACGGCGCGCCGGGTCGTACAGCCGGTCCGCGTCCTCGCCGCCCTCACCGGTGTTGGACTTGCCGCCCAGCTGGTTCATGGCGATGGCGAGGGTCTCGTGCGCCTCCTTGGAGATGGAGCCGTACGACATGGCGCCGGTGGAGAAGCGTCGGACGATCTCGCTGACCGGCTCGACCTCGTCGATGGAGATCGGCTGCCGGTCCGACTTGAAACCGAACAGGCCGCGCAGCGTCATGAGGCGCTCGGACTGCTCGTTCACGCGGTCCGTGTACTTCTTGAAGATGTCGTAGCGGGCCGTGCGCGTCGAGTGCTGGAGGCGGAAGACCGTCTCCGGGTCGAACAGGTGCGGCTCGCCCTCGCGGCGCCACTGGTACTCGCCGCCTATCTCCAGGGCGCGGTGGGCCGGCGCGATGCCGCTGGCCGGGTACGCCTTGGCGTGGCGGGCGGCGACCTCCTTGGCGATGACGTCGATGCCGACGCCGCCGATCTTGGTGGCGGTGCCGCTGAAGTACTCGGTGACGAAGGCGTCGTCGAGACCGACGGCCTCGAACACCTGGGCGCCGCGGTAGGAGGCGACGGTCGAGATGCCCATCTTGGACATGACCTTCAGGACGCCCTTGCCCAGCGCGTAGATCAGGTTGCGGATCGCCTGCTCGGGCTCCATGCCGTCGAGGAAGGTGCCCGCGCGCAGCAGGTCCTCGACGGACTCCATCGCCAGGTACGGGTTGACGGCGGCGGCGCCGAAGCCGATCAGCAGGGCCACGTGGTGCACTTCGCGGACGTCGCCGGCCTCGACGAGGAGGCCCACCTCGGTGCGCTGCTTGGTGCGGATGAGGTGGTGGTGGACGGCGGCGGTGAGCAGCAGCGACGGGATCGGCGCGTGCTCGGCGTCCGAGTGGCGGTCCGACAGGACGATGAGGCGGGCGCCGTTGTCGATGGCGGCGTCGGCCTCGGCGCAGATCTCCTCGATGCGCGCGGCCAGCGCGTCACCGCCACCGTGCACCCGGTACAGGCCGGAGAGCGTCGCGGCCTTGAAGCCGGGCATGTCGCCGTCGGCGTTGATGTGGATGAGCTTGGCCAGCTCGTCGTTGTCGATGACCGGGAACGGCAGGGTGACCGTCCGGCACGACGCGGCGCTCGGCTCGAGCAGGTTGCCCTGCGGGCCGAGGGAGGAGCGCAGGGAGGTGACGAGCTCTTCGCGGATCGCGTCCAGCGGCGGGTTGGTGACCTGCGCGAACAGCTGGGTGAAGTAGTCGAAGAGCAGCCGCGGGCGCGCGGAGAGCGCGGCGATCGGCGAGTCGGTGCCCATGGAACCGAGCGGTTCGCCGGCGGTCTTGGCCATCGGCGCGAGGATGACGCGCAGCTCTTCCTCGGTGTAGCCGAAGGTCTGCTGGCGGCGGGTGACCGAGGCGTGCGTGTGCACGATGTGCTCACGCTCGGGCAGGTCGACCAGCTCGATCTCGCCGGCCTCGAGCCACTCGGCGTAGGGCTTCTCGGCGGCGAGCTGCGCCTTGATCTCGTCGTCCTCGATGATGCGGTGCTCGGCGGTGTCGACGAGGAACATCCGGCCGGGCTGGAGGCGGCCCTTGCGGACGACCTTGGCGGGGTCGATGTCGAGGACGCCGACCTCGGAGCCGAGGACGACGAGGCCCTCGTCGGTGACCCAGTAGCGGCCGGGACGCAGACCGTTGCGGTCGAGCACGGCGCCGACCTGGGTGCCGTCGGTGAAGGTGACGCAGGCCGGGCCGTCCCAGGGCTCCATCATCGTGGAGTGGAACTCGTAGAAGGCGCGCCGGGCCGGGTCCATGGAGTCGTGGTTCTCCCACGCCTCCGGGATCATCATCAGCACGGAGTGCGGCAGCGAGCGGCCACCGAGGTGGAGCAGCTCGAGCACCTCGTCGAAGGACGCCGAGTCGGAGGCGTCCGGCGTACACACCGGGAAGATCCGCTCGATGGACTTCTCGTCCTTGCCGAACAGATCGGAGACGAGCTGCGACTCCCGGGCGGTCATCCAGTTGCGGTTGCCCTTGACGGTGTTGATCTCACCGTTGTGCGCGACGAAGCGGTACGGGTGCGCGAGCGGCCACGACGGGAAGGTGTTCGTCGAGAAGCGCGAGTGGACGAGCGACACGGCCGAGGCGAAGCGGCGGTCGGACAGGTCCGGGAAGAAGGGCTCGAGCTGACCGGTGGTCAGCATGCCCTTGTAGACGATCGTGCGGGCGGACAGCGAGGGGAAGTAGACGCCGGCCTCGCGCTCGGCGCGCTTGCGCAGCACGAACGCCTTGCGGTCGAGGTCGATGCCCGTGCTGGCGTTGTCCGTCACGAAGATCTGGCGGAAGGCCGGCATCGTCGAGCGGGCGGTGGCGCCGAGCAGCCCGGGGGCGACCGGGACCTCGCGCCAGCCGAGGACGGTGAGGCCCTCGTCGGCGGCGATCGCGTCGATCTGCGAGACGGCGTCCTGGAGGCCGTCCTCGGGGAGGAAGGCGATACCGACGGCGTAGCCACCGGCTTCGGGGAGCTCGAGTCCGGCGACCTCGCGGAAGAAGGCGTCCGGGACCTGGGTCAGGATGCCCGCGCCGTCGCCGGAGTCCGGCTCGGAGCCGGTGGCGCCGCGGTGTTCGAGGTTGCGCAGAACGGTGAGCGCCTGCTCGACCAGCGTGTGGCTCGCCTCGCCGGTGAGGTTCGCCACGAAGCCGACGCCACAGGCGTCGTGCTCGTTGCGGGGGTCGTACATACCCTGCGCAGCAGGGCGAGCATCCATGAAGGACCAGTTCTGGCCATTCGCGGAATGCTGGGACGGCTGGCGCGGCGTACGCATCGGCTCTCCCGTCGTCGTCTCAAGTGGCATATCTGCTGGCGAAGGGACGACGTTGGCCCTCTGCGTAACGCAAAATTTCGTGCAGGTTACATGATGGAGCGGTTCTCGGGAACCGGATACTCCGTTCCAACATGCGGACGCCACGGAGTCGCGACGGGGGTATCGCGCACGTGGCTGGAAGTATGTGGGGACCGAACGGGACGAGATCGATCTGATCGGTGTCCGTCGGTCCGGAGGGCGAGGGGAGCGGCGTCGTTCACCCCGCGAGTGCGCCGGAGGCGTCATTGCCCACAGCGCTTACGGCTCATGCCCGCTGGTTAAGCACTCGAAACCAGTCGGTAACGACTACTTATGCGGCCCAACGCATAAGTAGCATCCGCACTATCCTACGGCCGTTCCGAACAAGCTGCCCAGGGCGTACGTCACACCGGCCGCCGCACCACCGAGGGCGAGCTGCCGCAGTCCGCTGAACCACCAGGTCCGAGCGGTCACCCGGGCCACCACGGCCCCGCAGCCGAACAGTCCGAACAGCGCGAGCAGCACGGCCGGCCACAGCGAGCCGGCCCCCAGCAGGTAGGGGAGTACGGGCAGCAACGCGCCCAGCGCGAACGCCCCGAAGCTCGACACGGCGGCGACCAGCGGCGAGGGCAGGTCGGAGGGATCGATGCCCAGTTCCTCACGGGCGTGGATCTCCAGGGCCTGCTCGGGATCGCGCGACAGCTGATGGGCGACCTGCCGGGCCAGCGCGGGTTCGACGCCGCGGGCCTCGTACAGCGCGGCGAGCTCGGCCTCTTCGTCCGCGGGGTGCTTTCTCAGCTCCCGCCGTTCGACGTCGAGCTCGGCCTCGACGAGTTCGCGCTGCGAGGCGACGGAGGTGTACTCACCGGCGGCCATGGAGAAGGCGCCGGCGGCCAGACCGGCCAGACCGGTGATGACGACGGTCTGCTGCCCCACCGACCCTCCGGCGACACCGGTCATCAGGGCGAGGTTGGAGACCAGGCCGTCCATCGCGCCGAAGACGGCGGGCCGCAGCCAGCCCCCGGTGACATCCCGGTGGGTGTGGTTGTCGCGGTGCGCCTCGTGCAGTGCGGCTTCGGTTTCGATGATGGCCACGCGGTCCCCCAGGGTGGTGTCTTTTCGAGCTTTTCGGGTGTTCCGGAGAGCTTCGGAGAGCTTCGGTAAGCAGAGGCAAAGCTAAGTTTGGACTGATTCCACTTTTCGACAACACTGAACATACGCCGGGTATTTCCCGTCCGCCAGGTAGGAAAGGCTGGGCTAACCTGCGGGTTTACCCTCGAATGCTCATACGATCGGGATGCTGCACAGATGTCGACCGGGTGATATGAGAGCTTCCGAGGCTCGGGTCAACCGCCGATGGTGGGACACATCCGCAAAAGGGCTCCGCCGCCCCGTGCGGACCCCCGAAGGAGAGGCCGCCGTATGGCATCGATCGCCTGCATCCCCCCGGTTCCGGCGCCGGGGGACGCCGCAGCACTGCGCGAACGGGCCCGCGGCGCCCTGCTCGGCCTGGCCGTGGGAGACGCTCTGGGCGCCCCCGCGGAGAACATGAAACCCTCCGAGATCCGCGCCCGCTGGGGCCGCATCACGGGCTACGTCGCCGACAGGCCGGCCGGCACCGACGACACCGAGTACGCGATCTTCTCGGGTCTGCTGCTGGCCCGTCACGGCTCCGCGCTCACCCCGGCCCACGTCGAGACGGCCTGGCACCAGTGGATCGCCGACCGCGACGAGGGCCCCTTCCGGGGCGCCGGCTTCAGTGAACGCGGCACCCTGGAGAACCTCCGCCGAGGCCTGGCGGCCCCGATCTCGGCGCAGCACCGGCATGCCTGGAGCGACGGCCTGGCGATGCGCGCGGCCCCCTTCGGCGTCTTCGCCGCGGGCCGCCCGGCGGAAGCGGCCCGCCTGGTCGCGATCGACGGGGCGGTGAGCCACGACGGCGAGGGCATCTACGGCGGCCAGGCGGTCGCGGCGGGAGTGGCGGCGGCGATGGCGGGAGCGCCGGCGATCGCGGTGGTCGCCTCCGCCCTGGCCGTGATCCCCGAGGACTCCTGGACGGCGCGTTCCCTGCGCCGGGCCGTGGCGGTGGCCCACCGGGGCGAACGGGCGGTCCGCTCCGCCGTCGTCATCGGCGGTTACCCCTGGACCGACCTCGCCCCCGAAGCCGTCGCGCTCGCCTTCGGCG
The DNA here is from genome assembly GCF_044741545.1 of Streptomyces sp. NPDC088157. Lineage (NCBI taxonomy): Bacteria > Bacillati > Actinomycetota > Actinomycetes > Kitasatosporales > Streptomycetaceae > Streptomyces > Streptomyces sp. NPDC088157. The sequence goes on from NZ_JBIUSU010000009.1 coordinate 356,196, forward strand.
CCTACGCGGCGGCCGACGGCGACTTCCGCGAAGCCGTCCTCACGGCGGTGAACATGGGCCGCGACGCGGACACGACGGCGGCGGTGGCGGGCGCCCTGGCCGGCGCGACGAGGGGCGTGTCGGCGATCCCGGCGGAGTGGGCGGCGGCGATCGGCCCGGCACGGGGAAGCTGCCTGCCGTCCATGGCGGGCCACCACGTGCTGGACGTGGCGGAGTTGCTGGTGCCGGGCGAGGGCGGCAAGTGGGGCGAGGGGACGGTCGTGGAGGAACTCGTACCGACCCTGATGGCCCTCGGCCGCTTCACCCCGCCGGACCCGACCGCCTTCACCCTGGCGGCGAACGACGGCACGGAGGCCACCTCATGAGACCACCCGCACCATGGGACCAGGGAGCGGCCGGCTCGGAGTCCGCCGGATCCCCGACGACCCCCACCCCGGTCACGGCAAGGCCACACACCCCGACGACCCCCACGCCGCCCACGCCGCAGACCCCGACCGCCACCCCGACCAAGCCGCACACCTCGACCACTCCCAACCCGGTCACGACCAAGCCGCACACCCCGACAACCACCACCCCGGTCACGACCAAGCCGCACACCCCGACGACCACCACCCCGGTCACGACCAAGCCGCACACCCCGACGACCACCACCCCGGTCACGGCCGAGCCGCACACCCCGACGACCACCACCCCGACCCCGACCAAGCCGCACACCCCTACGCGCCCGGCACCACACACGGCCGAGCCGTACCCACCCGCCGCCGTCGGCGAGAACACTCGGCAGGGGCCGCCCGTGCCCGGCGACGAGAGCCGCGGGGGTGGTGCGGGTCGCAACGACAAGGCCGAAGGCGAAGCCGAGGCCGTCGAACCCGCCCGCCCGCGGGACGCGCACCGCATCGAAGGCCTCCTGCTGGGCCTGGCCGCGGGCGACGCCGCCGGCTGGCCCGCCGCCCGCCACAGAGCCGCCCGCATGCCGGAGTGGACCCGCCGCCTCACCCGCGAACTCGACACCTTCGCCGAACACAACGCGACGACCACCCTCCCGGTGCCCATCGCCCTGAACCAACCCCCCGAACCCCTGCGCCTCGGCCCGTCCGACGACGCCGAGTGGGCGGCCTTCGCCGCGGAGGCGGTCCTGCGCGCCGGAGACGACACCGCCCTCGGCGACCTCAGCCGGGAACGCCGGATGCGCGCCGCCATCGACCTCACCTGGAACGCCGTCGCGTGCGAGGTCGCGGCCGCCGCCGACCGCGCGCCCGAGATCGAGTCCGCCGTCCTCCCCCTGCGCGCCCGGATCTCCGTCCGCGCCGGTCTCGGCAACCTCGCCGCCGGGCTGCGACCGCCCGCCACCGGCCACGACAACCCGCACTACTTCGACGACGCGGCCTGCGTTCGCGCCTGCGTCCTGGCCGTGGCCCACCCCGGCGACCCCCGACTCGCCGCCGAACTCGCCGAGTTCGACGCCCGCTACACCCAGGACGGCGACGGTGTGCACGGCGCACGCGCGATGGCGGCGGCCTGCGCGCTGGCCCTCGTCGGCGCGGGCCCCGAGGCCTGCGTCAAGGCGGCGCTCGCCGAACTCCCCGAGCACACGGAGATCGGCCGCAACGCCCGGCACGCCCTCGCGCTGGCCCACGACGCCGACAGCGCCTTCGCGCTCATCCCCCTCCTGGAACACCAGATCGTCGACCACGTCTACAGCTACGGCATCGCGGCGGCGGAGACGGTCCCGGTGGCCCTGGCCCTGGTGACCGCGTCCGGCGGCCGGATCCACGAAGCGGTTCCGGCGGCGGCCTGTCTCTCCCGGGTCGCGGACTCGGCCCCGGCCCTGGCAGGCGCGCTGACCGGCGCATTGGGCGGCGGCACCGCGATCCCGGCCTCCTGGCGAGACAGCTGCCGCACCCTCTCCGGCTGCGTACTGCCCCGGCTCACCGGAACCGATCTGGTGGAACTCGCCGGGCTCCTGGAAGCCGCGCAACCGGCCTCACCAGGTGGATGATTCGGGCATGACGCCCAAAGTGCAAGAAAGCAGCGGCGGAACCCTGGAAGACCGCATCACCGCCGCCCTCGTCGGCGCGGCCGTCGGCGACGCCCTCGGCGGCCCCGTCGAGGGCTACTCCCCCGAGCAGATCCTCCAGCGCCACGGCAGCCGGGTCCACGGCGTCGTCGGCCCCTGGAACGGCGACGACTGGCGCACCGCCCGCCCCATCGCCCCGTACCACAAGGGCGACGGCCACGTCACCGACGACACCTTGATGACCCACGCCCTGATCAGGGTCTATGCCACGGTCCGCGACCACCTGGACGCCTACGCGGTCGCCGACCACCTGGTCCCGGACCTGCTGACGACACCCCGCTGGATCCCGGAACTGGAGGCGGAGGCACTTCCTCTCCACCGGATCTTCCTGGCGGAGAAATGGCTGGTGACGAGGCTCCACTACGGACATGTCGACCCACGCGAGGCAGGGGTCGGCAACATCGTCAACTGCGGTGCGGCGATGTACATGGCCCCGGTCGGCCTGGTCAACGCGGCCAACCCGGCGGGCGCGTACGCCGAGGCGCTGGACATCGCGGGCGCCCACCAGTCCTCGTACGGCCGTGAGGCGGCGGGAGTGTTCGCGGCGGCGGTCGCGGCCGCCTGCACGCCGGGCGCGACAGCGGAGTCCGTCGTCACGGCCTGTCTGGCGCTGGCCCAGGACGGAACCCGCACGGCGATCGAGAAGGTCTGCGAAGCGGCGGCCCGGTACAACGACTTCGAGTCCGCGCTGGTCCCGCTGCGGGAGGCGGTGACGCCGTACGACACCGTGGGCCCCGACTACCGCCGCCCCTCCCTGGCCGCCCGCCGCCCCTCCCGCCTGCACGCGATCGAGGAACTGCCCGTCGCCCTGGGGATGTTGGTGGTGGCCGACGGCGACTACCGGCAGGCGGTCCTGGGCGCGGTCAACTACGGCCGCGACTGCGATTCGATCGCGACGATGGCGGGCGCGGTGGCCGGAGCCCTCGGCTCGCCGGTCCCCGACGACTGGTCCAAGCAGGTCGCCGAGGCCAGCCGCCTCGACCTCTGGCAGCCCGCGGCGGCACTCGCCGAGGTCACCCGGGAGATCTTCGACCGGGACGTCCGGCACCGCCGCACGCACGAGCAGGCGTTCGCCGCGATCGGAGGCCCGAGATGCTCCGACTGACCTGGGTCCAGCCGGAGGACCTCCTCGGCCACGAACTGCGTCAGGCGGCCCAGGACGGCCGCGAGCCCTGGGCCATCGCCGCCCGCTGGAAGGCCGCCGGCGGCTGCGAGGCACCGGCCAGGACAGGCGCGTCCCCCCAGCGCGCCTCCCGCTACCTGCGTCTCCTCGCGGACGACCTCATGGACGAACTGGCCGACCTGCCCAGCAGATTGACGGAGCACGAGCCGACCGACCTGGCGAGGATCAGGGCCCTGTGCCCGCAGTGGCCGGACCGGCCCGCCGGTGACCACCCGCCGGCCCCCACCCGGGCCGGCCTGGAAGCGGCCTGGCTGGGCCGGGCCGCCGGCTGCCTGCTGGGCAAACCCGTCGAGAAACTCCCCCTGGACGCCATCCGCCGACTCGCCCGGTCCACCGGCAACTGGCCCCTCGCCCACTACTTCACCGCCCGCGGGGTCCCCCGGCCCCTCCTCGAGGCACACCCCTGGAACCGCCGCTCGGCGACCACCTCCCTCGCCGAGAACATCGACGGCATGCCCGAGGACGACGACCTCAACTACCCGCTCCTCAATCTCCTCCTGCTCCAACGCCACGGCAGGCACTTCACCACCGCGGACGTGGCCGGGCTCTGGCTGGACGAACTCCCGGCGGGCCGCACCTTCACCGCCGAACGCGTCGCCCTGCGCAACCTCCTCTGCGGCATCGAGCCCCCGGTCACCGCCCGCCACCGCAACCCCTTCCGCGAATGGATCGGCGCCCTCATCCGGGCCGACGTCCACGGCTGGACCAACCCCGGGGACCCGGCGGCGGCGGCCGAACAGGCCCACCGCGACGCCACCCTCACGCACACCGCCAACGGCGTCTACGCGGCGATGTTCACGGCGGCCACCATCGCCACGGCCGCGACCGGCGCCCAGGACGTCCACGCCTGTCTGCGCGCCGGCCTGACCGTCGTCCCGCCCCGCTCCCGCCTCGCGCAGGCCGTGACCCACGCCGTCCGGCTCGCCGGGGAACACCCCGACTTCGACACCGTGGTGGACGAACTCCACACCGCCCACAAGGCGTACCACTGGGTCCACGCCGTCCCCAACACCGCCCTGCTCGCCGCCGCACTCACCCACGCGGACGGCGATTTCACCGGCTCCGTCGGCCGTGCCGTGTCCGGCGGCCTGGACACCGACTCGGTCGGCGCGACGGCCGGCGGGATCGCCGCCCTGCTCACCGGCGACCCGGCCGCCCTCCCCGACCACTGGACGGCCCCCCTGAAGAACCGCCTGGCCACCTCCGTCGCCGACCTCAACGGCGTCGGCTTCGACACCCTGGCCCACCTCACCTGGTCCCTCACCCACCGGGAGGCTTCCCGCCCATGACCGACACCGTCGTGCCCGGCGGCACGCACCCGGGCCTCGCCGCCCACGTCGCCCCGATGCCCCACCGCCGCGAGACCGAGACGCCGTGCGCGTCATGACCGGGGAGACCGCCCCCCTGCACGGTGTCCGCGTCCTCGACCTGGCCACCCTCTTCGCCGGCCCGCTCGCCGCCACCATGCTCGGTGACTTCGGCGCGGAGGTCATCAAGGTCGAGCACCCCACCCGGCCCGACCCCTCCCGCGGCCACGGCCCGTCGAAGGACGGCGTGGGCCTCTGGTGGAAGCTCCTCGGCCGGAACAAGCGCACCATCACCCTCGACCTCTCCAAGCCCGGCGGCCGCGCCACGCTGCTGCGCCTCGCCGCCACCGCCGACGTGATCATCGAGAACTTCCGCCCCGGCACCCTGGAGAAGTGGGACCTCGGCTGGGACGCGCTGTCGGCGGCCAACCCCCGGCTCGTCCTCACCCGGGTCACCGCCTTCGGCCAGTTCGGCCCCTACGCACACCGCCCGGGCTTCGGCACCCTCGCCGAGGCGATGAGCGGGTTCGCCGCGATCACCGGGGAACCGGACGCGTCCCCTACCCTCCCGCCCTTCGGCCTGGCCGACTCGATCGCCGGTCTGGCCACCGCGTACGCCGTCATGACCGCCCTCGCCGCCCGTGACCGCACGGCCGAGGGACAGGTCGTCGACATGGCGATCATCGAGCCCATCCTCACCGTCCTCGGCCCCCAGCCGCTCTGGTACGACCAGCTGGGATACGTCCAGGCCCGCACCGGCAACCGGTCCGCCAACAACGCCCCGCGCAACACCTACCGCACGGCCGACGGCGGCTGGGTCGCCGTCTCCACGTCGGCCCAGTCGGTCGCGGAGCGCGTGCTGCGCCTGGTCGGCCGCCCCGACCTGATCGACGAGCCCTGGTTCGGGACCGGCGCCGACCGGGCCGCCCACGCCGACCTCCTCGACGAGGCGGTCGGCAGCTGGATCGCCGCCCGCGACCGCACCGACGTCCTCGCCGCCTTCGAGAAGGCGGAGGCGGCGATCGCCCCGATCCAGGACGTGCGGGACGTGATGACCGACCCCCAGTACCAGGCCCTCGACACGATCACCGCGGTCGAGGACCCGGAACTGGGCCGGATCCGCATGCAGAACGTCCTCTTCCGGCTCTCCTCCACCCCCGGCGCGATCCGCTGGGCCGGCCGCCCGCACGGCGCCGACACGGAGGCCGTCCTGACCGAACTGGGCCTGACCACGGCCGAGCTGGCGTCCCTGCGCGAGGCCGGCGCCCTATGAACAAAACCCCGCTGACCTGGCTGTACGTCCCCGGCGACCGTCCGGAGACGGTCACCAAGGCCCTCGCCTGCGGCGCCGACGTCGTCATCGTCGACCTGGAGGACGCGGTCGCCCCGGACCGAAAGGAGTACGCCCGCACGGCCACCGCCGAACGCCTCGGCGAGCCCCAGCCGGTCCCGGTCCACGTCCGGGTGAACGCCCTGGACAGCCCCTTCGCCGCGGCGGACCTCCGCGCGGTGGCCGCCCTCCCCGGGGTCTCCGCGCTGCGCCTGCCGAAAGTGACGTCCCCGCACCAGATCACCCGCGTCGCCGCGGCCATGCCGCCCGCGGAGCGTGGAGCCACCCCCCTCCACGCCCTCCTGGAGACGGCCCTCGGCATCGAACACGCCTACGCCATCGCCAGCGCCCACCCCTCCCTGCACGGCATCGCCCTCGGCGAGGCGGACCTACGGGCCGACCTGGGCGTCCGCGACGACGCGGGCCTCGACTGGTCCCGCGCCCGGGTCGTGGTCGCCGCCCGGGCCGCGGGTCTGGCGCCCCCGCCCCAGTCCGTCCACCCCGACATCCGCGACCTGGAGGGCCTGGCCACCAGCTGCGCCCATGGCCGCACCCTCGGCTTCCTGGGCCGCGCCGCCATCCACCCCCGCCAGCTCCCGATCATCGAGCAGGCCTATCTGCCCACCCGGCAGGAACTGGAAGAGGCCGAGACGATCGTGAAGGCGGCGGCCACCGACCGGGGGGCCCAGGCGCTGCCGGACGGGCGCTTCATCGACGCGGCCGTGGTGGCGGCGGCGCAGCGCACCCTGTCCCTGGCGGCCCGCAGGGCCTGAACCCACCTGCCTCCTCATGCGAAGAGGGCGCCCGGCAGACCCCGGGCGCCCTCTTCGTCGGTCGACCGACCGGTCGTCAGCTCTTCTTGCCGGCCGACTCGGCTTCGTCCTCGGCCTTCACCGCGGCAGGCTCCTCGGCACCGGCCGCGGCGCCGCCCTTCGCGTCCTTCTCGCCCTTGGCCGCCGCGTCGGCCTCGGCCGTGGCCTTGGAGTCGGCGCCGACATTGACCTTGGCGTCCGCCCGGGAGGCGGCATCGGTCTTGGCTGCGCCGGCACCCGTCGCTTCGGCGTCGGCCTTGGCACCGGCATCGGTCCCGGCCTTCGCCTCGCCGTCGCCCTTCGAGCCGGACTTCGCGTCGCCCTTCGAGCCGGACTTCGCGTCACCCTTCGAGCCGGACTTCGCGTCACCCTTCGCTTCGGACTTCGCGTCGCCCTTCGCTTCGGCGTCGCCGCCCGTCTCGTCAACAGCCGTGTCCTGCGACGTGCCTTCGCCGTCGGCTCCGGCTTCCGTCCCGCCGCCGGAGGCATCCGCACCCGGCTCGACCACGGCCTCGCGCCCCGGCCGCTTCCTGGCCGAGATCACGATGTACGTCACCGCGAGCAGGAACACGATCAGCGCGGTCCAGACGTTGAGCCGCAGGCCCAGAATGTGGTGGGCGTCGTCGACGCGCATGTTCTCGATCCACGCACGGCCCGCGCAGTACCCGGCCACGTACACCGCGAAAGCACGGCCATGGCCCAGCTTGAAGCGGCGGTCCGCCCAGATCACGAGGAGGGCGACGCCGATGCACCACAGCGACTCGTACAGGAACGTCGGGTGGTAGTAGCCGGGCACCCGGCCGTCCGCCGAGGACGTGATGTGCAGAGCCCAGGGAAGGTCGGTCTCCTTGCCGTACAGCTCCTGGTTGAACCAGTTGCCCCAGCGGCCGATCGCCTGGGCGAGCGCGATGCCGGGCGCGATGGCGTCGGCGTACGCGGGCAGGGCGATGCCCCGTCGGCGACAGCCGATCCACGCGCCCACCGCGCCGAGCGAGATCGCGCCCCAGATACCGAGGCCGCCCTCCCAGACCTTGAAGGCGTCCACCCAGTCACGGCCCTCGCTGAAGTACAGCTCGTAGTCCGTGATCACGTGGTAGAGGCGGCCGCCGACCAGGCCGAAGGGCACCGCCCAGACGGAGATGTCGGCCACCGTGCCGGCCTGTCCGCCACGGGCGACCCAGCGCCTGTTGCCGAGCCAGACCGCGACGAAGACGCCGATGATGATGCAGAACGCGTAGCCGCGCAGCGGAACGGGGCCGAGGTACAGCACCCCGTGCGACGGGCTGGGAATGTAGGCAAGTTCCATGGCAGGGTCGACGCTACCGTGCCGGACCGGGCCGACGGCGGGCGGCCCGGCTACGGCTCCATAACGGGCAGGTGTGAAGGGCTGACGGCCCATGTCACCCTTTGTCGGCCTCCTCCACCATCTGTTTCAGCTTCGCCGGCGTCATCGACTGGTCCGCGTAGATGTTCTTGCCGTTGAACAGCACGGTCGGGGTGCCGCCGAAATGGCCGTTCTGGAAGGCCTGGTTGGACTTCCCGACCCAGCTGTTGTGCGTGCCGTCCTCGACACAGGTACGGAACGCGGGTGTGTCCAGGCCGTCGACCTTGGCAGCGAGCCCGATGAGCTTGCTGTTCTCGGCGAAGGCGTCGTCCGTCTCCTGCGGCTGGTTCTCGTACAGCACGTCGTGGTAGGCCGGGAACTTCCCGACGTCCTGCGCGCAGGCCGCCGCGTTGGCCGCGTTGCGGGAGCCGCTGCCGCCCATGTTGCCGTCGATGAGCGTGGCCAGGTGGTACTCGACCTTGAGCTTTCCGGCGTCCGTCAGCTCGTGGATCGTGGGGCGGTACGCCGTCTCGAATGCCTTGCAGGCCGGGCAGCGGAAGTCCTCCCACACCGTGAGGGTGGACCTGGCGCTCTCCTTGCCGACGGGGATGGCGAGCGCGTCCTCGCCCTGCGCTCCCGAGGGCGCCACGACCGGGCCCGCCTTGTCGCTGCTGTCGTCCTTGCCGGAGTTCGCGGCGACGACCCCGATCACCGCCGCCAGGCCCAGGACACAGACGACGCTGGACGCGACGATCAGCGTCCGCCGTCGCCGCTCTGCCGCCTTCTGCTTCTCTCGCTCGTCCGCCAGCCGCTCCCTGGCGGTGCGCTTTCCCGCACGATTCTTCTCGCTCACACCCCCAGAACGAACCGGGGAGGCGCATTGCGCCTCCCCGACCCCAGGTCCACCCGTTCGAGTGACCGGCGGAAATGTCCCGCCCGATGCCCCGGTCGCCCACGCCTGTCCCGGGTTACGCCTGTCGGCGCACGCCCTTCGCCAGCTCGCCCGCGAGTTCGCGCACCGCTTCGACGCCGGTCGCGTCGTCCGGCGCGTCCAGCATCCGCTTGACGAACGCCGATCCGACGATCACGCCGTCGGCGAAGCCGGCCACCTCGGCGGCCTGCGTGGCGTCGGAGACGCCGAGGCCGACGCAGACGGGCAGGCCGGTGCCGGTGGCCCGGGTCCGCTCGACCAGGTTCTGCGCCTGGGTGCCCACCGACTCACGGGTGCCGGTCACGCCCATCAGCGAGGCGGCGTAGACGAAGCCGCTGCCCGCCTCGGTGATCTGCGCGAGCCGCGCGTCCTGGCTGCTCGGCGCCACGACGAAGACCGTCGCGAGGCCGTGCTTGTGCGCGTGCTCCCTCCACAGCGCCGACTCCTGGACCGGCAGGTCGGGCAGGATGCAGCCGGCGCCGCCCGCCTCGGCCAGCTCGGCGGTGAAGCGCTCGACGCCGTAGCGGTCGATCGGGTTCCAGTACGTCATGACGAGGACCGGTTTCCCGGTGGCCTCGAAGGACTCCCGGACCGTCCGCATGACGTCCGCGATCCGCACCCCACCGCGCAGGGCGATGTCGTCGGCGGTCTGGATGACCGGACCGTCGAGGACGGGGTCGCTGTGCGGCAGACCGACCTCGACGATGTCCGCGCCTCCGTCGAGGACGGCCTTGATCGCCTCGATCCCCCCGTCCACGGTCGGGAACCCGGCCGGGAGGTAGGCGATGAGCGCGGCGCGGTCCTCCGCCTTGGCGGCGGCGAGGGTGTCCGACAGCAGCCGGCTGTTTCCGCCGGTGAATGCGGTCCCGCTCACTTGGCGTCCCCCTCGATCTCGGCGGTGTCGGCCGCGTTGGCGGCGACCTCGGCGTCGGTGTCGTACAGGCCGAAGTAACGGGCGGCCGTGTCCATGTCCTTGTCGCCACGACCGGACAGGTTGACGACGATCAGCCCGTCCTTGCCGAGTTCCTTGCCGACCTCCAGGGCTCCGGCCAGCGCGTGCGCGCTCTCGATGGCCGGGATGATGCCCTCGGTGCGCGACAGCAGACGCAGCGCCTGCATGGCCGCGTCGTCGGTGACCGCGCGGTACTCGCCGCGGCCGGTGTCCTTGAGATAGGAGTGCTCGGGGCCGATGCCCGGGTAGTCCAGGCCCGCCGAGATGGAGTACGGCTCGGTGATCTGGCCCTCGTCGTCCTGGAGGACGTAGGAGCGCGAGCCGTGCAGGATGCCGGGCTCGCCCGCGGTCAGGGTCGCCGCGTGCTCGCCGGTCTCGATGCCGTGACCGGCCGGCTCGCAGCCGATGAGCCGGACGCCGGCGTCCGGGATGAAGGCGTGGAAGAGGCCGATGGCGTTGGAACCGCCGCCGACACAGGCGACCGCCGCGTCGGGCAGACGTCCGGCGCGCTCCAGGATCTGGCGGCGGGCCTCGACGCCGATGACGCGGTGGAAGTCGCGCACCATCGCCGGGAAGGGGTGCGGTCCCGCGACGGTGCCGAACAGGTAGTGGGTGCGGTCGACGTTGGCGACCCAGTCGCGGAAGGCCTCGTTGATGGCGTCCTTCAGCGTGCGGCTGCCGGACTTCACGGCCACGACCTCGGCGCCCAGCATCCGCATGCGCGCCACGTTGAGGGCCTGGCGCCGGGTGTCGATCTCGCCCATGTAGATGGTGCACTCGAGCCCGAAGAGGGCGCAGGCGGTGGCCGTCGCCACACCGTGCTGGCCGGCGCCGGTCTCGGCGATCACGCGCGTCTTGCCCATGCGCCGGGTGAGCAGTGCCTGGCCGAGCACGTTGTTGATCTTGTGGGAGCCGGTGTGGTTGAGGTCCTCGCGCTTGAGGAAGACCCGGGCGCCACCGGCATGTTCGGCGAACCGCGGCACCTCGGTGAGGGAGCTGGGGCGGCCGGTGTAGTGCATGAGCAGGTCGTCGAGCTCGCGGGCGAACTCGGGGTCGTGCTTCGCCTTGTCGTACTCGACGGCGACCTCGTCCACGGCGGCGACGAGGGCCTCCGGGATGAACTTGCCGCCGAACGCGCCGAAGTAGCCTTCGGCGCTGGGGACTTGACCCTCGGGGTCGGGAATGAAGAACTCGCTGGGCATGCGGAAACCTCACGGTGAGTGTGTGTTGGGCACTGTCGCCGTGGGGGCAGGGATTATCAGTTGGCTGCGGGACCTCTGTGGCTGGTCGCGCCCGCGCGGCGGTAGCCGCACATCCAAAAGAGCCCCGCGCCCCTGACGGGGCGCTGCCATCGCATGCCGTTCACCTGGCCGGGTTCGTCTCCGATGACGTAACGCACGCGCCTGCCGTGCACCCGACGTGCGGGCGCGCGGCAGCCACGGGGGCGGCAGCCGCGCGCGAGGCGGGCGTACCTGTCCATGGCCGTCGTCGTGGGTGTCATCGGGGCCGATCCTACCGGGAAATCAGCCGCGGCCGTGGCGCAGTGCGGGGTGTTCGCCCGCCGCCACCAGGTCGGCCACCGCCGTCTTCGGGTCGCGGCCCGTCACCAGGGACTCGCCGACCAGGACCGCGTCGGCGCCGGCGTTGGCGTACGCGATGAGGTCGTGCGGGCCCCGGACGCCGGACTCGGCGATCTTGACGATGTGGGCCGGGATCTCGGGGGCGACCCGCTCGAAGGTGCCCCGGTCGACCTCGAGGGTCTTCAGGTTGCGCGCGTTCACGCCGATCACCTTGGCGCCCGCGTCGACCGCGCGCTCGACCTCGTCCTCGTCGTGGACCTCGACGAGCGGGGTGAGGCCGATGGACACGGCACGCTCGATCAGCGACTCCAGGGCCGACTGCTCGAGGGCGGCCACGATCAGCAGCGCGAGGTCGGCGCCGTACGCGCGGGCCTCCCACAGCTGGTACGAGGTGACGATGAAGTCCTTGCGCAGTACGGGGATGTCCACCCGCGCGCGAACCGCCTCGAGGTCGGCGAGGGAGCCGCCGAAGCGGCGCTGTTCGGTGAGGACGGAGATGACGGCCGCACCGCCCGCCTCGTAGTCCGCGGCAAGGCCGGCCGGATCGGCGATCGCGGCCAGCGCGCCCTTGGACGGGCTGGAGCGCTTGACCTCGCAGATCACCTTGACGCCGTCGCCCCGGAGCGCGGCCACCCCGTCCTTGGCGGCACGGGCCTTCGCCGCGCGCTCCTTGAGCTCGTCGAGGCTGACGCGCGCCTGCCGCTCCGCGAGGTCGGCACGGACTCCGTCGATGATCTCGTCGAGCACACTCACGCGAGCGGCCCCCTTCCAGACGGCTGACAGACGGTTGACAGTTCCAGTGACCAGAGAAAAAAGGTGGTCACTGCGATGGTATCCGGAGGAAGGCGAAGGCCTCACATCCGGTTGACGGCGGTCCCTCCCCCGCCCTCGAACAAGCTTCGCATGCTCGGGCGGGAGGTGCCCTCGTACTGGACGTTCACCCGTTGATCAAGGATGCAGCCAGCCACCGAACGGCAGGTTCCGGACAACGGTGAAGACCAGCAGGAACGCGCCCAGCGTCCACAGTCGCACCGAGGTGAGTTCCACGCGCGCGGGGCGACCGCGTGCCGCGCGGACCACCCAGACGGCCCACACCACCGCGAAGCCCAGGAAGCCGACGACAGCCATCGCGTTGTCGTGCAGGGCGGCGGCGAAGTCCCCGTGCACGAAGGCGTGCGCGCTGCGCAGACCGCCGCAGCCCGGGCAGTACAGGCCCGTGACGCGCAGGAGGGGGCAGACCGGGTAGTGGCCGGGTCGGTTGGGGTCGACGGTCCCGACGTACGCGAAGGCGCCGGCGACGGCCGCGAGGATCCCGGCGGGCACCGCGAGCCGTGCGAGCACGGTGTCCGGGTGGGTCCGGGGTGTCGGGGGCGTCACCCGCTGACTGTCGGCGTTCACGCCTCGCATTGTGCCCCGCCCGCGCGCCACGCGCGCGTGAGGGGCGGCCGGTGAGCACCGGCCGCCCCTCACGAGGTCCTGCGGAAGTCGTACGGGACTCAGCCCTCGACGCTCGCCGGCTCGCGGGTCGCCGTGACCTGGTGCACCGGGTGGGCGTCCCTCGGCATGCCGAGGCCCATCGCGCGCATGATGCCGCCGACGACACCCCCGAGGGCCACGATCGCCATGCCGGCCCAGAAGCCGAGCGGCTCGGCCATCACCATGAACGCGCCCGCGACGGTGAAACCGATGAAGACGATGATGACACCGGTCCAGGCGGCCGGGGTGTGTCCGTGGCTGCTGCCCGCCATGACTTGCTCCTCATTGCTGTCTGTGTGTCCGTCCGAGCCGGACGCTCGTCGTCCATTGTCCCGTACCCGTGCACGTCCCGGACGCGGGGGTGGCTTCCGGTCGCGTCTGATTCACCACATCGGTGACCGCTCGACCGGAGAGGCACCGGAGGCGGGCCGGAGCCGGGCCGGGCGCCGTGCGTGAGGCGGTGCTCAGGCCGGGTCGGCGCCCGTCGGGTCCTCGCCCCGGTCCAGGGCCTTCCACATGTCCTCGGGCCGGTCCGGGTCGACGGGCTTGGCCGCGCGCCGGGGGCGGGGGGTGCCGTCGCGTTCGTAACGGCCGGACATGGTGGGCCACAGGCGGCCGTAGCGCAGGGCGAGCAGGCCGGCCAGGAGGATCAGGGCGCCGCCCGCGGCCGCGGCGTAGGGCCAGGCGGTGTGGCTGAACGAGGCGACGGTCGCCGAGGTGTCGCCGGAGGCCCGCGCGGCCTGTTCGTCGAGCGCGGAGCCGTCGGAGGCGCCGAGCAGGGCGGCGGCCATGATGCCGGCGCCGGAGAGCGCGAGCAGGGCGGAGACCGCGAAGCGGCCGGTCCTGCGGACGGCGAACACGGCGACGAGCGCGGCGAGGGCCGCTATGGCGAGCGCCGCGGGCACGCCCGTGACGTCGCTGCCCCTGGCGGTCAGCGGGAAGGCGCCGCCGGCCACCGTGGCCGTGCCGTCCGACCAGCGTTGCCGGGTGGACAACAGGGTCACGGCCGAGCCCAGCGCGCCGAACAGCAGGGCGAGCGCGAGGCTCCGGCGGCCGGACCCGGCGGGGGCGGCGGCTTCGGATCGGGGGTGCGGAACAGCAGTCACGTACTCCACTATCGCCTGAACCCCGGGCGAACCGTCACCCGGGGCTCACGTGAGACGCGTCCTATCTTCGGAAAGGCACCTCGGCGGTGTCCGGCGGCCGGTGTCCGGAAGCGCCCTACCCGGCCAGCCGGTTGGCCGTGTGGACCGCGCGCAGGACCGCCGCCGCCTTGTTGCGGCACTCCTGGTCCTCGGCGACCGGGTCGGAGTCGGCGACGATTCCCGCGCCGGCCTGGACGTAGGCGGTGCCGTCGCGCAGGAGGGCCGTACGGATGGCGATGGCGGTGTCGGAGTCGCCCGCGAAGTCCAGGTAGCCCACGCAGCCGCCGTACAGGCCGCGGCGGGACGGCTCGAGTTCGTCGATGATCTGCATGGCGCGCGGCTTGGGGGCGCCGGAGAGGGTGCCGGCCGGGAAGCAGGCGGTGAGGACGTCGAAGGCGGTGCGGCCCGCCGCGACCTTCCCGGTGACGGTCGAGACGATGTGCATCACGTGCGAGTACCGCTCGACGGACATGAAGTCGACGACCTCGACCGAGCCGGGTTCGCAGACCCGGCCCAGGTCGTTGCGGCCGAGGTCGACGAGCATGAGGTGCTCGGCGCGCTCCTTGGGGTCGGCGAGCAGTTCGTCGGCGAGGGCCTGGTCCTCCTGCGGGGTGGCCCCGCGGTGCCGGGTGCCGGCGATGGGGTGGACCATGGCGTGGCCGTCCTCGACCTTGACGAGGGCTTCCGGGGAGGAGCCCACGACGTCGAAGCCGTCGAAGCGGAACAGGTACATGTACGGGGAGGGGTTCGTCGCCCGCAGCACCCGGTAGACGTCCAGCGCGCTCGCCGTGCACGCCGTCTCGAAGCGCTGGGAGGGCACGACCTGGAAGGCCTCGCCCGCGCGGATGCGCTCCTTGATGTCCTCGACGGCTCCCTGGAAGTCGGGGCCGCCCCACAGGGCGCTGTACTCGGGGAGTTCGGAGGGCGGGAGGACGGCCGGGGGCTGGGCGACGGGGCGGGAGAGGTCGGCCTCCATGGCGTCCAGCCGGGCCACCGCGTCCGAGTAGGCCTCGTCGACGCCCGTGTCGAGGTCGTTGTGGTTGATCGCGTTGGCGATCAGCAGGACGGAGCCCTCCCAGTGGTCCATGACGGCGAGGTCGCTGGTCAGGAGCATGGTCAGCTCGGGCAGCCTCAGGTCGTCGCGGTCGCCGGGGCCGATCTTCTCCAGGCGGCGCACGATGTCGTAGCCGAGGTAGCCGACCATGCCGCCGGTGAAGGGCGGCAGGCCCTCCTGGTGAGGAGTGTGGAGGGCCTCGATGGTGGCGCGCAGGGCCGCGAGCGGGTCGCCGTCCAGCGGGACTCCGACGGGCGGGGTGCCGAGCCAGTGGGCCTGGCCGTCGCGCGCGCTGAGGGTCGCGGCGGAGCGAACGCCCACGAAGGAGTACCGGGACCACGAGCGGCCGTTCTCCGCGGACTCCAGCAGGAAGGTTCCGGGGCGCTCGGCGGCGAGCTTGCGGTAGAGCGCGACCGGGGTGTCGCCGTCGGCGAGGAGCTTGCGGGTGACCGGAATGACGCGGCGGTCGGTGGCCAGCTTGCGGAACGTCTCGAGGTCCATGGCGGCTGACCTTACTGATCCGTGGCGGGTACGCCGGAATCGGCGTTCTCGGTCAGAACGTCGGCGTCGAAGCAGGTGCGCGCGCCGGTGTGGCAGGCGGCGCCCACCTGGTCGACCTTGACGAGCACCGTGTCGGCGTCGCAGTCGAGGGCCACGGACCTCACCCACTGGAAGTGGCCGGAGGTGTCGCCCTTGACCCAGTACTCCCTGCGGCTGCGCGACCAGTAGGTGCAGCGGCCGGTGGTGAGCGTGCGGTGCAGCGCCTCGTCGTCCATCCAGCCGAGCATGAGCACCTCACCGGTGTCGTACTGCTGGGCGATGGCGGGGACGAGGCCGTCGGCGCTGCGCTTGAGGCGCGCGGCGATCTCGGGGTCGAGGCGGCTGGGCAGGGGCGTGCTGGTCATGCCTGCCATTGTGCCGCGCGCCACTGACGGTGACGGCCCGCGTCCACTGGATGGGAAGGAGCGGCGCGAAGCGACTCGGTGAGGGGTGGTGGTCGGGCGACGGGTGTGCGGACCTTCCGCGCAGTCGTAGGCTGACGGCATGTCGACTTTCGCCAAGCGTGAACGACTCCTGCTCGCCGACCTCCTGGAAACGGCGGGCCCCGAGGCCCCGACCCTCTGCGAGGGCTGGCAGACCCGGGATCTGGCCGCGCACGTGGTGGTGCGCGAGCGCCGTCCGGACGCCGCCGGGGGCATTCTGATCAAGCAGCTCGCGTCCCGCCTGGACAGGGTGATGGAGGAGTTCGCCGCCAAGCCGTACGAGGAGCTGATCCAGCTGATCCGCACGGGTCCGCCGCGCTTCTCGCCCTTCCAGCTCAAGCAGCTCGACGAGGCGTCCAACACGATCGAGTACTACGTCCACACCGAGGACGTCCGCCGTGCCGAGCCGGACTGGGCCCGGCGCGAGCTCGACCCGGTCTTCCAGGACGCCCTGTGGTCCCGCCTGGAGCGCACCGCGCGTCTGATGGGCCGCGGCACCCCGACCGGTCTGGTGCTGCGGCGCCCGGACGGCCGTACGGCGGTCGCCAACCGGGGCACGCCGGTCGTGACGGCCACCGGGGAGCCGTCGGAACTGCTGCTGTTCCTGTACGGCCGGCAGAGCGCCGCCGAGGTGGAGCTGGACGGCGAGAAGGACGCGATCGCCAGGCTGCACGGCGGCAAGCAGCTCGGGATCTGAGAGGGCCGGACATGATCAAGGTCGCCATGACGGGCGTGTACGTCGACGACGTCCCGAAGGCCCACGCGTTCTACACGGAGGTCCTCGGGTTCGAGACACGGCTGCACATGGATCTCGGCGGAGGCACGCTGCTCGTCACCGTGGGCGCGGCGGACGGGGCCCAGCAGGATCTCCAGCTGCTGCTGGAGCCCGGCCAGGGCCCCATCGCGGAGCCGTACCGCACGGCCCTGCGGGAGGCGGGACTGCCGTGCATCGTCTTCTCCGTCGACGACATCGAGGCGGAGTACGAGCGGCTGCGTGGGCTGGGTGTGCGCTTCACCCAGCCTCCGCAGGACCAGGGTCCGGTCGTCGCGGCCGTCCTGGACGACACGGTGGGCAACCTGGTGCAGCTGGCTCAGCCGAAGGAGTGAGCTCAGCGCACGGGGTGTCCGCTCTGCCGCAGCGCGTCCTTGACCTCGCCGATCCGCAGGTCGCCGAAGTGGAACACCGACGCGGCGAGCACCGCGTCCGCGCCCGCCTCGACGGCCGGCGGGAAGTCGGCGAGCCGGCCGGCGCCACCGGAGGCGATCACCGGGACGGTCACGTGCCTGCGGACGGCGGCGATCATCTCCAGGTCGTAGCCGTCCTTCGTGCCGTCCGCGTCCATCGAGTTGAGCAGGATCTCGCCCGCGCCCAGCTCCGCCGCCCGGTGCGCCCACTCGATCGCGTCGATGCCGGTGCCCTTGCGGCCGCCGTGGGTGGTCACCTCGAAGGTCCCCGCGGGGGTCCGCCGGGCGTCCACCGACAGCACCAGCACCTGGCTGCCGAACCGCTCGGCGATCTCCTTGATCAGTTCCGGGCGGGCGATGGCGGCCGTGTTGACGCCCACCTTGTCCGCGCCGGCCCGCAGCAGCTTGTCGACGTCCTCGGGGGTACGCACCCCGCCGCCGACGGTCAGCGGGATGAACACCTGCTCGGCGGTGCGGCGCACCACGTCGTACGTCGTCTCGCGGTTGCCCGACGAGGCGGTGATGTCCAGGAACGTCAGCTCGTCGGCGCCCTCGGTGTCGTACACCTTGGCCATCTCGACGGGGTCGCCCGCGTCGCGCAGGTTCTGGAAGTTGACGCCCTTGACGACCCGGCCGTTGTCCACGTCCAGGCAGGGGATGACCCGTACGGCGAGCGTCATGCTGCGGGCTCCCCTCGGAACGCCTCCACCTCGACCTCGACGACCAGACTGGGGTCCACGAGGCCGGCGACGATGAGCATGGACGCGGCGGGCCGGACGGCGTCGAACAGCTCCTTGTGAGCGCGTCCGACATCGTCCACGTCCCGCGCGTGGGTGATGTACATGCGGGTGCGCACGACGTCGTCGCGCCCGAGGCCCAGCTGCCCCAGGGCCGCGAACGCGACCTTGAAGGCGTTGACCGTCTGTTCGTAGGGACCGCCGCCGGCGATCTCGCCGTCCACTATCGAGGTGCAGCCGGAGACCAGCACCAGGCCGTTCGGCAGTTCCACCGCGCGGGAGTACCCGAAGGTCTCCTCCCAGGGCGCTCCGGTCGTGACGCGTCGCAGCTCGCTCACTGTGCGACCGCCTCCAGGGCCTCTTCCAGGGTGAACGCCTCGGCGTACAGGGCCTTGCCGACGATGGAACCCTCGACGCCGAGGGGCACCAGTTCGGCGATGGCGCGCAGGTCGTCGAGGGAGGACACGCCGCCGGACGCCACGACCGGGCGGTCCGTCACCGCGCACACGTTCTTCAGCAGTTCCAGGTTCGGTCCCTGGAGCGTGCCGTCCTTGGCGATGTCGGTGACGACGTAGCGGGCGCAGCCCTCCTTGTCGAGGCGCTCCAGCGTCTCGTAGAGGTCGCCGCCGTCGCGGGTCCAGCCGCGGCCGCGCAGGGTGGTGCCCCGGACGTCCAGGCCGACGGCGATCTTGTCGCCGTGCTCGGCGATGACCTTGGCGACCCACTCGGGGGTCTCCAGGGCGGCCGTGCCCAGGTTCACCCGGGTGCAGCCGGTGGCCAGGGCGGCGGCGAGGGTGGCGTCGTCGCGGATGCCGCCGGACAGCTCCACCTTGATGTCCATCGCGCCCGCGACCTCGGCGATCAGCGCGCGGTTGTCGCCGGTGCCGAACGCGGCGTCCAGGTCGACCAGGTGCAGCCACTCGGCGCCGGAGCGCTGCCAGGCGAGGGCGGCCTCGAGCGGGGAGCCGTAGGAGGTCTCGGTGCCCGACTCGCCGTGTACGAGCCGGACGGCCTGGCCGTCGCGGACGTCGACGGCGGGGAGGAGTTCGAGCTTGCTCACAGTGTTCCGATCCAGTTGGTGAGGAGCTGGGCTCCGGCGTCGCCGGACTTCTCGGGGTGGAACTGCGTGGCCCACAGGGCGCCGTTCTCCACGGCGGCCACGAACGGCTTGCCGTGGGTCGACCAGGTCACCTTCGGCGCCCGCAGCAGCGGGTTGTGCACGTCGAGGGACCAGTCCTGCACGGCGTAGGAGTGCACGAAGTAGAAGCGCGCGTCCGCGTCCAGTCCGGCGAAGAGCTCGGAGCCGGCCGGGGCGTCGACGGTGTTCCAGCCCATGTGGGGCACGATCTCGGCCTGCAGCGGCTCGACCGCGCCGGGCCATTCGTCGAGGCCCTCGGTCTCCACGCCGTGCTCGATGCCGCGTGCGAACAGGATCTGCATGCCGACGCAGATGCCCATCACCGGGCGGCCGCCGGACAGCCTGCGGCCGATGATCCAGTCGCCGCGGGCCTCCTTCAGGCCGCGCATGCAGGCGGCGAAGGCGCCGACGCCGGGCACCAGCAGCCCGTCGGCGTTCATGGCCGTGTCGAAGTCACGGGTGATCTCGACGTCGGCCCCGGTGCGCGCGAGCGCGCGCTCGGCGGAGCGGACGTTGCCGAAGCCGTAGTCGAAGACGACGACCTTCTTCGGGCTCTTCGAAGCGGCGCTCAATTCCACACCTCCAGCCTCACGACGCCGGCGAGGAGACACATCGCGGCGCCGATCGAGAGCAGCACGATCAGGCTCTTCGGCATCTGCTGTTTGACGAAGGAGTAGATGCCGCCGGCCAGGAAGAGGCCGACGACGATCAGGACGGTCGACAGTCCGCTCATGACTTACAGCGCGCCCTTCGTGGAGGGGAGGATGCCGGCCGCGCGCGGGTCGCGCTCGGCGGCGTAGCGCAGGGCGCGGGCGAGCGCCTTGAACTGGCACTCCACGATGTGGTGCGCGTTGCGCCCGTAGGGCACGTGCACGTGCAGCGCGATCTGCGCCTGGGCGACGAAGGACTCCAGGATGTGCCGGGTCATCGTGGTGTCGTACTCGCCGATCATCGGAGCCATCTTCTCGGGCTCGGTGTGGACGAGGTACGGACGGCCGGAGAGGTCGACGGTGACCTGGGCGAGGGACTCGTCCAGCGGGACCGTGCAGTTGCCGAAGCGGTAGATGCCCACCTTGTCGCCGAGGGCCTGCTTGAAGGCGGCGCCGAGCGCGAGGGCGGTGTCCTCGATGGTGTGGTGGGAGTCGATGTGCAGGTCGCCGTCGGTCTTCACGGTCAGGTCGAACAGCCCGTGCCGGCCGAGCTGGTCCAGCATGTGGTCGTAGAAGCCGACACCGGTCGACACATCGACCTTGCCGGTGCCGTCGAGGTTGATCTCGACGAGTACCGACGTCTCCTTCGTCGTGCGCTCTATACGTCCTACGCGGCTCATGCGCTCTGCTCCTTCGGGGGTGCGGGGGTGTCCCCCGCAAAGCCCATCACTTCACGGACCGCGTCGAGGAACGCGTCGTTCTCTTCGGGTGTTCCGGCGGTGACCCGCAGCCAGCCGGGCACGCCGTTGTCCCGGACCAGGACGCCCCGGTCGAGGATCCGCCGCCAGACCTCGTGGGCGTCTGCGAACCGCCCGAACTGCACGAAGTTGGCGTCGGACGCCGTGACCTCGTAGCCGATCGCGAGCAGCTCGCTCACCAGCCGGTCACGCTCCGACTTGAGCTGCTCGACGTACTTCAGCAGCGTGTCGGTGTGCTCCAGTGCGGCCAGCGCCGTCGCCTGGGTGACGGCCGACAGGTGGTACGGCAGCCGGACGAGCTGGACGGCGTCCACCACCGCGGGGTGCGCGGCGAGGTAGCCGAGGCGCAGGCCGGCCGCGCCGAAGGCCTTCGACATGGTGCGCGAGACGACGAGGTTCGGCCTGCCTTCGAGCAGCGGCAGCAGTGAGTCGCCGTGGCTGAACTCGATGTACGCCTCGTCGACCACGACCATCGACGGCTTGGCGTGCTGCGCCGCCTCGTACAGCGCGAGGACCGTCTCGGCGGGGACCGCGGTGCCGGTGGGGTTGTTGGGGGTGGTGACGAAGACGACGTCGGGCCGGTGCTCGGCGATGGCCCGCTGCGCCGCCGCGAGGTCGATGGTGAAGTCCTCGTTGCGGGGACCCGAGATCCATCCCGTGCCCGTGCCGCGCGCGATGAGCCCGTGCATCGAGTACGACGGCTCGAAGCCGATCGCGGTACGGCCGGGTCCGCCGAAGGTCTGCAGCAACTGCTGGATGATCTCGTTGGAGCCGTTCGCCGCCCACACGTCGGCCGGGCCGACCTCGTACTTCGCGGTGTCGGTGAGGTACTTCGCGAGCTGCGTCCGCAGCTCGACGGCGTCCCGGTCCGGGTACCGGTTGAGGTCGCGGGCCGCCTCGCGCACCCGCTCGGCGATCCGCTCGACCAGCGGCTCGGGCAGCGGGTAGGGGTTCTCGTTGGTGTTGAGCCGTACGGGGACGTCCAGCTGGGGCGCGCCGTAGGGGGACTTGCCGCGCAGCTCGTCCCGTACGGGGAGATCGTCGATTCCGAAGCTCACTTGCTCGTCGGTACCTTCCAGTCGAACCGCGCCTTGATCGCCGCCCCGTGGGCCGGCAGGTCCTCCGCCTCCGCCAGCGTCACCACGTGGTGCGCGACCTCGGCCAGCGCGTCCCGCGTGTAGTCGACGATGTGGATGCCCCGGAGGAAGGACTGCACGGACAGCCCGGAGGAGTGGCAGGCGCAGCCACCCGTGGGGAGCACGTGGTTGGACCCGGCGGCGTAGTCGCCGAGGGAGACCGGCGCCCAGGGTCCGACGAAGATCGCGCCCGCGTTCCTGACGCGGTCGGCCACGGCGGCGGCGTCCGCCGTCTGGATCTCCAGGTGCTCGGCGCCGTACGCGTCGACCACCCGCAGGCCCTCGTCGACACCGTCGACCAGCACGATCGCCGACTGCCGGCCGGCGAGCGCCGGGACGATCCGGTCCTCGATGTGCTTGGTGGCCGCGACCTGCGGTTCCAGTTCCTTCGCCACGGCGTCCGCCAGCTCGACGGAGTCGGTGACCAGGACCGCGGCGGCCAGCGGGTCGTGCTCGGCCTGGCTGATCAGGTCGGCGGCGACGTGGGCGGGGTCGGCCGTGGAGTCCGCGAGGACCGCGATCTCGGTCGGTCCCGCCTCGGCGTCGATGCCGATCCTGCCCGCGAAGTAGCGCTTGGCGGCGGCGACCCAGATGTTGCCGGGGCCGGTCACCATGTTGGCGGGCGCGCAGGACTCGGTGCCGTACGCGAACATCGCGACGGCGGTCGCGCCACCGGCCGCGTACACCTCGTCGACGCCGAGCAGCGCGCACGCGGCGAGGATCGTCGGGTGCGGCAGACCGTCGAAGTCGGCCTGCGCCGGGGAGGCGAGCGCGATGGACCCGACGCCGGCCTCCTGGGCCGGGACGACGTTCATGACCACGGAGGAGGGGTAGACCGAACGGCCGCCGGGCGCGTACAGCCCGACCCGCTCGACGGGCACCCACTTCTCGGTCACGGACCCACCGGGCACGACCTGGGTCGTGTGCGTCGTACGGCGCTGCTCGCGGTGGACGAGACGGGCGCGGCGGATGGACTCCTCCAGGGCCGCGCGCACGGCCGGGTCGAGCCGCTCGAGCGCGTCCGCGATCGCGCGCGCGGGGACGCGGACGGATTCCAGCCGCACTCCGTCGAACTTCTCGGCGAAGTCGATCAGCGCCGCGTCGCCCCGATGATGCACGGCCTCGCAGATCGGACGCACCTTCTCCAGGGCGGCCGAGACGTCGAAGTCGGCTCGGGGCAGCAGGTCGCGCAGGGCGGGTCCCTCGGGGAGGGCGTCGCCGCGCAGATCGATTCGGGAGATCACAGGGTCAATTCTCTCAGACCGGGATCGGGCGTCGTCCGCGTGTATCAATGGCTGATACAGAGCCTGGCCGGAACCCGGAGGACCGGGCGGCCCCAGGAGTGTCCTCCCGAAAGGCACGGCGGCGCCGGCGTTCGGACGCCGACTCACGGGGCATGAACTGCTGTGCGAAACCGCGAGTGACGAAGGGGGTGCATGGTGTGACCGACGGGGCCGGCGCCATCCGCACGGGAGACGATCCGGGCGATCTGCCGGACGACCTGACCGCCGCCGAGGCCGGTATGTGGCAGGCCTTCCGCAACGGCAGCGTGTACGACCTGAGCAGCGGGGACACGGTCGTCGACGACCCGCACGGCGGGCATCCGTGGGGCGGGTCGCGGACGGTGCGGGCGCGGATCGTCGCCTGGCTGCTGCTGGACGGGCCGCCCGCGCTGGCCGGCCGGGTCTCCTCGCTGAAGCTGGCGGGCGTGCAGATCAGCGGCACCCTGGACCTCGCGGGCGGCACGGTGGTGCCGTACCTGGAGATGAAGCGCTGCCGGTTCGAGCGGGAGGTGCTGCTGCCGGAGGCGCGGTTCACGACGCTGCGGATGGTGGACTGCTCGGTGCCGCGTCTGGAGGCGGCCCGGGTGCACACCGAGGGCGATCTTCACCTCCCCCGCTGCCGTTTCCACAACGGCGTCCGGCTCACCGACGCGCACATCGGCACCGACCTGCTGCTCAACCAGGCGATCGTCTACCGGGACCGCACCGGCCGCTCGATCGCCGCCGACGGCATGACGGTCGGCCAGGACCTCCAGGCCGAGCTGCTCGAATCGCACGGCGAGCTCAGTCTGCGCAGCGCCAAGATCGGCGTGTCGTTGAGCCTGCGCGGGGCGCGGCTGGCCAACCCGTACACGCGGCTCGCGCTGAACGCGCCGCAGCTGACGGTGGAGCGCTCGCTGTACCTGACCCCGGCCGGTGTCGGCGGCCAGGCGCTGAGCGGCACGACGCCCGCGCGCGGGACGCGCATCCAGCGCTTCGAGTGCCGGGGCGGGATACGCCTGGACGACGGGCGGTTCGGGGACGCCGTGGACCTGGAGCGGGCCCGGTTCCTGTTCACGGAGGACCAGGAGCTGTCGCTGCGCCGGGTGCAGACGCCCGAGCTGCGCTTCCTCGGGGAGCGGCCGGGGCGCGGCAAGGTGGTGCTGTCGGGCGCGCGGGTGATCAACCTGGTGGACCGGGCGAGCGCCTGGCCGGGCCCCGGCAGTGTGCACATGGGTGGCTTCGCGTACGAGAACCTGGTGCCGCAGGGCCCGTTCCCCCTGGCCGAGCGGCTGCGCTGGGTGGCCGCGGCGACCGCCGAGTACGCCCCCGAGCCGTACGAGCGGCTGGCCACCGTGCTGCGGGCGGGCGGGGAGGACGAGGACGCCCGCGA
Source organism: Streptomyces sp. NPDC088157 (assembly GCF_044741545.1). Classification (NCBI taxonomy): domain Bacteria; kingdom Bacillati; phylum Actinomycetota; class Actinomycetes; order Kitasatosporales; family Streptomycetaceae; genus Streptomyces; species Streptomyces sp. NPDC088157. The sequence continues at coordinate 380,609 of NZ_JBIUSU010000009.1, forward strand.
GGTGCTGCTGGCCAAGCAGCGGCGGCGCCGCGAGACCCTGCCGCCGGCCGCGAAGCTCTGGGGCTACGTACAGGACTGGACGGTCGCCTACGGATACCGGCCGGGCCGCGCGGCGGTGTGGATGGCGCTGCTGTGGGCGGCGAGTTCGCTGGCGTTCGGACACGCGGCGCATCCGCCCGTCAGCCGCGACGGACACCCGCCCTGGAATCCCGCCCTCTTCGCCCTCGACCTGCTGCTTCCGGTCATCGACCTGGGGCAGGCCGGCCAGTGGCAGCTGCGCGGCGGCTGGCAGTGGCTGTCGTCGGCGCTGATCCTGCTGGGCTGGATCCTGGCGACGACGGTGGCGGCCGGGGCGACGCGCCTGCTGCGCCGGGGCTGACCGGCCGCCGTCCGGTGCGCCGACAGTCGCGCACAGTGACGTTTTACCGCGCCTTGACCGTACGGTGTACAACTTTCGTGAAGGTCCCGGAACCCTCTGGCGCAATCTGAACTCGCGGCTTTTCAATGGGCCACACCATGGCTCTGCTGCCCCCGTTCATCCGCGTCTCCCGGGCCTCCCGGAGGACACGGAACGCCGCCGCCCCCCACAGCGCCGCCGGGCTCCCCACCGACGACGAGGTGCTCCTCGACGTGCCCGACGACCGTCTCGGTCCCGCCCTGGTCGCCGCCGGCCTGGGCGCCTACGCTCCCGCCGCCCAGCTCATGGCCCACACCCGGGAACGGGCCGAGTGGGAGTACCGCGACCGGTACGCGACCCGGCTGGCGTCCTTCGCGCACTCACGTTCGGAGTGGTTCGAGGAGTGGCGGGCCGCCGCCCCGCGCGACCCGGACGTCCTGCTGGTCGCCGCCCAGCTCGCGGTGGACCGGGCCTGGCGGTCGCCCGCCCGGGCCGAGCTGCTGCGCGAGGTGAGCCCGCTGATCACGGCGGCCGCGCAGAGCGACGTCCGCGACCCGGTGCCGTGGCGGATCGCCCTGGACCACGCGCGCGGTGCGCGTGCCGGGCACAAGTACTTCGGCGAGCTGTGGGAGGCGGCGGTCCGCCGCGCCCCGCACCACTACGGCTGCCATGTGGCCGCCAAGCGCTATCTGGCCGAGTCGTGGCACGGTTCCCACCGCGAGTGCTTCGACTTCGCGGACCGGGCCGCGCAGGACGCGCCGGCCGGCTCCCTGGTCCAGGCGCTGCCGGCGCGGGCCGCTTTCGCGTACCTGGCCGACGGCTGCGGGCCCGAGGTGCCGCGCGAGCGGCTGGACGCGGCCGCCGACCGCGCCATCACGCTGTCCGCGCGCTTCCCGTCCGCCGACCCGTGGCCGGCCGAGATCCGCAATGTGCTGACGTGCGTCCTGGTGCGCCTGGGCCGCCGGGACGACGCCCTCGCGCAGCTGCGCCTGATCGGCCCGTACGCCACGTCCTTCCCCTGGAGCCGGCTGTCGGACGACCCGCTCGGCCACTTCCTGGCGGTGCGCGAGGAAGTGCGCTCGGGACCGTCCGAGCGCACGCCGTGGCATCCAGGTATTGGGCACGGCGAACGAGCCCGTCCCACGGACCACTAGGCTTCAGCGTCGTGACCACCGTCCGTCTGCCGCTCTTCCCCCTGAACTCGGCGTTGTTCCCGGGACTCGTGCTCCCGCTCAACGTGTTCGAGGAGCGCTATCGCGCCATGATGCGCGACCTGTTGAAGACCCCCGAGGACGAATCGCGCCGGTTCGCCGTCGTGGCCATCCGCGACGGCCACGAGGTGGCACCCAGCTCCCCGGGCCTGCCCGACCCGACCGCGCTGCCCGAGCGCGGCCCCTCGGCCGGCTTCGGCGACGCCCCGCTCAAGGCGTTCCACGACGTGGGCTGCGTGGCCGACGCGGCGACGATCCGTGAGCGCGCCGACGGCACCTTCGAGGTGCTGGCGACGGGCACGACCCGCGTGAAGCTGCTGTCGGTGGACGCGTCGGGCCCGTTCCTGACGGCCGAGCTGCAGGAACTGCCCGAGGACCCGGGCGACGAGGCGGGCGCCCTCGCGGAGGGTGTGCTGCGCGCGTTCCGCCAGTACCAGAAGCGCCTGGCAGGCGCCCGCGAACGCTCGCTGGCCACCGGCGCGGACCTCCCGGACGACCCGTCGGTGGTGTCGTACCTGGTGGCTGCCGCGATGATGCTGGACACCCCGACCAAGCAGCGCCTGCTCCAGGCCCCCGACACGGCCTCCCGGCTGCGGGACGAGCTGAATCTGCTGCGCGCGGAGACGGCGATCATCCGCAGCCTGCCGTCGCTGCCCGCGTCGGAGCTGACGCGCGGCCCCACGAGTCTCAACTGAAGGCCCGCATGGCGAAGAAGCCGAAGAAGCAGCAGCCCGGAGGCACGCCCGCGACGGTGGCCCTGACGGCGGCGGGCGTGGATTTCACGGTCCACTCCTACGACCACGACCCGAGCCACCCGTCCTACGGCGAGGAGGCGGCCGAGGCGATGGGCGTCTCCCCCGACCGGGTCTTCAAGACCCTGGTCGCGGACGTGGACGGCGCCCTGACGGTGGCGGTGGTCCCGGTGGCCGGCTCCCTGGACCTGAAGGCCCTGGCGTCGGCGGTGGGCGGAAAACGAGCGGCGATGGCCGACCCGGCCCTCGCGGAACGCACCACGGGCTACGTCCGGGGCGGCATCTCCCCCCTCGGCCAGCGCAAGAGGCTCCCCACGGTCCTGGACGCCTCGGCCTCGGCCCACGCCACGATCTGCGTCTCGGCGGGCCGCAGAGGCCTGGAGGTGGAACTCTCCCCCATGGACCTGACCAGGCTCACCGAAGCGGTACGGGCCCCGATCGCCCGCGCGTAGACAGCCCGTCCGGCGTTTGAGGGCGAGGCCGGCCAGGCGAAAGCGGCGGTCTGCGAGCCCAGCCCCCGGGCATCGGATGCGGTGCGTCGCAAGGCGGAGGCACGTCCGCGGACTGGATGTATTCGGGCGTTCCGACAACGCGGCGACGTGCCGTGGCTGTCGTCGTGCGCCCGCCGGGGATCACGCCGACAGCCCTTAGGCCATCGGCGCCCCGTACCCGTCCTTCGGCACACCCCCGTGCGCCTGATACGGATCGGGGTCCCGGGGCCCGAACAACGCCGTGAGCCCCAGATGCACCAGCACCGCCGCGAACGACCACGCCAGCAGCGCCCCCTTCGCCCCCAGCTTCAACGGAGCCGAGAACGTGACGCCCTTGCCCGCCGCCTGGGCATGCGCGACCACGTCGGAGTCCGGCCCCAGCCACACCCCCAGCCGCCACGCCAGCAGCGACCCGAGCAACCCGCCGACGCCGAGAGCGACCACCAGTGGCACCCCGCCGCGCCGCCGCCAGAGGAATACCGTCACCGCGCTCACGGCACCGCACGCCAGGGCCAGCAGGGTGAACGTGCCGTCCACGCCGATCGCCTGCTCCCCCTCGGTGTCCTTGAAGTAGACGACCCAGTTGTCGTCCACCAGGTCACCCACGAGCGGCACCTTCGGCGCCAGCCACACCCACAGCAGCCCGAGCAGCACCCCGGCGAGCGCGACGGCGACCGTGATCACGGCGGCTTCCCGCAGTTCGGTCTTCATGCCGGGCCCGTCCTGTCCGTACGCGACGTCGTGGGGCGCGGTGGCCATCCCCGCGTACCCGTCGGGCGACGGCGGCCAGGGCGTGTGCGAAGACGGTTCGTGCGGCGGCGGAGGCGGAGTCAGCGGTGCGGTCACCCTGACATCGTGCCAGGCCCGCCCGAGCGGCGCGTCACCGGACGGCGGCCCGGCGGTACGCCCAGGTGGCGACGGCCAGCGACACGACGCCGACCCCCGCGCACACGGCGAGGTCACCGAGGACGAACGCCCAGTCGGGACTGGCCCGGAAGGTCCGGGCGAAGGCCTCGACGCCGTACGTCGACGGCAGCAGGTCGCGGGCGAAGCGCACCGCCTCCGGCATCCGGTCCGGCGGCAGCACGCCCAGCAGCAGCGCCGCCGACATGCCGAGCTGCCCCAGCACGGTGGCCAGCTCCGGCCGCGGCGCGAGCAGCCCGAAGGCCGCGCCGAGCCCGGACAGCGCGGCGCCGGCCAGGGGGATCACGGCCGCGAGCACCCACAGATGGGTGACCGGCAGCCCGAACAGCACGCACCCGAAGACCGAGGTCACGAGAGTCCCCGGCACGGTGAAGGACGCGTACGCTCCCGCCGCCCCCAGCACCACGGCCGCCGGCGGCACCGGAAGGGTCGCGTAGTGGTCCAGCCCCCCGCTCGCCCGCAGCTGCCCGAAGTACTGCGCGAGCAGGTTCAGCGCGACGAAGGCGACGACGAGGACCGCGGAGCCCGCCACGACGGCCTCCGCCTCGCGGCCGCCGTCCACCACGCCCCGCATCATGATCAGGATGCCGACCGACTGGAAGGTCGCCACGAACAGCAGCGGGATGCGCGCCACCCGTGCCCGGGACAGCTGCGCCCGGTACACGGCCACCAGCGACGGCCACAGCCGTGCGCGGGGGGCCAGCTCGGCGGCGGCGCGCGGCGCCGTCTGTGTGACGGCCCGGGCGCTTCCCGGCAGAACCTCGGCGGGTACGACACTCACGTGGCGCTGCTCCTCTTCCCTGCGGTTCTCATACCGTCCCATACGGACCCGGAAGCTCGCGCACTCACCTCGGCGCCCCGCGCTCTCGCCGCCCTCATGCCCGTACCAGCCCCTGCCGTGCCGCCCCGCCCAGCGCCAGATAGACGTCCTCCAGGCTCGGCGTGGCCAGCGTGAAGTCGTCCAGGGCGGCGAAGGCGGCCCCGCCGGTGACGGTGGCGACGACCGCGCGGGCCTCGTCGGGCGCCAGCCGCAGCGTCCAGCGGCGGCCCGACTCCACGGCCCGCTCGCGCAGCGCGGCGACCTCGGGCACGTCCAGCGGCGCCCGCTCGCGCCACACCAGCTCGACCCGCACCTCGTCGGCGACCTGCTCCTTGAGCCCGGAGGGGGTGTCGCAGGCGATGACCCGGCCCTGGTCGAGGACGGCGACCCGGTCGAGGACGGTCTCCGCCTCGATGACGTTGTGGGTGACGAGCAGCACGGTCGCCCCGCGCTCGGCCCGCCGCCGGTCCACGGAGGCCCATACGGCCCGCCGGGCCACCGGGTCCATCCCGGTGGTCGGCTCGTCCAGCACGAGCAGGGGCCGCTCCCCCACCAGCGCGGTCGCGAAGCAGGCCAGCCGCCGCTGTCCGCCGGACAGCTTGCGCAGCGGCCGGCCCGCGATCGGCGTGAGGCCCAGCTCGTCGAGGACGGCGTCGCGCTCCCGGCGCGCCGTGCGCACATCGAGGCCGCGCAGCCGTCCGGTGGTCTCGGCGGCCAGCGAGACGGTGAGTTCGTCGAGGGCGGTGGACTCCTGCCCGAGGTAGGCGAGGATCCGCGCGGCCCGCTCGGGGTGGCGCACGATGTCGTGCCCGAGGATCTCCACGCTGCCCGCGTCGGGCCGCATCAGCCCGGTCATCTGCCGTACGAGGGTGGTCTTGCCCGCGCCGTTCGGCCCGAGCAGCCCGAAGATCTCACCGCGCCGGATGTCGAGCCGCACGTCGTCGGTGGCCCGGACCTCGGGTGTCGCGGGAGTGCCGCGCCGGCCGCGGACCGCCGGATAGGTCTTGGTCAGCCCGCGCACGGCACATACGACCTCGTCCCCGTGCCGAATGGGCGGTGCCGCGCGCGTACTCACAAAGGACGAGACTACGGGGTCGCGGACCGCCGCTCGCCGTCGGGGCGTTCCGGGCGGCCCGCTCAGTCCGCCGCCGGGGCGTGTTCGGCGGCCGTCCGTACGTCGATCTCGCGCCAGAAACCCGCCCGGATGGCGTACCGGTCGTGTTCGTCGATCTGGTCGTCCTTGTGCGCGAGCAGTCCGAAGCGGGCCGCGTAGCGCAGCAACTCGCCGTCGATGCGGTGCGGGATCCGCGGGTACATGCCCGACAGCTTCTGGAGCTGCCCCTGTTCGCCGAGGCGCCCCATCCACCGGCGGGCGAAGACCTGCCCCACCTCGTAGGGGTCGCCGCCGACGGTGGTGATGTCCTCCTCGCGGTCGGCCCACCGCTGTTCCGCCGTGGTGAGCTGCGCGAGTGTCGGCATCGCGGCGACCTCGGAGGGTTCGGCGGCGATCCCGGGACGGTCGACCCAGCCCTTGTCGGAGGACCAGCGCAGGGTCGCGGTGGTGGGCTGCTGGGCGGCCGGGGCACCGGGGGCGCGCAGGGCGGCCAGGTCCTTGGGGGTCGGTACGCCTCCCTTGGGGGCGGGCACGCGCTCCTGGGCGCCGTTCTCGGAGGCGCCGGCCGCGGAGGGGTGCTCGGCCTCCTCGGTCCGCTCGGCGGTGGGGGCGAGGCCTGAGTCGGGCAGCGGCGCGGAGAGGATCGCGGCGATCTCCGGCCGGGGCACGGGCGGTGGCGCGCAGGTGCCGCCGAGCTCCTTGGCGCGTACGGCCTTGGTGATCCAGGTGCGGTCCAGGACGCGGCGTTCGTCGGCCTCCGCGACCAGGTCCTCGGACTGGTTGTAGTCGCCGTCCGCGGCCTGGACGGCCCACAGGTGGACGGCGACGCCGTGCTCCTTCGCGGCCATCATGCCGGGCAGCAGATCGCCGTCGCCGGTGACGAGCACGACGTCGGAGCAGGCGCGGTTGCGGGCCAGCTCGGTCAGCTCGGCGTGCATGGCGGCGTCGACGCCCTTCTGGGCCCAGCGGCCGTCGCTGCGGGTCAGTGCGCCCAGCCGGACGGTCACCCGGGGCATGACCCGCAGTCTGCGGTGTTCGGGCTGGGGGACACGGTCCGGGGCGCCGTCGAACCAGTAGATGCGCAGCAGCGGCCGCTCGGTCTCGGACTCGGCCTGTTCGCGCAGACCCTGGACGAGGGCGGAGTGGTCGACGGTGATCCTCGATCGCGAGGGCTCTCCGGCGAGGAGACTGGCGGCGGCCCCCAGCAGATACCCGGCGTCCACCAGGACGATGCAGCGGTCCACACGACTCACCCTCTTTCCGGGAGGTTTGCTTCGGGCTTCCTTCGAGTCTGCCCGACTGCGCGGGGGTTAACGGCCGGAACTCGATCTTCGGCGTGGCGTTTCGAGGGCTTGCGCTCCGACAACCCCTGTTACAGACGGTAATTATCCGAAATGCGTCGTAAGTCAGCCTATGTGAATCTGGTCCCGTCTCTGGCCCTCAGATCCCCCACAGGAGGCAGATCACCATGGCCAAGAACAAGAAACAGGATCGTAAGCAGCCGCAGTCCGAGCGTGGCCAGGAGGCGGCACAGCACTCCTCGATGGAGTCGCAGGCCGAGCAGCGCATCGCGCAGGTGACGCCCGCCGATGTCGCCCGCAAGGGCCGGCAGAAGCGCTTCGGCCACAACTGACCTCGGCAACTGACTGCCGCGCCACGGGCCGTTGCGGCTCGGACGCACCGAGGGGCGCGTCCGGTACCGGACGCGCCCCTCGGTGCGTGTCTTCTCCCGTCGTCTCCCGCGATCAGCCGGCCAGGCAGGACGGGCCGAGCAGCACCTTCAGATCACCGAACAGCGCGGGGTCGGGCTTGACCCGGTGCCGGTCCAGACGCAGGACGGTCGTCTTCGTCGGGCCCTGGAGCCTGATCCGGACCTCGCTGTCGCCCCGGTGGTGGGTGAGGATCTCCCCGAGACGGTTGATCATCGGCGGGGTGACCCGGGTGGCCGGGATCGTGAGGATCACGGGCGCGTTGGTGCCCGCGTTCGACAGGTCCGGGACCTGGAGCTCCATCGCGACGAGCCGCGGCACGTCCTCCCGCTTGTCGAGGCGGCCCTTGACGAAGACGACGGCGTCCTCGACGAGTTGGGTCGAGACGAGCTGGTAGGTCGCCGGGAAGAACATGCACTCGATGGAGCCCGCGAGGTCCTCGACGGTGGCGATCGCCCAGGCGTTGCCCTGCTTGGTCATCTTGCGCTGGAGACCGGAGATGATGCCGCCGATGGTGACGACCGCGCCGTCCGCGTGCTCACCTCCCGTGAGCTGCGCGATGCCCGCGTCGGCCTTGTCGGACAGCACGTGCTCCAGGCCGAAGAGCGGGTGGTCGGAGACGTACAGACCGAGCATCTCCCGCTCCTGGGCGAGCAGATACGTCTTCTCCCACTCGTCGGTCGTGAACTCGACGTCGAGTCCGAAGCCGGGCTCGCTGGTCTCCTCCTCGCCCATGCCGCCGAAGAGGTCGAACTGGCCCTCGGCCTCCTTGCGCTTGACCGCGACCACGTTGTCGATCATCGGCTCGAAGTGCGCGGTGAGGCCCTTGCGGGTGTGTCCGAGGGTGTCGAACGCGCCCGCCTTGATCAGCGACTCCGTGGTGCGCTTGTTGCAGGCGACGGCCTCGACCTTGTCGAGGTAGTCGGGGAAGGAGGCGTACTTGCCCTTGGCCTTGCGGCTCCTGATGATCGACTCCACCACGTTGGTGCCGACGTTGCGCACGGCTTCGAGGCCGAACAGGATCACGTCGTCGCCCTGTGCGGCGAAGTTGTGCACCGACTCGTTGACGTTCGGCGGGAGCACCTTGATGCCCATGCGTCGGCACTCGTTGAGGTAGACGGCCGACTTGTCCTTGTCGTCCTTCACCGAGGTGAGCAGCCCGGCCATGTACTCGGCGGGGTGGTTCGCCTTCAGGTAGGCGGTCCAGTACGAGACCAGGCCGTACGCGGCGGAGTGCGCCTTGTTGAAGGCGTAGCCGGCGAAGGGGACCAGCACGTCCCACAGGGCCGTGATCGCCTCGTCGCTGTAGCCGTTCTTCTTCGCGCCGGCCTGGAAGATGGTGAAGTTCTTCGCCAGCTCGTCGGGCTTCTTCTTGCCCATCACGCGGCGCAGGATGTCGGCCTCACCGAGCGAGTACCCGGCGATGATCTGGGCGGCCTTCTGCACCTGCTCCTGGTAGACGATCAGGCCGTAGGTGACGGCCAGGACCTCCTGGAGGGGCTCCTCCAGCTCCTTGTGGATCGGGGTGATCTCCTGGAGCTTGTTCTTGCGGAGCGCGTAGTTGGTGTGCGAGTCCATGCCCATCGGGCCCGGACGGTAGAGCGCGGAGACGGCGGAGATGTCTTCGAAGTTGTCGGGCTTCATCAGGCGCAGCAGCGAACGCATGGGGCCGCCGTCGAACTGGAAGACGCCCAGGGTCTCACCGCGCTGGAGCAGTTCGAAGGTCTTGGGATCGTCGAGCGGCAGGGCCAGCAGGTCGAGGTCGATGCCCTTGTTGGACTTCACCATCTTGACGGCGTCGTCCATGATCGTCAGGTTGCGCAGGCCGAGGAAGTCCATCTTCAGCAGGCCGAGCGACTCGCACTGCGGGTAGTCCCACTGCGTGATGGTCACGCCGTCCGTGTGCCGCACCCAGATGGGGGCGTGGTCGACGATCGGCTCGCTGGACATGATCACGCCGGCCGCGTGCACACCCATCTGCCGGACCAGGCCCTCGACGCCCTTGGCCGTGTCGATGACCTTCTTGACGTCCGGCTCGTTCTCGTACATCGCGCGGATCTCGCCCGCCTCGCTGTAGCGCGGGTGCGAGGGGTCGGTGATGCCGTTGAGGTCGATGCCCTTGCCCAGGACGTCGGCGGGCATGGCCTTGGTGAGGCGGTCGCCCATCGCGTACGGGTAGCCCAGCACGCGCGCGGAGTCCTTGATGGCGTTCTTCGCCTTGATCTTGCCGTAGGTGCCGATCATGGCGACCTTGTCGGCGCCGTACTTCTCCGTCACGTAGCGGATCACCTCGACGCGCCTGCGCTCGTCGAAGTCGATGTCGACATCGGGCATGGAGACGCGCTCGGGGTTGAGGAACCGCTCGAAGATCAGGCCGTGCGGGATCGGGTCGAGGTCGGTGATGCCCATCGCGTAGGCGACGATCGAGCCGGCCGCGGAGCCTCGGCCGGGGCCGACCGCGATGCCGTTGTTCTTGGCCCACATGATGAAGTCGGCGACGACGAGGAAGTAGCCCGGGAACCCCATCTGGATGATGACGTCCATCTCGTACTCGACCTGCTTCTGCCGGTCGTCGGGGACGCCGCCGGGGAAACGGCGGTCCATGCCCCGGCGGACCTCCTCCTTGAACCAGCTGACCTCGGTGTAGCCCTCGGGGATGTCGAACTTCGGCATGAGGTTCCTGGCCTCGAACATGCCGGTGGTGTCGATCTGCTCGGCCACCAGGAGGGTGTTGGCGCAGCCCTCCTGCCAGGCGTCCGAGGAGTCGATGGCGTACATCTCGTCCGTGGACTTCAGGTAGTAGCCGGTGCCGTCGAAGCGGAAGCGGTCCGGGTCGGAGAGGTTCTTGCCGGTCTGGATGCACAGCAGCGCGTCGTGCGCGGTCGCCTCGTGCGCGTACGTGTAGTGCGAGTCGTTGGTGACCAGCGGCGGGATGCCGAGCTTCTTGCCGATCTCCAGGAGGCCGTCACGGACCCGGCTCTCGATCTCGATGCCGTGGTCCATCAGCTCCAGGAAGTACCGGTCCTTGCCGAAGATGTCCTGGTACTCGGCGGCCGCCTTCAGCGCCTCTTCCTTCTGGCCGAGCCGCAGCCGGGTCTGGAGCTCGCCCGAGGGGCAGCCGGTGGAGGCGATGAGGCCCTCGGACCACTGGGCGATGGTCTCCTTGTCCATCCGGGGCCACTTCTGGAGCCAGCCCTCGGCGTACGCGTCCGAGGAGAGCCGGAAGAGGTTGTGCAGGCCCTTCGCGTCGGCCGCCCAGATCGTCTTGTGGGTGTAGCCACCGGAACCGGAGACGTCGTCGCGCTTCTGGTGCGGCTGGCCCCACTGGATCTTGCGTTTGTTGCGCCGCGACTCGGGGGCGACATACGCCTCGATCCCGATGATCGGGGTGACTCCGGCCTTCTTCGCGGTGTGGAAGAAGTCGTACGCCCCGTGCAGGTTGCCGTGGTCGGACATGGCGATATGGGTCATGCCCATCTCGTTGCACGCGTCGAACATGTCCTTCAGCCGCGCGGCACCGTCCAGCAGCGAGTACTGGGTGTGGACGTGCAGGTGCGTGAACGGCGGCTTTGACACGGCTGCGGCCTCCAAGGGAAACGCGGGTCGACTGGTGTCCCACGGGTTGCGGACAGTCCGGGGGAACAGCGTCGAAGTCTATGCCTGACGACTGACACCGGAGCCGCTTCCCCGCGTACCTTCACCGGGGGGAAACGGGCACTCCCGCGTACCTTCGTCCGTTGGAGACGACAGAGACGCTGTCGTACATGTCATGCACCAGGAGGCACCCAGCGATGTCGGTTCCGCAGCTCAACGACGAGCACCGCGGCGAGGAGATCCTCGCCGTCTTCGACACCGCGTTCGGCGAGCTCCTGGCCGCCGACCCGGCCGCCTTCCGGGTGAAGTTCCGGAAGATGGCGGCCTCCGCGTTCGCGTTCTACCGGGGCACCGCGGGGCTCTTCTACCAGGATCTCGACGCCGAGAAGCGGGGCGGCCCGTTCCTGGACGAGCGCACCTCGCGCGTGTGGATCCACGGCGATCTGCACGCGGAGAACTTCGGCACGTACATGGACGCCACGGGCCGGCTGATCTTCAACGTCAACGACTTCGACGAGGCGTACGTCGGCCCCTTCACCTGGGACCTCAAGCGCTTCTCCGCCTCCGTCGCCCTCATCGGGTACGCGAAGGCACTCGGCGACGAGCAGATCAGCGAGCTGGTGGAGGTGTACGCGGGCGCGTACCGCGAGCGCATCCGCGCGCTGGCCACCGGCGCCAAGAGCGACGAGGTGCCGCCCTTCACCCTGGACACCGCGCAGGGCCCGCTCCTGGACGCGCTGCGCGACGCCCGCTCGCTGACCCGCTTCGGGCTGCTGGACTCGATGACGGAGATCCGTGACTTCGAGCGCCGCTTCGCACCGGGCGGCGGCTCCATCGAGCTGGACGCGGCCACCCGCTACAAGGTCCTCGCCGCCTTCGACGGCTACCTGGAGACGCTGCCGGAGACGTCGCTGGCCCGCCCGGACTCCTACCGCGTGAAGGACGTCGTCGGCCGCCGCGGGATCGGCATCGGCTCGGCCGGTCTGCCGTCGTACAACATCCTGCTCGAGGGCCACAGCGACGCCCTGGAGAACGACGTCGTGATCTACATCAAGCAGGCCCAGACGCCGGCCGTCTCCCGGCACATCACCGACCCGTCGATCCGCGACTACTTCCAGCACGAGGGCCACCGCACGGTGATCTCCCAGCGCGCCCTCCAGCAGCACGCCGACCCGTGGCTGGGCTGGACCGAGCTGGGCGGCGCCGGCCAGCTGGTCGCCGAGGTCTCGCCGTACGCCGTCGACCTGGACTGGGGCGACATCGACGACCCGGAGGAGATCGCGGGCGTCGTCGCCGATCTGGGCCGGGCCACGGCCACCATGCACGCGGCGGCGGACGACACCTCCGGCGAGTCCCTGGTCCCCTTCTCCACCGAGCGGGCCATCGACGCGGCGATCGCGGCCGACGAGGACGGCTTCGCGCCGCTCCTGGTCGACTTCGCGCACAGTTACGGCGCACGCGCGCGTGCCGACCACCAGATCTTCGTCGACCTGTTCCGCAACGGCCGGATCCCAGGTCTGTGACAGTACGCCTTCTCACAGGGACCCTTTAGGGGTCTCCTACAGGAGCACGTGACACACTCTCCTCCGCTATGGACATATCCGGGACCCGCTTCAGAGCCGTACGCGCGGCGCTGTTCACGGCATGCGTCGTGACGCTCAGTACCGCGTCGCACGTGCTGCTGTCCCGGGCCCCGCTGCCGCTCAACACGGTGGCCGCCGTCGCGGCCGCCGTGTTCGCCCTCGCGTACGCGCTCGCCGGCCGGGAGTGTGGCTTCGGGCGGATCGCCGCCCTGCTGATCCCGCTGGAACTGGCGGCCGACACGATCTTCACCACCGGTCAGCACGTCTGCTACGGCCGGGCCGGCGGCCCGGTCGCCGGCCCGCTGGCCTCGGTCGGCTGGGACGTGCTCTGCGGCGACGGCACCCCCGTCGGCACTCCGCTGGCCCAGGTCACCGGCACCGACGCCGGCAAGCTGGGCGGCCTCCTCGCCCACGCCGAACCGGCCACCGCGTGGCTGCTGCTCGCCGCGCACGTCTGCGTCGGCCTGATCGCCGCCGCCTGGCTGCGCCGGGGCGAGCGGGCACTGGCCCAGCTGCTGCGGGCGGCGACCGCGACCACCTTCCGGCCGCTGCTGCTGGCCGTCTCCGCCGTGACCGTACGACGCGCCCCGGCGGCCCTCCGCCTGCCGCGGCCCACGCGCCGTACGACCACCGTCCGCGAGCGGATCCTCGTGCACTCCCTGGGACGGCGTGGACCGCCGTGCTCGCCCGCCGCGGTCTGACCGGACCGGCACGTCCGACAGACCCGGCCCCCGAGCACCACCTCAGTCCCCACACGAACTTCCGCGTACCACGAGTGCGCGTCCATCGGGAGAACACCATGAGCAAGCGGAACAGCGCGGCGGCGAAGACGGCGGCCCGGGAGCGGCTGCGCGTCGAGCGTGAGCGCGAGGCCAAGCGGGCCAAGGTCAGGCGGCAGATCATCGTCGCCTGCTCGGTCGTCGGCGTGCTGGCCCTGGCCGGCGGCATAGGTTACGCCGTCGTCCAGGCGAACAAGCCCGGCTACTGGGAGGACGCCGCGAAGGCCAAGCTCGTCGCGCCGGCCAACACCACCGGCAAGAACGGCACGACGGTCGTCATGGGCAAGGCGAGCGCCAAGAAGACGCTCGTGATGTACGAGGACCCGCGCTGCCCGGTCTGCGCCCAGTTCGAGCAGACCGTCGGCGCGACGGTGAAGAGCGACTACGACACCGGCAAGTTCAAGATCCAGTACGTCGGTGCGACCTTCCTCGACCGCAGCCTGACCGGCGAGGGCTCCAAGAACGCGCTCAGCGCCCTGGGCGCCGCGCTCAACGTCGGCCCCGAGGCGTTCCTCGAGTACAAGACCGCGCTGTACTCGGCGAAGTACCACCCCACGGAGACCGAGGACAAGTTCAAGGACGACTCCTACCTGATCAAGGTGGCGGACACGGTCTCGGCGCTGAAGGGCAACGCGAAGTTCCAGAGCGCCGTGAAGAACGGCACCTACGACCGGTGGGCGCTGGAGATGTCCAAGACGTTCGACTCCAGCGGTGTCACGGGCACCCCGACGCTGAAGATGGACGGCAAGACGCTGACCGGCTCCGACGGGCAGGGGAACGCCCCGATGACGGTCGCCGACTTCACCACGGCGATCAACGCGGCTCTCAAGGGCTGATCGGCTCCGGATCCGACACTGCGTGAAAGAGCGGGCGAACTTTGGGCGTTCGCCCGCTCTTTTGTAGTACTGGTCAGTAATCTGATCGGCCGTGACCAGTCGATACAGATCCTCCGAGAGCGCCGACATCCCGTCAGAGCGCCCCAACTCGCTGTCGCCACGCCGCCGTACGGCTCTCAAGGCCGTGGCCGCGACCGCCGTGCTGGCCGGCCCGCTCGCCGCCGCGCTGCCCGCCCGCGCCGCCGAGGCTCCCGTCTTCCTGCACGGGCTCGCCTCCGGCGACCCGCTGCCCGACGGTGTCCTGCTGTGGACCCGGGTGACGCCCACCGCCGAGGCGATACCCGGCTCCGGGCTCGGTCCGGACACCGACGTGAGCTGGGTCGTCGCCACGGACAAGGCACTGATGAACGTCGTCGCCAAGGGCTCGACCACCGCCACCGCCGCGTCCGACCACACCGTCAAGGCCGACATCCGCGGCCTCGCGCCCGCCACCGACTACTACTTCCGCTTCTCGGCCGGCGGCAACGACTCCCCGGTGGCGCGCACCCGCACCGCGCCGGCGGCGGACGCGGCCGTGCCGGGCCTGCGCTTCGGCGTGGTCTCCTGCGCCAACTGGGAGGCCGGCTACTTCTCCTCGTACCGTCACCTCGCGGCCCGCGGCGACCTGGACGCCTGGCTGCACCTCGGCGACTACATCTACGAGTACGGCACCGGCGAGTACGGCACGCGCGGGACCGTCGTACGGCAGACGGCACCCACGCACGAGATCCTCACGCTCGCCGACTACCGCACCCGGCACGGCAAGTACAAGACCGACCCGGACCTTCAGGCCCTGCACACGAAGGCGCCGGTCGTCGCGATCTGGGACGACCACGAGTTCGCCAACGACACCTGGTCCGGCGGCGCCGAGAACCACACCGAGGGCGCCGAGGGCGCCTGGTCGGCCCGTCAGGCGGCCGCGAAGCAGGCCTACTTCGAATGGATGCCGGTCCGCCCCGCCCTCGCCGGGACCACCTACCGCCGGCTGCGCTTCGGCAAGCTCGCCGATCTGTCCCTGCTGGACCTGCGTTCCTTCCGCTCACAGCAGGTCGCCGTCGGCAACGGCACCGTGGACGACCCGGACCGCACGATCACCGGCCGCGCCCAGCTCGACTGGCTGAAGGCCGGGCTGAAGACGTCCGACACCACCTGGCGGCTGGTCGGCAACTCGGTGATGATCTCCCCGTTCGCGATCGGCTCGCTCTCCGCGGACCTGTTCAAGCCGCTGGCCAAGCTGCTCGGCCTGCCGCAGGAGGGCCTCGGCCTCAACACCGACCAGTGGGACGGCTACACCGACGACCGCCGCGAGCTCCTCGCCCACCTGCGTTCGAACGCCATCCGCAACACCGTCTTCCTGACCGGCGACATCCACATGGCGTGGGCCAACGACGTGCCGGTGGACGCCGGGACGTACCCGCTGTCCGCCTCGGCCGCCACGGAGTTCGTGGTCACCTCGGTGACCTCCGACAACCTCGACGACATCGTGAAGGTCCCCGAGGGCACGCTCACCGCGATCGCCTCCCCGATCATCCGGGCCGCGAACCGGCACGTCCACTTCGTCGACACCGACCGCCACGGCTACGGCGTCCTGGACATCACCGCCGAGCGCGCGCAGATGGACTACTACGTCCTGTCCGACCGCACCAGCACCACCGCGACCTCCACCTGGTCCCGCTCGTACCGCACGCGCAGCGGCACGCAGAAGGTGGAACGGACGTACGACCCGGTCTAGGTCGCGTCGTACGACCCGGTCCAGGCCGCGCCCTCCCGGAGCGTCTCCAGGAAGCCGAGCGCCACCCGCCAGGTGGCCTCGGCCGCCTCCTCGTCGTAGTCGGGCAGCTCGGGGTCGGTGTACAGGTGCCCGGCTCCCGTGTACCTGTACACCTCCACGTCGGCGCCCGCTCTGCCCATCTGGAGATACCAGGCGCTCAGCCAGTCGTCGGTCTCGAACGGATCCGGCTCCGCGACATGCAGCTGCACCGGCAGATCGTCCACCGAGACGTTCGGCGCCAGGTCCGAGGTGCCGTGCAGGAGGAGCAGGCCACGCGCCCTGGCGTCGCCGAGGGCGAGGGTCTGCGCGATCGACGCGCCGAGCGAGAAACCGGCGTACACCAGCCCGCGCTCCGAGTAGGGCGCGGCCGCCAGGACGGCTCTCTTCAGCAGCTCGTCCTTGCCGATCTCCTCGTTGTACGCCATGCCCTCCTCGACCGTGTCGAACGTGCGCCCCTCGAAGAGGTCCGGCGTCCACACCTCGTGCCCGGCGGCACGCAGCCGGTCCGCCGCTGCGCGCACCGCGGGCCGCGGACCGTAGGTCGAGTGAAAGAGCATGATGTTCATGTGCCCATGGTGCCAGCCTGCGCTGACAACCCAGCCTGCGCTGACAACGCCGTGCGTGCGCCTCCTCACAGAAACCGCATGTTCAAGGCCCCTCCGACCCGGTTACGTTCGAAGGCATGGAGAACATGCTCCGCCCCGTGATCGTGGTCGGCGGCTCGGTCGTGCTGACAGTCCTCATCGGCTGGGCCACCGACCGCCTGCTGTGCAAGGCCGACCGACGGCACTCCGAGACCCCGCTGTGGGGTCTGCTGCGCCGTGGCCGCATCCCCTACCAGCTCGTGCTGGGCGCGGCGATGCTGAGAGGGTCGTACGACGCCGCTCGGCTGCTGCCGGACCACCGGGCCGGGATCGGCCAGGTCATCACCCTGGTGCTGATCGGCTCCGCGGCCTGGCTGGTGATCAGGATCGCGGGGGCGATCGTCGAGACGTCGTACACGCGCTACGCGCGCATGCACCACGATCCGGCCCGGGTCCGGCGGGTGCGGACCCAGGTGACGCTGATCATGCGGGTGGTGTCGGCCGTCGTCGGCGTGGTCGCCGCGGCCTCGATGCTGCTGACGTTCCCGCCCATGCGGGCGGCGGGCGCCTCCCTGCTGGCCTCGGCCGGAATCCTCGGCATCGTCGCCGGTGTGGCCGCCCAGTCGACGCTGAGCAACCTGTTCGCCGGCCTCCAGATCGCCTTCGGCGACATGGTGCGCATCGGCGACACTGTCGTGGTGGACGGCGAGTGGGGCACGGTCGAGGAGATCACCCTGACCTTCCTGACCGTGCGGACCTGGGACGAGCGCCGGATCACGATGCCGGTCTCGTACTTCACCTCGAAGCCCTTCGAGAACTGGTCGCGCGGCACGCCGCAGATGACCGGCATCGTCTACTGGCACGTCGACCACACGGCGCCGGTGGAGCTCATGCGCGAGAAGCTGCGCGACATCCTGCGCGAGTGCCCGGCCTGGGACGGCCGCGCCTGCGGGCTCGACGTCACCGACACCACTCCGAACACCATGCAGGTGCGGGCCCTGGTCACGGCGAAGGACGCCGACGACATCTGGACGGTGCGGGTCAGGGTCCGTGAGGAGATGATCCGCTGGCTGTCGAAGGAGCACTCGTACGCGCTCCCGAAGGTCAACACGTCGGACGCCGCGCTGCCTCCGAGCCGTCTGCCCAGCCAGTCCGCCTCCCCCGACGGTGCGGCCCGCCGCGCCCACGAGCCACCGCGGCCGGGCCGCTGACCGTCAGTTCCCGCGCTCCGCACCCCCGTTGACCTGTACGACCTGCGAAGTGACGTGACCGGCGCCCGGGGAGGCCAGCCAGTGCAGTGTGGCGGCGATGTCCCCGGGCGTCCCGGCCCGCCCGGTGAAGGTCTCCCCGACGAGCCGCTCGCGTCGCGCCGGCTCGATGGCGTCCCCGAAGAACCCGGTGTCCTCGACATACCCGGGGGCGACGAGGTTCGCGGTGACGCCCCGGGGCCCCAGCTCCCGGGCGAGATCACGGGCGTACGGGTGCAAAGCGGCCTTGGCGCCGGCGTACGCCCCGCTGCCCGACCCCCGGTAGGCGGCGATGGAGCTGACGAACAGCACCCGCCCGCCCGGCGCGGCGAGCCGGTCCTTCAGCGCCTCGGTGAGCAGGGCGGCGCTGAGGGTGTTGCTCCGGAAGTTGACGGTCCAGTTGTGCGCGACCCGGTCGAGCGGATCGTCGCTGTCGCTCGGCGGCTCCACATGCCCGGCGCCCCCGGCGCTGTGGATCAGCACGTCCACGGTCCCGAACTCCGCCTCGACGAACCGGGCGACCCCGCGCACCTGCTCCGGCTCACTCAGATCCGCGGCGTGGGTGAGCGCTCCGGCCACCCCGGCCTTCTGCAGTACCTCCGCCCGCCGCCCGAGCAGCAGCACCCGGTCCCCGTCCGCGGCGAAGACCCGCGCCGCGGCGAGTCCGATCCCCGTCCCGCCTCCACTGATCACCACATTGCGTGCCATGGCCCGAGCGTAACTTCGGGCGCCGACGGGGGGCGTGGCGTTTTACGCGACCGCCATGAGACTGTCGTCCGCCGAAAAGCGGGCCCGCCGTCAACCCAGGCCTGCGACGTCACCGCGTGGGTCGCCGCCCGCCCAGCTCACTTGAGGCTGCGCACGTCCAGATGCCGCAGCACGCGGTCCACGATCTCGGGATCGGCGCCCGGCTCGCTGCGTGCCGCGACCACCTCGTGCCGTGCCGCGCTCAGCATCTCGCTCTGGATCCGCCGCACCCGCTTCAGCCTCCGCACCCGCTGGTCGTGGCCCTCGCGCCGTTCGTCCTCCCCGACGTCCGGGCTGATCCGCAGCCCGATGTCGAAGGCCCGCCGCAGCATCTGCTCGGACAGCTCCTCCGACAGGTCCTCCTCGGTCTGGATCTCCCGCAGCCGCTGCTTCGCCGCCTTCGCCGCCCGTACCGCCAGCTCCTTCTCGAACTCCTTCTCGCGGTCGGTGTCCGACTGCACGTCGAGCCGCTTCACGAGCCACGGCAGGGTCAGTCCCTGGAGGACCAGTGTCGCCATGATCACGCCGAACGCGATGAAGATGATCTCGTCACGGTCGGGGAAGGGCCTCCCGTCGTCGGTCTTCAGCGGCACGGCCAGCGCCAGCGCCACCGAGGCCACCCCGCGCATCCCGGACCACCACATGACGAGCGTCTCCCGCCAGTTCGTCGGAATGTCCTCGAGGTGGTCCTTCCTGGCGTGCAGCCGTTGCGTCAGCCAGGTCGCCGGCAGCAGCCACAGCAGCCGTACGACGACGACCACCGCCACGATCACCGCCGCCCACCCCAGCATCTCCCCCCAGCGCCCGGACGCCGTGCGGATCGCGTTGTGCAGCTCCAGGCCGATGAGCCCGAACGCGACGCCGGTGACGAGGGTGTCGATGATGTCCCAGAAGGTGTGGCCGGCCAGCCGCGTCAGCACGTCGTCGGGGTCGGTGGCGTATTCGGCGAGGAACAGCGCGGTGGTCAGGACGGCCAGCACCCCGGACCCGTGGAACTCCTCCGCCAGCACGTACGAGGCGTACGGCACCAGGAGTGTCAGCCCGATCTGCAGCGTCGTGTCCCCGAGGACGTCCAGCAGTCTGTTCGCGCCCCAGCCCAGTGCGACGCCCACCGCCACCGCGACCACCGCGGACAGCACCAGGTCGAGGCCGGCCCGCCACGGCGAGAACGACCCGCTCACGGCCGCGGCGATCGCGACGTGGTACAGCACGATGGCCGTCACATCGTTGAACAGCCCCTCGCCCTCCAGGATGGACACCAGCCGGCGGGGCAGCCCGAGCTGTCCGGCCACGGCGGTGGCGGCCACCGGGTCGGGCGGCGCGACCAGCGCGCCCAGCGCGACGGCCGCGGCGATCGGCAGCCCCGGAACGATCGCCTGGGCCACGGCGGCCACGCACACCGTCGTGACGAACACCAGCGCCACGGCCAGCAGGAAGATCGGCCGCACGTTCGCCGCGAACTGCCGCCACGAGGTCCGCCGTACCGCCGCGTACAACAGGGGCGGCAGCAGCAGGGGCAGGATCAGCTCCGGCGGGATCTCCACGTTGGGCACGAAGTCGAGCACCGCGAGGACTATCCCGAGCAGCGTCATGAGCACCGGGGCGGGAAGACCGAACCGGTCCCCGACCGGGACGCTCACCACGGCCCCGAGCAACAGGACGAACAACAGGGCCAACTGGTCCACGGTCAGCGCTCCGGGTCTAGACGATCAAGAACATCCGGACCCCCAGCGTCGCACGCCCACCGTCTACCGCAGCGAACGCCGCATGGCCCGGTGCGCGATCCCCGCCTCCAGGTCCTCCGGCCCGTACGCCGTGTACCCCAGCCGTTCGTAGAATCCCAGCGCCTGCGTCTGTGCGTGCAGGTCCACGGCCGCGAGCCCACGCGCGCGTGCGGCCTCCTCGATGGCCCGCACCAGCGCGACCCCGACGCCCAGCCCGCGCGCCTCACGCATCACGGCGAGCCGCCCCAGCGAGCCCACCGACAGGTCGCCGGTCCTGGCCGCGGCCGCCTCGCCGTACAGCAGCCGCCCCGCGCCGAGCGGCAGCCCGTCCTCGCCGACCGCCAGCACGTGCACGGCGTCGGCGTCGTGCTCGTCGTACTCCAGGTCCTCGGGCACGCCCTGCTCGCCGACGAAGACCTCCTTGCGCACCGCGAAGCACGCCTCCCGGTCGGCGGGATCCCCGGCGACCCGCACCACGTACGCGGGCGTGCCGCTCATCCGTAGGTCTCCTCGCGGACCTGCTCCAGAGCCTTGCTCAGGTCCTCGGGGTAGTCGCTGGCGAACTCCGCCCACTGCCCGTCGCCGGGGTGCTCGAAGCCCAGCCGCACGGCGTGCAGCCACTGCCGGGTCAGGCCCAGCCGCTTGGACAGCGTGGGGTCGGCGCCGTACGTCAGGTCGCCGACGCAGGGGTGGCGGTGGGCCGCCATGTGCACGCGGATCTGGTGGGTACGGCCCGTCTCCAGCTTCACGTCCAGCAGGGAGGCCGCGCGGAAGGCCTCGATCAGGTCGTAGTGCGTGACGGACGGCTTGCCCTCGGCCGTCACCGCCCACTTGTAGTCGTGCTGGGGGTGCCTGCCGATGGGCGCGTCGATGGTGCCGCTGGTCGGGTCCGGGTGGCCCTGGACGAGCGTGTGGTAGCGCTTGTCGACCGTGCGCTCCTTGAACTGGCGCTTCAGCGACGTGTACGCCCGCTCCGACTTGGCGACCACCATCAGCCCCGAGGTGCCGACGTCGAGGCGGTGCACGATGCCCTGGCGCTCGGCCGCACCGGAGGTGGAGATGCGGTAGCCGGCCGCGGCGAGCCCGCCGATGACGGTCGTCCCGCTCCATCCGGGCGACGGGTGCGCGGCCACGCCGACCGGCTTGACGATCACGACCACGTCGTCGTCGTCGTGCACGATCTCCATGCCCTCGACCGGCTCGGCGACGATCTGCACGGGAGCCGGCGCCTGCGGCATCTCGACCTCCAGCCAGGCCCCGCCGATCACCCGCTCGGATTTGCCGACCACCGAGCCGTCGACCGTGACCTTCCCCGCCGCAGCCAGCTCGGCGGCCTTCGTACGGGAGAAGCCGAACATGCGGGAGATGGCGGCGTCTACGCGCTCGCCCTCCAGGCCGTCCGGCACGGGCAGGGTACGGGTCTCGGGAATCGTGCTCACCCGTCGAGTATGCCGGACGGCTCCGGTACCGCCGTACGGGCCTGTGGACAACCGCCGGGCGGTCAGTCCTTGTGGACGGTCCCGTCCGGGTCCAGCCCCTTGAACGAGAGCAGCACGATCAGGATGCCGCCACAGACGATCGCCGAGTCGGCGAGGTTGAAGACCGCGAAGTGCTTCGGCGCGATGAAGTCCACGACCGCGCCCTCGAAGACGCCCGGCGCGCGGAAGATCCGGTCGGTGAGGTTGCCCAGCGCGCCGCCCAGCAGCAGCCCCAGGGCGATCGCCCAGGGCAGGCTGTAGAGCTTGCGGGCGAGCCGGGCGATCACCACGATCACGGCCGCCGCGATCACCGTGAAGATGATGGTGAAGGCCTCGCCGAAGCCGAAGGCCGCGCCCGCGTTGCGGATGGCCTCGAACTTCAGCCAGTCACCGACGACCTCGATCGGCGCGTGATGTTCCAGCTTGGCGACCACGATCATCTTGCTGACCAGGTCGAGTGCGTACGCGAACGTGGCGACGGCGAAGAGCACGGCGATGCGGCGCCTGCCCCTGGGCCGCGCCTCGGTGCTCTCCTGCCCGCCCGGTCCGGACGACTGATCCGGCTCCGATCCCGCCTCTGGGGTGTCCGGCGTACCGATGACGCGCTCCGCCTCTGCCACGTGAGTCCCTCAACCTAGGTACCTGACTGAGGACGAGGGTACGGCACACCCCCAGGCGGCCAGGTGATCAGTACCGGCGCTCCTGCTTCTGCTTGCACTCGACACACAGGGTGGCCCTCGGGAAGGCCTGCATCCGGGCCTTTCCGATGGCCTGGCCGCAGTTCTCGCACAGGCCGTACGTACCGGCGTCCAGCCGCTCCAGGGCGTGCTCGGTCTGGATCAGCATCTCGCGCGCGTTGGCGGCCAGCGCCAGTTCGTGCTCGCGCGTGATGTTCTTCGTCCCGGTGTCCGCCTGGTCGTCGCCGGCGCCGTCCCCCGAGTCCCGCATCAGCCCCGTCAGGGCCGCCTCGGACGAGGCCAGCTCCGCTCGCAGCCGCGCCTGCTCGGAGTCGAGCTCCGCGCGGGCCTCCTCGACCTCCTCCGGCGTCCAGGGCTCCTCGCCGGGGCGCACCGCGAGCTCGCCCGGCTCCGCCGCGGCGAGGCGTGCCTTGGGAACGGCGGTCTTCGCCGCCGTGGCCGTACCCGGAGTCTTCTTCGCAACCACAGTCGTGGCTCCCGTCTGCTCCGCGGCCGAGGCCGCGCCCACCTTCTTGGCCGTGCTCTTCCTGCCCGCACTCGTCCCGGTCACGCCTTCGGCGCCGACGATCTTCCCGCCCGCCGCCTTCCCGGAGCCGACCCGCTTGGCGGCCGGCTTCTCGGCGACGGCCTTCCCGGCCGCCGCCTGCCTGCCGGTCGCCGGCCCCGCCTCAGCCGCCTTCCTGGCGACCGTCCTTCCGGCAGCCGTCTTGTCCGCGGCCGCCTTCTTCACCGCGTTCTTCTTCACCGCGTCCTTCTTCGCGGCGTTCTTCTTCATGGCGGGCGCCTTCTCGGCCGGTCCGTCCTGCCCGACCGGCTCAGCCGCCTCCTCCGCCTCCTCCGCCGGTCTTCGGGCCACCGCCTTCGCGGCCGCGCTCTTCCTGGCCGCCGCCTTCTTCGCCCCACCGGCGGCAGCGGACCGCACCGTCTTCACGGCCTTCACGTCCTTGGCCGCATCGCCGGTGGCACTCGTTGACCTGTCGGACGCCGATCGCTGTACGGCGGTCTTCTTCGCCACCATGGCCGCGGCCCCTTCACATATTGTGATCTTGCACGCGAATCGTGCTGGGACGATAAATCGACTTGGAGCCCGCGGCAACGGGACGCACCGCCCGATTCGCCCGCCTCGCGCACGCCAGGCGGAAGGCCTGCATCCGTTGTGCCCAGCTCCCCGCCGGGTAATCCGCCGAGCGGGGCATCGCGGAATTCAAAAGTACGAACCATCCCATGCAGCCACCATTCGGGTCATCTTCCAGCGGCCGCCCTTCCGCTCCCGACGCCCCCGAAAACCGGTCGGCCGCTGTCGTCGGGGAGCCGTACACTGGGCGGAGCGAAAAGCATGGATGGGGACGAGTAGCGGCGTACGCAGCCCAGAGCGACCCGGGGACGGTGGGAGCCCGGGGGCGAGCGCGACGTGAAGATCACCCCGGAGCCGCCGGAAGAAGGCCGCAGCCGACAGGCGAGGGCCCGTAGAACCGGCATCGCGACCCCAATGAGGGGGCTCACCGGCGCGCAGGACGCACCGGAGGGCCAAGGAGGGTGGTACCGCGGGAGCGCGCCGCAGACGGCGTAGACAGGCAAGACGGCTCTCGTCCCTCCGACGGAAGACAGTGTGTCCGCCGGAGGAAGCTCGTTGAATACGCAGCCGCAGTACCGTCAGGTGCCCGCCCAGGTCGACCTGCCCGCCCTCGAGCACGCGGTGCTCGACTTCTGGCGCGAGCAGAAGATCTTCGCCAAGAGCCTGGAGCAGTCCGAGGGCCGCCCCGAGTGGGTGTTCTACGAGGGCCCGCCCACCGCCAACGGCATGCCGGGCGCCCACCACATCGAGGCGCGCGTCTTCAAGGACGTCTTCCCCCGCTTCCGCACCATGCGCGGCTACCACGTGGCCCGCAAGGCCGGCTGGGACTGCCATGGCCTGCCGGTGGAGCTGGCGGTCGAGAAGGAGCTGGGCTTCGCCGGCAAGCAGGACATCGAGGCGTACGGCATCGCCGAGTTCAACGCCAAGTGCCGCGAGTCCGTGACCCGGCACACCGACGCCTTCGAAGCGCTCACGACCCGCATGGGCTACTGGGCCGACCTCAAGGACCCCTACCGGACCATGGACCCGGAGTACATCGAGTCCGTCTGGTGGTCGCTGAAGGAGATCTTCAACAAGGGCCTGCTGGTCCAGGACCACCGCGTCGCCCCCTGGTGCCCGCGCTGCGGCACCGGCCTGTCCGACCACGAGCTGGCCCAGGGCTACGAGACGGTCGTCGACCCGTCCGTGTACGTCCGTTTCCCGCTCACCTCCGGTCCGCTCGCCGGCGACGCCGCGCTCCTCGTCTGGACGACGACGCCCTGGACGCTGGTCTCCAACACGGCCGTCGCCGCGCACCCCGAGGTCACCTACGTCGTCGCGACCGACGGCGAGGAGCGGCTCGTCGTCGCCGAGCCGCTCGTCGAGAAGTCGCTCGGCGAGGGCTGGGAGACCACCGGCGAGACCTTCACCGGCGCCGAAATGGAGCGCTGGACCTATCAACGTCCGTTCGAGCTCGTGGAGTTCCCGGCACCGGCCCACTACGTCGTCAACGCCGAGTACGTCACGACCGAGGACGGTACGGGCCTGGTCCACCAGTCCCCCGCCTTCGGTGAGGACGACCTCAAGGTCTGCCGCGCGTACGGCCTGCCGGTCGTGAACCCGGTCCGCCCCGACGGCACCTTCGAGGAGTCCGTCCCGATGGTCGGCGGCGTCTTCTTCAAGAAGGCGGACGAAAAGCTCACCGAGGACCTCCAGCAGCGCGGTCTCCTCTTCAAGCACATCCCGTACGAGCACAGCTACCCGCACTGCTGGCGCTGCCACACCGCGCTGCTCTACTACGCGCAGCCGTCCTGGTACATCCGCACGACGGCCGTCAAGGACCGTCTCCTCCAGGAGAACGAGAAGACCAACTGGTTCCCGGAGACGGTCAAGAACGGCCGCTTCGGCGACTGGCTGAACAACAACATCGACTGGGCGCTCTCCCGCAGCCGCTACTGGGGCACCCCGCTGCCGATCTGGCGCTGCGCGGACGACCACCTCACCGTCGTCGGCTCCCGCGCGGAGCTCACCGAACTCACCGGCACCGACCAGTCCGAACTGGACCCGCACCGCCCGTACATCGACGCCGTCGCCTTCGCCTGCCCCAAGGACGACTGCGGACAGACGGCCACGCGCGTGCCGGAGGTCATCGACGCCTGGTACGACTCGGGTTCGATGCCGTTCGCGCAGTGGGGCTACCCGTACAAGAACAAGGAACTCTTCGAGTCGCGCTACCCGGCGCAGTTCATCAGCGAGGCCATCGACCAGACCCGCGGCTGGTTCTACACGCTGATGGCCGTCGGCACGCTGGTCTTCGACAAGTCGTCGTACGAGAACGTCGTCTGCCTCGGCCACATCCTCGCCGAGGACGGCCGCAAGATGTCCAAGCACCTGGGCAACACCCTGGAGCCGATCCCGCTGATGGACCGGCACGGTGCGGACGCGGTGCGCTGGTTCATGGCGGCCGGCGGTTCCCCGTGGGCGGCCCGCCGGGTGGGCCACGGCACCATCCAGGAGGTCGTCCGCAAGACGCTCCTGACGTACTGGAACACCGTCGCCTTCCAGGCGCTGTACGCCCGTACGTCCGGCTGGGCGCCGAGCGGGGCCGATCCGGCCCCGGCCGACCGCCCGGTCCTGGACCGCTGGCTGCTCTCCGAACTCCACGCGCTCACCGACCAGGTGACGCATGCCCTGGAGGCCTACGACACCCAGCGCGCCGGCAAGCTGCTCTCCGCGTTCGTCGACGACCTGTCCAACTGGTACGTCCGCCGCTCCCGCCGCCGCTTCTGGCAGGGCGACAAGGCCGCGCTGCGCACCCTGCACGAGGTCGTCGAGACGGTCACCAAGCTGATGGCCCCGCTGACGCCGTTCATCACCGAGCGGGTCTGGCAGGACCTCGTGGTGCCGGTCACGCCGGACGCCCCGGACTCCGTCCACCTGGCGGCCTGGCCGGAGGCCGACCTCTCCGCGATCGACCCCGAGCTGTCGAAGCAGATGGTCCTGGTCCGCCGCCTGGTGGAGCTGGGCCGCGCCACGCGCGCGGAGTCGGGCGTGAAGACCCGCCAGCCCCTGAAGCGCGCCCTGATCGCCGCCGGCGGCTTCGACACCCTCGACCGCGAGCTGCACGCGCAGATCACGGAAGAGCTCAACGTCGAGTCGCTGGCGTCCCTCTCCGAGGTCGGCGGCAGCCTGGTCGACACGACCGCCAAGGCAAACTTCCGCGCCCTGGGCAAGCGGTTCGGCAAGCGCGTCCAGGACGTGGCCAAGGCCGTCGCGAACGCCGACGCGGCCGCGCTCTCCCTCGCCCTGCGCGAGGGCACGGCGTCGGTGGAGATCGACGGCGAGACGATCACCCTGGCCCCCGACGAGGTCATCATCACGGAGACCCCGCGCGAGGGCTGGTCGGTGGCGTCCGACTCCGGCGCGACGGTCGCCCTCGACCTGGAGATCACCGAGGAGCTGCGCCGCGCGGGCCTGGCCCGGGACGCGATCCGGCTCATCCAGGAGGCTCGCAAGAACAGCGGCCTCGACGTCGCCGACCGCATCGCGCTCCGCTGGACCGCGACCGACCCGGCGACCGTGGACGCCCTGTCCGGTCACGCCGGCCTCATCGCCGACGAGGTCCTCGCCACGGACTTCGCCCTGGGAGAGGCGGACGACACGTTCGGCGCCCCGTTCACGGACGACGGTCTGACGCTGACCTTCCGCCTGCGCAAGGCGTAGGACGCGAGGCACGGCCACGAGGGCCCGGCTCCCCCAGGGGAACCGGGCCCTCCCGTATGTCCGGCCGGCCTCCGGCACGTCCCGGCGAGCGCGTCGGGCGTCCGCGGCGGGGCCCGAGGTAGAGCGGGCCGGAAGCACGGCGCCGGAGCCGTGGCCGTATGCGACCGCGCGCCCGCCGGGCTCGGCCGGGTTCCGTCACCATGATCGCTGTCAGCACGCGTAAAAGGGCGGGACCCCGGATCGTGATCCGGGGTCCCGCCCTTTGAACGCTGCCGACGCCTAAGGCGTACTACTGGCCGTCAGTTGTCATCCTCGTCGATGAGGAAGCCACGCATCGGCGAGGGGGCCTGGCCCATCGGCGACGGGCCCTGCGGCCGCACCGGCGCCATCGGCTGGGTCATCGCCGGGGACATCTGCTGCTGACCGCCGTAGGACGGAGCCGACTGACCGGGAGCGCCCATGCCCGGGTTGCCGTAGGACGGGGCGCCGGCACCGGCCGGAGCCATGGAAGGCGCCGGGGACGGCGGCAGGGAGGCGGTGGCCGGCGTGCGCGGCGGGGCGAGGGAGTCGTCGGCCTGGGTCTCCAGCTGACGCAGCTGGGACTCGAGGTACGACTTCAGACGCGTCCGGTACTCGCGCTCGAAGCCGCGCAGGTCCTCGACCTTGCGCTCCAGCGTGGCGCGGGCGGACTCCAGGGAGCCCATCGCGACGCGGTGCTTCTCCTGCGCGTCCCGCTCCAGGGCGTCGGCCTTGGCACGGGCGTCACGCTCGAGACCCTCGGCGCGGCTGCGGGCCTCACCGACGATCTTGTTGGCCTCGGAACGGGCCTCGGCGATCGCCTGGTCGGCGGTCTGCTGGGCCAGCGAGAGGACACGGGCGGCACTGTCGCCACCGGGGCCCTGACCGGGGCCGCCCATCGGACCGCCCATGGGGCCGCCCATCGGACCACCCATCTGCTGCTGCATGGGGTTCTGGCCCATCGGACCCTGACCCATGGGGCCTTGGCCCATCTGCTGCTGCATGGGGTTCTGGCCCATCGGACCCTGACCCATCGGACCCTGACCCATCGGACCCTGGCCCATCGGGCCGGGACCCTGCGGACCACCCTGACCACCGCCGGAACCGGCGGGCAGCTGCGGCGCACCGCTCGGCAGCTGGGGCGGGCCACCCATGGGGCCACCCATCTGCTGCTGCGGCGGGCCCGATATGCCGGCGGGCACCGGGCCGCCCGGGCCTCGCATGCCCTGCGGAGGCATTCCCTGCTGGGGCATGCCCTGCTGCTGCATACCGCCCTGTTGCATGCCGCCTTGCTGCTGCATGCCGCCTTGCTGCTGCATGCCACCCTGCTGGGGCATGCCACCCTGCTGCTGGTCCTGTTCGGGCGGTTTGCGCATGTTCTGCTGGTTCTGGGCAGCAGCGCGCGTGGCCGCGGCCAGCTTGGCACGCAGGTCTTCGTTCTCACGAAGCAGGCGGGTCAGTTCGGCTTCGACCTCATCGAGGAAGGCATCGACCTCGTCCTCGTCATAGCCTTCTCGGAGGCGGACGGTCGTGAACTGCTTGTTCCGCACGTCCTCGGGGGTCAACGGCATCTCTTCACCTCAACGTAGTCGTCGGCATCGGCAAGACGGTAGTTCACATCGCTCACAGCCGACTCACGATCGAGATCAGGATGTAGACGATGATCATCAGTACGAAGAAGGACAGGTCGAGCGCCACGCCCCCGAGACGCAACGGCGGGATTACCCGCCGCAGAAGCTTGAGCGGTGGATCGGTGACAGTGTAGGTGGCCTCCAGAACGACCACCATCGCCTTGCCGGGCTGCCATGAGCGGGCGAACTGGAAGACGTAGTCCATGACCAACCGGAAGATGAGCACGATGAGGAAGACCATCAGCGCGATGTAGACGACATCCAGGACCACGCTCATGTTCGGTGCTTCCCTCTCCCCTGCTCCATGCTGCTCTGTACTGCTTTTCCGGTCTTGCGTCTCAGCTCTGGTTGAAGAACCCGCCCTCTGCGATGCGGGCCTTGTCCTCCGCCGTGACATCGACGTTAGCAGGCGACAACAGGAACACCTTCTGCGTCACCCGCTCGATGCTGCCGTGAAGACCAAACACCAAACCGGCCGCAAAGTCGACAAGTCGCTTCGCGTCTGTGTCGTCCATCTCAGTCAGATTCATGATCACCGGGGTGCCCTCACGGAAGTGTTCCCCGATGGTACGGGCCTCGTTGTAGGTCCGGGGGTGAAGCGTGGTGATCCGGTACGGCTCTCGTTCCGACACGACCTTGGGCATGATCACCGGTGCGTTCTTCTCCAGGGACTGACGTTCTTGTGTGATGGATGCCACGGGCGCAATGCGCGCCGGACGTCCGGATTCCGCGCCTAGCGAAGCGGATCGCGCCGCCGGCTCACGCGGCGCCGACGGCTGGACGATTCGCACCTCTTCGTCCCTTTGGGACTGATGCGCACCGTGTGACTGGTGGGACGGCTCGTGTCGCCGGTGATCCCGCTCGGGTTCCGGGTCGAGCTCGGGTTCGAAGTCGTCGTCGGGGTCGAATCCCCGGCCGTCGTACCCATCGTCCTCCACGAGGCCGAGGTAGACCGCCATCTTGCGCATCGCGCCGGCCATTCTCTGAGTCCTCCGCTCTGTGGTGGATCGACTTTCGACTGCCAAGTCCCGCGATCCACGTGGCCCTTGTGTCCGCCTTTCGGCGGTAATGACCATATTTTCTGCTGTGGTCCGACTTCCTGGCGACGTTACCCGAGCCTGGGGCGGACTCCGAGTACCGCAGTGCCGACGCGTACATGTGTCGCTCCGGCCGCCACGGCCTCCTCGAGGTCCGCACTCATCCCTGCCGACACCATGTTCGCAGCAGGATGAGCTCGGCGCAGGTCAGTCGACAAATCCATCAACCGCCCGAAGGCCTCCCGTTGGCGCCCGGCGTACTCCCCGGTCAGGGGTGCGACGGTCATCAGTCCGTCAAGTCGCAGCCCCGGTGAGCCCGCCACCAGACCGGCCAACTCCTCGACGCCGCCCGGGGCCACGCCACCCCGCTCACCCCGTTCACCCTCCCCGGCGTCGAGGGCCACCTGAAGGAGGCAGCCCACCTCACGCCCGGCCCGCACGGCCTCCTTCGACAGGGCCGCCACCAGCCTGGCCCGGTCGACGGACTGCACCACATCCGCGTAACCGACCACCGAGCGCACCTTGTTGGTCTGCAACTGGCCGACGAAATGCCAGCGCAGCGGCAGGGCCGCACACTCGGCCGCCTTGGGCGCCGCGTCCTGGTCCTTGTTCTCCGCGACATGGCGCACACCGAGTTCCGACAGCAGCCGCACATCGCTCGCCGGATAGGTCTTGGTGACCACGATCAGGGTCACCTCGTCCCGCGCACGACCGGCGGCCGCGCACGCGGCGTCGATGCGCTCCTCCACCTTCGCCAGGTTTGCGGCGAGTTCATCCCTACGGTCCGTCATGCCCCATCAGTCCAGCCAGACATATCCCGCGAGTCGCCCCGTGGAGCGATCGCGGCGATACGAGTAGTGATCCTTCGACTCCCGTGTGCACACGGTCGACCGCTCCCGGTCGCGCACCCCGAGCCGGTCCAGTTGGGCATGCACCCCGGCGATCACGTCGACCGCGGGAGTTCCCCAGCTCGTCTCGGCGCTCGCCGCCGGCTCGACGGCGGCCACCTCGGCGCGCATCGCCTCCGGCACCTCGTAGCACCGCCCGCACACGGCGGGCCCGGTGCGGGCGACGATCCGGGAGGGGTCCGCGCCGAGCGACTCCATCGCGTCGATCGCGGCGGGCACGATGCCCTTGACCATGCCCGGCCGCCCGGCGTGCGCGGCCGCGACCACCCCGGCGACGGGGTCGGCGAGCAACACCGGCACGCAGTCCGCCGTCAGCACGGCGAGGGCGAGTCCGCGGGTCGCGGTCACCAGGCCGTCGACCGGCCGGGGGAGCGGGGTGGTCCACGGCCCGTCGACCTCGGCGACGTCGTTGCCGTGCACCTGGTTCATCCAGACGACCTGCCCCGGGTCCAGGCCCAGCGACTTGGCGGCCAGCTCACGATTGGTGCGTACGGCGTCGGAGTCGTCGCCGACCGCTCCGCCGAGGTTGAGCTCCTCATACGGAGCGGCGCTCACCCCGCCCCACCGGTCGGTGAAGGCGAAGTGCGCGCCGCTCACGCTCTCGCGCCGTCCTATCACTTCAGGAAGTCCGGCACGTCCAGCTCCTCGGCCGCGCTGTCCGAGTAGGACCGCGACGGCGGCACCGGCGGGGCGACCGGGAGGTCGGCCACCGGCTCGGGGGCCGGCTCCGGCTCCTCCTTCGGGGTCACGCTGCCGAGCGAGCCGAAGGACGGACGGCTCTCGGACTGCCGTACCGGAGTGGGCTCGTCGCGGCGCGCCGAGGCCGAGGACGAACCCATGACGGTCTCTCTGCGGGCCGGGGGCTGGCCCCCGTCGAAGCCCGCCGCGATGACGGTGACCCGGACCTCGTCACCGAGGGCGTCGTCGATGACCGCGCCGAAGATGATGTTGGCCTCGGGGTGCGCGGCCTCGCTGACCAGCTGGGCGGCCTCGTTGATCTCGAACAGGCCGAGGTCGGAGCCGCCGGAGATGGAGAGCAGGACGCCCCGGGCGCCGTCGATGGAGGCCTCCAGGAGCGGCGAGGAGATCGCCATCTCGGCGGCTGCCACCGCGCGGTCGTCGCCGCGGGCCGAGCCGATGCCCATGAGGGCCGAACCGGCCTCGGACATGACCGACTTGACGTCGGCGAAGTCGAGGTTGATCAGACCGGGGGTGGTGATGAGGTCGGTGATGCCCTGGACACCGGAGAGCAGGACCTGGTCGGCCGACTTGAAGGCGTCGAGGACCGAGACCTGGCGGTCCGAGATGGACAGCAGCCGGTCGTTGGGAATGACGATGAGGGTGTCGACCTCTTCGCGGAGTTCCGCGATGCCGTCCTCGGCCTGGTTGGCGCGGCGCCGGCCCTCGAAGGTGAACGGGCGGGTCACCACGCCGATGGTGAGGGCGCCGAGGTTGCGTGCGATGTTGGCCACGACGGGGGCGCCGCCGGTGCCGGTGCCGCCGCCTTCGCCGGCCGTCACGAAGACCATGTCGGCCCCCTTGAGGACCTCCTCGATCTCCTCGCGGTGGTCCTCGGCCGCCTTGCGGCCGACAGCCGGGTTGGCGCCGGCGCCGAGTCCGCGCGTGAGTTCACGGCCGACGTCGAGCTTGACGTCGGCGTCGCTCATCAACAGCGCCTGCGCGTCGGTGTTGATGGCGATGAACTCGACGCCCTTGAGACCGACCTCGATCATCCGGTTGATGGCATTGACACCACCGCCGCCGACACCGATGACTTTGATGACTGCGAGGTAGTTCTGCGGTGCTGCCACGTCGAAGGCCTCTCGCCTCGAGTTACGTGTCGTCGCCTCGCAGGTGATGCGATCCGACGACTGATGCCGAATGGGACGGTCCGTTTCGCCGACCCGAACCCTAACCCTGAAGTTTAGGGTTACCAGTGTGTCCGTTCCTTGGAGTCTTCTGAACAGGACACTAAGTCGACAAGTGGCGCCCGTTCAACGAACACGCCGAACCTCCCATTTTTCTTTTCACCCTATGTGATCAGCCGTGTCGCTGCCCAACCAGGGTGCTGGCCTGCGCGGATGCGCGTCAACTCCCCGCTGACGCGGGGGCGGTGGGAGCGCTGACATCGAAGTGCCGCGCGGCCGGGACGGCTTTCATGAGAGCGGTGAGCGCACGGCCCTTCGCCGCGCCCTTCTCGGCGCTCCCCCACTCCACCGCGCGACCGCCGCTCAGTTCCAGCGAGATGTCGTCGTACGAACGGACCTTGACGACCCGGGTGGCCCGGGCGACGGCGGCCGGGAGGGAGCCTGCGGTCTTCACCGCCTCACGCACCAGCCGCGCTTCGCCGAAGCGGCGCAGACTCGCGGCGGCCGAACGCGAGGAGGAAACGGTGATTTCGAGCAGCGGAACGCCTTTCGGGGCCTCGGGAACCGTGGCGAAACGGACTCCTTCATCGTCCACTTCCACGAAGTTCGACCCCTTTTGCACAAGCAGAACCGGAGTACGCTCTGTCACTTTCAGGCCGATTCCATGGGGCCAGGAACGGACCACGTCGACCGAGTCGATCCGGGGCAGTGCCCTGCGCAGCCGCGCCCCGATCGCGTCCGTGTCGACGGAGACCAACGGCGATCCGACCGGTACGGCGGCTGCCGCGCGCACCTGCTGCGGGGTCAGCACGTCGGTGCCGGCCACGGAGACGCGCTCCACGCGCAGCCACTGCGAGCCGTACAACACCCAGCCGGTGCCCCCGCCGAGCAGCACGACGGCCAGCGTGAGAATGATGATCACACGAAGTCGGCGCGGCCCCAACCGCCGGAAGAGGGGCGGGCCGGACGACTCCTGCTGGCGTGCACCGCGCTCGGCGGTGGCGGATCCGGCCACGCTCCCCTGCCCTTTCGTCGATCGTGCCTATCGGCGCGCACGGGAGGCGGCGATCGCCTCGTACACCATGCCGACGAGCAGGTCGTCGGCGTCCCGGCGGCCGAACTCGCTGGCGGCGCGGGACATCTCGTACAACCGGTGCGGGTCGGCGAGGACGGGCAGGACGGTCTCCCGGACCCAGTCGGGGGTCAGATCCGCGTCGTCGACCAGCAGTCCGCCGCCCGCCTTGACCACCGGCTGGGCGTTCAGCCGCTGTTCGCCGTTGCCGATGGGCAGCGGGACGTAGGCGGCCGGGAGTCCGACGGCGGAGAGCTCGGCGACGGTCATCGCGCCCGCGCGGCAGAGCATCATGTCGGCGGCGGCGTACGCGAGGTCCATCCGTTCCACGTACGGTACCGGGATGTAGGGGGGCATCCCCGGCATCTGCTGTACATGCGGCAGTTCGTTCTTCGGGCCGACCGCGTGCAGGATCTGGATGCCGGCCTGCTGCAACCAGGGCGCGACCTGCTGGACGACCTCGTTGAGGCGCCGGGCGCCCTGCGAACCACCGGAGACCAGCAGGGTCGGCAGGTTGGGGTCGAGGCCGAACATGTGCCGGGCCTCGGGGCGCGCGGCGGCGCGGTCCAGGGTGGCGATGGAGCGGCGCAGCGGGATGCCGATGTACCGGGCGTCCCGCAGCTTGCTGTCGGGCGTGGAGACGGCGACCCGGGCCGCGTAGCGCGAGCCGATCTTGTTGGCCAGCCCGGGGCGGGCGTTCGCCTCGTGGACGACGATCGGGACGCCGAGGCGCTTTGCGGCGAGATAGCCGGGCAGGGCCACGTAACCACCGAAGCCGACGACGGCGTCCGCCTTGGTGCGTTCCAGGATCTGCTCGGCGGCCTTGATCGTGCCGCGCAGCCGGCCCGGGACGGTGATCAGTTCAGGGGTGGGCTTGCGCGGCAGCGGCACGGCGGGGATCAGCGCGAGCTCGTAGCCCCGCTGCGGAACGAGCGTGGTCTCCAGGCCGCGCTCCGTGCCCAGGGCCGTGATCCCCACAGTGGGGTCCTGCCTGCGCAGGGCGTCCGCGAGGGCCAGCGCGGGCTCGATGTGGCCGGCGGTCCCCCCACCAGCGAGTACGACATGCACCGAAATTCACCGCTCTCCGGACGAGCGCGCCGCCGAGGCACGCCGTCGCATCGTGTTCCATCTCCGGTGGCTCCGGTCGAACGCGGAGCCCCCAGTCCCCCGCTTTCTACCAAAGCGGGGGTGCCGCATCGCAAGCGCCGCCCGCGCAGCGGGCTCGTCGCGCGCGAAGGCGATCAGCAACCCGATGGCGAACATGGTCGGCAGCAGGGCGGAACCCCCGTAGGAGAACAGCGGGAGAGGCACGCCGGCGATCGGCAGCAGGCCGAGCACCGCACCGATGTTGATCACCGCCTGAGCGGTGATCCAGGTGGTCACGCCTCCCGCGGCATACCTGACGAAGGGGTCCTCCGTGCGTCCGGCCACGCGGATACCCGCATAGCCTAGAGCCGCGAACAGGGCGAGTACCGACAGCGTCCCCGCGAGACCCAGTTCCTCACCGGTCACGGCGAAGATGAAGTCGGTGTGCGCTTCGGGAAGTTGACCCCATTTCTCCACACTCGCGCCGAGCCCCGATCCGAAGATCCCGCCGGAGGCAAGGGCGTAGATCCCGTGCACGGCCTGCCAGCAGGCGTCGCCCGGCCCGGGATCGGTCGCGCCGATGCACTGCAGCCGGGCCATACGGTTCGGGCTGGTCTTGATGAGGATCACACCGAGGGTGGCGGCGATCGACAGCACCCCGACGAAGAGCCGCGTGGGCGCCCCCGCCAGCCACAGCAGCCCGAACAGGATCGCCGTGAGAATGATCGCCGTACCCATGTCGCCACCGAGCATGATCAGCCCGAGCAGCATGAACGCGACCGGCACCAGCGGCACCAGCATGTGCTTCCACTGCGCGAGCAGTTTCCTGTCCTGTTTGCGGGCGAGCAGATCGGCGCCCCACAGCACCAGCGCGAGCTTGCCGAACTCGCTGGGCTGGATCTGGAAGGAGCCGCCGAGCGAGATCCAGTTCTGGTTGCCGTTGACCGACAGCCCTATCCCCGGTACCTGCACCAGCACCATCATGAAGACCGCGCCCGCGAGGATGGGATAGGCGAGCGCCCGGTGCAGTTTCACCGGCATCCGGGAGGCGACCAGCAGCAGCGCGCCGCCGATGGAGGCGGCCAGGAACTGTTTGCGGAAGAAGAACGACCCCGGCAACGACATCTGAAGCGCGGTGATCTGGGAGGCGGAGTAGACCATCACGAGGCCCAGTACGGTGATCAGCAGGCTACCGCCGAAGATCAGGTAGTACGCCGTCAGCGGCCGGTCCCAGGCCTTCTGCACACGCGTGTAGAGCCGTCGGACGGGGTTGTCGCGGCGCGGGCGGGAGGCGTCGGCGGGTCTGCGCACGGCCCGCTGGACGGGCGGACGCCCGGTACGGCTACCGGGCATCCGCTGCTCCACCGGGCGCGCCGCCGTTGTGCTCGGCTGCCGCGCCGTACGTCGGCCGTGACGGTCCCACGCGTCCCTCCCAAGGTCGCCCGGCAGGCGGCCGGGTCAGGCTCCGAGTTCGCTAACCGCCTGAGCGAACACGTCACCGCGCTGGTTGTAGTTGACGAACATGTCCATGGAGGCGCAGGCCGGGGCGAGGAGCACCGTGTCGCCTTCGACGGCGAGGCGCCGGGCCTCCTGGACGGCCGCGAGCATCGCCCCAGTGTCCGTCCGGTCGAGGTCGACGACGGGTACTTCCGGGGCGTGTCGCGCCAGGGCTTCGCGGATCAGGGCGCGATCGGCGCCGATGAGCACCACCGCGCGAAGCCGCTTCGCCGACTTGGCGACCAACTCGTCGAAGGTGGCGCCCTTCGCCAGTCCGCCCGCGATCCAGACGATCGACTCGTAGGCCGCCAACGAGGCTTCCGCCGCATGCGTGTTGGTCGCCTTGGAGTCGTCGATGTACGTGACGCCGTCCACGTCCGCCACGTGGGCGATGCGGTGGGCGTCCGGGGTGAAGGCCCGCAGGCCGTCCCGTACCGCCTTGGCGGGCACCCCGAAGGCACGGGCGAGGCCCGCCGCGGCAAGGGCGTTGGCGACGTTGTGCGGGGCCGGCGGGTTGACGTCGGAGACCTCGGCCAGCTCCTGCGCGTTCTTCTGCCGGTTCTCGACGAAGGCGCGGTCGACCAGGATGCCGTCCACAACCCCGAGTTGGGACGGCGCCGGGGCGCCGAGGGTGAAGCCGACGGCCCGGCAGCCCTCCTCGACGTCCGCCTCCCGCACCAGGTCCTCGGTGGCCTTGTCGGCCACGTTGTAGACGCAGGCGACCCGATTGCCCTCGTAGACGCGCCCCTTGTCCTTGGCGTACGCCTCCATGGAGCCGTGCCAGTCGAGGTGGTCGGGGGCGAGGTTCAGAACGGCGGCGGAGTGGGCGCGCAGGGAGGGCGCCCAGTGCAGCTGGTAGCTGGAGAGTTCCACGGCGAGGACGTCGTACCGCTCCTCGCCCAGGACGGCGTCCAGCAGGGAGACGCCGATGTTGCCGACGGCCGCCGTGCGCAGGCCGGCCGCCTTCAGGATGGACGCCAGCATCTGTGTGGTGGTCGTCTTGCCGTTGGTGCCGGTGACGCACAGCCAGGGCGCGGCTTCTCTGCCGTCCAGTTCCCTGAGCCGCCAGGCGAGTTCGACGTCGCCCCAGACCGGTACTCCGGCCTCGTGAGCCGCCGTGAAGAGCGGCTTGTCGGGCTTCCAGCCGGGTGCGGTGACGATGAGTTCGGTGCCTTCGGGCAGGGTCGCCCCGTCACCGAGGCGCACGGTGACGCCCAGTGCCTCCAGCTCGGCGGCCTGCTCACGCGCGCGTGCGTCGTCGCCGTCGTTGACGACGGTGACCCTCGCGCCGAGCCCGTGCAGCACCCTGGCCGCCGGGATACCGGAGACGCCGAGCCCGGCGACGGTGACGTTCTTCCCCTGCCAGTCGGTCACTTGTCCGCTGCCCATCCCGCGTAGAAGAGACCCAGTCCGACGATCACACAGATGCCCTGGATGATCCAGAAACGGACCACCACCAGGACTTCGGACCAGCCCTTGAGTTCGAAGTGGTGCTGGAGTGGCGCCATCCGGAAGACGCGCTTGCCGGTGAGCTTGAAGGAGCCGACCTGGATGACCACCGACATCGTGATCAGCACGAACAGGCCGCCCAGGAGGGCGATCAGCAGCTCGGTGCGGGAGCAGATCGCGAGACCGGCGAGCACGCCGCCGAGCGCCAGCGAACCGGTGTCGCCCATGAAGATCTTGGCCGGCGAGGTGTTCCACCACAGGAAGCCGAGGCAGGCGCCCATCAGCGCGGAGGCGATGACCGCGAGGTCCAGCGGATCGCGCACCTCGTAACAGGCGCTGGGGTTGGTCAGCGTCTCACCGTTGGCGCAGGACTCCTGGAACTGCCAGACGCCGATGAACGTGTAGGCGCCGAAGACGAGGACGGAGGCGCCGGTGGCGAGGCCGTCCAGACCGTCCGTCAGGTTCACGCCGTTGGACATCGCGAGGATCATGAACAGCGCCCAGACGACGAACAGCACCGGGCCGATCGTCCAGCCGAAGTCCGTGATGAACGACAGCTTCGTGGAGGCCGGGGTGTTGCCGCGCGAGTCGGAGAACTGGAGCGAGAGCACCGCGAAGGTGATACCGACGATCAGCTGGCCGGCCATCTTCGCCTTGGCCCGCAGACCCAGCGAACGCCGCTTGACGATCTTGATGTAGTCGTCGAGGAAGCCGACCAGGCCCATGCCGCACATCAGGCCCAGCACCAGCAGACCGGTGTAGGTCGGCGGCTTGCCGGTGATCACCTTGGACAGGAAGTACGCGGCGATCGTCGCGAAGATGAAGGCGATGCCGCCCATGGTCGGCGTACCGCGCTTGCTGGCGTGCTCGCGCGGGCCGTCGTCGCGGATGTACTGACCGTAGCCCTTGCGGGCCAGCAGCTTGATCAGCAGCGGCGTGCCGACCAGCGTCAGGAAGAGGCCGATCACACCCGCGAACAGGATCTGATTCATCATCGGGCGACGACCTCACCCTCGGTGCCGGTCGCGAGCAACGCCTGCGCGACGCTCTCGAGGCCGACCGAACGGGACGCCTTCACGAGCACGACGTCCCCCGGGCGCAACTCGCTGCGCAACAGGTCGACCGCCGCCTGTGCGTCGGACACGTGCACCGACTCCTCACCCCACGAACCCTCGTTATATGCGCCCAGTTGCAGCCAGGCGGCTTCCCTGCCCCCGACCGCGACGAGCTTGCCGACATTGAGCCGGACGGCGAGCCGTCCGACCGCGTCGTGCTCGGCGAGCGCCTCGTCCCCGAGCTCGGCCATCTTGCCGAGCACCGCCCAGGTCCGCCGCCCCTTGCCCATGGCCGCGAGCGCGCGCAGAGCGGCTCGCATGGACTCGGGGTTCGCGTTGTAGGCGTCGTTGACGATCGTCACGCCGTCCGGGCGCTCGGTGACCTCCATCCGCCAGCGGGAGAGGGAGCCCGCCTCGGAGAGCGCGGTGGCGATCTCTTCCGCGGACATGCCCAGCTCATGGGCGACGGCGGCCGCTGCGAGCGCGTTCGACACGTGGTGCTCACCGTACAGGCGCATGGTCACATCGCTGCACCCGGAGGGTGTGTGAAGGCTGAAGGCAGGCTGTCCGCTGTCCGTGAGTCGCACGTTCTCGGCCCGTACGTCCGCTTCGCCGGACTCTCCGAAAAAGACCACCTTCGCCTTCGTACGGGAGGCCATGGCCCGGACCAACGGGTCGTCGGCGTTGAGGATCGCGGCGCCGCCCTCATCCGCCGGCGGCAGGCTCTCCACGAGCTCGCCCTTTGCCTGTGCGATCTGTTCACGGCCGCCGAACTCGCCGATGTGGGCGGTGCCGACGTTGAGGACGAGGCCGATCTTCGGGGGCGTCAGATCGGCGAGGTAACGGATGTGGCCGATCCCGCGGGCGCCCATCTCGAGCACGAGGAACTTCGTCTCCTCGGTCGCGGACAGGGCCGTCAGCGGCAGCCCGATCTCGTTGTTGAGCGAGCCGGGTGTGAAGACGGTGGGCGCCTTGCGCCGCAGGACCTGCGCGATGAGGTCCTTGGTGCTGGTCTTGCCGGCCGAGCCGGTGAGCGCGACAAGGGTCGTGCCGAGCCTGTGCACGACGTGCCGGGCGAGAGCGCCCAGCGCCGTCTGGACGTCGTCCACGACGATCGCGGGGACGCCGACGGGGCGCGAGGCCAGGACGGCCGCCGCCCCCGCCTCGACGACCGCGGCCGCGTAGTCGTGGCCGTCCACGCGTTCGCCGACGAAGGCGACGAAGAGGCTGCCGGGCGCCACTTCACGGGAGTCCCGGACGACCGGTCCGGTGACTTCCACGGACGGATCCGGTATGTCGTGCGTCTGCCCGCCGACGACTGCTGCGATCTCGGCGAGGGAGAGGGCGATCACAAGTTCATCCCTGGGTCTGCTGGATAGCTTCGCGAAGCACCTGGCGGTCGTCGAACGGACGGACCACCCCGGCGATGTCCTGGCCCTGCTCATGGCCCTTGCCCGCGACCAGCACGGTGTCCCCGGCGTGCGCGCGGGCGACGACCGCGGCGATCGCGGCGGCCCGGTCCTCGAACAGCAGGACCTCGCCGCGCTCGTGCGCGGGCACGGAAGCCGCGCCCTCGAGCATGGTCGCGAGGATCGCGAGGGGATCCTCGGAGCGGGGGTTGTCGGAGGTCAGTACGGCGGTGTCGGCGAACCGGGCGACGGCGGCGCCCATCGGGGCGCGCTTGGTGCGGTCCCGGTCTCCGCCGCAGCCGAGGACGACGTGCAGCCGGCCCTTGGTGACCTTGCGCAACGCCCTGAGGACCGACTCGACGGCGTCCGTCTTGTGGGCGTAGTCGACCACGGCGAGGTAGGGCTGCCCGGTGTCCACGCGCTCCAGCCGGCCCGGCACTCCCGGCACCGCGGCGACGCCGTCGGCGGCGGCCCGCGGGTCGATGCCGGCGGCGGCGAGGGAGACGATCGCGGCGAGGGTGTTCGCCACGTTGAAGGAGCCCGGCAGCGGCGACCTGGCGGCGACCCGCACCCCGTCCGGGCCCTCGACGGTGAACGTCGAGTCCATCGGACCGATCTCGACGTCGACCGCGCGCCAGTCGGCGTCCGGGTGGCCCTCGGCGGAGAACGTGACGACCGGGACCTCCGCCTCCTGGATCAGCCGACGGCCGTACTCGTCGTCGTAGTTCACCACGCCCAGTTTGCTGCGTTTCCGGGTGAACAGCTGCGCCTTGGCCTGGAAGTAGTCCTCCATGCCGGAGTGGAACTCCATGTGCTCCGGGCTGAGGTTGTTGAAGACGGCGATGTCGAAGACGCAGCCGTCGACCCGGCCCAGGACCAGGGCATGGCTGGAAACCTCCATGGCGACCGCCTCGACACCGCGCTCGCGCATGACGGCGAAGAGCGCCTGGAGGTCGGTGGCTTCGGGGGTGGTGCGCTCGGACTTGATGCGCTCGTCGCCGATGCGCGTCTCGACGGTGCCGATGAGCCCGGTGGACCTGACCGGCCTCAGGCCGCCCTCGACGAGGTAGGCCGTGGTGGTCTTGCCGGAGGTGCCGGTGATGCCGATCTGGAGCAGGCCGCGGCCGGGGTGCCCGTAGACCGTGGCGGCCAGTTCGCCCATCCGTCCGCGCGGGTCGTCGGCCACCAGGACCGGCAGGCCGGTCGCGGCGGCGCGTTCGGCGCCGGCGGGGTCGGTCAGGACGGCGACGGCGCCCAGGCCCGCGGCCTGGGTGACGAAGTCGGCACCGTGCAGGCGGGCGCCCGGAAGGGCGGCGTACAGGTCGCCGGGGCGGACCGCGCGCGAGTCATGGGTGATGCCCGTGACCTCGACGGCGGCGCTCCCCGGCTGCTCGGCACCCAGCTGATCGGCGAGTTCCGCGAGGGGTGTGGCGGAGACTCGGGCCGGTCGCGGCGGTCCCGGATATGTCACGGAAGCGCCCTTCTGGGTGTTTTGGGACTGATCAGCGTGTGGCACGGCGGTGAGCGTACCGGGCGCACCCGCCTGCGAGCGAAGCGAGGGCGGGGACGCAGGCGACGTCGTGCTCGGTGCGTGGTTCCCGGGGTCGGGAGTGATCATGGTCACGGGCTGGTTCCTGGCTTGTTCGGCGCTGAACAGTGACGGGTCGGGGTCGGGGGCGGGCGGGGGCGGGACGGTCAGGGAGTGAAGCCGACCGGGAGGTTCGCGGCCTTCGCGCCGGTCGGCGGGACCTGGAGGGTCTTCAGGGCGAACTCCATGACCTGCTTGAAGACGGGACCGCAGATCTGGCCGCCGAAGTAGCTGCCCTCGGTGGCGTTCTGGATGGCGCAGTACACGGTGACCCGGGGGTTGTCGGCGGGCGCGAACCCGGCGAACGACGAGGTGTAGCCCTTGTAGGTGCCGGTGGCCGGGTCCACGCGGTTGGCGGTACCGGTCTTGCCCGCGACGCGGTAGCCGGGGATACGCGCCTTGGCGCCCGTCCCCTCCCGGTCGTCCACGACCGACTCCAGCATCTGGGCGAGGGTCTTCGCCGTCTTCTGGCTGACGACCCGGGTCTTCGCGGGAGCCTCGGCGGGGGTGAAGCGTCCGTCCGGTCCTGTGGTGCCGCGCACCAGAGTGGGTTCGACGCGGACCCCGCCGTTGGCGATCGTCGAGTACACGGAGGCCGCCTGGAGCGCGTTGAGCGACATGCCCTGGCCGAACGGGATCGTGTACTGCTGCGAGGTCGACCACTTGCCGGGCTGGGCCAGGATGCCCCTCGTCTCGCCGGGGAAACCGAGTCCGGTGAGGCTGCCGATGCCGAACTTGCGCAGATACGAGTAGAGCACCTGGTTGGCCTGGGCCTGCGTCTTGCCGAGCTGGCCGGTGGCCAGGATGGTGCCGATGTTGCTGGACTTGGCGAGCACGCCGTTGAGCGTGAGGTACCAGGTGGGGTGGTCGATGTCGTCCTGGAAGAGCCGGTCGCCGCGGTGCAGCCGGTTGGGCACGG
Organism: Streptomyces sp. NPDC088157; assembly: GCF_044741545.1. Classification (NCBI taxonomy): domain Bacteria; kingdom Bacillati; phylum Actinomycetota; class Actinomycetes; order Kitasatosporales; family Streptomycetaceae; genus Streptomyces; species Streptomyces sp. NPDC088157. Next base: position 423,421 of record NZ_JBIUSU010000009.1, read on the forward strand.
TGACATGCGTCAGCGGGGTGGCGGCGTTCTCCTCCAGCACGGCGGCCATCGACATGACCTTGGCCGTGGAGCCGGGCTCGTAGGCGTCCTGGACGGAGGCGTTGCCCATGTCCGCGGAGTTGGCCTGCGAGAGGTCGTTGGGGTCGAAGCCGGGCGAGTTGGCCATGGCGAGGATCTCGCCGGTGCGGTTGTCCTGGACGATGACGTAGCCGCGGTCCGCCCGGGACTCCCTCACCTGCTCGGTGATGGCGTTCTGCGCGGCCCACTGGATGTCGCGGTCGATCGTCAGCTCGACGTCCGAGCCGGGCACCGCCGGGGTCTCGGTGGAGCCCACGGTGGGCACCTGGCGGCCACCGGACTGCGCGTAGCGGATCTTGCCGTCCTTGCCGGTCAGGGTCGAGTTCAGCTGCTGCTCGACACCTCCGCCGCCCTTGCCGTCGGCGTTGACCCAGCCCAGTATCCCGGCGGCGAGGTTCCCGTTGGGGTACACGCGCTTGCTGCTGGGCACGGAGAAGACGCCGGCGAGGACGTTGACGGTGGAGTCGTCGGACTCGGCCTTGGTGGACAGGGCGGACCGCAGGTCCTTGATCTGCTTCCAGACCTGCGGGGTCTGCCGGCCGGCGAGTTTGACGTAGCGCAGGCTCGCGTCCTTGGGCCGCAGCTTCTTGACGAGCGCGGACTGCTCCTGGCCGAGGATCGGCGCGAGGAGGGCGGCCGCCTGCTCGGGGCCGTCGTCGACCTTCAGCTGCCGGCGGGTGAACATCGTGGGGTCGGCGGTGATGTCGTAGGCGTCGACGCTGGTCGCGAAGGCCACGCCGGTGCGGTCGGTGATCTCGCCGCGTTCGGCGGCCAGCACCTGGCCGACGTACCGGTTCTGCTCGGCCTTGGCGGCGTAGGTGCTCGCGTCGACGGCCTGCACCTGGAGGAGACGGACGACGAAGGCGATCAGCACCAGGGCCAGCGCGAGTCCGACCATCCGCAGGCGGGGGCGGGGGCTGCCGAGCCGGAGGCCGCGCGGGGCGGGGCGGGGAGCGGATGCGGTGGGGCGGCGGGCGGGACGGGCGCCGGGGCCCGGGCGCCGCTGGGCGGACGCGGGGCGGGAGGGCCGGGCGGGGCCGGGTACGCGCCGGCGCGGCGGTTCCCTGTCGGACACTTCCGTCACCTGCCGGGGGTCTCGGGGATGGCTTCGGTCGGGGCGGCGCTCGGGGCCGGGGACTCACTCGGCCCGGTGGGGGCGCTCGGCGTGGCGGTCGTGGGCGAGGGCGGCGCCTCGACCGTCTGCGAGAGCGAGACGGCCTCGGGCGGCCGGACGGCGACGGGGACGTCCTCCAGGGACTGCTGGGCGGCGTAGGGGACACCCTTCACGGTGCCGTCGGGGTTGAGGAAGGCCGGGTCTCCGCCGGGGACCATGCCGAGTTCGCGCGCGCGGCGCTGGAGGGCGTCGGGGGCGGAGTAGGAGTCGATGTCCCGCTGGAGCCCCTGCTGCTCGTCGGTGAGGCTCTTGGTGTCCTTCTGGAGGTCGTCCATCCTGAACGAGCCCTCGCTGAGCGCGGAGTTCAGCACGAGCAGTCCGATGAGACCGCCGCCCAGGAGCAGGACGACAAGGAGGACGAACGGGGTGCGGGCCGCCTGTCGCGGGCCGGACGGGAAGAGCCGCGCGAGCCGGGCGGCCCTCCCCTTCAGTTCGGGTTTCCTGCTCACTCGCCCTCCCCCGGGCCGGAGTCTCCGGACCCTCGGCGCACGCCCGTCATTCGATGGACTCCCTGATTCGCTCGGCCCCGCGCAGGCGCGCCGGGGCGGCGCGCCGGTTCTCGGCGACCTCTTCCTCGGTGGGAAGTTCGGCACCACGGGTGAGCAGCTTGAGCCGGGGCTGATAGCGCTCGGGGACGACCGGCAGTCCGGCCGGCGCCGTGTTGGCGGCACCGGCCGCGAACACCTGCTTGACCAGCCGGTCTTCGAGCGAGTGGTACGACAGGACGGCGATCCGTCCGCCCACGTCGATCGTCTGCACGGCGGCCGGGATCGCCCGTTCCAGGACGGAGAGTTCGCCGTTGACCTCGATGCGCAGCGCCTGGAAGGTGCGCTTGGCGGGGTTGCCCCCGGTGCGCTTGGCGGCCTGCGGCAGAGCGTTGCGGATCAGCTCGACGAGCCGCGCGCTGTTGGTGAACGGCTCCTTGTCCCGCTCGCGCACGACCGCGGAGACGATCCGCTTGGCCTGCTTCTCCTCGCCGTACGCCCGCAGGATCCGCACGAGTTCGCCGGGCGGGTACGTGTTGAGGACCTCGGCGGCGCTGACGCCGGTCGTCTGGTCCATCCGCATGTCCAGCGGAGCGTCCTGGGCGTAGGCGAAGCCGCGGTCGGCCTCGTCGAGTTGCATGGAGGAGACGCCGAGGTCGAACAGGACGCCCTGCACGCGCGCGAGGCCGAGCCGGTCCAGTACGTCGGGGAGTTCGTCGTAGACCGCGTGCACGAGGGTGGCGCGCTCGCCGAACGGGGCGAGGCGTTCACCGGACAGGCGCAGCGCCTCCTTGTCCCGGTCAAGGGCGACGAGCCGGGCCTCGGGGAACTGGGTCAGCAGGGCCTCGCTGTGGCCGCCGAGGCCGAGCGTGCAGTCGACCACCACCGATCCCGGCCCCTGGAGGGCGGGGGCCAACAGGTCCAGGCACCGCTGGAGCATCACCGGGACGTGTCGACTGTGACTCAAGGGGCCCTCTCAGATCCGGCGGGTGTACGCACCGCCGGGTCCCCGCCCCTGATGAAGGGAAGGCCTGCCGGCGCCGCGGGGAGATCTCGGCGGCCGGGCCGGGGTCTCACGGGGTTCAGTCCAGCAGGGAGATCGTCGCCTCCCGCTTCGCGTCACTTTAGTCCACGCTGTCTCGCGGTCAATCAACCGGCCTGCGCGGCGCGGCCCGGCCGGATCACCCGCTCTCACCCTGTGGCTTACCTCACAAAGAGCACGTGATGGCGCTCTTTTTCCGTTCTCACAGCAGGACCGGAAGGGGCGTGACCAGTACCGTCATAGGCATGACGACTTCTGCATCGGTTCCTGCACGGCCCGAAGGCGCCATAATCGACGGCACCGTCACCGATCGCCTCGTCGAGGCGAACGAGCGGTACGCGGCCGCCTTCGCCGACCCCGGCATGGACGCCCGTCCCGTCCTGCGCGTCGCGGTCGTGGCCTGCATGGACGCCCGTCTCGACCTGCACGCGGCGCTCGGTCTCGAGCTCGGCGACTGCCACACGATCCGCAACGCCGGCGGTGTGGTCACCGACGACGTGATCCGCTCGCTCACCATCAGCCAGCGCAAGCTGGGCACGCGCAGCATCGTCCTCATCCACCACACCGGTTGTGGCCTGGAGGCGATCACCGAGGACTTCCGCACCGAGCTGGAGATGGAGGTCGGTCAGCGTCCGGCCTGGGCGGTGGAGGCATTCCGGGACGTCGACCAGGACGTACGGCAGTCGATGCAGCGGGTGCGCACCTCTCCGTTCCTGGTGCACGCCGACGACGTGCGCGGGTTCGTGTTCGACGTGAAGACGGGTCTGCTGCGCGAGATCGACCCCGCGTGATCGACCCCGCGTAAACGCCCACCGGGCCCTGTGCGACCGTTCACGGGCGCCGTCGTTCACTGTCGTTCGCTGTCGTTTCGCTGTTGATTTCCGCACCTCGGGCGGCCAAATGGCCAGAACACCGACATATCGCGGACAGTTGTCCACAGGCGAGTGACACGAATCGGTAACGGCAGCAAGAATGCGAGTGTGACGCCACGCTGAGCAGTTCGGGGACGGCGTCCGTGATTCGGGGTGGGCCGGTTTGCCGCACAGTGCGTCGGCCCGGAGAAAGTTTGGGCCGAGGAGGGCCGGGTGACGACCTATGACGAGCGAGCGAGCCTCACAGATCTGACCGCCACTGTGGAGCGTGTCCGCAGTTCGGTGGAGGGAGTGATCGAGGGCAAGCCCGAGGTCGTACGGCTTTCGCTGACCGTGCTCCTCGCCGAGGGGCATCTGCTGATCGAGGACGTGCCGGGCGTCGGCAAGACGATGCTCGCCAAGGCGCTGGCGAAATCCATCGACTGCTCGGTCCGCCGTATCCAGTTCACGCCCGACCTGCTGCCCTCGGACATCACCGGGGTGTCCATCTGGGACCAGCAGCGCCGGGAATTCGAGTTCAAGCCGGGCGCGATCTTCTCGCAGATCGTGATCGGCGACGAGATCAACCGCGCCTCGCCCAAGACGCAGTCGGCACTCCTCGAGTCACTGGAGGAGCGCCAGGTCACCATCGACGGGACGACGTACGAGCTGCCCAGTCCGTTCATGGTGGTGGCCACGCAGAACCCGGTCGAGATGGAGGGCACCTACCCGCTGCCCGAGGCCCAGCGCGACCGCTTCATGGCCCGGGTCTCCATCGGCTACCCGAGCCCGGAGGCCGAGCTCCAGATGCTCGACGTCCACGGCGGGGTCAGCCCCCTGGACGACCTCCAGCCGGTCGCGCACGCCCACGAGATCGTGAAGCTGATCGACGCCGTTCGCGGTGTCCACGTCGCCGACTCGGTCCGCCGTTACGCGGTCGACCTGGTCTCGGCCACGCGCACCCACCCCGACCTCAGACTCGGCGCCTCCCCGCGCGCGACGCTGCACCTGGTGCGCGCCGCCAAGGCCACCGCCGCCCTCAGCGGCCGGGACTACGCGCTGCCGGACGACGTGCAGAACCTCGCCGTGGCCGTCCTGGCCCACCGTCTGCTGCCCACCGCGCAGGCGCAGCTGAACCGCCGCACGGCGGAGCAGGTCGTCGAGGAGATCATCCAGCGCACCTCGGTGCCCGCGACCCCCCAGCAACACGGGTACGGACTGGGCCACGGCACACCGGCGTACGGCCGGCAGCAGCCGCGGAGGCTGTGATGGCCGCCGGCGGGCCCGGGCAGCCGTCGACGGGCCACGGCGAGAAGGCCGACAGGAGCGCCGCCCGCACGGCCCTGGCCGGTCTGACCACCCGCGGCCGCTCCTTCCTGGCCGCCGGCATCGCGGCCGCCATCTGCGCCTATGTGCTCGGGCAGCCCGACCTGCTGCGGGTCGGGCTGCTGCTGGCCGCGTTGCCGATGATCTGCGCGGCCGTCGTCTACCGCACCCGCTACCGGGTCGCGGGCAGCCGCCGGCTCTCTCCCGCGCGCGTGCCCGCCGGCAGCGAGGCCCGTGTCCACCTGCGGATGGACAACGTCTCGCGGCTGCCCACCGGCCTGCTGATGCTCCAGGACCGGGTGCCCTACGTGCTCGGCCCGCGCCCCCGCTTCGTCCTGGACCGGGTCGAGGCGGGCGGCCGCCGGGAGGTGTCCTACCGGGTCCGCTCCGATTTGCGCGGCCGTTACCCGCTGGGCCCGCTCCAGTTGCGCCTGAGCGATCCGTTCGGCATGTGCGAACTCACCAGGGCCTTCTCCACCTACGACACCCTCACGGTGATCCCGCGCGTGGAGCCGCTGCCCCCGGTCCGCCTGAGCGGCGAGGCCAAGGGATACGGCGACGGACGGCAGCGCTCACTGGCGCTGGCCGGCGAGGACGACGTGATCCCGCGCGGCTATCGCTACGGCGACGACCTGCGCCGGGTGCACTGGCGTCTGACCGCCCGCTACGGCGAGCTGATGGTGCGCCGCGAGGAACAGCCCCAGCGCTCCCGCTGCACGGTGCTGCTGGACACGCGGGGACTGGCCTACCAGGGCGCGGGCCCGGACTCCGCCTTCGAGTGGGCGGTCTCGGGCGCCGCGTCCGTGCTGGTCCACATGCTGGAGCGGGGCTTCTCGGTGCGGCTGCTCACCGACACAGGCGACTCGGTGCCCGGCGAGGGCGCCGACGGGTTCGCCGGCCCGAGCCAGGAGTCGGCGGACGCGGCCGGACTGATGATGGACACCCTGGCGGTGGTCGACCACTCCGACGGCACCGGCCTGTCCAGGTCGTACGACGTGCTGCGCGGCGGCAACGAGGGGCTGCTGGTGGCCTTCCTCGGCGACCTCGACGAGGAACAGGCGGCGGTGGCCGCCAAGATGCGCCAGCGCAGTGGCGGCGCGGTCGCCTTCCTGCTGGACGGAGACAGCTGGGTGCGTGAACCGAACGGCGCGCCCGATCCGATGAACAGGCAGGAGGAGCGGCTGCGGATGCTGCGCGAAGCGGGCTGGACGGCCCTGAGCGTGCCGCGCGGCGCTTCGCTGAGCGAGCTGTGGCGCCAGGCGGACCGCGAGCGGGCGGGCGTGATGACGGGGAGCGGGACGAGCGGCGGGGAGGGCAGGTCATGAGCGGGCGGGCTCGAATGACGCTGTGCTCGGCGGCGGCGACGCTGATGGCCTCGTGCGCCCTGCTGCCTCTCGTCACCCCGGCGACATGGCTCCTGCAGGCGGCGTTCCTGCTGGCGATCCAGTCCGGGGTGGGGGCGGCGACCCGGCGGGTGCCGCTGGCCAGGCCGCTGACCGTGGCCGCCCAGTCCCTGGTCACGCTGGTGCTGCTGACCCTGCTCTTCGCCCGGGAGTACGCCCTCGCGGGCCTGGTTCCCGGCCCGGAGGCCTTCCGTCACTTCGGTGATCTGCTCCAGACGGGCGCCGACGACGTGGGGCGGTACGCGATCCCGGCGCCGCTGTCCGACGGCATCCGGCTGATGGTGATCGGCGGCGTGCTGGTGATCGGCCTGGCGGTGGACACCCTCGCGGTGACCTACCGCAACGCGGCCCCGGCCGGTCTGCCGCTCCTGGCGCTGTACTCGGTCGCCGCGGGCCTGTCCGACGGGGCGACCGACTGGCTGTGGTTCCTGGTCGCCGCGGCCGGCTATCTGATGCTGCTGCTCGCCGAAGGCCGGGAACGGCTCTCGCAGTGGGGCCGGGTCTTCGGCGGGGGGCCGCGCAGTCCGGGCGGGCAGCCCGGTCCGGTGGCCCCGGTGCGCACCGGCCGGCGCATCGGCATGGCCGCGCTGGGCGTGGCCCTGGTGGTGCCGCTCCTGCCGCTGCCCGCCATACAGGGCGGTCTGCTGGGCGGGACGGGAACCGGCGTGGGCGCGGGCAACGGCAGCGGGGGCACGATCTCCGCGGTCAACCCGTTGGTCTCGCTGCGCGACAGCCTGAACGTGGACGAGGACCGCACGGTCCTCACCCTGCGTACCAACACCGCCAACATCTCGGACATGTACCTGCGGATCGTGTCGCTCGACGACTTCGACGGCACGACGTGGAAACCGGCGAAGCGTCACATCGTCGCCGTGCCGGACGAGTTCCCCTCGCCCACCGGCCTGGGCCCGGACGTCAAGCGAGCGGAGATCACGACCCGGATCGCGGCCGCCGACGGGTACGCGCAGGACTGGCTGCCGATGCCGTACCCGCCCAGCGACGTTCAGATCAAGGGCAACTGGCGGTACGAGCCGGTCGGCATGACGCTGGTCGGCGACCACGGCCAGAACACCAGCGGCAAGACGTACCAGGTGACGAGCCTCGACGTGCAGCCGACCGCGGAGCAGCTGGCCTCGGCGCCCGAGGCGCCCGGCTCCGTGAAGAGCACCTACACCAAGGTCCCGGACTCCCTCCCGGCGGTGGTGGCGAAGCAGGCCCGGGAGATCACCAAGGGCGCCACGAGTGACTACCAGAAGGCGGTCGCGCTCCAGGACTACTTCGCGGTGACGGGCGGCTTCGAGTACGACACCGAGGTCGAGGTCGGCAGCGGTTCCAATGCGATCGCCCGCTTCCTGCGGGACAAGCAGGGCTTCTGCGTCCACTTCTCGTTCGCGATGGCAGCGATGGCCCGCACGCTGGGCATACCGGCGCGGGTCGCGGTGGGCTTCGCGCCGGGTACGCCGCAGGCGGACGGTTCGGTGGCGGTCGGACTGAAGGACGCGCACGCCTGGCCCGAGCTGTACTTCGAGGGCGTCGGCTGGACCCGTTTCGAGCCGACCCCGACCCGGGGCTCGACGCCCACGTACACGTTGCCGGACACCCCGGGCGAGGCCGTCCCCGACCTGCCGCAGGCCTCCCGCTCGGCGGACGCGGCGCCGTCGGCCGCGCCCTCGGCGAGCACCAGCTGCTCGGCCGAGGACAAGAAGCTCGAGGGCTGCGCCCAGGCGCTGCCGCTGGACCCGACGCAGCAGGACGGCGGCGGTCCCCGCTGGTACGCGATCGCCGGATGGACGCTGCTGGGCGGGGCGGCACTCGCCGTACCGCTGCTGCCGATGCTGTGGCGGCTGAGGCGGCGTTCGGTGCGGCTGGCGTCCGCCCAGCACTCCGCGTCCTCGCCGGCCGGGGCACCGCCGGGCCGGCGCAAGGACGGGACCGTCGGCGGGCAGCCGGGCGACACCGGTCCGGGAGTGCTGCTGCACGCACCGCCGCAGGAGGCCGGTGAGACGGCCGTGGGGCACGTGCTGGCGGTGTGGCGCGAGCTCACCGACACGGCCTGGGACTACGGCATCGAGCCCGACGAGGCGCTGACCCCGCGGCGGGCGGCCGCGCGGATCGTCCGGATCGGGGAGCTGGACGAGACGGTGGGCCGTTCGGTGCACCGGGTCGCGGGCGCCGTGGAACAGGTGCTCTTCGCCCCGGAGCCGAGGGCCGAGGCCGGACTGGCCGACGACGTCCGCAAGGTGCGGGCGGCCTTGCGGGAGAGGGTCAGCTGGACGACACGCGTGCGTGCCGTCGTGGCGCCGCGTTCGGCCATCCGCGCGGTCTGGGACCTGTCCGACCGTTGGACGGCCCGCAAGGCGTCCTGGGCGGCCCGTCTGGCCACTCTCGTGCGCCGCCCGTCCGGCCCACAGCAGAGCGGCTGAGCCGACCGCGAGGACCGAGCCGTCCTGGGCCCGAGAAGGGCCTGGGACGGGCCGAGCCGAGCCCGAGCCCGACGATGCACGAAACAAGGACGGGCCGAGGGCGGTCCAGGCGAAGCACGACGACGGATGGGCCGAGCACGGACCGAGCACGGTCTTGGAACGAGGCACGGTCCGAGCAGGCGCCGCCCGCACCGGCGGGTGCGGCGGCCGACGCGGCGGCCCGCTCGGCCCTGGGACGCGGGACTGTGGCGGCACGACGTCGAGGGGGGGGGGCCCCCCCCCCCGGGGGGGGGGCCCCGCGGCGCGGGGGGGGTGGGGGGGGGGGGGGGGGGGGGGGGGGGGGCCGGCCGGGGGGGGGGCCGCCCCCCCCCGGGGGGGCCCCCCCCCTCGACGTCGTTCGTATGTGGGTGCTGCCGCGGTGTCAGTGACCGCCCTGCTCGTCACGGCGGCGCTGCCAGCGCTGTTCGATCCGGTCCATCATGGAGCGCTTCTGCCGACCCTGACCGCGGGTGTGCGGGGCGCCCGGGGCTCCTGCCGCGGGTTGCTCGCCCGGCTTGGGAGCCTTGCGCCAGCCGGTCACCGCGAGAACCGCGCATCCCAGCATGACGAGGAAGCCCACCACGCTCAGCCAGACCTGCTTGGCGACCATACCGGCCATGAGGAGCGCGATACCCACGAGGAAGCCTGCGACCGCCTGGTAGACCCGCCGCCGGGTGTACGTACGCAGCCCGCTTCCCTCGAGCGCCGACGCGAACTTGGGATCTTCGGCGTACAGCGCTCGCTCCATCTGCTCGAGCATGCGCTGCTCGTGCTCCGAGAGCGGCACGGAGTCCTCCTCATCGTGCAGTCGCCGGGGGGCGACCCGGGGGGTCCCTTCAGGATAGGCAGGGAATCGCCCCCGTGAAACCCGCCCCTCTACGCCAATTGGCCAACCGGAGCCCGTCATGGACGTCCCGACTCGCTGAGGATTCCATTCCCCGGCGGCCGACCCGTCATGCCGGGCGGTCTCCCTCGATCATACGGCGCACAGCGCTCGAACGGGGGGCCTGTGGCGTACTCCATGCGCGGCCAAGGCCCTGATCAGCGGTCCGCCCCGGGAGACCCTCAGGTCCCGTCCACCCCCCGGGTCTCCCCCAGCACGTGAAGCTGGGTGGCCACGGAGTGGAAGGCGGGAAGCGCGGCGGCGGCCTCCTCGAGCTTCAGCAGGGCTTCCAGGGCGCCGGGCTCGGTGTCCACGAGCACGCCGGGGACGAGATCGGCGAAGACCCGCACGCCGTGCACCGACCCGACCCGCAGGCCCGCGCCCTCGACGAGTGCGGTGAGCTGCTCGGCGGTGAAGCGGCGCGGCACGGGGTCGCCCGCGCCCCAGCGTCCGTCCGGATCGGTGAGAGCCTGCCGGGCCTCCTTGAAGTGGCCTGCGAGGGCGCGCGCGAGCACGGCTCCGCCGAGGCCGGCCGCGAGCAGGCTGAGGACGCCCCCGGGGCGCAGCGCGGCCACCACGTTGCTGACGCCCTCGGACGGGTCGTCGACATACTCCAGGACGCCGTGGCACAGGACCGCGTCGAAGCCGCCCCGCTCGACCACGTCGAAAAGTCCGTGGGCGTCGCCCTGGACACCCTTCACGCGGTCGGAGACGCCGGCCTCGGCGGTGCGGCGCTCCAGGGCGAACAGCGCGTTGGGACTGGGGTCGACGACGGTGACCCGGTGCCCGAGGAGGGCGACGGGCACCGCGAAGTTGCCGCTGCCGCCGCCGGTGTCGAGGACGTCGAGGGACTCCCGCCCGGTCGCCTTGACCCGGCGGTCGAGGGCGTCCTGGAGGACTTCCCAGACCACGGCGGTACGTACGGCGGCACGGGGTCGAGGGGAATCGGAGCGTTGCGACGTCGTTCCGGGGCGGTGGGGGGAGACGGGCGGGCGCATCGGGTCCGACACGGCAGTTGACTCCTCGGCGCGGCACCGCCTCTTGCGCGGCGGAGCGAACGGGCTGCCTCCCGGCCCCGGCCCGGCCCGCGGAGCGGGCGGGTGGAGGGAAGGCTTCAGGCGTCTTCCACCCTATTGCCTCCGACGCCTCGGCCGGTCACGGTGGTGCGCCACGGCGGCGGCGCATGTCAGCCCGCGTCCGGCAGGTCGCGTCCGGCGCCGGAGCCGTCCGGGTCTTCCGCCTCCTGACGCGGCTGCGGCAGGACCGGCTGGAGCACCAGCATGCGTTCGACGAGGCGGAGGAACATGGCCACGTCGCGTATCAGGTCGTCGGCGTCCCGGCGGGTGGCCGCGCCCTGGATGCCCGCCTCGGCCCGGGCGCGACGCCGGGCCCCGGAGGCGAACAGCGCGCTCCACTCGGTGAGTTCGGGCGCTATCTCGGGGAGCACTTCCCAGGCGCTCCGGATGCGGGCCCGGCGGCGGGTGGAGGGTTCCGGGCGGCCTCGGGCGGCGAGCACGGCAGCCGCGGTGCGCAGGGCCGCGAGATGGGCCGTCGCGTAGCGCTCGTTGGGGGTTTCGAGGACGGCCGCCTCGTCCAGCCCGGCGCGGGCCTGGGCGAGCAGGTCGAGGGCGGCGGGCGGGGCCGTGGTGCGGCGCAGCACGGGGTGCACATCGCTCGCCGGGCCGTTCAGTGAGGGGGCAGGGCCGGTGGCGCGGCGCCGGTTTGCGGCGGCTGCGTGGTAAGTGGCCATGACGAACCTCCTGTCGTCTGTGTGACGGCACGTCCGATACGGGCTGCCGTATGTGCCCATCGTGCGGTATGCCACTGACAATCCGTTCCGACCTGGGCTTTTGCTTCGATCGAAGGTTCGGGCTAGTTTTTGCACTGACCAGTCAGTTCAAATTGTCGTCAACCAGGGGGACCTGTGGACGGAGTCGGTGTCACCGCCGACGGCTTCGGGCTCCGAGGCCCTCGCGGATGGGCGTTCCGAGGCATCGGCGTCGACGCGGAGCCGGGCTCGCTGATCGCGATCAAGGGGCCCTCGGGCTCCGGGCGGACCAGCCTGCTGCTCGCCCTCACCGGGCGGATGAAGGCCACCGAGGGGACGGCGACCGTGGGCGGGGCACGGCTGCCGAAGCAGTTGGCGGCCGTGCGGCGGGTCGGTGCGCTCGCGCACGTCGCCGGTGTGACCGACCTCGACCCGGCCCTGACCGTCGGGGAGCACCTGCGTGAACGGGCGCTGCTGGAGCGGCGGTTCGGCGGCCCTGTACGGGAGTTGCTGCGGCCGCGTGCGGAGCGGGCGGCCGGGGTGAGACAGCGGATCGACACCGCCCTCTCCGCCGCCGGGCTCGACCAGGAGGCTCTGCCCAAGGGACCGCGGACCGCCGTCCGCGATCTGGAACGGCTCGAAGCGCTGCGGCTGTCCGTGGCGCTGGCGCTCATCGGCCGCCCCGGCCTGCTCGGCGTCGACGACGTCGACCTGAAGCTGAGTGACGCCGAGCGGGCAGAGGCCTGGGCGCTGCTCAGGTCCCTCGCCGAGGCCGGGACGACGGTCCTCGCCGTGTGCGGCGAGGCCCCCGAGGGCGTCGTCACCGTCTCCACGGACTCGGAGGCCGTCCTGCCCGACCCGGGCCCGGACGCCGCCCTGCCCGACCGGAGCTCGGACGCCGCCCCGCCCGACCGGAATTCGGACGCCGTCCTGCCCGACCGGAGCCCGGACGCCGCCCCGCCCGGCCGGCGGATCGCCGGCGGGTCTCCTCGGGAAGCCCACGCCGAGGCCGCCGAGGAGACCGCCGTGGCGTCCGGCGCGGCCACCGGAGCCACCAGGTCCGCGATGCCCGAAGAGCCAACCGGAGCCACCGGGTCTGCCGTGGCCGAAGAGCCAACCGGAGCCACCGGGTCTGCAGTGGCCGACGAGGCCACCACGCCCACCACGACCGCCGAGTCGACCCCGTCCACCGGGACCGCCCCGACCGCCGACCCCACCCGGCCCTCCAAGGCCTCCAAGGCCAAGCCCAAGCCCAAGTCCACCAGGCCCGAGTCCACCGGCGCCGAGCAGGAAGAGGAGAAGACGGATGCGATCGCCGAGACTGGCCGCGCTTGAGTTGCGGCGCTTCGGCCGGGGCAGGCTTCCCCGGGCCGCTCTCGTCGCGCTCCTGCTGCTGCCCCTCCTGTACGGAGCGCTGTACCTGTGGTCGTTCTGGGACCCGTACGGACGCCTCGACCGCATTCCCGTGGCGCTCGTGAACGAGGACAAAGGGGCCACCGCCGACGGGAAGAGGATCAGCGCCGGGGACGACATCACCAAGGGCCTGCGCGACAGCGAGGTCTTCGACTGGCGCGAGGTGAGCGCCGCCGAGGCCCGCGCGGGCGTGGAGGACGGCAGGTACTACCTGTCGCTGACCATGCCGACGGACTTCAGCACCCGGATCGCCTCCAGCGCGGGCGACTCCCCCGAGACGAGCGCCCTCCAGGTGCGCACGAACGACGCGAACAACTACATCGTCGGGCAGATCTCGCGCACGGTCTTCAGTGAGGTGCGCACGGCCGCGTCCACGAAGGCCTCGCGGTCCTTCCTGGACAAGATCTTCGTCTCCTTCTCCGACATCCACGGCGCGACCGCGAAGGCCGCCGACGGGGCCGACGACCTCACCGGCGGTATCGGGAAGGCCGAGAAGGGGTCCAAGGACCTCGCCGACGGGCTGAGCGACGCCCAGGACGGCAGCGGCAAGCTGGCGAAGGGCCTGAAGAAGCTCGACAAGGGCGCCGACGACCTTGAGGACGGGTCGCAGAAGGTCGCGGACGGCACCCAGACGCTCGCCGACAAGGTCAACGGGGTCGCCGACACTCTGGGGCCCTTCGTCAAGGACAACGAGAAGACCATCGGGGACACCGCCCAGTTGGTGGCCGACTCCGCCAAGGTGATCCGCGACAACCTCGCGACCCTGGTGAAGGTGGCGCCGACCGCCGCCGAGGGTGCCCACACGGCCTCGGACACGCTCGCCGCCGTGTACGAGGCGCGCTGTGGGACGCCGGTGCTGCCCGACACCGCGTGCCCCGACCTGAAGAAGGCGAAGGACGCGGCCGCCGATGTCGCGAAGGTCGCCGACGACCTCAACACGCTCATCGCCGACCAGGACGGTGACCTCAAGACGCTCCGCACGAACCTCGCCACCCTGCAGAAGCAGGCACAGTCGCTCGCCGACAGCGCCCCGCACCTCTCCGAGGACCTCGACGACGCCGTGACCAAGGTCAACGCGCTCAACACGGGCGCCTCGAAGGTCGCCAAGGGCGCCAAGAAGCTGCACACCGGGCTCGGCACGGCCAAGACGGGGTCGGTCGACCTGGACGCGGGCGTCACCAAGCTCGAGACGGGCGCCCAGGACCTCAACGGCGGCATCTTCAAGCTCTCCGACGGCTCCGGAAAGCTGGCCGACGGCCTGCACGACGGCGCCGGGCAGATCCCCGACTACGACGCGCGGCAGCGCGACGCGCGCACCGCCGTCATGGCCGACCCCGTGCAGCTCGCCTCCCAGGACCTGCACAAGGCGCCCAACTACGGCACCGGTTTCGCCCCGTACTTCATCCCGCTGTCGCTGTGGGTGGGCGCGATGGTGGCGTACATGCTGATCGCGCCGATGAACCGGCGCGCGCTCGCCGCGGGCGCCCCGGCATGGCGGATCGCGCTGGCGGGCTGGCTGCCGGTGGTCGCGATCGGAGCGCTCCAGACGACGGCCCTGATGGCCGTGCTGCACTGGGCGATCGGCCTGGAGATGGCGCGGGCGGCCGGCACGGTGGGCTTCCTGTTCCTGGTGACGGCGTGCTTCGCGGCCCTCGTGCAGTGGCTCAACGCGCGCTTCGGGGCAGCGGGCAGGATCCTCGTCCTGGCCCTGCTGATGCTCCAGCTGACTTCGGCGGGCGGCACCTACCCGGTGCAGACCAGCCCGGGCTTCTTCAACGCCATCCACCCCTTCCTGCCGATGAGTTACGTCGTCGAGGCGCTCCGCAGGCTCATCACGGGCGGCGGCCTGGGACCGGTGTGGCACGCGTGCGTGGTGCTCGTCGCCTTCACCGTGGGGGCCCTCGCGCTGACCGCCCTGTCGGCCCGCCGCCGCCAGGTATGGACCCTGGACCGGCTGCACCCGGAGCTGAGCCTGTGAGGATGCGGCGTCCGGCGGGCGGGCTTCCTGTGACAATCAGGACCATGGAAAGCAGCACCACCCCGGGCGGCCGCACCCGTCGCGAGGCCACCCGGCAGAAGCTCTACGAGGCAGCCGTCACGCTCATCGCCGAGCAGGGCTTCTCCGCGACGACAGTGGACGAGATCGCCGAACGGGCCGGCGTCGCGAAGGGCACGGTCTACTACAACTTCGCCAGCAAGTCGGTCCTCTTCGAGGAGTTGCTCAGACACGGCGTGGGCCTCCTCACCGCCTCGCTGCGGGAGGCGGCCGAGCGCACGGCCCGGGAGGGCGGCAGCAGGGTCGACGCGCTGGACGCGATGGTCCGGGCGGGCCTCGTCTTCATCGACCGCTACCCGTCCTTCACCCAGCTCTACGTGGCCGAGCTGTGGCGCACCAACCGGGCCTGGCAGTCCACGCTCATGGTGGTGCGGCAGGAGGCGGTGGCCGTCGTCGAGGGGGTGCTGCGCGAGGGCGTCGAGAACGGCGAGTTCAGCGACGAGATCGATGTGCAGCTGACGGCCGCCGCGCTGGTGGGCATGGTGCTGGTGGCCGCGCTGGACTGGCAGGCCTTCCAGCCGGAGCGGTCCCTGGACGACGTCCACTCGGCGCTGTCGCGGCTGCTCCAGGGGCGGGTGAGCGGCCGCCGGTAGTCACCGGCCGGCTCGCACGCGCGCGTGCGACGGCGACCCGCACCGCACGCAAGTGGGCACACGAAAGCGCCGGTCCGCGGTGGCCACGTCCCCCGTGGGCCGCCTCGAACCGGCGCTTCCTCGTGCTCCCCCGTTGTTCCCCCGTGCGGTCGTTCCCCCGGGGTGCCCCCCGCGTCTCACTCCCGCCGAACCTGCCGGCGGAAGGAGCGGATCGAGGGCCGCTCCGTTCCGGCGCCCCGTGTCGCCGGTGCCGGAGCCGCGCCCCCTTCCGTGCCACCACTCTCCCGTTCGCGCAGGTCCGCCCCATCCGTGCGCGTACTCAACTCACCCCCTAGGTACGCGTACTCAGCTCTGCGCGCTCATCCCCAGGACGCCGAGCGGCCGACTGGTTACGATCGCGTCCGTGTCCGTACTCCCCCTCGTGTTCACCAGCGGCTGGGCCAGCGGCATCAACGCCTACGCGGTGGTGCTGCTCCTCGGCGTGTTCGGCGCGACCGGCCTGAGCGACGAAGTCCCCGAATCACTGCAACGCCCCGAGGTGCTCGTCGCCGCGGGCATCCTGTTCCTCTGCGAGGCGGTCGCCGACAAGATCCCGTACCTGGACTCGGCGTGGGACACGGTGCACACGGTCGTCCGGCCGGCGGCCGGGGCCTGGGTCGGCGCGCTGCTCGCCGGGCAGAGCGGTTCGCTCTCCGATGTGGCGGCCGGCCTGCTCGGCGGCTCGACGGCGCTGGCCAGCCACGCCGTCAAGGCCGGCACCCGGATGGCGGTCAACACCTCCCCCGAGCCGTTCAGCAACGTGGCCGTGAGCCTGGCCGAGGATCTCGGGGTCGCCGGGATCGTGACGTTCGCCATATTCCATCCGGTGGCCGCCTCGGTCATCGCGGCGGTCCTGCTGCTGGCCGGGCTGCTGGTCCTGTTCTTCCTCGTCTCCCGGATCCGCCGGTTCCTGCGGCGCAGGGCGCAACGGCGCGAGGAGCGCCGGCTCGGCCGGCACCCGTGGCCGCCGCCACCGGGCTGACCACGTGACTGTCGGTGGCGGCCGATAAAGTCGCGGGCATGGCAGGGATTGCGGTGATCGGCGCCGGGATGGGCGCGCTGGCGGCGGCTGCCCGGCTGGCCGTCGCGGGCCACCGGGTGACGGTGTACGAGCGTACGCAGACGTACGGCGGAGCGGTGCGCCGCTTCGATCGCGGCGGGTTCGGCTTCGACACCGGGCCCGGTCTGCTGCCCCTTCCCGCCGTCTACCGCGACCTCTTCGTCAAGACCGGCAAGGAGCCGCTGGAGGACCGCGTCGAGCTGGTCCAGGTCGACCCGTCCGCGCGGCACGTCTTCGCGGACGGCACCGCGGTGTCGCTGCCGAACGCCTCGCGCGCGGGGGTCGTCGCGGCACTGGACGAGGCGCTCGGGGCGCCGGCCGGACAGCGCTGGGGCGACTTCCTGGTGCGGGCCCGCGAGGCCTGGGACCGCACCCGCCGTCCGCTCCTGGAGGAGCCCCTGTGGCCCGACTGGTCGGTGCTGGCCGCCCGTGAGCCCTACCCGGCGGTCCCGCACAAGCGGCTGCTGCGCACCCGCGTGGCGGGCACCGTGGCCGAGGTCGGCGCCTGGGAGCTGCGTGACCCGCGGCTCGCCGCACTGGTCGAGGGCCACGCGCTCGCGTACGGCCTGGACCCGCGGGTCACTCCGGCGAGCGCGGCCGTCCTGGCGTACATGGAGCACGCCTTCGGCACCTGGTACGTGCGCGGGGGGATGCGGGAGCTGGCCCGCGCGGTCTACGAGCGCTGCCTGGCCCGCCGGGTGGAGTTCGTCTTCGGCGCCGAGGTCACCCGGATCCTGGAGAAGGACGGCCGGGCGGTGGGCGTGGAACTCGCCGAAGGCGCGGTACGGGAGGCGGACTTCGTGGTCGCCCCCGGCAGCGCCGGCGGCCTGCCGGCCCGCGCGGACGGCGAGGTCGCCCCGCAGGCGGGCCTGCCGAGCCGGCTGACGGTACTCCTCGCGCTGAGCGGCGCCCGGCCGACGGAGGCCCCGCACCGCACGGTGGTGCACACGCAGGACCGCGACGGGGAGTTGGAGAGCCTCTTCGGGACGGCGCCGTCGGTGCCCGCGCGGCCGACGACGACGGTGCTGCGTCCCGACGATCCGGCGCTGGTCCCGGACGGCGGCCACGAGGCGGTCACGCTCAGTGCCGTGGTCCCCGCCGGGGCGGAGATACGCGACGAGCACGTGGACACGCTGGTCGCCGTCGCCGAGCGAGCCGTCCCCGGTCTGCGCGACCGCGTCCTGTGGCGTGAGGTGCGCACCCCTGCCGACATCGCGCGGGAGACCGGTGCGACGGGCGGGGCGGTGCCGGCGCCGGCGCTGGCCGCGGCCGGGGGGCGACTGCTGCACCCCGCCAACTCCACACCTCTGCAAGGCCTGTTCACCGTAGGCGGCTGGTCCCACCCGGGCGGTGGGCTGCCGCACGCGGGCATGTCGGGCGCGCTGGTGTCCGGACTGATCGTGGAGGGCCCGCAGTTCCGCGGCTCACAGTGAGCCCCGGGCGCCGCCGGCAGGGGGCGTCCCGGGGAGGACGCGGCCGTCAGAACCGATACTGCTCGTCGTAGCCGGTGCCCTGACCGTGCCCCTGCTGCTGCCCGTCACCCTGGTACGGGTACTGCTGCTGCTCGGGCGGGAGTTCGCCGCCGAGCGGGTCGTCGGTGTTGCGCTGCTGCGGAACCCACACGCCGCCCGACGGGGTCTCCCCGTAGCCACCGGTGCCGTACTGCTCCTGGCCGTAGCCCTGCTGACCGTACTGCTGCTGGCCGTAACCGGCGTCGTAGGAGCCGCCGCCGTAGGTCTGGGTGCCGATGTACGGGTCGGAGTAGGCGGCGTACTGCTGCTCGCCGGTGGCGTCGTAGCCGTACTGCTGCTGGTGGTACCCGGCGTACGTGTTGTCGTACCCGTAGTTCTGGTCGGCGCCCTGGGCGGCCGTCGCGTACTGGTCCTGGGGCTGGCCCTGCGACTGGGCCTGGCCGGTCGCGGCGGCGTACGCGGTGTCGCTGTACACGCCGTAGGAGCCGGTGTCGTCGGGCATGGGCTGCGGCTCGTAGACGGACGTGGTCTCGGCGGCCGAGGGGTCGGTGGAGCGGGCCGCGGGCGTGAAGACGTCGTCGCGGTCGTAGTCGTCGTCGCCGAAGGCGCCGGTGTCGCCGAAGGCGTTCCTGTCCTGGCCGAACGGCGGGTTGTCGGCGCCGTACTGCGGGCCGGAGCCGAGCCCGGCCTCGCCCGCTTCCAGGTCGGAGACCTCGAGCGTCGGGTCCTTGCGCTCGGCCTTGCCGCGGCGGCGCTTGCTGACGGCCCCGCCGTCACCGTCCGTGTCGGCGTCCCCACGCCGGAAGGCCCAGCCCTCCGCGAAGCCGCGCCGGAACGACAGCGTGACGTAGGTCTGGCCGACCGCGAAGGCGGCCGCGCCCAGCGCGATGACGACGACCGACGGGATCAGGACGCCGAGGACGACGCCGAGGAAGCCGACGAAGGCCAGCAATCGCCAGCGCAGCCGCGCCTTGTACTGAAGCAGAACTTCGCCGAGTAGCCACAGCGCGACGAATCCAAACGCGATGTAGAGGACCGTCCAGCCCATGTACGCCCCTCTCCCAGTGGCCGCTACGCAGTGTGTCGTATGTCGGTGCGACCGGTCTAGGCCTGCGGCGGGTGGTGCAGGCCCAGGTTCTCGTAGATTTCCAGCGTCGCCGTCGAGTTGTTGAGCGTGATGAAGTGCAGTCCGGGCACTCCCTCGGCCAGCAGCCGAGCGCAGAACTCCGTGGCGAAGTCGATGCCAATGGAGCGTACAGCGGCCGGATCGTCTTTGGCTGTGAGGATCCGCTCTTTCAGGGCGGCCGGGAAGTGGGCGTTGCTGAGCTTGGGCAGGCTCTCCAGCATCTTCACACTCGTCACCGGCAGGACCTCGGGAATGACCGGAGTCACACAGCCGGCCGCCCCGACCCGGTCGCGCAGGCGCAGGTACGACTCGGGCTCGAAGAACATCTGCGTGATGGCGTAGTCCGCGCCGGCCCGGCACTTGTCGACGAAGTGCGCGACGTCGGTGTCCCAGTCCTCGGAACGCGGGTGCATCTCGGGGAAGGCGGCGACACCCACGCAGAAGTCGCCCGACTCCTTGATGAGCCGGACGAGTTCGGCGGCGTACGTCAGGCCCCGGGGGTGTGCCACCCACGCGCCCATGGGGTCGCCGGGCGGGTCGCCGCGCACGGCGAGCATGTTGCGGATCCCGGCGTCGGCGTACTGGCCGATGATGTTGCGCAGCTCGGCGATGGAGTGGTCCACGGCGGTGAGGTGCGCGACCGGCGTGAGGGTGGTGTCGACGACGATCTGCTGGGTCTCCTTGACCGTGGTCGCCCTGGTGGAGCCGCCGGCACCGTACGTCACCGAGACGAAGTCGGGGGCGGCCGCCTCGACCCTGCGCAGCGCGTTCCACAGGCTCCGCTCACCCTTGGGCGTCTTCGGCGCGTAGAACTCGAACGAGTACGTCGTCTTGCCGGTCGCCAGGATGTCCCGCACGGTGCGCGCGCGGTCCGTCCTGGTGGATGCGGTTCCTAGGGCCATACCCGCAGGTTAGTCAGGGGCAGGCGGTCCCCCAACCGGATGCGGGACATTTGCCCGGTTTGTCGCCTTTTTGTCCATCCCTTGGACAGCGGCACATGCCGGAGCCCGCCGGGGGCCGGGTCAGACCTCGCTCAGCCGCTTCCTGAACTCCGCCGCCGCGGCGCCCGGGTCGTCCGCGTCCGTGATCGCCCGGACGACGACGACCCGGCGGGCGCCCGCCGCCAGCACCTCGTCCAGATTGCCGAGGTCGATACCGCCGATGGCGAACCAGGGGCGGTCGGCGCCGAGGGAGGCCGTGTGCCGGACCAGGTCGAGGCCGGGGGCGGGCCGGCCGGGCTTGGTCGGGGTGGGCCAGCACGGGCCGGTGCAGAAGTAGTCGACACCCTTCTGGACGGCGGCGGCCTCCGCCTCCGCCTCCGTGTGCGTGGAGCGGCCTATGAGGATCTCCTCGCCCAGGATCTCGCGGGCCGCGGGGACCGGCAGGTCGCCCTGCCCGAGGTGGAGCACCCCGGCGGCGGCCGCGTGCGCGATGTCCGCGCGGTCGTTGACCGCGAGCAGCCTGCCGTGCCGGGCGCAGGCGTCGGCGAACACCTCGAGGTGCTCCAGCTCCTCGGCCGCCTCGATGTTCTTGTCACGCAGCTGGACGATGTCGACACCGCCCGCGAGGACCGCGTCCAGGAACTCCGGAAGATCGCCCTGACGGGTCCGGGCGTCCGTGCAGAGGTACAGCAGGGCGTCGGACAGGCGGGTGCGGGCGGTGTCGGGCATACGGAAGTCCCCCAGGGCGGCGGCGTACGGGAGCGGGCGCACCCGTACGCCGGGTGTCGGTCGGAACGAGTGGGTCAGACGGCGAGCGCCTGGGCGCGACGCTTCACCTCCGTGCCGCGATTCTCACTCAGGGCCTGCGCGGGCGTGCCGGGCAGGCTCGGGTCGGGGGTGAAGAGCCACTCGAGCATCTCTTCGTCCTTGAAGCCGTCGTCCCGCAGCAGGGTCAGGGTCCCGGCCAGGCCCTTCACCACCTTGTCCCCGTCGATGAAGGCGGCGGGGATGTGCAGCGCTCGGTTCTCACCACGGCGCACGGCGATGAGCTGGCCGTCCTTGATCAGCTGCCGGACGCGGATCACGTCGACGTCGAGCATTTCGGCGATGTCGGGGACGGTGAGCCAGGCGGGGACGAGCACATCGGTCTTTGCGTCAATCTCGGTCACGGGAACAAGCCTGCCATCTGCCGCTGACAGTCGGAAGCCGGGCCGGTCCGACCAGGGGCTCAGGCCGCGGCCGTCGCCGCCTTCATCGGCCTCGCCGGGTCCGCGAGGAGCCGTGGGTCCATGGGTGTGCCCGCCTCGATCAGCCGCCTGCCCTGGGCGAGGTCGCGCGGCCGGCCCACGGCCAGCAGGGCGACCAGCCGGTCCTCGCGCAGCCAGCACACCGTCCAGGCCGGACCCGACGGGTCGCCGCGCCACAGGACGCGGTCGGCGTCGGCGTGGTGCCCGGCGTACTGGACGAAGCGGTCGAACTGCTCGGACCAGAAGTACGGGACGGGGTCGTAGACGGCCGCCGGCTCGCCGGTGGCCGCGCCGATGATGTTCGTCGCGACCGTGCGCGGACCCTGGAGGGCGTTGTCCCAGTGATGGACGAGCAGCCGCTCGCCGTACCTCCCGGACGGGAAGGAGGCGCAGTCGCCGACCGCGTACACGTCGGGCACGGAGGTCCGCAGACGGGCGTCGGCCACGACCTCGCGGTGATCGCCGAGCGTGACGCCCGAGCCGGCCAGCCAGGCGGTGGCGGGGCGGGCGCCGATGCCCACCACGACGGCGCCGGCGGGCAGCCTCGAACCGTCGTCGAGGACGACCGCGCCTGGCTCGACGCGCTCCACGCGCGTGTGGGCGCGCAGAGCGATGCCGTGGTCGGCGTACCAGGCGGTCATCGGGGCGGCGACCTCGGCGGGCAGGGTCCCGGCCAGCGGCCGGTCGGCGGCCTCGACGACGGTGACCTCGCAGCCGGCCTCCCGCGCGGCCGTGGCGAACTCGGCGCCGATCCAGCCCGCGCCGACGACCACGACGTCGTGCTGCCGGGCGAGAACGGGCCGCAGCCGTTCGGCGTCGTCCAGGGTGCGCAGCAGGTGCACGCCGGGCACGCCCTCGGCGCCGGGCAGCCGGATCGGTTCGGCGCCGGTGGCGAGGACGAGGACGTCGTACGGGACGGGTCCGGCCTCGGTGTCCAGCTCGTGGTCGGCGGGGCGGAGGCCGCTGACCTCGCGGCCGAGTACGAGTTCGATGCCGAGGCCCTCGAAGTCGACGTCGAACGCGGAGCCCTCGGCGTTGCCGAGCAGGACGGCCTTGGACAGCGGGGGCCGGTCGTAGGGCTGGTGGGGCTCCGCGCCGATCAGGGTCACGGTGCCGTCGAAGCCCTGTTCACGCAGGGCGACGGCGGTCTGCACCCCGGCCATGCCCGCGCCGACGACCACCACGCGCCGCCCGGCCGGGCCGCCTTCTTGCTGCCTCTGCTCGCTCACCTGATCACCTTAGGCGGCTGACGAATTGTCAGTCAGCCGTCGTGCGCCGTGACCTGCTCCACAACGCTGGTGCCGCTGCCCTCCTGCGACTCCCACGCCCAGGTCTCCTCGAGCCGCACCCGGCCGTCCGCGAGCTCCACGACCGTCGACACACAGTGCCCCGAGGACGTCGCCCCGTCGTGCTTGAGCTGTACGTACCGGAAGTCGAGCCGGTCTCCCTCCCGGGTACCCACGAGATGTCCGCGTACGACGTCACCGCCCGTGTACTCCGCCCAGATCTCGCCGCCGCGCTCGTGGTACGTGAAGCGGGTGCGGGTGCCGACCTGGCCCGGCGCCTGGTCGGCGACGGGGGCGAGGACGAGGCCGTCGAGCGAGACGGGCATGAGCGGAGGCTCCCTTACTGAGGTGCGCGGCGTCCGGCTAGGGTGGCCAACCTAGAGCACTCGCGGGAGTCCGGACGCACCGGGCTGAGAGGGAGGCTGGCGGCCTCCGACCGTACGTACCTGATCCGGGTCATGCCGGCGAAGGGAGGGGCTGGACGCCCATGTCGTCTCCACGTACGTCAGACGTCCTCGTCATCGGGGGCGGGATCATCGGCCTTGTCACGGCTTGGCGGGCCGCACAGCGCGGCTTCGCCACGGCGGTGGCCGACCCGGCGCCGGGCGGCGGGGCCGCCCAGGTGGCGGCCGGGATGCTGGCCGCCGTCACGGAACTGCACCACGGCGAGCAGACCCTGCTCGGCCTCAACCTGGCCTCCGCCCGCCGCTATCCGGACTTCGCGGCCGAGCTGACGGAGCTGACTGGGCACGACCTCGGCTACCGGCGCTGCGGCACGCTCGCTGTCGCGCTGGACTCCGACGACCGCGCCCATCTGCGCGAACTGCACGCCCTGCAACAGCGGTCGGGGCTGGAGTCGGAGTGGCTGACCGGGCGGGAGTGCCGGCGTCTGGAACCGCTGCTCGCCCCGGGGGTACGGGGCGGTCTGCGGGTGGACGGCGACCACCAGATCGACCCGAGGCGGCTGACCGGGGCGCTGCTGGCGGCGTGCGAGCGGGCCGGCGTGATCTTCCACCGCACGCGGGCCGAACGGCTGTCCGTGGTGGGCGAGCGAGCCACGGGGGTCGTCACGCGGGACGGTACGGAGCTGGGGGCGGGGCAGGTGGTGCTCGCCGGCGGCAGTCTGAGCGGGCGGCTCGCGGGGGTGCCGCAGGACGTGCTGCCTCCCGTACGGCCCGTGAAGGGCCAGGTGCTGCGGCTGACCGTGCCGCCGCGGTACGCGCCGTTCCTGAGCCGGACCGTGCGGGCCGTGGTGCGGGGCAGCCACGTCTACCTGGTCCCCAGGGAGAACGGGGAGCTGGTGGTGGGGGCGACCAGCGAGGAGCTGGGCTGGGACACGACGGTGACGGCGGGAGGCGTGTACGAGTTGCTGCGCGACGCCCATGAGCTGGTGCCGGGGATCACCGAGCTGCCGCTCACGGAGACGCGCGCGGGGCTGCGACCCGGGACCCCGGACAACGCGCCGCTGCTCGGCCCGACGGAGCTGTCGGGGTTGCTGCTGGCCACCGGCCACTACCGCAACGGCGTGCTGCTGACCCCGGTGACGGGTGACGCGATGGCGCACGCCCTGGCCACCGGGGAGCTCCCGGACGAGGCCCGTCCCTTCACGCCCCGGCGCTTCGCCGCCGCCGCACTCACGGAGCAGCCCGCATGAGCACCCGCCTGAACGTCTCGGTGAACGGCGAGCGGCGGGAGTTCGCTCCCGGTACGGCTCTCGACAGCGTCGTACGGTCGCTGACGCCGGCGCCCTCCGGGGTGGCCGCCGCGCTCAACGAGACCGTCGTCCCGCGTGCGCAGTGGCCGTCCACGGCGCTGAGCGACGGTGACCGGGTGGAAGTCCTCACCGCGGTCCAGGGAGGCTGAGCCATGGCCGACGATCCTTTCGTCCTCGGCGGCACGCCCTTCTCGTCCCGTCTGATC
This sequence comes from Streptomyces sp. NPDC088157, assembly GCF_044741545.1. Lineage (NCBI taxonomy): Bacteria > Bacillati > Actinomycetota > Actinomycetes > Kitasatosporales > Streptomycetaceae > Streptomyces > Streptomyces sp. NPDC088157. The sequence continues at coordinate 448,046 of NZ_JBIUSU010000009.1, forward strand.
ATGGGTACGGGGGGTGCGCCCAGCCTGGAGGTGCTGGAGCGGGCGCTGGTGGCGTCCGGGACCGAGCTGACGACGGTCGCCATGCGGCGGGTGGACCCCTCGGTGCACGGTTCCGTGCTGTCGGTGCTGGAGCGGCTCGGTATCCGGGTGCTGCCGAACACGGCGGGGTGTTTCACCGCCGGGGAGGCCGTGCTGACGGCCCGGCTGGCGCGGGAGGCGCTGGGCACCGACCTGGTCAAGCTGGAGGTCATCGCCGACGAGCGCACACTGCTGCCGGATCCGATCGAGCTGTTGGAGGCGGCGGAGACGCTGGTGGACGACGGGTTCACGGTGCTGCCGTACACGAACGACGATCCGGTGCTGGCCAGGAAGCTGGAGGACGTGGGGTGCGCGGCGGTGATGCCGCTGGGCTCACCGATCGGCTCCGGTCTGGGCATCCGCAACCCGCACAACTTCCAGCTGATCGTCGAGCACGCCCGCGTGCCGGTGATCCTCGACGCGGGGGCCGGTACGGCGTCGGACGTGGCGTTGGCCATGGAGCTGGGGTGTGCGGGGGTGATGCTGGCCTCGGCCGTGACGCGGGCACGGGATCCCGAGCGGATGGCGTCGGCCATGCGGGCCGGCGTCGAGGCGGGAAGGCTGGCCCGGCTGGCCGGCCGGATCCCGCCCCGTTACTTCGCCGAGGCGTCCTCTCCCGTGGAGGGCCGGGCCGTGCTGGACCCCGAGCGCCCCGCATTCTGACCGACGTCCCGTTACCGTCCGGTCTTCGGAGAGGGGTGTCGTCCGGGCCGTGGGTTGCGTCACAGGTCGGCTCCAGTCGCGCTGCGATCTCGGTGGAACCCGCGGAGGTGTCAGCGGCGGCTCGTACACTCACCTGCGTGGACACGACCCTTCAGGACCCTCTGGTCGGGCGACTGCTCGACGGCCGGTATCGCGTCGAGGCGCGGATCGCGGTCGGCGGGATGGCCACGGTCTACCGGGCCGTGGACACCCGCCTGGACCGCGTGCTCGCGCTCAAGGTGATGCATCCGGCGCTCGCCGCCGACGGGTCCTTCGTCGAGCGGTTCATCCGGGAGGCGAAATCCGTCGCCCGGCTCGCCCACCCGAATGTCGTGCAGGTGTTCGACCAGGGTGCCGACGGGTCGTACGTCTATCTGGCCATGGAGTACATCGCCGGATGCACGCTGCGGGATGTGCTGCGGGAGCGCGGGGCGCTTCAGCCGCGCGCCGCGCTCGACATCCTGGAGCCCGTGCTGGCCGCGCTCGGCGCGGCGCACCGGGCCGGCTTCGTGCACCGGGACATGAAGCCCGAGAACGTGCTGATAGGGGATGACGGGCGGGTCAAGGTCGCGGATTTCGGACTGGTGCGGTCCGTCGACACCGTGACCAGCACCACCGGAGCCGTGCTCGGCACCGTCGCCTACCTCGCTCCCGAGCAGATCGAGCAGCCCGGTACCGCGGATGCCCGCGTCGACGTGTACGCGTGCGGGGTGGTGCTCCACGAGATGCTCACCGGTGAGAAACCCCACGACGGGGACTCCCCCGCGATCGTGCTCTACAAGCACCTGCACGAGGACGTCCCGCCGCCCTCGTCCCTCGTTCCCGGGCTGCCGTTCGAGCTGGACGAGCTCGTGGCGTCGGCCACCGCCCGCACCCCCGGCGTCCGGCCGTACGACGCCGTCGCGCTGCTCGGACAGGTGCGGGAGGCGCGGGCCGCGCTCAGCGAGGACCAGCTGGACGCGCTGCCCCCGCAGGCCGTCTCCGCCGGGCACGACAACGCCGAGGACCGGACGAGCGTGATCCCGCGCTCGCTCACCTCCCCCCCGCTCGGCTTCGCTCGCGCGGGGGGACCCCCGTCGCGGCCGCTGCCCGTCGACGAGGACGAGCCCGCCGACGGCGAGGACCCGCTCAACCGCACCTCGCGGTTCCGGAGCCCGCCGCCCCTGCCGCCCCGGCGCCGCTCGGTACGGCCCCGGCGCGGGGTGCTCGCGCTCGTCGCCGCCGTTCTGCTGGTCTTCGGTGTGGGCGCCGGCGTCTGGTACATCAACTCCGGTCAGTTCACCAAGGTCCCCGCGGTGCTCACGCAGAAGGAGGCCGAGGCCAGGTCGCGGCTGGAGGCCGCCGGGCTCGAGGTCGGCAAGGTCGAGCACAAGCACAGCGACACCGTGAGACGCGGCACCGTCATGGACACCGACCCGGATCCGGGCGCCCGGATCCGCAAGCACGACTCCGTGACGCTCACCGTCTCCGACGGCCCGGAGATCGTGAAGGTGCCGGACGTGGAGGGCTCCCGGCTGGACAAGGCCGAGGAGCTGCTGAAGAGCGACGGTCTGGAGCCGGGGCTGGTCACCAAGGCGTTCAGCGAGGATGTCATCAAGGGCTTCGTGATCAGCACCGACCCGGAGGCGGGCACCGAGCGCCGGGCGGGCACCGCGGTCTCGCTCGTGGTCAGCAAGGGCAGCCCCGTCGACGTCCCGGACGTCACCGGCGAGGACCTGGCCGACGCCAGGGCCGAACTGGAGGAGGCCGGCCTGAAGGTGAAGGTCGCCACCAGGCAGGTCAACTCCGAGTTCGACAAGGGCCAGGTCGCGGCGCAGACCCCGGAGGCGGACAGCGAGGCCGCCGACGGCGACACGGTGACGCTGACGCTGTCCAAGGGGCCGGAGATGGTCGAGGTCCCGGACGTGGTCGGCGCGAGCGTCGACGACGCCAAGTCCCTCCTGAAGCAGTCCGGCTTCGAGGTCAAGGAGGACCGGGGGCTGCTCGGGCTGTTCGGCGACACCGTGAAGAAGCAGTCGGTGGAGGGCGGCGAGTCGGCCCCCAAGGGGTCGACGATCACGATCACCATCCGGTGACCGGGCGGGTCCGGGGCGGTGCACGGGGCATGACACCCTGAACGGGTGAGTTCTCCAGCCCCCTTCCCCTCCCGCAACCCCGTCGGCGGTCACGTCCCCGTGGCCGGCGGTCTGCACGACGTGGGCATGTCGTACGCGCACGACCTCGGGGCCGAGACGGTCCAGGTGTTCGTCGCCAACCCGCGCGGGTGGGCCACCCCCGTCGGCAACCCGCGGCAGGACGAGGCCTTCCGCGAGGCGTGCGCGGCGCGGTCGGTCCCGGCGTACGTGCATGCGCCGTACCTGATCAACTTCGGCTCGCACACCGAGGCGACGGCCGAGAGGTCGGTGGAGTCGATGCGGCACTCGCTGCGCCGTGGACGGGCGATCGGCGCGCTGGGAGTGGTCGTGCACACGGGGAGCGCGACGGGCGGGCAGGACCGGTCGGTGGCGCTGAAGCAGGTGCGTGAGTATCTGCTGCCGCTGCTGGACGAGCTGACCCACGACGACGACCCGTTCCTGCTGCTCGAGTCCACCGCCGGCCAGGGCGCCTCGCTCTGCTCCCGGACCTGGGACTTCGGGCCGTACTTCGAGGCGCTGGACGCCCATCCCAAGCTGGGCGTCTGCCTCGACACCTGCCACATCTTCGCGGCCGGGCACGATCTGACCGGCCCGGCCGGTATGCACCAGACCCTCGAGCTGCTGGTGGACACGGTCGGCGAGGGCCGGCTGAGGCTGATCCACGCCAACGACTCCAAGGACGTGGTCGGCGCTCACAAGGACCGGCACGAGAACATCGGCGCCGGTCACATCGGCGAGGACCCGTTCCGGGCGCTGATGACCCACCCGGCCACCGCGGGCGTACCGCTGATCATCGAGACGCCCGGCGGCAAGGAGGGGCACGCGGCGGACGTGGAGCGGCTGAAGAAACTCCGGGACGGCTGACCCCGTACCGAGGACGTCAGAGCTCCGGCCCCTCCCCCGGGCCCTCCTGGTACGAGTAGCGCTGTTCCTTCCACGGGTCGCCGAGGTTGTGGTAGCCGCGCTCCTCCCAGAAGCCGCGGCGGTCGGCGGTCATGTACTCGACGCCACGGACCCACTTGGGGCCCTTCCAGGCGTAGAGGTGCGGAACGACCAGCCGCAGCGGGAAGCCGTGCTCGGCGGTGAGCTGTTCGCCGTCCTTGTGGGTGGCGAAGATCGTGCGCTCGGCGGCGAAGTCGGACAGGCGCAGGTTCGAGCTGAACCCGTACTCGGCCCACACCATCACATGGGTGACGTTCGGGGCGGGCGGGGCGCTCTCCAGGATCGTGCGGGCCGGGATCCCGCCCCACTCGGCGCCGAGCATGCTGAACTTCGTCACGCAGTGCAGATCGGCGACGACGGACGCGTAGGGAAGGGCCGTGAACTCCTCGTGGTTCCAGCAGTGCTTCTCGCCGTCGGCGGTGGCGCCGAAGACCCTGAACTCCCAGCGTTCGGGCCGGAACCTGGGCACCGGACCGTAGTGCGTGACGGGCCAGCCGCGCTGGAGTCGCTGTCCCGGCGGAAGCTCGGACACTGCTTCTTCGCCAGATTCACGCTCCACCGGATGCCCCATGACTCCATCCTGACAGACCCCGGACGGTGCACATGACCAGCCATGATCGGGCATATCCCGAATCGGGCATCTGCTACTAAGCATGCACTAACTTACTAAGTACGCACTTACTGGACGATCATCGACGCCGGTGCAATCATTCGGCGGCAGCCTCCCCGATTCCTCACCCCGATTCCCCACGTGGAAGGAGCCTCTGCGATGCAGGGCGACCCCGAGGTCATCGAGTTCCTCAACGAGCAGCTCACCGGCGAGCTCACGGCGATCAACCAGTACTTCCTCCACGCCAAGATGCAGGAGAACTTCGGCTGGACGAAGCTCGCCAAGTACACGCGGCACGAGTCGTTCGACGAGATGAAGCACGCCGAGGTGCTCACCGACCGGATCCTGTTCCTGGAAGGGCTGCCGAACTACCAGCGGCTGTTCCACGTGCGCGTCGGGCAGACGGTCAAGGAGATGTTCGAGGCCGACCGGCAGGTCGAGGTCGAGGCGATCGACCGGCTGAAGCGCGGCATCAAGGTGATGCGTGAAAAGGGTGACATCACGTCCGCGAACATCTTCGAGTCGATCCTCGCGGACGAGGAGCACCACATCGACTACCTCGACACCCAGCTGGACCTGGTGGAGAAGCTCGGCGAGGCGCTGTACCTCGCGCAGCTGATCGAGCAGCCGGAGAGCTGAAGCCCGCCTAAGCGGCTTCCTCGAGCTCCTCGAGTCCTTCGAGTCCGGCGAGAACCGGCCTGCCCTGGTCGGCCGGGTCACGGCGCGAACAGGCGCCCCGGCCGAGAATCGCCTGGATACGACGGACGCACGACCCGCAGTCCGTGCCCGCCTTGCAGGCCGAGGCTATCTGGCGGGGGGTGCAGGCTCCGTTGTCCGCGTGCCGCTGGACCTGCGCCTCGGTCACACCGAAGCAGCTGCAGACGAACAAGCGGATTCACCTCCTGCCGAGATCAATAAGGCTAACCTAACCTTACCCGGCGCTCAGTGACCGCAAAAGTGGAGTGGGGGGGGGGGGGGGGGGGGGTGGGGGGCCCCCCCCCCCCGCCCCCCCCGGCGGGGGGGGGGGGGCCAACGACCACGGGGGAGGCCCCGGGGGGGCGGGGGGGCGGGGGGCGGGGCGCGCGGGGGGCCACGGGGC
>NZ_JBIUSU010000010.1:0-164503 GCF_044741545.1 Streptomyces sp. NPDC088157
GAACTACAGACACTCCTCGCCACCTGGGCCGGCGCCTGCCCCACCTGCCACCGCAACATACCCACCCCCATGCGAACCTGACCAAGCCCTACTAGTGTCCTGCGCCGATTCCAGTGGCTGATGGACCGTTCAGGGTTCGGTGAATGGGTCTGTCGTATTTCGGAACTGTCACGGGTCTTGTCACCAGTGCGGGGGTCGTGCCAGTGTCCGGCCCATGGTTACGTAACCATGGCCGGTTTGCACGGGTCCGAGTGTCTGTTTCCGGACCCCCTGGTTCCTCACTGCCTCGGCTCAGGTGACGAACCCGCACGCCGCTCTTTGCGCTTCCCGTCACTGGAGACGACATGACCAAGACCCCGACGAGGTCGAGAAGACTGGCCAGTGTGCTCATGGCCGGCTTCGGCGCGACACTGATGTTCCTGACCGCCCCCGCTTTCGCGCAGTCGGCCGCCGGGACGTCAGCCGCCTCGCACGCACCGGCGAAGCCTGCGTCGAAGGGCGGTACCAGTGACTTCCGCGGGGTGAACTGGGCAGACCCGCGGGACAACTACGCCAGTGACGCCGTGGTGCCCAGCGGGCTGTCGGTGACCGACAACTACCGCACCGTGTACCGGACCACGGGTCACATGGTGCGCGGCTTCAAGAAGAACCTGGGCGCCAACACGCTGCGACTGCCGATCAACCCGTCGAGCGTGGGCACCACTTGGTGGAAGTCGTACCGGGCGACGATCGACGCGGCCACGGCCTACGGTGACAAGGTCATCGTCAGCTACTGGGAGGCCAACACCAGCAAGGACGGCCTGGTCGACGACACGGCCGCCTGGCAGAAGATGTGGAACACCGTGGTGCGGGAGTACAAGCACAACCCGCGGGTCTACTTCGAGCCCATGAACGAGCCGCACGGCTACACCCTGGACCAGTGGGTGTCCGTCACCAGCGGCTGGCTGGCCCAGCACAAGGACGTCCCGCGTGGCCGTGTCGTGATCAGCGGTACCGGCTACAACGACAACGTCACCGGTGTCGGCGCAGCACCCGCGCTGCGGGGAACGCTGCTGTCGCTGCACTTCTACGGCTTCTGGGGCAGCTACACCAAGCAGGCTGACTGGGTCGCCGACCTCGAGGCGCGGATCGGCAAGTACGCCGGCCGGACCGTCATCGACGAGGCCGGCTCCCCGATGACCATCGGTCTGAACTACGGCGCGTGGGACGGCAACATCTACACCTCGTACCTCGCGGCCGTGGCCAACACGGCCCGCAGCAAGGGGATGGGGCTGGTGTACTGGCCGGGGCTGAGGTTCGGCGACGCCTACTCGATCGAGTCGCTGGACTCCGAGGGCAACCTGGTGGACAACAGCGCCACCGGAGTCGCCCTGCTGCGCTGGGGCTACGGCTTCGGCAAGACCCCGCCCGTCAACAACCTGCCGCCCGCGCCTCCCGGCGAGGTCCTGCGCGGAGTCGGCTCCACCCGCTGTGTCGACGTGCCCGGCTTCAGCACCACCAACGGCACCCAGCTCGACCTCTGGGACTGCAACGCCGGCGGCAACCAGACCTGGAACTGGAACGCGGACAAACAGCTCACCGTCTACGGCAACAAGTGCATGACGGTGGGAGGCACCGGAGCCACGGCGGGAGACCCCGTGACCATCTCCGACTGCACCGGTGCGACGGCACAGCAGTGGAACGTGAACGCGGACCTCTCTGTGACCAGCGTCGCGAACCCGGCGCTCTGCCTGGACGCAGCCGGAGCAGGCACCGGCAACGGTACGGCGGTCGACGTTTGGTACTGCAACGGAAGCAGCAACCAGCAGTGGGCCAGAAGCTGACACCGGCGCCTGTTCCGCTCGACCGCTGATCGGACCGCACGAGCCCTGCGCGTACCCTCGCCGGGCCCGTGCGGATCAGCGCCGTCGCGCTTCGCCTCACGGTGAGGGCGGCGGCGCTGCGGTGCTCGCGCGGACCACCAGCCGGGTCGGGACCAAGGTCTTGTCGATCAGGTCAGGTCCGGTGCGGCCGATCTTGCTCAGCAGCTTGTGAAGACTGAGCCGGCCGACCGCGGCGAAGTCCTGCCGCACGGTGGTCAGCGGTGGCCAGAAGGCGTGGGTCTCCTCCATGTCATCGAACCCCACCACGCTGACGTCGTCGGGGATCCGGCGGCCGAGCTCGTGCAGGGCACGCATGACACCGAGCGCCATGTGGTCGTTCGCGGCGAAGATCGCCGTGACCTCCGGCCTTCGCCCCAGAGCCAACCCGTGCTGATATCCGGATCGGGTGGTCCAGTCGCCGTACAGCACCGGGGGCGGGACGATGCCGGCATCCTGCAGGGTGCGCTGCCAGGACTCGACCCGATGGGCCGCGGAGTACGAGGTCGGGGGTCCGGCGATGTGCCATACCTGCTGGTGGCCGAGTTCCAGCAGGTGTTCCGTTGCCTGGCGAGCGCCCTGTGCCTGATCGGTGTCCACCACGGTGTAACCGGGACCGGTATCGGAGTCGACCACCACCATCGGAACCCCCGGTGGGAGGCTGAACTCCGCATCGTCCAGGAGATGTGCCTCGAAGACGAGGATCACTCCGTCGACGGCTGCCTCGCTGAGTCGGTCGTAGGCACCGGAAACCCTGCCCATGGTCGGGTCCGACACCGGGATGAGGGTGACGGCGTACTTGGCGCGTGCGGCTTCCTTGGCTATCGCGTCGAGCGTGCGCGTATTTCCGAACGTCTTGAGCGTGAAGGTGATGACACCGATGGTGTTGAACCGCCCGCTTTTGAGCGCGCGTGCGGCTCCGTTCGGCCGGTACCCCAACGCCTGCATCGACTCGACGACACGCTGCCTGGTCGCCGGGTCGACGTTGGTGTGGCCGTTGGACACGCGTGAAACTGTCTGCGGCGCGACACCGGCGTGACGGGCGACATCCGCCATCGACGGCCGGGGCCGTCTGGACACGGGCTTGTCCCCAATCGCCATGATCCCTTGTTACCCCTATTCCTCGGGCCCTGACAACAGCCTAGGCCCACTGGCCGGGCGTCCGCGGGGCGAGACCTCGGCTGGCCGGGCGTCCGGCAGGCCGAGGGCCGCGGCTGTGACGCGAGGGCCCGGCGTGTCGACCAGGCAGGTCACCTTGTCGGCGGTGGGGAGGCGGACGGGGTCAGGCCCGTACCTCGCGGGTCGTTGATTCGTGTGGTGTGACCGGCCCGGGGCGGCCGGCCACAGAGCTGAAACGGTGACCCGCCACGTCCGGGGCTAGGTTGCCGCCGCGAAAACGTCGACGCCCGTGAGGTCGGCCGACAGCGCCCACAGGCGCGCGGCCTGCTCGGGGTCGGTCGCGTGTGCGTGCACGCCGCCCTCCGAAGCGTCGTCGGCCGGCTCGGCTATGTCGCAGTCCTCGCAGTACACGCCGCCCAGGCCCGCCAGCTGGGGGGAGGTCGCCGCCCATACCTGCGTCGCCGCGCCCTGCCCGGGCGTCTTGAAGGTGGGATCGGTCGGGTTGCCGTGCTCGTCGATCCAGCCCGCGTCGACCATCTCCGCCTTCGCGAGGTGGCGCTGCAGCGGGGTGAGGATGCTGCCCGGATGCAGCGCGAACGCTCTGACTCCGGCGTCGCAGCCGAGCGCATCGAGCTGCACGGCGAACAGCACGTTCGCCGTCTTCGCCTGCCCGTACGCCTGCCATCTGTCGTAGCCACGCTCGAACTGCACGTCGTCCCAGCGCACGCCGGTGATGCCGTGGGCGCCGGAGGACACGGCGATCACGCGCGCGCCACCGCGGGCGATCGCCGGCCAGAGATGGTTGATCAGCGCGTAGTGACCGAGGTGGTTGGTGGCGAACTGCGCCTCCCACCCCGGGCCGACCCGCGTCTCGGGGCAGGCCATGACGCCGGCGTTGTTGATCACGATGTCGATCTCGCGACCCGAGGCCAGGAACCGCTCGGCGAAACCGCGGACGCTTTCGAGGTCGGACAGGTCGAGGTCGTCGGTCTCGACGCCGTCGATGCCCTCGACCGCCTCCTGAGCGGCCGCCCGTCGCCGGGCGGGGACCACGACGCGGGCTCCGGCACCAGCCAGGGCGCGGGTTGTCTCCAGACCGAGTCCCGAGTAGCCCCCGGTGACGATCGCGGTGCTGCCGGACAGGTCGATCCCGCTCAGGACGTCGTCCACGGTGCTCCGGGCGCCGAAGCCCGATCCGATCTTGTGCTGAGGTGTCGTCATGACGGAGACGCTAGGTGCTGGAGCGCGCTTCAGGTCAAGGGCCGGTGACGGCGAATGTCCGGGGCCGGTCCAGCTGGCTTCGTTCACTTTCAGCAGCAGCGTTCGTCCGGCACTTCGGGCAGCATCCGGAGGCCGGTGGCCGCGGGAATGTTCACGAGAAATGGTTCTGGCACAACTTCTCTGGCTGGCATCGGCGGACCTTCCCGCGCAGCCGGTCGTGGAACTCGGCGACCAGTCCGTGCTCGCGCCACCGGCGGAAGAAGGCGTGAACCGGGCCCCACCCGGGGAGGTCCGCGGGCAGCGCCCGCCACGAGATCCCGCCCGCGACCAGGTAACGGATCGCGTCCAGCATCTCCCTCGAAGGACCGTCCGCACGCGAGTCGTTGGGCCCCCTGCGGACTCATCCTGCGGTGTTGCGTACGACGGCCGCGTCGGGCACGTAGTCGCTCGACCGGCCGCGTTCGTCGTCGAGGAAGACGCCCACGTAGGCGTTGACGAGATCGGGAGCGTCCGGCAGGGCGCCGGGTCGGTCCTCGCCGGTGCGGGCGTCGAGCATCAACGCCTCGTCGCCGACCTTGCCGTAGACGATTCCGTGCCGGACGGCGGACACGGCGGGCGCCACGCGATCGTCCATGGGCAGTTCCCAGAGTTTCTTGCCGCTGATCGCATCAAGACCGGCGACGACGGTGTAGCCGTACTCGTCCTTGACGCACACGAGGGTGGCCTGCTCGTCATACAGACACCGGTCCGGGGTCGCGCCGAGCTCTGTCCTGGCCACCGGCCGGCCCGTCGCGAGGCTGACGAGGGTGGCGTGGACGCGGCCGTAGTCACTGCCGCGCGTCACCAGAATCACGCCGGGTCGGGCCGCCGTGACGTGCAGGTTCGAGGCGCTCTCTCCCTCGGTCCACGTCCGTTCGCCGTTCGCGACACTCAGTCCGTACACCTGGTTGGCGAGGTACTCGTCCTGTGCGGCCACGGCGATGGTGCCGCCCCCGACCGCGACGACGTCGGGGGCGTGCGGCTTGGACCAGACACTCCGGTGCGTCGTGAGATTCACGGCCGTGATGTGCCACCCGTCGACGACAACGGCCGTGTCACCGTCCACGCCGGCGACCTTCAGGTCCACCCCTTGCGTGAACCCCTCACTGGGGATCTCGGTGCTCCACAGCTTCTCGCGGGTGCGCGCGTCGGCCGCGAGAAGAACGACGGCGTAGGTGGTGACGTGCGTGCCGGAGCCGGGCCTGGACACCGGCGCCACGCTCAGGACGACGGTTCTGTCCCCGGTCCGCGCGATCACGGGGGCGCCCAGCCGGGGCTGCTTCTTCACCGCCCGGTCCGTCTCGGCCAAGATCTCCGAGGTGTCGCCGGTCACGGTGTCGTAGGCGTCCAGACCACTTTGCTCGGCGACCCATATGGTCGTGTCGTGGAGAGCGAACTCCCCGTCCCTCTGGAGGGATTCCTCGGCCGCGGCGAATCCGGTCACCGGGTCGTGTGCGCGCGGCGCGGCCGAGGGGGCGGCGGGCGCAGCCGAGGGGGCGGCGGGCGCGGCCTTGCTCGGTCTGCCGGGCTCGGACGAGTCCTTGCCGTCCGCCTGCTCCTCACCGCCGCAGCCGGCGAGGAGCAGGAGCAGTGCGGTGGCTGTGGCTGCGGCTGTCCGCAGGTGAGGCGGGTGCGATCCCTGGCGCAAGAGTCCCCCAGATCTCGTACGGCGTGGGCCGTCCACGCGGGCGGAAAAGCACCCCAGTGCCTCAGGCCCCCCTGCGGTCCTGCGCGCGTCTCGCCGAGCGGCTCACGCTGCGCAGGGCCCGCTCCCGAGGTCACTGGGATGCTGTGGCCCTACTGTCACTCGCGCCGGGTGTTCCGGTCTTCGGCCGTGAGCGCAGACATCCTGCGCATTCCGTGCGAGGAGGCCCGGACCTCGCTCGGCGGCACCCCGTACGCCCGGCGGAAAGCCCGGCTGAAGTCGGCGGGATGGCGGAAGCCCCAGCGCAGAGCGGTCTCGCCGATCGTGCGATGGCGCAGGCCGGGGTCGGTCAGCTCGGCGTGACAGCGCTCCAGGCGGCGGCGCCGGATGGTGGCGGCGACGGACTCCGGTTCGCTCTGGAAGAGCTGATGGAGGGTGCGAAGGGAGATGTGGTGGTGAGCGGCGACGGCCGCCGGGTCGAGCGCAGGGTCGGCGAGATGGTGGTCGATGAAGACGCCGATCCGGGCGAGGAGTGCGCTGCGGCGGGTCTCGGCGGGCAGTGCCTCCTGGTCGCCGAGTCGCGCCGCGAGCAGCGACGCGGCCAGATCCACCCCGATGGCGCCGAGCCGGGCCAGTTCGGCGGGGCCGGAGGCGCGGACGGTTGTGGGCAGGGACGTCAGATACGGGCTGAGCAGGGCGCCGGAACCGGTCTCGGTGGGCAGGGGCTCAGCCAGCAGACGGTCGGCGCGGCCGCCGGCCAGGGGGAGGAGGGTACGCGGGACGCGCAGGAGAGTGAGGCGCACGGGGCGGCCGTGGTCCAGGAAGTCGCAGGACAGCGGTCTGGAGGTGGAGAACAGCGCCATGCCACCGGGACCGAGGCAGGCCACGCCGCGCCCCTGTTCCAGCCGGATTGCGCTGTCGCGGACAAGGACGAGGAAGTAGTCCTCCGGGTCCGCGCGGCGGATGTGAGCGGACAGACGCCGGGCGGTCATCGGGGAGAAGTCGAAAACCGCCACCTGGCTGTGCGGCAGTCCGACGGCCTCCACCCAGCCCCGGAAGCGGTCCGCGTACGGACTCCGCAGCGACACCGGCATGACCTCGTTGCCGACCATGTCGTGCCACCAGCCGAAGCGGTCCGCAACCGCGATGTCATCGGTGTCGAGCGTCGTCACCAGCCCCGTCGCCGCGGCGCCCTGCCCTGACATCTCACTGAGTTTGGGCATGCAACAACATTATCCGCCAAGGGAGTTGGCCGAGCAGTAGGAGAACGGTCATGTGGCCGCGGGGCGACGGCATGCAGAGCAAGTGCCCCCGGGGACGTTGCGCTGATCATGGACGGCTATGAGCATCTCGATCTCGATGAGATCGACTTCGCGCCCGTGGAGCACGACACCGAGCGCCTGCTGAGCCTGCTGACGCCGGAGGCGACGCAGACCTGTTCAGAGCGCTGCGCGCCGGAGCCCGCCGTCGGGCCCGTTTCCGCTCGAACAGCGCCCCTGCCCCCCCTCAGCGAACACGTCGTAGAGGCCAGCGGATGACAGCCATCGAACGACGCGCTCATCGCTCGACCAAGCTGAGGCGGCCGACGGGAACGGTTCCCTCGGCCACGGCGACGTCCATGCCGCACGGGCCCGTCCTCGTCCGGACTCACGCGGCGGCCCTCCCGCTCCGGTCCGCCACCAGGTTCGCCGCCGGCCGGTCACGCCCTGAGTGTGGCGGCGATCCCCTCGGCCAGCGCGATCGACGGAACGAACCCGAGGTCCGTCCGCGCCCGTTCGGCTGAGCACGTCCATGCCGCGCAGCGCAGCTCCCGGCTCTTGTCCCGGTTGAGGGGCGGTACGAAGCCACACAGCCGCCCCACCGCCTCGGCGCACTCTGCAACCCCTCGCGTCATGGCATGCGGCACGGGCAGCACCAGCGGAGGACGGCGGCCCAGCGCCTCGGCCACTGCCCGGCAGATCCCCTGCCACGTGTGTTCCGTGCCGTCCGAAACCGTGTAGACACCCGAGTCCGCAACGCCGGGAGACATCCTCGTGCCCCGTGTCGCGGCGGCGAGCAGGGCCGTGCACAGATCGTCGACGTGGATGACGGAGTAGTGCCTCGGCCCGAAACCGCTCTTGACGACGAGCCCGCTGCGGATCATCGGCACCAGCGAAGGCAGGAACGCCGGATCGCCGGGTCCGTACACGATGGGCGGCCGGATCGCGATCACCGGCAGCACGTCGGCCCGTTCCCGCACGGCGAGCTCCCCGGCCAGCTTGCTGCGCCCGTAGTGGGAGACCGGGGCGGGCGGCTCGTCCTCGGTTCTCGGCCTGCCCGGCCGGGCAGGACCGGCGGCGGCCAGCGAGGAGCACACCACCAGCCGCGGCGGGGACGCCAGCGCGGCCAGGATCTCGGCGAGCCGCCCGGAGCCCTCGGCGTTGCAGCGCCAGTAGCCCTCGGCCGAACGTGCTTTGACCACCGCGGCGAGATGGAACACGCAGTCCGCGTCGGCGGCCGCCTCACGCACCGCCCCGGCATCCGCCGCGCTGGTCAGATCGCCCACGACCAGCCGCGCGCCCGAGGGGAGGCCGGCCCGGACGGAGGTTTCCCGCACCAGGGCCGTGACCCGGGCCTCCCGTGCGGCGAGTCGGGCACACAGGCGCCGGCCGACGAAGCCGGTGGCACCGGTGACCAGGAACCGCCGCCCGGACAGGTCGTCGAGGCCGTCCGGGCTCACCGTACGGGTCCGCGCACACAGGTCCGGGCGGAGGGCTGCCTCGCTGCGTGGGAGGTCGGGATGCGCACCATGCCTGCCTTCGTGGGTGGTCGTCGCGGGAGCAGGACCGTACCACCACAAGTACACAGAGAGTTCCGGCCGTTACTCTCAGTGTCTTTGTCCGTTGGAGAGGAGCAGGCCATGAAGGCGAGTCGGAGGAGGAACAGCCGGTGGCGTACGACGGCGAGCTCGCGCGACCGTGCGCGACGTTGACCGAAGTTCTTCGCACACACGCTTCCTCACGGGTGCCGGGCACGGTGGGGGCGGCCGGGGACACGGAGTTGACGTATCCCGAGTTCTGGGCGCGCGTGGTGGAACGCGCCGCGTGGTTCACCGGGTGCGGGGTGAAGCGGGGCGACGCCGTCGCACTCGAGATGGACAGCACCACGGTCGCGATGGTGGCGTCCCTGGCCATCCCGCTCTGCGGAGCCGTCCTGGTGCCGACCGGCGTACCGCGGGGCTTCGGCGCCAATACCCAGGAACGGCTGCGGGCCCTGGCCGCCCTGCGGGCCGGCGGAGCACGCTGGTACGTGTCGCAGGGCGCACCGATGGTCGGGCCGCAGGAGACTGCCGCCGCCGCACTGACGGTGGCGCATCTGTCGCTGGCAGAGGTACCGGAGCGGACCAGCCCAGGTGAACTGCCCGCGCCGGCCCCCGATCCGGACGACGTCGCCGTGGTCCAGTTCAGTTCGGGCAGTCTCGCCGCACCCAGAGGGATCGTTCTCACCCACCACAACCTGGCCGTGAACCTGCGCGCCATCACCGACCGCATCGGACTGGTGGCAGCCGGGCGAGGGATGTCGTGGCTGCCGTTCTCCCACGACATGGGCCTGATCGGCAGCTTCTGGGCCTGCCTGTACGCGGGCTTCGCCTTCCGGGCACTGCCGCCGGGTTCGTTCGTACGTGACCCGCTGCGCTGGATCGAGCAGCTGGGCGAGTTCCGCGCCACGCACACCACCGCACCTCCCTTCGCCTATGAGATGGCCGCCCGCGCCGCAGAACGTGCGCCCGCCCGGCTGGCCGGTGTCGACCTGTCCGCGCTGCACGTCGCCGTCATCGGCGCCGAGCGGGTCGCTCCCCGGCTGTGCGAACGGTTCGAGGAGACGTTCGCCGCGGTGGGGATGCGCCGCCATGTGCTGCTGCCCGCCTACGGGCTGGCGGAGAACTGTGTCGCGGTCGCCTGCCGGGCACCGCTGGTCGGCTCGGTCGTGCGCCGCTTCGACACGGCCGAACTGGAGCGAGGACGACTTGTCGCGCTCCCTCCGCCGCGAGCCTCGACAAAACCGTCCGACGGCGACGGCGGTGGTGGGGTGCGCGAACTCATCGGTCACGGTGCTCCGTTGCCCGGCACCGAGGTCCGCATCGTCGCCGTGGACGGCCGGGAACTGCCCGAAGGGCGCGTCGGCGAGATCCGGATCGGTGGCGGGGCCGCGGCCCGCTGGACGATCGGCCCCGACGGCGTCCGGCGTCCCGCAGCGGGCGACGACGGCCTCGTTCCGACCGGGGACATGGGCGCACTGGCCGACGGAGAGCTCTTCGTGATCGGGCGTTCCAAGGAAGCCGTGAAATACGCGGGACGTCTGCTGGCCCCCACGGACATCGAGCAGACGGTTCTCGACGCCTCGCCGACGGCCCTCGGAGCGGTCGCCGCGGTCGCGGTGACGCGGGATGCCGCGGCGACCGAAGACCTCGTGCTGTTCCTCGAACTCGCGGACGCCCGAAGGGCAGCCACCGGCGCCGTGGACGAGGCGGCGCTGGTGCACAGCGCCAGGCTCGCCGTCCTGCGGGAGTTCCGGATGCCGGTGAGCGAGGTCTACATCGCCAGGCGGGGCGCGCTGCCACGGACGGCCAGCGGCAAGGTACGACGGCTCAGCCTGGGTGCGGCCGCCGCGGCCGGGGAGTTCCCTCCCGGGGTGCGGCCGGCGGACCCGGCCGTGCCGGCGCAGTCCCGGCAGCCGAAGTAGACGCAGCGGACGAAGTAGCCGAAGCGGACGAAGCAAGCGAAGCCGGCGAAGCGGAAGAAGCGCAGATGACGCAGAAGAAGAGGACACCTGTGGAAACAACACCGGCAGTGACCCGAGAAAGCCGTCAGGTCCCGGACCGGGAGGACCTCAAGCAGCGCTTGGCCGCTCGGCTGCGGCTCGACACGGCATCGCTCTGCGAGACGACCACGCTGGAACAACTAGGCCTCGATTCACTGCTCCTGGCGGAGACAGTGGCCGACGTCGAGATCCGCTGCCAGGTGGAGTTCGACATGACGGTGCTGGCCGGCAGCCTCGTCCCCACCCTTCCGCTCAGCGCGTTCCTCGACCTGCTGGGCGAGGGCACGAGCCGGGACTCCTCCCGTGCCGACGCCTGACCAGGGCGACGGCACGGCAATGGGCGCGGGCGTACTCGAGATGGTCGCCCAAGAGCTGAGCGGACCGCTGCTCGACCGCCTGGCACCGGGCTCCTCACCGGGGCCCGACCGGGTCAGCACCGCACTGAGCGACACGACCACCCACGGCCTGCTGGGCACCCGTTGCGACCTCGAACTGCACGGGCCCCCGGACCGCCTGACGGCCCGGGGACAGGCCGGCCACGTCCTCGGTCTGCCCGACGCCGGGGCGGTACTCGTCGAAGGCATCCGCCACTACGACGGTCGTCGCGTCTTGCTTCTGCTGCCGCTCGACACGCCGTACACGCGGGTACGCGAACAGCGACTCGGCGCCCTGGCCGGTGCCCGGTACGGCCACCTGGAGGTGACCGCGCTCGCGGTGCCCGGCCACGCGCTGCTGGGCACCGTGCAGCGGCACGCCTCGCTGCTGCGCGACGCCGTGGCGGCCACGCGGCTGGGCCTCGCCCGGCTGCTGAGCGACCTGGCCCAGCAGTCCGTCCGCGAGGCCCTCGCCCATGCGCAGAGCCGGCCGTTCCAGGACGGTGTCCTGGCAGGCCGCCAGGCGTTCGGGCACGCGGTGGCCGAAGCGGCGGCGGCGGTACGGATGTGCCACGCCGTGACGCGTCGCGCAGCCACCACGAGCGGACCCGCGCGGTGGGACCGTGCCGTGCGGGCCGGGGTGTTCGTCGCGAGGGCGGTACCCCAGTCGGTGGGCACGGCCTGCCGGCTCTTTGGAGGCCAGGGGTTCATGGACGGGCATCCGATGGCCGCGGCCTACCGCGAGGCGGTCTTCGCCCCGGTACTGCTCGGCGGACAGCAGCGGCTCGTGGACAGCATGCGCCAACGGCTGGCGGGCGAGGCGTCCCCGCCGAAGCCGACTGACGGTCAGACGCAGAGGCAGACGCAGACGATCGGGCAGACACAGGCACAGGCACAGGCACAGGCACAGAGCGTCGGGCGGCCCGGGCACCAGCCGGTGTCGGGGAGCATGCGGTGAAGCCGGCCATGCCGTGCCCGACCACGCCGATGCCGGACCAGGCCTCGCTCGGTCCGCTGTCTCCCGTGCTCGATCCGGGCTCTCCCGCGGCGTTCAACGAGTCGGCGCGCGCCTTGGCCGACGCGGAGATCACACCGTATCTGGCGCACTGGGAACGGCAGGGGAGCGTGTCGCGTTCCCTGTTCGAAGCCATGGGCCGGGCCGGGGTGTTCGGCATCGGCGTTCCCGTGGAGCACGGGGGACTGGGGCTGGACCTCGCCCACGGCATCTCCTTCGTCCGCGCCGTGATGCGCGAACCCGCGGCCGGAGTGTGCACCAGCCTGTCCGTGCTGACCCATCTGGTCGCCCCTCTGCTGGCCCGCCACGGCACACCCGGGCAACGCGACAAGTGGCTGCGCCCGGTCCTGGCCGGCAGGTGCGTCGCCTCGGTCGCGTTGACCGAGCCCGGCGGCGGCTCCGACCTGGTCCGCTCGGTGGCCACCACCGCCCGGCCCGAGCCGGACGGCTGGCTCCTGCAAGGCGACAAGACGTTCATCACCAACGCGCCCCTCGCGGATGTCCTGATCGTCCTGGCCCGCACCACCCCCGGCACCTCCGCCCTGGGCCTGACCCTGTTCCTCGTCCCCGCGGACCTGCCCGGGATCGTGGTCACGCCCCTCGCGACGGCAGGGCTGCACGCCTCTCCGACCGGGCGGGTGAGCTTCGAGGACTGCCGGCTGCCCCGCGAGGCAGTCCTCGGACGCCCGGGCCTGGCCATGGTCCTCCTGGCGGGGATCCTGCCCGAGGAGCGCCTGGCGATCGCGGCGGGAGCCCTGGCCTGTGCCCGCTGGGCACTGGAGCGGACGGCACGGGTGCTGGGTGCGTCGGACCAGGCCATGCCCGAACTCGCCTGGTGGGATGCCGAAATCGAGGCGGCCGAGACCTTCGTCGACGCCGCCGCGGAACGCATCGGAGGCCCTCAGGACCAACTGGACGCCGCGTTGGCCAAGACAGCCGGCGCCCGCCTGGCGCAGCGGGTCGTACAGGAATGCGCCCGGCTGTCCGGGCCCGGCGCCTACCGGGACGACGAGCCGGCACCCGGAATGCTGAGCGCGCTGCGCGACGTCCGCGTCCTGAGCGTGTACGGCGGCAGCTGCGAAACGGTCCGGGACACGGCCGCTGCGGAGATCCTCCGCGGCGCACTCACCCCGACGCAAGGACCAGCCACCACCACGCAGGTCACGCCCACCGCACCGTAGGCCCGCGCTCCCGCAGGGCCGTGAGAAGGAGAATGGAGACCGCCGATGGAATTCGGGCCCGCGCACAGCAGCACCCTCGACCTGGTGGACCGCTGGCAGCGGGAGGGCACCTACCCGCTCTTCCCGCTGATCACGCAGGCCGCAACGACCCGGGCCCGGATCAGTGTGCCCCACGCCCGCCCCGGCTCGGACGACACCCACGGCCGGCCGGTCACCGTCTTCGGTTCCGCCGACTATCTGGGGCTGGCGCGGCACCCGGAGGTGGTGGAGGGCGCGCTCGCCGCCACCCGCCGGTTCGGCACGGGGACGTACGGCACCCAGGCGGTCGGCGGTTACACCCGGCTGCACCAGGAGCTGGAGGTCGCCGTGGCCGCCTGGTCCGGGCGCCCGGCCGCGCTGCTCTTCCCGACCGGCATGCAGGCCAACCTGGGCGTGCTCGCCACCCTTGCCGGACCGCGCGACCATGTCTTCGCCGACCGCTTCAACCACCAGTCGATCACGATGGGTGTCCGGCTGTCCGGAGCCACCCTGCACGTCTTCCGGCACAACGACCCCGGACACCTCGCGGAGTTGCTCCGCACGGCGGGCCGGCCCGATCGCTCGGGGCGGCGACTGATCGTCGTGGACGGCCTGTTCAGCGCTGACGGTGACCTCGCACCGCTGGCGGAGATCGCCGATCTGGCCGAGCGCTACGACGCACTGCTGGTGGTGGACGAAGCGCACAGCGCGGGCACGCTCGGCCCCCAGGGGCGCGGCGTGTCCGAGTTGTGCGGCGTGTTGGAGCGGGTCGACGTCGTCACGGGCACGTTCAGCAAGGCGTTCGCCTCCACCGGAGGCTTCGTATGTGCCGACGCCGACGTGGTGACACTGCTCAGGCACTCGGCGGACGCGTATCTGCTGTCCCTGGGCCTGCCGCCCGGCACCGTCGGGGCGGCATCGGCGGCGTTCTCGGTGCTGGCGAGGGAAGGCACCGAGCGCCGGCGCAGACTCCAGGACAACGCGGGTACGCTGCGCGCCCGGCTGCACGCCGCCGGCGTCGGCACGGCCGGCTCCGCCGCCCATGTGGTCGTGGTTCCGGTGGGCACCATGGACCGCACTGCGCACGTCACCCGGCAGCTGGCCGAACGCGGCCTGATGGTGTGCCCCTTGTTCCCGCCGGCGGTGCCCATCGGCGGTGCCCGGCTGCGGCTCGGCGTCTGCGCGGAGCACACCGAGGAGGACATCGACCACGCGGCGGGCCTGATCGCGGCCGCCTTGGCCGAGACCGCGCTCCAGCCCGGGCCCGTGGGCGAGGCGCCGGTACGGGGGACGGTGTGACGACGACCGTGGCGCGAACCCTGGACGGTCCGGTCCGCGTCACACCGGTGCACGACCGGGCGCGGCGCCGGGAGTTCATCCGGCTGCCCTACCAGCTCTACCGGGGCGAGCCCTGCTGGGTGCCGCCGCTGGAGAGCGAGCGCAGGGCGTTCTTGGACCGGCGCAAGAACCCGTTCTTCGACTTCGGTGACGCCGAGCTGTTCCTCGCTCACCGCCACGGCCGGGCCGTCGGGCGCATCGCCGCCGTCCACAACCCGCGACACAACAGCCATCACGGTGGCAGTGACGGATTCTTCGGGCTCTTCGAGTGTGCGGACGACACCGCCGCGGCCCAAGCGCTGTTCGAGGCGGCCGGGACCTGGCTGCGCGCACGTGGGCTCACCTCGGCGCTGGGGCCGGTGAGCTTCTCGACCAACGGCGAATGCGGCACCCTGGTGGAGGGCTTCTCCTCGTCGCCGGCCGTCCTGATGCCGTACAACCCGCCCCATCACGACGCGTTGCTGCGGTCCTGCGGTTTCACCAAGGCCAAGGACCTGTGGGCCTGGGAGTGGACCACCCACACCCCTGAGGACGCCGCCGTCACCAAGGTCGCCCGATGGGCGCAAGGACGCGGTGGCGTCCACGTCCGGCCACTCGACCTACGCGACCTCGACGCCGAGGAGCGGCGGCTGCGGGACATCTACACCGACGCCTGGGAACGCAACTGGGGCTTCGTACCGCCCACGGAGCGGGAGTTCCACCACCTCACGACCCAGCTCCGGCAGATCGTCCGGCCCGAACTGGTGCTGCTCGCGGAGGTTCACGGGGACCCGGCCGCCTTCTGCCTGGCCGTCCCCGACGCCAACCAGGCCCTGAAAGCGGCCGGTGGCAGGCTCACCCGGTACGGGCTGCCCATCGGGCTGATGCGGGCCGCCAGAGCCGCCCGGAGGATCGACTGGTGCCGGCTGATCGCCCTGGGAGTGAAGGCGCAGTACCGCAACCAGGGGCTCGACGCGCTGCTGTACACGCGCCTCGCCCAGGCCGGACGCCAACTCGGCTATCGCGGCGGCGAGTTGTCCTGGGTCCTGGAGGACAACACCGCCATGAACCAGGCCATCGCGCGGATGGGAGCACAGCGGTCCAAGACCTACCGGATCTATCAGCGGCCCGTGTGAGGACGCAAGAGGACCGAAGAAGTCCTGAAAGAGGACCGAAGAAGAACCGGAAGAGGACCGAGAGAAGGTCCGAGAAGGAGGAACGATGAGCGCGCTGGCGCATCCGTCGGCCGAAAAACCGGCGGCCGCAGTCTCGGTGCCCGCCGGGATCCAGGCACACCAAGGCGGCACGCGATGACGGCGAACGAATCACCGGCCGCCGACGGGAGCCTCCGACGGGCGGAGCAACTGCGGGCATCCCCGCCCATGTTCAGCTCACCCTTCCTCGACCGCTTCACCCGTGTGCACCCCGCCGTACCCCCGCTCGTGCACGGCCCGCTCGTCCTGCTGCTGCTGACCTGGGCCGTCCGGCACACCGGGGTACCCCTGCTCCTGGCGTACACCCTGCTCGGCTACGCAGGATGGACACTGACCGAGTACTGGGTGCACCGGGCACTGTTCCACTTCACCCCGCGCAGCTCCTGGGGGCGCCGCGCGCACTGGATGGTGCACGGCGTCCACCACGACCACCCCAACGACCCACGCAGGCTGGTCATGCCACCGTCGGTCAGCGTCCCCGGCGCGTACGGCGCCTACGAACTGTTCCACCTGCTGGCGGGAGCGGGGCCGGGCGCCGCACTGACCGGCGGATTCATCACGGGCTACATCGTGTACGACGTCCTGCACTTCCACATGCACCACCACCGCCCGTCCACGGCACTGGGCCGGCGCCTGCGCAACCGTCATCTGCGCCACCACTTCCAGGACGAACGGCGCGGTTTCGGCGTGAGCTGTCCCTACTGGGACCACGTCTTCGCCACCGCCCCGCGCTGAGAATTTCCGCGCCACGTCGGCAGCCACCAGTTCGCCCGGCCCGCGAGCTGCATCACCGCGGGTACGAGCAGGGCGCGCACCAGCGTGCAGTCCACCACCACGGCCACCGCCAGACCGACACCCACCACGCGCAGGTGCAGCAGTCCGGACAGCGCCAGCGAGGACATGGACACGGCGAAGACCAGCGCAGCGGATGTGAAGAGCCGGCCCGTCCTCTGGAGGCCCGTCGCCACGGCATGCGGGGTGGGGCTGCCACGCCGGTGTTCCTCGAGGATCCGTGAGAGCAGGAAGACCTCGTAGTCCATGGACAGGCCGAAGGCGACCGCGAACATGAGGGGGATGAGCACATCGGTGATCCCCGAGGGAGAAACACCGGGCAGCCAGCCCTCCTGGAAGACGGCGACCAGGATGCCGAAGGTGGCGGCCAGACTCAGCATGTTCAGCAGCACAGCCTTTACCGGCACCACCAGGCTGCGGGTGTAGAGCAGTAGCAGGAGACAGGTCCCACCGCAGGCGAGCAGCGCGACCAGCGGCAGCCGGTCCGTCATCACCTTCTCGGTGTCCGCGAGACGGGCGCCCGGGCCACCGACGAGAGCCGGGACCGGCGCGGGAATCCGGCGCAGCCGCTCCACGAGCTGGCTCCCTTCGGGAGTGAGCGGCGCGCGGGCGTACGGCTGCGCGGTCACGGCCAGCCGGACACTGGACGCGGCCGCGAAGGACGCCGCCCGCGCGGCCGGGAGCGCAGACCGCTTCCCGCCCCGGTAGCTCCCGGTGGCGGTGTCCACCCGGGCCACGCCCGGGACGCGGGACAACCGGCGGGCGTATTCGTCGAGCGCGGCCCGGGCCCGCGGGTCACCCGCCGCGTTCAGAGCGGGCAGTACGACGCAGGGGGCACCCGAGGAAGCGGCGCCGAACTCGGTACGCAGCGTCCGGGCGGTCGCGGCGACCGGAGAGGAAGCCGGCAGCGTCGCGTCTGCGTACACGCCGAACCGCACCTGCAGCGCGGGTAGGGCGAGGAGTACCAGCAACGCGAACCCCGCGAGCGCGACAGCGGCGGGCCTTTGCACCACCCAGTGCGCCAGCCGGGCCCAGGAGTCGCCCTGCCGGCGCCCGCCGTGTGGCCGGCGCAGCCGGGCGAAGACGTCCCAGCGGTCGATCCGGGCGCCGAGCACCAAGAGCA
Organism: Streptomyces sp. NPDC088157; assembly: GCF_044741545.1. Lineage (NCBI taxonomy): Bacteria > Bacillati > Actinomycetota > Actinomycetes > Kitasatosporales > Streptomycetaceae > Streptomyces > Streptomyces sp. NPDC088157. Next base: position 17,718 of record NZ_JBIUSU010000010.1, read on the forward strand.
GCGCGGGCACGACGACCAGCGCGCCCACCGCGGAGGTGACAACGATCGCGGTACCGCCGAAAGCGAGGGAGCGCAGCAGCGGCAGCGGGACGACCAGCAGGGTGCACAGGGCCGCCACCACGGTGGCGGCGGAGAAGGCGACGGCCCGGCCGGCGGTGCGCAGCGTGACCCTCACCGCGGCGTCCGGGGCACTGCCCGCCGCAATGTCCTCCCGGTAGCGCGAGACGAGCAGCAGGCTGTAGTCCACGGCCAGCCCGAAACCCAATGCGGTGGTGACGCTGACGCTGAAGGCCGACACCGGGATCACGCCGTCCAGCAAGCGCAGACAGGCCCCGGCGACCACCACGGCGAAGGCCCCCACGGCGACCGGCAGCAGTGCGGCCAGCGCGCCCGCGAACACCCACAGCAGGATCAGCAGCACCAGCGGCGCCGCGACGAATTCGGCCAGGCGCAGACCGCGCTCACTGAGCCTCTCGCTCTCGGAGAGCACCGCGTCCTCACCCCCGGCGGAAACGCGCAGCGCCGCATCCGGCCCGCCCCTGCCGGTGTACAGGTCCATCACGTCGTTCGCCGCGGCGCGCACAGCCCGCTCGTCCCCGCGAAAGCGCACCAGCACCAGCGCCCGTCGCCCGTCGCCCGTACGGAACTCCGACAACCGCAGGGGCCAGTATCCGCGGACCCGTTCGGTGCGGGGATCGGCGGCGATCCTCTCCAGGAGCACTCGGCCGGCCCGCGCGGCGCGCGGATCGTCGACCGACCCCGCAGCCGTGGCCACCAGCGCCAGATGGGGTTCACCGGTCATGAACCGGGAGGCCAGGAACTCGTCGGCACGCAGGGACTCGGCGGTAGGCGGCGTCCAGCTCTCGGGGGAGGGACGGCTGTCGACACCGAGGAGGACCCCGATCGCGCAGCACGCGGCCAGACAGGCGAACACGAGCACCCCAACCGCACGGCGCCGCGCGAGCGGTGCCGCGGCCGTCCGGCCGTCGGGCTGCCGGAGCGTTGTATGCCCCCTCCGGGGGGCGGTTTCCACCACGCCCGGGGCAACGACGCCACAGCGCAAGCGTTACCGGGGCGGACGCAATCGGCGCGGAGCTGCGGCACGCAGGCGCGCGCGACCCGGACGCCGGAACGCAATGAGCATGACGTTTTGCCCGGTCATGACCGCTCTCGCGTGGGGTAGTCGGTGCTTCGTCGCGGACTCGGCGTCAGTGGAACCAGACGACAAGGCGGACGTTCTTTGCTCCGTGGAGTTCGCTGAGTATTCGCATCACGCTCCAGACAGGCCCCCAGTGGGTTCGGTCTCCGGCGACGAAGTCTCGGCTTCGTGTGCCTGAGCTGTCTGTTTCCTGCCGGTCGGCGCAGGCGAGTTCGGCCCAGGTGATCCGCGTGGTGCCCTGTACGCCGTCTGAGCGGCCGTATGCGGCGTATGCGGTCTGCAACCCCCCGTCGGCCCGGGCCGATTCACCCGGCCCCCACACGAGCGACAGGAAAGGTGCCGCGTGCGGCGGCACGCGGCTTGTCCCTACCGCAACAGACCGTCCACGTCGTCGCCTTCACGAGCCGCGCCGGACCCCGCCTGCACCACGTCGGCGTGGCCACCCACGAGTCCCACCGGGTCCTGCGCTGCGCGGACATCGTCGGCTCGCTGTGCAAGGAGCACGACATCGAGCGCGGCCCCGGGCGGCACGGCGTCTCCAACGCCTTCGACCTCTACCTGCGCCAACCCGACGGCCGCCGCGTCGAGGTCTACACCTCCGACTACTACACCAGCGACCCCGACCACGAGACGTACCGCTGGAACGTCCACGACGACCGCCGCCGCGACTTCTGCGGCAACGCCGTGATCGAGTCCTCGTACAAGGAGGCCACCCCCGTCCTCGATCTCGACGCGAATCCGCAACCTGTCTCCCACGCCGTGCTGGACGAGCCCGCCGCGGCCGTAGGGGTCGACAGCCTCGGGTGACACGGCAAGAGGCTCTTCGGCCGGTACCCGCTTCTGCGTTCAACCGAACGGTTGAACGCAGAAGCAACTTCCGGGCGACGCGCGGGGCTCCCCTGACGCGGCAGGCTGATGTGGCCGTGGCGTATGCCGGATCCACCGAAGGCCGAGAAAGGACTCACTCCCCCCATGTCCAACAACTTCAGCAGACGACGGATGCTCGCGACGGGCGCAGGCGCCGTGTTGGGCGCGGCGGCCGCGACGTCGGCGTCCGCCGCACCGCTCGGCACACAGGGTTCGACCAGGTCCGCCGCGGCGTCCGCATCGCGGGGCCCCTCCGGCCGTGGTGAGGAGACCCGTTCGCTCGACGAGCTGTACCAGGACGCTCGCGCCGAGGGCGGCAAGCTCGTGATCTACGCGGGCGGAGACCTCGCCGACTCGGGGAGCGGCGCGAGCGCGCGAGAGGCCTTCCGCCAGCGGTTCCCGGAGGTCGACCTCACCCTCGTCGTGGACTACAGCAAGTACCACGACGTCCGTGTGGACAACCAGTTGGAGACGGACACCCTGGTCCCCGACGTCGTGCAGTTGCAGACGCTTCAGGACTTCACCCGCTGGAAGCGCGAGGGGCGGCTGCTGCGCTACAAGCCCGCCGGGTTCAGCAAGCTCCACCAGCAGTTCATGGACCCGGACGGTGCCTGGGTGGCCGGGATGGTCATCGCCTTCAGCTACCTGTACGACGTGGCGGCGGCCGGGGCGGACGCGCCGCAGACACCGCTGGACCTGGTCGACCCCCGATGGAAGGGCGCCATCGCCTCGTCCTACCCGCACGACGACGACGCGGTGCTCTACCTCTTCGCCCTCTATGCGGAGACCTACGGCTGGGACTGGGTGGCCGACTTCGCCGCCCAGCAGCCGCAGTTCGCCCGTGGCTCCTTCTCGCCCGGCACCGCGGTCAGCACCAAGCAGAAGATCATCGGCGTCGGGACGGGCAGCAGTCCCACCATCACCAGCCCGACCCGCATGGGGATGACCGACGGGCACCCGTTCATGGCGTGGGGACAGCGGATCGCGATCCTCAAGCAGGCGGCCAACCCCACGGCCGCCAAGCTCTACCTGAACTGGCAGCTGTCCACCGAGCGCCAGACGTCCAACAGTTGGTCGGTGCGCACGGACATCGCCCCGCCCACGGGCCTGAAGCCGATCTGGGAGTACCCGAACGCCCACGTGGACGGGTTCCCCCGGTTCATGGAGGACCGTGCACGGGTCGAGCAGCTGAAGCAGACGTTCGCCCTGTACTTCGGCGAGGTCAAGGGCGATCCGACCCCGGGATGGCCGGGACTCCACCCGGGGCGGTGACAGGGCTGTACGGCGGCGGGTTCCTCAACTTCGGTCCCTTCGGCAACGGTCTACACTGACGGGCGATCCCACCGTCAGCCCCACCTGCCGCTGAGGAACCGCCGCCGTGCCCCCCGCAACCCCCGCCGTGCCCCCCGCAACCCCCGCCACCCCATGCCGGTACTACCCGCTGCTGCGGCTGCTTCCGCACGTCCTGCTCCTGGCGGTCGTCGGCGGCACGCTCATGCGGCTCGTCCAGGTGTCGAGCGCACTGTGCTGGTCCGTCGCACCGCCCATCGTGCTTCTGGCGACGGGCTACGGCGCGGGGCTGAGCCTGTGGGAGCGGATGAGCACCTGGATCAGGCACGTCTGGTTCGGTTTGCTCCTCGGGTTGTGGTGCTGGATCTCGTGGGTCCTCCCGGCCGGAATGGCCTTCGGTTACACCTGGCTGGCCGTGCCGTTGGCGGTTCTCGCCCTGCGTATGTTCGGCGACCGGGCGGCTGTCGCGGCGGTGGGGCTGATCACGGCCCTGCTGATCGCCTGCTTCGTACGGATCGCCGGGGGCCTTGATCCGCAGATGGTGGCACCTCCGGTCGCGGCGACCTGGACCACGGTCGTCCTCTATCGTGGTCAGCAGTGGCTCGTGCACGAACTCAACCGCACTCGCGAGGAGTTGGCGAGACAGCAGCGAGAGGCCGGAAGGCTCGCCGAACGGGCCCGCATCGCCCGGGACCTGCACGACACCCTCGCCCAGGAGCTGGCGGGCAACCGGATGCTCCTGCAGGCCGCCGAGCGGGACTGGGACCGCAGGCCGGAGGCTGCGCGGAAGCAGGTGCGTGCGGCGGCGGAGGCGCTCGGCGCGAGTCTCGCGGACACCCGCTGCATCATCCGCGATCTGATCCCGCCCGCGCTCGTGCAGGGCGATCTGGCAGCGGCATTACGTGAGTTGTGCGCGCGCAAGAGCTCCGTCGACGGCATGCCGCGGGTCGCCTTCGGCACGCTGGGCGAATTCCGCAGCGTGCCCCCGGACCGGGCCGCTGAGCTGCTGCGCGTGGCCCAGGGCATGCTGGCCAACGCGTGCGAGCACGCACACGCGGCACATGTGTGGGTCACGCTCGACCGCCGGGACGCCAGGGCGGTCACGGTGGAGGTGTGGGACAACGGTGTGGGCTTCGACGCAACGTCACCGGATACGGGTGATGCCCGCGCCGGGCGCGGATTCGGACTGGCTGCGGGCCGGGAACGACTCGCCGCGTACGGCGGCACGTTGACCGTCGACAGTGTGCCCGGGCGCGGCACCCGCGTGCTGGCGACGCTGGCTGTGGGAACCTCCGTCACAGCGAGCACGCGATGAGCGAAGCACCCCCCGCGACCGTCCGGATCCTGATCGTGGACGACCATGCCGTCGTCCGCGCGGGACTGCTCGCCCTTCTCGAGGGCGAGCCGGGCTTCGCCGTCGTCGGCGCGACCGGCGACGGGCAGGACGCCGTGCGCCTCGCCCAGCGACTCCGGCCCGACGTGGTGCTGATGGACCTCCGGTTGACCGACGGGACGGGAACCGGCGCAGGGGAGGACGGCATCGAGGCGACCCGGCGGATCACCGCCTCGGTCCCGGGCGTACGGGTCGTCGTGCTCACCAGCTTCCGGACTCAGGGCGACGTCGTGCGGGCGATGGAGGCCGGTGCCCGCGGCTACGTTCTCAAGGCGGGCCCGCCGGAGGAACTGTTCCGGGCCGTGCGCGCCGCGGCCGCCGGAGGCACGGTGCTCGCCCCCGAGGCAGCCGAGCGCCTGGTCGGTCAGGTGTCCGACCCCGGGGCGGCACTGAGTGAGCGGGAGACACAGGTCATACGACTACTCGCACAGGGACACAGCAACCGGGACATCGCCGCGGCGCTGTTCCTCAGCGAGGCGACGGTCAAGACCCACCTCGTACGCATCTACCGGAAGCTCGGCACCGAGAACAGGGCGAGTACGGTCTCCGAGGCCGTCCGGCGCGGGCTGATCCAACTGCGCTGAGCCGGGCGCGCCGGTGCCCGTCGGCGTCTGGTGCCGGTGAGGACGTCACCGTGGCGTGCCGCTGTCGACGGGCCGACGAGCTGATGTCGTCCGCGACTCGCGCCGGTGTAGCGGTATCAAATCCACGGTGATCGCCGGCACGTGTTTCCCCGTTCTCTCTGCTCCTGTCAGAAGGCGTGCGGGCCGAAACGGCCCCAGGCCACGAAGACGGCCAAGGCGAGCAGAACCACGTTCACGACGACCGACTGGGCCTCCCCGCGTCGGCTGTGCGTGACGGCGGCGCCGAACATGGTCAGTGCCAGGCCGGAAGCGGCCAGTGGAACCAGGCCCGGGGCGATGTCCACCGCCGCGGGCAGGACCAGCCCGATCGCGGCAAGAACCTCCAGCAGACCGATCGCCTTGATCGCCCCCGGTGAGAAGTCCGTGGCCCAGGCCATGTTCGGGGACGCGGTCAGCTTCTCCTTCGGCTGGGCGAGCTTGGCAGCGCCCGCGCCGAGGAACACAAGAGCGAGCAGGGCGGCGACAGCCCACAGGGCGACGTTCACAGATACCTCTTGGGTGAGATGGGGGTTCGCGGGCCGACCTGGCGGAGCCCGCGACACATTGCTTGATGTGTCATCTAACATAGGGGAATGTAGGTGATGCATCAAGTAGCGGTCAGCGGGTCATCGGCTCCAAACGTGTGACGTGGCCACGGCAGGGATGCCCGGGTGTCACGGACCGCAACGCCTCGCGCCTCGGTGAACGGGATGTCGACGGCGGCACCCTGCCGCACGAGCGATCACCCCAAAAAAGATCACGACCCAATCCCAAGCAAAGGTTGATGCGTCAACACTCGGGGTATACGGTCGTTGATGGATCAACTAGACGTTACTCTCCTCAGACAGGGAACAGCTGATATGGACACCAAGCAGGTCATCGCGGTCGCCGGGGCAACGGGCGCACAGGGCGGCGGCGTCGCACGGGCGATCCTTGCCGATCCGGATTCGGGCTTCGCAGTGCGCGCGCTCACCCGGAATCCCGCCTCGCCCGCCGCCAAGGAACTCGCCGAGCTCGGAGCCGAGGTCGTACGGGCGGACTTCCACGACGAGCCGACCGTGCACGAGGCGTTCGAGGGCGCCCACGGCGCTTTCCTCGTCACGAACTTCTGGGCGCACGGTTCGGCGGCGATGGAGACGCAGGAGATCAATGTCCTGGTCCGGGCCGCCAAGGCCACGGGTCTGCGCCACGTCGTCTGGTCGACGCTGGAGGACACCCGCGACCTGCTGCCGCTGGACGACGGCCGGATGCCCGTCCTGCAGGACAAGTACAACGTGCCGCACTTCGACGCCAAGGGTGAGGGCAACGAACTGTTCAGGCAGGCCGGAGTGCCGACGACCTTCCTGAACACGACCTTCTTCTTCCAGGGCTTCCTGCAGGGGATGGGTCCCCAGCGCGCCGAGGACGGCGTGCTGACGCTGACCCTGCCGCTGGAGGACGGCAAGCTCCTCGCCGGGGTGGACGTGGACGACATCGGCCGGACGGCTTACGCCATCCTCAAGGGCGGTGAGCAGTTCGTCGGCAGCACCGTCAACCTCGCCGGCGACCACCTGGCCGGCGCACAGTATGCGGCCAAGTTCGAGGCCGTGCTCGGCGAGCCGGTGCGCTTCCAGTCGGTGCCCTACGACGTCTTCCGCACCCTCGACATCCCGGCTGCCGAGGAGATCGCCAACATGTTCCAGTACTACGGCGACTTCGACCAGGAATTCACCGGCGCCCGCGATCTGAACAAATTGCGGGAACTCAACCCGGCGCTCAAGAGCTTCGACGCCTGGCTGGCCGAGAACGCCTCGAAGATCCAGGCGCGCTGAGGACGCACGCGACGAGTCACGCGCGAGTACGGTCACCCGCGCGAGCGTGGCGGCCGGGACGGGCGGACGGCTGAGAGCGGCAAGGTCGCGTTGGTCACCGGCGCGAGCCGTGCATCGGTGCGGCATGGCCCGTCGCCCGGCCGGTGAGGGTGCGGCGCGGCAGAGCGGTGACTCCGGCGGCCGATTGGAGGGCGCGGGAGCGGTCCGCGCGACGGTCACCGGCACCGTGTCGGCCCTCGGCCGTCCGGATCTGGAGTCCGGCGGACGCCTGGTCGGCGTGGACAAGCCGATCGAGGCGGCCGGATGGTGGTCCCACCTCGTGGTGTTCGGCCTCACGGCCGCGGAGACCAGCGCCTTCATCGGTCTCGGGCATGGTCCTCGTCGGACCTCCTCGAACCCTCGGCCTGCTTGCCGGTGCTTCTCGCCGAGGAGCCCGGCGGCTTCGTGACGGCCGCTTGACGTCGTGATCACCTGCATGTCCGCCGTTGCCGCAAAGGGAGAGACAGGTCACGGCGCACCCTTGAGCTGTCCTGCCTCTGCGGTATTTTCCCTCAGCGTGCGGCGGAAGCCGAGACCCGCCCCCATCCGCAACGGGTTCGCGATCACGGTGACCCGGTGTGGTGTTTCAGGACGGTCTTGCCTCCGCGTGCCGTGCCCCGCTACTTTGCGGCCAGGTTTCTGGCCAGGTACTCGGTGCGGTCCGCGCATCAGTGTTCGGGCGAGCGGGACGGGCATCGAGTGACTGTTCGAGGCAAGGGCGGCCGGCCGGAGGCACAGTACGGTCTGCTGACAAGCATCGCCGGTGAGGCGGGGGTGTCGCTCAGCACGGTGTCCAAGGTCGTGCACAGGCGCCGGGACGTCGGCGCGGCGACGCGGGCCCGGGTGGAGGAGCTGCTGGATCGGCACGGGTACGTGCGCCCCTGGGAGCAGGATGCCGCGACGCCCCGGCAGATCATCGCGGTCTTCCGCGACCTGTCAGGTCCGTACACGCTGGAGGTGGTCCGCGGAGTCGTGGACGCGGCAGGCGAGCTCGGGATCGACGTGGTCACCGGGACGACGAGCCGACGGTCGATCTCCGGGTGGCTCGAGCAGTGCGTGGCGCTCGGTGCGGCGGGGATCGTCATCGTGATCTCGATGCTGTCCGAGGAGGATCAGCGGCGTATCGTCGAGCAGCGTCTGCCGGTGGTGCTGATAGACCCGCTCAGCGCCCCGTCGGAGGACATTCCCAGCATCGGCGTGACGAACTGGAACGGCGCCCGGGACGCCGTACAGCATCTGCTGGGTCTCGGGCACACCCGCATCGGCATGATCGCGGGCCGTTCGCACTCCCTGGCCGGGGCGGCGCGGGTGCACGGCTACCGGGCCGCGCTGGAGGAGGCCGGGATCGCCTACGATCCGGCGGTCGTCCGCTCGACCGACTTCGACTATGCCGAGGCGCTCGCCGCGAGCCTACAGATCCTGCGGATCGAGGACCCGCCCACGGCCGTCTTCGCGGCCAGCGACGCGCAGGCGCTGGGCGTCCTGGAGGCGGCCCGGCAGTGCGGACTTTCCGTGCCGGACGACCTGGCGGTCATGTCCTTCGACGACACGCTGGTGGCGGCCATGGCCTGCCCGCCGCTGAGCGCGGTGCGCCAGCCGTTCGAGGAGCTTGGACGCGAGGCGACCCGGGTGCTTCTGGAGCTCGCCCAGGGCCGGCCGCCCGCGTCTCCGCGCATCGAGCTGGCCACGGAACTCGTGCTGCGCACCTCGACATCAGCTCCCCGCCGCGTCAATAGCGCGTAACCCACGCTTCTGCGAAACACTTTCGCAACCTGCCGGTGACATGGCGGTGTCGCCTGCGAATACTGGCTTCCTGCTCGCGCCCTCATCCCTCCTTTCTTTATGGGGGTGTGCCGCGCGATTCCCCCGGGTGAAAGGAATGCCGTGCTCGCGAAAGACCGTGCTCCGATCGCCGCCACGCTCAGAGGAACTGCGATGACAAGACCCTTGGTGCGAAAGGCTCTCGCGACCGCGACTGCCTTCGGCATCGGCGTGGCATTCGCCATCGCCTCCGCTGGAAGCGCGTCGGCCTATCAGCCGAGCCCGTCGAACCTCTATGTGGCGGACAATACTGCCGCGTGCAACAAGAACCCCTGTGTTCTCTACCCGAAGTCGGCTCAGCTTCCGGGCGGCCGGATCGTGGCGGCGTTCGAGAACAGTCAGAGCGCTCCGGTCGGACAGACGATGCCCGTCTACAAGAGTGACGACGACGGCACGACGTGGCAGAAGCTGGCCGACGTCAAGGCCCCCGCCTCCCTGTCCAGCGACTCGAAATATGCCAAATACACCAGCAACTGGACGAATCCGTATCTCTATGTGCTCCCGCAGGACGTCGGGAACCTGAGTGCCGGCACGCTGCTCCTCGCGAGCATCGTCTCGGGGGACGACTACTACTACAAGGAGCAGAAGGCCGCCGACCCGAACTGGACGCCGTCCGGCGACGGCGACCGCAAGGACGTGGCACTCGCGCTGTACTCCAGCACCGACCAGGGCGCGACCTGGAGCATCCAGAACGTCATCGCCACCGGCGGCTGGCAGGGCGGAAGCGCGGGAGCCGTCGGCCGCGTCTCGAACGCCAATACCTCCGCGCAGGTCGACCCCATCTGGGAGCCGCACCTGGTCGCCCGCGGTGGCAAGCTCGTCGCGTACTACTCGGACGAGAACGACTACACCGGCTTCAACGCCACCACCGGAGTGCCGACCCTCGACCCGGACAACGACACGGCGCCGGATTCGGGCGGTCAGATCCTCGTGCACAAGACCTGGGACGGCAGCAGCGCGTCCTGGAGCCAGCCGGTCGTCGACGTCCCGGGCAGCACCGTGAACAACGGCGGCAAGTCGGAGATCGGCGGCGGACGCCCGGGCATGACGACGATCGCCCCGACCACCGACGGCAAGTGGCTCCTCACCTACGAGTACTGGGGCGGCGGAACGAACGTCCGCTACAAGCTCGCGGACGACCCGCTGAAGTTCTACGCGTCCGGTGTGACGGACGCCGCGATCACCAGCCTGCCCGTGCCCTCCGGGGGACACACGCTGTCCACGGGCGGCAGCCCGGTGCTCCTGCCGATGCCGGACGGACGGATCGTCTTCAACGCCTCGGGCAGCGGCAACGTCTGGGTGAACGAGTCCGGTCTCAGTACCGGGACCTGGAAGGAGTATCAGACGCCGATCGCCGGCGGGTACAGCCGCAACCTCCAGTACGTTCAGGGCACGGGACGCGTCCTCGTCCTCCAGGCCTCCTGGAGCGGCGGGAGCGTCGGACCCGTGAAGTACGCGGAGGTCGACCTCGGCCGGTCCGACGGCGTGTACGAAACCCTGGTCAACCGTCTGACCGGTCAAGTCCTCAGCCCTGACGCCGGGAAGGCGCAGGACGCGAACCTCACGGGGAACGTTCCCGACCTCGTCCTCAGGACCAGGGCCGCCTCGGACGACGCGCAGCGCTGGCATCTGACGGCCAAGGGCGACAACGTGACCCTGCTCAACAAGACCGGCGGCCGCTCGGTCGCCGTGTGGACCGGCAACGCGACAGCCGGGCAGCGCCTCGCGCAGTGGGTCGACGACGGAGCCACCGACAAGCAGTGGACCCTCGTCGCCTCCACGGACGGTTACTACAAGATTCGGTCGGTCCGTAACACGGGTCTGTTCATGACGGGCGCGGCCCAGAACGGCGCCGTCGACCTGGAAGCGTCGATCAACGCTTCCTCGAACGCCGCGGCGGACGACTCGCAGGAGTGGCAGCTCGTCCAGGACCCCCTGCCGACCGACGCGTCCTTCACGCTGAAGGGCGCCAACTCCGGCCGCTGCCTCGACGTGCCGAACGGCCAGACGGGCGTGCAGGTGCAGATCTGGGACTGCTCCGGGAACCAGAACCAGACCATCACGCAGACCACCGCGGGCGAACTCCGAGTCGCCGGCAACTGCCTCGCCGCGGCCGGTGACGGCGATAGCGCGGGCACCGAGCTCATCCTCTGGGCCTGCAACGGCAAGTCCAGCCAGAAGTGGTGGTTCCGTCTCGACGGATCCGTCATCAACCGTTCCAACGGCCTCGCCATCGACGTCGGCAATTGGGCGACGGCCAACGGATCGCCCGTGCAGTTGTGGACGGCTCTCGGCAACGCCACCCAGAGGTGGAGCCGAGGATAGTCCGCACCGGCGGGGTGCGGCCGCGATGTGAGGCGGCCGCACCTCGCCGTGCCTCGCCCGTGCGGTGGGGCATTCGCCGAACCCCCCACGGGAACACGGACTTGTGCAGGCGCTCGGCTGGAGTTTCCGGCCGGGCCTTCTGCGTGGGCGGCCGTTGAGTCCGGCGGTGACGACGGCATCGACGGCATCGAGGTGTTCGCGGGTGTGTACCGCGAGGTCGGGGCGTGGAGACGACCGGCATCGGTTCACGGCCTGAGCAGCGAAGGGCCGGTATTGGCCACGGCCGGACGTCGGTCGCGGCGGATCTCCCGGCCGGTCCCGGCCGGTCCGGCCGCCGTGGCCCCGTCCGATGACGATCTGCCGGATCGTGTCTGGTGCCGCGACCGTCGGCGTTGTGGATGCGGTCCGCCCGGTGCGGGTGGCGCGACTGCGCAGAAGGCGGCGCCACCGGATGGACCGGTGGCGCCGCCTTGTTTCCGCCGGACGCGTCGCACCGGCGTCTGCCGGGCCCTCGGGATGATTCCGACGATCCGGCACGCTGCTTGAGTGCTCAGGCCTGGCGCATGAGCTGGGAGCACGCCGTTCACTCCCGAGAGAGCTCCTTACGGGGCTGTGGCTTGCGGTCCCCTCGGATCTGCATGTCCATCGCGCCGCGAACCGGGAGGGTGCGACGACCGCGAGGACCCGAGCGGGCCGGGCTTTCCCTCCGTCGTCCCCCTGTTCAAGCCCGCTCGACGGTCACGGGCACCGTGTGATGCCGCAGGACCATCGCGTCCCGCTCCTCGCCGATGAGCCGGAGTGCCGCATGTACCGGTGTGTCCAGGCTGGAGGAGCCCGCGTAGAGAAGGATCTCGCCGGGTTCGACGATGCGTCGGCCGTCCAGGCCGGTGAAGGCCAGGCGGTCGGTGTGGACCCGGAAGCGGACCGTCGCCTGCTCACCGGGGTCGAGGGCGACCTTGGCGAAGCCGAGCAGGGCGCGCACCGGGCGGGTGACCTGGGCGACCGGGTCGACGGCGTACAGCTGGACGGTTTCGGCGCCCGACACGGTTCCCGTGTTCCGCACCCGCACGACAGCCGTGAACTCTCCGTCCGTGGGCACCAGTTCGCGGTCGACGGCGAGCAGGTCCGTCACGAAGGTCGTGTAGGACAGTCCGTGACCGAACGGGAAGGCGGGGGTGGGGTCGAGGTTGGACAGGAAGCTCTGCCGGTCGGCGAGCGGTGGGTGGAGGTAGGTGTACGGCTGGCCGCCGGGCGTCGTGGGGATCTGCACGGGCAGCTTGCCGCTGAAGTTCACCTTCCCGGACAGGAGTTGGGCCACGGCCCGGCCGCCCTCCTCGCCGGGCAGGAAGACCTGCACCATGGCCGCGGCGGCGGACGCGAACCGGCCCACCGCATAGGGTCTGCCACTGCTGACGACCAGCACGACCGGCTTCCCGGTCGCCAGAACCGCCTCGACGAGTTCCTCCTGGAAGCCTGGCAGCCGCAGGTCCTCCACGTCGCAGCCCTCGCCCGAGGTGCCGATGCCGAACATGCCCGCCTTGTCGCCGACGACCAGGACGGTGACGTCTGCGGCGGCGCAGGCCGCCACCGCGGCGGAGATGCCGGAACGGTCTTCGTCACGGATCGGACAGCCCTGGGTGAACTCCCACTGCGCAAAGGGAAGTTCATCGACGAGGGCGGCGCGCAGGGATACCGCCTCGACGCCGTTGCCGAGGTCGTCGCGTTCGGCGAGGACGTGGTTGGGGAAGCTGTAGCAGCCGAACATGGTGCGTACGTCGTCGGCGCACGGGCCGATCAGCGCGAGGCGACCGATGGACGGGAGGGGCAGCGTCCCGTCGTTCGACAGCAGGACGGCGCTGGACTGGGCCACGGCACGGGCCAGCCCGCGATTCTGCGGCTTGTCCAGGTCGAGTTCACCCGCGCGCAGGGCGGGCGGCCGCGGGTCCCAGCCGGGGTCGAGGAGTCCGAGTTCGATCTTCTGCCGCAGCACCCTGCATGCCGCCCGGTCGACGAAGTCCTCGTCGACCACGCCTTGCCGCACGGCGTGGACGAGGGCGTCGCCGAAGCCGCGCTGGTCGGGCAGTTCGACGTCCATCCCGGCGCTCAGGGCGAGTGCCCCGGCCCCGGCCAGGTCGGCGGCCACCCGGTGGGCGCTCACCAGAAAGGGCAGGGACCAGTAGTCGGAGACGACGGTGCCCTCGAATCCCCACGCGTCGCGCAGAACGTCGGTCAGCAGCCACCGGCTGGCGGCCGGCGCCTCGCCGTCGATCTCGGCGTACGAGTTCATCACCGAGCCCACGCCCGCGGCGACGAGCCGTTCGAAGGGCGGCAGGATGACGTCGAACAGCTCGCGGCGGCCGGTCTGCACAGGGGCGTGGTTGCGGCCGCCCATGGAGGCGGAGTACCCGGCGAAGTGCTTGAGGGTGGCGTACACCCCGGCGCTCTGCACCCCGGTGACGTACGCCTCGGCCATCTCGCCGACCAGGTACGGGTCCTCGCCGTAGGTCTCCTCGCAGCGGCCCCAGCGGTAGTCGCGGATCACGTCGACGACCGGGGCGAGCCCCTGGTGGACGCCGGCCTCGGCCATGTCGGACCCGATGGCCTCACCCACCCTGCGGATCAGCTCCGGGTCGAAGGTGGCCGCCATGCCCAGCGAGGTCGGATAGATCGTCGCCCCGTACGCGGTGAAGCCGGTCAGGCACTCGTCGTGCGCCATGGCGGGGATGCCGAGCCTGCTCTGCGCCACCACCTGCCGCTGGTGCTCGGCCAGGAGGCGGGCGTGCTCCACGGCGGGGCGGGGAAGGGTGCCGTAGGGCCGGGTGAGCTGGCCCAGGCCGTGCCGGGCAGTCTCGTCGAGGTCGCCGACGCGGCCGAAGTGGTTGCTGCCCGGGGCCACTTCCGGGCCGTCGGCCTCGATGTCCTCCCAGGTGCTGCTCAGTTGCGCGACCTTCTCCTCCAGGGTGAGCCGGGCCAGCAGTGCCTCGACGCGTTCGGCGGTCGGCAGGGCGGGATCGGTCCAGGGCCGGTCGTCGTCCTGCTGTTCTTCCTGGGGGATGCCGTCGTGGTCCGGCATGGTGGTCGTCATTCACGACTCCTCGGGGATTGCGGATGCGCTCGCGAGGGGGCGCACGGGTTGCGCGCGCGCACGCCGACGGAGCCGGGCGCATGGCCCGGCCGCTGCTCGGAGCGAGCTGCCCTGTGAAACGGATTACTTGGAGAAACCAGCGGTGAGGCCCGCGACGAGCTGACGCCGGGCGAGGATGAACAGCGCGAGCATGGGCAGGGTGGAGAGCACCACTGCGGCCATCGTGGCCGGTACGTCGATGCCGAACTGCCCGCGGTACAGGGTCAGTGCCAGCGGCAGCACCGCCTTGTCGCCGCTCTGGGTGAGGATGAGCGGGAAGAGGAAGCCGTTCCAGACCTGGAGGCCGTCGTAGACGGCGACCGTCATCAGCGCCGGGCGGGCCAGGGGCGCGGCCAGCGACCACAGCATGCGCCAGTCCCCGGCGCCGTCGACGATCATCGCCTCGAACAGCGAACGGGGCACGTCGCGCAGGAAGCTCACCAGGATCATCACGGTGATCGGCAGCGCGAAGGCCACCGAGGGAAGGACGATCGCGAACAGGCTGTCGTACAGCTGCATCTTGATGATCAGCAGGTAGACCGGGATGATCACCGCCTGCAACGGGATCGCCAGACCCAGCAGGAACAGCCGGAAGGACACGCGGGAGAAACGGCTTCCGGCGCCTCGGACGATCGCGAACGAGGCCATGAGGGCGACGGCGACGGTCAGGACGACCGTCGCCACGGTCACGATCACGCTGTTGAGCAGGTACGTGGTGAAGTCGCCGTCCAGCACGCTCCGGTAGTTGTCCAGCGTCGGATGGCCGGGCAGCGCCAGCGGGCTGTCGGCGGTGAAGTCGGCGCGGCTGCGCAGGCTGGTCACGACCAGCCAGTACACAGGTACGACGACGATCGCCGTCCATACGAGCGTGGTGCTGCCGGTGAGGGCGCGGCGCACCGCGCCGGCCGCCGTGAACCGCCTGGGCGGCCCGGTCTGCGGCGCAGTTGCCCGACGCCCGGCGGCAGGGTCGCGGTGGACGCCGCCCCTGCGGGGGGCGCGGGTCTTGGTCATGGTGGTGCTCACATGCCCTCCTGCTGGCTGTCCATCCGGGTGAAGCCGGACAGACGGGTGGTCAGCAGCGACAGGCCGAGGCCGAACACCACCAAGAGGGTGGCGACGGCGCTGGCGCGGCCCATGTCGTGGGCCTGGAATCCGGTGATGTACATGGCGAGGGGAAGGACGCGGGTGGCGGTGCCGGGACCGCCGGTGCCGCCGGACAGGACGAAGATCAGGTCGAAGTAGGTCAGTGACCCGACGAGCATGAGCGTGCTGGACGTGACCATCGTGTACTTCAGCTGCGGCAGGGTGATGTGCAGGAAGCGGGTCACGGGCCCCGCGCCGTCGAGGGCTGCGGCCTCGTACAGAGCCGTGGGGATCTGCCGTATCCCGGCCTGGTAGAGCAGAGCGTGGAACGGCACGAACTGCCACGCGATCACGAAGATCACCGTGTAGAGGGCCAGGTCGGGCGAGCCGAGCAGCGGCTTGGCCAGCCAGTGCAGGCCGGGTGTGGCGCCGATCCCGAAGGACGGATCGAGCAGCGCCTGCCAGGTCAGGCCGATCGCCACCGCCGACAGCAGCAGCGGCAGGAACCAGAACACGGCGAACAGCGAGCGCAGGCGGCCCAGAGGCGCCTGGAAGACGCCGAGTGCCAGGGCGAGGGGCGTCTGGACCAGCCAGCTGATCACCATCACCTTGACGGTGAGCCCCAGCGCCTGCCAGGTGGCGCCGTCGGTCAGGACGGCGCTCCAGTTGTCGCCGCCGGCCCAGCTGATGGCGCCCAGGCCGTCCCAGCCGGCGAGGCTGAGCACGACCACGCCCACCAGCGGGACGAGGCCGAACAGACCGAAGAGGAGCAGGGCGGGGGCGGCCATGAGGAGGCCGCTGTAGCGGCGGCCTCCACCACGGCCCGAGGGAAGAGCCGTGGTCACGAGGCCGCCTTGCTCATGTTCGTCCCGAACTCGGCGGGCGGGATCTGCCGCAGGAACGACTTGTCCGTGTTGGTCAGCAGCGGATCCGCCTGGTCGGACGGCAGCGCCTGGTCCCAGGAGAGCTGGAAGCTCGGCGCCTTCTGCACCAGGCCGTAGACGAACCGAAGCCACGCCCTGTCGGACGACGTCGACGCCGTCAGCTTCGACTCCAGGCCGTTGACCGGCGGCACACTGCCGGACGCGAGGTAGGCGTCGACCTGGGAGTCGTTCAGGACATAGTCGTTCAGGTACGCCAGCGCCGCAGCCTTGTGCTTCGTCGACGAATTCAGCGACAGGAAGTTCGAGGGGTTGCCGACGATGTTGTTCACGCTGCCGGCACCGTCGGGCAGCGTCGGGAACGCGGTGTAGCCCAGATCGCCCTTCTTCAGGAAGTCCGGCGCCGCCTTGGCGATGTTGGCGTACTCCCAGGTCCCCATGACCTCCATCGCCGCCTTGCCGGTGTACAGCAGCGCGGTGGACGCCCCCTGGTCGTAGCTGACGGAGGACGCGTTGTCCCCGAACGCTCCCGCCTTCGACAGGTCCTGAAGGTACTGGTTGGCCTTGGTCACGGCGGGGTCCTTCCACGCCGAGGCATCACCGGAGGCGATCTTCGCGAAGGCCCGGGAGCCGCCCTCGCGGTCGAGCAGGTACTCCAGGTACATCAGGGTCGGCCACTTGGAGTTCGCGGCCAGCGACATCGGCACCACGTCTTTGGCCTTCAGCTTCTTCACGGCCGCGAGCAGATCGTCGTAGGTCTTCGGCGGCTCGACGCCCGCGTCGGCCATCACCTTCTTGTTGTAGTAGAGGACGACCGGGGCGAGGCCGTTGGCGGGCACGCCGTAGACCTTGCCGTCGAAGGTGGCGCTCTGCATCACGCTCGGCGTGAACCGGTCCGTCTTCACCTCCGACGCCGTCAGCGCGCCGGCCTTGCCCGCCTTGACGTAGTCGTCCAGCGCGCCGCCGCCCCAGTTGAAGAAGAGGTCCGGGGCCTGGTTCGCGCCGAAGGCCACGCGCAGCTTCTGCTTGTAGTCGTCGTTGGCGAAGAGGCGCAGGGTGATCTTCTCGTCCGGGTGGTCCCGGTTGTAGGCGTCGACGGACTCCTTCAGGATCGTCTGGTCGTTCAGCGCCCACATCGTCAGGCCCTTCGCCGACGAGCCCGTGGACGGACCCGAAGTCCCGCACGCGGCAAGACTCATGGCCGCCGCCAGGGTGACCGCGGAAGCGACGACGCGTCGCATTCTCGGGCTTGCGTGATTTCCGATGACCGGGATTCCCCGCATGGGGTGCCTCTTTCTTTCGGCATGCCGTTGGCGCGTCAGACAGATCGGAAACCGGCACGAAAGGCTTTCGGATTCCCCACCTCGGGTGGACTGCCTGTTGGCCGGGACACTGACATGGAATTCACACCCGGGACAAGGACCGGAAATTACTCGGTTACGAAACATTTTCGCAGGCCGTGAGAAAACGCGGAGAAACGGCGGCGTCGGGCAAGGCGGACACTTCGCCCGACTCTTCCGGCAGCGTCTCCGCGGCGCGGCGCGGCACGCTCGTCCTCTCCGCCTGCGTCGGCCTTGCCCACCGATTCACCCGCGGGCGCCACCGCACCCCACGTCCTCGAGCAGGCCGCCCGTCCCGCGGCGGCCAAGCTCTACCTGAACTGGCAGCCGTCCACCGCGCGCGAGACGTCCGACGGCTGGTCGGTGCGCACGGACATCGCCCCGCCCACGGGCTTGAAGCCGATCTGGGACTACCCGAACGCCCACGTGGACGGGTTCCCGCGGTACATGGAGAACCGTGCCCGGATCTAGCAGCAGCGGACCCTCGCCTTGTACTTCGGCGAGCTGAAGGGCGACCCGACCCCGGAGTGGCCGGGGCTCCATCCGGGCCGGTAAAGGGCAACTCGCGGCACGGGTCCTCACTTCGTCACACGGGCACCGGTCTGCCACTGAGGGCCGCTCCGGCCGGGGCGGGAACGACTCGCCGCGTACGGCGGCCTGTTGGCCGTCGACACCGCGCCAGGGCGCGGCCAGTGCTGCCAACCCTGGAGAGAGTGTCGGTCCGCTGTCGACGGCTACCGAGCGAGCAGGTGGGGGTCCCGCAGCTTTGGCAATGCTCGGCGCCTTCCACTCGTCCCCGGCGATGCCGGCTGCCACGGATCCGTTGCGGCACGCGGCGCTAGTCCGCGTGTACGACCTTCGCCGAGGTGGCGGTTCGCGCACTGATGACCGTCCGTCCGCGTTCTGACTGCGGAAAGCGGCCGAGCATCGCGCGCAGCTCCTCGGCGTCGACGTTGGCGCCGAAGGGCTCGGTGCCCGGTTCCAGCCGTACTCCTGCGGCGAGTGGCCCCGCCACGACGGGGTCGAAGCCGAAGTCGTCGACGAGGGCGGCGGTGATGACGAGGTCGTCGGGGTCGTCACCGGTGATCGCGATCGCCTTGCGCGCACCTGTTCCCGCAGGCCGGGCGTCGTCCTCGAGATCGTGGTAGCCCATGTGGTTGAACGCCTTGACCACGCGCGCTCCGGACAGGAAGGCCTGCACGGTCTCACTGGTCGACGTGCGCGGGTCGTTGAGGTCCTCCCGGACGCCGTCCACCTCCCACCAGTAGTTCATCGCGTCGATGACGAGTTTGCCCTCGAGCGCTTCGGCGGGAAGGCCGCGGTACTTGCCGAGGGGGAGGGCCAGGATGACCACATCTGCCTTCGCCGCGGCCTCCGCCGCGGTGACCGGGACCGCGCCGGGCGTGAGCACTTCGACGGTGAGAGCGATCTTGGCCGGGTCGCCCGATCCGGCGATGAGCACGCGGTAGCCGGCCGCCACAGCCAGTCGGGCGAGCACGGTGCCGACCTTCCCCGCACCAAGGATGCCGACGGTCCCCACGTCCACGGTGTCCATGTCTTCTCCATTCACGGTGTCAGCCCGCGAGAATGTCGCGGACCATCGGGATGACCTTGGTGCCGAACAGCTCGACGGCGCGCAGGCGGGCGCTGATCCGTTGTGCCCCCGTGGTGTAGATGAGGTCGAAGCGGCCGACGTCGAGGGCCTGGACGGCGCCGGCGATTTTGCGGGCGACGGTCTCGGGGGAGCCGATGTAGAGGGAGCCGTGCTCGATCTCCGCCCCGTACTCCTCCTTGCGGATCGGGGGCCAGCCGCGCAGTGCGCCGATGCGGTCTCGGAGGACCTTGTAGTGCGGCCAGTGCAGCTCCCGGGCCTCCTCGTCCGTGTCGGCGATGAAACCGGGGGAGTGCATGCCGACCGGGTGAGCGGTCGTGCCGAACTTGTCGGTGGCGCGTTGGTAGAGGTCGATGTAGGAGGCGAAGCGTTCAGGGTTGCCGCCGATGATGGCGATCATGAGCGGGAACCCGTAGTGCGCGGTGCGGATGACCGACTGGGGCGAACCGCCGACGCCGACCCAGGTGGTCAGGTGTCCGGACTCGGTCTTGGGGAAGACGTCGGCGTTGTCGAGCGCGGCCCGCTTGGTGCCGCTCCAGGTGACGGGCTTCTCCTCGAGCAGCTTGGCGAAGAGTTCGATCTTCTCCTCGAACAGCACGTCGTAGTCGCTCAGGTCGTATCCGAAGAGGGGGAACGACTCGGTGAAGGAGCCGCGTCCGAGGATGACCTCGGCCCGGCCGTTCGAGAGGGCGTCCACGGTCGAAAACCGCTGGAAGACGCGGACCGGATCGTCGGAACTCAGCACGGTCACGCCGGACGCGAGACGGATGCGGCTGGTACGCGTGGCGATGCCGGCGAGGACGGTCTCCGGCGTCGAGATCGCGAACTCCGGGCGGTGGTGCTCACCGAGGGCGAGGACGTCGACGCCGGTCTCCTCCGCGAGAACGGCCTCCTCGACGACCTGCCGGATGGCCCGCGCGTCGGACACCGGGTTGCCGGAGTCGTCCTCCGGTACATCGCCGAACGTGTCCAAACCGAAGGCGAGATCAGACATGGGTGGGTTCCTTCGTCAGCAGTTCGCGCACCCGCGGGGCGACTTCTCGGCCCAGCAGCTCTATCGAGCGGGCACGGGCTTCGCGAGGCAGGTTCATGACGTCGTACTTGAGGTCGAAACGGTTCAGGTGCAGGTCGCGGGCCGTCGTGGCGATCTTGCGGGCGACGGTCTCGGGGGAGCCGACGTAGAGCGCGCCCGTCTCGACCTCCGCCTCGTAGCGTTCACGGGTCGGCTTGTAGAACCCGCGCTCCTTGGAGAGTTGGGCCAGTACCGGCTGCCAGTGCTGCCACCAGGTGTCCCTCGCCTCCTCGTCGGTGTCCGCGACGAGTCCCAGGGAGTGCTGGCCGACCGCCTGCCTGGGGTGACCGAACTGGTCGAGTGACCGGTGGTAGAGGTCGACGAGGCCCGCGAAGCGCTGCGGGCGTCCACCGATGATGGCCATCATGAGGGGCAGGCCGTAGCGGGCGGCTCGGACCGCGGAGTTCGGACTGCCGCCGACACCTATCCACGTGGGGATGCCACCGGCCGGCATACGGGGTTGCAGTCGCTGTTCGACGAGCGGCGCCCGGACCTTCCCCGACCAGGTCACCGCCTCCTCACGCTGAAGGCGCATGAACAAGTCGAGTTTCTCCTCGAAGAGCTCCTCGTAGTCCGCGAGGTCGTAGCCGAACAAGGGGAAGGCCTCGGTGACAGATGCTCGCCCCAGCACGAGCTGGGCCCGGCCGTTGGAAACCGCGTCCAGCGTGGAGAACTGGTGGTACAGCCGCACCGGATCGTTGGTGCTCAGTACGGTCACCGAGGTGCCGAGCCGGATGCGTTCGGTCGCGGTGGCCATCGCGGCGAGCAGCACGGGAGTGGCGGTGTCGTTGTGGCCGGGGCGGTAGTGCTCGCCGACGCTGAACACGTCGAGCCCGACCTCTTCGGCGAGCTTGGCCTCTTCGACGAGCAGCCGAACGGTCTCGGCGTCGCTCAGTGTGCGGCCGCCGTCGGTCGCGACCTCTCCGAACGAGTTCAGTCCCAGTTCGAAGCCTGTGGCCGTCATGGTTCCTCCTGCTGTGCATCCAGGTCGCCGGCACCACCAAGTGGTTGACACGTCAATATTCGCTCAATGTAATTGACGTGTCAACCAGAGGCGGGAGCGGGTCATGGAAGAGCGATGCAAGGCATTGCCCGCCGCCGAGGAACTGCGGGCCGGTGCGACTTCATCGAGACGGCGGAGTCGCTGCGCACCGCGCTCGCGTCACGGCTGCAGAGCGGGTCCCCCTGGCACCGCTTCGGCGCGGGGTTCCGGCGGGCGGCAGCCGTTCGAGGTCACCACCGCCATCGTCGAGCCCGACAGCCTCGTCGCCCTGTATGCCAAGGGCCTGATGCGCTGCCGGGGAGGCAGACCCTCATGCCTTCGCGTTGCCGCAGGTCCGGAGGCGCGGCCCGGGAGTCAGGGCAGGACAGGCCGCGCCGCGCCTCCGGAGTGGTGGGGCCACCGGACCAGGTCGGGCAGCTGTGTGTGCGCGTAAGTTCGGTGAGCCATCAACTACGTTTACACTTTCTCCATGGAGGAGACGGTGCGTTGGTTGACGTCGGAGGAGCAGCATGCGTGGCGGAGCTTTGTCCGATTGCATGAGAAGCTCGGTGGCCGGCTGTCACGTCTGTTGCAGTCGGAGTCGAACGTGTCGGCGGCCGACTTCGGGGTGTTGGTCACTCTGACGGATGTGCCGGAGGGCCGGCAGCGGTTCCAGGATCTTGCCCGCGAACTGGAGTGGGAGAAGAGCCGGATGTCTCATCACATCGCCCGGATGGTGAAGCGCGGGCTGGTGGTGCGGGAGGAGTGCCCCGAGGACGGGCGTGGTGCCTTCGTCGTGATCACGGAGGAGGGGCGGGCGGCTATCGAGGCGGCTGCTCCGCTCCATGTGGATGCCGTGCGCGCCTTGTTCCTCGACCATGTCACGCCGTCCGAGCTGCGGACGCTCGGCCAGATCTCCGAGCGCGTGGTGGCGAAGCTCGACGAGGACGCGACCTGACCGGGAACATGAGGCCGGTCAGTAGGATCCTCGGGCCACCGAGGGGGCGGCCGGAGTTCGACCCGGTGCTCACATGGCCAGGCCGAGCGTCACGTCGGCGGCCACACAGAGCGGTATCGGTACGACGGGTACAGGTGTTCCCGCGGGCGGCAACGCCGGAGTGGCCGCCGGCCTCGGCGTGGAAGCCCATGGCGCCGATCATCGTGAGGACGAGGCCGATCACTTCACCGATGACCAGCGGTTACGGGGGCAACCCTCGGCCGTTTGAACAGTCAGCCCCTGGAACCCTTGGATTGTCGTTGTCCGTGAGCGCCGACGCTCGTTCGGCCGCCACTTCGCGCTTCGTCACTCGACATCTCGAAGCGTGAAGGACGGTCGCGCCACGCATCCCTCCGACTGGAGAGCCTGCCACATCGGATGATGCGCCAGGACAGGCGTCAAGCTCAGAACATGGTGTTGTCGTTGGCGCTCTGCTCGGGCACTTCCTGGATGACGTCCCAGTGTTCGACGATCTTGCCGTCGGCCAGGCGCCAGAAGTCGGCCACGGCCGTGCCGCGGTCGCCGGGCTTGAGGTGCAGATTGCTGTGCGTGACCACCAGGTCTCCCTCGGCCACCGCACGCTTGATGTCCAGGTGCAACTCGGGGTACTGGCCGTGCAGCCAGTGGACGAAGCCGATGAACCCCTCCGGCCCGTTCTGGGCTTCGGGGTTGTGCTGGGTGTAGGTGTCGCCGAGGTAAGTGGCGGCGGCCTGTTCGGGCTGGTAGTCGTTGAACGCCTGCTGGTAGAAGGCGAGCACGAGTGACTTGTTCTGTTCTGCGGACATGGGGTGGCTCCAATCATTGGGCCGTACCGAGTCGGGGAGATGCCGAACCTGCCCATGTGGCGCACAGCCGTTTCGAGTGCCTCGGTGGTTCTGGCCTCCGCACAGCGGGGTCAAATCAGGTGGTTTCGACCCCGCCGTGAAGGCTCCTCCAGCGGTGTGGGGGAAGGGCCAAAAAGAAGATGACGCATCACACGTTGATATGTCAAGTAACTTCGTTCGGCTCGTTCGATGTGGTGGTTTCACGTCACCGCACCGGCCCGCGGGGCCGCTCAGGCGCTCCACGCCATGGCGGAGTGGGGCGTGCAGTCGTTACCCATTGAAGGCCGATAGTTCGACGTCCGCCTGCTGATGGTCGATCGACGCGGACACGGACACGGACACGGACACGGACGTGGGGGAGGGGCGTCAGGGGCGGGGGACGTTGCGCAGGTTGGCGCGTGCCAGGTCGAGCATCTTGCCGACTCCTCCGTCGAGCACGGTCCGGCCCGCCGCGAAGGCGAAGCCCTTCACCTGGCCGGCCGAGATGTGCGGCGGGATCGACAGCGCGTTGGGGTCGGTCACCAGGTCGACCAGGACCGGTCCGTCGTGGGCGAACGCCTGCTTGAGACCCTCGGTGACGTTCTCGGGCCGTTCGATGCGGATCGCCTCCATGCCCGCGCCGCGGGCGATCGCCGCGTAGTCCACCGGCCCGTGGTCGGTCTCGTACTCGGGGAGTCCTTCGACCAGCATCTCCAGCTTCACCATGCCGAGGGACGAGTTGTTGAACACGATCGTCTTCACCGGAAGGCCGTGCAGCTTCACCGTGAGCAGTTCGCCCATCAGCATGCCGAGTCCGCCGTCGCCCGACATCGAGATCACCTGGCGGCCCGGATAGGCGGACTGCGCGCCGATGGCGTGCGGCAGAGCATTGGCCATCGTCCCGTGCAGGAACGAACCGATCACCCGGCGCCGCCCGTTGGGGCTCAGATAACGCGCCGCCCAGACATTGGACATCCCGGTGTCGACGGTGAACACGGCGTCTTCGTCGGCGAGTTCGTCCAAAACGGAGGCCGCGTACTCGGGGTGGATCGGGACGTGCCGCTCCGCTTTGCGGGTGTATGCGGCGACCACTGTCTCCAGGGACTTGGCGTGCTTGCGCAGCATGCGGTCCAGATAGGAACGGTCCCGCTTCGCCTCCAGCAGCGGCAGCACGGCGCGCAGCGTCTCCCGAACGTCGCCGTGGACACCGAGTTCCAGCACCGTACGGCGGCCGAGACGCCCCGCGTCATGGTCGACCTGCACGGTCCGCGCCTGCGGCAGGAAGTCGTTGTACGGGAAGTCGGTACCCAGCAGGACCACCAGGTCGGCCTCGTGCATCGCGTCGTAGCAGGCCCCGTAACCGAGCAGCCCGCTCATGCCGACGTCATGGGGATTGTCGAACTGGATCCACTCCTTGCCGCGCAGCGTGTGCCCGACCGGGGCGGCTACCTTCTCGGCGAGTGCCATGACCTCGGCGTGCGCGTCCCGGACTCCGGCCCCGCAGAACAGCATCACCTTCCGTGCCGTGTTCAGCTTCTCGGCCAGCGCCCCCACCTGCGTGTCCGGCGGGACGACACGGCCGCGCGTGGTGACCAGGTCGCTGCTTCCGGTCGGGTGGGTCGCCCGGGCATGCGCGACGTCACCCGGGACGACGAGCACCGACACAGCGCTGTTTCCGAGCGCACGCTGCATGGCGATCCGCAGCACCCGCGGCATCTGTTCGGGGGTGCCGATCATCTCGCAGTAGTCGCTGCACTCGGTGAACAGCCGCTCGGGGTGCGTCTCCTGGAAGAAACCAGTGCCGATCTGATGGGACGGGATGTGCGAGGCGAGCGCCAGCACGGGCGCCCCGGAGCGGTGCGCGTCGTACAGCCCCTGGATCAGATGGGTGTTGCCTGGGCCGCAACTGCCGGCGCACACCGCGAGCTTGCCGGTCAGTTGTGCCTCCGCCGCCGCGGCGAAGGCGGCGGCCTCCTCGTTGCGCACGTGCACCCACTCGATGCCGTCCGTGCGCCGCACCGCGTCGACCACCGAGTTCAAACTGTCGCCCACCACTCCGTAGATCCGCTCCACGCCCGCCTGGCGCAGGATGTCCACCAGTTGCTGCGCCACGGTCAGATTTCGCATCGTCGTACTTCTCTCCTCGGGCTGCACACCCGTGTCGTCTGCTCATGGCCGTTCCGGATTTCGGATGCCACGCCGTTCATCGTGCTGCGTACGGGAATGGGCCCCGCAACCTCCGTGAAGGGGATCTGTCACGAAGCCGGTGCGCGTTGCGCATTCTTTTCGAAGGAGACGAGGTGGCCACCGCGCGCGTGGTCGGCGCAGTGCTCGGGCTGCTCCCCGCCCGACAGCCGGTCCCGCCGCGAGACTCCGCCGCGGCCGGCGCCGCGCGCAGCGGGCCCGGTGCCACTGATCCCCGTGACCGGAGCCGCGTGCGCCCTGTGGTCTTCGGTGTATCGTCATGACATGATAGTTGATGTGACAACCAGGTGCCATGGGGAGTGATGTCGGTGAGCAACGTGGAAATTGATCCCGCCGTGGTGAGGTGTGGAGCGTCGGTCGACGAGCCGGTCGAGGCCTTGGACATCGACGTGATCCCCGCGCGGGACGTCCCGCTGGGCGGGCCGCGCGCGATGCGGGTGCGGCGGACGCTGCCCTCGCGGGCCCGGACACTGATCGGAGCTTGGTGCTTCGCCGATCACTACGGTCCTGTCGACGTCTCCGCCGAGGGCGGCATGGACCTCCCCTCGCATCCGCACACCGGCCTGCAGACGGTGACCTGGCTGTTCAGCGGGGAGGTCGAGCATCGCGACAGTCTCGGCACCCACGCTCTCATCCAGCCTGGCGAGATGAACCTCATGACAGGCGGGTACGGCATCTGTCACTCGGAAATCTCCACTCCGCGCACCACCGTTATGCACGGTGTTCAGCTGTGGGTGGCGCTACCGGCGGAACACCGGAACGCAGGACGGGACTTCTCGCACCACGTGCCCGAGCTCCTGCGGGTCGACGGAGCGGAGATCAGGGTCTTTTTGGGCTCGCTCGCCGGAGAGACCTCCCCGGTGCAGACCTTCACGCCCCTGCTCGGCGCTCAGATCGTCCTCGAACCGCGTGCGGCGATCGCCCTCGCCGTGGATCCCGCCTTCGAGCATGGCCTGCTCGTCGACAGCGGAGACGTTCGCGTGGCGGACACGCCGCTGCGCCCGGCGGAGCTGGGCTACGTCCGTCCCGGCGCCGAGACTCTGACACTGGTGAACGAGTCGGACGGTCCGGCGCGGACGATCCTGCTCGGCGGCCCTCCGTTCGAGGAGGAGATCGTCATGTG
Source organism: Streptomyces sp. NPDC088157 (assembly GCF_044741545.1). Lineage (NCBI taxonomy): Bacteria > Bacillati > Actinomycetota > Actinomycetes > Kitasatosporales > Streptomycetaceae > Streptomyces > Streptomyces sp. NPDC088157. Next base: position 44,268 of record NZ_JBIUSU010000010.1, read on the forward strand.
GTGGAACTTCGTGGGCCGCAGCCATCAGGACATCGTCCGGGCCCGAGAGGACTGGGAGGCCGTGTCCGACCGCTTCGGTGCCGTCGAGGGCAAGCGTCTTCCCGCGCCCGCCCTGCCCAACGCCGTCATCGTGCCGCGCCGCAATCCCCCGCGTGCGTGACTGACCACCGTCCGTCGTCCGAAAGGGACCCCATGAGCCAGTCGTCTGCCGCTGCGACCGTCCAGCGGATCGATGCGTTGGTTGCAGGCCGAACTGGGCTGACCGCACCGGTGAACTCTGGGTCGGCGAGGGGTGTCGGGCCCTCTGGTGGTCGTTTGACGGGCCCTATGTCACACCTCTCCCACACTAGATGACGCTTCAACTATCCGGCTACACTCATATGCATGAATGAGACACCGAAATGGCTCACCCCGGAGGAGCAGGACGCCTGGCGTAGCGTCGTTCGCATGCAGGAGAAGCTTGGCGGCCGGCTGTCCCGCTGCCTGCAGTCGCAATCCAGGCTGTCCGCCGCCGACTACGCGGTGCTCTTCAATCTGGCCGAAGCCCCGGGCGGCCGCATGCGACATGTGGACCTGGCGAAGCGCCTGGAGTGGGAGAAGAGCAGGATGTCGCATCAGATCTCCCGGATGGTGAAGCGAGACCTGGTGGCCCGGGAGGGGTGTCCCGGGGACGGGCGGGGCGCGTTCGTCGTCGTCACCCCGTCGGGCCGGGAGGTGATCGCGACGGCCGCGCCGCTCCATATGGAGGCGGTTCGCCGACTGTTCATCGATCTCCTGGCGCCGGACGAGCTTCGCTTGTACGCCTTGGTGGCGAACCGAGTCGTCGAACACATGGAGGGGTGATCCTCCTGGTGGGTCGGCCCCGCGAGGCCCGCATCGACTGACGGTGTGGCGGTGGAATGGAGATGCCCCGAGACTCGTTGCGGTGTCATAGTTGATACATCAACCACATGGAAAGGGTGAGGGCGATGCAGTTCGGCATCTTCACTGTCGGTGATGTGGCCACCGATCCGACCACGGGGCGCGCCCCGACCGAGCAGGAGCGGATCAAGGCGATGGTCGCCATCGCGCAGAAGGCCGAAGAGGTCGGGCTCGACGTCTTCGCGACCGGCGAGCACCACAATCCGCCCTTCGTGCCGTCCTCGCCGACGACCATGCTCGGATACATAGCCGCGCGGACGGAGAAGCTGGTCCTCTCCACCTCCACCACCCTCATCACGACCAACGACCCGGTGAAGATCGCCGAGGACTTCGCGATGCTCCAGCACCTCGCGGACGGACGGGTGGACCTGATGATGGGGCGAGGCAACACCGGCCCGGTGTATCCGTGGTTCGGCAAGGACATCCGCGAGGGCATCAACCTCGCCGTCGAGAACTACGCCCTGCTGCACCGGTTGTGGCGCGAGGACGTCGTCGACTGGGAGGGCAAGTTCCGCACCCCCCTCCAGGGGTTCACGTCCACGCCGCGGCCCCTGGACGGCGTACCGCCGTTCGTCTGGCACGGCTCGATCCGCTCGCCGGAGATCGCCGAGCAGGCCGCGTACTACGGCGACGGTTTCTTCCACAACAACATCTTCTGGCCCAAGGAGCACACCAAGCGGATGATCGACCTGTACCGGACCCGGTACGCGCACTACGGCCACGGCAGTCCCGAGGAGGCCATCGTCGGCCTCGGCGGCCACACCTACATGCGCCCCAACTCACAGGACGCCGTCCGTGAGTTCCGCCCGTTCTTCGACCACTCACCGGTGATGGGCGGCGGGATCTCCATGGAGGAGTACATGGAACAGACCCCGCTGACGGTCGGCACGCCCGGGCAGGTCATCGAGAAGACGCTCACCTTCCGCGAGCACTTCGGCGACTACCAGCGCCAGCTGTTCAACGTGGACGGCGGCGGACTTCCGCTGAAGACCGTGCTGGAGCAGATCGACATGCTCGGCGAGGAGGTCGTCCCGGTACTGCGCGAGGAGTTCGCCAGGAACCGGCCTGCCGGCGTGCCTGACGCCCCCACCCACGCATCCCTGCTCGCCGCCCGCGACGCCGAGCGCGCGCAGGCCGCCGATGCGGGGGCCTGAGGCCGCACGAGACGACAGGCGTTCTTCGACGGGCCCGACATCACCGCGCTCGTCGGCACGCCCCTGCTGATGGAAGCCACCGGTGGCGGATTCCGTACTCCCGCCCGGGTCCTGGGGGCCCGGGCGGTGCCCCAAGGCCGGGAAATGCACGGTCCGTTCTACGCCTGCCTGCGCGCGATCGTCGTACCCACCGCTGTGTACGGGGCGTCCGAGGGCTGGGGCGCGGCCGGGGACGGGCATACCGTTGGTCTGCCACCCGGCCGTTGCACCGCGGAGTTCGGCCTGCCGGCGGCGCCGATACATGTGGACATTCCGCCGGGCGGCATACGGGGATGCAGTTGCTGCTCGACCACCAGGGCCCGGACCTTCCCCGACCAGGTCACCGCATCCTCGCGCTGAAGGCGTATGAGCATGTCGAGTTACTCCTCGCCCCGCTCGCCGACGCTGAACGCGTCGAGCCCCATGGCCTCGGCGAGCTTCGCCTCCTCGGCGAGGTGGCCGCCCATGGCGGGGCCAGGCAAGCCGGCTCCGGGTGGCTGCTGAGGTCAGCTCGGGCTGAGGGCCGCCGCCAGGCCGGTGGTTCGGGCCGGCGCTCGTCGGGGCTGGGCGATGACTGTGCGGGGGACGGTGGTGCCGGTCGCGAATGCTGTGGTGAACGCGGTGACCGGGGCGACGGTCGGGACCTGCGGGACGGTCAGGGGCTTCGGGGTGGAGGACGGGCTCGTCCACGCGGTGTTCGTCGTCTTCGTCCGCTGGTCGCGGCCCGCCGTGAAGACGAAAAGGCGCAGGACCAGGAAGCGGCCGAGGCCGGCGAGGCCGGAGGCGGAGAGGTAGACGAGCTGTCCGGTGAACACGCTGGGGGAGGTCTGGATCGCGTGGAGGGCGAACACTGCCGCGGAGGTGGCCGCGTAGGCCGCGGCCGCCGAACCGGCGGACTGCCAGTGGTGGCGCCAGCCGGCTCGACCGCCGGCGCGGAAGGTGTAGCGGGCGTGCAGTTCCGTGCACAGGACGGTCGAGGCGATGGTGATCAGCGCGTTCGACACGGTCCACGGCATCAGCGCCGCCAGCAGTGGGACGGTCAAGCTGGAGAGGACCCCGGTGCCGCCGCCGAAAACCACGAAGCGGGCGAAGGCGGCGAGCGGGCCGGGGGTCGCCGTGTTCGGCGTGGGGGAGGTCGGCGACTTCACGGCGGTTCCTTCCGCTCCTGCGTCATGGCGGGCGACCCCGCCAAGGAAGTTGATACATCACATGTACGTGACGCGTCAACTATTTTCTCGGCGGTCGCGGCGAGGGTGAGGAACCGCACCGGCTCGCCCCGAAGGAACGGCATTTGCGCCAGTGTGACTCGAAGGCGCTCCCGCTCCAGCCATGGAGGAGCAGGTGTCCGCGACCAAGCAGTGCCGCCGGGCGAATAAGTTGATGCATCAACCGTATGGGGTTAGGCTTTCGGCCTGGTTGATCGGGGCTCCCGTGGAGTTGCACGCGAGCAGGCCCAAGAGGAGGACGTATGACGGTCGAAGTGGGCGACGTGCCCGGGGCGAAGCGCTACGAGGCCCGGGTCGACGGGGAGTCCGAGGTTGCGGGTGTCGCGGAGTACATCCGCACTACGGAACTCATCGCGTTCGTACACACCGAGGTCGCGCCGCAGTACGAGGGCAGGGGAGTCGGGTCCGCCCTGGTCCGCACCGCTCTCGACGAAGCACGTGCCTCGCAGCTCCGGGTGCTGGCCACCTGCCCCTTCTTCGCGGGCTGGATCGCTCGCCATCCCGAGTACCAGGACCTGCTCTACCAGTCCCGCAGCAAGGTCAGCGACTAGCAGAGCCATACACCGTCATGGAGGCCGGCATGAGCGACAGGTCCGCGAAGAGGGCGTACGAGAACGAGTCGATCACCGTGATTTTCGAGGCCAGGAGATGCCTGCACGCCGCCGAATGCGTCCGGGGTCTGCCGGAGGTCTTCGACACGGCCGCGCGGCCCTGGATCCGGCCGGACAGCGCCGCGGCGGATCGCCTGGCCGAAGTGGTGCGGCGCTGCCCCTCGGGTGCGCTGCACTATCGACTCGCCGACGGCGGGACGGAGATCCCGGAGCGACCCACGCAGGTCACGCGCAGCTCCACCGGGCAGCTGACCCTGCGCGGCGAACTGCGCGTGGACACAGCGGAAGGCCCGCGCGCCGAGACCAGGGCCATCCTGTGCGGCTGCGGGCAGAGCGGTCTTCAGCCGTACTGCGACCATTCGGGGCCCTGCCGTCAGTGATGCCGTCGTGCCCGCTCCACCCGGAGCCCCGCGAATGCGTGGATCCACCAATTCCGGCGGTCATCTGCTCCGCTCGTGGTCCTTCGGCAAAGCGCACATGTTCCGCCGAACCTGTGTGAAGCGGTGCCGAAGTCTCACAGGTTCTGCCTGCGCTCGACGATCCAGTGCTGCAGTGCGGAGGACGGCTCTGGCATGCTGTTCCCATGCAGCGATTCAGAAAGGACGATGCCGCGTAGACGGCCGTCACAGCTCCGCGCCGCCAGCCGCTTCTCCAGGCAGCTGTCGCATGGAGCGTCAGAGCCTGGGTTCGCGCGCGGCTCCGGCAAGCTGGCAGCCGCAGCCGCTCGTCTGGAACGCGACCGGCTGTGGCCCGGCGCGGTAGCTCAAGCCCTTCGGCAGTGGTCACGGATAGCCCATCGTCCGGGGCTTGCCCTCTCGGGTGGTTGCGGATGCTCGCTGTGCAACCCCTTCTATACGACCGATGAACGCGCAGTCCTCGAACTCGCCCTCCACGCACTGCCTCCGCGAGCCGCCCGTGAACTGCGCGGCATGGTCGAACCGCTCGATGAGCTCTATGTCGCCGGCAGTTGGCCGGACCCGACTGCCTCACCGGACGACGGTTGGTGGGCACGTCGCTGCTGGGGGTGACAGCTGGACGTCATGGGGTCGCCGGGTTTTCGTTCCTGCCGGCGATCCGGAAATCACGGTACTCGTCGCAGATGATGCCCCTGGTTGACCCAGCGGTCGGGTTCACGCCGGGCTCGCTGGTGGCCTGATCGAGAGCCTGGTTGAGAGCTTCCTCTGGAGGCGACAGGATGGCGATCGCCTTGCCCCAGGTCTCGTCGTCGGGGTCCAGGGGCGGAAACTCCGAGATGTCGCGGAAGGTGTCGGTGCCCCCTTCACCGCCTGTGCGGTCATCGCCGCCGTGGTCGCCGCCGTCGGTGCGCTGCTGTTGCCCGCGGGGCGGTCGGACCTGACACAGGGGCCGGTCATGGCGCACTGACCGCGCCCGCGACGGTTCCAGCGGCGGCCGGACGGCTCACGAACGTACGTCAGTGGCTGATCGGTCCGGTCAATACGTCCAGGACCGGTCCGCCACCGACGCCCAGCCCGAGGGACACGGCCGCGGCGACGTAGGCGACGACGCGTGCCGCCCGGTCGCCGTCGGCCAGGGACTCGGACCCGCTCCCTGAGACCGCGGGCACGATCCAGCGCAGGTAGTAGAAGAGGGAAGCCACGGTGTTGACGGCGGCCACGACGGCGAGCCACGCGTACCCGCCGTCGAACGCGGCGCCGAACACCTCGAGTTTGCCCAGGAAAACCGCCGTGGGCGGGGTGCCGACGAGCCCCAACAGACAGATGACCAGGCTCGCGGCCAGCAGCGGACGCTCTTTGGCGAGACCCCGGTAGTCGTCCAGCGAGACGGCTCGAGGAAGGGCGCAGACCACCGCGAACGCGCCGAGGTTGGTGACCGTGTAGGCCGCGAGGTAGTACAGCAGTGCCTGCTGGGCGAGGTCCGCGCGGCCCGCGACGGCGACCGGCATGAGCAGGTACCCGACCTGGCTGATCGTCGAGTAGGCCAGGAGGCGCTTGACGTCCTGCTGGAAGAACGCGCCCAGGTTGCCGAGCGTCATCGACGCGGCGGCCAGTACGGCGACGAGCGCGGGCCACGGCAGCGTGCTGTCCGCGAAGACGATGTCACCGAGCCGGAAGAGCGCGGCCAGTGCCCCGATCTTCGGGATGCTGGTCAGCAGCGCGGCCACCGGCGGGCTGCTGCCCTGAACGGCGTCGGGCACCCAGAAGTGTGCCGGCACGCCTCCGGCCTTGAAGAGCACGCCCGACAGCAGCCCGATCGCGCCGACTGCGAGCAGTGCCCCGGGCGCGTCGTGGAACGCGTCCCCGAGCATCGGATATCCGGTGGCGCGCCCCGTCGCGTACAGGACCGTGATGCCGCCCAGCATCAGTACGCCCAACAGGGCGCCGACCACGTAGTACTTGAGGGCCGCCTCGGTGCCGGGCCCGTCCTTGCGGAAGCCGGCGAGCGTGTAGGCGGGGATGCTCGCCAGCAGGTAGGCGGCGGCGAACAGCAGCAGGTCCTGCGTGCCCGCCATCATCAGCGCGCCGAGGGCTGCCAGTTGCACCAGGACGTAGAACTCGCTCTCCCGCGCATCGCCACGCAGCGGACGGAAGGAGACGCCGAGGACGAGGAGCGTGCCGCCGAGGACGACGACCCTGGACGTGCTCGTCACAGGGTCGACGGCGAAGGCCTCGCCGAAGGCGGTCGTGGCAGGCTCCGCCGCGGCCACCGATGCCGCGACGATCCCCGCCGCACACACGACGGCCGCCAGCAGCCCGACCAACCACTGCCGGGCGCGCGGCAGCCAGGAACCGAGCAGCAGGCCGAGCACGGCCGACGCGGCCAGCAGCACCTCGGGCAGGAGGTCGAGCGGGTTCTCGTTCATCTCGTTCATCGGGAGAGCAGCTCCAGGACGGAACGCGAGGCCGGCTCGATGACGTCGAGCAGGAAACGCGGTGCCACGCCGAGGACGACGGCCAGGACGAGGAGGGGGACGACGGCGAGGGCCTCGTGTGCGCGGATGTCGGGGAACACGCGTGGCGTGCCCGGCGCGTCGGGCAGGCGCAGCGGGCCCGTGAAGACCTGTCTCAGCGCGCGCAGGAACAGCCCGGCCGTGAGCAGGATGCCGAGCACCGAGAGCGCGGTGGCCACCGGCCGTGGACCGAGGCTGCCGGTGAAGATCTGGAACTCGGCGATGAAACCGGAGAACCCGGGCAGACCGAGCGAGGCGAAGGCCGCGACGCCGGTCATCGCCGCGAAGGCGGGGGCCGTGGCGGCGAGTCCCGAGTAGGCGCCCATGTCGTACGTCCGTCCGCGTTCGTACAGCACTCCGGCGAGGAGGAACAGCGCACCGGTGAGCAGCCCGTGGCTGACCATCTGCGTCACCGCCCCCGTGACGGCGAGGGAGCGGGCCTGTTCGGAGGTGTCCGCCGTCGCCGCGGCGGCACCGAGGGCGAGGACGATGTAGCCCATGTGGTTCACGGAGGTGTAGGCGACCATCCGCTTGAAGTCGGTCTGCGCGAGCGCGACCAGGGCCCCGTGCAGGACCGACACGACGCCGACGACGATCAGCACGAGGGCGTAGCGCCGCCAGGCCTCGGGGAGCATCGGCATGGCGATGCGCAGGAATCCGTACGTGCCCATCTTCAGCAGCACCCCCGCCAGGATCGCCGAACCGGCGGCCGGCGCCTCGACGTGGGCCGGTGGCAACCACGTGTGGAACGGCACCGTCGGCGTCTTCACCGCCAAGCCGACCACCACGGCCAGCAGGACGAGGCCGCCGTACACGGACCGTCCGGCGAGCGGGTTCTGCCGCGTCAGCTCGACCATGTCGAAGGTGTGCGGGGACGCGGCGAGGTAGAGCCCGATGAAGCCGAGCAGCAGGGCGAGCGACCCGACGAAGGTGTAGAGGAAGAACTTCAGCGCGGCCCGTGCCGCCTGCCGATGGCCCCAGCCCGCGATGACGAAGTACATCGCCACGATGGACAGGTCGAAGAAGACGAAGAAGAGGATCAGGTCGAGGGCCGCGAACAGGCCGAGACAGGTGGTCTCCAGGAAGAGGAACAGTGCGGCGAACTCGCGGACACGGCGGTTCTCGCGCAGTGAGTACAGCGCACAGGCCAGGAACAGCAGACAGCTGAGGGCGAGCAGCGGCAGCGACAGCCCGTCCACGCCGACGTGATAGCCGACGCCCGCTCCGGGGATCCAGCGGGCGCGCTCCTCGTACTGCATGCCGCCGCCGGCCTCGTACCCGGCCCATATCGCGACCACGAGGGCGAGTTCGACGGCCGACACCGCCACCCAGATGATGCGGAAGGCCGACGAGGTCGTACGGCGGGGGAGCGCGAACAGCAGGAGCGCGACGGCCGTGGGCGCGAAGACAAGGGCGGTCAGCATCGGGGGGTCACCTCACGAGGACGAGCACGACGGCGAGGACGGTGAAGGCCGCGACGGCCTGGGCGAGGTACTGGTGCAGCTGGCCGGTCTGCGGGCGGCGCGCCAGGCGGCCGAGCGCGCGGGTGCCGGCGGCGAGGGCGGTCACCGACCCGTCGAGGGCACGCTCCACGACGCCGTCCGTCCAGCGGGCGAACCGTACGGCGACGGTGGCCGAATCGTCGACGGCGCGGTCGATGACCCGGTCGTCGAACGCGGCGGCAGCACGCGCGAGGTGCATGACGGGGGCGACCAGGAGTCGGTGGGCGGCGCGCTCGAGATACAGCCAGTCCAGGAGGGCGGACTTCACACGTCCTGGGAGGGGCAGTGGGCGGGATCCCCAGGCCCAAGTGGCCGCGACGGCCAGCAGGGCGAGAATCCCGGAAAGGGCGAATTCCCAGGGGAGCGGGGCGGATTGGTCAGGCTGGGCGAGTACGCGTCCGACGCTGTCACGCAGCGGAGGGAACGCCAGCGGCGTCAGTGCGACGCAGGCGAGAGCCGGCAGCGCCAGGGACGGCGACGCACCATCCGGAACGTGGCGGGAATCGGGCTGGGGCACCGCGCGCTGCCACACGTACCAGAGGGCCTTGGCGCTGTAGACCGCGGACAGGAGCGCCCCGGCCAGCCCGACGGCGTACAGCCAGGGACTGCGCTCCAGAACTCCCGAGAGCAGGACGTCCTTGGCGGCCCACAGCGAGAGCGGTGGGAGCCCGGCCAGGGAGAGCGCGGCCACGGTGAAGGCCACGCCGACGGTCCGACTGCGGCGGGCGGCTCCGAGCAGCTCGGGAAGCTGCTGTGTGCCCAGGGCTGTCAGCCAGGCGCCCGCGCCGAGGAAGAGCAGGCTCTTGGCCGCCGCGTGGGCGATGAGCTGAAGCGTGCCGCCGGAGGTCGCGGTGGTGCCGGCGGCCAGCACCATGAAGCCGATCTGGGCGCAACTCGACGCGGCCAGCAGCTGCTTGAGGTCGGTCTGTGCCACGGCGACGAGTCCGAGACACAGGGCGGTGGCGGCGCCCGTCCACGCGACCACTTCGTCGCCCCAGCCGGAAGCCTCCAGCAGCGGTCCGGTGCGCAGCAGCAGGTAGGCTCCCGCGACCACCATCGTCGCCGAGTGCAGCAGCGCGGAGACCGGGCTCGGGCCCTGCATGGCCTTCGACAGCCAGAAGCTGAAGGGCAGTTGGGCCGACTTGCCCAGGGCGGCCACGATGATGCCCGCGGTGACGAAGGACAGCCACGGGTCGTCGGCGCGGGTCAGGCCGTCGAGTGACAGTGCCGGGTCCCGGCCGCTCGCGAGCGCGGCACCCGCCGCCAGGTAGAGGCCCAGGTCCGCGGTACGGGTGGTGAGGAACGCGGTGTCGGCCGCGCTCGTCCGCTCCGGGTCCCGCCACCAGTAGCCGATCAATGCCCATGACGTGGCGCCCATGACCTCCCAGCCCAGCAGCAGGACCGGGAGGGTAGCGGCGGTCACCGTGGTGAGCATGCTCCCGGTGAACAGGAGCATCAGGCCGAAGAAGCGCGCTCGGGCCTCGTCGGCGCCGAACTCGGCGGCGCTGAAGAGGAGTACGGCGAGCGTGACCGCGGCGACCGTGACGGCCAGCAGCCCGGACAGGCCGTCCACCGCGAACCGCATCGGCAGTCCGTCGAGGAACGGCGCCTGCACCGCCGGATGCCGGAACGCCGCGGCGATCGCGAGACCCAGGGCGGCGGCCGTCACGGTGAGAGCCACGGCGGGCGCCGCGCGATCGGCCCGCCGTCCCGTCACGAGCAGCAGCACACCGGTGCCGAGCGGCAGGGCGACCAGCGCCCACAGCAGGGCACTCACTCCTTCAACTCCGCCGCCATGTCGGTCATGTCGACCTCGCGCGACCGGAACAGCGCGGTGACCACGGCGAACCCGATCGCCATCTCCAGGGCCATCGCCGTGACCGCGACGACGATCAGCACCTGCCCGTCGGCCGCCGCCGGAGCGATGTAGTGCCAGGCGGCCGCGGCGCCCAGGATGACCCCGCCCAGCATCAGTTCGAGGCCCATCATCAGCATCACGATCGCCTGCTGGGTGAGCGCTCCGAACAGCCCGACGCAGAACAGGGCGGCGGCCACCAGGAGAAGCAGCTCCAGAGTCATCGGCCGACACCGCCTCGTACGGGATCCTCCGGGCGCCGCGCCCGCAGGTCGTCGCCGAGCCGGTCGTACCGTCCCCGCCGGGTGGCCAGCACCACGGTGGCGACGATCGTCGCGAACAGGGCCATGCCCAGCGTCATCATGGTCAGCATCTGCGGACCCATGAGGGACATGCCGAGCTCCATGGTCGGATCGGCGGGTGCCTTTCCGCGCCGGGCGGGCCAGGGCGCGAGCAGGATCCCGGCGGCGAGAAGCAGGAAGACGAGGCCGCAGACGACGGCCGCCCCCTTCTTGTTGTGCATCATCGTCATCGGCATCAGCCCGGCCGGATTCATCATGTACATCACCATGAAGACCGCCATGATGGCCATCTCGATCGTCATCATCAGCACGATGACGATGCCCAGGTAGTCCAGCCCCAGCAGCACGACCAGACCGCCCACGCACAGCAGCGAGGCCAGCAGGGAGAACGTCGCCCGGGCCATGGAGTCGAAGCGGAACACCATCACGCCGCTGACGACCGCGAGGACGGCAAGCAACCAGAACACCGTGACTTCCATGGACGTACGACACCTCGCTCTCGTCATCGATTCAGGACTACGACGGCCACGACCAGCGCCTGCGCGACGGCGAGCGGGGTCAACACCACCCAGGCCAGCTCCAGGTAGCGCTCCATGCGCAGGGTCGGCACCCGGCGCCCGGCCCACACCAGGAAGGCCAGCACGGCCGCCGTCTTGAGCACGGTCCACACCCAGCCGGGCAGCAACGGCCCGTGCCCGCCACCCAGGAAGAGCGGCACGCCGAACCCCGCCGCCACGACCAGCAGCAGCCACCGGCCACCGAGAAAGAGCACCCGGTCCGCCCCGGACAGCTCGGAAGCCGCGCCACCCGCCACGTCATGACCGACGGGCTGGTCGAACGGACCCCAGAACGCCATCGCCATGGCACTGAGCAGATAGATCCCGAAGGCCGCCGGCATCCACACCGCGAACCACAACCCCGCCTGGGCGTCGACCACTTCGCCCACCCGCAGCGACTCCGCGCCCAGCGCGGCCGTGGTGATCGCGAGCATGTGCGGCAGCTCGTACGCCAACCCCTGTGCCAGGAACCGGTACCCGCCGATCAGCGACAGCGTCGAGTTCGCCCCCCAGCCCGCCAGCCACACCGCCGCCCAGGCCAACGCCTCCATCGCGTTGAACCAGACGATTCCCTCCGGCAGATCGCTCACCGACCGGAAACCGAGCGGCAGTACGACGGCCGCCAGGACGGCGGCGACGGGCAGGAGAGCCGCTCCGATCCGGGCCAGCGGCAGGTCGGACGCCCGCGTCCGCCGTGGCTGTTGCACGAGCTGCCGCAGCACCTCGCGCGCGGGCCCCGCCGCCCGGACGGCCGCCTCGCGAAGGGACCCCGGCCGTCCGCTCCGCGCGCCGGCCGAGAGCACGGCGTCCAGGCCCGCCGTCGCCAGAGCGACCGCGACGAGCAGAGAAGGCAGGACGAGGACCGCCCACAACGGCGTGCGTTCAGCCATGGGCGGCCGCTCCCGCCGCCGGCACGTATGCCAGCTCGTCCAGGTCCGGGTCCAGGCTCGCGACGATGATCCGCGCGCACGCGAACTCGGCGCCCGCCAGCAGAGCGGGCAGGGCATCGAGGAGAGGTCGAGAGGGCGGCGGCGCCGACCTGTCGACTCGCCCGCGGGGGCCGACGGCCTCGGCCCGGCCGGCAGCGCTGGTGGCCAGGTCCACAGCGCTCGTGTCGTCACAGGCGGCCGCACTTCGCCCGACCGCGTCGAGCCACACGAGCATCCGGCGGTACGCGTCCCCGTCGGCGACCAGGGCGGGACCGGTGATCCCGTGATGCGCCGCGTGCTCGGCGGCCAGCGGTCCCAGCCCAGCGGTCAGCCATCGCAGGGCCCGCGATCTCTCGGCCCGCCGGATCAAGGGACGGGCGAGAGCGGAGAGTTCGGCGGCGCCCGCCCCGGCCAGTGCGCTGTCCCGTACGTGCCGGGCGCGGGCGGCCATGTCGGCCCACCCCGCCACGGCGAAGAACCGTCCCAGACTGTCCAGGTGTGCCGCGCACAGCCGCCGCGCCGCATCGCCCCGGATCACCCGCTCGCCCGCCACGGCACGGTGCCACGGCTCGCTCCAGAAGGGCGGACGCGGGGACACGGAAGCCGCCGACTCGACATCGACATCGACCTGCTGGACGACATCGCCCTGCAGCGCCAGCCGCAGAACCAGCCCCGCGGGCCAGTCGGCGAGACCGGGACCGAGCGGCACATGCAGCCGGTCGAGCCTCAACCCGTCCCTGTCATCGGCCCGATCAGCCATGGGCAACCCGTCCACGACCCCGCCCATGTCATGCCCGGCATGCCCGCCGCTCATGTCGTGGCCGGCATGCCCGCCGCTCATGTCGTGGCCGCCGTGGCCGCCGTTCATGTCGTGGCCGCCGTTCATGTCGTGTCCGGCGTGTCCGGCGTGGCCGTCGTGCCCGCTGCCCGTGTCATGCCCGGCATGCCCGCCGCTCATGTCATGTCCGCCGTGTGATCCGTGCTCGCCGGGCATGTCATGGCCGCTGTGCCGGTCGTGCCCGTGGTGCTCGTCGTGCCCGGGGCGTGCGCCGTGTTCGTCGTGTCCGCCGTGGCCGTGGTGCTCATCGTGCCCGTCGTCCACGCCGTGCGTGTCACGGTCCTCGGTCTCGGCGTGCCCTGCGTGCATGTCGTGCTCGCCGTGCCCACTGGGCATGTCATGGCCGGCGTGCTCGCCGTGGCCACCGGGCATGTCCCGGTCGCCGTGTTCGGCGTGCCCCTCGCTCGAGTGGTTCTCCTGCTCCTCCGGGTGAGGCATCCCGGCCCGGAGTGTGGCCAGGCCGTGATCGAGGACCGTGGCGACCTCGTCGGCGTTCGTGAGTGACGCCCGGGCCCTGGGAGCCGACATGGCGCGCCACAGATTCATGACCCAGTCCTGGTCCCCTGCGGGGCCGGTGCCCAGGACCACGAGGAGATCCGCGTCCGCGGGCGCGCTCACACGTGCCCATCCCCGAAGTGCGAGCTCCGCTTCCAGGGCCAGCCGTTCGGGCGTGGCTCCGGGCGACGCCGCGACCAGAACTCCAGGACGGGACATGGCCGTTCGGGCGAGCCTGCGTCTCAGCTCCATCGGAACGCCCCCTCCCGCCAGGCGTATCCGACGCCTGCCAGCAGGATGCCCAGGAAGAGGAACATCTCGACGACCGCGGACGTACCCACCGCCGAGACGACCTTCGTCCACGGATACATGAACAGCATCTCCATGTCGAAGGCCAGGAAGACCATCGTGACCGGATACCAGCGGACGTGGAACCGCGACAGCGCGTGCTCCCGCGGCTCCAGCCCCCCGCTGAACGGTCCGGTGTGCAGCGGCTCGCGGACCGCCCTGACGGCGACGGCGAGACCATGAACCAGTACGACGGCTCCGGCGACCAGCACCAGGAGTGCCAGGACCGGCTCCCAGTCCGATGTCTGCACGGGTCCCCTTTCCATGGATCGTCCTCCCCGGCTACCCCGCCAGGGAGCATGTCAGTGCGTCGCCGAGCACGGCATCCGCAACACGGCGCTCAGCTCACCTGAAGGACCGCAGCCGCAGGCTGTTGGTCACCACGAACACCGACGAGAAGGCCATCGCCGCCCCCGCGATCATCGGGTTGAGCATGCCGAAGGCGGCGAGCGGCAGCGCGGCGACGTTGTAGCCGAAGGCCCAGAACAGGTTGCCCTTGATGGTGCCCAGGGTCCTGCGGGACAGGCGGATCGCGTCGGCCGCCACCCGCAGGTCGCCGCGTACGAGGGTCAGGTCACCGGCCTCGATCGCCGCGTCCGTGCCGGTGCCCATGGCCAGGCCCAGGTCGGCGGTGGCGAGGGCGGCCGCGTCGTTGACGCCGTCGCCGACCATCGCGACCGTACGGCCCTCGCTCTGCAGTCGCTTGACCACGGCCACCTTGTCCTGGGGCAAAACTTCGGCGATCACCTCGTCGATGCCGACGGCACGAGCGACCGACTCGGCGACGAGCTGGTTGTCGCCGGTCAGCAGGACCGGCGTCAGCCCCAGCCTGCGCAACTCGGCGACCGCTTCGGCGCTGGTCCCCTTGACCGCGTCCGCGACGGTGAGGACACCGCGCGCCTCGCCGTCCCAGGCGACGGCGACCGCCGTACGCCCCTCGGCCTCCGCGGCGGCCTTGGCCTTGGCCAGCCCCTGGGGGAGCGCGATGGCCCACTCCTCGAGAAGCCTCTCCCGCCCGACGAGGACGGCATGTCCGTCGACGACGCCCTGGACGCCGAGGCCCGCCACGTTGTCGAAGTTCTCCGGGACCGGGAGGCTTCCGGCCTGCTCGGCCGCGCCCGCCGCGATGGCCCGGGCGATGGGATGCTCCGACGCGTGCTCCAACGCGCCCGCCAGCCGCAGCAGTTCGGTCTCGTCCACGCCCGGTGCGGTGAAGACGTCCTGGAGCTCCATCCGGCCTGTGGTCACGGTGCCGGTCTTGTCCAGCACGACGGTGTCGACGCGGCGGGTGGACTCCAGTACCTCGGGGCCCTTGATGAGGATGCCGAGGTGGGCGCCGCGACCGGTGCCGACCATCAGCGCGGTCGGCGTGGCCAGGCCCAGGGCGCAGGGGCAGGCGATGATCAGGACGGCGATGGCGGCGGTGAAGGCGGACACGGTGTCGCCGGTGGCTCCGAGCCAGACCCCGAACGTCGCGACCGCGATGATGAGGACCACCGGCACGAAGATCCCGGAGATCCGGTCGGCGAGGCGCTGCACCTCGGCCTTGCCGTTCTGCGCGTCCTCGACCAGCTTCGCCATCCGCGCCAGCTGGGTGTCCGCGCCGATGCGGGTCGCCTCGACGACGAGTCGGCCCCCGGCGTTCACGGTCGCGCCGGTGACGGCGTCCCCGACGGTCACGTCCACCGGCACCGACTCGCCGGTCAGCATGGCGGCGTCCACCGCCGACGCGCCCTCGACGACGGTGCCGTCGGTGGCGATCTTCTCCCCGGGCCGTACGACGAAGCGGTCACCGACGGCCAACTGGTACACCGGGATGCGTACTTCCCTGCCGCCGCGCAGTACCGAGACGTCCTTCGCGCCCAGCTCCATGAGCGCCCGCAACGCGGCACCCGACTTCCTCTTGGCGCGCGCCTCCAGGTAGCGCCCGGCGAGGATGAACGTGGTCACCCCGGCCGCGGCCTCCAGATAGATGGAGGAGGAACCGTCGCCACGGGAGACGGTGAATTCGAAGCCGTGGCGCATGCCCGGCATCCCGGCGTCTCCCCAGAACAGCGCCCACACGGACCAGCCGAGCGCGGCGAGCGTGCCGATCGACACCAGTGTGTCCATGGTGGCGGCGCCGTGCCGGGCGTTGGTCCAGGCGGCGCTGTGGAAGGGGAAGGCGCCCCAGGCGACGACCGGAGCGGCCAGAGTGAGCGACAGCCACTGCCAGTTGTCGAACTGCAGGGCGGGCACCATCGCCATGAGGACGACGGGGACGGTCAGCACCAGCGACGCATACAGGCGCTGGCGCAGGGACAGCAGTTCGCCGTCCGCGGCCGGAGCGGTCTGAGCCTCGCCCTCGTCTCCCGTTCCTGAAACGGGCGGGGTTGGCTCCTCGGCGGTGTAGCCGGTCTTCTCGACGGTGGCGATGAGGTCGGCGACCTCGATGCCGTCCGGATACGTGACCTTCGCCTTCTCGGTGGCGAAGTTGACGGTCGCGGTGACGCCGTCGATGCGGTTGAGCTTCTTCTCGACGCGTGCGGCGCACGAGGCGCAGGTCATGCCGCCGATGGACAGTTCCACCGCGGAGGCGGGCGCGGACGCCGTGCCGGGGAGGGCCTTTTCAGGAGCCGTGCTGGTCATTGCGTATCTCCAGGGGCAGGCCGGGACGTACGGCGTCCGTATCAGCGGAGCGGCACGTCCCGGCGTGGGAGGAATTCGCCTTGTTCGGTGTAGCCGTCGATCCGGGCGGTGGCACTCGGCGCAGGCAGACCCTGCGGCTCGTAGCTGCCCGACGCCGCGAGATCCCCAGTTCCACCGCCCAAGGCGACACCGAGAGCGCGGTTTGATGCTGAGGGGTCGTCAGGCCTGGCCGACGAGCTCGTAGCCGGCCTCGCCGACAGCGGCGCGGACGGCCGTCTCGTCGAGCGGGGCGGCGGAGGTGACGGTCACCTCGCCGGTGCCGGCGACGGCCTTGACCGCGGTGACGCCGTCCAGCGCGGAGATCTCCTGGGAGACCGCGCCCTCGCAGTGCCCGCAGGTCATGCCGAACACTTTGTAGACCGTGGTGACGCCGACGCCCTGGACGTCGACCGTGGCGTCGGAGCCGCAGGAGCCGGTGCCGCAGCAGGAGCCGGAGTTCGTCTCAGTTGTCATGACTGCTTCCTCTGGGTGTGGATGCGTGGGTCGCCTGCGGGAGGACGACGTTCTCTGGCCTCCCGAATACATCAGCACTATACCCCCTAGGGGTATCTAATCCACCCTGTGGCGCCACGCTGTCGGCTCCGCCGCGCGAAACGCCGGTAGACCGTGGGCCAGGCCGGCCCGAACACCGTCGGCAACTGCCGCCAGGAACACCCCGACGTGGCCACGGACACGATCGCGGTCAGACATTCGCGGTCCCCGGCCCGCCGACGGCCCCGCCCTGCGGACGCACCACCACCGTCTCCGGCACCACCCGCCGAAACACCACCCGCAACTCATCCGAGACCAGATGCTCAGCAGGACTCGCCAGGCCAACACAACGACTTCCCTCGCCGCAGGAAACATCGTTTTCAGTACGTGCCGGGGTTGGTGGGCATTCGGGCCGTCAGCCTCTTTTACCCCCTGGGGGTATGATTGGGCCGCGGTCCGCATCGGGACCCGGGTTCGGCGAGTACGGCACAGGTGGAGCGCATGGCGATGAGGTCGGCTCCCAGCGGCGGCATGACCGTCCGCTGGGTCCACGGGGTGTTCCTCACCCTGTGCGTCGCGCTGGCCGTGCTCGTTCACCACGAGACGTTCGCGATGGACGCCCCCTCGATGCCGCACATGGTTCACGCCACGCACGCGATGCCTGACGAGACGGCACCGGCGGTCTCGGACGACTCCTCGCGCGGCGCCGACGGCAACGGCGGGTGTTCCACACGGGGAATGCAGCACTGCACCACGGCGAGTGTCGACTCCGTGCAGCTCGTGACACGCGCCCAGGCCGCGTTCGACCCGTCGGCGAAGGTGCGGCAGGCAGCCGCGGCCGCAAGCCTTCCGGGCGCCACGGTCGGCCGAGCCCCGCCGGACCTGTCCGTCCTCTCTCAACTGCGCATATAGGCCGCGCCGGGGACGGCGTGCGATGTGCCGTCCCTTCAGCGACCACATCGGCAGTTTCGACGCAGAGGACACAACACAATGAACGGCATCAACCGTCGCTCCGCCCTGCTCGCCGGGATGGGAGTCGTCGGCGCGGGCGCTCTCGCAGCGTGCAGTACCGGTTCCGGCTCCGGAGCCGGCTCCGGCAAGAACGCCCTGGTCAGTCCCTCGGGCTCGGCGGTCGCCGCCGCGGAGAAGAAGCGCAAGGGCACCGGACGGCAGCAGAAGCTCACCCTGACCGCGGCGCCCGCCATGATCGACCTGGGTGGCGGCGTCATGCCCAGGACGTGGGCCTTCGACGGCCGTACCCCGGGCAAGGAGGTCCGTCTGTCCATCGGTGACACCCTCGTCGCCGAGCTGTCCAACCAGCTCCCGAACAGGACGGCCACGTCGATCCACTGGCACGGCATCGCCCTGCGTGACGACATGGACGGTGTGCCGCCCACCACCCAGACCGCAGTCCGGGCCGGCTCCACCTTCACGTACAAGTTCATCGCCGACGCCCCGGGCACGTACTTCTTCCACCCGCACGTCGGCGTCCAGCTCGACCGCGGCCTCTACGCCCCACTGATCGTCGAGGATCCCAAGGAGAGCCTCGACTACGACGACGAGTGGATCGTCCTCCTCGACGACTGGGTCGACGGCGTCACCGGCACCCCCGACGAGGTCTTCGCCGAGCTGAAGCAGGGCATGGGCGACATGAACATGGGAGGCAGCGCAAGTTCCAACAGCCCGGACAGCGACGACATGGGCGACATGGGTGGGATGGACATGGGGGGCGACTCAGGGTCCGCCTCGGCCACCGCCCCGCCGAGTGGCGGCATGTCGATGAAGTTCATGCTCATGGGCGCCGACAGTGACCTGCTCGGCGGCGACGCGGGCGATGTGAACTACCCGTACCACCTGATCAACGGCCGGGTGGCGACCGACCCGGACGTCTACACGGGCAAGCCCGGCAAGAAGGTGCGCCTGCGGATCATCAACGCCGGCGGAGACACGGCCTACCGGGTGGCCCTCGGCGGCCACAGGCTGACCATCACGCACACCGACGGCTTCCCGGTCCGGCACCAGGAAGCGGACGCCCTCCTGGTCGGCATGGGCGAGCGTTACGACGTCCTCGTCACCCTCGGCGACGGCGTCTTCCCGCTCGTCGCCCTGGCCGAGGGCAAGAACGCGAACGGTCTCGCCCTGGTGCGCACGGGCTCGGGGAGCGTCCCGATGGCGACGGTCCGCCCGAAGGAACTCGACGGCATGATCATGACGGCGTCCCAGCTGCGCGCGGCCGACGAGGTGCGCCTGACGTCCGCCCAGACCGACGTCACGCACCAGATCAGGCTGACCGGAGGCATGGACAAGTACAACTGGGCCATCAACGGCACGCCGTTCGACATGAACGCCCCCGATGCCCACCCGATCCTCATCGAGGAGGGGCAGCGCGTACGGCTGGACTTCGTCAACGACACCGACATGTGGCACCCGATGCACCTGCACGGCCACACCTACCAACTCGGCGCCTCAGGCCCGCGCAAGGACACGTCGATCGTGCTGCCGAAGAAGAAGCTGTCCGTCTTCTTCGACGCGGACAACCCCGGCCAGTGGATGCTGCACTGCCACAACGCGTATCACGGCGAGGCCGGAATGATGGCGAACGTGGCCTACCAGGCCTGACGTTCGGCGCCCCCGTCCGAGCGGACCCGTCGGTCGGCGATGGGTGCGTCCGGACGGGGCGTGCGCAGTCGCGGAAGAGCGCTGCGGCAGGTTCCGATCTGACTTGCCGGCCTCTGGAGAGCTTGTCGGTTCCCCCTGCCGTCGTGGGCCCCATGGGTGAGCTTGTTGAGCGGGTTGACGAGCGGGACGAGGTGCTGGCTGTTGTGGAGAGGGGCGAGGCGATCCGTCACCGGTGGCTGCATCGCACAGCGACGGTCGTGTGCCACTGCCTTTGCTCGGCAAGCTGACCGCGCACCGCGCACGGCGTGCCGAGGCCGCCGTCAGGCGAGTGCGGCGGGTCATGCGAGGACCGGCCGTCTCGGTCCCTGCCGCGTCGCCCACTCGTGGTCCTTCCCGTACCGCACCCCACGTTTCCCGGACGTTTCTCGGATCGCCGGACGTGTCCCCTTGCCATCGACCGATGACCACCATATGGTCGTACGAACGTAAGGCATACGGACGTAATACAAACCTAGGGAATACGTGATGGCGACAACTCGACCGGTGGCACTTGTGACAGGTGCCTCATCAGGGATCGGCAAGGAGGCGGCCCGCGCCTTCGTCGCGGCGGGTTTCGAGGTGATCGGAACCGGCCGCAAGACCTCCGGGCTCACCCCGCCCGCCGGGGTGACGTACCTCGATCTCGACGTGGCCAGTGACGACTCGGCCACCGCCGCGGTCGCCGCGGTGATCGACCGGTTCGGACGCATCGACATCCTGGTCAACAACGCGGGCATCGGCTCGGCGGGCGCCGTCGAGGAGAACTCCGTCGCCCAGGCCCAGAGCGTCCTGAACGTCAACGTCCTCGGTGTCATCCGTATGACGAAGGCCGTCCTGCCGCACATGCGCGCCCAGGGTGGCGGACGCGTCATCAACATCTCGTCCGTTCTGGGGGTCGCTCCCCAGCCGTTCATGGCCCTTTACGTCGCGTCGAAGCACGCCATCGAGGGCTACTCCGAATCCCTGGACCACGAGGTCCGCGAGCACGGCATCCGTGTCCTCCTCGTCCAGCCCGCCTACACCAAGACCGGCTTCGACACCAACGCCGCGCAGCCCGACACCCCGCTGCCCCTGTACGCGGAGCGACGCCGCATCTTCGACGAGGTGATCGCGGAGGCGATGAGGGACGGCGACGACCCAGCCGTCGTCGCCAAAACGATCGTCACCGCAGCCACCGACAAGAAGCCGAAGCTGCGCTACACAGCCGGCCCGCTGGCCTCACGCGTCACCATGGCGCGCCGCCTCGTCCCTGCTGGAACGTTCGACAGGCAGATCCGCAAGAACAACCGCCTGCCCACCTGACATCCAGGTCCGGCATCAAAGGTACCGATTCCGCACGAAAGTCTTCGAACTCGATGCGCTCGATGCCGCGGATGTTCCCGAAAGTCCATTGATCAGTTGATCAGTCACTCGTTGATTTGCCAAGGAGAGTCATGCAGCAACAACGCCCAACGGGCTCGCCGTCGACTCGGCCGGACGCACCCTCTACATCGCGGACAGCCTCAAGGGCGTCATCTGGTCCGTTCCGGTCTCCGGCGGAGCGGCGACCCCGTGGCTGACCGACGCCGCTCTCGCGCCGGTGCCCACCGAAGCCCTGCCCATCGGCGCCAACGGGCTCAGGTTCCACAACGGCGCCCTGTGGATCAGCAACTTCAACAAGGGAACACTGCTGCGGGTACCGATCACCGGCACCGGCACGGCCGGTCCCATCCGCGTTGTCGCGGGCGGCCTGCCCAACATCGACGATCTCAGCTTCCTGACCCCCTGGTCAGACGTGGTGTTCGCGGCGCAGAACGGCTCCTCCTCCCAGAACGGTCCGGACAGGGTCGTGGTGATCTACCCGAACGGCGCCTACAAGCCCGTACTGACCAGCGCGGACGGTCTCGCCTCGCCCTCCGCCACCGCCGTCCGCGGCGACCGGTTGTACGTCACCGACGGCGGGGTCCCCGAACCCCACGACCCGAAGCTGCAGACCGCCAGGATCAACTTCCCCGCTCTCCTCGCAGGCGCGGCACACTGACCTGACCAGCGGCAGCCGGGACGCAAGCCCCGGCTGCGATGGAGGAACACATTGCGGTACACGAAAGAACACAAGCACGAGACACGGCAGCGGATCATCACGACGGCCGGCCGCCGGCTCAAGCGCGACGGCATCGACGGCTCCGGAGTCGCGACGCTCATGAAGGACGCGGGGCTGACCAACGGCACCTTCTACGCCTACTTCGCCTCCAAGGACGAACTCGTCGCCAGCGCGGTCGCCGACCAGATGCGCGCACAGCACGAGAACATCGTCGCTCAGGCGGAGCCCGGCCGCGCCGGACTCGAACAGATGAGTCGCTGGTACTTCTCCACCGAGCAGCGCGACAGCATCGAGGACGGCTGCCCCAACGCCGCCCTGCTCGACGAGATCGGACGCTCCACGGATGCCACCAGGCAGGCGTACACCGACGGCGCACTGGTCCTCATCGACGGCTTCGCCGCCCGCCTGGCACCCCACGATCCGCGATCGGCACGTCTGAAGGCACTTGGCCTCCTCGGCATGCTCGCCGGGACGCTGCAGCTCTCCCGGGCCCTGACCGACCGGCGGCTCGCCGACCAACTCCTCGAACAGGGCATCCGCAACGCCCTGGCACTGCTGGATGCCGAGCAGCACGACTGATCGCTTCGGTCGGTGACCTGGTTCCATGCCGGGGACAGCGAAATCGATGACGCAGGCCCGGCCGGCTACCGGTGAAGATCTGGGGTTGATGGTGGAGCCGCACGTGCCTTCGGACAGGCCGTATCCCTCGACCAGTGGACATCCGTACCGTGCCTCGAAGCGGGCCAGGAGCTCGGCAGAGGCGGGTGCGGCGCGCTTGGCTTGCCGCTGGCTGACGGGCGCCCGTGTTCTGATATCGGTGACTTCTTCGCTGACACAGCGACTCCTGCCGTCCGTACTCGTTGTCAGGACAGCGGCCAGGCACGTTGGACGAGACAAGTGCCTGGCGGACCACAGGAGGGCAGGCGCGCATGAACCCCAGTGCTCACATCGAGGCCGTCTACGCACAGGTCTGCCGGCGCAACGCCGGTGAGACCGAGTTTCATCAGGCGGTGGGAGAGGTGCTGCACACGCTGGCACCGGCACTGCAGGCGCATCCGGAGTACGTCGAGGCGTTGATCCCCGAGCGGCTGTGCGAGCCCGAGCGGCAGCTGATCTTCCGGGTGCCGTGGGTGGACGACGCAGGACGGGTACAGGTCAACCGCGGTTTCCGGGTGGAGTTCAGCAGCGCCCTCGGCCCCTACAAGGGCGGTCTGCGCTTCCATCCGAGCGTGGACCTCGGCATCGTGAAATTCCTGGGCTTCGAACAGATTTTCAAGAACGCGCTCACCGGACTGGCAATCGGCGGCGGGAAGGGCGGCTCGGACTTCGACCCCAAGGGTCGCAGCGACCGCGAGGTCATGCGCTTCTGCCAGGCGTTCATGACCGAGCTGTACCGGCACCTGGGCGAGCACACCGACGTCCCCGCCGGTGACATCGGGGTGGGCGCGCGCGAGATCGGCTACCTCTTCGGCCAGTACAAGCGGATCACCAACCGCTTCGAGGCAGGAGTCCTGACCGGCAAGGGCGTCTCCTGGGGCGGCTCGCAGGCCCGGACCGAGGCCACCGGCTACGGTGCGGTGTACTTCGCGCAGGAGATGCTGGCGACGCGTGGACACAGTCTCCACGGCCGCAAGGCCGTGGTCTCCGGCTCCGGGAACGTGGCGGTCTACGCGATCGAGAAGGTGCACGCCCTGGGCGGGTCCGTAGTGGCCTGTTCGGACTCCTCCGGCTATCTGGTCGACGCGGACGGCATCGACCTGGAGCTGCTGAAGACGGTCAAGGAGGTACGGCGTGCACGCCTGTCGGCCTATGCCGAGGCCAAACCCACGGCACGGTTCTCCGACCGGGGCTCGGTCTTCGAGGTGCCCTGCGACATCGCACTGCCGTGTGCCACACAGAACGAACTCGGCGGACAGGAAGCAGGCGTGCTGGTGAAGAACGGCGTTCTGGCCGTCGTCGAGGGCGCCAACATGCCGAGCACCCCGGAGGCGATCGAGGTCTTCCGTGAGGCGGGCGTTCTGTTCGGTCCCGGCAAGGCCGCCAACGCGGGCGGTGTGGCCACCTCTGCACTGGAGATGCAGCAGAACGCCTCCCGCGACGTGTGGACCTTCGAGCAGACCGAGACCCGTCTGGCGGCTGTCATGCAGGGTGTCCACGCCCAGTGCCGCGCCACTGCCGAGCTCTACGGAGGCACCCCCGACGACTACGTCCTGGGCGCCAACATCGCGGGCTTCCTGCGGGTGGCGGAGGCGATGACGGCCCAGGGCGTCGTATAGCGCAGGCCGTTGTGCGCTGGAACCCGTCTGACGAATGATCAGGGTGGGGTTCGCGGAGCCAGAGGATGAGCCCGGACGCGTCCTGGACGCGCAGCGGAAGGCCGACGCGCAGACGCCGGTGCCGGCGATGCGGGCGCCGAAGCGGCCCGGCCGATCGCCATCGTGAGCGGCCACGGCTGCGCGGTGCCCGTGAGTTGATGAGCGGGGGCCGGACGAACACAGCCCGTGCCCCCGGCCTACCCGCTCCGTTGGAAAGCCGGAGGGAAGGTCGGCTGCGCCACCTTCGCCACGGTGGCGCTCGCACAGAGCCGCAGATCTGAACTGTGGCAGGCAATGCGCCGTGGCGAGGCGTTCTGCATCGCGGACGCTCTGCCTGAGTCCGGGGTACGGGTCGAGGCCACCGCGGAGAAAGTACGTGAGGAATCGCCGTGGTTCGAGTTCTGCCGCGCGTACATGGCGATGCGCCGGCCGACCGCCGCAGCCAAGACTCGTGAGGGGATCGCCGCGGTGACGCTGGCCCTGGTGGAGCAAGAACACAAGATGCCGTCACCGGAAGAACTGCGTCCTGGTCCGGCGTTCGCCGGCCTCCGGCTGTTCCAGATGGGACGCGAGGACCGCGGCCTGCACCCGGCGCTGTACGCCCAGCTTGGCCAGGAGGCGCGAGATGTGGTTCTTGACGGTCTTCTCCGACAGGTAGAGCCTCTTACCGATCTCGCGGTTGGTCAGGCCATCGCCGATCAGCGCAAGGATGTCCCTCTCCCGCGGGGACAGGCTCGCCAGCTCGGACGGCACGGCAGGGCTGTCCGCAGGGTCGGCCCGTAGCGAGCGCATCAGACGGGCCGTGGTCGCGGGATCCAGCATCGACTGCCCCGAGGCCACCGTGCGCACCGCCGAGACCAGGTCGGACCCCCTGATCTGCTTGAGGACGTAGCCGGAGGCACCGGCCATGATCGCGTCGAGCAGGGCCTCCTCGTCGTCGAACGAGGTCAGCATCAGACAGGCCAGTTCCGGCATCTGGCTGCGCAGTTCCCGGCAGACCGAAATGCCGTCGCCGTCCGGCAGACGCACGTCGAGCACCGCGACGTCGGGGCGCAGCGCGGGGCCTCGCGCGAGCGCGTGGTCGACGGTGCCGGCGTCACCGATCACCGAGATGTCCGGCTCGGCGTCGAGCAGATCCGCCAGACCGCGGCGGACGACCTCGTGGTCATCCAGCAGGAACACCCGGATCGGGTTCTCCTCGGTGAAGGTGCGTGGCTCGGGCATTGGCGACCCCTCGTTCCGCGGTGGAGGACAGACTGCGGGCTGTCCATGATGCCGATCATCACCGTCCCGGACCGGATGTACTAGGGCCGACCGGCCCCACTGTGGCTTCCTTGGCAGGGCCACGGTACGACGGTGGCTGCCTGCGCCGACCGTCGTGGTCGCCCGGTCCGGGCAGGTTCATGCGGAGTCGACACCCTCGGTGTCGCCCGTGGGCGCTTCCTTCGGCGCTCCGTTCCGGGTGAGGTCGAAATCCACGTCCACGACCCCCTCGACCGCCCTGACCAGCCGCGCCGCCACTGGGATCAGGGAGGTGTCGCGGACGCGGCCCACCAGCCTCACGACCCCGTCCCGCACCTCCACGCGCACGCTCGAGTTCGGCAGGGGGAACAGATAGGACACCATCTCGCGCCGTACCTCTTCGGCGATCTCCTCGTCGGTGCGGAGGAAGACCTTGAGCAGGTCGGCACGGCTGACGACGCCTTCGAGCAGGCCCACGGCGTCGACCACCGGAAGGCGCTTGACCTTCGCCCGGGCCATGGTCCGGGCTGCTTGGGCCAGCGTGGCGCCCGGGCGGACGGTGAGGGCGGGGGAGGTCATGAGCTCCTCCGCGGTGACTGCGCCGGCCTTCGCCAGGTCCGACAGACGGCGCAGTCGCGTGGTGGGGGTCCCGGTCGAGCCGAGCCGGGACCGGGGGAGGGCAGGGTCGCTGTCGCGGAACTCCTCCTTGGGCAGGAGATCCGCCTCGGAGACGAGACCGACCACGAGGCCCTCGCCCTCGATGACCGGCAGGGCGCTGACGTTCCAGTCCTGCATCAGCCGCACGATCTCCTTGAAGGTCGCCCGGCGGCCGATTGCGGCGACCGTGTGGGTCATGACATCGCTGACGATGTGCGGGGTGCCGTGCATGGCCTCTCCTCTGCCGGTTGTCCGAGCGGGTCATACAGCGCTGCCGGCGCCGTACGGGGCGTAGAGGTCCAGGAGGCGGGTCCTGGTCGAGCGGAGACGGTGGGCGAGTACCTCACCGACCCACCGGGCGACGTCGTTGCCGAGGGCCGGATCCTCCCGGCACATGGACCGGACGGCCGTGGCGTCGAACTCGTATGCCCGTACCGGAGTGGTCGCCTCGGCGCCGAGGTGCCAGACGTGCGGTGTGAAGAACCAGGACCAGCCGACCAGCTCGTTGTGCCTGAGCTTCTCGATGGCGGCCGCCTGGCGGCCCGGCACGTGCATGTCGAGTTCTATCGTGCCGGTACGGACGATCCAGAAGCGGTCGGCACGTCCCCCTTCCTCGAACAGCCGTGTTCCTTGGGGGATGGACACCTCCCGGGCGAGGTTCATGAGCCGTTTGCCGTGTTCGGCCGACAGCGAGAGCAACATGCTGGGGGTGAGGGAAGCGTTCATGGCGTGCCTCCGAGGCGGCGGGTGCGTACTTCCACCTCCAGCCTGTCCCGGGACCCCGGGACAGGCCATGGGCCACCCGGCGCATCGATCGGGCCACTAGGCCCTGAAGAGGGAGTTTTCGGGTCGGTACGGGAGGTGACCGGCGCCGGGCCGCCCCGCCTTCGGCACGTTGGAAGAGCGGGGCGCCGCCGGAATCCCGGCGAGGCGCCATCCGCCTTTCCCGGGCCCGAGTTGGCCCTGAACGGCCCTCCCTGACCGGGACCTTCGGCACCTTTGCGGGCACCGTGCTGTCCTCGACGCCACCCCCGCCGAGCTGCGCCGCAGGGGCTTCCCCGAGGGCTCCATGGGGCCGAAGGCGGAGGCCGCCGCGCGGTTCGTCGAGCGGACGGGAGGGCTCGCCGCCATCGGAGCGCTCGACGCGGCGTACGAGATCGTGCACGGCCGGTCGGGCACCCTGATCCGCCCGGATCTGGCGGCCGGCTGACGGGCGGGAAAGGGGAGCAGCCGGGCCGTCCGGCCCCGGCTCCCGGGGGCCGGACGGCCCGCCCGCGGGCGCTGTCCGGCCCTCCCCCTGACGATCACGAACGTCGAGCATCGAAGTGCAGGACACGAACCGAGGAGAGGAACGGCGATGACCGCAACCGTGACAGCCGGCGACCGGGCCACCGTGGCCTGGCGAGGCTTCGCCGGGACCCGCTGGCGCGAGCTGATCGACGTGCGCGACTTCATCCAGGCCAACTACACCCCGTACGAGGGTGACGCGTCCTTCCTGACCGGCGCCACGGACCGCACCCGGGCCGTCTGGGAGAGGGTCGGCTCGCTGTTCCCGGAGGAGCGCGCCCGCGGCATCCTCGACGTGGACACCGCGACACCGTCGACGATCACCTCCCACGCGCCCGGCTGGATCGACCGGGACCGGGAACTGATCGTCGGTCTCCAGACGGACGCCCCGCTGAAGCGCGCGATCATGCCCAACGGGGGTCTGCGCATGGTGGAGAACAGCCTCAAGGCGTACGGTTACGAGGCCGACCCGTTCGTGACGAAGGTCTTCGGGACTTATCGCAAGACCCACAACGACGGTGTCTTCGACGCCTACACGCCCGTGATGCGGGCCGCGCGCAGGGTCGGCATCATCACCGGGCTGCCGGACGCCTACGGCCGCGGCCGGATCATCGGCGACTACCGGCGCGTCGCCCTCTACGGCACCGAGCGGCTGATCGAGGCCAAGCGGGCCGAGAAGGCCTTGTCGGACGGCCGGCCGTCCACTGAGCACGTCATCCGCGATCGCGAGGAACTCGCCGAGCAGATCAAGGCACTGGGCGAGCTGACCCTCATGGCGGCGACCTACGGCTGTGACGTGTCCCGTCCCGCCGTCACCGCGCACGAGGCCGTGCAGTGGCTCTACCTCGGCTACCTCGCCGCCGTGAAGGAGCAGAACGGCGCCGCGATGTCGCTGGGCCGCACGTCGACCTTCCTCGACGTCTACCTCCAGCGGGACCTCGACGCGGGGATCGTCGACGAGACTCGCGCCCAGGAACTGATCGACGACATCGTGATCAAGCTGCGGATCGTCCGGTTCCTGCGGACCCCCGAGTACGACGCCCTGTTCTCCGGCGACCCGACCTGGGTGACCGAGTCCATCGGCGGCATCGGCGACGACGGCCGCACGCTGGTCACCCGCACCTCCTTCCGCTTCCTCCAGACCCTCTACGATCTCGGCCCCGCCCCCGAACCCAACCTCACCGTGCTGTGGTCGCCGCGGCTGCCCGCCGGCTTCAAGAAGTTCTGCGCCCAGGTCTCCATCGACACCAGCGCCGTCCAGTACGAGTCCGACGAACTGATCCGCCCCCGAAACGGCGACGACACCGCGATCGCCTGTTGCGTCTCCGCCATGAGGGTGGGCAAGGAGATGCAGTTCTTCGGCGCGCGCGTGAATCTGGCCAAGGCGCTGCTCTACGCCGTCAACGGCGGCCGCGACGAGATGACGGGTGACCAGGTCACCCCCGAGACGCCTCCGCTGACGGGTGAGTACCTGGACTTCGAGGAGCTCTCGGCGGCGTACGACCGGGTCCTGGACTGGCTGGCGGAGACGTACGTCAACACCCTCAACGTCATCCACTACATGCACGACAAGTACGCGTACGAGCGCGTGGAGATGGCGCTGCACGACCACCCCGTGCACCGGTTCATGGCCTGTGGCGTCGCGGGGCTCTCCGTCGCCGCCGACAGCCTGTCCGCCGTCAAGTACGCCCGGGTGAAGGTCATCCGGGACGCCACCGGACTGGCCGTCGACTTCCTGACCGAGGGCGAGTTCCCGGCGTACGGCAACAACGACGACCGCGCAGACGCGCTCGCCGTCGGCCTGGTGGAGTCCTTCATGGCGAAGGTCCGCAGGCACCCCACCTACCGAGATGCCGAACACACCCAGTCGGTGCTGACCATCACCTCGAACGTCGTCTACGGCAAGCACACCGGCAACACTCCCGACGGGCGCCGGACCGGACAGCCCTTCGCCCCGGGCGCCAACCCGATGAACGGCCGTGACCGGCACGGGGTGGCCGCCTCCGCGCTCTCGGTCGCCAAGCTGCCGTACGAGCAGGCCCGCGACGGCATCTCGCTGACCACCACCATCACCCCTGAAGGCCTCGGGCACGCCCCGGCGGAGCGTGCCGGACACCTGGTCGGCATCCTCGACGCCTACATGGCGGCCGGCGGCTTCCACATGAACGTCAACGTGCTGAACCGGGAGGTGCTGGAGGACGCGATGGAACACCCGGAGAAGTACCCGGAGTTGACCATCCGGGTCTCCGGATACGCGGTCAACTTCGTCCGCCTGACGCGGGAGCAGCAGCTCGACGTGATCAGCCGCACCTTCCACGGAACGCTGTGAAGGCGGTGACGACGTCGACGGGCGGCCGGATCCACTCCTGGGACCTGTCCACCGGCGTGGACGGTCCCGGGACCCGCTTCGTCCTCTTCGTCAGCGGCTGCCCCCTGCGCTGCCTGTACTGCGCCAACCCCGACACCTGGCACATGCGCGACGGCCGGGAGACGACGGTGGACGAGGCGATGGCGGAGATCGAGAAGTACCGCTCCTTCATGACCACCGCGGGCGGTGGGGTGACGATCACCGGGGGAGAGCCGCTGCTCCAGCCGGCCTTCGTCGGCGAGGTGCTGCGCCGCTGCAAGGAGGCCGGACTGCACACGGCCCTGGACACCTCCGGCTTCCTCGGCGCACGCGCCACCGACGCACTCCTCGCCGACACGGACCTGGTCCTGCTGGACATCAAGTCCTTCGACATCGGCACCTACCGGAAACTGACCGGCGGACGCCTCGCCCCCACTCTCGACTTCGCCACCCGCCTGGACGGCCTCGGCGTCCCGATGTGGATCCGCTATGTGCTGGTTCCCGGCTGGACCGACGACCCGCGGTCCGTGGACGCGCTGGCCGGCTTCGTCGCGGGGCTCGGCGCGGTCGAGCGCGTCGACGTACTGCCCTTCCACAAACTCGGAGCCTCGAAGTACGAGGCCCTCGGCATCCCCTTCCCGCTGCGCGACACCCCCGCGCCCGACCCGGCCCTGACCGAGAGCGTCCGCGAGCGCTTCAGGGAGCAGGGCGTGGCCGCCTACTGACGGCCGAGCCACCCGCGGTACGCGGCCACGGCCGTCGGGAGCGTCGGGAAGACGAGGTCGCCGCCGACCGAGTCCGCGAGCCCGTACGCCGCGAGGTCGTCCATCAGGTCCTGCTTCACGCGGGCGAGGGCGAACACGATGCCGCGGCGGGCCAGTTCGCGGCGCAGTTCGTCGACCGCGTCGAGGGCGGTGATGTCGACCTCGACATTGGCCTCGGTGTTGAGGACGAACCAGCGGACGGGGTCGGTCTGTTCGTCGACTGCGGCCAGGGCCCGGCGCCGGAAGTCCTCCGCGTTGGCGAAGAACAGGGGCGAGTCGTAACGGTAGACCAGGAGCCCGGGGATCGTCCGGGCCTGCGGGTAGTCGTCGATGTCGTGCATCCCGGCCACACCGGGGACCAGGCCCTCGACGGCGTCGTGCGGACGCGCCACCCGGGTCAGCAGCTCGGCCACCGACAGACCGACGGCGACGATCACCCCGTACAGGATGTCCAGGGCGAGCACACCCGCGAGGCAGCCGACCGCCAGGAGCAGTTCCCGGCGGCGGAAGGAGGCAAGCCGCCGGAAGCCGGCGAGGTCGATCATGCGGACCGCGGCGTAGACGACGAGCGTGCCGAGCACCGCGGACGGCGTGCGCGCCAGCAGCGGGCTGAAGAAGAGCAGCACGGCGAGCACCACCGCCCCGGCCACCAGCGAGTACGCCTGGCTGCGGGCGCCCGCCGAGGAGGCGAGGGCAGTTCGGCTGGCGCTGCTGCTCACTGGGAAGCCGTGCAGTACCCCGGCGCCCAGGTTGGCCGCGCCCAGGGCGAGGAACTCCTGGTTGGCGTCGAGCTCGGGCCCTTTGTCGTCGTGGTCGGCGAACGCTCGCGCGGTGAGGATGAAGTCGGTGTAGGCGACCAGCAGCACACCGAGCGCGGGCAGCACGAGGTGGGGCAGCTCGCCCAGGTCCGGGACGGTGAGGCCAGGCAGGCCGGACGGGACCTCGCCGATCACCTCCAGTCCGTACCGGCCGTCGAGGTTTAGGACAACGACGGCGGCGGTGCCGAGAACGAACGCGACCAGCGGCCCGGGCACGGCGCGGGCGTAATGGGCCGTCAGGAAGAGGAACACGAGGACGACGGCGGAGAAGACCACGGTCGCCGGGTCCGCGTCGGGCAGGTGGACGAGGAAGGACCACACCTGGGGGAAGAACTCCGCGCCCGCCGTCCGCACCCCGGTGAGTTTGGGCAGCTGGTCCACCATCATGATGAGCGCCACGCCCGCGAGATAGCCGATCAGCACGGGGCGGGACAGCAGGTCCGCGAGGAAGCCCAGCCGCACCGCCCGGGCGACCAGGCAGAGCAGCCCGACCGTGACGGCGAGGGTCGCCGCCAGCGACGCGTAACGCCCCGCGTCCCCGGCGGCGAGGGGTGCGACGACTGCGGCCGTCATGAGTGCGGTCGTGGACTCGGGGCCTACCGACAGCAGTCGTGAGGAGCCGAGCACCGCGTACAGGGCGAGGGCCGGGAGGATCGCCCACAGGCCGGTCACCGGCGGCAGTCCGGCCACGGCCGCGTAGGCCATGACCTGAGGGACCAGGTAGGCGGCCACCGTCACCCCGGCGAGCAGATCACCCGTGAGCCACGCGCGCCGGTAGCCGAGGAGCGTCACGAGACCGGGAACCAGCCGGCGCCACTTCGGGACGTGTCTGCCCGAGGTCTTGGACATCAGCCGCCCTCCGTCGTCTGCCCTCATGATCCACCGGCCGTCAAGGCTACGGCGCGAGCCGGCGTGCCCGGCGTGCCGCACTCGGCCCAACGGCCCCGGAGAACAGGGCCGTTCGGCCCCGTGGACACGGACCTTCGGCATCCGTCGCCGCCCTGCGCGCGCGGCCAGAGTGAGGGGTGTCAGGCACCCACCCCCGACCTCCCCCGAAGGGAACCATGACCATGGCCGTGCACGAGCACCCGCACCGGAGCTCCGGATTCCCCCTGCCGTCGTTGCGCAGGAACCGGAATGCCTCCGCATCCGAGTCGGCCGTGTCGGCAGACACCGGCGCGCACACCGCGCGGGCCTACGCCTTCGCGTCCCTGCGCCTGCTCACGGGCTTCGTCTTCCTGTGGGCGTTCCTCGACAAGGCCTTCGGCCTCGGCTACGCCACCCCGTCCGGTAAGGGCTGGATCGACGGCGGATCGCCGACGAAGGGCTTCCTGGGCTCTGTCGCTGTCGGACCGATGGAGTCCACCTTCCACTCCTGGGCCGGCGACCCGTGGGCGAACGGGCTGTTCATGCTCGGGCTGCTCGGGATCGGCCTCGCACTGGTCGCGGGGGTCGCGCTGCGCATCGCCGCCATCGCGGGGACCGCGATGATGGCGCTGATGTGGATCGCCGAGTGGCCGCCGGCCAAGCACCTCTCGGACGGCTCGGCGAGCATGTCGACGAACCCGTTCGTCGACTACCACCTGATCTACGCCGTCGCGCTGATCGTCCTGGCCGCTGCAGCCGCCGGCGACACCCTGGGCGCGGGCCGGCTCTGGGCCAGGCTGCCCGTCGTCCGCGACCACAGCTGGCTGCGCTGAACACCGGCGGCGCGGTGCGTCCGTCACCCGGCCCGCCGCGCCGATCCGTGCAGGGGGTCGGTCGGCCTCGGTTCGGGACCAGTGGCCCCTGCACGACGAACCGGCCGAAGACGAATCTGGAATCGGATCCCTCGCCCCAGGAGGTGGAGATCATGCTCCGCAGCATCACCGTAGGTCTCGACGGCTCGCGTGAGAGCCGGGCCGCCGCAGAGTGGGCGGCCCGCGAAGCGAAGCTGCGTGGCCTGCCGCTGAAGATCGTCCACGTCTGGGAGCCGGTGCCCGAGCCCATGGCTCAGGCACCGCTTCTCGGAGCCGATACCCATCAGCACTGGACCGAGAAGATCCCGCGGGAAGCCGCGGAGGGTGTCCGGCTGCGTCATCCCGGCGTCGAGGTGAGCACCGAGCAGGTCTCCGGTCACCCCGGTGACGCACTGGCCGAGGCGGCGAAGGGCGCCGAACTGCTCGTCCTGGGCTCGCGTGGCCTCAGCGGGATCGGTGGGTTCATGGTCGGCTCGGTCGGCCTTTCCGCCATCGCGCACATGGACCGCCCCGTCGTGGTGGTGCGGGCGCTGGAAGTGGCCGCCGACGAGCACGAGACGGACCCGAAAGGTGTTCCCTCGGCCGCGACGCCCTTCCTGCCCGTGGTCCTCGGACTCGACGTCGAGCACCCGGACGAGACGCTGATCGAGTTCGCCTTCGACGCCGCCGAGCGCCGGGCGACGTCCCTGCGGGTCGTCCACGGCTGGAACCCGCCGCCCTACTACGCGTACGGCACGCCCGCCAACCCCGCGCTGCACGAGGCGCTGGCCCTCGGCGACGCCGAGGCGCTGGCCGAGGTGCTGCGGCCCTGGCGGACGAAGTTCCCGGACGTGGAGGTCGTCGAGGAGTCCCGCTACGGCAGCGCGGCCGTCCACGTCGTGGACGCCGCCCGCGAGGCCTCCCTCGTCGTCGTGGGCCGGCGCATCCGCCGCAGCCCGTTCGGCGCCCACATCGGGCACGTCACGCACGCCGTCCTGCACCACTCCACCGCGCCCGTCGCCGTCGTCCCGCACGGCTGACCCACCCCCGGATCACCCCCCGATCACCTGCGAGGAGAAGAGAACCATGAAGGCAGCGGTCGTACGAGCGTTCGGTGAGCCCCTGGTCATCGAGGAGCGCCCCGACCCGGAGCCCGGCCCCGGCCAGGTCCGCGTCCGGGTGGAGGCGTCCGGGCTGTGCCACACCGACATCCACGCGGCCCACGGCGATTGGCCGGTCAAGCCGAATCCGCCGTTCGTTCCCGGACACGAGGGCGTCGGCCTGGTGGAGGCGCTCGGAGAAGGCGTCCACCACCTCGCCCTCGGGCAGCGGGTCGCCGTGCCCTGGCTCGGCAGGGCGTGCGGGCGGTGCGAGCACTGCCTGTCCGGCTGGGAGACCCTGTGCGAGCAGCAGATCAACACCGGCTACGGCTGCGACGGCGGCTACGCCGAGAAGATGCTCGCCTGGGCCGACTTCGCCCAGCCCGTGCCCGACGGGATCACCGCCCTGGAGGCCGCCCCGCTGACCTGCGCGGGCGTGACGACGTACAAGGCGCTCAAGGTCGCCGACGTCAGGCCCACCCAGCTCGTCGCGATCTCAGGGATCGGTGGGCTCGGACATCTCGCCTTGCAGTACGCGAAGATCGCCGGAGCCACGGTCGCCGCGATCGACGTCACCGACGAGAAGCTTCAGCTTGCCGCCGAACTCGGCGCGGACATCATCGTCGACGCCCGCAAGGAGAATGTCGGCGAGGTGCTCAGACGGCACGGCGGCGCCCACGCCGCCATCGCGCTCGCGGTGAACGACGCGGCCTTCGAAGCCGTCAACTCCGGTCTGCGACGCGGCGGCAAGCTGATCATGGTGGCGCTGCCCGCGCACGGCACGGTCCGGGTGCCCATCTTCGACACCGTCCTGAACGGCACCTCGGTGATCGGCTCGATAGTCGGCACCCGGCAGGACCACGCCGAGGTATTCCAACTGCATTCGGCCGGCCGTACAAGGGTCATCTACGAGACCCGCCCCCTCGCCTCCGTCAACGACTGCATCGACGAGGTGCTGCGCGGCGAGGTCAAGGCCCGGATCGTGTTCGACCTGGCCGCGGGACGGTGAGCGCGATGAACCTCCCGATCGTGGTCGGTGTGGACGGCTCGGAGTCGAGCCTGCGGGCCGTCGACTGGGCGGTCGACGAGACCGCCCTGCGCGGGGCCCCCTTGCGGCTGGTGTACGCCTCTCTCTGGGAGCGGTACGAGGGCCAGTCCCTCGCGGCGGATCTCGGCAAGCCGTCCGAGCAGGTGACGGCCGACGACATCGTGCGGTCCGCCGCCCGGCGGGCCCGCCTGCGACGCCCGGACGTGGAGGTGTCCACCGACGTACTGCCGGAGGAGCCCGAGTACGCCCTGGTCCGCGAGGGACGCAACGCCTCCGCCCTGGTGCTCGGTACCCGCGGTCGCAGCGGATTCGTCGAGATGCTGCTCGGCTCGGTCAGCCTGACCGTCGCCGCCCACGCGGACTGCCCGGTGATCGTGCTGCGCGGCCGTCACGACCACCAGGTGCGAGCCGGGACGCGCGGCAGGGTCGTCGTGGGCGTCGGCGAGAAGGGGACGGACTCCGCCGCCGTGCGCTTCGCCGTCCAGGAGACGAAGCTGCGCCAGGCGACCCTGGACGCCGTACGGGCCTGGCGGTGCCCCGCGTACGAGACCACCGACCACCCCCTGCTCTCGGGCGAACCCGCGCGACTGCACGAGCAGCACGCCGTCGAGGTCTTGGACAAGGCGCTGAAGGAGGTGCCCGCCGAGGTGCACCTGCGCCGGCGGACGGTCGAGGGCCCTGCCCGCAGGGTCCTGCTGGACGCCTCGAACGAGGCCGACCTGCTGGTGGTCGGGGCCCGGCGCAACCCGGGACACCTGGGACTCCAGCTGGGGCGCGTCGCCCACGCGGTGCTGCACCACTCCGCGTGCGCCGTCGCGGTCGTACCCGAGCAGGTGTGACAGCGGTGGCCGGCTGCTCAGATGTGCGCCGTGTGGTCGGGGACGTAGGTCTGCAGACCCGTTCCCTGCGCGGCAGCCTCGCCGCCTTCTTGCCGGCCATGCCGCCTCCACCGCCCGATGAGCTCTACGCCGACGACTTTCGGAGCCCCACCATGATCAAGGTCGAACACCAGGACGCCACCGTACTGACGGACGAAGAGCTGCGCACCCTGGACGCGCACTGGCGGGCCGCCAACTACCTGGCCGCCGGACAGATCTATCTGATGTCCAACGCGCTGCTCACCGAGCCGCTGAAGCCCGAGCACATCAAGCCGCGGCTACTCGGCCACTGGGGCACCTCGCCCGGCCTCAACCTCGTGTACACGCACCTCAACCGGGTGATCAAGGCGCGGGGTCTCGACGCGCTGTGCGTGTGGGGGCCCGGCCACGGGGGTCCGTCGATCCTGGCCAACTCCTGGCTGGAGGGCAGCTACAGCGAGACCTACCCGGACGTACCGCGCGACGGGGAGGGCATGGCCCGGCTGTTCCGACAGTTCTCGTTCCCGGGCGGTGTGCCCAGTCACGTGGCACCGGAGACGCCCGGTTCGATCCACGAGGGCGGTGAGCTCGGCTACTCGCTGGCGCACGCGTACGGCGCCGCCTTCGACAACCCGGACCTGCTGGTCGCCTGCGTGATCGGCGACGGCGAGGCGGAGACGGGTCCGCTGGCCGCCGCCTGGCACTCCAACAAGTTCCTCGACCCCGCGCACGACGGAGCGGTCCTGCCGATACTGCACCTCAACGGTTACAAGATCGCCAACCCCACTGTGCTCTCCCGTATCCCGGAGGCCGAACTCGACGAGCTGCTGCGGGGATACGGCCACGATCCGATCCATGTGACCGGCGACGACCCGGCCCACGTACACCGGGCCATGGCAGCGGCGATGGACGACGCCCTGGACCGAATCGCCGTGATGCAGCAGACCGCCCGCGAGGACGGCGTCACCGAGCGCGTGCACTGGCCCATGATCGTGCTGCGCACGCCGAAGGGCTGGACCGGTCCCGCCGAGGTGGACGGCGAACCCGTCGAGGGCACCTGGCGCGCCCACCAGGTGCCCCTGGCCGGCGTCCGCGAGAACCCCGATCACCTCCGTCAGTTGGAGACCTGGCTGCGCTCGTACAAGCCCGGGGAGCTCTTCGGCGCCGACGGGCGGCCCGTCGCCGACGTCCTCGCCTGCGTCCCCGCCGGCGCCCAGCGGCTCGGCGCCACTCCGCACGCCAACGGTGGCCTTCTCGTCCGGGACCTGCCCGTCGCCCCGCTCGACGACTTCGCCGTACCCGTCGACAAGCCGGGCACGACCCTGCACGAGCCGACCCGCGTCCTCGGTGATCTCCTGGCCCAGGTCATGAAGGACACGGGCGGACGCCGGGACTTCCGCCTCGTCGGGCCGGACGAGACCGCGTCCAACCGGCTCCAGGCCGTCTTCGACGTCAGCGGAAAGGCGTGGCAGGCCGAACACCTGCCGGTCGACGAGCACCTCGAGCATCACGGCCGGGTGATGGAGATCCTGTCCGAACACACCTGCCAGGGTTGGCTGGAGGGGTATCTGCTGACCGGCCGTCACGGTCTGTTCTCCTGCTACGAGGCGTTCGTGCACATCGTCGACTCCATGGTCAACCAGCACATCAAGTGGCTGCGGACCTCACGGGACCTGCCCTGGCGCGCCCCCATCGCCTCTCTCAACTACCTGCTCACCTCGCACGTGTGGCGTCAGGACCACAACGGGTTCTCCCACCAGGACCCCGGCTTCGTCGATCACGTCCTCAACAAGAGCCCGGAGGTCGTACGGGTCTATCTGCCGCCGGACGCCAACACCCTGCTGTCTGTGGCCGACCACGCCCTGCGCAGCCGCGACTACGTCAACGTCGTCGTGGCGGGCAAACAGCCCTGTTTCGACTGGCTGAGCATGGACCAGGCCCGTGCCCACTGCGCCCGCGGCGCCGGCATCTGGGAGTGGGCGGGGACGGAGAACGGCGGCGAGCCCGACGTCGTCCTGGCCTGCGCCGGCGACGTGCCCACCCAGGAGGTGCTGGCCGCCGCCCAGCTCCTGCGCCGGCACCTCCCCGACCTGGCCGTCCGCGTGGTCAACGTGGTCGACATGACCCGGCTGCTGCCGCGCGAGGAACACCCGCA
The DNA here is from genome assembly GCF_044741545.1 of Streptomyces sp. NPDC088157. Taxonomy (NCBI): domain Bacteria; kingdom Bacillati; phylum Actinomycetota; class Actinomycetes; order Kitasatosporales; family Streptomycetaceae; genus Streptomyces; species Streptomyces sp. NPDC088157. Next base: position 82,179 of record NZ_JBIUSU010000010.1, read on the forward strand.
CGGCATGAGCGACTTCGAGTACGACGGCCTGTTCACCACGGACAAGCCGGTGATCTTCGCCTACCACGGCTATCCGTGGCTGATCCACCGCCTTGCCTACCGCCGCACAGGCCACAAGAACCTGCACGTTCGCGGCTACAAGGAGTCCGGCACCACTACCACGCCCTTCGACATGGTCGTCCGCAACGACCTCGACCGCTACCGCCTCGTCATGGACGTCATCGACCGCGTCCCCGGCCTCGCCGTGCGCGCCGCCCCCGTACGCCAGCAGATGGCCGACGCCCGCACCCGCCACCAGGCCTGGATCCGCGAGCACGGCACCGACCTGCCCGAGGTCGCCGACTGGACCTGGGACGCCTGACCGCCCCTCACCGCGAAAGGAACTCACCGCCATGACCGTACGAGTGGGCATCAACGGCTTCGGCCGCATCGGCCGCACCTACCTGCGCGCAGCCCTCGACCGAGCCGAGGAGGGCACCCAGGACGTCGAGGTGGTCGTCATCAACGACATCACCTCAACCGCCACCCCGGCCCACCTGCTGGAGTACGACTCGACCTTCGGGCGCATCGGACGCGACGTCGAGCACGACGACAGTTCCATCACGGTCGACGGACGGCGCATCGCCGTCACCGCAGAACGTGACCCGGCCGCACTGCACTGGTCCGACTACGGCGCCGGCATCGTGATCGAGTCCACCGTACGACCGCGACTGCGACCGGATCGTCTCCGCAGCCTCCTGCACCACCAACTGCGTGGCAACGATGGTGAAGGTGCTCGACGACGCCTTCGGCGTCGAACGCGGAGTGATGACCACCATCCACGGCTACACCAACGACCAGTCGCTGCTGGACAGTCCGCACAAGGACCTGCGCCGGGCCCGTTCGGCAGCCCTGAGCATCATCCCCACCAGTACCGGCGCCGCCCGTGCCGTGGGCCTGGTGGTGCCGGAGTTGGCCGGGGATCGCGGTCCGGGTCCCCGTGGATGACGGCTCGCTCACCGACCTCGCCGTGGTGCTCGCCCGGGAGGCGGGCGCGGACGAGATCAACGCCGCGTTCGAGGCGGCCGCGGACGGCCCGCTGAACGGGATACTGCGCGTCACGAAGGCACCGATCGTCTCCCGCGACGTCATCGGCGACCCTTCGTCCTGCGTCTTCGACCCGGCGCTGACCCAGGCCAACGGAACCCTGGCCAAGGTCTTCGGGTGGTACGACAACGAGTGGGGCTACACCAACCGCCTCCTGGACCTCACGGCCCTCATGGCGGACGACTGACGCGCCCAGGCCGCTCGCCGCCACGGCGGGAGCGGGGCCGGTCGGCGGCAACAGCAGGGCCGACCGGCCCCGGGGGGGACCCGCACAGCCCATGGGCGCCGCCTCCGCTCCGCCGGACGATCGAGATACGGAAAGCCACGGAGGAGACCTGCGATGACGGACGACCTGCTCGACCGGCCCGCGGTGCACGCCCTGCTCGCGGACGGCACCACGGTCCGCATACGGCCGGCGCTTCCGGGCGACCACGAACAGCTCCAGGGGTTCTACGAGGAGATGCCGCCGGAGAACCGCCGGGTGGCGGCGGCCGCGGTGTGCGAGGCGGCCGCCTTGCGGCCCGCCTGGGTCCTGGCGACACCGGACGGCGCCACCGTGCTCGACGCACGGATACGCCTGCTGCCTCGCCACCCCCAGGACCCCTACCCGCGCCGACTGCGCTGAGGAGGAAACGGCCATGAGGCACGACAAGGTCGGCTCCGTGATGACCACGGACGTCGTCCGCGCCGAGTACGGCACCCCGTTCAAGGAGGTGGCCCTGCTGCTCGCGAACCACCGGATCAGCGGACTGCCGGTGGTCGACGAGGACGACGAGGTCGTCGGTGTCCTGTCCGAAACGGACCTGATGATGCACCAGGCGACCGCCCCCGACCCGTACGGGACCAAGCATCGTGCACGGCTCGCCGAACTGACACCCGGCGCCAGGCGTCAGGCCGCGAAGGGCGGGGCACGCACCGCCGGTGAGCTGATGACGCGGCCGGCCGTCACCGTGCACGCCGACGACACCATCGTCCAGGCGGCCCGCGCCATGGCCCAGCGGCACGTGGAACGGCTCCCCGTCCTCGACGAGGAGGACCGGCTCGTCGGCATCGTCACCCGCCGCGACCTCCTCCAGGTCTTCCTGCGGCCCGACGAGGAGATCCGTGCCGAGGTGATCCGAGAAGTCCTGGTGCACGCCCTGTGGCTGCCCGCGCGAAGCGTCGAGGTCGCCGTGACGGAGGGCGTGGTGACGCTCACCGGACACATGGAACGCAAGAGCGAGACGGAGATCGCCGTGGCCATGACCCGCCGGATCGACGGCGTGGTCGACGTGGTCGGCGAGCTCACCTACCGGCTGGACGACGCTCGCCTGCGCACCGCGGAACAGACGCAGGCGATGCACGGCGTGGCCGACGACTGGCTGCGCCGACTGTGAGAGGAGGCGGACGATCATGGCCGACACCGTGTTGGTCACTTACGGAACGACGAACGGATCCACGGCGGAGATCGCCGAGGCCGTCGCCGCCATCCTGCGCAAGGACGGGCTGACCGTCGACTCGCTGCCGGCCCGGTCGGTGACGAGCGCGGCGCGCTACGACGCCGTAGTGGTCGGCGGCGGGCTCTACGCGGGGCGCTGGCACAAGGACGCGCGGCGGTTCGTCCGCCGCAACCGCGTCCTCCTCGCGGAACGCCCGGTGTGGTTCTTCAGCAGCGGCCCGCTCGACGCCTCGGCCTCCGAGCGGGACATCCCGCCCGTGCGGGGCGTGCAGCGGGCCATGGACCGACTGGACGTCCAGGACCACATCACGTTCGGAGGGTGCCTGGAGGAAGGCGCCAGAGGGCGGGTGGCCGGGATGATCCTCCGTTCCGGCAAGGGCGGTGACTTCCGGGACTTCGGCGCGATCGAGGCATGGGCCAAACGCATCGCCGACGCACTGACGCAAGCCTAGGAGGAGAGGGACTGTTCGGCCCACACCCATCGGCCCCGATACCCACCGGGCATCGGGGCCGGACTCATGGCGTCGTCCGGTCCGGCACCACGGCAACGGGGCACGCAGCCCTGCGCACGAGGGCCCGCACGACCTCGCCCCACCCGGTTCCGGCGTTCCTTCCCACCACGACCAAGGACGCGCTCCCGGCATGGTGTACAAGCGCCTGGGCCGGAGTGAAGAGAGCGACGTCTTCGTACACCGGAACGCGCGGAAACTTCGCGCGCCACGGCCGCAGCACGTCGGCGAGGAGCTGCACCTCGTGGTCCTCCCAGGACGCACGTTCTCGCAGATGGGGCACCAGATCGGGGCGCGGACCGGCGGTCAGCTCGTCCAGGCGCGCCGCCGGCGCGGGCACCGCCAGGAGGTCGATCTCACTCTGCACGGTCACGACGGTCGCGCCCTCGGCGGTGCGATGCACCCGGTACGGCGTGGACCTCGTGTGGTTGGCAGCCGTAAAGACAGACGAACAGGGCCGACGGGGTCCCCTGAAGGGCCGTTCGGTCCCAGGCCGGGTGGGGCCGGGGCCGACAGGGCCCCTTCCACCGCGCGGACACGGTGAGGACCGGCCGGACCGGCGATGAGGGCCGGACGGCCCAAGCGGATCAGACCGATGCCGGACAAGGTGGACGCGTGGGGCAATCTCGGAAATCGGACAAGCGGATGGGGATGAGCGTCATGAAAGGCTTCGTCTTCCACGGTCCCGGGGAGTCCGCCTGGGAGGAGGTCCCGGACCCGGCCATCAAGGAACCCACCGACGCCGTCGTGCGGGTCGGTGCCGGCACCATCTGCGGCACGGACCTGCACATCCTCAAGGGCGACGTGCCCGAGGTGCGTCCGGGCACGGTCCTGGGCCACGAGGCGGTCGGCGAGATCGTCGAGGTCGGAAGCGACGTACGGACCGTACGCCCGGGCGACCGCGTGCTGGTCTCCTGCATCAGTGCCTGCGGCCGCTGCCGCTACTGCCGGGAGAGCAGCTACGGGCAGTGCCGGGGCGGAGGGGGCTGGATTCTCGGGCACCTGATCGACGGCACCCAGGCCGAGTACGTCCGCGTCCCCTACGCCGACCTGTCCGTGCATGCCCTGCCCAGCTCGGTGGAGAGCAAGGACGCCGTGCTGCTGGCGGACATCTTCCCGACCTCCTACGAGGTGGGCGTCCTCAACGGGCAGGTGCGCCCGGGCGACACTGTCGCCGTCGTCGGCGCCGGTCCCATCGGCCTCGCGGCGATCGCCACGGCGCGCCTGTTCGCGCCTGAGCGGATCATCGCCGTCGATCTGGCCGCGCCCCGGCTGGAGGCCGCCAAGCGGCTCGGAGCCGATGCCGTGGCCGACGCCCGCGAGGACCCCGAGCAGCTGATCGCCGATCTGACCGACGGGCTCGGCGCGGACGTCGTCATCGAGGCGGTCGGCGTGCCGGAGAGCTTCGAACTGTGCACCCGTACGGTGCGGCCGGGCGGGCACGTGGCCAACGTAGGTGTGCACGGCAAGCCCGCGACCTTGCACCTCGAAGACCTGTGGATCAAGAACGTGACCATCACCACCGGACTCGTGGACACCCACTCCACGCCCACCCTGCTGCGCATGGCCGCGGCCGGCCGACTGCCCACCGCACAGCTGGTCACCCACACCTTCCCGCTGGAGCGCATGGAGGAGGCGTACGACGTCTTCGCCCGGGCCGCCGACACCGGGGCCCTCAAGGTGGTCCTCGGCGTGCAGTCCCACGAGGAGGTCGCCGTCCGGGCGGCGTGACGAGAGGATGTGACGGGTCATGACCGAACTGACGCGGGCGAACGTGACGGAGGGCGCGCCCTCGGGTGACCTGGGCCGCCGACTCGCCGCTCGCCGTATCCGACTCGGGCTGACGCGAGAGGAGACGGCCGCTCGAGCGGCCATGGCCCCCACCTATGTGGCCTACCTGGAGCAGCACTCCGAAGCCTCGCCCGGCAGGGGTGCACTGCTCGCCCTGGCAGCGGTACTGGAGACCACGGTCGCGGCGCTCACCGGGGGCGACGCCGATCTGCCGCCCGGTCGTCAACAGGCCGGGCACGGTCCGGAGTTCACCGAGCTGAGCAGGGCCGAGTGTGCCGAGCTGCTGTCGACGCACGGTGTGGGAAGGCTCGCCGTGTCCACGGCTCTCGGGCCGGAGATCATCCCGGTGAACTACAGCGTCGTCGACGACACCATCGTCTTCCGGACCGCGCGCGGCGCGACGCCGGCGCTCGCGGCCGACTGCCCGGTCGCCTTCGAAGTCGACCGCATCGACGACGTGTTCAGCCAGGGCTGGAGCGTGGTGGTGCGCGGCAACGCGCGCCTGGTGACGGATGTCCGTGAGGAACGTCGGCTGGCGAAACAGGCACGCGGCGCGCCCTGGGCCGCAGGCCGGCGCGACGTCTGGGTACGCATCGGGCCGTATGGCGTCACGGGACGCCGCATCGCGGTCTGACCAGGGCCTTTCTCAGGAATCCGGGGACCGATGGTCCCTGGCCGGGGACTATCGGTCCCCATGACGATGGTCAGTGTCACTACCGGGTTGCCAGGTGAGAGACGAGAAGGCAGATGGACGCCAACGACGGATTCCGCGAACTCGACCGACAGGAGTGCCTGCGCCTGCTGGCCACGGTGCCTGTGGGACGCATCGTGTACACGAGGCAGGCGTTGCCCGCCGTTCTGCCGGTCAATTTCTGTCTGGACCATGACGGCGCGGTACTGGTGCGGACGTCGGCCTCCTCGGAACTGGTGAGCGCGGTCGACGGAGCATTGGTCGCGTTCGAGGCCGATGAGGTCGACGCCGCCGCCCACTCCGGCTGGAGCGTCGTGGCCATGGGAGCGGCCACCGTCGTGACCGACCCGGCCGAGCGTCTACGGCTGCTGCGGACCGGGCCGCGTTCCTGGGCGCCGGCGCCGCGGGAGGTCTTCGTGCGAATCGATCCGGAGCTGGTCACCGGACGCGAACTCGTCGGCGGAAGCTCCCTGTACGGCGTGCCGTTCTCCTCCTGAACCCCGGCACGATGTTTTCAGGACCTCGTCACCCTGTCCCTTGCGGACCGAACGGCCCTTGCGGCAAGGGCCGTTCGGCGTTTCTTCGGGTTCTCCCGGCTCATGCCCGCGGTGATGGCGCACGAGGAACATCGTCCGAGGAGGCCGACGCGTTCGTCGAGCGCCGCTTCCGTCGAACGGTCACTGAAGGAGACTGTGATCGCAGGTCCCGCACGACTGACGGGATCAGGTCATCGGGGACGGACCGTCCGCTGTCAGGCGAATCCCGGTGATCAGATCGGGGCTGATGCGGACGGCGTGATCCAGCTTCTGTGACACCCACGGACGCAACAAGGCCCGGTAGCGGGCCAGCTCCCGTGGGTCGGTGACCAGCCGCGCGTAGCCCGTGACGACCACGCTCCATCCGAGGTGGGTGTCGGGGTCGATGTCGTCGGCCTCGTAGGCGACGACGGCCCCCTCGGCCTCGTTCTGCCGGGTGTACCGGGCCAGCGTGGCGTCACCGTGGGTGCGGATGACGATGTCGCCGTCGACCAGGGCGTGGTTGACCGGGCGGATGGCCGGCAGCGCGTGCCGGGTGAAGACGATCCGCCCCAGAGCCACGCTGCCCAGGAGCCGCAGCGCCTCGACGGCGTCCAACTCGACACTCCCGTGTGTTCCGGTGGCCTTCGACTGCTCGTCATCGCCCGTCATCGCTGGTCTCCGTATCGTTGGCTCGCTCATGCCTCTCCGTCCGCCGGGGCCCCGCGTGCTCCTGCTCCCGCGACCGCACGGATGCCGAGCGGCCATGTGCCACGGAGCGACACCGCGGGGGATCGGTGTCGCTCCGGCATCCACTGTCCTTCGGGTCACTCGGTTCCCACAGGTGCCGATGGTCCCCCGCCGCAGGCCGGACGGCTCTACGCCGCCGGTGACCTACCGGCGGTGCATGGTCTCCAGAGCGGTGGCCAGCACGTGGGGATCGTGGTGGCCCTTGTAGACGGCCGGTGGCTGCCTGTCGAGCTTCAGGAGCCGCGCCACCGCCGTCCAGGCGGTGCGTACGGAGTACTCGACGGTGAAGACGACATCGTCGGGCACTTCGGCGAACTGTCCGATGAGGGCGAGGTTGACAGACCCTTCCGGCACCACCTGGGGCCGATCGCCGCGGTGGCGCGCCAGGAACTGGCTGGTGATGTACGGCATCACGCAGGGCACGACGGTGGAGGTCGCCAGGATCCGGGCCGCCGTCCGCTCGTCGAACGGGAGCCGGTTCAGGACCTCCTCGAGGATCTCGCGGCCCGTGCACATGGTCATCGGCTTGGGCGTGGTGTTGCCGGCGCGGCCGGAAACAGGCCGTAGCCCCACCAGACCCCGGCGTCCTCGGGCTGGTCGCGGTAGACGGGCTGGCGGTTGGCGACGATGGTGAGCAGCCAGTCGGAGTCGGTGAAGGTCATCAGGCCGCCCTTGCCGGTCGGCCGGCCGCTGAACTCCTCGAGAGCCGTCAGGAAGGCGGGGTCCTTGGCAGTGACCGTGAACGACTCCCAGCGTGACTCCTTGACGCGCTTGTCGAAGACACCCGGGTCGCCGAAGTTGTCGCGGCCACGGGCCAGCCGGTGCCACAGCAGCCAGGCGTCCGAACGCTGGGGCGCCGGCGGCGGCGCGGTGGTGTGTGAGCCGATGCTGGAGGCATCGGTCATCGAGCCGGGCATGGAGAAGCGGGCCCCGGAGCGGACGGACACCAGCAGGGGGTCGTCGGGCCGACCGAGCTGCCGTTGCGCGGCCTGCTCCAGGGCGCCGAGGTGTTCGGAGATCTCGCGGGCCAGCCCGTCCGGCTCGGAGCCGGTGGTCAGGAAGGCCCGGCAGGCCTCGGTGGTCACGGTGAAACCGGGTGGGACGGGCAGGCCCAGCCGGGTCATCTCGGCCAGGTTCGCGCCCTTGCCGCCGAGCAGGCCGGCCAGGTCACGGCCGCCTTCTGCGAAGCCGTACAGGTAACGGGCCATGACACCGGTCCCCTCGGTCGGATGCTGGCTGGATGCCTCACCAGCGTCCGACCACCGTGACCGGAAGGGGCAGGTGCCGTCGGTCCCCTCCACTGGGCCGGTCGGCCCAGGCAGGCTCGCCGCCACGTCATGGCTGCGCCCTGAACGGTCCGCCGTGGGAGGAGACGTGCGACGGCGAGGGGCCAGGGGCAGGCCCGCTCACCGAGAAATGCAGCCCTGAAGCGGAGTCCTGGGCACACGGCTCGGTGTACTACCGCACGCCCCGGCCGACCACTAGCGTGACCCATGACCGGGCCGGTGGGTGTCCGTACGTCGAGGGGACCTGGAGGAGTACCGGTGGGAAGCCCTGAGGAGGCTCGCGTGCGGCTGCCTCAGCTGCGGCTGGACGAGCTGTTGGAGGAGCTACAGGCGCGCCTGGACGCGGCCCGTGGCACGCGTGACCGGGTACACAGCCTGCTGGAGGCGGTGCTGTCGGTCGGCCGGGAGCTGGATCTGGAGCAGGCCCTGCACCGCATCGTGGAAGCGGCCGCGGTGCTCGTCGACGCCGAGTACGCGGCGCTCGGCGTGATCGGCCCGGACGGCAGGGGGCTTTCGGCCTTCCACACGGTCGGAGTCAGCGAGGAGCAGATCGCCAGTATCGGACCGTACCCGGAGGGCCACGGGATCCTGGGGGAGCTGATCCGTCACCCCGAGCCGCTGCGCCTGGCGAAGATCTCCGAGCACCCGGCCTCGTACGGCTTCCCGGCCCACCACCCTCCGATGAACACCTTCCTCGGCGTCCCCATCCGGGTGCGCGACCAGGTCTTCGGCAACCTGTACCTGACCGAGAAGCGGGGCGGCGCCCAATTCGACGAGGAGGACGTCTCGGTCACCCTCACGCTGGCCGTGGCGGCAGGCGTCGCCATCGACAACGCGCGCCTGTATGAGGAGTCCCGGCTACGGGAACGGTGGCTGCGGGCGAACGCGGAGATCACCCACAGCCTGATGTCCGGCGCTGAACGCACGGAGGTCCTCGCTCTGATCGCCGAGCGGGCCGCTGAGATCACCGGATCCGCCCTCGCTGCGGTCGCGCTGCCCCTGGGGGACTCCGGGTTGCTCGCCGTGGAGATCGCCGTCGGCATGGACGCCGATGCACACCGGGGCCTTGTCCTGCCCATGCACAGCAGTCTGATGGGGCTTGCCTTCTCCGGCGCCGTCCCGGTGTCCAGCGCCGATGTCGGCCGAGACGATCGGATCTCCCTGGAGCCTCCGAGGTTCGACGGACTCGGCCCCGCCGTCGCCGTGCCCATCGGCACGGGCGACGCGGGTCCACGAGGCGTGGTCCTGCTGGCGCGAAAGGCAGGCCGGCCGGTGTTCTCGGCGATGGAGACCGAGCCCCTGAACACCTTCGCCGGACAGGCCGCCCTCGCGATGGAGCTGGCGGAACGGCGCCAGGACGCCGAGGAGGTCGCGGTGCTCAAGGACCGTGACCGGATCGCACGTGACCTGCACGACCTGGCGATCCAGCGGCTCTTCGCCACCGGCATGACGCTCCAGAGCGCCGGCCGTTTCATCGAGCACGAGGAGGCCGCGGAGCGCGTGGTGCGCGCGGTCGACGACCTGGACGAAACCATCAAGATCATCAGATCGACCATCTTCGGTCTGCGGACCCGCGACGGCGCAGAAGAGGCCGGACTGCGGGCACGGGCCGTACGGGTGGTCGGGCAGGCGGCGCCGGTCATCGGCTTCGCCCCCAGCGTCCGGATGGAAGGCTTGCTGGACACCGACGTGCCGAAGGAGATCGCCGATCACGTGGTGGCGGTGCTCTCCGAGGCCCTCACCAACATCGCCCGGCACGCCCATGCGGACCGCGCCGACGTGCTCCTGGCGACGGACGGACGCGAGGTGCGGCTGTCGGTCACGGACAACGGTGTCGGCATCCCCGCCGAAGGCCGCCGCAGCGGGCTGCGCAACATGGCGGAGCGCGCCGAGCAGCTGGGCGGTCGACTCGAACTGGAGAAGCCCGAGGGCGGCGGCACCACGCTGGTGTGGCGGGTGCCGGCGCAGAAGCCGTAAGCGCTGACACGCACGGCACCTGCGCCTGAGGGAGCGCAGCGACACCCGTATGCCGGTGCACCCCTGATACGCCGACGGACAGCGCTTCGCCGGGCCGACGACCTGATCCCCGGCCCGGCGTGCCGCGCCGCCGTACCCGCGCCCGGGGGCCGATCGGCTCGGGGCCGGGACCTCCGGCCCCTCCTGCGGCAGGCGCGTGGCTCGGAGACTGACGGTGCATCCCTGAAGGAGGTCCGCACATGCCCGCCATCATCGTCGGTCTCGACGGCTCGCCCGAAAGCCTGGCCGCCGTAGACTGGGCCGCTCGCGAAGCAACGCAACGAGAGACACCTCTGTGTCTCCTGCATGCCGGAGACCCGCTGGGTTCTCTGTACATCCCCTACATGGGGGTCCCGGCGCCGGGCGCGATGGAAGCGCAGCGCGAGTGGTCCGCTCACCTGCTGCACGAGGCGGAATCCCGGCTCACGGAACGCCACCCCGGCCTGCGGATCAGCACCCGGCAGGCCGAAGCGGAGGCCGTCCCGGCCCTGCTGTCAGCCCCGGAGGCCACCGAACTGCTGGTCCTCGGCTCCCGGGGCCTGGGCACGGTGACCGGTTTCCTGGTCGGCTCCGTCGCCCTCGCGGTCGTGGCGCGCACCGAGCGGCCCGTCGTTCTCGTACGAGCCGGTGAGCACGCGGAGGACGAGCATCGTCCGGACGCCACGGGCGCCCCGTCGGGCACCACTCCGTACCGTGACGTGGTCCTCGGGCTGGACCTGGAGGAACCGGGGGACGCCGTCGTCGAGTTCGCCTTCGAGACCGCCCGCCGTCGCGCGACCGGCCTACGGGTCGTCCACGGCTGGAATCCGGCGACCGTCTACGGCTACGGCGCGGTTCTCGACTCGGGACTCAGCGCCGAACTGGCGGAGGGGACACGGCACGGACTGAGCGACGTTCTGCGGCCGTGGCAGGAAAAGTTCCCCGGGGTGGAGGTGCGCGCGCAGGCCGTCATCGGCAGCGCGGGCCGTCATCTGGTGCACGCCTCACGGGACGCGTCACTGGTCGTCGTCGGGCGGAAGAAGCGCCACGCGTGGGTCGGAGGCCGCATCGGCCCGGTGGCGCACGCCGTGCTCCAGCACGCCGGGGCACCCGTAGCGGTGGTGCCCCACGACTGACGCGGGCGCCGCGGGGTGAGGAGTCGACCGCGGAGCACAAGGACGGGGTGCCGACCATCACGGTCCCGGTCCCGACGGAGAAGGCGGGGACCAGGACCATCCAGGTGCGGCGCGGCTGAGGCAGGGGGCGTCGGGCCGCATCAGGTGTGCGCGGCCGGTGGATCGCCGGCCGCGCACACCGCTGCCAGGCTCAAGAAGGCTCGATAAGAGGGCGGTTGACCCCGAGTGGCGTGTGCGTCGGGACCGAGTGGATCTCCACCGCGCGTTACTGGGCGCCGCTCGCACCGGCGAGGTGGCAGTGGACGTCGACGATTCCCTCGACGGCCCGTGCCAGACGTTCGGCCACCGGTATCAGCTCTGGGCCGTCCACCCACCCCGTCAGGGTCACGACCCCCTCGGACACCTCGACCCGGATGTGGTCGGCGGGCAGCGGGAACAGGCGGTCGACGACCTCCTGACGTACCTCTTCGGTGAGGTCCTCGTCGTCCCGCAGGAAGACTTTGAGCAGATCCGAGCGGCTGACGACGCCCTCGAGCCTTCCTTCGTCGTCGATGACGGGCAGCCGTTTGACGTTGCGCCTGGCCATGATGCGTGCCGCCTCGGCCAGCGTGGTGTTGCCGTGCACGGTGACCGCCGGGCTGCTCATCACCTCCTCGGCGGTCAGCGCGCCCGCCTTCGCCAGGTCGGACAAGCGCTGCCGCTGGGTGAACCGGTCCGGAACGCGGTCCCGGAACTCCTCCTTGGGCAGCAGGTCGGCCTCCGAGACGACCCCGACCACCCGGCCGTCACCCTCGAGCACGGGCAGCGCGCTGACCTTCCACCCCTCCATGAGCCGGACGATGTCCTTGAACAGCGCGTCGCGGCCGACGGCGACGACGGCGCGAGTCATCACGTCGCTCACGACGTGCGGGCTGGTCTGCATGATCTCCTCCTCGAAATGATGAGGTGAGGACGGGTGAGCTCGGCGGGGCCGAGGTCGCGCGCCTCCGGAACTCTTGGTCTTTGAACGGCGTGCGCACCGCGCGGTGACGACATCGCCGACCATGAGAGCGCCTGTCCTCGTGGGCTTCATGGCCGAGCCTCGCTTTCGTGGGCGGCAGTGGTGGCCAACCCGTTCAGGGGCCCCGACCTCAGCTTCCGGCTGTGGCCGCGCGGGCCACATGGGCCGATCGTCCCCGCCAAGGGCCCATCAGCCCCTCGTGCGGCCCGCCGGCCGGTGCGACGGGGAAGTGGACCCCTGTGCGGTATGGAAGGCGGTGGGGACGATGACACGTGCCCTGGTCGCGGGCGTCGACGGATCCGATGCGAGCCTGACGGCGGTCGACTGGGCGGTGGACGAGGCCGCCCGACACGGCCTTCCGCTGCGCCCGGTGCACGCCTCGCGCTGGGAGCGGTACGAGCGAGCCGTTCCGTCCAACAGCCTGAGCCGCCCAACAGGGCGGGTACTCGCGGAGAACCTCGTCGCCGCCGCGGCCGAGCGCGCCGGACAGCGGCAGCCGGATGTGAAGATCACCACCGGCGTCGTCCCCGACGACGCGGCGGACGCTCTCCTGCGCGCGGGCGACGATGCTTTCGTCCTGGTCACGGGATCGCGCGGCCGCGGTGAGCTGAAGGGCATGCTCCTCGGCTCGGTAGGCCTTGCCGTGGCGGCCCGCGCGCACTGCCCGGTGATCGTGGTCCGGGGCGACAGTGCGGGCCCGGCCGGTTCCCACCAGCGGATCCTGCTGGGCGCGGGCGAGCCTGTGACCGGAGCCGAGGCCGTGCGCTTCGCCCTTCCGTGAGGCCGAGGCGCGCGGCTGCATCCTGGACGTCGTACGTGCCTGGCGTTGCCCCGTTCACGAGAGCGCCGATGATCCCGCGCTCGCGGGGAACACGGCGCCGCGGCACGAGGAGCGGGCTTCGGCCCTCCTCGAAGCGCTGCTGCGGGACGCGGTGGCCGGTCCGGCGTCCGGGTGCGCCGAGTCACGGCCGAGGGACCGGCACACAGCGTCCTGGTGCGGCGCTCGGCAGCCGCCGACCTGGTGATCGTCGGGGCCCGGCGCAGGCACGGTCACCTCGGGCTCCAGCTCGGCAGGGTGAGTCACACCCTGCTCCATCACGCGGACTCCCCGGTGGCGGTCGTGCCGCAGACGGTGTGAACGTTGTACGTGCCCGCACAGAGGGGGAATCATGATCGCTGCTCGGACCCATGACGTGCTCGCGCCGGAACCGCGGGGCATCGAAGCGGCCGTGTGCGACACCGACGGGGTGATCACCGGCTCGGCGAAGGTGCACGCTGCCGCATGGAAGACCGCCTTCGACACCTTCCTGACCGAGGACCCGCCCGAGGATCCCACTCGGCGGCGCCCCTTCGACTACGGCGACGACTGCCCGCGGTACGTGGACGGCAGATCCCGGCTGGACGGCGCCGCCGCCTTTCTGACCTCGCGCGGCCCCGATCCGGGGTCCGAGACCGTGCGTGTTGTGGCGGCGGACAAGGAGCCACTGTTCACCGAGCGGATCCGCGAGCAGGGCGTCGAGGCCTGTCCGGGGACCGTGCGGCTGGTACGCGCGCTGCGCGCGGCGGGGGTGCCCGTCGCCGCGGCCTCCGCGTCGAGACCCGCCCGCGAACTGCTCACCGGGGCGGGCGTGCTGGACCTCTTCGAGGTTCTGGTCGACGGTGGCGAGGCGGCCCGCCTGGCGCTCGCCGGGAAACCGCAGCCCGACCTCTTCCTCGAAGCGGCACGCCGGCTCGGTGTCGGGCCCGCCCGCGCGGCCGTCGCCGAGGATGGCCTGGCGGGCGTCGAAGCGGCCCGCAGCGGTGGCTTCGCGCTCCTCGTCGGCGTGGACCGCACCGTCGATCCGGGCAGGCCGGACAGGGTTCTTCGGCACGGCGCCGACATCGTCGTCCACGACCTCGGAGAGCTGCTCGACGAGGGAGCACGGCGGTGACGGGCTGGACGTGGGAGTACCAGGGATATGACCCGGCGCAAGAGAGCCTGCGGGAGTCGTTGTGCACGCTGGGCAACGGCTGCTTCGCCACCCGCGGGGCGCTGCCGGAGTGCACTGCGGACGGCGTGCACTACCCGGGCACCTACGTGGCCGGCTGCTACGACCGGCTCTCCACGGACGTCGCGGGGCGCCGGGTGGAGAACGAGGACATGGTCAACTTCCCCAACTGGCTGCCACTCCGGTTCCGCCTCGCGGGTCGGCAGTGGCTCACCCCCGACACGGCCGAGGTGCTCGACCACGGGCAGGTACTGCACCTGGACACGGGGTTACTGGAGCGCCGGACACGATACGGGCTCGGCGACGGGAGGGTGCTGGCGATGCGGCAGCAGCGTCTCGTGCACATGGCCGACCCCCATCTGGCTGCCCTGCGCTCCGAGTTCACGGCCGAGGGGTTCGCCGACGACCTCGAAGTGGAGGCGGCGCTGGACGCCGGCGTCACCAACTCCGGGGTCGCGCGCTACCGGGATCTGAACGGCAGCCACCTGACCAGGGTGCACACGGGCTCCGTCGAGCCGGACAAGGTGTGGCTGCGCTGCCGGACCCGCACCTCCGACGTCCGCATCGGCATGGCGGCCCGACTGACCGCCGACGCGCCGGTCACCGACTGGCATGAGGACCCGCGTGTCGGCCAGCGGGTGACTCTGTGTCTGCGTCCCGGCCGCGCCGTCACCGTCGACAAGACCGTCGCCCTGCACACTTCCCGCGATCCCGCGATCAGCGACCCACTGGACGCCGCGATCGACCGCGTCGGCGCGGCACCCCCCTTCGACCAGCTGCTCGAAGACCATCTGACGGCCTGGGACCAGCTGTGGCGCCGAGCCGAACTGGACGTCCCCGGGGAGGCCGGCGACATCCTGCGGCTGCACCTGTTCCACGTCCTGCAGACCCTCTCCCCGCACACGGCGGAGCTGGACGCCGGCGTACCGGCCCGAGGACTGCACGGCGAGGGGTACCGCGGCCATGTCTTCTGGGACGAGCTGTTCGTGCTGCCGTACCTCGACCTGCACTTCCCAGAGGTCTCGCGCGCGCTGCTCCGCTACCGGCACCGCCGCCTCGACCGCGCCTGCGCCGCGGCCCGTGCGATCGGCCGGCGCGGTGCGCTGTACCCCTGGCAGAGCGGCAGCGACGGACGCGAGGAGACGCAGCAGCTGCATCTCAACCCGCGGTCGGGACGCTGGTTGCCGGACCACTCGCGGCTCCAGCGGCACGTCGGCTCGGCAGTGGCGTACAACGTGTGGCGGTACTGCGAGGCCAGCGGCGACGCCGAGTTCCTGCACACCAAGGGCGCCGAGATGATGCTCCAGATCGCCCGCTTCTGGGCGGACTCGGCCACCTGGGACGAGCGGCTGGGCCGACACCGCATCAGGGGCGTGATGGGTCCCGACGAGTACCACGACGCCTATCCCGAAGCGCGCCGGCCAGGCCTCGACGACAACGCCTACACCAACGTCACCGCCGCCTGGGTGCTCGCACGCACCCTGGACGTACTGCGGACCCTGCCCGAACCCCGGCGACGCGAACTCACCGAGCGCACCGGCCTGGACGACGGTGAGCTCGAACAGTGGGAGGACGTCTCGCGCACGCTCCACGTGCCCTTCCACGACGGCGTCGTCAGCCAGTTCGACGGCTACGGCGACCTCGCCGAACTCGACTGGGAGGAGTACCGCTCGCGGTACGGCGACATCCGGCGCCTGGACCGGATCCTGGAGGCGGAGGGCGACACCGCCAACCGCTACAAGGCGTCCAAACAGGCCGACGTCCTGATGCTCGGCTTTCTGTTCTCGCCGACCGAACTCCGCGGCCTCTTCCAGCGGTTGGGCTACCCGTTGGACGAGAACGCCTGGCACCGGACGGTCGACCACTATCTCCAGCGCACCAGCCACGGCTCCACTCTCAGCGGTCTGGTGCACGGCTGGGTCCTGGCCCGCGCGCGGCGAGCCGAGGCGTGGACGTACTGCCAGGAGGCCCTGCGCGGCGACATCGCCGACCTCCAGGGCGGCACCACGGGCGAGGGCATCCACCTGGGCGCCATGGCCGGCACCCTCGACCTCGTCCAGCGCGGACTGACCGGACTGGAGACCCGCGAGGGGGCGCTGTGGCTCGACCCGGTGCCGCTGCCGGAGCTGTCGACCTACGGGTTCTCCCTCCGCTACCAGGGGCACTGGGGTGTCCGGCTGCGGCTGAAACGCGGCGGGCTGGAAGTGACGGTGCCGCCGTCGGACCGCTCACCGATCGACATCCGGCTGCCGGACCGGGTGGTCAGCGTGCAACCGGGCGAGACGTGTCACCTTTTCCTTCCCGACTGACGGCAGGCGTCACGGAGAGGGGCCGGACGGCCCCCGCGGAGGGGACCGGGCCGCCTCTGCCCCAGCACGGACCGCAGCGTGACGCTGGTACCGGACGACAGACCGAGCGCTGGAGCTGCCGACATGCATTCGCCCGTTGTCGCAGCAGTCGACGGATCCGTCGAGAGCCTGGCAGCCGCCGCATGGGCGGCCCGCGAGGCCGAGCGGCGGGACCGACCGCTGCACCTGGTACACGCCTGGGACTGGCACCCCCGTCAGCAGGAGCGCGAGATCGCGGGAGCCGCCCAGCGGCATCTGGCCCGACGTTCGCTGCAGCGGGCCGAGGAACGCGTCCGCGCCGAGTGCCCCGACGTCCCCCTCACTGACGAGCAGATGGAAGGCCCGGCCACGGCCGCCCTCCTGAAGGCGGCGGACCAGGCCGACCTGATGGTGCTGGGCTCACGCGGACTGAGCGGCTTCACCGGATTCCTCGTGGGTTCCGGTTCCAGGAGGCGAAGCGCCCGGCCGCATGCGTTCCGGGTGGTGAACCGGGAACCCGGGCGGACCTCACACCGGGCGGGGGACGACTGCGACGGGGCACGCGGAGTGGTGCAGCAGGGCGTGGGCGACCCTGCCGAGTTGCAGACCGAAGTGCCCCTGTCGGCGCAGCGCGCCGACGACGATCAGGTCGGCATCGGCCGAAGCCTCCAGAAGGACGTGATGGGCGGGACCCTCGACTGCCTTGCGGCCGACATCGAGCCCGGGATGCTCATGGGCGGCTCCGCGCAGTGCGTCGTCGAGGGCGGCCGTGGCTCCCTCTCCGAGCGCGTCGGCGGCATCCGCCGCGAGCCGTGGACCCACCGCGCCGGACTCCGTCACCAGGGAGCCCGGCTGGTGAGCCGGGTTGCGCCAGGCCCGTACGGCGGTCAGGGCGCAGCCGCGAGCCTCGGCCTCGCGGGCGGCGAACCGGACGGAGCCCGTGCCGTCGGCCGAGCCGCCGACGCCCGGTCGACCGCCGGCAGACTCGATTCCGATCCGTCGACGCCCACGACCAGCGGGAGTTCCATCGGGGCCACCGCCCTTCGTACGGTTTCCGGCAGACCCCCTGTGAATACCGTCGCACCGCTCGGGCGCCGCCGCGACATACGGGCCGACGCGCGGATCCGGCAGCCGCCCGCCGGGTGGCGGTGCCGGGCCGCGACGATGCCGAGGAAAACCTCTGGTTGTCCGGGAGCGGCGCGTCGCGGGATCCGAAGAGACGGAGGCCGGCGCACCAGGTTCGGCCGATTGGCCGGATGGGTGAGTGCCTTTGCAGGCGATCGGGCACCCATGTCCTGTCCGGCCCCCGGGCATCTTCGAGCTACTCACCAGACCCCCGTAGGGAGCCTCGCATGGAACCAGTCGCCGTCCCGAGAAACTGTCCGTTCGACTATGCCGAGGCGCTCGAGTTCGACCCTGTGCTCAAGCACTTGATGACCGAAGAGCCCGTCTCGCGCATCCGGCTGCCCCACGGCGACGGCGAAGCCTGGCTCG
Source organism: Streptomyces sp. NPDC088157 (assembly GCF_044741545.1). NCBI lineage: Bacteria > Bacillati > Actinomycetota > Actinomycetes > Kitasatosporales > Streptomycetaceae > Streptomyces > Streptomyces sp. NPDC088157. The sequence goes on from NZ_JBIUSU010000010.1 coordinate 100,185, forward strand.
TCACAGGCTACGACGATGTGCGGACGGTGACCACCGACCGGCGTTTCAGCCGAAGCGCCGTCATCGGCCTGAATTTTCCGCGCATGACCCCTGAACCCATCGTTCAGGACGAGGCGATCAACGTGATGGACCCACCGGGCAGCAGCCGCCTGCGCAGCCTGATCTCCAAAGGCTTCGCGCCCCGCCACATGGAACGCATGCGGGTCCGCACCCAGCATGTCGTGGACGAGCTGCTGGACCGGATGGAGGAGCACGGTTCTCCCGCAGACCTCACCGAGCACCTGGCGGACCCCCTGCCCCTGGCCACCATCTGCGAGGTCCTCGACATCCCCGAGGCCGATCGGGCCCAACTGCGCTCCCACGCCCGGACCATGATGGACACCGGCATCGACAACCGGGACAACGCCGTACAGGCCAAGGCCTATTTGCGTGCCTACTTCGAGAGGTTGACGGCACACCGGCGTGAGAACCCCGGCGAGGACCTGATCAGCACTCTGGCCGCGGCTCGTGACGGAGACGAGATTCTCAACGACCAGGAACTGGCAGTTATGGCCATGGTCCTGCTCATCACCGGCCAGGACACCACCACCTACCAGATCGGGAACATCGCCTACGCCCTGCTCACCCGTCCCAAAGAGCTCGCCATGCTGCGCTCCGATCCTGGAATGCTCCCGCAGGCCATCGAGGAACTGCTGCGCTTCATCCCCTTCCGCAAAGGCGTCGGCATCCCCCGCGTGGCCACGGAAGACGTGGAACTGAGCGGAGTGACGATCCACGCGGGGGACATCGTGCACGTCTCCTATCTGACGGCCAACCGTGACGGCCGGAAGTTCGACCGTCCTGATGAGCTGGATCTGGAGCGCACCGGCCCGTCTCACATGACCTTCGGCTGGGGTGGGCATCACTGTCTCGGCGCTCCGCTGGCCACCACAGAACTGCAAGTCGCACTCGGAACCCTTCTGGAGCGCTTCCCCGACCTTCAGCTCGCGAAGCCGGCCGAAGAAGTGCGCTGGAACAGGACGTCGATCTGGCGCTATCCGCTGGCGCTGCCCGTCGTCTGGTGACCGCGGCGCCCCCGGCAACGCGCCGAGTCCATGTGTCCGAGGTCCCCTCGTAGGCCTTTGGATGGCGGCCACCCGCAGCACTGCGCCCCGCCCCGCCGGGCCCAGCGGCGGGGCGGGGCGTGGTGCTCGCCTCCGGGTGTGAATCGCCCGCCTGTCGGCGATCAAGGGTGGTTCAAGGGGTCACGTAGGTCCCCCTCCCCACTTCTCCTGATCGGTGATGGGTACGGCGGAGTTCGGGATCGAGGGACCTGGTCATCGCGGAGCTCGCGGTGCCCTGCCCCTCGGCCCGGGTCGGCAGGCCGACGGTCTGCCCGGATGAGGAGAACTTCCGTCGTGGTCGACATCACCGAGATCCATGTCCACCGGTAGGCGAGCCGCTCGCAGAGCGAGCCGGGCCGCGTCCCTGGGGACTGGATCGCAAGACGATCAGGAAGTACCTGGCGCCAGCGGTGGCGTCCGGGGAGGCCCAGGGCCAGCAACCCGATGACCCCTTGGTCAAGGAGATGGACGGCTGAACCTGCAATGATCCGGGCCGTTCCGTTGTGCTTCTCGCTCGACATGCGACGCTCATCCTCCCGTCGTAGCGTGAGTCGGACGGCTGATCAAGCCGTGGCGGATCACCTCCGCCCGAACGGGGAGAACTTGAGTCTTCGACATCTGCCCCGACCGCGCCCGTGCCAGGGGTATCGAATCCGGCGGCGGAGCCCACCACAGGTCTGTTCGCACTGTTTCCGCGCGGACGGATCCGGGTGGCTGCTGCCGGAAGACGAATAGCCCGCATCAGGCCAGGGCCCGGCTATGTCGACCACGTCCGCGGGAGGCATTCCATGGCGGTTCTCTGCAAGCCGGCAATCCAGGTACCCGAGTACGTCATCACCAACGAAGAAACCCTCGAGCTGGCGCAACGGTTGCACGGCGACCATCCGCAGCTCGATCTGATCCTCCGCCTGATCGAGCACACCGGGGTGCGGAAGCGGCATCTGATCCAGCCGATCGAGAAGGTGCTGCAGCACCCGGGCTTCGACGCCCGCAGCACCACCTATGAGGCGCACACCAAGGCCCGCGTTCCGGCCGTGGTGCGCCGGGCGCTCGACCACGCGGAACTGGAGCCGCAGCAGATCGACATGATCATCTACGTCTCCTGCACCGGCTTCATGATGCCCCCGCCGACCGCATGGCTCATCGGCGAGATGAGCTTCCGGCCGGAGACACGCCAGATGCCGATCGCCCAACTCGGCTGCGCAGCAGGCGGCGCAGCCATCAACCGGGCACACGACTTCTGCACGGCGTACCCCGACGCCAACGTGCTCGTCGTCGCCTGCGAGTTCTGCTCGCTGTGTTATCAGCCCACCGATCTGGGCGTGGGATCGCTGCTGTCCAACGGCCTGTTCGGCGACGGACTCGCCGCGGCCGTGATCCGGGGCAACGGTGGCACTGGAGTCCGCCTGGAACGCAACGGCTCGTACATCATCCCGAGCACCGAGGACTGGATCTCCTACGCGGTCCGGTCCACAGGTTTCCACTTCCAGCTCGACAAGCGCGTGCCCGGGACCATGGAGCCACTCGCCCCGGCGCTGCAGGCCGTCGCGGAACAGCACCAATGGAACGCCAGCAAGATGGACTTCTACATCATCCACGCGGGCGGTCCGCGCATCCTGGACGACCTGAGCCTCTTCCTCGACGTGCCACCCGAGGCGTTCCGCTTCAGCCGCGCCACGCTCACCGAGTACGGAAACATAGCCAGCGCGGTGGTACTCGACGCTTTGGCCCGCATGTTCGCCGAGGCATCAGCCCTTGAGGGACACCGCGGCCTGATGGCCGGCTTCGGGCCCGGCATCACCGCCGAGATCGCCCTGGGCACCTGGACTTCGGAGTTCGAATCCTGAGGCGTCGCATGGCGTCTCAACGATGAGGAGCGGGTCACTTTCACGCGCACATCGTGGATACCGGCACCGACTCAAGGACGCCTACACCCCTACGGCTCTGCTGGCCTCCCAGGCCCGCCACGCTGCCGGGCAGCGGTCCACGGCCGCAGCGACGCCGGCGGCCGCGGTCGCCGCCCGCGCGGAGGACGTCGCGGCGGCGACGGTACTGGAGGCCCTGCCGGGCAGACGCGGGTCGAGCTCGACGTGGAAAAGGGGCCGAACAGCCAGGAGCCGGGAGCGTACGCCCGCAGTCTCGGCAAGGCCCACCCGACACCCGGGCACACCTGACCACCCCGCGTAGCAAAGGGCCCCTCCGCTCCCACGCCTGGGAGCGGAGGGGCCCTTTGTCGCGGCGGCCGGTGACATCGTCGTGGTCACGGTGCCGGTCAAGGCCTTCCCCAACTTGCCCGCCGCGCCACTGGCCGGGAAGACGGTCATCGACCCGTGCAACTACGGCCCCGAGCGTGACGGGCACATTCCCGAGCTCGACAGCAAGTCGCTCACCTCGAGCGCGCTGCTTCTGCGGTACATCCCGGACGTCATGCTCGTGAAAGCGTTCAACAACATCTTCTTCAAGCACCTGCTGTCACCCGGCGGGGGCGGTCGACCGCTCCTGCCTGCCGATCGCCGGGGACTCCGCGCCGGCGAAGGCGGCGGTGACCGAATTCATCGAGTCCATCGGGTACAGCGTGGTGGACGCGGGACCGCTGGCCGACAGCTGGCGGCAGGCGACGGGCACGCCGGTGTGGGGGACCCCGTACGGGCCGTTCTCGAACGAGAAGGGCCAGCCGGTCGGCGAGGACGCCATCCGCGCGGCACTGGCCACCGCAACGCGGTAACCGCAAGTCGGCGCGGGCCGCGGTGTAGTCCGGCCGTGTTATGGCCCCGTCCGGTAGGCGCCGGGCGGGCGGTAACGCAGAACTCGTTGCCGTCCGGATCCGACCAGGATGTGCCGTGTCCTGCCGTTCTCTGGCGTCCCCCTGACCCACCTGGCACTCGCGTGCGCGGCTTCTCACCGGGCTGTCCCCTCGGTGGTTCTCGGCCCTGGCACGGCCGGGCACCTTGACGTCAGCTCGCTGCGGCTGACGTCCGGATCGATGACGACATCCTGGACCGAATCGACGAGATCATCCCGCCCCGCACCAACCTCAACCCGCCCTGCACCGGCCATCCCGTCAGCCCGGTGCTTGACCGGCCGTGCCGATGGGTCAGGCCCGGCACCTGCTCGACAAACCTCTTCCGGGAACGCCTCTTCCGGTCGCAGAAGTACCGGCGCACCCGGAGCCGGACCACGACCGGTCGCGAGCCCAACGGCTTTTCTTTCAGGGTGCGTTGGTACGAGCTGTGCACGCGTCTCGCCTGCTTCCGACAGTCCGGGCCAAGGCCCGGCCGACCTGTGGATAGCGCCTCGACCACCAGGGCGCCGGGGGAGTCGCTGACATGCTCACTCGCACAGCGGCCCCGGGAAACAGCACATCCTCGACCGCCTTGCTCGCCACGGCAGGAAACACGCTGCCGAAACGATCCCGCGTTCCCGCCCGCCCCTGACCTGGGGATTCACGAAGCTGCGGACAGAGCCTTGAAAACGGCCACCACCGCTCGCGGTCCCCACTTGGTTGCGGGCCCAACCAGGGGGCGTGTCCACCTGGTTGAGCCAGCGGGTCTGCGTTGTCGGTGTCATGTCGGAGCACTGTCGGGGGCCGTCGGCCGGATGTCGGTAGCTCGTCGGCGGGGGCTGGCACCTTTCCAGAGACGGCCGGCCGGAGCTCACCGGGCGGCCCCATCCCTAAGGAGCCACCATGCACAACCCCGTCACGGTCATCGGCGCCGGACTCGGCGGACTCACGCTGGCCCGCGTGCTGCACGTCCACGGAATCCCGGTCACGGTCTACGAGGCGGAGTCCTCCCCCTCGGTCCGCGCGCAGGGCGGATTGCTCGACATCCACGACTACAACGGGCAGCTCGCACTCAAGGCGGCCGGCCTGATGGACGAGTTCCACGCCATCGTCCTGGAGGGCCGCCAGGCGCTCCGTATCCTCGACCGGGACGGGACCGTCCTGCTCGACCAGGCAGACGACGGCACGGGCGGACGACCCGAAGTGCAGCGCGGTGACCTGCGACAGGTCCTGCTCGACTCACTCCCGGCAGGCACCGTGCGGTGGGGGCACAAGGTCAGCCGCGTGCGTGCCCTCGGCGAGGGTCGCCACGAGGTGACGTTCGCCGATGGCGTTACCGTGGTCACCAGCCTGTTGGTCGGCGCGGACGGCGCGTGGTCACGGGTCCGGCCGCTGCTGTCCACCGCCATACCCGAGTACATCGGTAAATCGGTGGTGGAGACCTACCTGATCGACGCCGGCACACGGCACCCGGCCGCCGCGAAGGCGGTCGGCGGCGGGATGCTGATCGCTCCCATGCCGGGCAGGGAGATCTTCGCTCACCGGGAAAAGGGTGACACTCTGCACGCCTACGTGGGGCTGTCCGAGTCGCAGGACTGGTTCGCGGCCGTCGATTTCGCCGATGCCGCCACGGCCACCGCGCGGATCGCGCAGGAATTCGACGGCTGGGCGCCGGAGCTCACCGCGCTGATCACCGACAGCGACATCCCGCCGGTACTGCGCCCCCTCTACGCTCTGCCGACCGGGCACCGGTGGGACCGTTTTCCGGGGGTGACCCTGCTCGGCGACGCCGCCCACCTCTCGGCTCCCAACGGCGAGGGCGCCAACCTGGCCATGCTCGACGGCGCCGAACTCGGTGAAGCCCTCGCCGCGCACCCCGACGACATCGAGACGGCACTCACGGAGTACGAGCAGGACATGTTCTCCCGCAGCGCCGAGACCGTCACCGACGAAATGCCCGGGATCGACTCCGCTCACAACACGGCCCAGGGCCTGATCGACTGGTTCACCGATAAGCACCAATGAGCCACTCAAGCCCCGAACTGATGCCCCGCTCATCGCCCTCCGGGCCACCTGAATACCTGCAGGTTCTTCCAGAGGCCGTCGTCTTCTAAGGATCACCCTGCGAGGCTGTTCCTGATCGCTTCCTCGTCTGAAGGTGACCCCTTCGTCCGGTTCGCTGTTGTTTTCGAACATCAGCAACCGGCCGGAGAGGTCCTGTGGCGAAGTCTGACAGAGAGATCATGGAAAGTCTTTGAGGCGTACGACCTGACCGAGAGGTCTGGTCGGCGGCAACCCTCGGTGGCGCTCGGCGGCGGTCAGGGTACGACACACGGCGCGGCCCAGGGACATGGGAGGCGACGGCCAATCTCGCGAGAATCGTTCGGGATGATCGACACCCTCTCCCATCTCCTTGGCTATGGCTCACGCTGATCTGGTGAGCCAGCCGGCCAGGATTCCAAGAGCGGCGACTGCCCCGGGGGTCAGGATCCCGAGAAGAACATCTGCGCATGCGCGGGCTGCCCGGTATGCAGTCGAGGGCTCGTTGAGGCCAAGCCCGACGGCCGCATGCCGAGAGATCTTCACGGTTCCCAGTGAGCCTGAGATCCCCGAACTGTGAACCACCGCCTGCCCTATCGGACCGATGAGTACCTCCTTGTCCACAAGGAGGACGACACCTCGGCAGTCCTTGATCCAGAACTGGTCCAACCAGCCCTCCTTGCTGGGGACACGAACTCGACGTATCCACGTCAGCTTGCTCAGATCGACCGTGCGGTTACCCGTGACAGTCCGAGCAGTGAGAAGCTGCAAACCAGGGCCGTGACGCACGGAGCGAAACGTCGTATACAGGAGCGGAATTCCCAGCGCCAAAGCCAACCCCGCGAACATGGCGGGCACCCACGCACCGGAGCGCGTTGCCCCGAATCGCTCCAAGAGCGCAGGTACAACGATGGCGCCCCCTACGACCCCGCCGAGAACTGCAGAACCCGCGTGTAGGCGACGACGGGCTGTCCAGGCCGGAACCGCCGCCCGTGGCGCCTTCTCGACAACGATGCCCGCGCCAGCGGCGCGGGCCGCAGAGCGGTACGTCTTCTGCCTCTTCGACACCAGCGGAGCGTACCCGCAACATTCTGAGGCGTGACCTCTGCGCCGAGTCCAACCTCACCGAGACGTCAGACCTGCGATCAGCAGCCCATTGAGACGGTGGCGGTTGAACCCTGACAGCTGCCCAGCACCGCTTGGACTCCAACGTCAACCCCCGAAGGGTTTCCGGAGCCGACCCCTTAAGGCATCACGATCCGGCTCGCCCGCTCCCTCGGCCCCGAGATCAGGCAGCACGTACCGAGGTCCAGGACACCGTCCCGGTCGGGCCGCGCCTGCACCGTCACCTGGGCAGCCCGGCCGGCCTCGCCGCCGAAGCGACCGTCATGGTCGCGTTCCCCCGCCGAGCGTCAGCCCGAACCCCGTCGCCCCTCAGGCACCTTCTGGCCCCGAGAACAGGCACGGCAGAAGGGGACGCCTACCGGACGGTGAAGTCGGCCGCCTTGTTGTCGAGGGTGGTGGTGCCGTCCTTTGCTTCGGCCAGGACGGCGATGTGCCAGGCGCCGTGGGGGGACGCTGCAGCTTCGGCGGACGTGACCGTGGTGGTGTAGGTGCACTGCACGGTGTCCTTGCCGGAGGGCTTGCAGGTGGCCGCCTCAGCGGCGGTCATGTCCTTGGCGGTGAGCTTCTGCTTGGCGAGGGAGGAGTCCGCCGGCCAGGCCAGGACCTTGACGCTCTTGACGCCGGGGGAGGCGGTGACCTCGGTGGTGAAGGTGAGGGAGCCGTCGCTGTCGCCGGCGGGGGCGGTGTAGCGAGCCGTGCTGTGGGCAAGGGCGGGAGGCTGGTCGCCGGCGTAGGCGAGGGCGAAGGCACCGGCACCTGCGAGAACGACGACACCGGCGGTCACGGACACAGCGATACGTCGGGACATGGAAGAGTCTCCCCATCTGGCTCAGTCGGACGAACAGGCCTTGTGTGCCTGTCCGTTGCACTGATACTCGCCCCGCGGCGGTGTGCCGGGGATGAGCTCATGTACTCAACCCCGGCCTGAGTAGGTCGACCGGATGACATCTCAGCTCCCATCCGGCCGCCGTGACACGTCGGCGGGCCCGCAAGAGGCGCCGGTACGCCGGGGCCGGGGCGCGCGGCGTAGCTGGTCAGTCGCAAGCTCGGCCCTCGGCCCGGCCCACCAACTCGTCGATCAACTGGTCGTTCACAGGCTTCGACGGCTGCGGCTCACCCGCCTTGGCGGGCGCGGTCACGCTCTCGCTGGACATCGGTGCGTCTTCCTTGAGCGGGAGTTGCATCGAACGTCTTACAGTCCCAAGGAAGAAGGAACTGCTCGCTGGGTGTGGATCGAGTGCCTCAGTTCGCCAGTGAGTGTGGATCCGGGCGGGAGCTGGGTGCACACGGGCCGGCAGCGGGGTCCGGCGCCCGGCGCGAGATGCACGGACGGGCTGGCGGAGGCGTTCCCGCGGCGGCACGGCGCGCGGGCGGGGCAGGCCGGAAGGCCACGCGTCAGTGCCCCAAGGTCTACTCGACAGTGCCCCGGGAATCGCCGTCGTGCCCGTCCCAGCCTTGTCCCGTGCCCCAATCTCTCCTAGACAGGGGAAGACGATGTGAACGGGCGAGGGACGTGTGGTGAATGCAGGAGCGTGAGCAGGATCGGGGCGTAGCCCAGCGGCGGAGCCCCGTCCGGCACGGGACCGCGCTCCCGGGGCCCGAGGCGGCGGCCGGACTTGCCGCGCGGCTGCCGGGCGGGCTGTCGCCGGCGGCCGTCACGCAGTTGCAGCGCTCGGTGGGCAACACCGCCGTGGCGCAGGTGCTCAAGGGGCAGGAGCGTGAGCACGGCGCCCGTGACGGTCACGACGAGGCCTCGCGGGAGACTCCGCCGCAACGCCGTACGACCACGCCCGCCGTGCTGGGAACACCCGGCCGGCTGCCTGTGCAGCCGACGCGGCGGGACAGGTCCACACCGGTAGGCGGCGCCGGCCTCAGCGACGCGCACACCCACGACGACGCGGCGGCCCGGCAGTCGGCTCAGGAGGTCGGCGCGCAGGGGGACGCCCGGCGCGTGCTGTCCGGGGACGTCCCGGTCGCCGCTGCGGGGCAACCCGCTGTCACCCGTGCGGCCACGTCGGCGACATCCGTCGTACAGCGCCGCAAGCCGTCGGCGGACGCACCCAGGGAACACTTCGCGGCCAAGGCCCAGGACCACCCCGAATGGCCGGTGTTCCAGAAGCTGATGGCAGCGGGCGGCTTCCCGCCCGACGTCGTCGGGAGCGCCTGGCAGCTCCTGCTCGGCGGAGTCGCCGAGCAGGAGCGGCTGAACGTGGAGGCCTCCGACGCGTCGCTCGATCCCGCCGATCGGCGCGCGCGCCGGGCCTCCAACACCTGGTACCGGGAGCTCGTCAACCTCATGGGCGACCACCTGCGGATCACCACTCCCACGATGGCGCTGTGGTCGGGCGGCTTCGACGTGAGTGTCTACGCGCAGTCGAAGGGACACACGCCCCTGGAGTTCACCCGGCTCGGAAAAGTGGTGGACCAACTGGAACTGCACGCCGACTGGAAGCTCCAGGCTCCGCTGTGGAACGTCCTCTCCCGCGCGTTCGTCGAGCGCGCGACCGGGCCCGTCCATGTGTTCCTGCGGGCCTACAACCCCGACAGCGTCCTCATCGCGCAGGAGATTCCGCAACTGCGCGTCATCCAGAGGATCAACCCCGCCGTCACCGTCATGTGGCACCCCCTGTACACCTCGCCCGACGGCGCGATCAAGGAGATCTCGGACGACTTCCGGCTCACCGACGACGCCGCCTACAGCAGCCGCGACAAGTGCGTGGCCGTGATGCATCAGTACCTGCTGCGTTTCCACGACGCGAGCAACAGCAAGGCGTCGATGGCGTACCGGGAGATGGGCGAACTCCTCGCGCAGAACGGCACTCCGTAGACGGACGCGGTGCTCCTCGACCTCGGGGCGCCACGCCTCAAGGTGCCTCTTCCGAGCCGGTCCAGTCCGCGGCCCCGGGACTGAAGCACGAACGGTGGTGTTCGTCCACGGTCTGTGGCTGCTGCCAGCAGCTGGGACCGCTGGGCGAAGCTGTTCGAGGACAACGGCTATGCAGCCCTGACCCCAGGCTTGCCCGACGACTCTGCTGCCCTGCCGATCTCGACCCTCGAGTCGAGCTTCCGGTGCTCGACAACCCGGCCAACCGCAACCGCGCAGTTCCGCTGACCTGCGAGCAGTTCCGCTACGCCTGCGCCAACGCCGTCAGCGAGGACGAGGCCAAGCAGCTCTACAACACCTACACCGTGCGGAGCCCAGGCAAGCCGCTGTTCCAGGCGGCCGCAGCCAACCTCAATCCCTGGACCGAGGCCAAGGTCGACACCAAGAACCCCGACCGCGGACCCCTGCTGCTCATTTCCGGCGAGCGGGACAACACCGTCCCGTGGACGATCGTCAATGCCTCCTACAAGCAGCGGCAGGACACTCCGGGCGTGACCGAGATCGAGAAAATCCCCGGCGCGGGGCAGAGCAGCCGTATCGAGAACCACCTCGGTTTTCCCGTCGGGTGTCCGACATTCCTGACCGACCGGGCCCGGCGCCATGCGGGGAAGTTCGGCGCGGAGATTTCTCAGCACCCGGGAGGTGGTGGCGCTCGAGCCGGCCGGGTCCGCGCGGGTGCTGCGGTTCAACGACGGATCCGCCGATACCGCCCAGGCCGTGATCCTGGCCACCGGGGTCTCCCACGGGCGGCTCGCGGCGCCCGGTCTGGAGGCGCTGACCGGCTGTGGCGTCTTCTACGGCCCAGTCAGGGACCGCCGATCCATGGATAAACCTTCCTCTCCCGCCCCTGCGTGGGCGCCTCTACGGTCGAGGCTGCGGGCGCTCACCGGCCCGCCCTGACGAAGGAGCGAGACCCCCATGAAGATGACCGGCAACACGATCCTGATCACCGGCGGAACCTCGGGCATCGGCCTCGGCCTGGCCCTGCGCCTGCACGAGGCCGGCAACAAGGTGATCGTCGCCGGCCGGCGCAAGGAACTCCTCGACGAGATCACGGCCGAGCACCCGGGCATCGACGCGCTCGTCCTCGACGTCGCGGACCCCGACTCGATCGCCCGGGCCCGTGAGACCGTGGCGGCGAGCCACCCCGAGCTGAACGTCCTGGTCAACAACGCCGGCATCATGCTGCGGGAGAACCTCCTCGACCCGGCCGGACTCACGGTCGCCGAGGATCACGTCACGGTCAACCTGCTCGGCACGATCCGGATGACGTACGCCTTCCTGCCCCTGCTCGCGGGCAAGGACGACGCGGTCGTCATGAACGTCACCTCCGCGCTGGCGTTCGTACCGTACCCGAGCACCCCGACCTACTCCGCGACCAAGGCCGCGCTGCACTCCTTCTCCGAGAGTCTGCGCATCCAACTCGCCGGTGCTGACTCCGACGTCCAGGTGATCGAGGTGGCCCCGCCGGGCGTGCGCACGACCCTGCTGGGCCAGCAGGACAACGACCACGCCATGCCGCTGGACGACTTCCTCACCGAGACCCTCGACCTGCTGCGCGAGAAGCCCGACGCGAAGGAGCTTGTCGTCGAGGGCGCCAGGTTCATCCGCGACGCGGAGGCCAACGGCTCCTACGACGACGTCCTCGCCATGATCAGCGGCAGCTGACCCAGTGACCGACGCGGAACAGCGGCACGCGGGCTGGTCCTGCTGGGCCGCATCATGGACGAACGCGAACTGGACCCGCCTCGGGTGGTCCTCACCGCAGACGCGGAACGGTGATGACGCGTCCTCCGCTTCACCTCGGTCGTCGCACGGGAGGCGACCGGCTCCGTCCTCAGTGCTGACGGGGACGCGAGCGCCCGACGAACATCGTCGTGTCGGCCGGGCCGGGCCGGGCGACGAGGTCCGGGGCCGGTCCCAAGCGTTGGGCGTCCGCGATGGACCGTCGCCGCAGGCCGTCTTCCTGGCCGACGGCTTGCGGCGCAGCGCCGACAGCCAGCGAATTCCCAGCGGGCCATGCAGGGCAGGTGACCATCGGGCGTCTCGCCGCGAGCGTCCTCGGCGTCGGCCGTACGAGCGGCTTCGCGTGGGTGGGGGAGGCCTGCTCAGCCATGGATCGGTGGTCTCTGGATAGTCGGCCGGGATACGGCGAGGATGGGGACATGGACAAGAAGGAACTGGCGGAATTCCTGCGCCGTCGGCGTGAGGTTTTGCGCCCCCGCGACGTCGGGCTGGTCGAGGGGCCGCGCAGGCGTACGCAGGGGCTGCGCCGCGAGGAGGTCGCGCAGCTCGCCGGCATGTCCACCGACTACTACGCCCGACTGGAACAGCAGCGTGCTCCTCAGCCCTCCGTGCAGATCACCACGGCTCTCGCCCGGGCACTGCGGCTGACGCTGGACGAACGAGACCATCTCTTCGTCCTCATCGGCCACAACGCCCCGGCCCGCTTCCAGCGCTCGGAGCATGTCAGCCCGACGCTGATGCGGGTCCTGGACCGCCTGGACGACTCCCCGGCCCTGGTGCAGACCGACCTGGTCGACACCCTCGCGATGAACCCCTTGGCCGTGGCGCTGCTCGGCGACCAGACCCGCCACACCGGTCTGGCCCGCAGCGGCTACTACCGCTGGTTCATGGACCCGGCCGAACGTCTGATGGTTCCCGAGGAGACCCGCGAACGCCACGGCCGTGCCCAGGCAGCCCGCCTGCGGGCCGCACTGACAGCCGGCAGCGACACCCCCCGAGCCGCCCGGATCCTCACCGAACTCCAGGAACACAGCCCCGAGTTCGTCCGCATGTGGGAACTTCAGGAGGTCGCACAAAGCTACGACGACTGCAAGACCATCCTCCATCCCGAACTCGGCCGAATCGACGTCGACGCCCAGCTCCTGTTCACCGAGAACCGCGCCCAGACCCTGGTGGTGCTGACCACTCGCCCCGGCACGGAGAGCCACAGCAAACTCGAACTGCTCTCCGTCATAGGGCACCAGCAGCTCACCCCCTGACATCCTGGGCCGGGAGACGGGTCAGGGCTCGGCGCGAGAGGGGCCGAACAAGTGCGAGACCTGTGTGCCGAACCCGGTCAGGGGCGCTGGTGATGCATGGGGGCCACGGTCCAGGACGCCGGAAGTCGTCGGGACCGGCGGCGCGGCACCGCGCGCACCCACTTCGCACGGATTTTGCTCTGCGCGCTGTGGCCGGACAGGTGGGCCCCCGTGCTGTCCGGGCTCCGTGGTCGGGCCGCCGTTTGACCGGATGCCGCCTCCGTTTTAGTCTCGGATGTATACGGAGGCAGCATCCGTTTTGATGCGGCCGCAGGATCAGGGCAGGCAGGAGGGTGTATGAACGCCGGTGAACTGCGGGCACGCAAGCCCCGCGCGGACGTCCAGCGCAACCGCGCTGCCCTTCTGGAGACCGCGCAGCGTCACTTCCTGCAGCACGGGGTCGGCACTTCCCTGGAGGCGGTGGCCAAGGAGGCGGGCGTCGGGCCCGGCACCCTGTACCGGCACTTCCCGACCCGGGAGGCGCTGCTGGCGGCCGTGTTGCAGACGCGCTCCGAGGAGCTGGTGGCCCGTCAGGCGGACATCGAGCGGCTCGGCGACCCGGCCGAGGCGCTGGAGCAGTGGCTGCGGGCGATGGAGGAGTACTTCAGCGCCTTCAGCGGGCTGCCGGACCCGCTCATGGCCGCGGCCAGGGCGCAGGAGCCGGACAACCCGCTGACGATTCCCTGCGACATCCTCATCTCCGCCACCGATCAGTACGTGCGAGCCGCGCAGCTCGCTGGGCGCGTGCGCGCGTCGGTGCGCGGGCACGACCTGTTCCTCGCGGCCTGTTCCGTTGCCTGGATCAAGGGCACCGGCACCGAGGAGGAGTCGGTCGACCGGCTCCGCATGCTCATCGCGAGCGGCTACCGCGAGCGGGAGACCCAGGCGTAAACGTCAGGCACCCGCCCCGACCCACTCAACACCAGGTGGCACCACCACCCGGCCATCACATCTCGCTGCCCTCAGGGGCAGCGCAACCGTCCAAGGGGCAAATCATGAAAATTGCTGTCATAGGCGCTGGTGCCATCGGCGGGAACCTCGCTGCCAAGCTCAGCACGGCCGGTCACGATGTCCAGGTGGCCGACGCCCGCGGCCCCGAGGCCGTCCGGGCGGAGGTGCTGGAGTCCGGGGCCCGCGCGGCGGAGCTGGCCGACGCCGTCCAGGACCGGGAGGTCATCGTCCTGGCCATCCCCTTCGGGGTTGCGGGGAAGCTGGCCGCCCTGTTGGCCTCGGTCCCCGCCGAGACGGTGGTCATCGACACCTCGAACTACTATCCACACCTCAGCGGGCAGATCGAAGCCGTGGACAACGGCGAGATCGAGAGCGTGTGGAACGCCGAGCAGTTGGGACGCCCCGTGGTCAAGGCGTGGAACGCCGCCCTGGCCGAAACCCAGCGGACCCGGGGCGTGCCGGCCGGGACCCCGGGCCGTATCGCCATCCCGGTCGCCGGCGACTCCGAGGAGGCGCGGCGGGTGGCCATGCAGCTCGTGGACGACACGGGCTTCGACCCCTACGACGCCGGCATGCTGGCCGACTCCTGGCGTCAGCAGCCGAACAGCCCCGCTTACTGCACCGAGCTGACCCTCGACGAGTTGCCGGCGGCCCTGGCCGCGGCCGACCGCGTCAAGGACGCCCGTATCCGCGACAGCGTGCCGGAACGCTTCGCCAACCTCCCGGCCACGGCCACCCTGGAGGACGTCGTCGAGATGAACCGCGCCGCCCACCGCTGAGTCACCCGACGCGGCCCTCGTGCACGCAACGGCACGAGGGCGGCAGCGTCGGGCCGCCACGAACACCCCTTGTGCCCGGCTCTGGCCTCATGCCGTCGAACGGATGGCTGTTGAGGCCAGGAACGGCCGTGAATGGCAGTCCCGCTGTCGCCTGTCATCAGGCGGCAGGTGTCGCGTCCGTGCCCTGTCCGTTTCCGTCGGCCGTGCCTGGGGGACTCGCCGGATGCGGTGGCGTATGGAGCGCAGCAGCGGGTGCGGGTGCCCGCGTTGCGGGCGGGTTGGCTGAATCGGACGTTTGTGCACTGGCTCTCTTCCGCCGGAGGCGGTTCAGGCTCTGCTGCCTGTGGGACTGGTCGTGGACGAGTACGAAGGGGCTGCCTGGGCGGGGCTCAAGCCGTCTGTCATGGCGGATGTGCGGTATGTCCGGCATGGGAACGGGCGGGACGGGCTGTGGTTTCTGTCCATCGAGGCGGGCCTGCCTCCTGATGCTGGCGGCTCGTGCCGTCGGCGCGCCGTACAACCCGGGCGCCCTCAGCGTCTCCGCGGGCGGGGAACCGTCTCCTACGCCGGTTCGAGGTGACCAGGTGGGGCCTCCTACCGGCTGGTCGTCCGCCGCGCTGACAAGATCACGCCGACGGAACCGGGCCTGTGGTTGGCCTCGCGCCGGCGGGCGTACACCCGTCGGCGCGGCATGCTCTGGGAGACGCCCGTCGAGCACGAGCCGTGGCCGCTGGCCGACGCCGCGGTCGACATGATCGAGGAGACGCTGACGACAGCCGCGGGCATCCCCGCCCCACTCGACGAGCCCGTGGTGCACTTCTCGGAAGGAGTCCGGCATGTACGCCTGGGTCCCTCCCGGCCCTGTGTCCCAGGACCGGGCCCTTCCTGACCCCGGGCTGACACGACGGGCCCTCGCCCGGCCGGGATTCCCCCAACCCTTTCGAGCGGGGACGAGCGGATGAGCCGGATTCTCAGCGGGGCAACGCGGCGCCCCCGGCTGCGTTTCGACGGTTGGATCGCGGGCCTGGGCACCTCTTCCGGAACGCGCATCGTGCTCGGACACTGGCAGCGGTCACCGTTCGGGCGGTTCAGCGATGTGATGCTGGAACGGCCCGACGGAGAACGGCTGCTGCTGGCCCCCACGCAGGGGACGGCGAACTTCGTCAGCGACACCTATACCTTCGAAACCGTACGCGTCGTCCCGATCGACGTGACCGTCGCGGACGGCACCTGGATCGTCACCGCGGGGTCACTCGACCTGCGCTTCACCACCGGCCGGCGGGGGCTTCTGGGGTTCCTGCTGTGTGCCGTTCCCGGCGCGCTCGCCCGCCGTCCGGTATGGGGTGCGCTGACGGACTGGCCGACCCGGGTGCTGCTGCCCGGCGTGCGGACCCGCGGCAGCGTCGGCGCAGGACGCCGCGAGTGGTACGGCGCCCGGGACCTGCGGCCGATTCGCACGGTGTCGGCGGCCTTCGAGGGAACCGACCTCGGTGCGACAGCGCCCGTCGAACCGCCCGTGCGCTTCGGGTTCGGCTCGGTGCCGAGGAGACCCGCCGTCACACGGGTCACGACGACGATCTCGCTCGACTCCGAGTAAGGACACCCGGCCAGGGGTACCCGGCCGACCCTACGAAGGGGGCCCCTTGGACAAGACCAGAGTTCGGGAGCCTGCGAACACGGTGGCGGTCGCGCACGGTGCCTTCAACACCGTCGGCGGACTGTGGCCGCTGCTGCACCTGCGCGGTTCCGGGCGGGTCGGACCGAAGGCCGATGTGCGGCTGCAGATGACGACGGGTGGACTGCTGGTCTCCTGTCCACGCCTTTTCGCCACCGCTGGAGCGGACCGGCCAGTACGGCGAACAGGACGACGGGTTGCTGCACCGGATGCCCACGAGTTCTGCGGACCACCTCTCACCGAAGGGCCGCCAGGGAACCCCCAGCAGACCCCGGACCAAGCACAACGTGAGCATTAGGGAGGCCGCCGATGAGTGAGCAGACCCCGTCCCAGGCAGAGGGTGAGCGGCAGCAGAACATCGCCGCGAAGGACGAGCCGGAGACGCCCGGGCCTGGCGACGCACCACGGACGACCCCTTCGCAGGCGGAGGGCGAGGACGAGGACGAGGACGAGGAGAGGCGCGAGGAGTGGGAGGCCGGTTGGTCCGGTCCATGAGAGGCCGCTGCGGGCGACGGTGGTGAAGGCGTGGACGGCCCTGTGAACGACGTCCGGTCGGCGCACTGCGGGCTCACTCGCCGGTGGTCTTGCCGATCAGCCCGCCGTACGCCAGTTGCAGCGCGTCTGCCCCGGCCAGGGCGGCGAGCGCGCCCATGGCGGTGCGCGTCGCGCGCGGCCAGAGCAGCTGGCCGGCGGTGAGAGTCGAGGCCACCCAGACGCTCATGCAGAACGGGCAGGTCACCAGCTCACCCACGGTCTCCTTGCCGTCCTCGGGCTGCGCCTCCTCGTGCAGTTCGGCCGGGCCTTGCGGACCGACGTACCGGGTGAAGGGGGCCCGCAGTGGACTGGTCACCGATGCCTTGCTCAGCAGACGGCTGAGCCGGAACGTGGCCACCGAGGTCAACACCACGTCCCACGGCTCGGGCCGCTCGGGCAGCGGGCGCCCGCGCAGCCGTACCGCCGTGACCCAGGCCGCCGTGTACGCCCCGAATCCCGCCATGGCCGCCAGATAGCCGCCCAACGGCCGATCGTGCCCTGCCGAATAGTCTCGTTCGGTGTGCGTGAGAAGGCCGTGCACGCGTCGTGCGAGGCGGCCGTCAGCTGCTGTGCCCATGGGCCGTACCCGTTTCTGTCGCGCTCCGATGCCGGTCCGCTCCCCGACCGTTCCCCGGACGGTCGCCTCGGTCCTGCCGGCGCAGGCGCACCTCGACGCGGCCGTCGACGATGCGGCTGTCGAAGGCAGGCTGGGGCGCGGTTGCGGGGCCGCGGACGTTCCAGCCGTCCGAGAGCCGAAAGACGCTGCCGTGCCAGAGGCACTCGACGCACCCGTCCGCGACCGTGCCCTCGGACAGCGGTCCGGCGAGATGACCGCACCGCTCGGCCAGCGCGTGGATCGTCCCACCCGGCTCCCGCGCCACCAGGACCGGCACGTCGTCCACGCTGCGCCGTACGGGCTGACCGGCCGGGAACTCGTCCACCGTCCCGATCCGATGCCAGCCCTCCGTGACGACGTGTGGAACCTCTTCTGCGTGGTTGGCGCCGGACGCCTGCCGGTAGGCCAAGTTCGGATCGGCCCGGGGCTCCCGCTCCAGGCAGTCCAGCAGCCGCAGGACCCGGCTCTGCCGCATCCGACGGAGGTGAGGCGTTGTGGTCATGGTCGGCCGGGTCCCCACCTGCACGGACGCCAAACGGAGCGACGAACGTCCGAGCAGTTCCGCCCCGACATCGGTGGCCGTGTAGTCGATGACCTCACTGCCGACGTGGCATTCGGCCATCTCCAGCCGCTCGGGAATGCGGTCGATGGAGATCACCCTCGCCTTCCCCCGGCTGAGCACGGATTTTCACGCTCGGCCGCACTCCTGTCCGGGCGCGACGGGACGTGCGCCGGGGAACGAGCTATGCACCGCCGTTGCCCTCGCGCAGGGAATGGATCATGCTCTGCAGGATCCGGAACGCGCTTGACTGCTCGGTCTCGGTCATGCCGGCCAGCATTCTGATCTCGACGGACCGGACCGCTACGGTCGCCTTCTCGAGGCTCTGTCGGCCACGAGGTGTGAGCCGCGTGGGAAGAGCCTTCCCGACGGGTGCCTGCGCGGGCCTGGTCACGTAGCCCTCCCGTTCCAGGGCTTGGAGCAGCACGTTCATCGACTGCCGTGTCACGAACGCGCCCCGCGCGAGTTCGGAGTTCGACAAGCCCGGTCGTTGAGCCAGCAGCTCGAGGCAGGAGTAGTGCGTCACGCTCATCCCGAGCGGCCGCAGCACCTCCTCCATGGCTACGCGGAGAGCGCTCGACGCCTCTTTCAACAGGTAGCCCAGTGACGTCTTCAGGTCGACACCGTCTTGATTCATGTCAGGATTCTGACATAGGTTGCCTGTGTCAGAAAGCTGACACGAAAAGAAGGAGCATCATCATGCCCGCGACCGGCCCCGACTTCATCTCGCTCCAGGCGCGCGACCTCGACGCTTCGCAAGCGTTCTACGAGCAGTATCTCGGCCTCGTCCGCTCGTCGGCCGGACCTCCGCACGCCGTCGTCTTCGAGACGAAGCCGATCGCGTTCGCACTCCGCGACGTCGTTCCCGGCACCGACCTCGCATCCGTCGCCCAGCCCGGCATCGGTGCCGCGATCTGGCTCCACGCCACAGACGTCCAGGCCATTCACGATGCTCTCGTCGCCGACGGTCACACCATCGTCTCCGCACCGATCGACGGCCCCTTCGGCCGGACCTTCACCTTCGCCGACCCCGACGGCTACCGAATCACCCTCCACGACCGCGCCTGATCGGCCAAACGGCACCGGACGATCACCGATCCCCGAAGGCCGCGGAGCGCTTCCACGCCTGCGGCCGGCGTTCGGGCCACCGTGGGAGCCGGCCGCAGGTGTGGAAGCGCTGCCGCGCGGCTCCCTCCTGCACGGCCTGAACGGCGTCAATCTGTGGGCGGGTGTGTCTGCTTCGCCTCGCGAAGGGCCACCCAGGCGTCCGCTACGGGCCCGATATGTTTAAGTTTGTCGGGGTTGTTCACTGTGTGGATCGTCTGGATCTGCCCGTCGCGTACGTCGAGCGCCCAGGTACTGAGGACCTGGCCGTCCCGGTCGCGGAAGATGGCGCCCGGCTGGCCGTTCACCTGCTGAGGCTGTACGACGCCGCCGCCCCTGACGACCAGCGGCACGAACGCCGCGAGCACCCGGGCCGTGTGCCCGGCACCGAGGATGACGGGCTTGAACTGCGGGGCCTTGCCGCCGCTGTCGCCGATCATCTGAACGTCGGCGGCCAGCAGTTCGGCCAGCCCGTCGACGTCCCCTTCCCGGAAGGCGTCGAAGAACCGTTCGGCGAGTTTCTCGCGCTCCTTCCGGTCGGCTTCGAAACGCACCTGGCCCATGGCCATGTGACGGCGCGCCCGCGCCGCGAGCTGATGGCACGCCGCCGTCGAACGCCCCACGGCCGCTGCGATGTCCGGGAAGCCGAAGGCGAACACCTCCCGCAGCACGAAGACCGCGCGCTCGAGCGGCGTGAGCCTCTCCAGCAGGAGCAGGGCCGCCATCGACAGCGAGTCCGCCAGCTCCGCCGACCGCGCCGGATCCTCGTACGGGTCGGTGAGCAGCGGTTCGGGAAGCCACGGCCCGACATACTCCTCCCGCCGGACGCGTGCCGAGCGCAGCACGTCGATCGAGATCCGGGTGACCACGGTCGACAGGAACGCCTTGACCGAACCCGGCTGAACGGAGGTGGCCTGGTAGCGCAGCCAGGTCTCCTGGACCGCGTCCTCGGCCTCGCTCACACTGCCCAGGATCCGGTAGGCGATCGAGAACAGCAGCGGCCGCAGCTCCTGGAACTCTTCGGTCTTCGTCACGCCGGCTCCTCCTTGAATCTGAGCCACCACCAGAGGTGGCGCGGCTTCCAGTTGGGCAAGCCGCGCCCCTCGGCCATCAATGATCACTGCCTGTTGTTCGGCCGGCAGCGGGGCACCTGCGCATCCGCCATGGCGCCATGACCCGTGGAACGCGCCGCCGTTCAGGGCCACCTCACCAGGGCACGGAGCCCTCCTCGCTGAAGAACCCGGCGGTCGGTCCGTCCGCGCCAAGGGTGGCCAGGCGCACCACGGCTGCGGCGCCCTGTGCGACCGTGAGGAGCCCGGTGTGGTTGTTGCTGTCCGTGGCGACGAAGCCGGGGGCGACCGCGTTGACGAGAACGCCGTCCTTCCGCAGCTCATTGGCGTACTGCACGGTCAGCGCGGTCAGCGCGCTCTTGGACGGCGAATACGCAGCCGACGGCAGCAGTACCGCGAAGGGGCCGTCCGGATCGCTGGTGAGAGTCAGCGACGCCGCATGACTGCTGACGTTGACGACGCGCGGCGCCGGTGACCGCCGCAGCAGCGGCAGCATGGCGTTGGTCACCGCGATCACCCCGAAGACATTGGTCTCGAACACGGCCCGGACCATGGCCAGGTCGACGGAGCTGGGGACTTGATCGTGGGCTTCATCCGGTGCGACCTGCCCGGATCCGGTGATGCCGGCGTTGTTGATCAGCACGTCGAGGTAGCCGAAGCGCTCCTCAACCTGCTTCGCGGCCTCCTGGACGTCGGCCTGGTCAGTGACGTCCAACGTGACCGCGTGCGCGTCACCGCCTGCCGCGCGCACCGCCGCGGCGGCCTCCTCGCCGCGCCGCGGGTCTCTGGCACCGATCAGGACCGTCATGCCCAGCGCAGCGAGTTGCTCGGCGACCCCACGACCGAGCCCCTTGTTCGCCCCGGTGACCAGCGCGATCTTCTGATGTGCCGTCTCCTCGCCCATGTCCCGCTCCCTGTTGTCGAGGTGGGTTCTTCGCAGAACCTGTCTTCGCAACCTGAGACGAGACAGCCCTGCAAACTCTGACAC
Organism: Streptomyces sp. NPDC088157; assembly: GCF_044741545.1. Classification (NCBI taxonomy): domain Bacteria; kingdom Bacillati; phylum Actinomycetota; class Actinomycetes; order Kitasatosporales; family Streptomycetaceae; genus Streptomyces; species Streptomyces sp. NPDC088157. The sequence goes on from NZ_JBIUSU010000010.1 coordinate 121,439, forward strand.
GCGGGACAGAGCCAACTGTTCTCGGCCGAGGCGTTCTGGCCGGAGTCAGGCAGGACGGTCTGCTCGCCGTCGAGGTCCACGAAGCGGTAGCGGCGCTGCCGCCGAGCCCGTCCGGTGCGGAGCTGTGCCGGTAGAGCGCGTAGCCAGTGGCACGTCCGTCGCGCTCGTGGTGCACAGCGCACCGGAGCGAGGTCGCCGTACCGCGCCGGTGTGGGCCACGGCAAGACCGATGACCACCCCGTATTGAGACACGACCAGGAGTACACCGCTCTGCGCCTCGCCCTGATGGTGGTGGGTGACCTCCAGCGCGACCCCCTGGGGTCGGCACCCGCTCCGAAGTCACGGGGTGTGCCCCATGGCAACAGCGTCGGCCGGGATCCGGAATTCCGGCTCCCGGCCGACGGCCGTGTCGCGGTGGACGGTCGGTCAGGAGTTGAACGGCGTGGATCCGTCGCCCGTGACGATGCGCCACAGATGGTCGGCGGTGCCGTTGTCGTCCCACTGCACAGCCTGGGCCCCGGATGCGGTGGACATGTTCTGGATGCCCAGGGCCAGGCCGCTGTTCTTGTTGACGATCTTGCAGTAGCCGCCACCCGCGTCCACCAGTGACCAGAGGTGGTCGGCGGTGAGTGTGTCGCCCCACTGCAGTGCGGTGGCGCCGGCCGTCTTGGAGGCGTCCTTGATGCCGAGCACCTGGCCGCTGTTGGTGTTGAAGATCTTGTAGTAGCCGTTCTCGGCGGGAACGATCTTCCACGAGTGGTTGGCCGTGGTGTCGGCCGTCTGCTGCTGGGCGGCGCCTCCAGGGGCGATCGAGGAGCCGGAGATACCGAGCTCCAGGTTGCTGTTCTTGTTGATGATCTTCACGGCCGGTGTCTCCGGATACCAGGCCTCCAGCTCGGTGACGCCGACGGATTTGCCGGTCTGGGGGGTGAGGACGACCCGGAACTGGGAGGTCGTGATCGTCGGGAAGGTCACCTCGTTGGCGTTGTCGGCGACCGGGGTGGCCGGGTTCTTGGTCTGGTTCGGGACGTTCACCCACGACCCGTTGCTGAGGTATTGGACGGTGTAGCTCGCCGGGACGCGGATGTTCGCGCCGTCGTCGTAGGTGTAGAACTTCACTTCGTTGATCTTTCGCGGCGCGCCGAAGTCGACGCCGAGGTGGTCGGTGGCGTTCGGCGAACCGGAGTTGGTCCACCGGTCGTCGGGGATCTTGTCGTAGCGGATCCAGCCGTCGGTGGCCCGCAGCGGGGCGTCGAAGGTGGTGGGCTTGCAGGTCTGCCCGCTGTGACAGTGCGGACCGTTGGAGACGGTGTTGGTGTAGGAGGCGAAGGCCTTCGGGAAGGGCTGGGTGATGGTCCGGCCGAGCCAGTCCTGCTCGGCGGTCAGCGGGTTGGCCGCCACGTTCATCAGCCGCGTGGCCGGCGCCGTGGCGACGGGGGCGGCCACGTTCACGGTGGTGTTCCCGAGCGTCGACGACTGGTGGATGCGCTGACCGTCCTGGAAGATCTGCAGGCCGCTGCCCTTGCCGTAGTGCGTGCCGTCACGGTCCCAGCGGATCGAGTAGGTGTGCCCGTGGTACGGCAGGGACTCCACGGCGAACCAGTCCCAGCCGGACGGGACCAGCGGCTTGAGTGCCAGCGTGTTGTCCGCCTGCGGCTTGATGCCCAGCAGACCGGTGAGCACCAGGTCGTTGAAGCTGGAGTGGTTGTAGTTCTCGCTGAAGTTGAAGCCGTCGTAGATCCACTCGCCGGTGTCTCCGTTGGCGGCCTCGGCGATGTAGGGCTTGCCGTCCTTGTGCTGGAGGTCGGCGAACTGCGCCAGCATCGTCTGGTAGTCCTGCTTGGTGACGTAGCTCTGCGCCGGGTAGTCCTGGAGCAGGTTCGCCATGCCCGTCAGGATCTGGCTCGTCTGGAACGGCCAGCTCGGGCCGTTCCAGTGGCAGCAGTTGGCGTCGTCGCGCTGCTGGGAGGCGGGGATCGCCTGGTAGTTGAAGTAGGGGTTCGTGGCGATCCGGTCGATCTCGGCGAAGCCCGTCCCCTTGGTGAACTTCAGCGTGTTGGCCCCGGCCTTCATCGGGACCTGCACGGTGACGGACTTCGACTCCGAGAACTGGCCCCAGCTGCCGGTGGGGGCGTAACTGACGGCGATCGGGCCGGCGGTGGCGCCGTTCACGACGAGGTTGTGGGTTGACGTGCTGGTGGTGCCGTTGGCGTAGTGGACGGTCACCGGGTACGTGCCGTTGCCGGGCGCGTCCACGGTGAAGGTGACGTCGCTGTCGGCGAAGTCGATCTGCCCGATGTACTTGCCGTTGGAGGCGGTGGTCGCGTTGAAGGTGTTCGCGTGGGTGACGGCGGCCTGCTCGGCCTCGTAGTCGTGCACCCGCTCCAGCGTCGTGGGGCCGAACGGCGCCGCGAACCGCTTGGAGTCCGTCAGGTACTTCCACGCCGACGAGTACTGCGCATCGGGCAGGTTGAACGCCCAGGGGGCGTAGCCCATCGCCTCGCGCCAGGTCGTCCTGGTCTGCTTCAGGGTGCCGTTGGTGTTGTCCGTGTTGTAGACCTGCATGAAGAACTGGCGCTGCGGGTCCCAGAGCGAGTTCTGCACGGCGGCCTTGAGCTGCGCGGCCTTGGCGTCGTACTCGGTCGCGGTCGCGGTGTCGCCGTTCATGGTGGCGATCTTGCTGATCGCCTGGGCGGCGCTGAACATGTAGGCGTTGATCGTGGGCCGGTAACCCGGGCCGCCGCTGAACCAGTTGCTGCTGTGCATCGACGTCTCGGTGTACTCAGTGGCGTCGGACAGCGGGGTCTGGTGGTACAGGTCGCTGGTGGACTGTGTGCCGTTCACCGTGACGTCGTTGGTGAAGTTCGAGTCCCACCGCTTGTAGAGCGCGATGAGCTGGGGGAGGTCGGACTTGATCCGGGCCGCGTCTCCGGTGGCGAGATAACGCTGGTACGCGGCGCTCGTGATCCACTCGCTGAAGTTGCGGGCGCCCGAGTTGCCCGCCCCGCGCAGCCAGAAGTCCAGGTAGTCACCGGCGTAGTCCTGGTTGCGCAGCCAGCGCCCGTCCAGCACGTGGTAGCCGGCCGCGTCCGGGAGCGCGGTGTACGGGTTCCCGGCATAGCCGATCGGCACGTCGTACTCGGTCGACACGTAACCCGTCCCCGGCGTGGTGTAGCGGAGGGCACGCTTGTAGGTGCTCCACCGGTAGTAGTAGACATCGTCGATGTCGTTGTCGGGGGTGTCGAGGAAAGGGATGTTGTCCTTGTACCACTGCCGCTCGTCGAGTTGGTTGGCGGCGAGGATCGCGTCCTTGTCGAGCGCGACCGCGTTGGGGTCGTCGGCCGCTTGGGCGGGGGTCGCCCCCGGCCCGCCGGTCAACAGGGCCATGGACAGCGTCGAGCCGCACAGTGCGGCCACCAGGCGGGAGCTGGGTCTGAGTCGGTGGCGCATAGAGGTGTCCTCCATTGGGCACTCATACAAGACATTCGTCATTCGAAATATCGAACAGCGTTCGAAATTTTGCGAGACGGTAGTGACGGACGGGACGGGAAGTCAATAGATCCGGCAAGGAAAGTCGACAGCTCGGACAACTCGGGAACATCGCCGCGTCGTTGCCCAGGTGGTTCCGGGGGCCTGCCGTGTCGGCGCGGGCGTGTCGGTACCAGCTGGTCACGGTGGTCCCAGGCCCGTGGCCAGCCAGACCCCATCGCCTGTCGCTCGACGAACTCGCAGGCCGGGGTGAATTGGACTGGTCACGGTGCGCCCTCGACTCCGTCAGCGTCCGTGCGGTCAGAGGGGGCCGTTGACGGGACCGAATCCGACCGACCAATGACCCTCCCGCTGAGGGTCTTCGGCGTGGTGGCGGGGTCGCCGCCCACCGTCGCGAAGGGCAGGGCGGTGGTGCGCGCCGAGGGCCGCTGGATCAGTTACGACGTCCCGGAGGCCCGCCTCAAGCCGGGCCGGAATGGTGAGCGTGGCGCCGTTCCGGCCCGACAGCACCGTGGCGCCGGAGCCGTCGACGACCATGACGTTCTGGCCGGGGAACGGATTGCGCACGGTGATGTCGCCGTTCGCGCCGGCCTCGACGGCGACGGTCACCAGTGTTCCGCCGCGGATCTGTACGTGGGCCTTGCCCCTGCGCTGGATGTGTACGGTCCCGTCCGCATCCCGGGAACTCGGACATCCGGGCGCGATCCGCAGGGTCTGGTCGGGCAGGCCGGATCGCCGCGGCGGCCCGTCGGGGGGGGGGGGGGGGGGGGGCGGGGGGGCCCGCCCCCCCCCCCGCCCCCCCCGCCCCCCGCCCCCCCCCCCCCGCGACCGAGCCAGTCGGGGGGCCCCACCCCCCGGCCCGCGGCCCCCCCGGGCGCGCGCGCCGGGGGGGGGGGGGGCCGGGGGGGGCCCGGGGGGGGCGGGGGGGGGGCGGCCCCCGCCCGCCCGCGCCGCCCGCCCCGCGCTCCTCAGCGGGACTTCTTCGCCATGCTCTGTTCCAGGAAGGAGATGACGGTCTGCCACGTCGGAGTCACGGGACTCGGCGGCGTGGACCGTCCGCCGCGGGTCGTCTGCTCATAGGCGCCCGCTCGGATCGCGTCGTCGCTGAGCATCGCGAAGGCGGTGCCGTGTCCGGCCTTCGGGAAGGAGATCAGGTGTGCGTCGTCACCCGAGGCCACCAACTTGTCGTAGAGGAGCCGGCTCTGGTGGTGGGGAACGATGGAGTCCTGCTCTCCGTGCAGGATGAGGAACGGCGGGGTGCGCCGGTCGCCGATGTAGGTGAGCGGGTTGGCGGCGGCGACCTTGGCGGGGCATGCCGTGACGGTGCAACCGAGCAATCGTGACTCCGGGGGAGCGGGCGTCGGAGTGGCAGTTCGTCAACCCGAACGCCGAGTTGACGACCTGGCAGTTGTCCGGCATGTGCGCGTCCATCTGCAGGAAGTCGGTCGGCGGGTAGAACGGTACGGCCGCCTGGACGGCGCTGGACGGTCCGCGTGGGCCGACGTCGCCCTCCAGCACCGGGATGTTCCCGGTGACGGCGGCCATCGCCGTGGTCCAGCCGCCGGACGAGTCGCCCATGATCGCGACGCGGTCGGGGTCGAGGTGGTACCTCGTCGCGTTCGCGCGCAGCCAGCGGACGGCGCCCTTGATGTCGTACAGCTGGGCCGGGAACCGCGCCTGCCCGCTGGAGGGATCGCCACGCCCGCGACGGCGTATCCGTGCGGGTTGAGCTGTGCGGCCACCTTGTCGGCTCCCGTGCGACCGCTGTCCGCCAGCCAGCCCGAGCCGCGGGTGAAGATCACCAGCGGGACCGGCCGGTCGGACCTGGGGACGTGGAGGTCCAGCAGATGGCCCTGGGTGCCGGGTGGTTGGGCGGGCGCGTAGGCGAGATCCTTGATGACCTCCACGTCCGTGGCCGCCCGCGCGGGGGAGGGAGCGGCGGCCCCCGCGGCCGTGATCAGAGCCACGGCCGCGGCTGCCGCCGCCAGGGCCCGGGGGAGACGCCTCTGGGGGGACCGCATACGCAGAAACATGCCAACTCCGCTTCGAGTGGGTGGAACAGCGCACGTACGGCGGCCACCCGGCCCTTGGCTCCGGCGGCCGGACGGCGACGGGGGTGGGCCGGGCCAGGCCGTAGCGGTCCGCGACCGCGTCCGCCTTCTCGCGCTCGCCGCGCGCCAGCAGCACGCCGGGCGACTCGGGCAACAGCTTGAGCAGCAGCGGTACGGCGATCACGGCCGGCAGCACGCCCGCCCAGAACACCCAGCGCCAGCCCGCGGCCGGAGCCAGGCTCAGGCCGAGCCCGGTCGCCGCCATGCCCCCGAAGTGGTACGACGTCATGAGCAGGCCGGTGGTGAGGGCGGCCCGGCGCGGTGGCGCGAACTCCATCACCATCGCCAGGCACAGCGGCATGAGCCCGCCGAGGCCGAGCCGGCGACGAACCGGCCCGCTCCGAACGCGCCGATGCCTCCGGCCACGGCGCAGATCACCGAGCCGACGGAGAACAACGACACGCTCGCCACCAGCATCAGCCGTCGGCCCGGCCAGTCGGTGAGGTTACCGGCGGTGAGCACGCCGATGAGCATGCCGAACGTGGTCCAGCTGCCGATGGTGCCGGCGGTGGCCGGCACCAGCCCGAGCTCAGGGTCGTCGAGCATGTGCGGCATGACGGCGCCGTAGATGTTGACGTCCATGCCGTCGAAGAAGACGGCCAGCCAGCACAGGGCCAGGTAGAGGCCGATCGCATCCGGCTATTCGGCTATTCGGCCAGGGTCGTGCGAGGTCGCGCCGCAGAGGGATGCGTGCTGTCCTGAAACCAGCTGCAGGAGTACACGCCTATGCGTCACAGCCGGACTTCCGCTTTCGCATCCGCCCGGTCGCCCGCGCCGACCGGAGCGCGCGGCGGCCTGCTGCCGAGGCGGGACCTCGCCGCTGCCTGGTTCCTGGTCGTGTTGATCGCAGTGCCGGCCTGGGCGCTGGCGATCGGGCAGGCCCGGGACATGGGGGTCGAGCCCGGCACGATGGGGATGGCCCTGCCGCTGTTCCTGCTGCTGTGGGTGACGATGATGGCGGCCATGATGCTGCCGTCCATGGCGCCGGTGGCCATCACGTGGGTAAGGGGGATCGGCCGGCAGTCTTCCGGCTGGACGCGCACCGTGCGCACCGTCGAGTTCGTGGGCGGGTATCTGCTGGTCTGGACCGCCTTCGGACTGCTCGCATACGCGGCTCTGGCCCTCACCGGCGGCCTGGTGGGCGACCATGCGACCGCCGGGCGCTGGATCGGCGCGGTGGCCTTCCTGCTCGCGGGCCTGTATCAGCTCGGCCCCCTCAAGTACGTCTGTCTGCGGCACTGCCGCGACCCCATGAGTCACCTGGTGCGCTACGCCGGGTTCCCGCAGCCGGCCCGTGACCTTCGGGTGGGTGTTCATCACGGCGCCTACTGTGTCGGCTGCTGCGCGGGACTGATGGTCGTCCTGATCCCGCTCGGCGTGATGAACGTGGCGGCGATGGCTGCACTGGCCGTGGTGATCTTCGTGGAGAAACTGTGGTCCCACGGCCCGCTGCTCGCATGGGCGGTGGGCATCGCGTTTCTCGTGCTGGCCGTGATCGCGCCGTTCCAGGACTGGCCGCTGCCGGGACTGCAGGGGTCCATGCCGTCGATGGAGGGCATGTGACTCACCTGGCCCCCGAATCCGTGATGTCCGCCAGGCTGCCCGTCGGCAGCCGAAGAAGCCCGCGCCGGACACGCAGAACAGCACCAGGTAGTTGAACAGCATCCGCAACCAGGTCGCGGCCGTGACGTCGCGTGACGCGATCACCGGGCCCCGGTCCTTGTCGGCCGCGGCGCAGGCGATGGTGCGCCGGTTACCGGTCGCCGGTCGACGACTGCCTGCCGGGCGACGATGGGCCCCGGTGGTCTGGGACGCCTTGCCTCATTTTCGATGATTTTGAACCGGGAGCCCGCTTCGTAGGCCGGAATACGACAGCAGCAAGCAACGGGTTCGTTTCACGGATTCGGCCGGGGAGCAACCGGCCGTGGCACGCTCCCGGTGGGTAAGGCTCCCGCTGGACCGCCCAGCTCTTCAGTCCGGACCGCTCCAGTCGAACGGGAAGTGTTTGCTCGACTTCCCCGAGCGTTCCCAGGAGAAGCCGAATGCCTCGGCTCGGTCGACAGTGGCCCGTCCCCAGGTGGCGACCTGGCCGGGTCCGACCTCGGCGCCCGGGGCGTTGTGGACCTGGACGCGTGCGCCGTCCGGCGTCGTCGGGCCGGTGAGTGCCTCGGCGGCGGCCGTGACCTTGCCGGGAATCTCGGCTCGCCAGGTGTCGAGGTCCTCGTCGATCTCGACGTGGATGGGGGCGAAGTCCATGCCGCGCATCTCGGGGTGGAACATCTCACCGAACTGCGCCGGCCATCCGCCCGCCTCACCGCCGAAGATGGCCCCGAGTGCACCGCGCTGCTGTTCGTCGGCTCGTTCGTCGAGGAAGACCGCGGCGTACGGGTCGGTGTGCGTGCCGGCCCAAGGGTTGCCGACGAAGGAGCCGAGCATCAGGACGTTGAGATCGTCGAGCCGCACGTCGCCGAAGCTGCCTTCCCGGATGTGCCAGACAAGCACGCCTTCGCAGTCGCCGTAGGTCGGGGGCTGTGCAAACGTGCAGGGGCACGGTATGGCGCACTTGCACACATCGAACCAATCACCGGTCAGGCGCCAACGCGTACCGGTAGTGACCTGCTGTGCCATCTCGCTTCCCTCCTGCCGAGCCCCAGGGAGCTCACTCGGAGTGGCGAGACCGCGTGTCCCGAACCCGCTCGCGGGATCGCGAGGCGGCCTCCCTTCCAGCTTGCACCTCACGTCCCGGCCGGGGAAACCCGGCCACCGCGGAGCTCAGGTGCGAAGTTCTGGAGCACACCCCACTTGGCCATCGAAAGGGAAGTGGTGCGATACGAGGTGCCGGCGAAGGACGTCGTACGTGTGCGGGCCGACGTAGCCGGGTTCGGACTGCCGAACGAGGGCCCTTTGGCCCGGCGCGCCAACGGGAACGGCGGCCACGGCCTCCGGGGGAGTGGGCGGGGACCGCCGCTGAGGATTTCGGCCGAGCGCGGCGGTGGTCAACGCCAGTCGTCGATCACATACGCGTCGGGGTGGCTGTACCCGGGTTCGTTGGGCCTGTGCATGGTCACGCCCTGCAACCAGGTGCGGAAACCGCGGTCGATCATGCGCTGGTAGGCATCCGGGCGACCCAGGTTCATGCCGGCGTCCAGTTGCCCCAGCCCGCGCTCGGCGGCCAGCCGCTCGCATGCGTCGAGCAGTCGCTCGAACCGGTCGGCGGCCTCCGGACCAGGACGTACGGCACCGAATTTGACGAAGCACACGTCCAAGCCGGCCTCCGTCCCGGTTCCGCAGTGGCAGACGGCCAGGCCGTCGAGCTCGGAGCCGGCGCCATGGAGCAGGATGGTGTCACCGAGTCCCTGCGCGTGCGCAGCCACGATCTCGCGTTCCAGGCTCAGGCCCTCGTACACGGCTCCGGTCAGCGCGCGACAGAGGCTCAGTGCGTCGGGCCGCTCGGCGGCGGGCAGTTCGCCATAGAGCACCCGGCCGGGGACTGACGCACCGTCTGTGACCTGCTTCTTCATGATGGCTGTGAGGAATCGAGGCCAGAAACCGTACCGGCGGTAGAGCTCAAGATGCTTGGGACTGTGCGCGAAGGTGAACAGGCCGAGGTGGCGGTTCCCCCAGGCGTCGAAGCAGTCGATGACCGGCTCCATCAGACGCCTGCCGATGCCCTGGTCCCACAGATCCGGACGTACGGTCAGCGGTCCGAAAAACCCGACGCTGCCCCAGTTGGCGGCGAAGTTCGATGCGACTACTTCGCCCTCGACCGTCGCCGCGAAGGCCGCCTGTGGATCGGCCGCCCAGCGGGTGCGGACGTAGTCGACGGTTCCGAACGGATCAGGTGCCCCCAGGAAGGTCCCGAAGGCGCCCCTGCAGATCTCGTCGGCCCGATCCAGGTCCGCCTCATCCAGCAGGCGGACTGATACCGGGGCCGCGCCACTCTTGCGCTCCGCTGCTGGTGGGACCATCACTCTCTCCTTCCTGCCTCCGTTCCATCGCACCACGGAGGTGCGCCGCAGGCGAGATGAACGGTCCGGCGACACCCTCGAGGATCGAGCACCAAGCCGGTCAACCTTGCCTGTCCGCGGGAACCGCAGCAGGTAGCCGGCGGCCTCTGTGGCACAACCTTGGCGAAGCCGCCGAGAGGTGCGTTGCAGACCACCGCGGCTGATTACCGAACTGGGCGCCCGGGCCACCAGGGTGGGTCCAGGAGCCCAAAGAACCCACGGACACTCCGGGCTCTCCGTGGCCTTGGAACAGCTCCGCCTCAAGGCCGTCTTGGCCCATTGTCCCGAGCCGCATGCGCTCTCCGGACATGTCCGGTCCTTCGCCCGGATTCTCACCGAGCGCCAGGGCCACCGGCTCCCTGAGTGGCTCGCCGCGCCGTCGGGCGGTAGCGAGGATACGGGCGCGGTGGGAACGCGCATTGCGTCGCAGCGGGTCGCGGACGAAAGGCTTTGGCGCGGCGGTCGATCCCTTGTCAGTCGAGGTCAGGCAGCGGGCGCCAGGCCACGTCGCGGGCGTCCTCCGGCGGGACGCCGAGCATACGCAGCAGCATCTCGGCCAGGTTCGAGGCCGCCTCGTCCCCGTCGAGATCCGGGCGGGCGAACCGCAGTTCCACCAGCGCCAGGAGGGAGCCGCCCAGGGCGGTCAGGGCGGCGGTCGGGTCCCCCGTGGCGAAACGGCCGGAGGCGATGCCGACCTCCAGGTCCCGCACGGCGCGCGAAGCCAGGCCCGAGTCGGAGTGGATGTGACCGAGGCCGCGATGGCGCAGGACCTGCATGAGTTCCGGTCGGGAGTCGGCCAGGCGCGCGCTGAGGCGAAAGCCCGCCGCGACGAGTTCCGCCGGGTCGTCGACGTCCCGCAGGTGCTCGTCGAAGGTCTGGCCGAGCTCTTCGAGGGCGTCCACGACGGCCGCGTCGAACAGCTCCGCCTTCGATTCGAAGTGGTTGTAGAAGGAGCCGAAGCCCACGTCGGCGCGTTCGGCGATCGCCTGGATGCTGGCGCTGGTGTCGCCGGTGTCGGCAAGGATCTGCCGGGCCGCGCGGACGAGCGCCTGACGGGTCTCGGCGCGGCGCCGTTCGAAGCGGTTACGGGGCGGGGCTGATGTCGGCATACGCGTGAGTCTACCCGCGAGAGCCGTTACGCCACAGTTCTGATGAACCAATCAGTGCAACTCTGATGAGATTATCACTTGTATCCGATGCCGCTATTGACGATCTAAGCGTCAAGCTTGATGATTTCCTCATTACGGCAATGTTGCTTGGAGGACACCATGTCCGAAACCCGCGTCAACGCAGTCGGCGTCACGGACGCCAGGACGGCCCATCAGGACCTCCACAGTGAGCAAGGCGCCCTGCGCGGCGAACACCCCGGACGGTCCCGCAACCCGGTGATCAAGGTCGCCGGCCTGGCCTGGCTGGAGTTCGAGAAGCCCGACCTGGACCGGGCCGAGGTGTTCGCCTGCGACTTCGGCTTCCAGATCGCCGCCCGCGCGGAGCGGGAACTGTGGCTGCGCGGCACCTTCGCCGGCTCACCGTGCGTGGTGATCCGCAAGGGGCGTGCCAGCACCTTCATCGGCCCGGCGTTCCGCGCGGCCGAGCGCGCCGACCTGGACCGGCTGGCCCGCGCCACCGGCACCGACGTGCGCGACACGGACGTCCCCGGCGGCGGAAGGGGTGTCGACCTGCTCGATCCCTCCGGCTTCCCCGTGCGCGTGGTGCACTGCGGCGAGGATCTGGCGGCGCTGCCCGAACAGCGGCCGCTCGAGCTCAACTTCGGCGCGGAACATCGTCGCAGGAACGTCACACAGCGGCCGCCCCGGGAGCCGTCCCGCATCCAGCGGCTGGGCCATGTGGTGCTGGAGACGAGGGTGTTCGCCCGCGCTCTGGACTGGTATCTCGACACGCTCGGGATGATCGTGTCCGACTTCCTGTTCCTGGACGGGCAGCGCGACCGCGGCCCGACGATGGCCTTCATCCGCTGCGACCAGGGCAGCCGTCCCGCGGACCACCACACCCTCGCGATGCACCTCGGCCCCGGCAACGGCTACGTCCACTCCGCCTACCAGATCACCGACCTCGACTCGATCGCCGCCGGCGGCGAGTACCTGGCCGAGCGCGGTTACCAGCGCAGCTGGGGCATCGGACGGCACATCCACGGCAGTCAGCTGTTCGACTACTGGCGCGACCCCGACCGCCTCATGCTGGAGCACTTCGCCGACGGCGACCTGTTCTCCTGCGACGTCGAACCCGGCTGGGCGCCCATGTCGACCAGCGGCCTCGCCCAGTGGGGCCCGCCGGCCTCCCGCGACTTCCTCGGCGCCGGCCCCTCGCCGCAACGGGTCCGCGACGTCATCCAGGCCCTGCGCGGCGACAACGAAATGGACCCCGCGCGCCTCCTGGGCCTGCTCAAGGCCGCCAACTCCTGACCCCCGCACCCCTCACGAAGGCACTGACATGAGCACCAACGTCCTGCGCACCGCCGACGGCTGGTGGGTGGTGCGCGACGCGCACGCCGTCCACATCGACACCAATGCCGTCACCACCGCCGAGCTGCTGGCCGACCGGGCCGCCGTCACAGCGGCCGCCGACTCGGGCGAGGCGGGTACGCCCGTGGCCGACCTGGTCGCCCTGTCCCCCGTCACCACTCCCTGCCGGGTGGTCGCCCAGATGGTCAACTACCGCAGCCACGCCCGCGACTCGGGCTTCACCGGCGACATCCCGCCCGCCTTCTTCCGCAAGGCGTCCGGCTCGGTCAGCGGCCCCCACCAGGGCATCGTCCGCCCGCAGCACGTGAGGTTCCTCGACTACGAGATCGAGCTCGGCCTGGTCATGGGCGCGCCCCTTCCGGTCGGCACGGTCGTGGAGGAGCGGGACCTTCCCGCCTACGTCGCCGGTCTCGTGCTCACCAACGACGTCAGCGCCCGTGAGGTCCAGCTGGTCAAGACGCAGTTCTACGAGAGCAAGTCGTACCCGACCTTCACGCCCACCGGCCCCTTCCTGGCCCTGCTGGAGCCCGAGGACTTCGCTCACCTCCTCGACCTGCGGCTGAAGCTGTCCGTCAACGGTGACCTGCGCCAGGACCGCACCCTGGCCGACATGATCGTCCGCCCGGCGCGGGCGCTGACCCTGCTCGCCCGCTTCCAGACCCTGGCCCCCGGCGATCTGCTGCTGACCGGCACCCCCGGCGGCACGGCTCTGAAGGCTCCGCCGAAGGCCGTGGAGAAGATCGGCGCGCTCCTGCCGCCCGCGCTGAAGTGGAAGGTGTTCTTCAGGAACCAGGCCAAGAACCCACGCTACCTGCACCAGGGCGACCTGATCACCGCGACGATCGCCACGCCGGACGGGCGGATCGACCTGGGTGAGCAGCGCACCCCCGTCACCGACGCGAAATGACCGACGCGAACCGATCCCCGAAGTGAGCCGCACATGACCGCCGACCAGGCCGCCGGACCACGGGACACCGCGCCCGGGCCGGAACACGTACCCGTGGTGATCGTCGGAGCCGGACCCGTGGGCGTGACCGCCGCCCTCCTGCTGGCCCGGCGTGGCGTGAGGACCGTCGTCCTCGAACGCCACCATGACGTCTACCCCCTGCCCCGCGCCGTCGCCACCGACGACGAGGTGCGCCGCATCCTCCAGGCCGCGGGGGTGCAGGAGGAGTTCGCGGCGATCGCCCGGCCCGCGCGGGGGCTGCGGCTGCTGGACGCCCGGCACCGGGTGATGGCCGAGTTCCCGCGCGCCGCGCAGGGAGCCCACGGCTTCCCGCAGACGAGTATGTTCGACCAGCCCGAACTGGAACGGGTGCTCCGCGACGCCCTCGCTCGCACCCCGGAGTGCGAGCTGCGCGGCGGCGTGGAAGTCACCGGCGTGGAACAGGACGGCGACGGTCCGGCCCGGGTGACCTACCGCGACGACGAGGGCGAACACCTTCTGCGGGCGGACGCCGTCCTCGGCTGCGACGGTGCGAACAGCCTCACCCGCGACGCCATCGGTGCCACGTGGGAGGACCTGCGCTTCGAAGAACGCTGGACGGTCATCGACGTGCGCACCAGCCTCCCGGTCCGCTGCTGGGAAGGTGTCGAGCAGATCTGCGATCCGCGGCGGCCGGCGACGTTCATGCGCATCAGCGAGGACCGCTACCGCTGGGAGTTCCGGCTGGAGGACGACGCGGCGCCGGACCACGAGCGGCTGCGGGAGCTGACCGCCCCCTGGGTGGACCTCGCGCCCGGCGCCGACTTCGAACTGGTGCGGCAGGCGCAGTACACCTTCCGGGCCCGTATCGCGGACCGCTGGAGCCGCGGCCGGGTCTTCCTCCTCGGCGACGCCGCGCACCAAACCCCGCCGTTCATTGGGCAGGGCCTGTGCGCGGGCCTGCGCGACGCCTACAACCTCTCCTGGAAGCTTGCCCGCGCCCTCCGACAGGGCGCCGATGATCGGCTGTTGGAGACGTACGAAAGTGAACGCAAGCCGCACGCCCGCCATGTGATACGGCTCGCGGTCGCCATGGGCTGGGCCATGACCGGCGGCCAGGACGGCGCCGCAGTCATCCGCCGTGGCGTCCTGAGCGCCGCCGTCCGCGTCCCCGGTCTGAGTACGGCGGCCGCACGCGACCTCAGTCCCGCCCTGAGCGCGGGGCCGCTCGTACGCCGTCGGCCCCGCCGGGGCGGCCGCGGTCTCGTGGGTACCTTCTGCCCCCAGCCGTGGGTGACTGTCGACGGACGTCGCGCCCGCCTCGACGACCTGCTCGGCGGCTCCTTCACCGTGCTGACCGCCGTGCCCTCGCCCTCGCTGCGGGCGGTCGCCGACGGCCTGGGTGCCCGGACCGTTCCCGTGGCCGGCCTCGGCGACGACGGCCGCCTCGCCGCCTGGCTGCGTGAGGGACGGGCGGACGCCGTACTGCTGCGGCCGGACCGCGTGGTGATGGACATCGTCCCGGTCGGCGGCCGCGACTTCACCGACACCGCCGACTGGGCGTCCCTGCTGCACACCACACGAAGCCCCCTCCCTTCCCAACAATTCGTTGAGAAAATCCTGTTGAGGAGCACGACGCGATGACCACGCCGTACCCGGACCCCTTCTTCACACCCGACCCGCGGACCGCGGCCACCAGCCGCATCGTGGACTTCGGCCGCTGGGCCTCCCAGCACTGGGGAGTCGACGCCGACCTCACCGACTACGCCGCACTGCATCACTGGTCGGTCACCGACCTGGAGGGCTTCTGGGGCGCGGTGTGGGAGTACTTCGACATCGAGGGGTGGACGCCGTACGAGCGGGTGCTGGAGGACGAGCGGATGCCCGGCGCCCGCTGGTTTTCCGGTGCCGGCCTCAACTACGCCCACCACGCCCTGCGCAACCTCGCGGACGACGACGTGGCGATCGTGGCCCTCGACGAGACCGGCTCGGGATACGAGGTCACCGGGGCGCGACTGCGCGCCCAGGTCGCATCCGTCGCCGCGACATTGCGCGACCTCGGCGTGGGGCTCGGCGACCGGGTCGTCGGCTACCTTCCCAACACCCCGCACGCGATCGTGGCGTTCCTGGCCGCGTCGAGCCTGGGCGCCGTCTGGTCCGTATGCGGGCAGGACTACGCTCCCAAGGCGGCCGCCGACCGCTTCGCGCAGCTCGAACCCACCGTCCTGATCGCCGCGGACGGCTACCTGTTCAACGGCACCGCCCATGACCGCCGCGACGCCACCCTCGAACTGGCCGCTTCACTGCCGACGTTGAAGGCCACTCTGCTGGTCGACCACGTCGGCCTGCCCTGGCCCTCGCGGGACTACCCCTCGCTGGTCATGCCATGGGAGGACGCCGCCACCCGCACCGAGCAACTGGCCTGCACACCCGTGCCGTTCGACCACCCCCTGTGGGTCGTCTTCTCCTCCGGCACCACCGGCCTGCCCAAGGGCATCGTCCACGGCCACGGCGGCGTCCTCATCGAGCACCTCAAGACCCTCGGCCTGCACTCCGACCTCGGCCCCGGCGACCGCCTCCTGTGGTACACCACCACCCACTGGATGATGTGGAACCTGGTTGTCTCCACCCTCCTGGCCGGCGCCACCACCTGCACCTACGACGGCAGCCCCGCCCCGCTCACCCGCCCCGACGTCCTGTGGGAACTGGCCTCTCGCCACCGCGTCACCGTCTTCGGCACAAGTCCCGAATACCTGCTCGGCATGGCCAAGTTCGGTATCGACCCGTCCGTGCACGACCTGTCGTCGATCCGCGTCGTCGGCTGCACCGGCTCCGCGCTGCCGGCCTCCGCCTACCCGTGGGTCCGCGACCACGTCGGCGGCCATGTCCTGCTCGCCTCCATCAGCGGCGGCACCGACATCGTCTCCGGCTTCGCCGGCAGCGCGCCCAACACACCGGTTTGGGCGGGCGAACTGTCGGCCCCGCACCTGGGTGTGGCACTCGCCGCGTACGACGCGGAAGGCAGGCCGGTCGTCGACCAGGTAGGCGAGCTGGTCGTCACCCGCCCCATGCCGTCGATGCCGCTGTCCTTCTGGAACGACCCCGACGGCGCCCGCTACCACGACGCCTACTACTCCGCGTACCCCGGTGTGTGGCGGCACGGCGACTGGATCACCCACACCTCCCACGGCTCGGTGATCGTCCACGGTCGCTCCGACAGCACGTTGAACCGCAACGGCGTACGGCTCGGCAGCGCCGACATCCACTGGGTGGCCTCGGGGCGCCCGCCGAAGCCTCCGACAGCAGAAGCTGTCAAAACCGGCGGGACGCGGTGCGCGGCGCACGCCGTCAAGCGCGCCGCTTCCGCTTCTGTCACCGCCCGCCGTCTGGCCGCTGCCGTGCTCGCGGCGGGCGCTCTGGTCTCGACGGCGGCGCTGCCGGCGTCCGCTGCGACCACGCCCGTGCGCAGCACCCGAAGGTGGAGATCTCTGCCGTCCAGTACGACTCCCCGGGACGTGACGACCGCTCGAACCGGTCGCTGAACAAGGAGTGGGTGGAACTCACCAACGCCACCCGCCAGGCGGTCAGCCTCGACGGCTGGACCTTGAAGGACGCCTCCGGCCACACCTACCTGCGACCACTACCGTCTGGCCGGCCGCGCCACGGTCCGCGGCCACACCGGTGAGGGCCGCGACACCCGCACCGACCTGTACCCAGACCGCCGCGCCTATGTGTGGAACAGCGACCACGACACCGCCACCCTGTGCAACGACCGCAGCCGCTTCGTCGACGACGAGTCCGGCATTTCGGGCGCCATGCCTGCGGTTTCCGGCTTTGCCACCCCGGCGGCTGCCTGCGGTCCTCAGAGCGGAACCGGTACTGGCGATACGTGGTTGAGGCCAGCGAGGGCCTCATACCTGGGCAGCCCGTCATCCACAAGAGGGGTGACGGCGTGCACCCGCCAGCGGAGCTGGGTAACCCCTCCGAGGGGCGTGGTAAAGCTAGAAAGCAAAGATTCGGCCGCTCGGCTGAGAGGGAACACCTGCGAGAATATGACTCATGGCAAGTGGTGCTATGAGTGCGATCTAGTGTCGATGGAAAGAAGCGCTAATCGAGCTACATCGCGGATGTGAAGCACAAGTCAACGGTCAGGGTCCGGAACGTCGACCATTCAAGTGGCCGGGTGGTGAAGGGGGAGACTTCCTGTGTCAACTCAACACAAGGTGCGGAATACGCCTGCTATGCTTATTACGATAATGCATAAATGCGTCCGCCATGGTGAGGGTTGATCTCCCTCGGGTGGGGCATTGTTCCGGGCGCGCATGGGCCCGGAGTAATGCCCCATTTGGACCGGAAGGGGAGAGAGTGAACTTTTGGGGTGCTCGGGCCGCGTCGTTTGCGGTGCCACTCGGGCTTGGCTTGTTGCTTGGCCTGATAGGGCCTATCACTGAGCATTGGGGCGGCCGTCCAGGTGCGGCCGTGGGCGCCGTTTTCACCGGTGGGTGGCCGTGGGCCTGTTACGCATTTCTGGTGGGTTATTTCCGCCGGTCTAAAATCGAATCGGTTGTTCTCGCGCCTCTGGGGCTGGCTATCGGTGTCGTGACCTACTACCTGACTAAGGGAAGCCTGGCCTCCCTGGATGGACTGGATTCCTCAGGTGCGGGATCATCCGGAATTGCCCTCTGGGGTGTGCTGGCCTTCTTCTTCGGAGCACCCCTTGGGCTCCTGGGGAACCTCGCACAGGTGCCGGGCATCGGCGGCCTCTTCTTCCGGCTGCTTGTTCCCTTGGTGGCTTTTTATGAGACTTCCATGCGTCTGGAGACGGAGTGGCGCGGGCCGAGTCAGGTTGTTCTGGGTACCTGGACCACCGTTCGGTTCATGGCTGTTGCCGTTGCGGTCGCTCTGGTGGGCCACACGGTCTGGGGTTGGTGGAGGTCTCGCCGTATTCGTTCCGCCGGGGTGGGCGTTGGCTAGTCCCAGGTCAGCAAAGACAGGGCGATGATGCTGCCATAGCCGGTTCCGTCAGCGGTTGGGCATTTGCATCACCGCGTCCGTCAGGGGCTGGATCAAGGCTAAGGCCGGTGCCGACGAGGCAGCCATCGACCAGATCAGGGCGGTACTGGATCTGCTTGAGCCGGCGTTTCACCGTGCGGGTGATCTGGCCGAGGTCGGCCGCGGCGAGGTTGCCCAGGTCTCGCTTGACCAGTGCCCAGATGCCGTCCTGCGTGTTGAGGTCAGGTGCGTAGGTGGGCAGTTGGAAGACGGTGAGCCACTCGGCGTTCGCGTGGATGAACTCGCGTATGCCGGCCGTCAGGTGGAGGCGGACGTTGTCCCAGACCAGGGCGATCGGGCCGCCGAGCTGGATGCGGGCGCGGACGATCAGGTCGCGGATGTCGCGCCAGCCGAAGCCCTTCGGTTCGTCCTTGCGGCCCCGGTACTCGCGGATCCCGTAGATCAGCCGGGACCGCTGGCCTGGTTTGTAGCAGGCCATGCCTGCCATCGACACCCGCCCGGAGCCCCGGCCCCTCACTAGCGCCAGCGCTCCACCGACCGCACATTGTTCCGTAGCGCAGCAGCCATCTCCGCGTCCTTCTGCCCGGCCTCGAAACGCTCCACAGCCCGGAGTCGTAACCGCTCCCGCGCTGTTCTCTCGCCGGCGGTCAGCCCGCCGCCCTGTGCGTACCTCACACTCCAGGGTCACCGGCGCCGACAGGCGGCTGAAGCGGGCACGGCTCAACCGTCCCCGAGGACGAAGGATTCGTGCCAAGCTACGTAGTTTCACGGATGCCTCTGGCCAGGATGATGGGGAGACTTGCCCGGCGCGGGCATCGCCGGACGAGTGTGATCCTTCCGGCGAGCCGGAGACTGCGGCTGCGGCGCCGACGGCTCGACGTGAACTGCCCTCGCGTACACGCTTCGAAGAGATCAACAGAACGGAAGGGGCGACTTGTCTATGCGAACGGGCATCTCCCTCCAGGGGCGTCACAACCCGATGCAATTTTTTCTCTACTTCGTACGTCTGACGATCGAGGTCGATGGAAAGGCCCAGAGCGGTTCTTGGCGCAGCCGCTTCGTACCGCTGGCCCCTGGCGCACATCGGGTCAACGTCTATTTCCGGTACCTGTTCAAGGCCCGTTGCTGCGCGGCCGACGTCACCGTCCAGATCACCGACGGTCAGGAAGTCACGCTGGAGTACCGCGCTCCGCAACTCATGACGTCGGCCGGCCGTCTCGCGGTCGTCCGCTGAATCGCGCCTTCGTTTGTCGGCCGACCGTGGCCAGAACGGCCCTGAGTGGTTGATGGCCGGGGTGCGGGCTTTGACCGCAAAGACGTGACCGGCTGCCCCCCAAGGGCTCGTCGAGTTCGCACCTGAGGGTTACGGGATGCGTCGCACTGTGAAGGGACCTGACGGCAGCGTGCTCGTCCAGTTCACGGGGCGTGAGGGACCCGGCTGCGGGGACTGGCGGATCGAAAAGCTCCACCATGCCGCCGTCGAGCGCGGTGCCGCAAGCGGCGTCACAGACCACCACGACCAAGACCGGGCCGGCGCGCTCGCCGACCGCTGGGAGGACATCACCCGATCCCGAAACTCGACAGCGTGGTCCAACCCACGGCCCTTGGCGGTGGTGTTGGCCCGCGAGGTGCTTGACGGAGACCTGGACCGGCTCGACGCTTTCCTGCGCCCCCACCCGGGCCCGCCGTCGGCGCCGGGGGCACGCTCTGTGGGTGGGTGCTCGGCGAACCCGCCGACCAGGACATGGTCCTGGGAGGAGACCTGGACGAGGTCGGCGCTCGCCCGCTCGCGCCCAGATCCCCGCTTGACGCCTGGGACCTGGCATGTGTGCTGGACGCGGTCGCCGAAACCGCTGACCAGGACGTGGCCCTGGCCCTGGCCGACCGGGCGGAGACACTGATCGATATCGGCGACGGCCATGGTCACGACATTCTGCTGAGGTCCGTGACACTCCTGCTGGCCCGGCGTGGGCAAGTCGAGCGGGCCATGGCCCTCGCCGACCGGCTAGACGCCGATCTGCGGGTGGGGCGGCAGGCGGAGATCGTCGGGGAGCCGGCCTGCTACGGCGACATGGGCAGGGCCGAGGCTCTCGCCCACGCGATCACCGACTGCCGGGCACAGGCCAGGGCGCTGATCGAAGTGGTCCGGGAGCTGGCCCGGCGCGGCGATCCGGACCGGGCCGAGGTCCTCGTCCACTCGATCACCGACCGCTGGGCACAAGGCGAGGCACTGGTCGCAGTCGTCCGGGAGCTGGCCCGGCACGGCGATCCGGGCCGGGCCCCTCACCCGCTCTATCGCCTACCGCGCGACACGAGCCCGCGCGCTGGCCGCACTCGTAGAGCTGTCCGAGCCGTCCCACGCGTGCAGGCTTGTTGCACAGGTCGTGGTTCTCGGCGGCTGGGCCGCTGCCCTGCCGGTCCTGGAGCCGATCGTGCCCCGTTCAGTGGCAGTTGTCGTCGATCAGATGGTGAGCTGATCCGCGGCAAGGTGCGAGAGCTGCCGAGCGGTACGCCACCTCGTCTGCCAGGCCACGGCATCTCAACACACGCACCGGTCGCATCGCCGGAACACCAGGCCGCCGGACAAC
Organism: Streptomyces sp. NPDC088157; assembly: GCF_044741545.1. Lineage (NCBI taxonomy): Bacteria > Bacillati > Actinomycetota > Actinomycetes > Kitasatosporales > Streptomycetaceae > Streptomyces > Streptomyces sp. NPDC088157. Next base: position 142,055 of record NZ_JBIUSU010000010.1, read on the forward strand.
ACACCCCCCGATTGTCACCGTTGATTGCGAGACTCACTCCATGATTTCCAAGTTGCCCCTGGACAGCCCCCGTTGGAGTGACCTTGACGGTGTGGAAGTCGAGGAGGTGAAAGCACTCCTGGAGCAGATGGTCTCCACGGCTGCCACCGGGACCAGCGACGAGTGGAGGCAGACCTGGACATACCTGACCCAAGGCCTGATTGACGACGGAGTCGTCTCCGACGGCGCCTATGCGGCCCTGCCACATATCGTCGAGGCGGCAGCGGCCCTGCCTGCGGAACAGACCGTGGATTTCTGGGTGGACATGGGATTCATCGTGACTGCCGATTACAGGCCCCCCATCCCGGCCGATCTCGAGGCGGGTTTCAGCGGCGCACTGCTTCTGGCCGAGCGGGCGGCCACACAGAGCCTCCTTGCCGCCGGCACGCCCGCGACGGTCTGCGCCCACCTCGCGCTGTGCTGTGCTGCGTTCGCCGGTCACCACACCGCCTCAGCGCTGGGGCGGCTTCTCGATCCCCAGGAAAGCGGCCTCCTGCTTCTGTGTCCCGGGTGCGGGAGTGATACCGAGATCTCCGAGTTCTTCGTGGACCCGGTGCATCCGCCTTTCGAGGCTCCAGGGCTGCCTGATCCCGCCCATGTCCGCCAGGGAGCGCATCTTTGGGGCGAGGTCGCCGCAGCGTTGCAGGAGGAGGCGCTGGGGGAGGGGTGGGAGCCCTTCCTGCGGGTGGCACGCGAAGTCGCGTCGGCGGGAGTACCCCCCGAAATCCCGGGGCAGGCCGTCCTGTGCCTGGTCGCCGGCATGGTCGCGGTCAAGGGCGCCCCGCAACGGGCCGGGAGGGAATGGGCCCGCAAACTGATGTCGCTCACCGGATACTTCCGCTGCTGGGACTGCGAGCGGACATGGACGATCGCTGACGGCCTGGCGGAGAACCCGGACGGTGCGCGCCCCCAGCATCAGCTGACGCGGGTGTGGACGGATACCGACGAGTCGGCTGCCACGGTGGAGTCAACGGCAGCCGGCCGAGCTGGTGAAGCAGCGACCCGGTTCCGGCGGGGCGGGAACGAGCTGCTCGCGGACGACGGCACACCCTGGGGCCGTATATCAGTGTTCTCCGATTCCGCGCCCGGTTCATTCGGGGGTGTCAACTCGTTGACGGTGGTATCCCGCCCCGGTCAGCCAACGCTCGTGGCCGGCGCCGGAGACAGGGGTGTGGTGTGCCTGTGGGATGCGGCCGATGGCCGACTCGTCCATGGACCGCTGCCAGGACATCCTGACCGTGTCTGCTCGATGACGGTCCTGCCCCTGCCCGATGGCCGCATCATTCTGGCGAGCGGAGGCGACACCGGGACGATCGCCCTGTGGGATCCGGTCACCGGGCAGCCGGTTCGTGAACCGGCCGGCAACTGGCCCGGCGGGGTGACCGGAATGTGTACCGCGACCCGACCTGACGGCCGGACCCTGCTCGTCACCGCCACCCCCCGAGGCGCGGTCCGGTCGTGGGATCCAGTCACTGGTGAGCCGGTCGGGCGCCTCAACCCCTATGGCAGTCCGATCCAGTCGATCGCCGCCATCCCGATCTCCGTCGGCCATACGCTGATCGCGGCCGCCGACACCGGGGGCCGAGTTCACGTGTGGGATCCGGCCGTCGACGACCCCTGGGAAGAAGGCGCGGCCGTGCAGCTGAGCGGACGTGCGCTCGAAGATGCCGATCACCGTGCCGCAGCTGTGGCGGCTGTGCCCACACACGGCCGAACCCTGCTGGCTACCGGAGACGACGGCGGCGTGGTCATGCTGTGGGACCTTGCCACCGGCGCCCCGGTGGGCGACGGTCTGCCCGCCTCAACAGGCACCGCCGGCCTGCCGGTCATCACCGCCACCACCCTGCACGGCGGCCGCACTGTCCTGGTCACCGGCAGCGAACACCGTGACAGACTGCGGGTATGGGAACCGGAGACCGGCGCGGTGCAGCACATTGCCCTGGATGTGGCGGTCACCTGCCTGGCCACCGCAGGTCCGGACTTGATCGTCGGACACGACCGTGGAGTCCTCAGACTCCCGCTCACACCGCAGTGAACCGTCCCGGTTCGGTCAAGACTCCGCGCCCCACCCGTTCGAAATACTGGTCACAGCGTCGGCCGGACGGCACTGCACTGCGACCGCCGGCCATCCGGTCGTGTTGAACCCGAATTCATCCGGTCGGCCAGCATCGCCTGTCACGCGAATGACAGCAGAACCACGACGACACCGGCGAGGCGGCCGAAAGCATCCCGGGCCTCACGTCGCTCACCAGGCTCCGCGACCACGGCCGCCCCCCACCGCAGCTTGGTGTGCTCAGCAGCCTCCTCCACCGCGGACAGAACACGCCGCGCCCAGGGCGACTCCCCACGAGATCGCCCTTCTGGTCAGCGAGCGGTCCGCGTCGCGTAGATCCGCCGTCACTGTCATGACCAGCGGCTTCCCAACTCGAGCTGGCTCACACCGCTGCTACCGGAGCTGAACTTGTTCTTTAAGGTCTGACTGTGATGGGTCGCCCTTTACTGGTCGGTCTGCGGCATCCGGACGACCGCCGTCCCTCCCTCCAGGTCTACCGTTGTCCGGTTCGGTGGTGCCCCGTCTTCCTCGTCGTCCCGCATCACCAGTGCCGACTGTCGCTCCTTGAGTTCGTTCTGCTTTCCGGGTGAAAAGCTCGCGTGGAGCTGCTCGAACCCGGTCGCCGATATCTGGCCCTGCCGGGCGCTGTTCCGCCATGGCAGCAGTCCGGCCCGCCCGGCACGGAGAAGCAGCTGATCTGCGAAGGCCACGACGGTCAGCAGGATGACCAGTCCGGGCAAGGTCATGAAGACGGCGAATTCCATGCCCTCAGTATCCGGACCAGGGGGCGATGCCGACAGATCAGAGGGTAGGGCCAACTTGAAACGCTCGGTCATGCCGACCTCGAACGACACCTCGAACATGATCGCCCGAACGGGAAGTCCCGGGACATGAATACGGCCTTCGCTCGATCCTGTGCTCCGACCAAAGAGGCACTTGACCAGTACGAAGGCCGTGGGGAATGAGTCTGCTGCATCACGATGCCCAGCGGGATGCGTTCGCTGTGGCGTGACACTTCCGGGACGACTTTTACTCGTGTCTGACCGCCCGACGTGACGAACTGTTCGAGCTGACGGACGCCTTGTTGTGCGCGGACGGGCCGGTGAGAACACCGGTGGACCTGACGCTGCCGGCCGAACGCCGCCGCGGACACGGTGCGCTCTACGAGGCTCTCAACCGTGGTCGGATCGACACCGGGCGGCTGCGGCGGACGTTGGCCGCGCTGCCCCAGCCCAAGGCGGCCGACGGTCGGCTCGTCCTGGCCGGGACGTGAGCAACTGGCTGCGGCCGGACGCACCGTGCAGCGCCGAGCGGCTGTTCTGCCACACCTACGGCCGAAGCCGGGACCAGCACTTGGTGATCCCCGGCTGGCCATACTCGTTCGTCGCCGCTCTCGAATCGGGCCGCACGTCCTGGTGCCGGCTGCCGGACGCTGTCCGACTCGGGCCCGAGGACGACGTCGCCGAGGTCACCGCCGTTCAGGTCCGCCGCGTGGTGGAGGATCTGATCGCGGGCGCGCAGTGGCGCCCGGGCGATGCGGACATCCTCATCGTCTTCGACGCCGGATACGACGCCCCGCACATGGCCTATCTGCTGGACGGCTGCTGGACGGCCTGCCGGTCGAAGTGCTCGGCCGGCCATTCCTGCGCAGATTCGACCTGGAGCACACGTTCCGCATGGCCAAGCAGACCCTGGGCTGGACTTGTCCCAAAATCCGTACTCCTGAGGCGGCGGACCGCTGGACGTGGCTGGCCATCACCGCCCACACCCCATTGCGGCTCGGCCGCCCGCTCGTTGAGGGCCTCCGCCGTCCCTGGGAACGGCCGGCGAAGCCCGGTCGGCTCACCCCGGCTCGGGTCCGCCGCGGGTTCCGGAACCTCCGTGCCACCTTGAGTTGCCCCGCCCGTGGGCCGAAACTCACGCGGCCAGGCCCCGGCAGACCACTTGGCTCCAGGAACCGATGGCCCGCCGCTCGCTATGACGTGGGCAACGTCAAACGCCCTGAGACGATCAGCGAACGCGATCACGCCAGACCTTAAAGAACAAGCTGAAGGCCTTCGCCCGAACCACCTGGCGCACCCGGCCTGCCGGGACCGGTCAGGCCGATGGAGCCGCCTGGGGAGTACGAGCGGCATCAAGGACGTCAGGCAGGGGCAGGGCCAGAGCGGCGGCGATTTCGGCCAGCTCCGCTTGCGTGGGATGGACGGGGCCGCCAGCGCCTTCCTGGACGAAGACGCGGATGCGGGGGGTGCGGATACCGGTCCGCGCGGCAAGTGCCTGCGCGTTCAGGTGACGGCGGCGCATCCCCTGCTGCAGCAACTCTGAAAGGTCAGCCATCCGCTTCTCCTGCCCGAGTCCGACGTCTTTATACGCTTGGGCCCCGACGCCGGGGGTGCCTCTATGTCCTTCGTCAAGGCACCCTTGTCGGGTTGGGGTGATTCGGTCTTGCTGGGTCATGCGGCGGGCTCGACGTCCGCGGGCGTGCGGGATTCGTAGAAGGTGCCGTCTCGGAGCATGGCGAACAGGACGCTGATGCGGTGGCGGGCGAGGCGGAGGAGGGCCTGGGTGTGGGTTTTGCCACGGGCGCGTTGCTTGTCGTAGTAGGTGCGGGAGGCGGGATCGGCGTTCATGCAGGCGAAGGCGGAGAGGAACATGGCGCTCGATCGATTCCGCCAGCACTGGGAACTGCCGGGTGGGCGTGTGGAGGAAGGCGAATCTCCTCGTCAGGCTACTGTCCGCGAGTTGCTGGAGGAGAGCGGCCAGCAGCCCAACGGGTCGTTACGGTTCATCGGCCCTACGCTCTTCGCCTTCCTTCGGAAGGTCAGGACAACTGGACCACCGCGCACCCGGGGCCGTGCGGCGATCGACTCCCACAGTCCCCGTTACCACCGGCAGTCTCGGCGATGATCTGGATTCCCCAGGCATTCCGTGGAGCCGCGAGGGACACGCTGGCCCGGTGGTCGATATCACCCTTCTCGTTGGGTCTGAGGCTGACGCTGTAGAGGTTGGTCGTACCGGGCAGATCTTCCAGGTTGGCGTTAACGGCGGTCACGTACACGTTGACGGTCGCCCATCGGTCAACACCGTCCGCATGGACACCGAAGGTCAGCCTCCGGTCGGATTCCGGCCCTTCGACCTTGACGCTGACCAGCGTCGGACGCCCGTTCCCACTTGCGGCCTGAGCCGCGCCGACGACCGCCACGCTCAGGGCCACCATGTAGAAGATGACACCGAGCCCCAGGACAACCGTCTCCGCCAGGTTGCCTCGCCGTGTCGGATGGATGAGCAGGGCAACGATGCTGCAAACGATGGCGAGGATGGCGCTGAGCGCAGCCACGAAGATGGGCCACGACTCGTTGTTGAGCGCGACGAACACGACATCGCTCGTCAGTCCCAGTGCGGTCATGATCCCGGCCACGGTGACGAGCGCACCGGCAAGGATCTTGGCGACATCGTCCAGGCGCTTTCCGATCCTGGCCTGGACGTCGTCGAGGGTGCGAGGTTCCTGGTCACTACCTGACGACATCATCCGTACATAGTGGTGAAAACCGAGCGCATTCCGGCGCATCCACACAGGCGGTTGGTCCTGAAAGCGGACTTGACTTCCGGTAGCTGGCCCGAAGTCACCGTCCCACCGGTTCTCGGCCACCCCGCCGGAACACCGGCCGTATCTCGCGGGAGACCGTGCAGCGGAACCTCCGGCCGTCGGGGGCCACGAGGGTTCGTGCCCTGACGGGCCCAGGGGTGGGGCCGCGATGTCGGGAGTGGAGTCGTCTGTCGGCGGCTTCGGGGTCGCCCCTGGCAGCCTCGCGGCAGCCGTCCGGGACCTTGCCGACGAGCGCCGAGTCGACCAAACCACCCGCAGCGCTGTCTACGACGTCTGGGGGGTGTTCCCTGTGGCCGCCCCGCCGGACGGCGTGGGTGCTCCCGCCCGGGCACCCCGCCCGGAGTACGGAATTCCCGGTAGGGCAGCATCTGCTCAGCTATCGCCTGCCCGTGAGGGGTTCGTCATGCGCTCCACCCGCCGCGTCGCTTCGCCCGCGCTGCTGACCTGCCTGGTTCTGGCGGGCTGTTCGTCCGTCCCGCTGGGTACGTCGGACCCGTCGTCACCCGGCCCTGCGGTGCCGGCCCCGGCTTCGTCGGGTGCCGCGGGCGGGGCCCGGTCGATCGCGGTGGGGGCCGGCCCGCGGAAGAAGTACACGGTGCAGCAGCAGCCGGCGGCGGGCAGCTGCCACTACCGCTATGAGAAGGGGGAGCCGCTGGAGGACCCGGAGTGCACGCCGGGCGCGATCTCTCCGGCCGTCACGCAGGCGAACCTGAAGTCGACGATTTGCCGCAAGGGCGGCTACACCTCCGGCGTGAGGCCCTCCACGTACGTAACAGGCAAGGAGAAGAAGCTCAACGCCGCCTCCTACGGCTTCGCCGGGAACATGAGCGACGCCGAGTACGACCACTTGATCAGCCTGCAGCTGGGCGGCGACCCCAACGACTACCGCAACTTGTGGGTGGAGCCGGCCGACCCGAACCACAAGAAGGGCGGTGGGGTCAACAACCTGAAGGACCCGGTGGAGACGAAGCTGCACACCGCGGTCTGCGCCGGCAAGGTCACCCTCACGCAGGCACAGCAGGCGATTGTCACCGACTGGACCACCGCGCTGGCCACGCTCGGCCTCAGCTGACCCCGGGGCCGCTCGGCCGTGCCGGCATGGTGCGCGGGGCGGCTGTGTGGGGCCGGGCGGGCCGCGGAAACTCACCTCGTCCAAAGCCAAGCAGTATCTCGCCTGGGAACTCCTCAAGGAGTGCTACCCCCACTCGCTGCATATTGACGACATCGTGAAGGCCGGTATCTCGCGGACCAATTTCGCGGCCATGGTCGCTCGAGGTGACACAGAACTGGCTCCCAGGGTCACCTACCGTCTGACCGCCGAGGGCCGCGACAACGATCCGGTGGAAGAAGGGCACGGCGAAGGCGAGTACGAGTAGCACGCCCATGGCGCGCACTGCGGACACGACCGACCGGTGCTCCCGACCTCCACGATCGGCGCGGGATGAGCGTCCATGACTCGGTGGCACCGGGAGGCGGAGCTGCGCCGAGCACAGGTTCCACGCCAACTTCCGTCCGGTGGACCATGGTTGTGACGTCCTTTCGCACGACTCCCCCGTAGTCTGTGATCCAGGGGCCGGAACCACCGCCACCTGCCGACGCGAGAGGAAACGTGCCTGTGCGCACCCAGAGGCAGCGCGACGAAGGCGCCGTACCGGCATCCGTGGCACGAATGCCCGCGGCCGTACCGCTGACTGCGCCGCGGTCACCGGCCGACGCCATGTCTCCGGCGACGCTCACCGCGTTGCAGCGCACCGCCGGCAACGCCGCTGTCGCGCGTGCGCTGGAACAACGGCTGGGGCAGCGGGAACAGCACACCCATGGCGCGCACTGCGGACACGACCGACCGGTGCAGCGTTCGGCCGTGCACGAGGCGCTGCGTTCGGCGGGGCGCCCGCTGGACGCGCCGGTGCGGGCGGAGATGGAGTCCAGGTTCGGCACGGACTTCTCGGACGTCCGGCTGCACACCGACGCCGTGGCCCGGCAGTCCGCCAAGGAGGTCGGCGCCCTCGCCTACACCTCCGGAAGCAGCATCGTCCTCGGCGAGGGGGTGACCGACGCGCACACTCTCGCGCACGAGTTGACGCACGTCGTCCAGCAGCGCCGTGGGCCGGTGGCCGGCACGCCCACCGCCGACGGTCTGTCGGTGAGCGATCCCGCTGACCGGTTCGAACGGGAGGCCGAGGCCAACGCCCATCGGGTGATGGCCGGTCCGGTGCCCACCGACTGGAGCGCGCAGCGGTCGGCCGAAGCCGGCGGTACCCGACCGGCCGGCGGGTCGGTCGGCGAAGCGACCGTGCAGCGCCTCGCCGTTGTGACCCCGCAGATGTACCTCCAAGGGCTCGGGGCCGACGCCGGCACCGTTACGGCACAGCAGCTCAGGGTCTACGTGGCCACGGTCCTGTGGGACGACTTCATGCAGGCGACCCGGATGGCCGGCGACGACGAGGCCAAGGAACTCAAACGTCGCATGGCGGTGATGGCGGGATTCCTGAAGGCCACCCCGCCCGACACCGAGGGTGCCGTCAGGGAGGCGGCCGACCTGCTCCAGGTCCTCCAGACGGCCCAGCGGGCGTACGGCGCCTCCTCGCCGAACCGGACCACGCGCTACGCGACCGAGCCCGATTCCGCGGTCGCGTACGAGCACACGAAACAGGGCAGGTCGGCCGACGTCGTATGGGGGGACGATCCGACCATGCGCCAACTGATCGCCGAGGGCCTCGGTCCGGGAGTCTTCGGCGACACCTACCCGGAGACGCAACCCAGGCTTCAGAACCACTCCGCCGCCGGCGCCAACCTGGCGCTCAAGCAGCTGACCTGGCCGCAGGCCCGCAACCTGTTGCCTCGTCCGCTCCTCAATCTCCTGTTCGACGTCCGCTTCCAACTGGAGGCGCCTGCCGGGTCGGGCCATGTGGTCGACGAACGCGACGCCGCGGAGCGGGCGAACCGGACCAAGAGCCCCACCGCCCCGGGCACCCTGCGCAGCTGGCACCAGGACGACTACGGCAGGCTCCCCGCCAACGGCTTCGACGCCGCCGCCGTTCCCGCTCACGGACAGGCCCTGCACCAGCACTACACCAGCAACTCGCAGAGCGGCGCCGGTTCCTCGGTGCAGAACCAGGCCACCAGCCCACGCGGCTACGCCGAGTACACCGGGACCGGCACCAACGGCGCCCACAACGTCAAGGTGGTCCTGGACTACATCCAGAAGCGGGTCTACCTCACCGTGACCCATTACCAGTTCTGGGCGCTGATTCCCGACGCCACGGGCGGGGCGCCGTACACCTTCTGGGAGAGCGGCAGCCAGAAGCTGGAAGACGCGCAAGGCGGTCTGCAGCAACGGGAGCGGGGCGACCAGGGGATCATGATGAGCCCCTGGCTGGAGATCCTCCTGCCGTGACGCCCGTCAGCGAGTGAAGGAGTGGTAGCCCCACGCACCGTTCTCGGTGCCCTCCACTCCACTTGTGGCCGCCGAAGGGCAGGTGCGGTCCGAGCGCGTAGTGGGTGTTGACCCAGGCCGTGCCGCACTCGAGGCGCGCCGCCACCACGGCCGCCCGGTCGGTGTCGGTGCCCCACACCGAGCCCGAGAGGCCGTATGTGGTCCCGTTGGCGCGGGCCAGGGCGTCCTCCATATTCGTGTAGGGGCACGAACCGTGCCCGGGACCCTAACGGGCCGGACGACGAGATCGACATCGGGACGGTCGTGGAGACGGCCGTATCCCCCAGCGGACGCCCGACGCCCTACCAGCGCGGTTCGTGGCCCGACCGCCGTTCGCGACGGCTACAGGTCGAGGACCGCGCGGAGGGCCTTGTCGACGAGCTCTTGCTGTTCGGGGCCGATGTTGCCGTGCAGCGTGCCTGTCGCTCCGGACGGGCGTGGCCGGCCATCCACACCGGTGAGGGCCGCGACACCCGCACCGACCTGTACCAGAACCGCAGCCGCCACATCTGGGACAGCCGCTCACACGCTGCCACCCTGCGCAACCTCCACGACCGCATTGTCGACAAGGCCTCCTGGGGCAACCGCCACCACGGCGGCCACCACAGACACCCGGTACCGCCCGGTGCGCGGCTGACTGACGCGTGAGTCCTCCGGCCCGCACCGGCAGCGGCGCGCCCGGCCCTTCATTCCGGGACCGAGCGCGCCGCTCGCCTGCAGTCGGCCGCGTCATGTAGCCGCCCCAGATCGAGCCCCCGCATACAGCGATCCAGTCTGTGCAGTCCGGCTCCTGCTCCGCGCCGATCGGGTGCGAGGCGCAACTCAGTTCCTGGCGCCGGAGGAACGCTCGGACGCATGTCAGTGCCGCCGCAGTGGCCCGTAGTGCCTCTGTCATGGGGGCGACGGAGAAATGTCTCCGAATTGAAGATTTTGCGGCGGCCAACGGCTTGACCGTTACCTGCCACACCCAAAGAATGGGGCCACCCCTGACAACGTTGTCTAAGAAGGGTTTGTCCGTTGGAATCTCCTCCAGCCGCACTGAGCCGCCGTCAACTCATCCAGTTCGCGGGTACGGCGACCGCTCTTGCAGCGCTTCCTCTCGCGGCCGTCGGCGCACCAGCGGCCGCGGCCGCCGCCATGTCCGTGGGGCCCGTGGCCGAGACCTACTACCGGGTTCTACTCGCTCACACCCGGTGGTCGGAGAGCCAGTGGGACGCTGCCGCTGGGCGCTATACGGCGAAGGACTTCGGGTTCGCCGTCGTCCTCGGCAACGCCGTACTGGTGACCCGGGGCTCCTACGACGCCGACGCGGCCGGTATCGACCGTGAAAGCCTGCGTGCCCGTACCGTCGCCACCCTCAAGCACTTCGCCGCCGCCAATCGGCTCGCAGGCGGTTCTGCCTGGGGCCGGCAGCTGTACTGGGACACCACCTTCCAGTCGTACTTCGTGCTCGCCGCGCGGCTTCTGTGGCAGGATCTCGACGAGACGACACGTCAGCACGTCGATGCCATTGCCCGGGAACAGGCGGCGTACACGACGGCCCTCGGTACCGGCAACGACCCGGGCTCGGGCGGCTGGACTCCGAACGGACTCACCGGCGGGTACAAAGGAGACACGAAGCTGGAGGAGATGGGCGTCTACGCCCAGGCCCTCGCGCCCGGCGTCGCCTGGGGACACCAGGACCCCCGCTATCCGTCCTGGCGTACCGCCTTCGGCCGCTGGAGCCGCAACGAGGCCGGGCTGCCCGCCGCCGACCTCGCCAACCCCGCCACGGTGGACGGCGTGCCAATCAGCGACAACACCGCGCAGAACCTCCACGACACGTTCATAGTGGAGAATCACGACTCCTTCGGCCCGCACTACCAGGCGGAGTTGTGGCGTACCTCGGCCCGCAACGCCGCTCACTTCTTCGCCGCCGGACGCCCTCTGCCCGAGGTGCTGACCGCGCAGCCCAACGCCGACCCCCTGTGGCGGACCATCCTGGGCGTCATGAGCGACGCCGGCGAGCCGTTGATGCCGATGGTTGACGACCGGGAGCACCTGTACGGGCGGGATGTCATTCCCCTCGCCTTCCTTGCCCAGGTGCTCGGCGACCGTGCCGCGGCGCGCTGCGAGGCCACGCTTGCCGAGCGGCTGGAGGCCTACCAGGCCTACCCGCCCCAGAACCGGTTGGCGAAGTTCTCCGGCGAGGCCAAGTACGAGCCCGAGGCACGGGCTGAACTGGCCATCAGCTACCTGCTGCACGAATGCCGGGTGGGTGCCCCGGTCCAGCCCTTGACCTCCCAGGAATTGTTCGCCCGTGCGAGCGGCGCCACGGACTACGGAATCGCCCCCGGGCTGCTTGCCCACCAGTCGCCCGGCGCCTGGGCGGGAACCGTCACCAAGCCCGGCTTCGTGAAGTTTGCCTGGCAGCCCGGCCACGACGACTGGCTCTTCCGCATCAGCGGTAAGTCCCCGGTGTTCTTGCCGACGACGACCTCGAAGGTGGAGAACCGAAAGGCCGTCACTTACCACCGGCTCCGCGACGGCTTTGACGGCAGCGCGTCCTTGCTGACCCTGGAGAACGGATTCGCAGGACTGGCCACCCTTCCCGGAGGCGCGGTCGTCTACGCCACCTCAGGCACTGCCCCCGGCGAAGGTCACCTGGAAGTGCACAACCTCACCATGCCGGGGATGCCAGGCCTGGACGGCAGCCGGACCTACACCACCGCAGAGGGCACCACCACGATCCCCGCTCGCGACGGCGACGCTCCGCAGCCGGGGGGAGGCCGGACCGACGAACTCGCCTTCCCGCGCGGCGCGTATCGCCACCTGCGGATGCGCGGCCTAACCCCGCACCTGACCTTCGGCTACTCGCTGTACGCCTTCGAAGCCCGCGACGGAAAGGACGGTATGGACCTAGCGGGCGGCAGTACCGCTACTGCCTCTTCCTACGACCCCGGCCGTGACCCGAAGTACGCGGTCGATGGCGACCCGGCCAGCCGCTGGGCCGTCGCCAAAGCGGAGAGAAGCCGTGCCGACAGCTGGCTCGCGGTTGACCTGGGGGCGGAGCGTGAGGTCGACCGCGTCACCCTGCGCTGGGAGAGCGCCGCCGGCCGCGCCTACCTCCTGCAGGGTTCCACGAACGGCACCACATGGAAGGACTTGGTGAGTTGGCCGGTGGCGGACCTGACCTCTCAGGGAGGGTGGCTGGCACTGGACGGGCGGGCAGGACTCATTGTCAGAGGTGCGTCCAATCCTCTGGCGGTCTACGCGGACACAATCGTGCTGTCCGACGGCCCGACGGAACGGCTGCTCGTCGAAGGCATCCCGGGGGCGAGCGCGAAAGACGTGCGTATCACCGCCGAGAAGCCCGCGCCGAAGGCGCAGCCCGCGGCCGTGGCGGTCAGTGTCACTGAGAGCCACCTCGTTCTGTTCAATCTCTCCGCCAAGGACGTGGCAGCGGAGGCCGAGCTGCCCCAGAACCCTGACCGACTGAATCTGTACGCCGGGGTTCAGATCATGACCGCGACCGGGACCACATACAGTGCCGATCTTGCCGCTGCTTCGGCCCGGGTGGAGCCACCTCGCTTCGAACTTCGCTCCACCCAAGGCGGCACGATCCCGGTGGACCTACGTGCCGAGGTCATCGACGGTACGACGGTCCGGCTCAGCGGCCCGCCATGCAAGGCGATCGTGATCGGGCAGGGCACCAGCGTGAAGGCCACGGTCCGCAAGAACCGCACCACCGAGGTCGTTCTGCACAAGGCGACACCGTGGCCGCTCTCGGACGCGGCCCTCGGCCGCCCAGTCTTCCCCACCGCCCCCCTTCCCAACGGGATGTCCGACCCGGCGGCCGCCGTCGATGGCGACAAGAAGACAGCCTGGACGCCCGGCCGGGCCGGCCGCATGGTCGTCGACTTGGGCGCGGAACGGCACGTCACGGAAGTGGTCGCCACATGGGGCTCAGGCAAGATAGCCGCAGCGCGGGCAGAGTTCGGCAATGACGGCGTCATCTACCAGGAAATCGGTGAGCTGTCGGTGAAGGGCCGTACCGCGCGGCTCAGTACGACAGGATCGGCGCGCTACGTGGCGCTGTCCGTCCCTGGCTGGGTCAAGGGATACGCATCCCTCGTCGCCCTCTCCCTCCACACCTCCTGACATCGTCGCGTTCAGATCGACCGCAAGGCCGGGGCGGGGCGAGAACGGACCCTGGCCACCGCCCTGTCAGCCGCTCGTGCAGCCGGAGGGTGCACGAGCGTGCAGCCGGAGGGTGCAGAAACCGAGAACTCCCCGGACCGCAGGGCCCATGCGTTCCCGGCCGTCCTGCTGCCGGCAGCAGGACGGATGCCATCCGGTCAAGCCCCGCCCGCCCCTGGTCGGGTGGGCTTCACCCAAGACCGCTCAAGCCGTCCGCACCCAGCTGCACTGAGCCGGTCTTCGGTGCCTGGGACTGGGCGGCTTCGACGAGGTCGACCGCGCCGCGGGGTCGCCGGTGGAGTAGTGCTGGATGGCCCGGAACGCGAGGGTGTGTTCGCTGCGACGATGGGATCGTCGGCGCTGGCGGCGGCCCGCAGGGCGGTGGGGTAGTGGCGTTCGGCGGCGGCGGATTTCCCGCTGTCGTAGGCCGTCCAGCCCGCGCTGCGGGACGTTTCGGCCGCCGCGGCGACCGGGGAGTCCGCTGTCGAGCAGATGCGGGCCGACCGTCGCCACGTTGACGCCCAAGTCGTCCGAAAACTTGGGAACCTGACGCACAATCTGCACAGGACACGACGATCCGAGCGCGCTCGGCCGAACGAGATCCCGCCCCACCTCCCGCCCAACGCGACAACTCGGCGCGCTCCTCCTCGGACAGCACTTTCTCGACAGCACGCGGACCCCGATGCGCCATGAAAATAGGCTGCAGAATCAGGCCTGAAACTTCCGGCGCATGACACGAGTGCTGTGACCGGATCGGTTCACCGGGTTGGCGGTATTGTCCGCGCATGAATCAGTTCCCCTGCACTTGGGAAGCCCTCGTTGTGCGCACCGACTTCTCGTCAGACGGTGCGTGGGGCGCTCTGCGGGCGTCGCTGTTCTCGCCCAGCAGGGACGGTTTCTTGGCCAACGTCGCAGTCGTCGATGACCGGAGGTACGAGGGTTTGGCATCCGACCAGGCCCTCGACCTGATCCCCGCGGAGTACCAGCATCCGCTTCTTGTCTTGGCGGACTCTGTAGCCCTCTCCTCGGCTGAACGGCCGGTCCTCGTGCTGGACCTGCAGGGTGAGCGCGGGCGCGGTGTCCGCGTTGTGGCAGCCCAGCTGTGGAGCATTGAGAACAACCTCTCGGGCGCGAACATGGACTTCGAGGAGTTCGCCGGCGCCGTCGACGAGGACGGCGTCTTCCGAGGCTTCTGAGTCACTGGCCGTTGGGCGGTGTCAGGCTGCGGACGCGCTTGGGCGTCCGTCCCAGCCGATGCCCTTCTCGCTGCGGACGCGGGCGCGTTCCTTGGGCTCTGCGGCCGGGACGTCGCGGCGGCGGGCGTTGGCGCTGCGCCACCGCGGGTAGGCGTGCCATGCCCGTGTCTGCGCGGTGTGGTCGGGGTGGTGGGAGTTGGCGATGGTGAACTGCCGCAGTGGTCCGAAGCGGGCTTCGATCGGGTTGGCCCAGGAGGCGTAGGTCGGGGCCTTTGGGGCGGACAGGTTGTCCAGGATCACGTGGATCGGGGTGCCGTCGGATCGGGCGGCGCAGTCGGTCCAGCTCCGAGAGGCGCTTGCCGGTGGGGACGACAACCAGCTGCTGTAGCCGGGCTGCCTGCTCCGTGGTCGAAGCCGCAGCGGGGTGCTGCTCGGCGGCATGGCCGGCCACGATGGCAGGCACCTGTTCTGGGTTGTCCGGGAAGGTGTCCGGATAGCGGATGGTGCCGAGCTGGACGGCCCGGCCGATCCGGGTTCGCGCGCCACGGGCGGCCGTCGTGCGGCGCCGGGCGGTGTGCTCCAGCAGGAAGGACGCGGCGAGCTGCCCCTCGTCCGGTCGGTGAAGTGACCGAAGTACCTGCGCTGTGCGTCGTTCGGAAGGTTGGTGGGCGCCGCCCGCTCCTTGATCCGTCGGTGTGATGCGCGCGGCGGTGCCAGGTGACCTGACGGAGCGTAAGGTGATCGACGATTTTGAGCCCCGAGCGTCACCCCATGTGGGTGGCGGTCCGGGTGCTGCACGGCAGGGCCGCAGCAGCTGGCGGTCGATCGTGCTCAGAGCCCGCCGTCAGGATCGCGCTGTGTGATCGTTGTGGGATCGGTGCGGGCGGTCAGGGTGGCTAGGTAGTCGTCCAGGAGCTCGACCTGGCGCTGTGGTGGGAAGGCTGCCGGGGCGAACAGTGCCTGGACCACCAGGCCGAGAATGAAGGACTGTGCGCCGGCCGCGATGTGCGCGGGGTTGCCGGGGGGCAGTTCGCCGAGTTCCTGAGCTGCGGCCACCCGCTCGCTCAGCCTGTCGCGGCTTTGGGCGTACTTGCGGGCGTAGTCGGTGTTCAAGTCGGGGTCGGAGAGCGCAGCGTCCCAGGAGGAGACCCAGATCCGGTTGCTGTCGGTGGCCTCGGGGGTCAGCGGCAGGATGTCCAGCAGTGCGTCCCTGAGGGCGGCCCGGCCTTGGCCCGCTTGGCGGCGGGGGCGGGAGATGGTGCGCTGTTCGAGCAGGTGAAGGGCGTACTCCACCAGGGCGTGTTTGGTGGGGAAGTAGTGGGTGAGCAGGCCGGTGGTCGCGCCAAGTTCGGTGGCGACGGCGCGCAGAGTCAGGCCGGCGAAGCCGCGTGTGGCCATGACCTGCCAGACCGCTTCGGAGACGTCGCGGCGGCGGGCCTCGTGATCTCCCTTGGTGCGTGGCATGCTGCCACGGTACATTGCCGTAACGCTTGTTATGTGAATGGGGAGGCTCTCATGTTCTCGCTGCCGCTGCGCGACGGTGCTCGCCTCGGTGGGCTGGAGGTCTGGCATGCCGAGGAGTTCGCTGACCATCTGGACCGGGCCCGCGAGCACATTCGGCCGTGGGTCGGACCCGCGTTCGTCACCGACGATGTGGATGGAGCGCGGGCCACGCTCAAGCGGTATGCGGAACGCCAGGCCGACGACGGTGCCCGCCTGTACGGCATCTGGCGGGGTGGAGTGTTGGTCGGCGGTGTGATGTTCACCGATTTCAATGCCGCGGTCGGCTCGTGTGAGATCGGTTGCTGGCTGGAGCCCTCCGCTGAGGGTGACGGTCTGGTCACACTGGCCTGTGGCGCGCTGCTGGACTGGGCTTTCACGTCCCGGGGGCTGCACCGGGCCGAGTGGCATTGCCGGGCCGACAACGACCGCAGCTCAGCGGTGGCCAAGCGGCTGGGCATGTCGCTGGAAGGTGTGCGACGCGAGGCATGGCCGTACGAGGGCGTGCGCTACGACAAGCAGGTTTGGGCGGTCCTCGCTCCCGAATGGCGAACCCCGGGTTCGTGACCGACCGGCGGCACGGCTCGGTCCGACAGATAGGCCGTCGCTTCAAAGGCCTTATGTAGCGGGAGACTTCGCGCACGAGGGGGGCTAGGGGTGCGCGCCGCTCTGCGAGAAAACGGCAGCGCCGAAGAAGTGGTCGAGTTTTTTCAGCTCCGGCACCCTCTGCGGCGGGGGCGGCAGCCCAGCTCGGCTGTCCAGTGGGAGAGATCGCCAACGTCTGGTCTTCTCCGTCGATGGTGAGCCCCCGCTCGCCCTGACCAGCGGAGCCCAACGTGTGGATACCCGCCTGTGACCCGCCTCCTGGGTGTGGGGCGCGGCGAGATCCGGCGCGCTGGTCCCGCGCTCGTCCGCACGGTGACAGGCCAGGAAGTCGGGGGCGTGGCGTGGCATCTGTGGGTCGCCCCCGGCCGGTGCGCACGCTGATCGATGGCGTGCTGGAGCAGCATCCGTACGTCTGTGCGGGCGTCGGTATGCCACACACCGTCTCCGGGGACTGATGCTGGACGGCCGTCCCAGGTCGATCCAGGCCATGGCGTTGAGACTTCCGGGCGGCAACGAGCAGAACCGGCAGCAGTTCGTGAACCAGTCCACTTGGGACCCGGTGCCGGTGCGGCGGTGGATCTGCGAACGCATGCTGCCGCTTATCGCCCCGACGGCCGGGTGATCGACGACGTCTCGGTGCCCAAGGACGGCCGGATGTCGGCCGGGGTGGCTCCGCAGTACTGCGGGGCCCTGGGCAGACGTACCAACTGCCAGGTCGCGGTCAGCGTCCACGCCGCCAGTGACACCGCCTCACTCGGCCACCGGGGCCGCGTGGGTCATCGGTCTGAACGGCTGACAGCACTCGGTGCGCGGCCCGCGAGCCAGACGGCGATCCGCTCCTGCAACTCGCGGTCGGAGTAGGGACTGTCCCAAAACGCGAACCATTCCAGGTACCGCAGTATGTTCTCCGAGCGGTCCGGGTGGCGCACCGCGAGCACATCAATGCCGATCTCGCCGGTCGAGGCTGTGACGTACACACTGCTGTCGAGAGCCATCATGCCGAAGCCCGGGTGACCCGCGTGTATGCCGAGGAACGCCGATGCCGCGCCTCGGCCCATGACGTCCCAGCGGTCCAGGAGCCGGACGCGGGTCCAGGCCGCCGGTGCGGCACGGCGGCCGCTGTGCATGTTCTGCAGGGAGGCCCAGTGCGTGTGGGTGCCCTGTGGAAGCTGGAGGAGGAACTCGCGCCGGTGGTCGAGAAGACCCGATGAGACCACGAGGTCGTACCAGTCCTCGTTGAGACGCTCGACGAGCCGTGGGGTGTCGTATCGGTGGGTGAAGCCGCCGACAATGTCCTCGGCACCGTATCCGGAGACGAACGGCATCGTGTTGTCCGGGACGGCGTTCGGGATCACCTCGAGGCCGGCCCGCCGCAGCGGCCGGTACACCTTACGTTCGCGCTCCTGGGCACCCACCGGTCACTGTTCTACCAGGACCAGCGCGCCAAGAATCCCCCGGCCCGGCGCTTCCACGTTTCCCCACCTTCCGTATCGGACCGGTGCTCGGATCAACCGCATGATCGGCTGGACAGGTCCTGATGACCTGAGTCGGAGATTCATCGAACGCCACGAAGTGCGCCGGCCACTCCTGTGCCGCTCGGTCCGCGCCGGCCCCGCGCCGGGCAGGCCGGTTCTGCAGCCGCTTGAACGCGAGGCGACCGGCGGCGTCCCATACGACCAACTCGCCGTCCATCGCGGTCGCGTCCGGCAGCTGCACGGCCCCGGCCAGGAGCTCCGGAAACGATGTCGCCATCTCGGTGCCGCGCCTCGAGCGCAGCACCACCCGGCCCGCGTCGACGCGGACGGCGGCCCGGAACCCGTCCCACTTCGGCTCGCCCGCCCAACCCGGCCGCAGAGCAGGGTCGGACACAGGGGCGGTGAGCATCGGTTCCGGCAGTGTCCACGTCGCAACCCCATGTCTTCCACCCAGCCCGCCTGTCGGCAAACCGAGTGCGCGTTCGCCCCGGACCACCGGCCCGACCATGGCAGGTCAGCGCACTGCAACTCCTCGCCGGGCGCGCGTGCCGGGGGCTGTGAGCTGAGCTCCTGGCGCACGTCCAGGTAGCAGCGCAGGCGGCCACCGGGCTGCCCCGGATCCCGTGTCGTACGGTCTGCCGTCGAGGTCGCCCACCGGCCGCAACGGATCTCATCGAAACCGGCGGTGCCGCCGGTAGTGAACCAATACCGGAATCAGGCCGCGACGAGCTCCTGCTCGCGGTCCGGCGTCGCGACCTTGGGCTTCTTGTTCGGCAGCGAGAGCCGGAAGACCTTGCGCCACGCGGAGAACACCTGCTTGGGCAGCGGCCCGGTGACGTACTCCAGCTCGTACTTCTCGAACAACGGGCGCACCTTCACCGCGACCTCGGCATACCGGTTGCTCGGCAGGTCCGGGAACAGATGGTGCTCGATCTGGTGCGAGAGGTTGCCGGTCATGAAGTGCATGGCCTTGCTGCCGCTGATGTTCGCCGAGCCCATCATCTGGCGCAGGTACCACTGACCGCGCGTCTCGCCCTTGATCGACCGGCGTTCGAAGACCTGCACGCCCTCGGGGAAGTGCCCGCACATGATCACCGAGTGGGTCCAGATGTTGCGGACCAGGTTTGCGGTGAACGTGGCGCCGAGCGTGGTGAGGAACGACGGGCCCGACAGCAGCGGGTGGATCACGTAGTCCTTGATCACCTGCTTGCGGATCTTGCGGCCCACGGCCTTGGCCCGCGCGCGGAACTCCGGGTTGTTGCGGCGGCGCTTGTGCAGGTTCTTGCCGAGCTCCAGGTCGTACGCTGCGATGCCGTACTCGAAGAAGCAGGCGTTGATGAAGTTCCACAGCGGCTGGCCGAGGTGGATCGGGTGCCACTTCTGGTCCTCGTCGACGCGCATGATGCCGTAGCCGAGGTCGTTGTCCTTGCCGATCACGTTGGTGTAGGTGTGGTGCAGCTCGTTGTGCGAGTGCTTCCACTGCTCGGCCGGCGAGACGTGATCCCAGTCCCAGGTGGTGGAGTGGATCTTCGGGTCCCGCATCCAGTCCCACTGGCCGTGCAGGACGTTGTGGCCGATCTCCATGTTGTCCATGATCTTCGCCACGGACAGACCGGCGGTGCCGATCAGCCACGCGGGCGGGAAGATCGAGAACAGCAGCACGCCCCTGCTGACCAGCTCGAGCTTGCGCTGCGCCGAGATGACCCTGCGGATGTAGGCGGCGTCTTTCTCACCGCGGCCGGCGATCACCTCGTCGCGGATCGCGTCCAGCTCGCGGCCAAGCTCCTCGATCTGCTCCGCGGTCAGGTGGGCGGTGGGGTCGATGGCGGTCAAGGTGCTCCTACCGTTCGATGTCGCAGGGGCCCGCCGCGGCGGACACGCAGGTCTGGATGAGGACGCCCGGCTCGGCCTCGGTGATCTCGCCGGTGCGCAGGTCGCGGACGGCGCCCGCCTTGAGCGGCGTGACGCAGCCGAAGCAGATGCCCATGCGGCACCCGGACGGCATGAGCACGCCGGCCTCCTCGCCGACGTCCAGCAACGGCGTGGCGCCGTCCGCGTCGACGGTCTTGCCGGTGGTGCTGAACGTGACCTCGCCACCGCTACTGCCACCATCGCCGGCGACGACGATGCTGGGGCGGAAGCGTTCGGTGTGCAGGCGCTCTTGGACGCCGTGCTTCGTCCAGTGCTCTTCGGCGGCGTCGAGCAGGCCCGCGGGTCCGCAGGCCCAGGTCTCGCGCTCGGCCCAGTCGGGCACGAGTTCGTCGAGACGGGCGATGTCGAGCATGCCGTCTGTGTCGGTGTGCAACTCGGTGAGACGCAGCTTCTTGGCCGCGACCAGGTCGTGCAGATCGTTGCGGAAGATCACGTCTTGCGGCTGTGGCGCGGAGTGGACCATGACGACGTCGTCGAACTCGATGTCGCGCAGCATGCCCATCACGGGCGTGATGCCGCTGCCGGCCGTCAGGTAGAGCACCTTGGCGGGCTTGGCCTCCGGCAGCACGAAGTCACCGGTCGCCTGGTCGAGCTGGATCAGCGTGCCGGGTTTCGCCCTGCGGACCAGATGGTTGCTGACCTTGCCGTCCGGGATCGCCTTCACGGTGATCGTGACGCGGCCGTCGTGGCGGTTGGTCGGCGAGGTGACCGAGTAGGCACGCCACAGGCGCACCCCGTCGACGTCGACCCCGATCCGAACGTACTGACCGGCCGTGTGGCCGCGCCAGCCCCGTCCCGGCCTGATCACGATGGTCGCGGCGTCACCCGTCTCGGGGTGTACGGCCTCGATGCGCCCACGCAGGTCAGCGCCCGCGCGCAGCGGGCTGACCAGGTCGAGGTAGTCCGACGGCAGCAGCGGCGTCGTGACCATCTCCAGCAGTTTCCACGCCCTACTGCGGAGGGCTGCACTCGTCATGACTCCAGCTTGATGCGCCTCAAGGCGTAAAGTCCTGTCCGCAGGACGTAAATCTGGTCGGCTGAATTGTTCGTAGGGAACAAAACATGAGCCATGCAATCCGGAGGGCCTCCGAACTGGCCCTGAATGAGACGACGGTCACCGCACTTCGGGCCACGCTGAAAGGCACCGCCGACGAGGTCGTCCAGGCGATCATCGACGAGGTCCCTCCATACGCCAACGCCCTTTCGGGCCACATGGGCGGCACCATCCGCCGAGCCGTCCGCACCGCCCTGGGGCACTACCTGGACCTCGCTAGCGGGAACGCCACGGGCGGCGACGCCGGTGACGCAGCATACGAGCTGGGCCGCGGCGAAGTGCGCGACGGCCGTTCGATGGACGCCCTGCTCAGCGCCTACCGCGTCGGCGCCCGCGTGGCCTGGCGATGCCTGGCCGCGGGTGCCGTACCCGCAGGTCTGCCCGCCGCCGAGGTCGCCAAGTTCGCCGAGCTGACCTTCGCCTACATCGACGAGCTCTCCGCCGCGAGCGCCGCGGGCCACGCCGACGAACTGGCCGCCCGGGGCCGGGCTCATGAGCGCCACCTGGAACAACTGGTCCGCGACCTTCTCGCCGACGCGAGCCCGGAGGTGCTGCTGGCCTCTGCTCAACGGGCCGGATGGCAGCCTCCGGTCTCGCTGACCGCGGTCCTGCTGCCCGCCGACCAGGCCCGGCCCGCCTACCGCACGCTCGACCCGAGCACCCTCGTTCTCGACGATCTGCCGGACGCCTTCGGCGTGCTTCTCGTCCCCGATGCCGACCGATCACATCTCTTGAGGCAGATGACCGACCGCACCGCCGTGGTCGGCCCGGCCCGGCCATGGACTCGTGCGTCCGCCTCGTACACACGAGCCGTACGCGCGCGCTCCCTCTCCTCTGATATCCGCGACACCGAGGACCACCTGCCCGAGCTGGTGCTGAGTGCCGACGTGGACGCGTTCGCAGACCTGCGTGCCCGAGCCCTCGCACCGTTGCGGACCTTGCCTGTCGCGACCGCGGGGCGGCTGGAGGAGACGTTGCGGGCGTGGCTGCTGCACCATGGCAGGCGGAACGAGGTGGCGGCCGCGTTGTTCGTCCATCCCCAGACCGTCCGGTACCGGATGTCGCAGTTGCGGGAGCTGTTTCCGGATCTCGAGTCGCCGCACCGGGTCCTTGAACTGACGCTGGCGGTCGGTCTTCGGGTCAGCTGACGCGTTCTTCGACCGTCCGCGAGCGGTGCAGGAATCGTGCCTCGTCCTCGGTGCCATCTGCGGGCTCATGCGGGCCCGGGGAAGAGCAGTATCAGCCAACTGAGACTGGGGGGCGTGGGGGGGGGCGCGGGGCCCCCCCCCCCCCCCCCCCCCCGCCCGGCCCCCCCCCCGCCCCGCCCGCCCCCCCCCCCGGGGCCCCCCCCCCCCCCGCCCCGGCGGCCCCC
>NZ_JBIUSU010000010.1:164513-399274 GCF_044741545.1 Streptomyces sp. NPDC088157
CGAAGCCCGAATTCCCGGCGTGCCGGAGATACGGGGAGTGAGAGCGCGCGGGTCGGGTAGGGGCTCTGGGGCTCGGCCCGTGTAGGGCGCGGGGGGGGCGGGAGGTGGACACCTGCGCGGGGGGGGGGGGGGGGCCGCACCCCGCCCACCACGCTCCGCCACCGATGCCAACCGCCCTGGCGTACCTGGAGCGACCACAGGGCGAGTACGACCACGAACTGGCCGCCTTGGCCCGTGGCTTCGGCGTCGACATCGTCGGCTGACCTCTCACCCACCCTCCGCCGTGCAGTGCCCGGCGCGACGTGGTGCCCACCGTGCCCAGATCCTGCGGGATGACGGGGCCTGCGGCATCGACCCCCGCCCCGTCGTCCCGCGCACCCTGCCCACCACTGTGCGGCGAGCGCACAGGCGCCAGTGTCCTGTCGTTGGTGTCGGCGACCAGCCGCCAGGCCGGTGGTGTCGATTCGACCGAGCCGAGCGCTTCGGCCTGGTCCCGCAGCACCGCCAAATCTGTGATGGCCTCGCCGCCGTCGGCGAGCATCAGCGCCAGGTGGGTGGCGATCCGTCCCGGATCATGTCCGGTCCCGCGCGGCCGCAGCGGCCTGGGAGCGGTGGAGTACGCGGCCGTCAGCCCCGTGGCATCGGCAAGATTTGCCGCAACCGTGCCCCGGCATGAGCGATCGCCCCCGAACCATCGGCGCTGACCTGAACCTGGGGACGCAACCCGATGGCCTGCACGTAGAAAGTGCCCTCCACCTGGACCGACGGAATCCCTCAGCGAGGTTCGTCGTCCCAGGTGAGGAAGGCACTTTCGTATGTTCGCCCCAGGGCCTGCCATCCCCAAGTGAAACGGGGAGGTTATGAGGTGAGGAAGTCCAGGAGAGTCCGGTT
The DNA here is from genome assembly GCF_044741545.1 of Streptomyces sp. NPDC088157. Classification (NCBI taxonomy): domain Bacteria; kingdom Bacillati; phylum Actinomycetota; class Actinomycetes; order Kitasatosporales; family Streptomycetaceae; genus Streptomyces; species Streptomyces sp. NPDC088157. Next base: position 165,405 of record NZ_JBIUSU010000010.1, read on the forward strand.
GACCTCATCGGGGGCTTCCCACTGCGGCCAGTGGCCTGGTCCGTCGAGCCGTTCGTAGCGCCAGGGAGCGGCGATGAACTCGTGGGAGGCGGCCATTCGTTCGTCGCCCGCGTTGAAGTCGGCTGAACCCCATATCCCCATCGTGGGCACGGTGATCTTGGGCAACTCCGGCGGCGACTCGACGAGGACCCTGGGGTGGAAGTTGGCCCGGTACCAGTTGATGGCCGGGGTCAGGGACCCGCTGGCTTCCAGATCGGCGATCACGGCGTCGGCGTCGGGGTGTTGGAACAAGTTCCGGAAGTTCGTCCATTCGTTGTCGGACAGCCAGCGCTCAGCGATCTCCTCGAAATGGAAGAGCAGCATGTACCACGTCCTCTGCCGCTCCAGGATGTTGCCAGGCCGACGCACCGACGGGTGGCCGACCGAAAGCACTGCCAGCCGGTCAACCCGCTGCGGGGCGAACGTGGCCATGCTCCACGCCACGTTCGCGCCCCAGTCGTGCCCAACGACCGCCGCCTTCTCCAGGCCCAGCTGGTCGAGGATGGCAACCGGGTCGGCGGCGAGACTGGCAATCTTGTACGCCTCGATGTCGCTCGGCTTGCCCGAACGGCCGTAGCCTCGCTGGTCAGGGACGATCAGCCGGAGGCCTGCCTCTGTGAGTGGCGCTGTCTGCTTGGACCACACGCGGCCGGTGTCCGGGAAACCGTGCAACAGCAAGACCGGTTTCCCTTCTTCTGGCCCGTAAAGTTCGACGGTCAGCTTGATGCCACCGCTGTCGACCTGCATGGTTCTTCCCTCGTGGTGTGCGCTGACTGCGGAATTGGGGGTTCTACCGGCCTTCAAGGGACCAAGACGATCTTGCCCCGGACATGGCCGCCCTCAAGCTGATCGAAAGCCTTGCGGACCTCGTCCAGCGGGTAGGTCGCGGCGATCGGGATCTCCAGGTCGCCGACGGCGATCAGGCCGGCCAGCTCCGCGAGCACCGCGGCGCCGGAGCTGACGCCGGCCTCGTACCCCTCGAACTTGACGCCGTGCGTCTGCACCGCGTCGAACCGTACGATCGTGTTGAACCGCCCGGGTGCGACGCCCAGATCGTCGAGCGCGATCTCGACGTAGTCCGCGCCCTGAGTGTCGATGAACGCGTCGACCCTGCCGTACACCGCCGCTGCCCGGATCCGGTCGGCCACGCCCGGTCCGTAGGCCACCGGGGTCACGCCGTGCGCAGTCAGCCAGTCGTGGTGGTACTCGCTCGCCAGGCCGATCACAGTCGCCCCGGCCCGCACGGCGAGCTGGACCGCGATCGAGCCGACCCCGCCGGCCGCCCCCGCCACGACCACCGTGTCCCCTGCGGCCGGCTCCACGGCACGGACGGCCGCCCAAGCGGTGAACCCCGCGGACGCGAGCGCGCCTGCGGCCTCCCACGTCACGCCGGCGGGCTTCGGGATCAGGTGGTCCGCCTCCGCGACCACGTACTGCGCCTGGCTCGACAGCGGATCCACCCAGCCGATCACCTCATCGCCGGCGGCGACCTCGGTAACGCCCTCGCCCACCGACACCACCGTCCCGGCCAGGTCGTGGCCCTGCCCCGCCGGGAACGTCACGGAATACACCGCCTGCATGTGGCCTTCCCGGGTGTGAGCCTCGCCGGGGTTGAGGCCTGCCGTCTTGACTCGCACCAGCGCCTGGCCGGGGCCGGGTGATGGGGACGGGACGTCCTCCACCTGCAGGACGTCAACGCCGCCGTACTGGTTGTACCGCACTGCCTTCATATCCGTGGTCTCCTCACGTTTGCCTAGGTCAGACGCTAGAGACCAGCCGTGTGAGCGGGTGTCACCTGATTGGTGTGATTGATCGCCCGGCACGCGCCGAGAGGCAATCAGCCGGCCGCGCGGCGAAGCCACCGGCGCGATCCGCTTGACCCCGGGCTGCCCGCTGCGGGAATCACATCGCACGTGCGAAAGGGGCAAGCCGTCATTGGCCATCCGAACGGGTTCGCGCCCCACCGGGTCACGTCCCCCATCTGCATCCTCCTTGCCCGCCCCGCCGCCGAACCCGCTGGGCAGACCGGATCTGCCCGGAGTATCTCGTTGACGAGATACTCCGGAACCGGAGCTCGCCCGGGCGGTGGCGACAGTGGTGCGGCTCGCTGCTGACCGCGCCGGCGATGCTGAAGGCAGCGATCCGGACTGGTCGGTGCCGCTGCTGGGTGAGCAGGGACTGTCTGTCAGGTGTGAATGCGTCGCCAGCCTGACCAAGGCGCCGTGAAATGATTCCGGGTGTGGGAACTGGCGAGGGAGCAGACACCGGGCCGGTGCGGGCCGCTCGTCTTGGTGCGGGAGGGGTTGTGGCCCGTCCAGAGCTGTTGGGGCGGCTGAGCGGGCCGGCCCGGGTGACGCTGGTGTCGGCGCCGCCTGGCAGCGGCAAGACCGTGTTGCTGCGTTCCTGGATCAGCCAGACGGGCCTGGAAGAGTGCGCTGCGTGGGTGGCAGCGGGGCGGGATGAGCGGGATCCGCAGGGATTCTGGCTGTCAGTGCTCGGCGCGCTTCGCCGGACACGCCCAGGAGCGGCGCTGGTGCGGGCGTTGACGGCGGCGCCGGACCTGGAGGGGTGGGCGATCACGGAGCGGCTGCTGAAGGACCTGGCGTCGCTGGAGGAGCAGTTGTGGCTGGTGGTTGATGACGTGCATGAGCTGGGTCCGGACACGCTGCGGCAACTGGAGCTGCTGATGATGCGCGCCCCGCGGCGGCTGCGGTTCGTGCTCGCCGCGCGGCATGACGTGCGGCTGGGGCTGCACCGGCTGCGGCTGGAGGGGGAGTTGGCCGAGATCCGAGCGGGTGATCTGCGGTTCAGCCTGACCGAAACGGAGGAACTGCTCGCCGCGGCCGGGGTCGAGCTGCCCGAGTCGGCGGTGGCGGTGCTGCACGATCGGACCGAAGGGTGGGCGGCGGGGCTGCGGCTGGCCGCGTTGGCGGCGGCCGGGCACCCCGATCCGTCGCGGTTCGCCGCGGAGTTTTCCGGCACCGAGCGGACGGTGGCGGAGTACCTGATGGCCGAGGTGCTGGACCGGCAGCCCGATCCGGTGCGGTGGCTGCTGCTACGGACTTCCATCCTGGAGCGAGTCAACGGGGAGCTGGCCGACCTGCTGGCCGGGGGCGAGGGCGGGGAGCGGGTGCTGCAGGACCTGGAACAGGCGAACGTGTTCGTCGTGTCACTGGACGCTGCCCGTTCGGAGTTCCGCTATCACCAGATGTTCGCCGGGCTGTTGCGGATGGAGTTGCGGCGCGCAGCGCCGGGCGAGGTCCCCGATCTGCACCGGGCCGCCGCCGGATGGCTTGCCGGGCACGGATACCCGGCGGAGGCCGTCCGGCATGCCCAGGCGGCGCGGGACTGGTCCCTGGCCGCCCGGCTGCTTGCCGAGCACTGGTCCGGCCTCTACCTGGACGGGCGGGCCGGTGCCGTGCACGAGCTGCTCGCCGGGTTCCCGACCGGCCTGCTTACGGCGGATGCCGGGCTGGCGGCGGTGGCCGCAGGTGATGAGCTGGCCCGGGGGTCGCTGGAGGCGGCCGAGCGGTTTCTGCGCCTGGCCGAGCGGCGTACGGAGACGGTACCGGACCCCCAGCGCGGCCAGCTGGAGCTCTTGTCAGGGGTCGTCGGGCTGCTGGCAGCCCGCCAGCGCGGGAACCCGCCGGCTGAGGCCGAGGCGGCGCAGCGGCTGCAGGCCATGGCCGAGGTTTTGGGGGCGGCGCAGCCTTACTTGGGTGAGGACTTGCGCGCGCTGGCGCTCATCAGCCTTGGCTATGCCCAGGGTTGGACCGGCCACCACGACCAGGCCGAGTACCTGGCGGAGGGGATCGCTCTGGCGCGCCGGATCGGTCGGCCATATCTTGAGTTCACGGGCCTGGCCCACCAGGCGGCGATCGAGGCTTCACGGTCGTTGGCGCGGGCGGCCGAGTTCAGCAGGCAGGCGATCGAGCTGGCCGATCGGCACGGTTGGTCGGACGAGTCGGCGGCAGGTATCGCATGCATGATACTCAGCGCAGTGCTCGCCTGGCAGGGAAGGCCCGGGGAGGCTGAGCCCTGGGTCCAGCGCGCTGAACACATCGTCAGCGCGGAGGCCGACCCCGCGGCCGGGCTGGGGGTCCGTTATGCCCGGGGGTTCTTGGAGCTGGTGCGAGGTCAGGACGGCGACGCGCTGACCGCTTTGCGGGACGCCGAACGGCTGGCCGGGCTTCTGGCCGCGCCGCACCTGCTGGCTCCGCGGGCGCGGGCATTGCTGCTGCTCGCGCTGGTGCGCCTCGGCGAAACCCAGCGCGCCGAGGAGACCCTGGCCGACCTCGAAGAACGAGAGCGAGAGCACGGGGAGGTGCGCATCGCCACAGCCGAACTGCGGCTCGCCCAGGCCGACCCGCACGGGGCGACCGTCGCGCTCGCGCCGGTCCTGGACAGCTCCGCCCGCGTGAACCCGGCCCGGGCCTTCCTCACCCTGGCCTTCACGCTGGAGGCGGCTGCCCGGGACGCTCTCGGCGACCCGGATGCCGCCGACCGCGCACTGGAGCGAGCGCTCGACCTCGCCGAGCCCGACACTGCGCTCTCAGCCTTCGTGCTGCATCCGGTTCCCGCCCTCCTGGAGCGCCATGCCCGGAGCGGCACCACGCATGCGGCCCTCATCGGCGAGATCCGGGGCCTGCTCGCCGGGCACGCGCCCGCGCCGCCTGGAGGGAGCCCGTCGCCGCTCGAGCCGCTGAGCGACAGCGAACTGCGCGTGCTGCGCTATCTGCCGACCAACCTGACCGCGCCGGAAATCGCGGGCGAATTGCATGTCTCGGTTAACACTGTCAAGACTCACATGCGCAACCTGTACGCCAAGCTCGCCACCCACCGCCGGGGCGAGACCGTCGCCCGCGCTCGCGACCTGGGCCTGCTCGCACCTCACGCCTTCCGGTCCTGACCTCGGACGTCTCGGTTGGGGTGATCAGTGGTCGCTGAGGGGCAACGGCTGTAGGGGCCGACGCGATTTTCGGCGCTCGGGCATGGCGGTTGGTGTCGAGGCGACCGAGCCGGGCACTTCCTGCACGTACAAGTTGCCCTTCGCCTGGACCGACATAATCCCTCAGCGAGGTTCGTCGTCCCAGGTCAGGAAGGCACTTTCGTATGTTCGCCCCAGGGCCTGCCATCCCCAAGTGAAGCCTCCAGGGGACTCGTGCCGTACATGTGTGCGTCCAGGCGATTCGGTGGTACGTCCTGCGGGCATGATTGCCGTCTGCTCGGGGCAACTATCAAGGCGGGGGCACCAGATGGCGTTCGGAAGCAGCATCGTCATGGATCAGCCGAGAACGATGCTCGCCCACCTGCTGAGCGCGCGGGGGGTCGCGGTGGTGGTCACCAACCACCGGGTCCAGATCTACGTCTGTCCGACCTCTCCCGAGCATCCGCACACCGACCTGATCCAATGAGCCATCGGGTCTGTCACACACCCTCCGCAGTCGGTGGCAGAAGTGCCGCCGCGTCAGGGTGTGTGACAAGCCGTTTGCCTCACTGATGCCAGCCGGACTGCTTCGACCAGTCCCCATCACCACGTCATCCGGCTATGCCGGTGACCACTACCGAGCCTCCGCACAACGGCGGCGGGACCCGCAACGCACGAGGCTCCTGTGTCGTTGGGGGAGATGTTCGAAGTCCCAACCCGTGGGCACAGGAGCCTCGTTGGTTCCTCACTCTGCCGAACTCGCCCTGCCGCACTCGACCTGCCGCACGCGCTGGTTGAGTAGGTCACCATGCTCATCGTCACCCGTGAGGGTGACCGCCGCTGCAAGCTCCCACCGCACCAGCGCGCGCTGGTCGCCTTGGTATACCTGCGCAAGCATGACACCCTCGCACAGATCGCCGCCGGCTTCGGCATCTCGGTGGGCACCGCCCACGCCTACACCCACACCGTGGTCGACCTGCTCGCGGTACGGGCACCTGGCCTGCTCAAAGTCCTGCGTGAAGCCGACCCGGACTTCATCCTGCTCGACGGCACCCTCGCCGCATGCGACCGCCTCGGCGTCGGCCGGGCGGACTACTCCACCAAGCACCGCCGCCACGGCGTGAACGTCCAAGTGGTCACCGATCTGGCCGGACGCCTGCTGTGGATCTCGCCCGCCCTGCCGGGCCGGATCCATGACCTGACCGCGGCCCGCACCCACCGGATCATCCGGCTCTGCGAAGGCCAAGGCGTCCCGATCCTTGCCGACCGCGCCTACATCGGCGCCGGACCGTGGGTCACCACACCGGGCAGACGCCCACCCGGTCGCGACCTGTCACCAACCCAGCGCACCGTCAACCGCGCGCTCTCGGCAGTATGGGCACCGGTCGAGCGGGGCGTGGCCCGCCTGAAGTCCTGTCGGATCTTCCACCACGCGCGCTGTAGCCCGAATCGAATGTCGTCAATCGCGGCTGCGGTCCTCACGCTAGAGCGGCAACGTTGAAAGAGCTCACTGCGCGCGTACCTGTTCGATCAGCTCGTCCAGGTCTTGATCTGAGCGGCGACCTCCCGCACCGGGAGCCCGTCGCGGGCGGCGCGGGCCAGGGGGAGAACAGTCTCCAGACCGGGGCTGACCGGAAGGCCGCACGCCGACAGGTAGGCCGCGGTCACCGTGGCGGCGAACAGCAGGTTCCTCGCCTCCAGGCTTGGGTTCCTCGCCAGTTCACACAGCAAAGCCGCGGCCTTGTGATGGGGTTCGGGGTAGACCTCGTGGTCCAGGACCTCCGCCCGATGACGTGCTTCCGCTGCGACCGGCACGCCGTAATCGACGACCTGGGGATCTCCCGGGATCTGCTGTGCCACTGCCAGGATCCAGGCGAGATCGATGCGGAGATTCACGCGGCGTCCCTGGGTGCGGTCTTTGCGAGTCCTTCGGGGAGACCGGGGTACCGGTCTTCGCCGATCTCCGTCTCGAACGCCTCCGTGTACCCGGCCAGGAACGCTGCTGCGCCGGCCATGAAGGCGGCACGCGACTGGTTGACGTCAGCCTCGATCAAGTCGGCCACGTATCCCTGGAGGCTCAGACCGCGGCGCTTGGCCCGGTCCTCGGCGGCGGCCTTGACGGCGTCGTCCAGTCGGATATTCATCTGCTTTCCCATGCGCATCACCATAGCTAGGTCCTGGTACCGGGGGCTAGCAAACTGGCGAACGGACGCGCTGCGAGGCTTTGGCGACCGCCTTTGCGGCGGACGGCCCGCAACCCGCCACGGGTGAGAGCCAGCGGGGTGGGACGTCCCCTCGGGGACCGCCCAAGGGGGGATGAGCACGCAGGGAGGGAAGCATGATCGACCTTGGAGAGGACGTTCCCTGGACCGGGGGAGCCGTGCCGCTGTTGTTCCCGTTCTTCGAGTCGCACCGACCGGGTCCTCGCAGGCGATCAGGGGGACATGCTGAGCCGTCGGCAGGTCCTGGAACCGGACGGGCGGGGCGGTAGCCGCAGCAGCACCACCGAAGAACCAGTGATCAGGAGGAAGATGGCGGGCTGGTCGGTGTGGCCAGTCGGAGAATCTCGCGGACTCCCACAGGTACGTGCCGCCGGTCGTAGAGGAGCAGCGTACGGAGTGGGTCCTCGTGCGCCAACTGAACGAAGGCCACCTCGGCGGGTGCGTACCGGGACATGCTTGACGGCAGCACTCCCACGCTCAGGCCGGTCGCGATCATCGCGAGTTGCAGGGTGACGTCGTGGACCTCGGCGAACTTGAGTGCCTGGAATCCGGTGCGTTGGCACAGGCCGTGGATCCCGAAGGGTTGCCCTCGCACGGCGTCCCGAGTGATCACGCTGAAACGCTCGTCCGCGAGGTCCGCCAAGTGCAGTACCGCCCGCCCGGCGAGAGGGTGGTCGCGGTGCAGCGCGACGGCAAGGGCTTCTTCCGCAAGTTGTATCGCCTCGATCTGCGGGGGTCGCGATGGTGGGGCGAGTCCGCTCGCCAGCGCGAGTTGGATCGTCCCTTGCGCCAGTTGGGCGAGAGTGTCTTCGAGACGGGTCTCCCGGATCTGGAGTCGGATGCGGGGCCGGTCGGTGGCGAACCGTCGCAGCAGATCGGCCAGGTGCGCAGGTGGAACCGCGGGGGCCAGTCCGATCGTGAGCATGCCCCCCTGTCCCCGGGTTGCCGCTTTCCCCGCTTGGACGGCGAGTTGACCGGACTCCAGGGCGTCGCGTGCGTGCGAGAGGAAGGCCGCTCCGGCCTCGGTGAGCAGAACTGTGCGGCCGTCCCGGTGCACGAGCTTCATGTCCAGCGTCGCTTCGAGCCGCTGCAGTTGCTGGGTCACCGCGGGCTGGGCGATCCCCAGCCGTTCGGCGGCATGACCGAAATGCCTTTCCTCGGCGACCGCGACAAAGCAGCGTAGCCCTTTCATCGAGATGTCCATAACAAAATGTTATCACGGCAATATCAAAAGATAATTGGACAACAAGGAGGGTTCGCTCATAGTTTTCTTTCTGGGTCCGACGACGTCGGAAACCGATACGAAGCATGGAAATTAAAAGGAGAGGCCTGTGGGTCTGAATCAAAGCGTGGCGCTCGTCACGGCTTCTTCGCGGGGAATCGGCCGGGCCATTGCGTCGCGTCTGGGGCGGGACGGCGCAAATGTAGTGGTCAATTACCACTCGAATGAGGCCGCCGCGCGGGATGTCGTCAGGGAGATCGAGGAAGGGGGCAGCAAGGCCGTGGCTGTGCAGGCCGACCTCGCCGTGCCGGGCGATGTCACCCGCCTGTTCGAAGAATCGGCCGCCGCATTCGGCGGTCTCGATATCGTCGTGAACAACGCCGGCATGCGGGCCTTCGGGTCCATATCCACCTTCTCTGTCGAGGACCTCGACCGACTGCTGGCCGTCAATGTCAAGGGGAACTTCCTGGCGCTGCAGCAGGCGGCGAATCTCGTTCGCGACGGGGGTCGTATCGTCAACATCTCCACGGGGCACACCAAGGGACCCAGCCAACGCGTCGCCGCGTATGGCGGCAGCAAAGCCGCGATGGAGTATTTCGGGCACGTGCTGGCCAAGGAACTGGGGAACAGGAAGATCACGGTCAACGTCGTGCTTCCGGGCTTGACCGACACCGACGGCCTGTCACCGGAATTCCGGGCGAACGCCGACGCGTTCATCGCCCGGACCCCTCTCGGACGGCTCGGGCGCCCCGAGGACATCGCCGATGTCGTCGCCTTCCTCGCGAGTGACGACGCGCGCTGGGTCACCGGTCAGACGATCGCGGCCGCCGGCGGCCTCATCTGAGAGGGCGGGTCGTGAGGTCACCGCGCGGGTGACGGCCGTAGGCGGACGCCGTCTGCCTACGGCCGGCTGTGATGGCGGCCGAAGCGTCCGTGGTCGCAGCGAAGGGGGACGCCCTGTCGGACGGGGCGTCCTCCTTTACCGGCAACATTCGATATGAAACGGCCGTTGATGACCTGGCGGTCTGTCAGATGGCGGCGAGTTCCATGCCGACGTAGCCACCGCCCACGGGACAGGTCCGGCCTCGGCGCCACCCCGATGCGGCGAACAGCGAGTCGAACTCGCCGAGTTCGCGTTCCATTCCGTTGGTCATGGCGAGCATGCTCATGTCCGACAGGGTGGCGAAGTCGGGCCTGCCGATCTCGCCGACTACCGTCTCGACGACCAGCGCACGGCCCCCGATGTGCGTCGCGGAACGGCAGTTGCGCAGAATGGTCTCGCACTGGGAGTCGTCCCAGTCGTGCAGCACGGTTTTCAGGAGATAGAGATCCGCACCGGGAACCTCGACGAAGAAGTCGCCGGCCACCGCGGAGAACCGGTCCGACAGACCCAGCCGCTCGGCCTCTGCAGCAGCACGCGCGGTTGCGTGGGGCAGATCGAGCACCTGGCCGAGCAGTCCAGGGGCTTGAGCCAGCAGAGTCAGGACGAACTGGCCGTCCGCGCCACCGACGTCCACCACGGTCGACACGTCTGCGGTGTCGATCGCGGCCACCGCGGTCTGGACCACCAGACCGGACAGGTCGGCCATCGCCTCGGAGAAGAGCGCCGCCTCCTGAAGGTTCTCCGGCCGCGCGTAGTAGGCGAAGATGTCGGCGCCCAGTGCCTTCTTGGCCTGGCTGGCTCCCTCACGCACCGCATCCGGGAACAGCTCCCAGGACTTCCAGTGCGCATGCCCGGTCAGTGCCAGCGTGAGGGATCGCAGGGAGCCGGGGACGCCCGTGCGCAGCATGGTGCCGCGCCGGGTCAGGGCGAAGGAGTGTCCTCCCTCGTGGCTCAGCAGGCCCAGCGAGGCGGCCGCACGCATCAGCCGGTAGGTGGCTCGCGGATGACTGCCTTCGGTCGCGGCCACCTCCTCGGCGGTCAGCGGGCCGTCGGCGAGATGGTCGGCGATGTGCAAGGCGGCGATCGCGTGCAGGACCTGGGCGATCGCGCCGCCGCCGATCATGTTCATCAGGGCGGCGATGTCTGCTGACAGATCATCGGACGCCGTCGCGGCGCCGTGTGTCGTATCGGTCATGGAGTTCTGGAGCACCTTTGCTGCATGGGAACGGTGAGGTCTCTGATTCTTGTGACGGGTGACCCGCCCGCCTTGCACATCAGCGCCACACTCGGTGGAACACCCGTGCCAGGCAGGCCCGGACCCGGATCTGTCCGACCCGCCCCGCCCTGCGCGCGTGCGGTGCCACGTGACCAGGAGGCATGGATGAGAGCGAGATCTGCCGCCGACCGGCCAGGCCGGACGTTCGTCGCGGACGTCACGGCTCCGACCGTGCGACGGAACGGCTTCGACGCTTTTCGGCGGGCATGGGACGTGCAGATGCACGAGAGGTTTCCGCTGCCGCTGCTCGACGTCGAGGAGACCGGAGACTTCCGGATCAACGTTCAAGCGGTCACGGCCCACGACGTGGTGATCGCGGAGGTCGGCGTCAAGGCGTTCGCAGGCCGCACCACGGGCGCCGGGGACGGCGACGACCGCGTGCTCATCCACATGATGCGGCAGGGCGCCTGGCACTTCACCCGCCCGGACGGCAGGGACAGGCCGATCACCGCTTTCGCCGGGTCCTTCCTAGCTCGTCGCAACAACCCGTCGTCATCGTTCGATGTCGACGCGGGCGCGGTGGCCGACGTGCTGATCCTGCCCACCTCGTCTCTCGGTTCCCTGATCAGCGCCCGGCCGATCCTCGGCTCGGCCCGCTCAGCCGAGGTGCGGCTCCTCACCGCCCATGCGCGTATGGTCGTCGAGACGGTGCGCGATCTGACCCCGGCGGGTGTGCGCAGCGCCCGCGACGCCCTGCTCGAACTCGCGAGAGGGGCGCTCAGGGGCGAGTTCGACGATGTCGAGCCGCTCCTGGCTCCCACGCTGGCGCGTGCCGCCATGCTGCTGGTGGACGACCGTCTCACCGATCCCGGCCTCGGTCCTTCGGTACTGGCACGCGAGCTGCACGTCTCCGTGCGCACGATGCACCGGGCGTTCGCGGCGGCCGGGGAATCAGTCGCGGGCTACGTCCGCAGGCGGCGGCTGGAACGGGCCAGGCTCGACCTGGCCGTACCGCATGGGCGGCCGACGGTCTCGGACGTCGCCGCTCGCTGGCACTTCGCGGACAGCAGCCACTTCATTCGCGCGTTCAGGAAACGGTACGGGCAGACGCCCGGTCAGTTCGTCGCCGGTATCACCGACGCCGGCTCCTGCGTAACCCGAGGTCACATTTGCCGGTCGACTTGCGGTTCGGGGACGCCGGCGGAGGGCCCATGACGCCGGTGGACCCGCTCGGCCGGACCGCGAAGCGAGCGGCAGCCCCGATGAGGGCGGGTGTGACGGAGCGAGACAGATTGCGAGGGGAGCACGCCAACCTGCGAGTCGTACGGCCATCGCACTTCGCAGTACCGGTCGCTGGGCGGCCGCTGGAAACCCGCCATGGAAGGTCCGTGCGGAAGTTGGGCTCCGCTCATGTCCGAGTCCGTCCCCGATCCTCGTCTGCAGTCTCTGATCAACAAGCTCCGACCGGGTCCCGTGAGGAGCGTGACGGTCGCAGGGTTCGACGGAGCAGACGTCCTTGTCCTCCTTGGGGGGTCGGGCGAGGAGGGCAGCGAAGTCGGCCGCATTCCCCAACATGAGGTGTCGATCCGTCGCACCGACCACCCATCTGAGGTCTTCAAGGTGGGCCAGCAGATCGAAGCCGAGGAGATCGGACGCCGGCGAGGGCAGCTGAACCTCTCGGCCCGTGCCTGCGAGAACCCAGAGCTACGGGCCTTCCTGGTAGCCGTTCAGCCTGGACATATCGTCTCCGGGACCGTGTCGGGGGTTCACAACTTCGGGGTCTTCGTCCATCTCGACGGCGAGCCCGACGGGCTCTGCACGGGGTTCATCCGCGTGCCCGACCTGACGTGGTCCCGGAACAATCACTCCTCAGATGCGGTCGAGGCCGGCCAGCGGATCACCGTCCGATGCCGAGCTGCTTCATTCCGTCTCTCGTTCGAGGAGAGCTCGGAATGTGCGCGCGGGTCGACCCGTGAGGCGCTGGACGGTGTCGGTGATGCGGTCCTCCGCCCCCTCGGCGACGGCACGGTCCATGCCGGCCAGCATCGAGGCGAACTCCAGCGGCACTTGCGCCGTGAGGCGGTCGCGCATCTGTTCGTAGGACAGGCGGTGATGGTCCACGGGTCGGCCGGTGACCTGGGTGATGGTGGTGGCGATGTCGTCGTAGCTGAGCGCCTCCGGCCCGGTGAGGACGAGATCGGTGTTGGGGGCATGTTCGTCGGTCAGAGCATGGACAGCGACGGCCGCGATGTCCTCAACGTCGACGAAGCCGACCCGGCCACTCCCGGCCGCGGTCCAGATGGTGCCTTCTTCACGGATGCTCACGGCGTGCGCGTGTGTGCCGGTGAAGTTCTGCATGAACCACGAGGGCCGCAGCACCGCCCACTGTTCGAACAGATCGGGCAGGGCCTGGTGCACTGTTCCCACCGCCGGGCCGCCCTCGGGGATGGCCGAGGAACTGAGGAGCACCGCACGGTGCACGCCGGCGGTGTGGGCCTGCCGGAGAAATGGCAGCATGACCGCCGCCGGGTCGGCGTCGCCTACGGGCGGTATCAGGTAGACGCGGTCGGCTCCGTCGAGGGCGGCGGCGTGGCTGGCGGGTTCGTACCAGTCGAATGCGACCGGCTCCGCGCCCGGGACGTTGACGGCGCGACGGCTGGCGGCTTTGACGCAGTGGCCGACGGCTGACAGCTGCGCCGCGGTGCGGCTGCCGGTGGTGCCGGTGGCCCCGATGACCAAGGTGGTGCCGGTGGTTGTCATCGGCTGCTCCTGGTGAAATCGGTGCCGGGTTCGAGGACTGCGAGGGGGTTCCAGTAGTCGCGGTAGGAGGCGATGTGCCCGTCCCGGACTGTTACGACGGCGATGTAGGTCATGTCGAAGGGTCGGTCGGACTCCACCAGGCGGCCGACGCCACGCATCTCGACCACGATGGTCTCAGGATCGGTGGTCTGGTGGATCCGCAACTCGGGGAAGCCATGCAGATCGATGTGATCCGGGTAATGGCGCATGTACGCGGCGATGGCCTCCCTGCTCTCCAGGCACTTCGGCCAGCCGTCGGGGGCGAAGGGGAACTCCATGAAGCCGTCCTCGGCCCACAAGGCGACCCACGCGGGAATGTCCTTGTCCAGCAACAGCCGCAGGCTCTGGCGGTAGAGGTCCGCCGGAGAAGTCGGTGCAGGCATGGGTATCCTCCATCTCATAGAATATGGACCACGGGTCCGCTTTAACGATACGGACCCGTGGTCCGCTTTGCAAACGGAGGTGCAGCATGCCCGAGCGCAAACCCCGCAAGGATGCCGCCCGTAACCGGCAGGCCGTCCTCGCGGCCGCCGACGCTCTCTTCGCCCGCTGCGAGAGCCCGGAGGGCGTCACCTTGGCCGCCATCGCAGCGGCGGCCGGCGTCGGCAAAGGCACGCTCTTCCGGGCCTTTGGCGACCGCCCCGGACTGCTGCGCGCGCTGTACGAAGCGCGGCTGGAACCAGTCAGGGAGGCCGTTGAGGCCGGACCTCCACCCTTGGGCCCCGCGACTCCGCCGCAGCAGCGCGTACCTGCCCTGCTCGACACCCTCCTGTGCTTCAAGCTCGACAACCGCCGCCTCATGCTGGCCCTGGAGGAAAGCGGGAGCAGCAGCCCGTACCAGGCGGATCATTACGAGCGTTGGCACGGCCTGCTGGACACCATGCTGGGGCAGATCCCCGGCCTGACCGACAGCGACTTCACCGCTCACGCCCTGCTCGCAGCCACCCGAGCCGATCTTGTCGAGCATCTGGCCGGGCATGAGTGTGTGCCGCGCGCAAGGATGCGGGCGCAATTGGCGAACTTCGCTGCCAGAGTCCTGGACTCCGGCCCTGTGCGGGGCCTGGCGAACGAGGGCTGATCGAGGGCCGGGGAACCGAGAGCGGTGCGGGTGAGCACGAGCAGCGCCCGCAGCAGCGTGGTCGCGTAGCGGGGCGACAGCCGCAGCTTGGCGAGGATGCGCCAGTTCTTCAAGTGCGCGAAGGCGTGTTCGCAGACCGCGCGGACGGATGCGATCAGCTTGTTGACCTGCTTGTTCGCCGGCGGGAAGGGCTTGGTGCGGGCAGCCTTGTAACCGGTGATGACCACCGGGTTGTCCACGTCGTGGTCCAGGCCGGTGAAGCCGAGGTCGCCGATGAACCTGGAACGACCTCGGGCCCCGAAGCCATTGAAGATCGACCAACTTCGAATCCGCAGGTCACCAGGGCTGGTATGAGTCGCCGTTCTTGCACTCGCACTGGTCGTGGGTGGTTGTCTGCTCCCATGATCGTCTGTCAGGGGGCAACTGGCGGCGTTACGCGGTGGCGGCATCGAGCCGCTGGTGGGACGAGGAGGACGGGCGCTGGCTGCCCGGCGGCGAAGTGCACGCCTCACGCGCGGCCGGCCTGCACACCGCCGGAGGCCTGGGCGACTCCGTCCGACACCGGGCCGAACTCCAGCAGACTGCCCAACGGGCGGCAGCAGACCGCGCAGGACACGCGGGCCGGCGTGACGCCCCGGCAGTGACGTGACGCGCACCCGCGAGTCCGTGCCGAGGACGGTGTACTGCTCCCAGGTGCGCAGTCCCACGGCCCGATGGAAGCCGTGCAGGCCCTGGAGCCGGCGGGAGGCGTGCGGGGTGGTGATCACCGGCAGGGAGCGGGCGAGATGCCGTCGGGCGTGCCGGTCCCAGTGGTCTCCGTGCAGATGGGACAGGAATACGGCGTCGAGGTCCGGCAACTGGCCGGTGCTCAGGGCCTGTTCGGTCAGGCGGCGACTCACCAGCCCGTAGCCGAGGTAGGCGCGCTGACCGCGGTGGAGGAAGTTGGGGTCGGTGAGGAGGGTCAGCTCGCGGTCCGAAGCAGCACGGTCGCGTTGCCGATGAAGTGGATGCGGCGAACGTCGTCGTCGGAGTGGGCCATGCGGTCCTTCCTGTCCGGCGGTGGCCTCCACCCGTGACCCTTCCGCCTGTCGATCCGCACGAGTCCGGTCAAGCCGTCCGGGCTTCCGCCCGTCGGACGGAACCGGGCGGGCCGGGTGCCGGAACCGGTCACGGCGGTGTCGGATGCCGGCGGGCTCCGTGCCGTGCCGAGCCCGGCGATGAAGCGCCGGGTACCCATGGCGCGAACCGGCCAACGCCTCGGTGCCCGAGCGGGCCGGCCCGGACCGCGGTCGAAACCCGCCCGCACGGTCACCCGGGCAGCATGGACGACACCAGGCCTCTGGCCCTGATCACCGGCGCTTCCAGCGGTTCGGGTTCGAGCCGGCCAGGCAGTTCGCGGAGCACGGCTACGACCTGGTGATCAACGCGGAGGACGACCGCCTCGAACACTCCGCGCAGCGGCTGCGGACGACGGGCGCCGACGTACGGGCCGTACAGACCGGTCTGCCTGATCCCCGGGGCGGGGACCGGCTGTGCGCGGCCACCGCCGGGCTCACCGTCGACGTGGCCGTCCTGAACGCGGGAGTGGGACAGGGCGGTGCTTTCGTGGACACGGATCTCACCGACGACCAAGCCGTGATCGACCTCAACGTGACCTCCACCGTGCGGCTGGCCAAGCCGCTGCTGCGGGAGATGACGGCACGGGGCGAAGGACGCCTCGTGTTCACCTCCTCCGTCGCGTCGACGATGCCGAGGCCCTTCCATGGGCGCCATGTTCTTCGCCGTCCTCGCCGTCGCCGGACAGATCGAACGCAACCACATCCGGGAGAAGACCCTCGAAGGCCAGGTCATCGCCGCGTCTAAGGGCAACCACCGTGGGCGGCCGACGGTCATCGACGACGACATGCTCACCTTCGCCGTCGCGCTCAAGGACAAGAGAGTCCCCGTCCCCGAGATCGCCAAGAAGCTCACCATCAAGGCCGGGAAGAACGCGGGCACGTCCCCGTCGGTCGCCTCGCTGTACCGGGCACTCGCGGAAGCCGAGAGCGCCGCGGCGGACGACGGCCTGCCCATGAAGCACAAGCCCGTCCGCATCCGCCGACCCGACTACCCGCTCACCCCCGAGGAGATCAGCCTCCGCCAGCGCCTCCAGGCCCAAGTGGTCGAGGACGCTGAGACCGAGCAGCGCCAGCAAGATCATTCTCGCCGTTAACCGCTGTACCGCTGCTACTCAGCCCCGCGGTACTGCAGCAGGGCCCGGACCGCGCGTCGCGGTCCGGGCCCTGCCCCATGCGGTGCCTCCCTGCGGCGGCGGTGCGTCAGCTCTGTGCGGTGTCGTCGTTCGTCTGCCCGGCGCCCTCGGCTGCGCCTGCCTTCTCGCGCATCTTGCGCACCAGCTCCGCCTTCTGGTCGGCTGCGCCCTGGCGGTCGAGGTTGCGGTGCGGACCGTTGTTCTGCCGTTCGGCGCGGGACAGTTTCTTGCGCTGGCCGCCGCCCATGCCCACGGGGTTGTTGATGTTCTTGCTCACGGTCACGGGTTCTCCCGGTAATGATGTGAAGTGATCTACGGATTCATCGGTGGGGGACGGGCGGCGACGTCGAAGGACGTCAGCAGGGGCCCATCACGCTCTCACTCGTAAATCGGCGTCTGGAAGAACATGACAAAGACGTTACCTGGTTCCGTCGGCCCCGCACACCAACTTTTTCGCCGCCCCGGTGTCGGCCGGGCCTTCGGCGAGCGCCCGGGGCCAGCCGTTTCCTTCTGGGAATCTCAGCACCGCCAGCACCCGCCGGAGGCCGCCGCCCGCCCGGGGCCGTCGTCCGCGGCACTGTGCGCGGTCAGCCCACCCGAGTGCGACCTTCGACTCCGTGACACAGCTGGGAACTGATCACCGGGCTAACCTCGCGCTTTCATGAAGCGGGCTGTCCGGCGGGCGGTCAGGAAAGCAGAAAGTGCCCCTGACCAGCAAGAATGATGATTGTCGAGGTCCTTGTTCCTGCCACCTCCGGAGGCACTTCCCAGGTGAAGCACTCTATCGGGTCCTACCCTCGTGTCCGTGTCCAGGACGACGGCCGCCAGGTCGTCTCCCAGGCCGGGTCGGTCCTGCTCGTCGAAACGGTCCGCAAGACCGGTCTCGACCAGGCCATATCCCAGGCCCTGGCTCCGTGGCGCAAACCGCGGGCCGTTCACGATCCCGGCAAGGCCCTCCTGGACGTCGCCCTGGCGGTCGCACTGGGCGGGGACTGCCTCGCGGACGTGGCGATGCTGCGGTGCGAGCCAGCCGTCTTCGGCCCGGTCGCCTCCGACCCGACCATCTCCCGTCTGATCGACACCCTCGCCGCCTCCGGCGACAAAGCCCTGCATGCCATCCGGTCCGCACGGTCCGAAGTCCGCCATCGCGCCTGGTCCTTGGCTGGCAAGAACGCCCCGGACGCCGACGGCCAGGTCGTCATCGATCTCGACGGCGTCCTCGTGATCGCCCACTCCGACAAGGAGGACGCGGCCGCGACCTGGAAGAAGACCTACGGCCATCACCCGCTGACGGCCTTCGTCGACCACGGACCGGGCGGAACCGGTGAGCCCCTCGCCGCCCTCCTCAGGCCGGGAAACGCGGGCTCCAACACCGCAGCCGACCACATCACCACCGCCCAACTCGCCCTGGCTCAATCCAGGGCCAGTGGCGGGCCAGGCGGAGCCGTAGCGGCGGCGTGCGGTCGTGACGAGCTGGGCGGCGGCAGAGAACAGCCGCAGCCGCAGACGCTTGGGCTCCCAACGCGGGAACTCGCCCGTGAGGGCGAGCATCGGCATCCAGGCCAGCAGGTCGAGGGCGAGCTGGACGATCTCCAGCCAGATGCGGTTTGGGACACGGGACAAGGCAGGACGGGCACGACGGCGATCCTCGGGGCACTGTCGAGTAAACCTTGGGGCACTGACGCGTGGCCTTCCGGCCCACCCCACCACGCCGTGCCGCGGCAGTAACGCCTCCGCCGGCCCGTCCGTGAATCTCGCGCCGGGCGCCGGACCCGACGACGTAGCCATAGGCGTTCCAGGACTGCGGCGCGCCGCTTCCGCCGCACTTGACGGCGGCTTTCGGACCCGGCGCACTGACCGGTCGGTCGCCGCGATCTGTCCGTTCCGGCAGACTTTTCCGATGAGCGACAACGATGGGCGTGGCCGATGCGAATGCCTGTCCGAACGGAAGTATGCTCGCCCTCTTGACTTACCCGCTCCGTGCAACAGCCAGTAGCCAAGGGGCCGTTGGACGGCACCCCGGCCGGAGGGGTCCCGTGGCGCCGCCAACCGGATCGGCTCCGCAGCAGCCGAAAGGAAACCACGGTGTCCGACGAAGGACGGCTGATCGCCGGCCGGTACCGCCTCCTCGACAGGATCGGCCGGGGAGGCATGGGCACCGTCTGGCGCGCCCACGACGATGTTCTCGCCCGCGAGGTAGCCGTCAAGAAGCTCCATCCGCAGCCGCAGCTCGACGACGACGAACTGGCCACCCTCTTCGAGCGCACCCGGCGCGAGGCCCGAAGCGCCGCGCGGATCAGCCACCCCAATGTCATCGTCGTCCACGACGTCGTGGACGACGAGGGCCTGCCCGCCATCGTCATGGAGTACGTGCCTTCCACCACCCTCGGTGATCTGACCGAGGCGCACGGCCCGGTCCCGCCCGAAGAGGCCGCCAGGATCGGCCGCGGGGTGATCGCGGCGTTGCGGGCGGCGCACCGGGCCGGGATCCTGCACCGGGACGTGAAGCCGGCGAATGTGCTACTGGCCGACGACGGCCGGGTGATACTCACCGACTTCGGCATCGCCCAGGCCTCCGAGACCTCGGCTCTCACCCGTACCGGCCAGCTGGTGGGGTCGGTCGACTTCATCGCCCCCGAGCGCCTCGTCGGCGCCCCTCCGGGCCCCGAGGCCGATCTGTGGGGGCTGGGCGCCACGCTCTTCCAGGCGGTGGACGGCCGATCACCGTTCCTGCGGAACTCGGTGACGGAGACCATGTACGCCATCGCCATGGAACCCGTCCCTCAGCTCCGGTCCGCCGGCCCGCTCGCCCCACTGATCCAGGGCCTGCTCGCCAGTAAGCCATCGGAGCGACTGTCGGCCGAGGACGCCGAGCGCTTGCTGCGCATGCCGACCACCGGCCGTGCGGCGGCCGACGACGCCGCGACTCCGACTCCGATTCCGACGCCGGAATCGAAGCGAGAGCCGGACGCCTCTTCCTCACGTGGGTCCACGACCGCGGACGCACCCTCGCCCACGTGAGCGGAGAGGACCTCGACGCCTACCACCACAAGCTCGCCCAACAGCGGTTGTCCCTCACCTCCACCTACCGCTACCGCCGCGCGGTGCGGATGCTGTGGGTTTACCGCAGCCGGATCCCCGACGCCCTGGCGAGTGACCCGTTGCGGCGCCCGGCCTGGCAGGCATGGGCGCGCGCGAACCCTCGGCGGTTCGGCGAGAACCTCACCGAACGGATCCCCGAGCAGGCTATGTGCCCTCTGCTCACGTGGGCGCTGCGCTGGATCGACGACTTCGCTGAGGACGTCCTCGTAGCCCGTGACGAGCGTGCCGTCCTCGACGCCCGGATCCCGACCAGCTCCGACGCGGTGCCGGCCCTGGCTGTGCTGCTGGACGGATACCGCCGTCGGCGCCAGCCCCTGCCCGCTCTTCCCGCTGGCCGGTTGCGCCGCATGCGGCAGCCGGCGCCGTGCCTGAGCCACCTGGCCCGGCTGCTGGGCCATGACCGCGACCGGCTGGAGCGGCTCGATGCCGAACGGATGATCGCCGAAGCCACGCGCGACGTCGGCGTGGACTCCGACTGCCCTCTCACCCACCGCGTCCAAGGGCAGTTGGACGGCCGTCCGTGGCTCGCGGCGATCTCGTACTACGACGTGCCGCGGTACGAGCGGCTGCTCCAGGGGGCGTGCTGGATCGTGATCGCC
This sequence comes from Streptomyces sp. NPDC088157, assembly GCF_044741545.1. Lineage (NCBI taxonomy): Bacteria > Bacillati > Actinomycetota > Actinomycetes > Kitasatosporales > Streptomycetaceae > Streptomyces > Streptomyces sp. NPDC088157. Next base: position 185,743 of record NZ_JBIUSU010000010.1, read on the forward strand.
TACCTCTCCGGGATGCGCGACTCCGAGGCCAAGCACCTCCAGCGGGGTTGCCTGAGCGTCCAGCGCGATCCCGCAGGCCGCGTCTACCGGCACCGCCTGCACAGCCTCGCCTTCAAGGGCGAGGACGCCCACGGCGCGCAGGCCACCTGGATCGTCACCGCTCCGGTCGCCCGGGCCGTCGCCGTCCTCGAACGCTTCCAACCGGCCGACCAGCCCTACCTGTTCGCCCCGCCTCTGACCTCCCGCAGCTACCGTCAACGCAGCAGCCCCTACGGCGTGCTGGACAGCAACGCCACCAATACGGACATCACCGACCTGATCAAGTGGATCAACGACTACTGCACCGCACACCAACGCCCGGACGGCATCCCACCGGAGCGCGGGCGAGTGCCGCACCTGACCACACGTCGCTTCAGACGGACCCTGGCCTGGTTCATCGCCCGCCGCCCCGGCGGCACCATCGCCGGGGCCCTGCCATACCGCCACCAGGGAATCCAGATGTTCGAGGGCTACGCCGGCACCAGCGACTCCGGGTTCCGCGACGAGGTCGAGGCCGAAGAGGCCCTCGCCCGGGGCCAGTTCCTCGCCGCGATGGGCGCCGACAGCGACCGCCCGTCGCTGGCCGGCCCGGCCGGTGACGAGGCCGAGGGCCGGCTCGCCGAGTTCGCCCGCCACACGGTCTTCGACGGCCAGGTCGTCACCGACGAAGCCCGCCTGCGGCGCATCGTGGCCCGCCACGACCCGCACATGTACCCGGGGACCTTCGTCACCTGTGTCTACAACCCCGACCGCGCCCTGTGCCGCACGTCCTCCGATCCCGGCGACCAGCCGGTCCTGGCCGACTGCCAGCCCCTGGCCTGCCGCAACAACGCCCTCACGCCCGCCAACCACCAGGCTCTCGCCGGTCACCTCACCCAGTTGGAAGAAGCCCTGAGCGACAGCGATCGCCTCGCCCCCTACGTGCGCCACCGCCTTCAGGAACAGCACCGTGCTACGGCCGCGTTCCTCACCCGCCACGCCCCGGAGCCCGCCGAGTGAAACGTGCCCTGCCCGACACCGACACCGTCAAGACCGCCATAGATACCGTCCTGGAAGAGGCGTTCGCCAGCGGACGGCGGCCGACCGTGACCGCCATCGAGCGACGCCTCGGCATTCCCCACGCCACTTTCCACCGCCACTACGCCGACCTGATCGACACCCACTTCCGGCCCCGGATCCCCGCGGCCCGCGCCGAGACGCACACGGACCGGCCGAAGGCCGACGAGACGAAGGAGGAGAACCTGCACCGACTGCGGAAGGAGAACACCGACCTGCGCCTGACCCTCGCCCTGTACGAGGAGGCCATCCGCCAGCTCACCCTCGAAAACCACGCCCTGCGCAGCGGCGCCACCGTCGTCCCCCTCCCCACCCGCAGCCGGACCTCCCCACCATCACCGACCTGACTGGGCCCATCCGGATCCGCCCAGCGCGCGAGGCGGGAGGACCCGCGTAGATGTGATGGTGTGGCCCTACTCGGCTCGCGAGTCTGTGTGCTCCCGGAACGGCGGGTCGCCTGGAGCCAGGCGAAGAACGACCCTCGCTGACTCCGGCGCTGGCGGCACGAGGCCGGACAGCAGTTCTCCGGTGCGCGGTTGGCGGGCGGTGAGGTCCATCGCGGCGAACGACCCGTCGTGGATGCGCAGGGCGAGACGGTCGCGGTGGAACCCTGGAGATGCCCTGCTTTCCTGCGCTGATTCGTGTCCTGAGCACAACAGTCAGCGCAGGTAGCAGGGCATCTCCAGGGTGGATCCAGGCTCAGTGGGCCATTACGGGCTCGCCCTCCGACGGCTCCAGAGCCCGATTCGGAATCAGGAACGCCGCGATCACCGCACCGACCAGGAAGAACCCGGAGCCCCACGCGAAGGTGGCTGTGTAGCTCTCAACCCCGGCCTGCGCCGCGGCCAGTGCGCTGGGCTTGTGCGAAGTCAGGTAGTCGGTCGCGGCCGATGAGGCGACGGTGGTCAGCAGCGCCGTACTGATCGAGCCGCCCACCTGCTGACCTGTGTTGATCAGCGCCGAGGCGACGCCCGAGTCCTCGTGATGCAGGCCTGAGGTCGCCCCCTGGAACGCGGTGGTCATCACCGTGCCGATGCCGAGACCCATCAGGATCATGCCGGGCATGATGTGGGTGGCGTAGGTGCTGTCCAGCTCGAGCCGGGTCAGCAGGGCCATACCGGCTGCGGCGACCAGGAAGCCGGCGCTGACGACGATCTTCGGGCCGACCTTGGGCAGCACCAGCGTAGGCATCATGGTCGACGAAGCGACGACGCCCGCGACCATCGGCAGGTACACCAGACCGGTCTTGATCGGCGAGTAGCCGAGGCTGGCCGCGAAGTAGTAGGTCAGGAACAGGAAGATCGAGAACATTCCCATGCCGATGACGAACACCGCCATGAACGAACCACCGCGGGTCCGGTCCAGCACGACTCGCAGCGGCAGCAGCGGATGCGCGACCCTGGACTCCAGCCAGACGAACACCGCGAGCAGCACCGCGCCGACGATCATGGAGCCGAGGGCGACCGGGTTGGTCCAGCCGGTGGACTCGACGTGCGCGAACCCGTAGACGATGGCGAACAGCGCGGCGCTCACCACGACAATGCCCGGAATGTCGAGTTTGGGCTTCTTGGTGATCACGGGCTTGGCCAGCAGCAGCAATGCACCGATCAGGGCGGGGACCGCGAAGACGACGTTCACGTACATCACCCAGCGCCAGGAGGCCCATTCGGTGAGCATGCCGCCGACCAGCAGCCCGATCGCGCCGCCCGCACCACCCAGCGCACTGAAGATACCGAAGGCCTTCGCCCTTTCGGACGGTTCGGTGAAGGTCACGCTGAGCAGTGAGAGTGCCGCGGGCGCGAGCAGTGCGGCGAAGAGGCCTTGGGCCACGCGTGCCGCGACGAGGATCTCGAAGCTGCCGGCCGCGCCGCCGACGACGGACGCGGCCCCGAAACCTGCCAAGCCGATCACGAAGAGGGTACGTCGGCCCAACAGGTCACCGAGTCGGCCGCCGAGCAGCAGCAGGCTGCCGAATGCCAGGGCGTAACCCGTGATGACCCACTGCCGGCTGCCGTCGCTGAAGCCGAGGTCTTGCTGCGCCTCGGGCAGCGCGATGTTCACGACGGTCGCATCGAGCATGACCATGAGCTGTGCCAGGCCTATGACGGCCAGCACCCACCAGCGCACGGCATGTGAGCCGCGAAGGCCCGACTCTTTCTTTCCGGAGGCGGGCGCCCCGCGGTCGATGCTGGTACTCATTTTTTCCCTTGCTTGCTGGGCATGGCTGAAAGCCGTCTGGAATCTGATGGGTTTCCTCACCGATGAAGGTGAGGTGAGTGGGTGACGGGCTGAGATCTCAGGGCTTCGAGATCATCGTGTGGCCGCTTCGGGGCTTGCTTCGGCGATCCCCTGGAGGGCCGCGTCGGTGTCCGCGGTGGCCAGCATCCTGTTGATGTCGGCGCCGGCCAGTGCGCCGGCCGCTGCGGAGGCCCCGACCTGGGCGACCAGATCGGTGGCGTTGCCGGCCACCCACACACCCGGCACCTCGGTGGCGCCGGCCGTGCCGGAGGCGAAGCCGCGGCCCATGTTCGGCAGGTCCCGCACCGGCAGGCCCAGACCTTCCAGGCCCTGGGTGCGGGCCTGCATCGGCGCGGCGACCGCGAGGACGCGGCGGGCCACGACCTGGCCGTCGGCCAGGCGCACCCCGGCGAGGGCACCGTCCTCGTCGTTGACGACCTCGGTGACCGGGGTGTCGATGACGCGGATGCCGCGGGCGGCGAAGCGGGCGCGGCTGTCCTCGTCCAGGTCGGTGCCGTGGGTGAAGTAGGTCAGGTCCTCGGTCAGCTGGCGGAACAAAAACGCGTGGCCGATGGAGGCCGGGCCGGTGGCGAGGATGCCGATGGGCTCATCGCGCACCTCCCAGCCGTGGCAGTACGGGCAGTGCACCACACTGTGTCCCCAGTGCTCGGCGAGCCCGGGCACCTCCGGCAGCACATCCGTGAGGCCGGTGGCCACCAGGATGCGGCGAGCGATGATGCGGCGGCCGTCGGCCAGGATGACCGTGAACCGCAGGTCCCCGTCCGCCGACGGGGCGGCGGACTCGGCCGAGACCACCTCGCCGAACACGACGCGTCCGCCGTACTGGCGCACCTGCTCCCGGCCCCGTCGAAGGATCTCGGGCGGCGGGGTGCCGTCCAAGACGATGAAGCCGTGCACGGCCTCCGCGGGCGCGTTGCGCGGGGAGCCGCTGTCGATCACGACGACCGAGCGGCGGGAGCGGGCGAGGATCAGTGCACCGTTCAGCCCCGCGGCGCCCCCGCCGATCACCACCGCGTCGACGGTCCCCTCGGCCAGTGCGTCGCTCGCGTACGGAGGAGCCGCCACAGCCATGGCCTCCTGCGTTTCCTTGTCAGTCATGGTTGGGTCAACCCTTCGAGTTCCGGTTGGTTGGAGGGGGGTCAGCTGTTCAGGAAGCCCACGATGTGGTCGGCGACCGTCTTGGGCTGTTCGAGGTGCAGGAAGTGCCCTGCGCCGGGTACGACGACGCGTTCGAGGCCGTTCGTGTACAGGTCGTCCATGCCGTCGCTCAACTGCACGGACATGCAGTTGTCGTCGGCCCCGTGCAGGTAGAGCGAGGGGACGGTGAGGGCGCCGAAGACCCTGGCTTGCAGGGCTTGGGTCGCCTCGTCCGCGGGGGGCGTGAACAACTGGCGGTAGTAGCCCAGGATCTCGGTCAGGACTCCTGGAGCACCCAGGGTTTCCTTGAGCGCGGCACGCTCCGCGTCCGGCAGCTCGTAGCCGGGCGACCATTCCCGCCAGAGCCGGTCGATGAAGGCGAAGTCGTCGAGTGCGACGGCCGCCTCGGCCATGGCTGTCTGGAAGAAGAACATGTACCAGCTGAGTCGCTGCTGGTCACCGTCGGTGACCAATGCGTTCATCAGTTGACGGCCAGGGGGGCCCGCCATGGTGACAAGCTTGCGGACGCGTCTCGGGTCGAGGCTCGTAGCCGCGTACGCCGCCGCGGCGCCGAAGTCGTGGCCGATGAGATCCGCCTGCTCGCGCCCGAGGGCTTCGATGAGGGCGAGGACGTCCTGGCCGGTCGTGGCAATGCGGTAGGAGCCGTCGGGGGCCGCGCCGCCGGGCCAGTATCCGCGCTGTGCGGGCGCGACCGCCCAGTACCCTTCCTGCGCAAGGCGGTCGAGGATCCCTGTCCAGCTGGCGGCATGGTCGGGAAACCCGTGGAGGCACACAACGAGCGGCCCGCTGCCGGCCTCAAGGATCGGGACCTCCAGTCCGCCCGCCTGAACCGTCCGATGACGGACGCGGTCGGTCGCCTGGGACCCCCTGGCCGGGGAGTCCTCGCCAAAGGGCGGTCGCTGGGTCATCTGTGTCATGAGTTTGACCTCCAAGCCGCCTTCGCGGCGTCGCGGTCCGGCAAGCCCGGACCAAGTAGCAAGTACGGCTGTCTGAAGCCGGGGTCAGTGCCGGTGAGCGGTCACGACGGTGGCTGTTCACCGAGTGGAGAGTCCGGCTCCGGGTTCGCTTGGGACGTTCGTGATGGACAGATCCAGTACGGCGATGAAGCACGCCGTCGCCGGGATCGTGAGGATCAGACCGGGCCTTGCCGGCCTGGAAGACGTCGCAACGCCGGGCGGCGCGGAGGAGTTCAAAGGCATGGGTTGCCCTCGATCGCGCCAGGCGTGCACGCAGCCTGTCCGGTGAGCTCAGAACCGTTGTGTACTGAACAGTCGGAAACCTAGATAGTTCTGTACTGAGTTGTCAAGCGCGGCGGGTCGGCTTTACCTTCGATGCATGGCGAGACCACGAAGCTTCGACCGCGACCACGTCCTGCATGCCGCCGAGCGGCAGTTCCGCGCCTCGGGCTACAACGGCACGAGCGTCGACGACATCAGCGCCGCCACCGGTCTGGGCCGCGGCAGCCTCTATGCCGCGTTCGACGGCAAGCACGGCGTGCTGCTTCAGGCGATGACCGGCTACTTCGCCCGGCTGGGGCAGGGTCCGCCGAAGGCGCTCGCCGGACCGGACGAGGGCGCCCTGGAACGACTGCACGCCTACTTGCTCCGCGCCGTCCACGGGGTGCCACTCGCCCCCGACGTACCCCCCGCTCCCGACCGGACGGCGGCGGCCTGCTTCGCCGCCAAGATGGCCCTGGAGATCGGAACCTCCGATCCCGAGGTGAAACGCCTGGCCAACGACTGCTTCTCCGTAGTCCGGACGGCGGTGGCCGAGTGTGTGCGAGCGGCGCAGCGCAACGGCGACATCGACCCCGACGCGGATCCCGACGACCTCGCGTACCTTCTGCTGACCATCATCCGCGGGAGCGATGTCGTAGGTGCGTACGGCCACAGCCCCGACCGCCTGACCGCGATCGCGGAGAGCGCGTTCGCCTTGCTGCCTCGCCCGCGCCACCGCTGAGAAGGGCACGGCCGGCCTCGTTGCACAGGCATCTGCTGCGGCCGGCCCGCTTCGACGCCGCGCAGACACGGCCCGCAGGTTCACCAGCCGCCGGGCGGTCGCCTGGGCGGTTGGTGAAGAACTGCGCCCGCATCCAGTCGAGTTGCTCCACCGCATGCGCGGTGTCGCCGGGCTTGAACTGTACGGTCAGTCGCCGAACGCCTCGCCGCAGCAGACGGTGGCACTTCGGCCGCCGCTCCGCTTCGTGCCAGTGCTCCGCCTCGATGCCCTCGTAGAGCTGGGTGCCGTCCCGCGGATGCGGGCAGCGGTACGGACTTCCCGCTGGGCGTCGACGAGTCGGCGACTGGCCCGATGGTCGCCATTCTGCGCGGCGGTCAGTCTGACGTCCTGCTCACCCACGTGGCGAACGACCCCGTACAACCGGGACCGCAACCAGGCACAGGTCTGCGAGGTTCACCCCCGACCTGCTGCTGGACATCACACCCGTGTTCGACGTCGAGACCAAGGCGATGGGCTGCATGACCGCGCAGGCCCACATGGTCCGTCCGAGCTGACGGCAATGGGCTTCCCTGTCGTGCCGGCGACCACGGCGGGCGCGTTCACCGGGCCACCGTCCGACGCGGTGACGTGATCGTGGCCGACGACGACGGAGTGCTGTGCGTTCCCCTGCTGCGCCGCTCGCACACACTCGGCCACCGTCGTCGCGACCACGGAGAAAGGTGAAGCCGACCACCGTACTTGACAACTCAGTACAGAACTAAGTAGGTTTCTGACTGTTCAGTACACAACCATCCTGAGCTTGCCGGACAGGTTTGGTCCGGGCTTGCAGGACTGGCGACCGCGCACAGCGCACGACGAAGTCATGCCCACAACCGAAGGAACCGCCATGCAGACAGCTCACCCAGTGGCCCTCGTGACGGGCGCCTCCTCCGGGATCGGGCGGGCGGCGGCGCTCGCCCTCGTGGGCGCCGGCTTCGCGGTGGTCGGCACGAGCCGCAATGCGGCGAACGCCGAGCCGCTCGCCGGGGTGACGTTCCTCGATCTCGACGTGGCCAGCGATGAGTCGGTCCGCTCCCTGGTCGAGGAGGTGATCGAGCGGTTCGGCCGGATCGACGTCCTGGTCAACAACGCAGGCGTGGGCGCGGTCGGCGCCGGCGAGGAGAGCTCGATCAACCAGGCCAAGGAGGTCTTCGACATCAACGTCTTCGGCCTGATGCGGATGACAAACGCAGTGCTGCCCCAGATGCGCGTCCAGGGCAGTGGCCGCGTGGTCAACGTCTCCTCGATGCTCGGTCGGATCCCAGCGCCCTTCATGGCCGTCTACGCCGCCACCAAGCATGCGGTCGAGGGCTACGCCGAGTCCGTCGACCACGAGCTTCGCGAGCACGGCGTCCGGATGCTACTGGTCGAGCCGACCTACACACGCACGAGTTTCGAGGCGAGCAGCATGGCACCCGACTCGCCCCTGCCGATCTACGCCGCACAGCGGGAGGTCTCCCGAGACGTGCTGGCCACGGCCTTGCGCAACGCCGACCACCCGGACGTTGTCGCGAAGGTGATCGTCGCGGCCTCCACCGATTCCCAGCCCAAGCTCCGGTACACCGCCGGCTCGATGGCCGCACGCGTCAGCGTCCTGCGCCGGATCGTGCCCTCGCGCGCCTTCGACAGACAAATCCGCAAGCTCAACCGACTGGCCGGCTGACCCCGCAGTACACCCGGCGCCTGAGGAGACGCACATGTCCGAACCAGAGACACCGAAGCCCCTCGCGGCGAGACCACCGGGATGGGCGGCGCGGGGCCGATCGGCAGGCCGAGGTCGACCGGCTGCCGGCCCTCGGGGCGCGGCACGCGGACATCGGCCAGGGAGAGCAGTCCTGGACCACACGGGTGGACCCGGAGGGCGACGAGTTCTGGGTGCTCGGCTCGCGGCGGAGCTGACCGGAGCGAAGCAGGGCGACGAACATACGATGGCTGAAAGGCGGCGCGGCACCGAGCCGGCGCCGACCGGTGATCCGATCACTCGGGGTGGGAGACGTATGGCACAGGCCGCGGACGCTGCGCGGACCGTCATCATGACGGTGGACGACGATCCCGGGGTGTCCCGGGCCGTCGCCCGTGACCTGCGACGGCGCTACGGCGAGTCGTACCGGATCGTGCGCGCGGAGTCCGGCGAGTCCGCGCTGGAGGCGCTGCGGGAGCTGAAGCTGCGCGGTGATCTGGTGGCGGTGATCCTGGCCGACTACCGCATGCCGCAGATGAACGGCATCGAGTTCCTCGAACACGCCATGGACGTCTATCCCGGCGCCCGCCGCGTACTGCTCACCGCCTACGCGGACACCGACGCGGCGATCGACGCGATCAACGTCGTCGACCTCGACCACTACCTCCTCAAGCCCTGGGATCCCCCGGAGGAGAAGCTCTACCCGGTCCTCGACGACCTCCTGGAGGTCTGGCGGTGCAGCGACTACCGCCCGGTGCCCGCCACCAAGGTCGTCGGTCACCGCTGGTCGGCGCGCTCGTCGGAGGTACGGGAGTTCCTGGCCCGCAACCATGTGCCGTACCGCTGGTACTCCGCCGAGGAACCCGAAGGGCAGCGGCTGCTGGCGGCGGCCGGGCTGGACGCACAGCGGCTGCCAGTGGTGATCACGGCGGACGGTACGGCGCTCGTCGAGCCGGAGGTGCCCGAACTGGCCGCGCACGTGGGCCTGGCGACGACTCCCACGGCCGACTTCTACGACCTGGTCGTCATCGGCGGCGGGCCGGCCGGGCTGGGCGCGGCCGTGTACGGGGCCTCGGAAGGCCTGCGCACGGTGCTGGTGGAGCGGTCGGCGACCGGTGGGCAGGCGGGGCAGAGTTCGCGGATCGAGAACTACCTGGGCTTCCCGGACGGGGTGTCCGGCGGCCAGCTCACCGACCCCAGGCCACGAAGTTCGGCGCCGAGATCCTCACCGCGCGGGAGGTGACCAGTCTGGAGAGCAGCGGGGCGGCCCGGCTCGTACGCTTCGCGGACGGGTCGACGATCGCGGCGCACAGCGTGATCCTCGCGACCGGTGTGTCCTACCGGCGGCTGGAGGCGCCGGGTGCCGACGAGCTGGCGGGCCGCGGGGTGTTCTACGGGTCGGCGCTCACCGAGGCCGCCGCCTGCCAGGGCCACGACGTGTACATCGTCGGCGGCGCCAACTCGGCCGGCCAGGCGGCGATGTACCTGTCCCGGGGCACCAAGTCGGTCACCCTGCTGGTGCGCGGAGCGGACCTCACCGCGTCGATGTCGCACTACCTGATCCAGCAGATCGCCGAGTCGCCGAACATCTTTGTACGGGCCCACACGGCCGTCGAGGCCGCGCACGGCGACAATCATCTGGAACAGCTGACGCTGCGCGACACAACGAGCGGACAGAGCGAACTCGTCGACGCGCAGTGGCTGTTCGTGTTCATCGGCGCGGCCCCGCTGACCGACTGGCTGGAGGGTACGGTGCTGCGCGACGAGCGCGGGTTCATCCTGGCCGGCCCCGATCTGACCGCGGATGGGCGGCCACCGGCGGACTGGGCGCTGGACCGGCCGCCGTACCACCTGGAGACCAACATCCCCGGCGTGTTCGTCGCCGGGGACGCGCGCGCGGAGTCCGCGAAGCGGGTCGCGTCCGCCGTCGGAGAGGGAGCCATGGCCGTGATGCTCGTACACCGGTATCTGGAGCAGTCGTGAGCGGGCAGGTGATGCCGTGCAGCGCGGCGGAGATCAGCCCGCTGTTCCTCTTCGAGAAGCTGAACCCCGAGCAGCTCGGAAGGCTGTGCAGCGAGGGACGGATCGAACTGTTCGACCCCGGGACGGTGTTCACCGAGGGTGACCCGGCGACCGACTTCTACGTGATGATCGAGGGCACGGTCGTCATGTCCCGCCGGGTCGGCGCCGACGACATCGAGGTGAGCCGCACGTCCCAGCCAGGGGTGTACGCGGGTGCCGTGATGGCGTACCTCTGGGACGGGAAACCGCAGCGGTACATGAACTCGTTGCGGGTGTCGGAGCCGACGCGGTTCTTCGTCCTGCCCGCCGAATCGTTCGCGAACTTCATCCACGAGTGGTTTCCGATGGCGGTCCATCTCCTGGAGGGGATCACCCTCGGTTCGCAGACCTTTCAGCGGGCCGTCGGGCAGCGCGAACGGCTGCTGGCGCTGGGCTCGTTGTCCGCGGGTCTCACCCATGAGCTCAACAACCCGGCCGCGGCGGCCGTACGGGCCACCTCGTCGCTCAGGGACCGGGTCGCGCACATGCGCAACACGCTCGGCGTCATCGCCTCGGGCCCCCACCACGGCGACGCCCTGAAGGCCCTGGTCGACCTCCAGGAGCGTACGGCCGAGCGGGTCTCCAAGGCTCCGGCACTGAGCCCGCTCGAAGCGTCCGACCGGGAGGACGAACTCGCCGACTGGCTCGACGACCACGGTGTCCAGAACGGCTGGCAGATCGCGCCGACCTTCGTGCAGGGCGGTCTCGACGTCGACTGGCTGGAGCAGATCGCGGCGGCCGTCGACGAGCCGGGAATCCTGCAGAGTGCCATCGAGTGCCTCAACTACACGGTCGAGGCCGAGCTGTTGATGTCCGAGATCGAGGACTCCACCACCCGTATCTCGCATCTCGTCGACGCTGCCAAGCAGTACTCGCAGCTGGACCGCGCGCCGTACCAGGTCGCCGATGTGCACAAACTCCTCGACAGCACGCTGCTGATGCTGTCGGGCAAGATCGGTCCCCAGGTCAAGGTTGTGAAGGAGTACGACCGTTCGGTGCCGAGGATTCCCGCCTACTCGGCCGAACTGAACCAGGTGTGGACCAACCTGATCGACAACGCGGTCTCCGCCATCAAGGGCGCGGGCGGCGAAGGGACGTTGACCGTACGCACCGCTCTGGTGCACGACCGGCTGCTGGTGGAGTTCCGCGACACGGGCCCGGGAGTGCCGGCCGAGATCCGCGGCCGGATCTTCGACCCGTTCTTCACCACCAAGCCGGTGGGCGAGGGGACGGGGCTGGGGCTCGACATCTCCTGGCGGATCGTCGTCAACAAGCACCACGGTGACCTGAAAGTCGAGTCCGTACCCGGCGACACCCGCTTCCAGGTGCTGCTCCCTCTCACCGCCACCGACCCTGACGCCGGGCCCGATGCCGTCCCCGACCCGGCCCGGGAGCCCTCATGACCAAGGACACCGGCATCGACCCGGGCGTCCCGCCCAGCGGTGCCGGCTGCGTGGAGTGCGACGCCGACGGCGGCTGGTGGTTCCATCTGCGGCGCTGCGCCCAGTGCGGTCACATCGGCTGCTGCGACGACTCACCCGCCAAGCACGCCACTGGCCACTTCCGGGCCACCGGCCATCCGGTGATCCGCAGTTACGGACTGTCCTCGTAGTGGCGTACATGGCCCCGATCAACGAGGCGCACGTGAGTGAGCCCGGCCTCCTGGTCGTCGACGTCGCGGCCGCTGACGACGCCACCGCGCTCGCCGTCCAGCAGCTGCTCGTCGGATGGGGGCAATGGCGAAAGCGGAACGGACGACGCTGGATGCGGGGGTCGGCCGCGCCAAGGACAGCGGGCAGCCGCGCGAGGACCTCACCAGCCGCGATCTCGTGCTGCTGCTGATGGCTAACGCCGGAGTCCTCGGCGCCACGGCCGATGCCGCCCGGACGCCTGGCGCCGGCTGGTCGCCTGGATGATCCAGTCCTTCCAGGCCCCGCCCCCGGCCTGCTGCCGAACCCGCCGGAAGATGCGGCGCTGTACGAGGCCATGCGCCGCGTCAGCCAGAGCGCCACCGCCCCCGAGCCCGGAAAGCGACGCTGAACCAGCGACCGGTGAGATAGGGCGACCGAGGTGAGGCCGCCGTCGTTTTCAGGACTATCAAGCAGGGCCTGAGTCTGGACATCGGACAGGCTGAAACCCTGTCCATAACTTCTGCTCGAACAGCAAGGTCCTTGCCCCGGGAGGCGGCAAAGCCGTCACGGAGCGGGCCAGCACATGGCCGGAGTTGGAGGGCCTCGCGGAGATTGCCACCGGCCTGAACCGGGCCCGAGTGTACGTACGTGACCTTGGCGGCACCGAGCCGGACCGGCGTCTCGTGCTGTGCCTGCGCGGCACTCCCGGAGCTGTACAGGTCCAGGGCCCGATGGCCCTCGTCGCCGAGGTGCTGGCCGCCCGGACCCGTGCTGCGACGCTGCGCGTCGCAGCAGTGCACCGTGAGGCTGGCCGGGGCCAAGAGGCGCAGGCGTGGCGCGCGCGGGCCCGCCGGATGCTCAAGGACGGCCGTACCGCCCGTCGCGGCCGGAGTGTGCGGGCCGTCTCGGCCGGGCTGCCCCCCTTGGTGGACGCGCCTGAACAGTTCCGGAGTTGCAGTGATGTCAGGCGGGTCGGTCGTGTCCGGACCGACCAGGCGCCGTTGAGTGACCGGCTCCATGATTTCGGCGGGGGCTGGACGGCGGCTCGCTCTCCGGCGGTTCCCGCCTGAGCGGTAGCGGCCTCGGGAACGGCGGGATGGGCTGGGGACCGGGGCCCAAAGGGCGGCGGGGGCGCTCACTGCCTCATCCAGCGAGGTCGGTGATCCCGCGGCCGGTGTATGCGCTGCATGGGCGGGTCGCGGGCGGACTTCACGGCCGTTCTTTCTGATCGGCGTCGTACCGCTCCGGCGCGCGAAGCCGAGCGACCGAGGCGACCGGCAGCGAGGCGGCCGTCTTGGCGGCGGGCACCGATCCGAAGCGGAGGTCGTGGCCGACGCGGTGTGCGACGCGGCTGCAGCCTTTCGACGCGGGGTGGAGCAGCTCGGTAGCTCGCTGGGCTCATAACCCGGAGGTCGCAGGTTCAAATCCTGTCCCCGATACCGACTCCGGCCCCCTTGACACGATGTCACGGGGGCCAGATGCGTTATGCGCTGTGAAGATGCCGCGCGCAGGGTCACTCGCGGCCGCCCTGCAGGAGTCGGTGCGCAAGGCGTAGACCTGCCACGGCGAGGCCGCCTTCGCAGTCCGGGCCGGGACGGCGGCCCGCCGCTCGAGCCGGCCGGCACTCCTCGGGGCCGGCGCGCGCAGCCGCGGCCCCGCTGCCCGTACGGTCAGCGCGGACACGGCCCTGCAGCTCCTCAGGGAGGCGCACGGTGAGCTGGACACCGGCCCCAGGCCGTCCGCGGCCTTCCTGGACGCCTCCGGCATGGTGGCCCCGACCGCGGCGTACACCGCCGCCGAGGCCCATATGCCCTCTGCCGCCGAGCAGTTCGCAGCCCTGGCCGAACAGACCGCAGCCCGCCTTGTCCGCGGCCGCGGGCGGGGCGCTGTCGCCGGCGCAGTGCGTGCTGTACGCGGGCGTTGCCGGGCCCTGCGCTAGAAGGTCAGGTTCCAGGAGTCGATCTTGCCGGTGTCGGAGGCGGCGTTGTCGTTGACGCGCAGCTTCCAGGTGCCGTTCGCGAGCTCCGAGGAGGCGTTCACGGTGTAGGTCTGGGCGATGTTGTCGGCGCTGCCGCCGGCGTGGTTGTGCAGCGTGTAGACGGTGCCGTCCGGCGCCACCAGGTCGACCTTCAGGTCACCGATGTAGGTGTGCTTGATGTCCACACCCACCTTGAGGGTGGCCGGGGCGTTGCCGGTCACGCCGGTCACGGCGATCGGGCTCTCCACGGTCGCGTTGTCGTTGATGGCGAAGTCCGCGAGGTTCTCGAAGTACTTGCCGGGCGGCGGGGTGGTCCCGACGGCCTTGAGGGCGTCGACCTGTCCTTCGCCGAAGAACGAGTTGTTGGCCGTCGTGCCCGTGCAGCGGCTGTCCGAGGGGCAGGCGATGTCGTTGGCCTGGGCGGCCAGCTTGGCGCGGATCTGCGCCGGGGTGATGCCCGGGTCGGCGCTGGCGATGAGTGCCGCCACGCCGACCACGTGCGGGGTGGCCATCGAGGTGCCGCTCTTGCTGCCGTAGCCGCCGCCGGGGACGGTGGAGTACACGTTGCTGCCCGGCGCCGCGACGTCGATGACGCCCTGCCCGTAGTTGGAGAACGAGGCCTTGGTGACGCCCGTGCCGTTGGCCGCGACCGTGACCACGCCCGGCAGCTCGGTCGGGATGTCGAGGCAGGCGTTGGTGATGGTGCGGGTGACCGGCGTCGAGTCGTTCGGGCTCGCGGAGTCGGTCGTCTTGTGGGCGAGGTCGTAGTTCTCGTTGCCCGCAGCGGCGATCTGGAGGGAGCCCTTGCCCTCGGCGTACTCCTGGGCGCGCTTGACGCCCTCGATGATGGCGGCCTGGTCGATGTTGTCCGGGCAGTTGAACTGCCACGGGTCCGTGTAATAGCTGTTATTGGTGACCTTGAAGCCGTGATCACCGGCCCAGACGAAGCCGCAGATGGTGTTCTCGGCGAAGAAGAAGGAGTTGCCCGGCTCGGCGACCCGGACCGCGGAGATCTTCACCCCGGGGGCCACGCCGACGACGCCCTTGCCGTTCTTGGCCGCGGCGATGGTGCCCGCTACGTGGGTGCCGTGCGTGTCGACGTCCCGCCAGGCACCGGCACGGGTGTCGGGCTTGCCGTAGGCGCAGGAGACCGAGTCGGCCGCGTTGAAGTTGGGCGCCAGGTCCTGGTGCTGGTCGTCCACACCGGTGTCCAGGATGCCGACCGTGACGGAGGCGGAGCCTGGGTTCACGGCCCAGGCCTGGTCGGCCTTGATCTGGCTCATGTCGGCCCGGACCGGTTCTCCGGCCGGGGTCGAGGCCTGGGCCGGATTTGTCGGGAGCGCCGGGCTGTAGGCGTCGGCCGGGACGTCCGAGGTGCGCGTGGCGCCGACCTGCTGCACGCCGGCGACGCCGCGCATGGTGGCGGCGAATCCGCTGGACGCCGAGTGGGCGACGATCACGCCGATGGCGTCGAAGTTCGAGAAGACGGTGCCGCCGTTGGCCGCGATCGCGGAGCGGACCGCCGAACTGTCACCGGGGGCGCTGATCACGAGGTAGGCACGCGTGCCGGCCACCCAGGTCGCAGTCTGGGAAGCCGGCACGGCGGCCGGAGCGTGGGCCTTGGCGGCCGGCGCGGTGGAGGAGGCGACGGGGAGCGTGCCCGCGAGGGCACCCGGGGCGCCGAACGCGAGGGCGGCGCCGAGCGTGGCCGCCAGCACCAGCGTGCGTCTAGGTCGGCTGGATATGTGGGGTATCAATGCGTCCTCCGGAGACGGCCCGGCCGTGCTGAGGGCACCGGCCGGGCCGTACGAAACGAGTGGTGGATGCAAGATGTCAGGTGCATGCTCCTGTACGGAAGTACCTTTCCGCGCAGGGACGTCATACGGGCATGGCTGAAAAGAGACGCACTCCGGGCATCGAGGGGTCGAGACCCCTCGGGAGCTCGGCGACGCCGACCGCGCCCTGGCATACGCCGCCGACCTGGCGCCGGCCGTGCTGCCCGCACCAGAGCCGGACCCGACCCGAGGCGCTCCCTGGCCATCGCCGCCTCGAGGCCGTTCTGTACGAAGGGCCTGCGGCCCGCATCCACATCACCTACGACGGTCCCACCACCATCACCGATCCCCTCATCCCGGCGCCCGAGAGCAGTACGCCACCGGCGTCCTCGCCTGGATCAACGCCGGCACCTGGCCCCAGCCCGCACCGAGCGGACCCGCCCCGAACTCCCATCACTGGGGAAGTCCGGTGGCGTGGAGGAAGCGCTGCTGGTTGCCGTGAATGTGCTGGGCAGCCTGTTCGGGCGTCAGCGCCCAGCGGGTGGCGAGGCGGGCGACCACGCCAGAGAGGTCTGCGGGTCGGGCGGGGCGCCTATTGTGACGGGCAAACGGGCCGTCGGTCTCGAGGAGGACACGGTCGGGCGGGAGGAGGTCGAGGAGGGCGCGGCCTTTCACCGAGGTGGTCATGATCGGGTTGACGGAGAACCACAGTCCCGCGGCCAAGGCCTCGTCGACCAGAGCCAGTGGGCCTGTGTACCAGTGCAGGATTGCGGCGGTGGCGCCGGACTGGGCGAGCCGGGAAATGGGCGATCCACGCGTGCTGGGCGAGGAGCCAGGCCAGGGCGATCTGTCCGGGGGTGGCATTCCTGGCGCGGGCGAGCGTGGTGACGTGGTCGACCAGGGCCTGGTTGGAGGCGAGGTTGTCCTCGTTGAACCGCGGGATGGTGGTACGGATGTCGCCTTCGGTGAACGCGGTCGTGGTGTCGACGGTGCCGGTGAGGAAGCCCTTGCCGAGCGGGCTGAACGGCACGAACCCGATGCCGAGTTCGGCGAGTGTGGGCAGTACCTCGGATTCGGGGTCGCGGGTCCACAGGGAGTACTCGCTCTGCACGGCGGTCACGGGGTGGACGGCGTGGGCCCTGCGGATCGTCGCCGCGGCGGCTTCGGACAAGCCGAAGTGGTGTACCTTGCCCGCCTGTACGAGTTCTGCGACCGCGCCCGCGACGTCCTCGACGGGGACGTCGGGGTCGACCCGGTGCTGATAGAAGAGGTCGATCGTGTCCGTGCGCAGCCGGCGCAGCGAGGCGTCGGCGACCTTCTTGATCTGTTCGGGCCGACTGTCGAGCCCCACCGACGTGCCGCCCTCGATGCGCCAGCCGAACTTGGTGGCGATGACGACCTGGTCGCGCACCGGGGCGAGCGCCTCGCCCACGAGTTCTTCGTTGGCGTAGGGGCCGTATACCTCGGCGGTGTCGAAGAAGGTGATGCCGCGGTCGACGGCGGCGCGGAGCACACCGATCATGTCCTGCGGGTCTCCGGGGTTTGGGCCATAGCTCTGGGACATGCCCATGCAGCCGAGTCCGATCGCCGAGACCTCGAGGCCCTGGCCGAGGGTGCGGGTGTGCATCGCGGTGCTCCTTGCGCGGCGGCGGGTGAGGGTGAACGAAAGCCCGGCTCAGGCGCGGGAAGCGCCCGTTCATGGCGCGAGAGTCAGAGCGGCTGAGGGGCACGGTGAACGCCCTCGGCCGTCTGTCGCCGGAGTCGTGGAAGCGGCCGACGGGGTCAGGTGAGTGGTGGCGACGCGGGCAGGTGCTGGTCGGCGGCCCAGGAGGCGAGGATGCGCAGTCGTTCGTGGGTGGGGGAGCCGGGGGCGGCGGTCCAGACAGTGAGGTTCTGGTCGGGGTCGGTGTTGGCGGTGAGGGTGTCCCAGTCCAGGACGAGTTCGCCGACGACGGGATGGTTGAGGGTCTTCGTGCCCACGGTGCGGGCGGCGACGTGGTGTTCGCCCCACCATCGGGCGAACTGCTTGTCGCACATGGACAGTTCGCCGACCAGCTCGATCAGGCGGGGGTCATCGGGATACTTCGCGGCCTCCATGCGCAGTTGGGCCACGGCGATGTGCGCGGAGGTCTTCCAGTCGGCGTACAGGGTGCGCATGGCGGGATCGGTGAAGATGATCCGGGGATAGTTGCGGTGCTTTTCCGGGAGGTGGGAGAAGTCGGTGACCAGGGCGGCGGCCAGTGCGTTCCAGGCGAGGATGTCGCCGCGTCGGCCCTGCACGATGGCGGGGGTGGCGGTGAGGTCGTCCAGGACCCGCTGCAGTTGGGGCTGGACCTTCTGCCGGCCGCGGCGCCGGGTGCGGGTGGTGGTCTTGCCGGCGAGCTGGAAGAGGTAGCCGCGCTCGTCGTCATCCAGGTGGAGGATGCGGGCGAGGATGTCCAGCACGGGTGCCGATGCCTGCATGCGTCCCTGTTCGAGGCGGGTGTAGTAGTCGGTGCTGATGCTGGCGAGCTGGGCGACCTCCTCGCGGCGCAGCCCGGCGACCCGGCGGGGCCTGTCGCTCTCGGGTAGTCCGACCGTGCGCGGGCTCAGC
Organism: Streptomyces sp. NPDC088157; assembly: GCF_044741545.1. Lineage (NCBI taxonomy): Bacteria > Bacillati > Actinomycetota > Actinomycetes > Kitasatosporales > Streptomycetaceae > Streptomyces > Streptomyces sp. NPDC088157. The sequence goes on from NZ_JBIUSU010000010.1 coordinate 203,972, forward strand.
TCGGCGCGGCGCTTCCTGAGGAATTCTCCCAGCTCATTGAGGGGGACGTTGGCGGTCATGCTTCCCAGCATGACACCGATTCCACTCGGGAAAGGGGGGAGAGTTTGCTCCCAGGATGTTCCCCTCCCGGGATGGATTTCTCCGCTTTTCGCGTCAGCCCTCGCGTGTGAGGCTCGATGTCGAGCAGCCGATTTCGTGACCACCGGCTGCCCGCACACCGACCCTCGCACCGAAGGAAGACCCCATGCGCGGAGCAGTCATCTACGCCCCCGGCGACGTGCGCTTCGAGACCCTGGACGACCCGAAGATCCTCCGGCCGACCGACGCGGTGATCCGCACGGTCGCCACCTGCGTGTGTGGCTCGGACCTGTGGCCCTACCGCGGCGCGGAACCCATCGGCGACCCGCACCCGATGGGGCACGAGTACGTCGGCGTCGTCGAGGAGGTGGGCAGCGGGGTCAGCCACGTCAGGCCGGGCCAGTTCGTGGTCGGCTCCTTCGCCACCTCCGACAACACCTGCGCCAACTGCCGCAACGGCTGGCAGTCCAACTGCCTGCACCGCGAGTTCATGAGCACCTGCCAGGCCGACTACGTCCGCATCCCCAACGCCCACGGCACCCTCGTCGCCACCGACGAACACCCGGACGCCGAGTTCGTGCCCAGCCTGCTCGCCGTCTCCGATGTGATGGGCACCGGCTGGTACGCCGCCCTCGCCGCCGAGGTGAAGCCCGGCTCGACAGCCGTCGTCGTCGGTGACGGAGCGGTCGGCCTGTGCGGCGTCATCGCCGCGAAGGAACTCGGCGCCGAGCGGATCATCGCCATGAGCCGCCACACCTCCCGGCAGCAGCTCGCCCTCGAATTCGGCGCCACCGACATCGTCGGCGAACGCGGCGAGGAAGGCATCGCCCGCGTCAAGGAGCTCACCGGCGGCATCGGCGCCGACTCCGTGCTGGAGTGCGTCGGCACTCCCGAGTCCATGCGGCAGGCCCTGCACTCGGCCCGGGCCGGCGGCAACGTCGGCTTCGTCGGCGTCCCGCACGAGGTGGAGGTCGACGGCCAGGAGCTGTTCTTCTCCCACGTCGGTCTGCGCGGCGGTCCTGCCCCCGTGCGCCGTTACCTGCCCGATCTGATCGACCGGGTCCTGTCCGGCCGGATCAACCCGGGCAAGGTCTTCGACCTCACCCTGCCCCTGGAGCAGGTCGCCGAGGGCTACAAGGCGATGGACGAGCGTCGCGCCATCAAGGCCCTCCTCAAGCCCTGAGCGCAGACGCGTCCACACCTGGGGCCGCACCGACGCGGTGCGGCCCCAGGACCGGCAACCACCCCGCTCGCACAAGGACTGACCATGACGACCTTCGCCCTCATCGGTGCCGGACCCGGTCTCGGCCTTGCCACCGCCCGCCGCTTCGGCGCCGCCGGCCACACCGTCGCCCTCATCGCCCGCGACGCGGAGAAGCTGGACGGCCTGACGGCCACCCTCGCCCGTGACGACGTCCAGGCGCGCGGCTACACGGCCGATGTCCTCGACATCGAGTCCTTGACCTCGGCCCTGTACGCAGCCGCGGCCGACCTGGGCACCGTCGAGATTCTCCAGTACAGCCCGGTGCCCCGCGCCGACTTCATGAAGCCGGTCCTCGACACGAGCGCCGACGACCTCGACGCGCCCCTGGCCTTCTCCGTCAAGGGCCCGGTCACCGCGGTGAACGCCGTCCTGCCCGGCATGCGCGAACTCGGCCGCGGCACCGTGCTGTTCGTCAACGGCTCCAGCGCCGTACGTCCCAACCCGAAGGTCGCCGGAACCTCGATCGCGTTTGCCGCCGAGAGCGCCTACGCCCGCATGCTGCACGATGCGCTCGCCGCGGAGAACATCCACACCGCGCAGTTGATCGTCCCGCGAGCCATCCGGCTCGACGCCGAGCACAGCAGCCCCGACGTGCTGGCCCAGCGCCTGCTCGACATCCACCAGCTGCGGGACGGCTTCCGCCACTACGCCGAGCCCCTGCCCGACTGATCCCCTGGACGAACTCGTGAACCCGGCACCCCTGCGCACCCTCGCCCGCGTGGTCCCGGCCGCCGCCCTGCTGCTGGCTGTGACCGCCTGCACCCACGACTCCCCATCCTCCTCATCGAAGCCCCCGTTGCCGCAGGCTTCGACAGCCCAGGCCACCACCTCACCGTCCGCCAGGACTACCGCCATGAACATCCGGCTCACCATCAACGGCCACCGCATCGACGCCACCCTGAACGACAGCCCTACCGCCCGCGACTTCGCCGCCCAGCTCCCTCTCACCCTGTCTGTGCGCGACTTCAACCAGGCCGAGAAGACCGCCGATCTGCCCCGGAAGCTGTCCACCACCGGCGCCCCGGAAGGCGCCGACCCTCAGGTCGGTGATCTCGCCTACTACGCGCCCTGGAACCATCTCGCCACCTACTACCGCGACGCCCCGTACGCGACCGGCCTGGTCATCCTCGGGCACATGGCCGACGGCGGCGCCGAGCAGCTCGCCACCGCCGACGAGATCACCATTGAAGCCGCGCCCTGACCCGCCCCGCCTTCGTCCCTGCATGAGAGGGGGAGGAGATCCTCCCCTTTTCGTCCGGTGCGCTCCGTGGAACCGTGAAAGACGTGGCCGCGCCGTCCGCAGACCGCTGCGACGGCCCAAGCCGCCACCATGATCCGCCGAATTCGACTCAACGAGAGAGCACACGTATGCCTTCCGCATCCGGGACCACCCCCGGCAAGCTTCCCTTCGTCGTCTGGGTGCTCGCCGCCGGCACGTTTCTGATGGGGACCACCGAGTTCGTCGTCGCCGGCCTGCTGCCGGAGCTGGCCGGTGACCTCGGAGTCAGCGTCTCCCACGCCGGCCTGCTGATCACCGCCTTCGCCATCGGCATGATCGTCGGCGCGCCGACCATGGCCCTGGCCACCCTGCGCCTTCCCCAGCGACGGACACTGATCCTGGCCCTGTCCGTGTTCTGCCTCGGACATCTGGTCGCCGCCCTCAGCGCCTCCTTCACCGTCGTTCTCATGGCCCGCGTCGTCACGGCCCTGGCCACCGGAGCGTTCTGGTCCGTCGGTTTCGTCGTCGCCACCACCGCCGCCGGGCCGCACAACGCCACCCGCGCCACGGGCGTCATGATCGGCGGCCTGACCCTGGCCAACGTCGTCGGCGTGCCCGTCGGCTCCTTCGCCGGCCAGTTCACCGGATGGCGCGGACCCTTCTGGGCCCTGGCCGTCCTCTCCGGGCTTGCCGCCCTGTTCATCGGCCGCTTCATCCCGGCCCAGGAGCAGCGGGCCGAGGTGTCCCTGCGGGCCGAGGTCCGGGCGCTGCGTCAGGGCCGGCTGTGGCTGGCGCTCGCCGCCGCGATGCTGATCATGGGCGGTGTCCTGGCGACGTACACCTATGTCACGCCGCTGCTGACCGACCGCGCAGGGATCCCCGCAGGGGCCGTACCGCTCGTCCTGATCGCTTTCGGTTTCGGCGCGTTGGGCGGCACCACCACGGGAGGTCGCCTGGGCGACCGGCGTCCGATGGTCACCACCATCACGGCCGCCGCGGCCACCGCTCTGGTCCTGCTCCTGATGATCCCGCTGTCCGGCAACCCGGTGACGGCCACCGTCCTCGTCTTCCTCATGGGCCTGACCGGTTTCACGGTCAACCCGGTCGTCACGGCCCTCGCCATGCGCTTCGCGGGCGATGCACCCACGCTCACCTCGGCGCTGACCACCTCCGCCTTCAACACCGGCATCGCCGCCGGTTCGCTGATCGCGGGTACGGCCCTGGACTCCTCCCTCGGCCTGACGGGTCCGCCCCTGGTCGGCACCGTCATCGCCGCTCTGACCCTCCTCCCGCTGATCGCTCTCGCCGTCTCCGGCACTTCCCACAAGGGGCGGATCGTGGCCCAGAGCAGTGCTCACACCCACGCGCGACGCGACGAACCCGTGCAGGTGCCGTCGCAGCACTGACTCAAGCACCGATCCGCGTCCTGCCGGATGCGAACCCGACGACGTACCCGCAAGCGAGAGGACTCCGCCCATGACCGTGACCAACGCGGCCTTCACCGACAAGGCGGCCTTCGTGACGGGAGCCGGATCCGGCATCGGCCGCACCACCGCCGTCGCGGGCGCCCGCGTAGCCCTCGCCGACCTGTCCGTGGACGGCCTGCGGGAGACCGCTCGGCTCATCGAGGAAGCGGGCGGGCAGGCACTGGCTCTCACCTGTGACGTCACCAGTGAGGACGACGTCAAGTCGGCCCTGGGCGACACCGTCCAGGCGTTCGGACGGCTGGACGCGGCTTTCCACAACGCCGGCGTCGAGCAGCCGGTCAAGCCGGCCGCGGACATCGCGAACGACGAGTGGGACCGTGTCGTCGGCGTCAGCCTGACCGGGATGTTCCTGTGCATGAAGCACCAGATCCCCCTGATGCTCCAACAGGGAGGCGGCGCGATCGTCAACGCCTCGTCCGGCGCCGGCGTCAAGGGCTTCAAGGGACAAGCGGCCTACCCCGCCGCCAAACACGGCGTCATCGGCCTGACCCGCTCGACCGCCCTCGACTACGCGGCATCCAACATCCGCGTCAACGCCATCTGCCCCGGCATCATCGACACCGAGATGATCCAACGGTTCGCCGAAAGCACACCCGGAGGACGCGACGCCCTGATCGCGGACGAGCCCATCGGACGCCTCGGCCACCGGACGAGATCGCCACCGCCGTGCTCTGGCTCTGCTCGGATGCCGCCTCCTTCGCCACCGGCCACGCCCTGGTCATCGACGGCGGCCAAACCGTCTGACGGCGGCCCACGGCAAGGCGCAGCGCCACCGCAGCAAGGCGGAAGCCAAGCAGCCCGGCACCACACGCGCGCTCCCACAGCTCAACGCTCGAAGGGACAACCCGACATGAACCCCAGCTACGACTTCACCGGCCAGGTCGCCCTCGTCACCGGGGCCGGCGCCGGTATGGGCCTGGCGACCGCCCGCGCCTTCGCCGAGTCCGGAGCCGCGGTCGCCCTCACCGACATCGACGAAGCGGACCTGAACGCAGCCGCGAAGGAACTCACCGACGCAGGCCACCAAGCCCTCGCCCTCACCTGCGACGTCAGCGACGAGGACCAGGTCGCCGCCGCGGTCGACCGCACCGTGGAGACCTTCGGCCGCCTGGACATGGCCTACAACAACGCCGGCATCCAGATCCCGCCCAGCGACGCCGCCGACGAACCCGCCGAGAGGTTCGACCGCGTCAACGCCGTCAACCTCCGCGGCGTGTGGGCCTGCATGAAGCACGAACTGCGGCACATGCGCGCACAGGGCAGCGGCGCGATCGTCAACTGCTCCTCCCTGGGCGGCCTGGTCGGCCTCCCCGGCCGCGCCTCCTACCACGCCTCCAAACACGGCGTGATCGGCCTGACCACCAGCGCCGCCCTTGAATACGCCCCGCGCGGCATCCGCATCAACGCCGTCTGTCCCGGCACCATCGACACCCCCATGGTCAGCGACATGATCGCCAAGGGAGAACTCGACCGGGCCGAGGCCGAAGCCAACCAGCCCATCAACCGGCTCGGCACCGCTGAGGAGATCGCCCAGGCGGTCCTGTGGCTGTGCAGTCCCGGAGCGGGCTTCGTCGTAGGCGCCGCCCTTCCCGTGGACGGCGGCTACGTCGCCCGCTAGAGACGATCCGCGCACCAACAACTCTGGAGAGGCACCATGGAATTCATCAAGCAGCAGCCCAGCAGCAAGGCCCCGGCGGACTGGTTCACCGGCGATGTGTGGTGGGACGTCATCGTGGCCGGCCAGGAGCCGTCCAGGATGCGCGCCAACCTGGTCCGCTTCTCACCGGGCGCCCGCACCAACTGGCACTCCCACGCTGTCGGTCAGACCCTCCACGTCGTTTCCGGCATCGCCCTGATCGGCACCCGGGACGGCACCGTCTTCGAGTCCCACCCCGGCGAGACCGTCGCCTGCCCGCCGAACGAGGAACACTGGCACGGCGCCACGCCCGACCGGTTCATGGAGCACATCGCCATGTGGGAGACCACTGGCGACGGCACCCCTGAGACCACCTGGGCCGAGCCGGTCACCGACCAGCAGTACAACGGCCCCCGCACCCGCAACCAGTAGCCCCGGCCCCTCGATCACGCAGGCCGGGCCGACTCAGGACGTCACGGCCCCGGACGCGTCCACGAACGGGGCGACGCGGCTCCGCCCTGCCGTATCTATCCCGCGCGAAAGTGCCCCCGATGACGTCGGCCATTCGCTCCTGACGGAGCGTAAAGGGGGAGGAAAGTCTCCCTGCCACGAGCGTTGCTGGTGGTGCAACACTCCCGAGTGAGCGGTCTCCGCTGCCAAGGTGCGCGGTTGCCCGGTTCCCCCGCGGTGACGACGATCCAGTCTCCCGTTCCGCTGTCGAGTACGGCCGATCCGTCCGCGATACGAAGGCGTACGTATGTCCACTGAAGTCCCTGAGTCTGCCGTTCCACCCCCCACCGACGTCGACGAGTCCTCGTCGGCGCCCACTCGGCGCACCTTCATCGCCACCAGCACGGCGGTCGGTGGTGCGGTCGTCGCGGGCGGCGTGATCGGAGGATCATTCCTCGCGGCCCCGGAAGAGGCGGCCGCCGCCGAGGCGCCGCCCTCCAGCCGCGTGTCCCTGACGGTCAACGGCACCCGCCGGACCGTGACGGTCGACAACCGCACGTCGCTGCTGGACCTGCTGCGCGAGCACTTCGACCTGACCGGATCCAAGAAGGGCTGCAACGCCGGGGCCTGCGGCGCCTGCACCGTGCTGGTCGACGGGCGGCGGGTCAACTCCTGTCTGACGCTGGCCGTTCGCCTGGAGGACGCCGAGGTCACCACCATCGAGGGCCTGGCCGACGGCGACCGACTCCACCCGCTGCAGCAGGCGTTCATCGACGAGGACGCCTTCCAGTGCGGGTACTGCACCCCGGGCCAGATCGTCTCCGGTGTCGGCTGCATCCAGGAGGGCCACACGGGCTCGCCGGAGGAGATCCGGGAGTGGATGAGCGGCAACATCTGCCGCTGCGGCTGTTACGTGAAAATCGTCCGCGCGGTCGAGCAGACCGCCGCCCGGAAGTAAGGAGCGGCCGTCATGCATCCCTTCACCTACACGCGCGTGTCCGACACGCGGGAAGCCCTCAACGCCGGTCGTCACGGCGGTCGTTACATCGCCGGGGGCACCACGCTGGTCGACCTGATGCGGGAGACCGTCGAGCGCCCCGAGGCGTTGGTCGACATCAGCGGTCTGCCGCTGGACGAGGTCACCGTCACCGAGCGCGGCGGGCTGCGCATCGGTGCGCTGGTGACCATGTCCGAGGCCGCCGCCCATCGCAAGGTGCGCACCTTGTTCCCGGTCGTCTCCGAGGCGCTGGAGCTGAGCGCGTCGGCCCAGCTCCGCAACATGGCCACCATCGGCGGCAACATCATGCAGCGCACCCGGTGCACGTACTTCCGTGATGTGACCGCCGACTGCAACAGGCGCGAGCCCGGTTCTGGCTGTGCGGCGCTGGAGGGCGTCAACCGTACGCACGCCATCCTGGGCACCTCCGACGCCTGCGTGGCCACCCACCCCTCCGACGTCGCCGTGGCGTTCGCGGCGCTTGAGGCGCAGGTGCGCCTGCTGGGCCCGGACGGGGAACGCCAGGTTCCCTTCGCAGACTTCCTGTTGCGGCCGGGCAGCACCCCGAACCGTGAACAGGCGCTCAGAAAGGGAGAGTTGATCACCGCGGTGGAGATACCCGCGTTGCCGCGTCCCCTGAAGTCGGGCTACCTGAAGGTGCGTGACCGGCAGTCCTACGAGTTCGCCCTGACCTCGGCGGCCGTAGCGCTGCATGTGCGCGGCGGGGTGATCCGCGAGGCACGGGTGGCCGCCGGAGGGGTGGGCACGGTGCCGTGGAAGCTGCCGGCCGTCGAGCGGCACCTCGTCGGCGAGCGCCCCTCGGATTCGTTGTGGACGGCCGCTGCCGCCAAGGCGGCGGAAGGCGCCCGTCCCCTGCAACACAACCGGTTCAAGGTCGAGTTGCTCCAGCGGACCGTCGAACGCCAGCTGCGCATCGTAGGAGGTACCAAGTGAGCCCCCAGCCGCAGGCAGCCGTGGGTGCGCCGCTGTCCCGGGTGGACGGCCGGCTGAAGGTCACGGGCAAGGCGCGGTACGCCGCCGAGTTCGATGTCGACGGGGCGGTGCACGCCGTCATCGTGGACGCGAGCATCGGCCGCGGCCGCATCACATCGATCGACACCGGCGCCGCCGAAGCTCAGCCGGGCGTGCTGCGGGTGATCCACCACGGCAACGCGCCGAAGCTGCCGTACCGCGACAATGCCGGGTCGAACAACCCGCCGGGCCGGCGGCAGCGGGTCTTCCAGGACGACCGGGTGCTCTTCCATGGCCAGCCGGTCGCCGTCGTGGTCGCCACCACCCTGGAGGCCGCGCAGCACGGCGCGAGCCTGGTGAAGCTCGAATACGACGCCGAACAGTCCTCGACCGACCTGCACGAGGGGGAGCGGGACAAGCCGACGAACTACGCGCGTGGCGATGCGGAAGCGGGCCTGCGCAACGCTCCCGTACGGCTGGATCTGACGTACCAACTGGCGCGCAATCACCACAATCCGATGGAGCCGCACGCCACCATCGCCCGCTGGGACGGCGACAAGCTGACCGTGTGGGACAAGACGCAGTGGGTGATGGGCACGCATGACGAGCTCGCGGCCGTGTTCGGCCTGCCCGCGGAGTCGGTGCGCGTCATCAACCCGTTCGTCGGCGGCGGCTTCGGCAGCGGGCTGCGCTGCTGGCCGCACAGCGTCGTCGCCGCCCTGGCCGCGCGGGAGACGAAGCGTCCGGTCAAGCTGGTCCTGAGCCGCAAGCAGATGTACTTCGGCACCGGTTTCCGGCCGTCGTACGAGTACCGGCTGCGCCTCGGCAGCGATGGGCGCGGCAGGCTGACCGCCGCGATCCACGACATCGATGCCGAGACCTCCTCGTACGAGACGTTCACCGAAGCTGTCATGGGCGCGGGGCAGATGCTCTACAGCATGCCGAACGTCAGCCAGGCGTACCGGACGGTGCCCCTGGACGTGAACACCCCGATCTGGATGCGTGGCCCCGGCTTCGCCTCGGCGTCGTTCGTGATCGAGTCGGCCATGGACGAACTCGCGCACCGGCTGGGCGTCGACCCGATCGAGCTGCGCCGGCGCAACGAACCGAACGAGGACGAGTCGAGCAATCTGCCGTTCTCCACCCGTCGGCTGCGCGAGTGCTACACCGTCGGCGCCCGCGAGTTCGGCTGGCAGCGCCGCTCCGCCCGGCCACGTTCGAGGCGCGAGGGCGACTGGCTGATCGGCCTGGGCATGGCCGCCGGTGTCTACGACCCCGGGCGCTACCCCGCGCAGGCGCGGGCCCGCCTCGATGCCGACGGCACCGCCGTGGTCGAGGCGGCCACCAGTGACATGGGGCCGGGCACCTACACCTCCCAGACCCAGGTCGCCGCCGACGCCCTCGGGCTGACGATGCGCACGGTCACCTTCCGGCTCGGCGACTCCCTCTATCCGCCGACCTCGCCGCACGGCGGCTCGGCGACCATGGCCAGCGTCGGTACCGCCGTCCACGACGCGTGCAACCAGGTGCGGCGGCAGGCGATCGAGTTGGCCGTCGAGGACCGCGAGTCGCCGCTGTACGGGGTGACGGCGGACGACGTGGTCGTACGCGGCGGCCGGCTGCACGTGCAGGGCAACCCCACCCGCGGCGAGACGTACCGGACGCTACTGGCCCGCAACAACCGCACCCACCTCGAAGCGGACGGCTCCTACACCGGGCCGCCCAGTCCCGAGCGGCACTCCTACCACGCCTACAACGCCACCTTCGCCGAGGTCGCCGTCGACGCGACCCTGGGCCTCGTACGGGTCCGGCGCATGCTCGGCGTGTACGACGCCGGCCGCATCATCAGCCCCAAGCTCGCCGACAGCCAGGCGATCGGCGGCATCGTGGGCGGCATCGGCACGGCCCTGCTGGAACACACGGCCACCGACCACCGCGACGGCCGGATCGTCAACGCCAACCTCGCCGACTACCTCGTCCCCGTCAACGCCGACGTCCCCGACGTCAGGGCGATCTACCTGGACGGCGAGGACAACGACGGCAACGCGCTCGGCGTCAAGGGGCTCGGCGAGGTCGTCCAGGTGGGGGTGGCGGCCGCGATCGGCAACGCGGTCTTCAACGCCACCGGCCGCCGCGTCCGCGAACTGCCCATCACCGCCGAGGCGTTGCTCTGACCCGTGCGCTTCGGGCCGGCGCGGCGCACACCACTCGTCCGGCAGCCTGCCCCCCGTCCGGCTGCCGGACTTCCGAGGGCCGCCGCCGCGTGACGTTTTCCCCGGCGCCGTGGCGGCGGCCCGCTCACCTTCCGATCTGGTCCTGCCATGGAGAACTGCCATGCTGAACATCGCGGACACACTGCACCGCTGGTGCCGCGAGGCACGCCCCTTCGCCCTGGCCACCGTCGTCGACGTCACCGGCAGCGCGCCCCTGCCCATCGGTACGTCGGTCGCGGTGGACGAAGACGGCAGCGCCATCGGCAGCATCTCCGGCGGGTGCGTCGAGGGCGCGGTGCACGAATTGTGCGGTCGACCTTGATGGTGCACGGGGCGGGTTTGAGCATCCCGTCCGGTCCCTTGACCGAGCCGGGCACCACCGACACGGTGACGCCGACTTTCAGCTCGGCGCCCTCCAGTCGCATGGACTCCGTCCTGCTCCAGGGCAGCGTCACCTGCTCGAAGTGGTTGGTGTTCCCGTTCCACATGACCTGGGCCGCGCCCGTGCCGCCCACCTGGAAGACCACCTCATGCGGGGCGCCCTTCTTCCCCGACGACGACGAGCGTCCCGAGCCGCCGTTCGCCGAGGCGCTCGGTGAGGCCTCGCCGGCCTTGGCGGGGGCGTCGTCCTTCTTCTCGCCGTCGCACCCGCTCAGCAGCGCGGCGGCCGTGAGCAGGCCGATGGTGAGGGTTGCTGTCCTGCGCATGCGCGTACTTCCCCGTGTCGAACTGATCGTCACTGGTGCAGTAGGAGACCGCAGATCATGTCGCCGTGCGGAGGGGGCACCGCCCGACGGGCGTCGACGAACCGCTCTGCGCCGGTCAGATGCCCGACAACGGCTCGATCACCGCGCTGTGTTGGGACACGACGAAGGGCCCGGCTGCATGCCGGGCCCCTTCGATCAGTAGCGGGGACACAAGCGGGTCAAGTGTCAGTCGGACGATCCGCAAGGCAGGCACATCGTTACTCGCTACGGGAACGCGGAACTGGGCTGGTACCACTTCACCGGCCGCCACAACATAAAGAAGTGCTCCACCCTGGATGCGGCCCCACGAAACCATGTGGACCGGGACGACCACCACGGGCACCTGGAGAACGACGGGGTCGTAATCGAGACAGGCCCGAGGCCGCGGCAGGTGAAGTTCACGGTGGTCGTGCAGTACACGCGCACGACTACTGACGGCCGCTATGATGCCGGTCGCGGTCAGAAGATCGGCCTCATCACGGCGTACTGCCACAACCAACCGGGGAACAAGTGTCCGGCATGGGCAAAGATGTTAATTCCCCCGAACCAGACACCGAGCAGGCTGCCACGGATCGTCTCCTTGATCTCGCGCGTTCCTTCGTCACCACGCACGTGTCGTGGAAGCCGCTGTTCATCGGCGCGGTCATCACGGGCGACGACCGCATGCGCCTGTATTTCCGTTCACCTGAGCGAGACCGCACTTACGGCGTGGACGTACTGGTCAGCCATACAGGCCCTGGTCTGCTCGGCTCTCTGGTTTCCCCGGCGTTCCTGGCGAACGAGCACCTGCATCAGCCTTCCGACGATCCACACTGCGATGTGATCGTGGATCTCACCGACTACTGACGCAATGGGCAAAAGGGCCCGCAGTTGCCGGCTGGCGCGGCTGGACCTGGTCCTGCTGCGCACCCCGGAGCGCGCCTGTCCCAGCCAACGCCTGGCTCTGCACCGCGATGCGGGGGGCATTCGTAGTCCTGGAGGAAGCCCTGGTAGCCGGGAACTTCGCCGGGTACGGGCTCGCCGCGTGGGCGGGCCTGGAAGAGGAAGCGTTCACGGTGGGAGAGCTGCCCGCCCCTGGCCGCCGAAGCCGCGGGCGGCCAGGCGCCAAGCTCGCGGGCCTCGACGAAGTCCCCGTCCACGTCGATGACACGCTCGCTCACGATGCCGACACCCTGCTCGAGAGCGCCCTGGTTGCCCGCGGCATCCCGCACCGCCTCGCCCGCAAAGGCATTGAGTCATCCCAGCGAGTGGGCCGGCACCGCTGGGTCGTCGAGCGGACCGTGTCCTGGCTGGCCGGCTGCCGACGCCTCCATCGCCGTACGAGCGCAAGCCGGAACATTTCCTCGCCTTCACCGCCATCGCCGCGACCCTCACATGCCACCGCCGGCTCCAACTGAATGACGGTTTACAGATGTTCCCCCCTGCTGGCTGGTTCCGGAGGATGCGGCCCGCCACCGTCCTTGATGTCCTGCTCGCAGGTTCGTCCGTCGTAGGACTGGTCATTGGGGATCAATAGCACTCCGGCAACCTGCTTTGGGTGCTCGACTGCGAGCCAGTCGTCGCCCGTGAGGGCACCGTCGGGCCCGAACGCCTGGGACGAATAGACCGTCCGACAGCCCAACGCCACGCGCTCCTTATCGACCGCGCAGGCGTCCACTGCAGGGCCGGACATCTCGTCGGCGCCGCCGAAGCGGTAGTGGAAGTGGACCTGGTCACCTTCGGAGGGCACCTGCGGGTGAGGCTCAAGGCGCCAGTCAACGACCTCGGCGGAGACGCCGAAAGGCCGCCCAGACGTGTCCTCAACCTGCACCCTGACACCGGCCTCACCGCGCTCCGCAGTCGTGTCGGTGCAGCCCCAGTGGGAAGAGCAGCCGGATAGGGCGAGAATCACCAGGGCCAACGGAGCACCAGCAAGTACCCGTGCGAGGAACACTCAGGTGACCTCCAGTCAGGGCGAAGGGGAGCAGCGTATCCCGAGGCACGGCAGCTGCGGGGGATCGCGACGAGCGCCCTCCCCGCCCCGGCCGCGGCGCCGACCGCCGGGGCCTGGACTAGGCGGCGGGGTGGAGCCGCGTCTGGGACACGGCCGAGGTGTTGGGCAACGAGGTCCAGCGTCCGGGCGCGCCTACCACCGCCGGGCCCGGCGGATCACCGCGCGGCTGACAGGCCTGACGCTCGGCGCCGCCCAGGACAAGGCCCTCAGCACGTGGAGGGAGCCGTATGCGAGGGCGTCGGGGCACCCTCCACGGTGCCGACGCCGACCCGGGCCGGCCCTCCCGTCTCTACACCGGCCTCCTCGCCCGCCGCCTGGGACCTGCTGGTGCTGCCCGCCCGTGTTCTCAAGCTATCTGCCCATCAGCGGCCGGGCCGAGCCGAGGCGCTGGAGATCGCACACGGCTGCTTCCTTCCGCCCGCAATCGCCTGGACGGAATTTGTGGTGTGCTTCTCAGTCGGCCAGCATCACGCTCAGCAGCAGCAGGAGCGTCATCGGCAGAAGCGTGATCACCAGTGCCGCTCCGGCCGTCAGGATGCGGAACGTTCGGAAGGAGCGGCGGTGGGGCAGGGCCCAGGCCAAGGCGAACGGTGCGAGGGTCCAGTAGAGCACTGCTCCGTATTGGCCCATGCCCGCCTGCGCCCGGATCGCGCTGTACTCCAGGGCGAGGACCGGCAGGCCGAGCGCGGATGCCACGAGGGGGATCCTCCACCAGGTCGGGTGGTCTGCTCGGTGCTGAGGCGCGGTGTTCTGCGTCGTCATGAGAGCCACTTCATCAGGGCTGACCCACGCGAACATCGGGGCGCGTACTCAAGTGCGAGATCCATCCGTCTGAGTAGGTAGCCATGTCGAGGCCCGGGGGAGCGGCTCGCTGTGCGCGGACATGCGGGCTCAGCTCGTGTTGCCGTTGTCCCGATTGGGGGCGCCGAAGACGCAGGCAGTGAGGCAGTGGGTGGGCTGCGATGCCGGGCGCGGCTGGCTACCGCCTACGAAAGGGGGCACTGGACGCCTGCCATGTGAGCGGGGCCAGGGTCGTCTGCTGGAAAGTCGCCTCATGCTTGATCAACTTTCCTCCGTCTCGAGATGCTGCAGCCTTGCTGGCTCTACGACGCCCAATGCAGCCCGAGGTCGGCCAGTGCCTGGAGTTTCGCCAGCGGTGCCGACGGCGGGGAGATCTGCCGGGCCTGCTGCGGCATCGACATCCCCAACTCCTGCTGCCGGAAGTGCAAAGCACCGGACGACATCTACGACAATGGCCGCTGCCCCCGCCGCGTCCTGACCGACCGCGTCCACGACCTGCTCAGCCCCGAGGACAGCACCGTCCCAGCGCCGCTCAAGCCCGGGCGCAGCGCGGTGGAGTACCCGGCGTGCGCGCAGCACGAGGCGCTGGGGTCCTGGGGTTCGTGGTGCTTGTCGCGGGGGACGCCGTCGGTGACGCGGTGGCCGACTCCGCCGGGTGGACGGGGGCGGGCTGCGATAGTGGAGCGCGCTCGACATGCCCGTGGGGTTCGCGTCGGCCTGGGTGGCCTCCGCCGTGATCTTCCGGTGGTCGCCCCGCCGGGTCCAACCCGGCTACACCTGGCTGGCCTTCGGCTCCGCCGTCCACCTCCTGCTGTGAGTCGCGGCCACCTGGCTGCTCGCGCTCCATGTCGAGGAGAGCGGTGCCTTCGGCGCGGTGTACGGCCCGCTCACCGCCTTCATCGCCCTGCTGCTGTGGGCCAATCCGACCGCCGTCGCGCTCTTCCTGGGCATGGCCTTCGCCGCCCAACTCGAGGCGGCCCGCGCCGGTATCGCATCAGCCGTGCGGCCCGACCCCGGGCCGGCGCGTCACATGGGCGTCCACCGCGGTCGGCTCATCAAGCCAAGTCGCCGTCTCCAAGAACGACTTGCGCATTGGTATGGACCTGACAGTCACCTGGGATTAGGCTCTGCCAAACGCCAAGAGAGCGCTCTCAGACCGCGTTGTTCCGCCCCCACCTTGCTGGAACGACGAAAGGCAACTCCCATGAGACGCACCAGACTTCAGCACGTCGGCCTGGCCGTCCTCCTCATGCTCGGCAGCTGGACCGCGGCAGGATCCCTGCCCGCCGCGGCGAACGACTCCTCCACCGCCGCCGGCTCCTCCACCTCCACCGAAGCCGCGTCGGCCTCACCCGGCCTACTGCAGGCGATGCAGCGGGACTTCGGCCTGTCGAAAGCCGAGGCCGAGGCTCGACTGGCCGCCGAGCGCAAGGCCACCGCGCTCGCGCCCGCGGCACGTCGAGCCGCCGGAGCCTCCTTCGGCGGCTCGTGGTTCGACGCCGGGAACCGGAGGCTGACCGTGGCGGTCACCTCGGACGCCGCGTCCTCGACGGTCCGGGCCGTCCGGGCCACCGGCGCGCAGGTGCGGACCGTCGAGCACAGCGCGCGACAGCTCGACGCCACCAAGGCGCACCTCGACCGGCTGCGGGCACCGGCGGGCGTCAGCGGCTGGTCCGTCGACCCGGCCGCCAACACGGTGGTGGTGAACGTGGTCGAGGACGAGCGGACCGACAACGATGTCCAGCGGTTCATCGCACGGGCTCGTGAGGCCGGACCGGTCACGGTACGGACCGTACGCGGCGCGCCGCAGACCTTCGCGGCCGGGACCGTGGGCGGTGACCCCTACTACACGGGCAACGTCCGCTGCTCCATCGGCTTCTCGGTCCACGGTGGATTCGTCACCGCCGGCCACTGCGGCCAACCGGGGGCCGGGGTCAGCGGCTGGGACCGCACCTACATCGGCACCTTCCAGGGCTCCTCGTTCCCGGACAACGACTACGCGTGGGTCAGCGTGGGCAGCGGCTGGTGGACGGTTCCGGTCGTCCTGGGTTGGGGCACGGTCTCGGACCAGCTCGTGCGCGGCTCGGCCGAGGCGCCGGTCGGCGCCTCGATCTGCCGCTCCGGCTCCACCACGCACTGGCACTGCGGCACGGTGCTGGCCAAGAACGAGACGGTCAACTACAGCCAGGGCGCGGTGCATCAGATGACGAAGACCAGCGTCTGCGCCGAACCCGGCGACTCGGGCGGCTCGTTCATCAGCGGTGACCAGGCACAGGGCGTCACCTCCGGCGGCTGGGGCAACTGCTCCGGCGGCGGGGAGACCTGGTTCCAGCCGGTCAATGAGATCCTCAACCGCTACGGACTCACCCTGCACACAGCCTGAACCAGGAAGGCCGGAGGATCCGCCGAACACCGGACGGATCCTCCGGCCGCCGTCGTGTCGTCATCCGGTGCGGCGGCAGTGCGTGTCGGCGACCGGGCCCGCCGGCACACCGCCCGCGCCCCGTCGTCCCGTGCCACGCTCTCCGCTCCGCTCCGCGCACAGCGCCGGGCCAGCCCCGGTTGCCTCGGCGCCGACACGACTCTGCGTCGTGCGGTCCACCTCGTCCTGCACCAGCAGCGAGAGCAGCGAGGCCACGGTGAGGCCGGCCTCCGCCGGATGGCGCAGGACCTTGCCGGGCTCGATCCGATAGGCGTTGCCGACTGCCGGAAGCGGTTGTGGACGGTCGGCCAGGCGCCGAACTCCTGGAGCATCTCCCACCACTGCCCGCCGGTCTTGAACCGCCAGATCACGCCTTCGAACTGCTGCCGCAGCCGCTCGGGGTACGGGCCATACGCGCCGATCGGCAGGTACGGCCCGATGAACTCCCACTCCTTGTCCGTCAGTTGCACGCGTGTCACGCAAGAACATCTACCGGTCCGGGCCCCGCCGCGAGGGCGACTCCCGCAGATTGATCATGATGCGATCTGCGCCCTGGAGCCACCCCGAATGCTGCAACGACTTCGTGGGTTCCTCGTCACCCTAAATGGCAGCACGGCCGGTTTCAGGACCAGGCGATCTCGCCATGGCGGGAGACGAAGCGTCCGGTGCCGGCGCCGGGCTCCTCGGTGGCAAGGGCGACGATTGCGTCCGTGCCCTCGGCGACGGTTTGGGGGCCGCTGTGACCGTTGAGGTCGGTCGCGGTGTAGCCGGGGTCGGCGGCGTTGACGCGGATGCCCTTGAGCCCCTTGGCGTACTGCGTGGTCAACATCGTCAGGGCCGCCTTCGAGGAGGTGTACAGCGGCGTGATCACGCGCGACTCGGGCCGGCCGGGGTCATGGGTGAGGGCGAGGGAGCCCATGCCGCTGCTGACGTTGACGATCACAGGGTCGTCCGAGCGGCGCAGCAGCGGCAAGAACGCGGTGGTGGTGCGGACGACGCCGATGACGTTGACGTCGAGGACGGCGCGGGCGTCAGCGGCGGTGAGGTCGCTGGGATCGCCGACGGGGCCGTGCACACCGGCGTTGTTGATCAGGACGTCGATCCTGCCCTCGTGTTCGGCGACGTTCGCGGCCGCGGCGGCCACGGACGCGTCGTCGGTCACGTCGATGGGGACGTAGCGTGCGCCGAGCGCGGCGGCGGCCTCCTCGCCCTGCTCGCGGTTGCGAGCGCCGACGAGCACGGTGTGCCCATTCTCGATCAGGCGGCGGGCGGTCTCGCGGCCGAGACCCTTGTTGGCTCCGGTGATGAAGGTGATCGTCATGCGTTCGATACTGGCCCCGACGACGGAGGCGGGCCAGGGACGCTTCGACGGTAGGAAGACCAGTACCACCCTCGCGCCCGCACACACGATCGGGGATGCCGGAGGATGGAGATCATGTCGACGACACCCGGAACCGGACTGGGCGCGATGATCCGCACGTGGCGGGACCGGCTGCCCCCATCGGCCGCCGGGCTGCCGGCGGCCCGCGGGCGCCGGGCGGCCGGGCTGCGGCGCGAAGAACTGGCTGACCTGGCCGGGGTATCGGTCGACTACGTCGTGCGCCTGGAACAGGGGCGGGCCACGACACCCTCCGCGTCGGTGGTGGCGTCCCTGGCGCGCGCCCTGCAGCTGTCCACCGCCGAGCGGGACCACCTGTACCGGCTGGCCCAGCTCGTACCGCCGGTGGGCGGCGCGATCTCTGACCATCTTCCGCCTGGCGTGCAGCGGGTGCTCGCACGCCTCGGGGACGTGGCGGTTGCCGTGTTCGCGGCGGACTGGCAACTGGTGTGGTGGAACCGTGGGTGGGCCGCCCTGCTGGGCGACCCCTCCGCCTCGCCGCCGCGCCTGCGCAACTTCGCCCGCGACAGGTTCCCGGTGAACGCCGGCCCCGCCCACCTCGCGCGGTGGCCGGTGACCGAGGCGGACCGCGACGCCACCGACGCCGCCGTCGTTTCCGACCTGCGCCGCGCCACCGGCCGCTTCCCCCAGGACAATCGCTTGGCCGCGCTGATCCGCGACCTGAACGCGGGCAACAGGAGGTTCGCCGAGCTGTGGGCGACCGGAGAGGTGGCCGTACACCGCGAGGACCACAAGACGATCGACCACCCGTCAGTGGGCCCGGTCACGGTGGACTGCGACGTCCTGGCCGACGGGGACTCCGAGCTCAAAATCGTCATCATGACCGCCGTGCCCGGCAGCGAGGACGAGACCAAGCTCCGGCTCACCGCCATCGCCGGCCCACCGGCCACCACCCACAACTGATCCGACCTACGCATCGATCGACCGGCTGCATGTGCGCGGCGAGTGCCACACCACGATCCCGACCTCTCAAGGAGAGGAACACGGTCGAGCAACTGATCAACAAGCTTAAGGGCTCGCAGAGAATCAACGTGTTGCTTCGCGTGATCCGGCTCGTTGGTCTGCTATGGGTATTTCCGATGATGTTCGTGGTCAACTTGCTGTGAAGTTCGGGGTGTTGTTCCCACATCTGGACGAGCGGCAGCGACGGCCGATGATAGGGGCCGAGGCCCGAATCCTGGGGCACGGCGATATTCGGGCGGTCGCGTGGGCGGCCCACGTCAGCGAGACGACGGTCCGCAAGGGCGTGGATGCGTTGGAGGCCGGCGAGGGACCTTCGGGTCGGGTACGCAGGCCCGGTGGTGGTCGGAAGAAGGCCGTGGACCTTGATCCGGCTCTGCGGCCCGCGCTGCTGGCTCTGGTGGAACCTGACGAGCGGGGCGATCCGATGTCGCCGCCGCGCTGGACGGTGAAGTCGACCAGGAACCTTGCGGCCGAGCTCACTCGTCAGGGGCACAGGGTGAGCGCGGACACGGTCGGGGACCTGTTGCGTGAGGCGGGCTTCAGCCTGCAGGCCGGAGCCAAGACGCTCGAGGGCAAGCAGCACCCGGACCGTGACGCCCAGTTCCGCTACATCAACGAGCGGGCCAGGGAGCACATGGGCGCTGGCCAGCCGGTGATCAGCGTGGACGCGAAGAAGACATCTCACGGCGCTAGGAGTCAAGCCGCGACGGGTTCGAGGAGTGGTGCGAAGGCGCGTTGTTCGTTGTAGGGAACGCGGTTTTGCAGGCAGTGATAGAGCATCCCCAGCATGCGGTTGAACAGGTTGCGTTGCGCGGCGGCATGCCAGTCGCCCCGTTCGCGGCCGTGCCGGTAATGGGCGTTGGCGCCTGGCGAGACGGTGATGGCGGCGAAGGCCCACAGGTAGCCGGCGTGAGTGAGGCGGTTGTTCTTGACGAATCGGCGCCCGACGTAGCGTTTTTTTCCCTGACGCGCGGGTGATGGGGGCCGACCCGGCGTATGCCTTCAACGCTCGTGCGTGCGCGAACCGGTCACGGTCGTCTCCGATCTCGGCGAGTACTCGGGTGTCAATCCCCTGGTTCCGTAGAGACTTTGGTTATGCGGTCTGATCTGTCTGACCGTGTCGCTCGCGCGCTTCGGCGATGATTCTTTCGAACTCCTCGGGCGGTAGGCCGCCGGCCGCGCTGTGCCTTCGTCGCGGGTTGTAGAACCCAGTGATCCATGTGGCGATCTTCAGGCGGGCCTCGGTCCGGGTCGCGAATTGTCGGCGGTGGATGTACTCGACCTTGATCAGCGAGTTGAAACTCTCCGCGGCGGCATTGTCCAGCGCGGACCCCACCCGTCCCATGGACTGCACCACGCCCAGGCGGTCACAGAGCTCGTTGTACGCCTCGGACGTGTACTCGGCGAGTTCAACCGGTCGCTGTGGAAGATCGTCGCGGCCAAGCTCCACCAGGCACCCGCAACCGGATGGAGGCGATGCGGGAGGCGCGGCAGCAGGGGTGGTTGTGACCCTGCTGCCGCGGCGGGGGTTGTGACCCCTGCCGCCGCCCTACCCGCATCGCTCACCTCACCCCGTGGCCTCCGCCTTCTTGTAGTTCACTCCGTCCGGGCCCAGGCACACGAACCAGTCCTTCGGGGAGCCGTCCACCTCGCGGATCAGGTTCTTGAAGTCGCCGGCCCCCGCAGGGGCCCGTTCCACCCGGGTCTTCGTGCCGTCGTCCCAGGTGCAGGTGACTTCCTGGACGGTCCGGGCGACCTGGCCGATCACCAGGCGCTGCGGGGCGCCGACCCGGTCGGTGTCCAACGGCCTCGGGTACGCCTCGAGGTCCTTGCCCGCGACCACGTTGTCCTTCTTGAATGCTCTCAGGATCACCGTCGACGGCTTGCCCTCCACGGTCTGGTGCACGAAGTGCCAGCTCTCGCCCACCAGGTCCGAGGCCTTCTCCACATCGACCGGCTTCTCCCCGTACTGGGCCATCTCGGCGAGCTGGGCGCGTGCCTTCGCCGTGGTCTTCGGCGCGGTCCAGACGGCGGCGTCGACCTTCCACTTCCTGCCGTGGTCCGTGCCCCTGGCCAGAGTCGTCACCCGCCGTTCGGGACTCTGCTTCGCCGTCCCCGCCGAGGGCCGCGCGGCCACCTGCCCCGCCCCGTGCCCGCCGCCCGTGCCTCCCGCCAGCGCCAGCGTCGTCCCCGTGGACCCCGCGATCACTGCCGTGGCCGCGGCGGCCACCGCCCAGCGGCGCGTCTTGCGGCGCCTCCCTCCCCGTACCACCGCCTGATAGGGGGCCGCGCCGACCTCCACCTCGTCCGCCGCGTCCGCCAGCAGGAGGGTGATGTCCGTGTGCGCCTCGTCGTACGTCATGTCGTGGTTCGTCTCCCTGTCCGCGCTCATCACTTCCGCCCTCCGTTCGTGAGTGCCTCGGCCAGTCCCGGCAGGGCGCGGAGCTTCGCGATCCCCCTCGCCGTGTTGCTCTTCACCGTGCCGACGCTGCATTCCATGGCCTCCGCCGCCTGCGCCTCGCTCAGGTCCTCCCAGTACCGCAGGACCACCGCCTCCCGCTGGCGCACGGGCAGTGCGGCGAGCGCCGTCAGCAGCGCGCCGCGGTCGTCCGCCCGCGCGATGCGGTCGTCGACGTCGGGCAGCTCGTGGGTGAGGCCCGAGTAGTCCTTCGGCGCCAGGAACTCCTTGAGGCGTCTGCGGTGCCTGCGGGCGTGCGCGTTGATCATCACGCGCCGTACGTACGCGTCGGGGTCGTCGGCCGCGCCGACCCTGCGCCAGGCCACATAGGCCCGTTCGAGCGTCGACTGGACCAGGTCCTCCGCGGCATGCTGCTCCCCCGTGAGCAGGAAAGCCGTGCGCAGCAACCGTGGCCAGCGGCCGACGACGAAGCTCTGGAACTCCGCGTCCCGAGCCTCTTTCCGATCCAACATGGGCACCTCCTAGATGGTTGAAGGAGTCCATGAGGATCGGATTTCGTTGCACCGCCGCGCGGAGGATTTTTTTCGAGCCTCGGGCCCGGAGATTGTGCGGCAGGCCCGCGCGGCCGTGGCCTCACGCCTGCCGCACCGGCACCTTCCGCGGCAGCCACAGCAGATCTGTCAATCCCCTGGTTCCGTAGAGACTTTGGTTATGCGGTCTGATCTGTCTGGCCGTGTCGCTCGCGCGCTTCGGCGATGATTCTTTCGAACTCCTCGGGCGGTAGGCCGCCGGCCGCGCTGTGCCTTCGTCGCGGGTTGTAGAACCCAGTGATCCATGTGGCGATCTTCAGGCGGGCCTCGGTCCGGGTCGCGAATTGTCGGCGGTGGATGTACTCGACCTTGATCAGCGAGTTGAAACTCTCCGCGGCGGCATTGTCCAGCGCGGACCCCACCCGTCCCATGGACTGCACCACGCCCAGGCGGTCACAGAGCTTGTTGTACGCCTCGGACGTGTACTCCGCGCCGCGGTCGCTGTGGAAGATCGTCCCATCCAGGCTGCCGCCACGTGTCACGGCCGCCATCTTCAACGACGCCCCGACCAGGGCCGCGTCGTGATGCTCGCCCATCGCGTAGCCGAGACAGCGCCGCGAGAACGCGTCGATGACCGTCGCCAAGTAGATCTTGCCCTCGCCGGTCTCGATCTCGGTCATGTCGCCGTACCACAGCAGATCCGGAGCGACAGCGTCGAACCGACGACGCACCAGGTCAGGGGCGGCTTTCCGCTTGCCCTGCCGGGTCAGTGACTTCCGCCGACGCGGGGGCTTGCGCCCCTGTAGGCCGAGCTCGGCCATGATCTCGGCGACGGTGTTCACTGACACCTGCCAGCCCTCCTCCCACAAATCCAGCGTGATCCTCGGCGACCCGTACGTCTCGCCCGACGCGCGGAAGAAGTACCTGATCCTTTCCTCCAGCTTCACGCGCCTGACCTCACGTTCCGTCGGCTCCGCGGAACGTCGCCGCCATTTGTAGAACCACGCCTCGCTCACCCCGAGCAGGCGACAGGACATCCGATGGGGCACGTTGTGCTCGGCTCTCTGGCGACCGATGAAGGCGACCAGCGCCTCCGGTTCGTTCTCGGTCACTTCACCCAGAGAGCCATGTCACGCTTGAAGACATCACGCTCCATCTCAACTTCCTTGATCCGCTTGCGGTTCTCCACGCTCTCCCGGCGCAGCCGCACGAGCTCCTCGCGTTCCAGCTCGCCCAGCGTCCCGCCCCCGCCGGCCCTCCGGGCCCGCGCCACCCAGCTGCCCAGGGTGGTCTCCTTGATCCCGAGATCGGCCGCTACCTGCGCGATCGTCTTCCCCGTCTCAGTCACGATCCGCACAGCACCCTCACGGAACTCGGCATCGTACGACTGTCGCTTCTCCGCCATGACTCTCAACTTCCCCTGCAGTCACAGCCTCAACGCTACGAGGGGAAGGTCAGCAGGGCCGGCGCCTGCTCTCGTAGAGTTCCAAGATCGACCGGACCGAGCCTAGTTGTGCCGTCTCATGACATTGGTTCCTCGCTGTCAGGCTTGGCGGGCATAGGACGTGAAACGGTCGGCGAGCGCGATGACGAGGGCGCGGAGTTCATCGGGGCGCTCGATGACGAACGGCCGGTCGAGTGAGGCGAGTACCGGAGGCAACCAGTCGAGCCGCTCCGCCCGTAGCTCGACGCGCAGCCAGTGCTCGGCCGCCGGGTCCTGGCCGGCCGCGGGCTCGTGCTCCTCCAGGCTCGCGACGCTGGCGGGGAGGTGGGCGCGGATATGCTCAACTGTCCCGTGGATCCGCAAGGTGACCTGATGCCTGTACTCGGCCGTGGCGAATCCTGACAACACGCGCTGTGCCGGACCGGGACCCACGGGCGCTTCGAATGAGCCGGGCAGGGCCCTGGCGGCTGCGATGCGATCGAGCCGGAAGGTTCGGTCCTCGCCGACCTGGGCGTCCTTTCCCGTCACGTACCACCGGCCCGCATGGGCGACGATCCCGTACGCGTGCAGTGTGCGTTCGCTGCGTCGTCCGTCGCGGTCGGTGTAGCGGATCGAGACCGGTCGGCGGTGGCGCACCGCATCGGCGATGGTGAGCAGGAGCCCGGCGTCCGGGTGGTCCAACTCGCCGGGCTGATCCGTGAAGGCGAGAGCTTCCAGGAGTGTGTCGAGCCGGCGGGCGGTGTGCTTGGGCAGCACCCGCCGGATCTTCGCTGACGCCGTCTCGTTTGCCGTGCGCTCCGTCGTCGTCAGCTCTGCCCGGCGGCCGGCGGCCAGGCCGAGCAGCACGGCCAGCGCCTCGTCGTCGCTGAGCATGAGCGGAGGCAAGCGGTACCCGGGAGCCAGCCGGTACCCGCCGTAGCGGCCGCGCACCGACTCCACGGGCACGTCCAGGTCGATCAGCTGGTCCACATACCGCCGCACAGTGCGCCCTTCGACGCCGAGACGGTCGGCGAGCTCGGCCACAGTCCGGGTGCCGCCCGACTGCAGCAGCTCCAGGAGTCTCAGCACGCGGCCGGTGGGTCGTGACATGTTCGCAGCCTAACGCGATACAGGACCGATTCTGTCCACTATTTCTCCTAGCCTGCGACTGCACGCCTCCAGCACAGCCAAGGAGATTCCCATGGACTTCGTCTCGATCCGCATCATCACCAGCGACGTCGCACGCCTCGTCGAGTTCTACGAGCGAGCTACAGGGATGCAGGCGATACGGGCCACCGAGGACTTCGCCGAACTCAGGACCGCGGGCGCAACCCTCGCGATCGCCGGCACCCGCACCGTCCCGCTGTTCGCCCCGGGCTCTGCCCGCCCGGCGGACAACCACAGCGTGATCACCGAGTTCCTCGTCGACGACGTGGACCGCGTTCACCAGAACCTGACCGGCTTCGTCACCGACTTCGTCAACGAGCCCACCACGATGCCCTGGGGCAATCGGTCGCTGTTGTTCCGCGACCCAGACGGCAACCTCGTCAACTTCTTCACCCCCGTCACCCCGGAGGCCATCGAAAAGTTCGCACGCTGACGCCACGCACAGCCGCTCACGCGGGAGCCCCGAGATCTCAGGGGCTCCCGGTGAACGCGGCCGCCGAGGCCAGGAGCGGCACCAGCAGAGGACATCGGAACGCACCGCTGAACCCTGAAGGACGTCTGCGCTTGTGCCTGCGGGTCGATGACGGACATCCGATCGCACACGTCGCTGCGGAAGCAGGAATCTCCCGCCGCTGCCTGGCCAAGTGGTACGCCCGCTGGCTCGCCCACGGCGAGGACGTCCTGACGGATCGCTCCTCCCCACCCATCGCCAGCCCCAACCGCACGAGCGAGGACATCGCCGATCTGGTGGAGGCGCTGCGGCGCCAGACCAAGTACGGGCCCGCCCGGCTCGCCGCCGAACTGCAGCGCGGTCAGCGCCACGCTCACCGCCTGGTCCCGCTGACTGCGGTCGGCGCTGTACCCGCCCTGCCCGTCACCGGGCTTACGCCCTGCCGTGCGCAGCCGGCCCGTGCCGACCTCCTCCTGCCAGGCCGCCCAGAAGGACTCCACCGCCTGCTGATCGAAGTAGGGCGTCCGCCCCAGCGTGAGCACGACCTCGGGATGCCGACGCCCCTCCGGCCGCACACCCAAGGGCTCTTGGGGGGCGGTGCTGAAAGGCACTCTGAAGGAGTTCGAGAAGGATGAGCTGGCCGACCGGGCTGCGGCGCTGACGTACTACGGGATCCTGGCGCTGTTCCCGGCCCTGCTGGCGCTGATCTCGCTGCTGGGGATCGTCGGCCAGTCGGCGACGAAGCAGGTTCTGGACAACACCCAGAAGCTCGCCCCGGGTGCGGCGCGGGACGTTCTGAGCAACGCGGTGAAGCAGATGCAGGGCAATGCCGGGATCGGCTCGATCATGGCGATCGTCGGTCTGGCCCTCGCGATCTGGTCGGCTTCCGGCTATGTCGCGGCGTTCATCAGGAGCGCGAACGCGGTCTACGACGTCCCCGAGGGCCGACCGGTGTGGAAGGTGCTGCCAGTCCGGGTCGGTGTGACCTTGGTGCTGATGATCCTGGCGGTTGTCAGTGCGCTGATCGTGGTGTTCACCGGCGGGCTGCCCCGTCAGGTCGGCACCGCGCTGGGCATCGGGGATACGTTCTTGTCGGTGTGGTCGATCGCCAAGTGGCCGGTGCTGGTGGTTCTGGTCACCATCATGATCGCGATTCTGTACTGGGCGACGCCGAACGCGAAGGTCCGTGGCTTCCGCTGGATCACGCTGGGCAGTCCTGGCGCTGGTGATCTGGATGATCGCGTCGGCTGGGTTCGCGCTGTACGTGGCGAACTTCGCCTCCTACAACAAGACCTACGGCACGTTCGCCGGCGTGATCGTCTTCCTGGTGTGGCTGTGGATCACGAACCTGGCGATCCTGCTGGGCCTGGAGTTCGACGCCGAGATGCGCCGCCAGCGCGCGGTGGCGGGCGGTCATCCGGCCGGTGAGGAACCGTACGTCCAGCCGCGCGACACCCGCAAGTGGGACGATGAGGACCGCCGCCGCCTTGAGTCCTGAACGGCGAGACCACCGTCGCCGGGTCCGCTCTCGCGCCTTGGCCGACGCAGGCGTCGACTCGATCACGGGACCGGTGTGGGACGGCCCGGGACGGGAAGTCGCCGGTCATGAGAGTGATGGCAGATCTGCGCGCCGGGGATCGTCGACTGGCCAGGCGGTCGATCGCGTGTGGGCCGCCCTGGGTGCGGCGGGTCGCGCCCGCGGTGGAGGAGGCGGCCGAGCACACCAAGGTGTGGTGGGTGACGGCCGGGACGATGGCCGCCCTGGGCGGGTGGCGTGGCCGCACGGCCGCGGCTGCTGGGGTGACGTCCATGGTGGTGGCCCAGGTGCTGTCCAACGCGGTCGTCAAGAAGCTTTACAGCCGGCAGCGCCCGCCACGGGAGTGGGTGCCGGCGGAAGATCTTCAGGATCGCCCGGACAGCTCCTCCTTTCCCTCCGGGCACACGGCTGCCGCCTTCGCTTTCGCCGGTGCCGTCACGCCGGTGTGGCCGGCCGCCGGCGCCGCCTGTGCGGTGTCGGCGGTGTCCGTGGCCGCGGAGCGGGTGCACAGCGGTGCGCACTACCCCTCCGACGTGGCCGTCGGCGGCGCCCTCGGTCTGGCGGCGGCCGCCCTGGTACGGGCCGCGCCGCGGCTGCTGTGGCGACGTGTGCTCTGACGAGCGGTGATGTGTCGCGGCCGGGGTACGCGAACCCGCGATCAGACGGTGGAAGGAGATCGCCGAATTGGTACAGGGCCTGCCGAAAACGCGAGAAGGGAACAGGTGAGCACCCATGACAACAGAAGGCTCCCCCCCCCGCACCGGCGGCGGAGCGCTGGAACCGGTCGGCGACCTGGTCCAGCGTGCCTCGCAGCAGCTGTCGCAGCTGGTCCGCGATGAAATGCGCCTGGCGCAGGCGGAGATGACCCAGAAGGGCAAGCGGTTCGGCAAGGGAGGCGGACTGTTCGGCGGCGCCGGCCTGGTCGGTGTCCTCACCCTGCAGGCACTGGTGGCCACCGTGATCGCCGCGCTCTCGCTCGGCATGGATGTGTGGGTGGTGGCGCTGATCGTCACCGCCGTCCTAGCCGCCGTCACCGCCATGATGGCGGCCCTGGGCAAGCAACAGATCAACAAGGCATCCCCGCCGACGCCGGAGCACACCGTGGACAGCGTCAAGGCCGATGTAGCCGAGATCAAGGAGAAGGCACAGCGATGACCCAGGACAAGCCGAACACGGGCGATGAGGCCGCACCCTCCCCGGAACAACTGCGTGAGCAGGTCGAGGCGACTCGCGAGGATCTCGGCGAGACCGTCGAGGCACTCGCGGCCAAGACCGATGTCAAGACCCGCGCCCGCGAGAAGACGGCGGCCGTCAAGCAGCAGGCCGCCGAGAAGACCACCCACGTCCGGGCCCAACTGCGGGACAAGGCGACGCACGCCGCGCACGTGGTGCAGGACAAGACCCCGGAGCCGGTGCGTGCCAAGGCCGCCGCGGCCACCGAACAGGTCCGCGACAAGGCAGCCCATGCCGGGCAGCTCGCCCGGGAGAAGGCTCCCGAGCCGGTACGCGAGAAGGCCAGCCAGGGCATGCACGCGGCCCGGGACAACCGCACCCCGCTGTTCGCCGCGGCCGGCGCACTCATTGCGCTACTGCTCATCCGCCGCTCCAGGAGGCACCGATGAAAGCCTCGAAGATCGCCTACAAGCCGGTCGGCATGGCCATGGGCGCCATCAGCGGCGTGCTGGCCGGCGCGGTGTTCAAGCAGGTCTGGAAGAAGCTCGGGCACGACGAGGACGCCCCCGACGCCACCGACGAGCACCGGACCTGGCGCGAGGTCCTGTCAGCAGCCGTCCTGCAGGGAGCGATCTTCGCCGGCGTCAAAGCCGCCGTCGACCGCGGCGGCGCCAGCGCCACCCGCCAGCTGACCGGCACCTGGCCAGGCTGACCCGACCCGTCGACATGCGCCCCCCGGCCCAGGCAGACGTCGACGGCCGGTTGAGCCGTCCTGGAGGAAGGACACATGATGACCGCGCATCCCCCTCTTGCCACGACCGCGGCCGTCGTCACGGTCGTCGTTCTGGCGGCGCGCTGGTGGGCAACCCCCCGCGAGCGGTTCAGCCATCGCTTCCGCTCGCTGGTCCTGCCGTCGCATCGCCCCGGCCCCGACTCGTCTCAGCCCGCCGACCGGTTCAACGGCGCAACCGAACGGCGTCCCCAGACCCTGGATGCGAGTGTCGAGGTCCTGCGGGAAGCCGAGCAGCTCGTGAGCCGGCAATGGGACCGGCTCCAGCCCCTCTACCCCCACCACCCCGGCGACCCTCGATCTCACAAGCGCTAGATGTATTGAGCACGAGCGTTGTTGACGCTGGAGGGTCTTGAACATGGCGAAGACCTCCGATGTGGTGGAGAGGCAGCCGAGCGTGAGGCCCGCCGTCCCGTCTGCACCGGCTGCGGGGCGAGGTTCACCGACGAACGGTGGGCGGTGGCCCAGGTACTGACCTTTTCGGGTTGCCTTCGGGTGGTGACGTTGGGTGATCCCCGCGGTATGCCGGTGTTATGCGGTACGCGGATGGTGGGGGCCTGACTGCTGAGCGGCGGGCTGCGCGTGAAGGGATCCGGCTGGAGGCCGGGCGGAGGTTCGCACGAGGTGACAGGAATTCGGTCATCGCCAAGGACCTGCGGGTGAGCGAGCGTTCGGTGGAGCAATGGCGCCGCAACTGGCGTGAGGGCGGCGTGGAGGGGCTGAAGTCGAAGGGACCCGCGAAACTGCCGAAGCTGTCGGACGAGCGGTTCGCCCTGTTGGAAAAGGAACTGGCCAAAGGGCCGGCCGCGCATGGCTGGGAAGATCAGCGGAGGACGCTGGAACGCGTCAGAACGCTGATCGGCCGCCAACTCCAGATCAGCTGCTCCATCGCGGGAGTGTGGCGGCTGCTGCACCGCCATGGCTGGTCCTGGCCCCGGCCCGCCGTGCGCTGGAACGTGACGAACACGCGGACGAGCTCTGGAAGAAGGACGTGTGGCCGCAGTTGGAAGGACCGCGGCGGCGCTCGGGGCCTGGATCCTCTTCGAGGACGAGGCCGGATTCGCGATGACGCCGCCGCGCGCCCGCACGTGGGGCCGACGGGGACGGACTCCCGTGGTGAGAGCGCGGGGGCCGCAGAGTGAAGGACCAGATCCGGTCTGCTGCGTCGATGATCCCGGTACGCAGTTGCTCGCCGCGGTGCCGCGCGAGGATCTCAACGGTCTCGTCGAGGCCGATGATCTCCTGCAGGCCGCGGGCCCACGACCGTCTCAACCTCGCTGCGGCGATGCCGGCGACCATCCAATGGGGCACCTCCCTATCCAAAACCCTTACCTCGGCGCCGGCGGCGATGGCCTCGCGTGCTGGTTTGCACGCGCTCGTCGTCGGCATAAGGCGGAGGATTTTCCAGGTCTTCATACGGGCGAAGACGTGGTCGACGCGGGCGCGGAGCTGCTTGTGCGACTTGTTGTGTTCCTCTTCCAGTCCGGGAGTTCTGCCTGGCCACGCTCGCAGCGGTGCGCCATGACGAGTCCGGTGCCCGGGTAGCCGCCGTCGGCGATCGTGAGAGTCTTGCCGACAGCGGACTTGGCACCGGACTCCCCCCACGCCTTGCAGTCGTTGCGGTTGCCGGCGAGCGGCCGGCCGATCACGACGACCAGGCGGGTGTCGGCGTCGATGACGACCTGGTGGTTGGTGGAGTACCGATAGTCCTTCGACCGCTCGGCGATGGTGTGATCGCGGGTGGGGACCAGGGTGCCGTCCACGATGAGCACGGTGCCCTTGGCGAACCGCGTGCGGGGCCGCTGGACAAGTGCGGGACCGAGGTGGTCGATGATCCGGTCGGCCGCGGACTTCGAGGTACCGAAGAGCGGCGCGAGTTGGCGCATCGTCAGATTCGTGCGCCAGTAGGCCGACACGAGCAGCACCCGGTCCTCCAGCGGAAGGGACCACGGCCGGCCCTTGCGGACCGGATCCGCACCTTCGCGGCGCAGCGCGGTCACCAGCTTCCTGAAAGGACGCGGGCTCAGCCCGCTGAAAAGGGCTATCCAAGACGACTCCGACGCCCTGATCACACCAGCCACCCAAGATCGTTCCATGATGCCCGGCACAACATCGCGATCCTCTGTCTCCCCGCCCAGCAGCCCAGGCCACGCCGCAATCCTGTAGTAACGCCCACGTTCAGTCTCTACGTCACCGCATGGCCACCGAAGACGAGCCTCCAAGTCAGCCCGACATCGCCGCGATGCTCACCAACCAGTTGTGAGACTCCCGGGTCGGAGCTTTCACCCATTCGGGTGGCGGGGATCTGTAGGGCGTCTCGCCGTACGCGGCGGGCAACTGGCGGTCGAAGTGCGAGGGCGACATCAGGGCGGCCCGCACCGTCGCGGGTCCGTCGAGCGGTTCGGCGTACTCGCGGTCCATGAGGTCGCGTGCGCGGCGCGACCGAGCCAGCTCCTCCGGTGTCACCCGCGGAGCATATGGCCCGTGACTCCCGGACGGGCGCTCAGCGCCTCGTCTCGTACCTGGTCAGGATTACGCCGCGGGGAAGCGTCCGTGTCTCCACCAGGTTCAGGTTCACCCAGCTGTCCAGCGCGGTGAAGAACGGCGTGCCGCCGCCCACCAGGACCGGCGCGGTGGCCAGCACGTACTCGTCAATCAGCCCGGCCCGCATGGCCGCCCCGGCGAGCGTGGCGCCGCCGATGTCCATCGGGCCGCCGTCCTCGGACTTGAGCCGGGTGATCTCGGTGACCGCGTCGCCGGTGACCAGGCGGGTGTTCCAGTCGACCTTGTCGATCGTCGAGGAGAACACCACCTTCGACATGTCCCGCCAGCGGCGCGCGAACTCGGTCTCCGCCGGGGTGGCGTTGGGCTGCTGGTCGCCGGTCGGCCAGTAGGAGCTCATCGTCTGCCACAGCTTGCGCCCGTACAGCGACAGGTCGGTCGCCTGCAACTGGTCGGACCAAAACTGGAACAGCTCGTCGCTCGGCACGCTCCAGCCGATGTCGTCGCCGGGCGCGGCGATGTAGCCGTCCAGGGTCAGGTTCATGCCGTAGATCAGTTTCCGCATGGCGCCAGCCTTCCGTGAGTCGATCTCACGCGTACAGACCGGCGCGGCACGGGAAACTCATCGGTGCGCGATCTGAGCCCGCATGTAGTCCTCGTGCTCGGTGGCTTAGCCGCAGACTCATCGTTCCGCCGGGGAAATGGCATCGATCTGAGACTGATCTTGGGTGACATCGCGGTGAGACAACAGAGAACCAACAGGTCACAGAAGATCGACATGCCATCGGCGGCGAGACCCTACACCCGCCTCTTCAGCGCCCCGCACAGCGCTGATTACCCCCTATGGCGACCCCGGGGCACAGCGGAACGGAGATCAGCGGCCACAACGCCACACAGACGATCAATGAAGGAGGCTCATCGTGAGTCTCATCGGTGACGGCCTGGACCGGGCCGTACAGCAGGCGTTCACCTCGTCGACTGCGGGCTACTCAGGACGATCTGGGTACTCGCGCCCAAGCGGAGCACGGTACCTGCTGCCTAGCATCCGGAGCATGAGTTCCGTTGAGCAGACAGCCGGGTCGCGTGAACAGCTGACGGTGCGGCAGCAGCCGCGGGGTACGACGTCGCTTGCGCCGGGCGCTGCCGCCATCGCGATGCTGATTTGCCCGTTTCTGCCTGCCTGGGTCCCGAACTGGGTCCGCTTCTTTCCCGTGTACTTCATCGTGTCGGCGGGGATCGGTGCGGTCGTCTGCGGCCTCGTCGCGCTGCGCAGGGCGCGGGGCCAGGAGGCGGCCGATCCCTCCCGGGCGCGGGCGGGAGTCGCACTTGGCGCGACGGCCGTTGTGCTGTCGCTGGCCGTGACCGTCTGGGCGATCTGGGCGCTGAACGAGGCCTACCAGTAGAGGCCGAGTACGCAGGCCCGGGAATGGGTGGGGTCTACCTGCGGCAGGCCGCCGCAGGCGTTGTCCTGCAGTGTCCTGCCAACGGTCTGTGACGTTGCCCTGATTATGGACAGTTACGAACACGTTGACCTCGATGAGACGCCGTCTCGCACGGACCGGGAGGAACATCAAGAGCCCAGGGCGTCATCGTCAGCAACGCTTCGACAGCCTCGGCAGCCTTCGCGTGCCGCTCCTCGTACTTGATGGCTTTCTGCGCGGCTAAGACTGTCCTACATGGTCAGTTGGCAGTTGTACTGGTCATGGGGAGTGGACGGTGGGGGTGGATCGTTCCGGACGGACTGTGGGAGCTGGTGAGGCCGTTGCTGCCGCCAGCTCGGGTGCGGCCGCAAGGGGGCGGGGTCGCGAACATCGATGACGAGGCGGTCTTCGCTGCGATCGTCTATGTCCTGGTCAGCGGGTGCGCCTGGCGGGCGTTGCCGCCGTGCGGGGCGTCGAAGTCGACCGTGCACCGCCGCTTCGTCATCCGGTCGAGAGCCGGTGTGTGGGGCCGGCTGCATCGGAAGGTTCTCCAGCTCCTGGACGAACAGGACTTGATCGACCTGTCACGCGCAGTCCTGGACTCCGCGCACGTCCGCGCTAAAAAAAGGGCCGAACACACAGGTCCGAGCCCCGTGGACCGGGGTAAGCCCGGTTCCAAGATGCACGTCCTGTCCGACGCGGACGGACTGCCCCTACGCGTCGGGCCGCCGACGCGCTCATGTCCGCGGAGGCCGATGCCCTCTGCAACGCCGAATACGGCCGGGTCAGTGGCGAACGCGTCAACCACCGCAACGGCTACCGCCCGCGCGAGTGGGACACCCGGGCCGGGACCGTCGAACGCGCCGTTCCCAAGCTGCGGCAGGGCAGCTACTTCCCGCACTGGCTCCTCGAACGGCGACGGCGGGCCGAGCAGGCCCTCATCTCGGTGGTGGCCACCGCCTACCTGCTGGGCGTCAGCACGCGCAGGGTTGAGAAACTCGCCGAGTCCCTCGGGGCCACCCAGCTGTCGAAGTCCCAGGTCAGCGCGATGGCCAAACTGACGAGCAGTACACCGCGTTCCGTAACCGCCCTCTGGACGCCGGCCCCTACGCGTTCATATGGGTCGATGCCCTGACCCAGAAGGGCCGCGAGGGCGGACGCATCATCAACGTCCACGCGCGCTGATCGCCGTCGGCGTCAACGCCGACGGCCACCGCGAGATCCTCGGCATCGATGTCGCCACCTGCGAGGACGGCACGGGCTGGCTCGCCTTCCTGCGCTCGCTCACCGCCCGCGGTCTGTCCGGTGTCCAGCTGGTCGTCTCGGACGCTCACACCGGCCTGGTGAACGCGATCGGCGCGGTCCTGCCGGGTGCCTCATGGCAGCGATGCCGTACGCATTACGCCCGGACGGTGACAGCTTCTACGCCTGCGTCGGGCATGCATTGGAGGTGTCCCGCAGGCTCGATGGGTGCATGGTCTTCTACGACCCACCCTCTACTCCAATCTGACTCTGCCGTCCCGGCCAGCCGAGTAGCCCGCCTTCCTCCGACTAGAGACTGTGTCGAGTTGAGATCTTCATGTGAGGCTGCGGAGCCAGATGACCGCGCCGCGTAAGTGGAGTCCGGCGAGGTAGCTGACCGGGATCTTGTCGTGGCGGGTGGCGAGCCCGCGCCACTCCTTGATCTTGTTGGTGCAACGTTTCACCGTGTTGCGGTCGCGGTAGAGCTCGGTGTCGAATGCGCTACGTCTGAACCGTTCCGGGTTCGGTAGAGATCTCAGATGTTGGCTGTGACCTGGGAGTTCGTGGTTGCTCGGTAGAAGTTGGCTTCGTATTCGACGGGCGAGAAGCGCACTGTCTCACCGGGAGTCGGCGATGGTTGTACCAGTCGACCCACTCGGCAGTGGCGAACTCGACGTCCGACAGCGTCTCCCATGGCCGCTGCGGCTTGATGGCTTCGGTCTTGAACAGACCGATCGTCGACTCGATGAGCGCGTTGTCGTAAGCGTCGCCGACTGACCCGATCGAGGCCGCGATCTGGGCCGAGTCCAGGTGTTCGGCGAGGCGAAATGATGTGCCGGGGTGCCGGTGTGGGGGGTGCGGCCGGCGGATGTGGACGGCTGGCTGGCGGAGGGCCGGGAGCGTGGTGCGGGGACGCAGGCGCGCGGGGAGATGGCACAGGCGGGTACCGGTTCTTTCTTCGGCGAGGCCCGTCACGGGGGTTGGGCTGAGGAGGTGACGGGTGGGCCGGTGCCGGGGCCGGTCGATGAGTTCAACCGGCCCCGGCGTCTGGCCCGGCTGGGGGTGCGTATCCCGCTCCGGCGGGGGAGATGGAGGCTCCACTCCAGGCGTGGCGGGCCTGGCTGCCGCGCACGCCGGGTCGGGGTTTCCTGGTGGCGGCGCGGGATTGATGCTGGGCAGCGACGCGGCCGGGCTGCTCGTCCTGGACACGCCTGCCGAGCCGGCGCCGTCCTCCGGCCGGGCCCGGCCCGGCCGGAGGAGGGGCCCGTACGTGGGCCGGTGGCCGGGGGAGGGGCCCGTACGTGGGCCGGTGGCCGGGGGAGGGGCCCGTACGTGGGCCGGTGGCCGGGGGAGGGGCCGGTACGTGGGCCGGTGGCCGGGCCTGGGGAGTGGTCCTGGGGGAGGGGCCTGGCGGGGGCGGCGTGGTGCGGCCGTCACTGCCGCCCGTGTAGGCGGCCCGCGCCCGGAAACCAGGGAGGGCCCGGGAGCGGCCGGGTGGTGGTGTACCGCGCTGCGGTCTGCCTCCGGCCGGAACGCAGGGGTGTGCCCGCACGCCCGGGAGGGGCCGCTGATGCGGCACCAGCCCGCGCGGTGCTCGTAGGATGCCTGGATGCCGAAGCCGTTATGGATGAGTCGCCGCACGTGGGTCGCCGCGTGGGCGGTGCTGTGCGCCGCCGCTATAGCCGCCACCGCCGCACTCAACGCCTCCCCGGCGCCTGACCCGCAGCCCGAGAAGCCCGTCAGCGCCGAGTGCGCCGAGTACATCGCGGACATCGAGACGCAACTGGCCAAAGCCAAGCAGGAAGGCAATGACGACGGCATGTTGTCCTTCACGCGAACTCCGGTCGGCGCGTACGACTGCAGCGACGAAATCCTCGACCACTTCAGCGCCGACCGGTGAGCCGCGCTAAAGGACTCGCCGCGATAGCGGGGCTGGTCTGCGCCGGTGTCGTGACGGTCATCGCCCTGAGCGCTGGGCCGGAACCGGAGCCGCAGCCCATACCGCCGCGGGTATACTCCTCCTGCCTGGCAGCCGACACCAAGCCGATGCCTGCGGGCGCCGACCCGTGCGACGGTCGCTGAGGAGCCACTGAGCCAGCCGGTCGCCGACCGGCCCGCAAACCGCTGAAGAGGGCGCAGCAGGACGCTGGGGTTCCGGTCGGCAGATGGTGGGCCGGGGCCTCCCCGCCCTCGGTCTCACGCTTGGCCAGGAGGTGACCGAGGCGCAGCTGCGCTCCCTGTTCGGCAAGGCCGGCACGCGGACGCCGACCGGCTCGTGGCCGAGCAGCTCGCTGCGGCGAAGAAGCCCGCAGCCGCACGTCGGGCCGGCGCGCTCGGACGCAATGGATCGAGGACGACGTCGCCGTCATCCGGTGTGGCGCTGGCGGCCCTCACCGCACCCGGCCCGCGCATGGTCCGGTCGCCGCCCCGCTTCCGTCACTACCAGGCCAGGTCGGGTCGCCGCTGCCGCATGACCATCTCCTTCAGTTCCTGCGGGGCTTGCGCCCGGATGGCAAGTGGGGGGCGCCGCACTTCGCGGCGCTGCTGGAGTCGGCCGTCGCCGCGTCCGCGCTCTCCAACGAGGTCGTCATGGCTGAGGCGTGCGAGGCGCCGGCGCTGACCTCCGAGCCGCGCGCCGTCACCGCCGGGTGCCGCCCGGTCATGGAAGTCGCCGGCGTCCCGCAAAAGCTGAGGGTCAGGCGAGCGTCTCCCGGACGCGGTGGAGGTAGCTGAAGTCGTGCCCCTCCCGGGCCCGGGACAAGGGGCGGATCTCGCGGGTGGCCACGTTCAGCGCGTAGCCGCCCACCGCTCCCAGCACCCAGGTCAGACCGGGCTGCACCACACTGCCGGCGGCGGCCGCAAGGGCGACGGTCACCGTCACCGACCGTTCCACCCAGGCCATACGGCTGCTCCTGGCCGCCGCGCGGTAGTCCTCGACGGACCGCTCGACCTCGCTGCGCAGCTGGGCGAGGACGTCGGCGGGGTGCTCGTAGTCGCGGCGAAGGTCGCCGAGGAGGCGGTGCAGGGCCCGCATCAGGCGCTCGCGCTCGTCGGGGTACCGGTCGCGGAAGGCGAGGACCTCGGCGGTGGGGGTGCCGGGTGCGGGGACCGGAAGGAGGCCGCCGAGGTCCGCCTGGTAGGCGGGCAGCCGGCGCTCGGAGGCGGCGCGCAGGGACGCGGCGTACGCGTCCGGGCGGTCGGTGTAGGGCACGTACGAGACCGGATGCCCGGTGTACATGATCGGGTGGTCGGCGGCCAGCTCACGTGCCAGGACGCCGATGATCAGCTGCTGAACCTGCCGTGGCACGGCGAGGCTCCAGTACTCGGAGTCGCAGCGCTCGGCCAGGCCGAGGCTCAGCAGCAGCTCCTCCAGCCAGTGGCTCAGCTTCGAGCCGTAGAGGAAGGCGTCCGGCGGCCACGTCAGCTCCGGGCCCGGACTCCCCAGCAGGCGGAGCAGTTCCTGGCGCAGCGCCTGGGACGTGAGGGAACCGCTGTGAGTAGTGCCATGGTCCGGGTCGTGCAGCATCTCCACCGAACGCATGTCGAAGGGCAGCGGCGTGTAGAGAGACCGGTCCCGCAGTTCCCGCAACTCCGGGGAGACGGCGAACTCGTAAACCCTCCGTGCGCGTGGTACGACCGTGGCGATGCCGTCCCAGTACAACAGCGCCTGATGGAGCACTTCCGTCGGTGGCTTCACCAACGGGTAGTAGAGCAGAACCGGCATCTCGCCTCCCCGTGAACACCCCGTTGCGTGCGGGGTGTTCACGGTAGCGGAGGTCAGCCGCCCAGCTCCTCGCGGCGTGCCGCGAGGCGGTGCGCGCCCGCCTCCGTGAGGGAGCCGAACAGGCGCAGGCGGGAGATGCCGGGCCGACCGATCGAGTGGTGACCGAGTTGACCGTATGGACACCGCCGACTTCCCCCAGCAGCTTGCGCTGTCGGGCCGGATCGACCAGGGGTACGGATAGGCGGGCGGACTGGCTACCGTGCACCGCGCTCCCGCGACCTGCCACCGCACCCACGGAGTCAGGTACTTCCACGGCTGTTATTCGGTCGGCGACGACACCCTGCGCGGTGTCAACCGCCGCAAGAAGGGCGCCGCGAATACCCTGGCCGCGCTGAAGTCGATCCGCGCTGCCCGCCCTGACGGCGCCCCGATCTGCGTCATCTTGGACAACCTATCCGCCCACAAGGGCGACACGATCCGGCGCTGGGCGAGGAAGAACCGGGTCGAGCTGTGCTTCACCCCGGCTTACGCGTCCTGGGCCAACCCGATCGAGGCCCATTGCGGGCCACTGCGGCAGTTCACCGTCGCCAACTCCCACCACCGCAACCACACCGTCCAGACTCGCGCCTGCACGCCTACCTGCGCTGGCGCAACACCAACGCCCGCCATCCAGATGTCCTCGCGGCCCAGCGCCGCGAGCGAGCCCGCATCCGCAGCGAGAAGGGCCGCGCTGGGGCGGACGACCGGCGAAAATCGCGTGACCCTACCAATGGCACCGGCGACACTGACGCCATGACCGGTTCTGCACTGCCTCAGCTGCTTCGACCGCGTGCCCTGAGGCCCGGAGATCTCGTTGTCATCGCATCGCTGTCCGGTCCGCTGCCGGCCGCTTACGAGCCCAACGTCGAGCGGACGGTGGTTGTGCTCGAGCGGATGGGATTCCGCGTGCGTCGGGCTCCGCTACTCGAAGTAGGGCGGCGCCATTGGTGGAGCGCGGCTACGCCCGCGGAGATCGCCGGGGAGCTCAATGGTCTTCTGCGTGATCCTGAGGTGCGCGCGATCATCGCGAGTGACGGTGGCCAGACGGCGCTCGGCTACCTTGACCTGATCGACTTTGAGGCGATCAGGGCCGACCCCAAGCCGATCCTGGGCTACAGCGACATCTCACTGCTGCATCTGGTGCTCTATGCGCGCACGGGTCTGGTCGGGTTCCATGCCGACATGGCCGTCCCTGGCTTCGGCGGGCACTGGCAGTCTGCGCCCGTGGCGCGCCAAGCGGAACTCGAGAAGCTCTACTCCAGGTTGCTGACCGGTACCGCGGCGATCGGTGCGCTGCCTGCGAGCCCGTCGTGGGAGTGCTGGCGTCCTGGTCGTGTCGAAGGTCGGCTGATCGGCGGGGTGATCAATCGCATCGTGCTGGCGCAGGCGACGTGTTTCGCGCTGCCGCTCGAATGGTTCGATGGCGCGGTGCTGTTCTGGGAGGAGATGGGCGGCCTGGCATCGTACGTGTGGAGCTATCTGCAGGTGATGCGACACTGCGGCATCCTCGATCGGATCTCCGGCATGGTCGTTGGCGTTCCGCGCGAGGTCAGTGGACTCGAGCCCGGCGCGTCCCCGACCCTGCCCGAGATAGTCCTCGACGTCCTCGGCGACCGTGACATCCCGGTCCTGGGCAACGTCGAGTTCGGGCATGCTGGCCCGAATCTGCCGATGCCGGTCGGCATCCGCGTCGGTCTCGATGCGCAGCAGCGGACGTTGTCGCTGCTCGAACCGGCGGTAGGGCCGCACGCGATGACGGGACTGGTCGGCTGAGCGCCGCGGATCAGTGAACCGATGGCCCCCGACAGCACCCCCTGGGGCCTACTCACGCTTTGGTGACCGCCGCCTTGCGTCGCTTGTTCGGCCTGTAGGAAGGGCCATGAACACATGGTGGCTCGTGTTGATCTAGAAGCTCGGCTCCTGACGTCAGGGATCACCGACCCGGTGAACGTATGCGGTCACAGCATTAGCTTGATCTTTAACCTGTGCGGCGTGGTCGTGGGGTGGTTGACGTCTTCGTTCGCTGTTTCGCAGGTGGTTTCTTGCGGGGTGTGTGCACGTCGTGGCGGGGTGTGGGCCGGGTGTTCTTTCTGCCTGGTGGTCGTCCGGGGCCGGGGCGGGAGGGTTTCGGTGCTTGGGCCGGGCAGGTGGCCGTGGGGCGGATGTGCCGAAAGTCGCGGCGGACTCGGGCGGGGGTGAGCCTGTCCGGCGGGGTCGGTCTCTCCCAGGGCCGCCGCAGGTCGGCCGCCAGCGGTCGGGCGAGCCGCAGTTGGGTGTAGGCGGCGAGGATCAGCCAGGTCCATCGGTCGGCTGCCTCGGGGGTGCGGATCTTTGGGGAGGTCCAGCCGAGGGTTTGTTTGAACAGGCGGAAGGTGTGCTCGATGTCGAAGCGTCGCAGGTATGCCTGCCAGAGACGGTCGGCGTCTGCCGCAGTGGCGTCGGTGCCTGACCACCACAGCCAGACCGGCTTGGGTGTTGCTCCGCTGGGCAGGTGGTCGATGTCCAGGCGGATCACCGTCCCTTCGACGATCGGGAGGGTGCCGTTGGCGGCTGCCCAGGAGGAGCGGTGGGTCAGCTTGGGGTGCAGCCGGTCCCAGGAGCGGGCCCTGGCGGTGCCGTAGAGGCGGGTGTCGGTGACTGTCTCGGTGTCCGGGGTGCCCCAGGTGTCGGGCTGTCCGAAGACGAACTCGCCTCCGTGTCGGGGCGGTCGGCCCTGGGTGTGCGGCAGCCGGGGTGGGGCAGCCCGGCGCAGGACGCGGTCGGATCGCATCCTGGCCAGCACCTGCACCGGCAGGTCTTTGAGGAGGAAGCCGAGGCGGGGTGCGTCGTATCCGGCGTCCGCGACGATAAGGATGTCCGGGTCACCCGTCTGCCACTGCCCGGCCGTGATCAGTCGCTGAAGCAGATCGTGCAGCTGCCGGGCGGTGACGGTGGCGGTGTCGTCGCCGGGGACCAGGCGAAGCGCATCCAGGGGCGCGGTCCACGAACTGCGGCCCGGCTCGAGCGCGCAGATGATCGAGTAGGGCCAGCCGGGGACCGGGATGTGCTGGTCCCGCGTGTATCGAAAGTGCCTGGTGAGGATGGCGGGGAGCCCACTTTGTGATCCAGAATAATTGGATGGTCACGCTTGAGACTCCCCGTTTGATCCTGCGTCGCTGGCGCGAGGAAGACGTTGCGCCCATGGCTGCCATCAATGCCGACCCCGAGGTCATGCGGTGGATCCGTGACGGCAGCGTCCGTGACGAACAGCAGACTCGCAGCGGGATCCAGGCATGGGAGAGCGAGTGGGAGTCACAAGGCTTCGGCCTGTTCGCCGTGGAGATCCGGTCCACTGGCGAGCTGGCCGGGTTCACCGGCCTTTCGGTGCCCGACTTCTTGCCGGAGGTACTGCCGGCGGTTGAGGTCGGCTGGCGGCTGGGACGTTCCCACTGGGGGCAGGGCTTGGCCACCGAGGCCGCTGCAGCCGCTGTACGGTTCGGGTTCGAAGAGGGAGGGCTGGAGCGGATCGTCAGCATCACTCAAGTAGGCAACGACGCCTCCGAACGGATCATGACCAAACTGGGGATGCGTCCGGTCCGTGAGACCGTCAATCCCACCGGCGGTCGGCGAGTCCGGGTGTTCGAGGTGTCGTCGGACCAGTACGTCACAACCACTCGTTGATGGCGGCAATGAGGACGGTTGCCTCGTAGCGGACCGCGAGTTTGTCGTACCTGGTGGCCACGGCTCGATGTCTCTTGAGGCGATTGACGCCGCACTCGACCGCGTGCCGGGCCTTGTAGTCCTCTGGGTCGAACTTCGGTGGCCGGCCGCCGCTGGACCCGCGCTTCTTGCGGTTGCGGGCCTGGTCGGCCTTGTCCGGAATGGTGCAGCGGATTCCCCGGCGGCGCAGGTAGGCGCGGTTCTTCCGGCAGGCGTACGCCTTGTCAGCCCGCACGCGGTCGGGGCAGACGCGCGGCCGACCGGGCCCTATGCGGGGCACACGGACCTTCTCCAGCACCCGTTCGAACTGCGGCGAGTCCCCCCGCTGCCCTGCCGTCACCACGAACGACATGGGCTTCTGACCCTGCTCGACAGCCAAGTGCAGTTTGGTCGTGAACCCGCCGCGCGAACGCCCCAGCCCGTGATCACCGGGCTCGTCGAAGACACCGCCCGGTGGTTCCTTCTGCAGGCCCCCCTGCTTGCGGGCCCCGGCCGCATGCTGATGGGCACGACACACGGTGGAGTCGACGCTCAGGTCCCACACGATCGCGCCCTTCGCATCGGCCAGGGCCTGGAGCCGGCTGAGAACCTGGTGCCAGGTGCCGTCCCGCTGCCACCGGCGAAACAGGGCGTAGATCCGGCCCCACGGCCCGTACTCGACGGGCACGTCCCGCCCTGGCACCCCGGTGCGGACCCGGAACCGTATGCCGTCGATCAACTGCCGCCGGGACCAGACCGGCGGCCGCCCCACCTTCCTCCTCTTCGGCAACAACGGCTCCAGCACCGCCCACTGCTCATCCGTGAGATCTCCCCGCCCCATGAACCGAGATCATCCACGGCTCAAGATCCACTTTCGATACACGACCTAGCTCGCCGTCCATCGCGGTTGCGTCCGGCAGCTGCGCGGCCCCGGCCTCAATCTCGGGAAACGCCGGGAGCATCTGAGTGCCGCGCCTGGAGCGCAGCACCACCCGGCCCGCGTCCACGGAGAGCAGGGCCCTGAACCCGTCCCACTTCGGTTATGGGCTGTTGAGCAGTCCACGAGCTATCGGCCAGCGCCATGTTGATCTCGGGATGGCGGGTGCACTTCAATGCCGTGACCTGGCGGGGTCGTGGGAGTCCACCCTGTTGATTTGGGGGAGTTCAGCGCGCTGTTCGCTGGTCTCGATCGGCAAGCGGACGACGAGCCGTCGAACAGCAGGAACGCCGCCACGTCACGGCGTTACCCCCTTCTCTGCTGTGCGCACGGAAAGGATCACGGATTCAAGTCCTCCACTTTGCAACCCTGATATTAGAGATTCTCACTAGATGGCAGGTTTAGCCGGTATGGTGCCATGGGCAAGAAAGGTGCGGGTATGGAGGGGGTGCATGTGGACTTGATGGACTTTTCGAGGCCACCCGAGGGACTTTCCGCCGCACTGGAGCAGCTGACCTCCTGGTTGAGCCTCCAGCCCGGATATCGGCAGCAACTCCCGATGACGTACATGGCCGAGCCTGTCCGGTCACTCCTGTCACTGGACGCCCAGATATATCTACGCTGCCCATCCTGTGCATCGGTATCGCGGCTGAACCCGACGCTGGCAATGCTCGAATTCCAACTCGGTCTACCCTGCCTTTGGGACGGCTCCGAGTTGATCCCTGTGCGGCACCTGCATCGCGTCTTGAGCCTGTGCGCCGACTGCGACCAAACGTTCGAAAAGGTGATCGACGGATTCGGAAATCATCCGCGCTGCCCTCACTGCCAGTCGAAGCGGTCGTTTGCGCTTTCCGTCGAGATTGATGAGGATCTTCCGTCGACCTTCAGGGAGGCGACCTCCGGATCGCACACCTGGGGGGAAGACCCATATGCCGACGTGAGGCACCTCCACTATGAGGTCGGTCTGGTTGCCGGACGTCCCGAAGGCGTCCGCCACGCAGTGCCACTCTCACTGTTCGCCGCGCGGCTCGCCAACAGCGGCTCCTACGGCAGCGACGGAGCTGCGATGGAGAATATGGCTGCTCTCCTGCTCGACGCGTACCACAAAAGAACGCGCGAACCGTCCGCTGGCGTGGATGCATTGAAGATCTATCTCCGCCTCGCCAATTCGGAACCATCAGACCAGCGTGCTTGGCTTGACCATAATGTGGCGATGGCTGCGTTCAGCTTGATATCCCAACCTAATATGTGGGTTAATTCTGCTACTCAGAGTGGAGAACTCCTCCGGCGCCTCGGCCTCCATCACGCGATACTGGCATTGTCCGGATACGAGGTCGCTCCTGATACTCCAAGAAAAGCGTAAGCATGTTGCCAGGGTTCGCTTCCTTATGGGAGACCTTCTCGCCGCCGATCCGGCCCATAAGGAGTATCTCAAGGAGTCCCTCCAGCATTACGCCGCGGCGGTCAAGCAGATCGAGCGATTCGGCGTCCACTGGAGGTTGGTCAGTGACATCAGGGAGAAGCAGCAGCGCGCGAGAACCGTGCTTGCGACACTGAGCGGAGCGCCAGTCCCAGCAGGTGTACGAATCAGGCAGCCCGAACGTCTGCTGACCGGCCTGCCGGAAGAGAAAGCGTGGGAACGTCTCCTGGCTCACGGCATGGAGAATGAAGCCTGGGGACGTCCTGATGATGCGTTGCGTCTGTACGAGCTGGCGGCCGTAGCCATCAGTAGGAGGCTCGCCTTCGCACTGGACGAGACCACCATCAGGCAGATCGGCGATCAGTGTGCCACGGGCTACCACCTGCTCGCTCGCTCCTACATGCGCGCCGCGCGGCATGAGGACGCCCTCAATGCCTCCGAAACCCTGCGCGCCGCAACTGTTCGCGCAGCACGTCAGGGAATCGATCGGAAGGAATTAGCCGACTCAGTCCGTCGCACCGGCACGTACTATCCGCCGGTCGGCGGTCTCACAGGCATTCGCGACGTCATGGTCGACGTGCTTGGACAACTTCGCCTCTTGCCCTCCGGATCATTCGCTCCGGGCCTGGGGTTCCTTAGTGTGTCTGTCGGGAAAGGCACTGCCCTGGCATCCCTGGTGTGGCGCGAGGATGATGAGTGGCGCACCGCAGGGCTCGACTGGGAGTACGAGAAGGAACTGTTCGATGATCTAGGGCATCTGCACAGCAAGGCCGATTCCCTCACCTTTCGCATGCCCATGTTCCAGCGGGTCCTTCCCCGCCTTTCCCGGACGCTCCTGGCGCCGGTGCTGGGGCTGCTCTCGGACCACCACATCGACAAGTTGGCGATCAGTACGGGAGGACTTCTCAGCCGTATTCCGTTCGAGGCACTTCCTATCGACGGTAGTCAGTGTCTCGCGGAGAGGTTTAAGGTCTCGTACGTGCCATCGATACCACTGGCCGCAGAATTCCCCGTGCGCTCTGCGGACGTAAACCCTCGATTACTCGTCGTCTCATACCCGGACGCTGATCTACCCAATGTTGCCAGTGAGGTCCAATCCATTGAAGACATGTGGGCAGGCAACGTGCACGTTCTCAGGGCGGAGCGTG
The DNA here is from genome assembly GCF_044741545.1 of Streptomyces sp. NPDC088157. NCBI lineage: Bacteria > Bacillati > Actinomycetota > Actinomycetes > Kitasatosporales > Streptomycetaceae > Streptomyces > Streptomyces sp. NPDC088157. Next base: position 248,213 of record NZ_JBIUSU010000010.1, read on the forward strand.
CCAGCAAGCGCGATGTGTTGGATTCCCTCACCGGCGTGTGGACGAATATCCACTTTGCCTGTCACGCCGACTTCAACCCGGTCGCGCCCCTTCAGTCCTCACTGCAGCTCCGTAGCCGTGCTGATCAGGACCGGTATCGCGTGACCGCTGAGGACCTACTGAGTACAAGCCTTACACCAGGGGTGACCGTTACTCTCTCTGCATGTTCCAGTGCACTCACCAGTTTCGGTATCACCAATGACTGCTCTGGCCTCACAGGCAGCCTTCTGCGCGCCGGTGCAGGCGCCGTCATTGGAAGCCGCTGGGCCGTCCGCGACGAGACTGGTGACGCCTTCATGACGTCGCTCTACATGAGGCTCCTTCATCAGGAGGAACCTGCTCTTGCAGTGCACGCCGTCCAACGTCAGCTCGCCGAGCGAGTTGAGTTGGATGACTGGGCCGCTTTCTCCTATCTAGGGAAGCCGCCTCCTGCTATCAGCGCCACCCCTGGGTACCCCGCTCGGAAGGAAGTCTTCCATGACTGATGATCAGGTGCTGCTGGAACTCGTTGTCCCGCACGGCACGGACATCGACGAGGACCTCAAGGCAGTCTCTGACGGTCTTGACGTAACCGAGGCAAAGCGCAGCCGCGCCGATCCCGTGACCGTGTTCGGTATCTGTGCCGGTGTGGTCGGGCTGGTTGATGCCCTGTTCTCCCTCGCCGACCGGCTTCGCCGGCGCCAGACACGGCCTCAAGTCGTAGTACGCAACGAGGACGGTGACACCCTGGTCCTTGCCGAAGTTTCACGGGCCGAATTGGAGCAGTTCCTCAGGCGAGACACTCCAGCTGACGAGTCATAGTCACACTCGCCGAGGCAAGGGCGAGGACTCTTTTGACCGTCTGTATCTGCCCGTCGGCGGGACGAGCGTTTACGAGGCACGGCCGATGGCTGCAGCAGCTGAATTCTTCATCGGCGCTCGTTCGGTAGTAACGATCGTCGAGGACGCCGCCACTGCCAACGTTCTCACGCCTTGGCTTGACCAACGCAAGTGGCCGGCCCCTGCGTGCACGAGTCGTCCCCCCCGACCATCACCTGAGCCGCCGCGCCGGCCGAGTAGAGCCAACGGGGGTTCGAAGGACCACCGCAGAGGAACCTGCGGTTGGACAACGGACAGCCGAAACCCTGTCCATATCTTCGGCTCGCCGGCCCAGCCCGGCTGCAGAGCAGGATCAGGCACGGGGGTGGCGAGCATCGGCTCCGGCAGCGTCCACGGCACGCACCATGCCTTCCACCCAGGCCATCGGCCGCCCGGGTGACCGATGACCGGACCGGTCTTGGTCGGGTCCGTGGACGGGCGCGAGGGGAATCCCCGACCATGCTGCCCCTTACGGCGTGCCGGGCAGGGTCGAGCAGGCCCGGCGAGCGTGCCGCTGGCCGCCTGAGCGCCGACCCCACCACCACACGGCGATGGCTGTGAGGGTTTCTTGGCCCAGCGGTGACGTTGACGATGCGATCCCGGGGCACATGAATCCGGCACGGTCCATGCGGGTGTTCGGCAGGAGGAGCCAGTGGCCGGTCATGAGGTCTATGCCGCCAGCGCATTGTCAGTGGTGGCCGCGATACTGCTCGCGCGATGGTGCCTGACGGGCCGAAGGAGCAGGCCGCGCACTGCTGCCGTATCCCGCCGGGCCTCGCGCTGGACGGTGTTGAGGGAGGTCCGGGGCAGGGGATCCACTGTGGTCCAAGCCGAGCAACGCCTGCCGACGGACGCGCGACGCGCTCAGCGGGCGGTGCAGGAGGCCGAAGACCTCGTGCACGGCTACTGGCGCCGGCTCAGTCCCCTCTACCTGTCCAAACGCGACCACCATCAGCACTGAGCCGATCGGTCAGCGCATGGCCGGTACGGTGATCGGTCAGTCGCTGAGTGCTTGGCGGAGGGTTTCACGGCAGTCGATGACGGCGTCGACGCCGACGATCTGCAGGAGGCGCATCACGGCTTCGGTGGGGGCGGCCAGACGTATCCAGCCGCCGGCCTCGGTGAGGCTGCGGTGGGCGGCGATGAAGATGTTGATGCCGGTGGAGTCCATGAAGGTGACCCGGCTCAGATCGAGCTGGCCGGGACAGCGACACCGAATGCGCTCTCAGCTTGGGAAGCTCCGGCCGCCTGTTGATCTTGATGAAGACCTCGTCCAGGTGTTACTTGTCACCGGGCCGGGGCTGCCGGCGGCGGAGCGCGCTGGCGTAGGTCTGCCCGAACTTGGCGCACCAGCGGCGGATCGTCTCGTAGGAGACGGCGATCCCGCGCCCGAGCATGAGCTCCTCGACCTCGCGGAACGACAGAGGGAAGCGGAAGTACAGCCACACACAGTGGGAGATGACCTCGACCGGGTACCGGTGCCCCTTGTACAACAGCGACACGGCCCCCACAGACAGCTCCCTCCAGCACGATCAACCAGAAGATCATCCCACCGGCCAGCCAACGTGACAGTGCCCGCTCAACTGCTACACCTGAGGCTGCCCGACGGCCGGTCTTCCGGCGGCCGGGCAGCCTCACCAGCGCCCTACTTCAGGGTGGCGCACACCTTCGTAGAGCTGCCCTTGAACTGGGTGCAGATCACCGTGTTCTTGGGGAACTTGGGCCCGGTGTGGCTGTCGTTCTTCCCCCAGCCGACGTGGGCGTCGTAGGTTCCGTCGTACACGCGGGTCAGTGTCGCTTTCTTCCAGGACTTGCCCACCTTGTAGGTGCCGCCGGGCTTCTTGTAGAGCCAACGGGCGTACAGCGTCGACTTCTTCTTGAGATCCGACTTGTGAGCCCCGACGGAGTTCAGGCCGCGCGTCGAGGACCCGCTGTTGTACCAGTACTCACCGCTGATGCCATACACACCCTTGACGTTGCGGATCGTCTTGTCAGCCGCAGCCGCAGGCGAAGCACTGACGGCCACCGCCAGTGTCGCCATGGTGCCCAGCGCGAGGATCTTCCCCGTTGTCTTTCGCACTCTTCCGTACCTGTCCGGCCACCCCTACGCCCCTGCGAGGCAGCCCTTCGTGTTTGATCTTGGGCGTCAGTGCAGCTTATCCAGCAGCCTGCGGCGTGTTAGGGCGTTCACAGGGTCCCCATAAATGTCCGCGGGGTGAAGGTTGCGCGGTCGGTCGCGCCGCCGAAGCACTGCCCCCGGGACGGGCCCTGTCCGGCAGACTGGAGGGACTTGCAAGTTTCACCGCGCACCGAGGTTAGTGGCGTCTAACGTGACTAGCGGGCACTGTCACGTTGGCTGGCCGGTGGGATGATCTTCTGGTTGATCGTGCTGGAGGGGGCTGCCTGTGGGGGCCGTGTCGCTGTTGTACAAGGGGCACCGGTACCCGGTCGAGGTCATCTCCCACTGTGTGTGGCTGTACTTCCGCTTCCCTCTGTCGTTCCGCGAGGTCGAGGAGCTGATGCTCGAGCGCGGCGTGACCGTCTCCTACGAGACGATCCGCCGCTGGTGCGCCAAGTTCGGGCAGACCTACGCCAGCGCGCTGCCGCCGGCAGCCCCGGCCCGGTGACAAGTGGCACCTGGACGAGGTCTTCACCAAGATCAACAGGCGGTTGCAATACCTGTGGCGGGCCGTCGACCAGGACGGCAACCTCCTGGACATCCTCGTGCAGAACCGCCGGGACAAGGCCGCGGCCAGGCGCTTCTTCCGCAGGCTGATGAAGAAGAGCCGAATGGTGCCGCGGGTGATCGTCACCGACAAGCTCCGCACCTACGGCGCCGCCCACCGCGAGGTCATGCCCTCCGTCGAGCACCGCTCGCACAAGGGCCTGAACAACCGCGCGGAGAACAGCCACCAGCCCACCAGGCAGCGCGAACGGGCGATGAAAGGCTTCCGTTCCGCAGGCGGAGCGCAGCGGTTCCTGTCCGCGTTCAGCGGTATCTCGCCCCACTTCCGGCCCCGCCGCCATCTGATGCCCGCCCATGACTACCGAGCCGAGATGACCGTCCGCTTCGCAATCTGGGAGCAGATCACCGGCGTCGCCGGCCTCGCCACCGCAGCCTGAGCACAGGCCCGGCTCCCAAGCACACCCTGCCCCGACGCACCGTCAGGCAGTCACACACCCAACAACGTGACAACGCCAGCGTTGGGCTTACTCCCGGGCTGCGGCACGCGTCGGAGCTAGTCCTTCGCCGCCAGAAGGAAGGCTTTGCGAGCTGCGTGCAGACGCGTCATCGTGTCCGGCCATTTGGAGCCCCACTCAACAGGTCCCGCTGGGGACGATGCCCGGGCCAGCCAAGCCTGGGCATCACCAAACGCGGCCTCCACCTCCTGCACGGCCGCGTCCACCGGCTCCGGACCCAGCAGAGCGACCCGCTCCAATGGTTTCGCAATCAGACCCCACGCCTCCTGGGACGCGGTCACGATCGTCTCTTCGAGTTCGTGGGCCACACCTTCAGAGTCCAGAGCGTGGACCAAATCGTCCCATCCGGCCACGATCCGGTCGAGGGCTTTGACGGCCTGGTCCCAGGGGTCCATGAGGGACACGTAAGCCTGTTGTCGCTGGTCACGTAGCCACTGGTCGTGTTGGACGTGAGTTTGGTCTGCGGTCTGTCGTCGAGCTCCCAAGAGGCACCGGCGAGGGCGAAGAGGCCAGCGGCTATGGCGGCGACGACGGCCGCCCATCCTTGGTCCATGCAGGCCATCCTGCCCGGGTGGATACGGGTAAGCGGTCCGTTTCATGGCTTCAGGAAGGTTTCCGTTCGCCGCCGTGGACGAGCGGCCGAGGCGTCTTACGGCGCCGTTGGGGTCCTTGGGGGTGCGGTGCGGGTGGCGATGGGGTCGCGCCCGCGCCGCGCGGTCTGCGTACCTCATCCGGCCGGCCAGCCGGGCACGGTCAGCCGGCGCCCGCCCACCGTGCGGCGAGACTCCCGGCCCGCCGAGGGCCGGGGCCAGACGCGTGCCTGCCGCTTCTCGTCTTGCCACGTACCTGTGGGTGCTCGTCGGGCGATGTCGCAGGAGATGGCTTGATCGCAGGGCTGGCGGACGACGGGGTTCGAGGTGTGTTGTTAGGGTTCGGAGCTGATCGGATCATGGCAATCACGAGGGCGGGGGGATCATGCGGGCGCGTGCGGCGGTGGCCGGGGCACTGGTGCTGACGGTGTTGACGGGCTGTTCGGACTCCGGGTCGGATGCCGGTTCGGCCAAGCACGGCGGTCCCGGTCCGCTAGACCGCGCGGAGCCTCTGGTGAAGCTGAGCGTGCCGGCCGCCTACGACGCGGCGAAGGGCTGGGACGAGAACCTGGCGTGGGTGCCGCAGTCGGTGACCACGCTGCCGGTGACGAACGTTCCGGGCACGCAGACGGTCGCGGTGATGCAGGTGGCCTCCAACGGCTACACCGTCACCGCGCGGTCGGGCAGCAGCGGCAAGGTCGCCTGGAGGTCCGCGCCGTGGAACCCTCCCACACCGGTCGAGGGCGCGCAGGGCGACAGCACGTCCGGTGAGGCCGCCGAGATCCCCGATGTGATGGGCTTCGAGCAGGACGGCCGGCGCTACGTGGTCGCGTACGCGCACGGCATGCGCGGCAAGGACGATCTCCACGAGGGCGTCGAGGTGGTACGCCTGGCCCTCTACCCGGCCGACGCCTCCGGCTCCTCGGTCAAGCCGGTAAAGGAAATCGACGTCCTCCTCTCGGCGGACCCGGGCGAGATCCGCGTGCAGGCATCGGGCGGCCGGCTGCTGGTGGCCTGGGGACAAGCTGGCGCGTTCCCCCGCTCGTCAGCCGCGGTGGACGTCGCCACGGGCAAGACGACCGTGTATGAGGACGCCAACAAGCTCCTGCCGCAGTGCGAGAAGGCGGCCGCCTGCAACAGCAGCCGTGTCATGGCCGCCACCCCCGACGGTCCGCTCGTCGGTATGGGCGGCGGAGGCTTCGGCATCCCCGGGAAGTGGTTCAGCGACTCCATCCGGCCCAAGCAGGTCAACGCCACCACCGGCATCCTCGACTCGTGGAACGGCACCCTCTACGCAGCCGCCCACGGGTATGTCCTGGCGGGCTGGAACACCGGCGGCAGGTACGGCCGGGACGACAACGCCGTGTGGTCCGTGCACGAACTGGCCACCGGCACGCTCACCGCCCAGGTCGTCTGCGACTACGACATCCCCGACGAGACCAGCGCCAGCCGCGACTTCCCCGTCATCACCTCGCCCGACGGCCGCTACCTGGCCGCAGGCCCCCTCGCGTTTGATCTGAAGACCAAGCGGGGCATCTGCCTGGAAGGCGACGGGAACCGCAAGACCATCGTCCTGGCCTCCCTCCGCGACGACGGCACCGCCTACGGCGCCGTCCGCGACGACTCGATCGGCAGCGATACCCAACCCGTCCCCGCCCAGCTCAACCTCCGCACGGTCACCGGGGACCCGAAGGTTCTCAGCGTCGGCACCGAAATCCCCTACCTGACCACAGCGGACGGCTCCGGACTGTTCATCACCCGCAACACGGACAAGGACATCGTCGTCTCCCTGCGCCCCGGCCACTGAACAGCGGCCTGTCGGCGGCAGCCCGCCACGTGCGCCGCGGCTGGCTCGCCCGATGGCGCGCCACTGAGCACCGTCACAGCTGCCCCAAGACCGGCCATCACACCCATGCAGGTGCGCACGCCACAGCCCAATGAGGGCACGTGCGGCCGATTTCCGGCCGCTCGTCCGAATCCGCTAGTACCGACTGTCAGTGGTCGCCGCGACACTCTGAGGTGATCAGCGACTGGGGAGGGCGGATGGCGTTCCGTGCTGTGCACGCAGAATGGGGAACCGTGTTTTCCCACCTGCCGGACCTCGGGTGCGGGCGGTCGTGGGAGGCGGTGTGGAGAGTCCGGCCGCCCGCACCGATCACCTGCGACGAGTGCCGGCACCCGATGCACGCCAAGCGGTCCCCCAGCGGCCTGCGGTTCTTCGCCCACGCCCCGGGGGCCCCGGAATGTGCACTCGCCGGGGAGACGTTGGCGCACCACCTGCTGAAGCTAGAGCTGGCAGCCGCCGCCCGAGATGCCGGAGCGCATGCGGAGTTAGAGGTCGGCGGTCCGGAGGGCACATGGCGGGCTGACGTGCTGGCGCGCGATCCGGCCGGAGCCTGGCGGATGGCCCTGGAAGCACAGCTCTCGCCCATCACGGCGGACGACATCGCCGCCCGTACCGAACGGATGCAGGCAGATGGCGTGCCCTCTGTGTGGTTCAGCGACCGGTACCGGCCGCCGTGGTTCGGACGGGTGCCCTCTGCACGAGTGAAGGCCGTCGACGGTGACGGCCTGGTCGTGGCGGAGGGCCTGGCGAAGTTCTCCGGTGGGCAGTGGGAAGCGGGCCCGCAGGTGCCGCTCGCGGAGTTCCTGCGGTGGGTGTTCACCGGCCGGGTGGTGCCGCACCGGCGCCGGGGTCCCGTACGCAGCCCCCTTCAGGCTCGGCTTTCGGTCTGGACGGCCCCGCAATACGCCCAGCAGGAGGCCGCCCATCTGGAGGAGGAGGAACGCCGGAAGCGCCAGGAACAGGAGGAAAAACGCCGCCTCCTGGACGAGGAGCGGGTCCGGTGGGAGCAGCTCCAGGAACACCGGCGTCGGGAGGCCGGCGAGAGGGCCACGGCGCAAGGTGATCACGCGGCGGCCATTCACGCGCTGCGCAAAAGGCAGGCCGCCCTGGAGAATCCGGCCTTTGCGTTCATCCGCCGGGAAACCGGCGTCCACCCGTTCGTAGAAGACGGTGGCGCCGCCGAGTTCGCCATGGGCGTGCCGGTGTACGTGGGCATGAACCCGTACGGCGTCATCTGCCCCGTCGCCAGTAGGGTCGCTGCCATCCAGGACCGCCTTGCAGCGCTGGTGGTGTTCGTTGCCTCCGAGAAGGAGCGGCGGCGCATCGCCGCGCACGCCCGCCCCGGACAGCGCATTGAGGTGCTGGATGGTGGCCCAACTGCCGTGCCGCCCCCACGGCAGCCGACGGTGCACGACCCCCTACCGCTCCCCGATGGCGAGGACGCATCTGGCCCGGAGGCTGATCGCTACTCCCGGCGCACCCGGATGAACCCGTGAGGGCCCGCGCGGCGCCGACCTGGCCGAACTGGTCTGGAGCGCGTGCAGTTCCCTCGCACACGGAGACAGCACCGGCGCCCTGGCCTTCCTAGACCGGGAGATCGTTGAATCGGATGGCACCGTTGCACTGGCGCGGATTACGGGGTCCATCTCTCTGTTGTTCTACGTCACGCACTTTGCGGTGCGGATGGTCGACCGCGGGTTGCGTCTGTACGAGCAGAGGGCCACAGCTCACGTGTAGCGAGACGCCGTTTGCGGCTGATGACACGCGACCACAAACCATGCCAGTCACAAAGACATGCGCGCCCAATGTCAGTGCACGTCACTAAAGTTGCTCAGCCGGCCGCACCCGTGCGGCCGGATCCGTTTTCGAAGGAGCTCCTGAGATGCGTTTACGAAGACGTGCGGCGGGTGTCGCGCTGGTGTTGGCAGCCGCGTCGTTCAATCTGCTCGGTGCCCCCGGCACAGCAGCCGCACAGTCCCAGGGCGGCATCGTCCTGCCCGTGCGGTCACACTGGCAGACCCTCGCCGACAGTCGCCATGTGTACATCAGCGCGCCCGGCGACGACGCCGTGCTGGCCACCGACCACGACGGGCAGGTCGTGAAGAAGGTGGAGGGTCTTGACGGGGCACGAGGCATGGCCGAGTCGGCCGACGAGTCCACCCTGTACGTGGCGCTCCCGGACGCTGACGCGATCTCCGTCGTCGATACGGCGACCCTGACCGAGACGCGGCGCATCTCGACCGGGGCCGACACTGAACCGGAGAGCCTCGCCCTCGCCGGAGGTCGGCTGTTCTTCGGCTACCAGGCCACCGTCTTCGACGCCGGCATCGGATCGGTCGCCATCAACGAGGCGACCCCGACCGTCAGCCTCGACGACAACCCCGTCTGGTACGGCAAGCCGCGACTCGCCTCGTCGCCAGGCGCGCCCGACCGGCTCGTCGCCGCGGAGAGCCAGGGCGCGCTGGGCATGCGCGTGTACGACGTGGGCTCCGGCACGCTTCAGGAGATCGCCTACAGCGAAGCCGTCGGCGATGTCGAGGACGTGGCGGTGACGCCGGACGGCAGCAGTGTGATCACCGCGAACGGCGGCAACTACTACCACCAGCGGTGGCGCCTGTCGGACCTTGCGGAAGAGACCCAGTACGACACCGGCCCCTACCCCAACTCCGTCGCTGTCGACTCCCACGGCACGGTCGCCGCGGGGATCGTGGCGGGAGGGGAGTGGGACGTCCACATCTACCGCCCGGGAGAGACCGCGGCGTACCGCACAGTCGCGTTGTCGCCGGGGTACGCGGATCTGCTCGACCGAGGCGTGGCCTGGGCGCCCGACGGCAACAGGCTGTTCACCACCCGCTTCCCCTACTCGGGCGAGGTCGTTCTCGACATCATCACCGACATCGCCAAGGCATCCAGCACGATCACACTGTCCGCTCCGCCGACGAACCCCGTCGGCACGCCGATCGCCGTGACAGGGAAACTGACCTCGCTGGCCCCCTTCCCCAGGCACAAGACGGTCACGGTGACCCGCAACGGCGTGGAGTTGCCGGATGTGAAGGTCAAACGGGACGGCACCTTCAGCTTCAGTGACACCCCGCCCGACTGGATGACGTATCCCCGGTACACAGTCACCTACCCGGGCGACGCCCGGCATGTGCCCGGCACGGCGACCGTCATGGTCGAGCTCGTCGGCTGACGAAGCCGGTCAGTTTGCCCGAGGCCGTCACAACGGTGTGGGGCCGGTGTCCTCCGGGACACCGGCCCCACACCGCGCTGGCGTAGCAGATGTCGCGGGCTAGTCCCACCCTTCCTCGGGGACCTGGTAGCGGCAGGTCTGCCCCGCCCGCACCGCCTGCCGTCGGCTGCATTGACGGGCGCTCCACGGCCGGGGAGCGCCACGGGCAGCCCGGGGTCAGCCGCCACCCGAGCCGGCCGAGGCCGAACCGCCGGAGGTCCAGCCGGAGTTGGGCTGCGGCCGATCGCGCGTGCTGCGCTCGGTGCGCAGTTCCACCACGACCCCAGCCGGGCCGAGCAGGGCCTCCAGCGCGTCGGCGAGCCGCTGCGGGTCGCCGCCGAACGGGAGCGCGAGCCGCTCCCGGACGCCCCGCAGGACGAGTTCCAGCGCGAGCGTGGAGACGGCCGGCTTGTAGTCCCCCTGGTACGGCTCCACCACCTTGTGCGTCAGCCGCACCTCGCGCAGGGTCTTGACGGGCAGCCAGTCGTCCGGCCCGGCGGCCCGGACCAACCGCAGGGACGCGGGCACCCCGGCCGGCGCGAACTCCACCCGCAGGATGTCCCGTGCCCGGGAAAAGGCCAGCGCCGGCCAGCCGATCAGGTACTCCAGCCCGGCGATCACCCCCACCACCACGAACACGGTCGACGCCCGCGCCCCGGCCAGCGCCATCCAGAAGGCGACGAGCAGGGTCGGCACGCCCAGGGCGAGCGGAGTGAACAGCGCCGGCCCCGCCGAGGTCAGCGCGTTCCACGCCGGCCCGGCCGGGCCGGCGCGTAGGACCAGATCCGTCGAGTCGGGGCCTTGTCTCAGCAAGGGATCGGTGGCCATGCCTCCAGCGTAGGACCGGTCCGCAAGAGCGCCTCGACCATATCCGGCCGATGGGGCACAACTCCTGACGGCCTGTAGCCCTCAGCCGGCGGGCGCGGCGGGCTCCCAGGGCTCGAACCACGGGTCGGGCCACTGCTCGGCGGCGGCCATCAGCGGGTAGAGAGTGGCGCCGTCCAGGCTCTCGCGGATGATGTCGGCGTGGCCGCCGTGGCGTGCGGTCTCCTCGATCAGGTGCAGCAGCACCCACCGCACCGACCACTCCTCGACGCTGGCGGGGAACCACGGCACACCCCGGGGGACGGGAACGCCCTGGCCGAGGTCGGGGATGCCGGCGACGGCCTCGTCGGTCTCCCCGGTCGCCAGCTTGTAGTCCAGCAGCCCGGCCAGGGTCTCGCCGGGCGCGGGCCGGAACTCGTCGTCGTCCGACTCGTCGGCCACCCGCTGCAGGACGCCGGAGCGCCGCAGGACGAGGGCCGTCCAGCCACGCTCGCAGCGCGCGGCGTGCTTGATCAGTTCGGCGATGCTCAGCGCAGCAACTGCCGCTACTGGTCGAGGAAGGCGAGCCACGCAGGACAGCCACACGAAGCAAGCTGCACCGGGACCGCTTCGGCGGCGTCGAGCCGATCTGCCGCGTACTGACCAAGCACAGCTGCAAGATCGCCCCCTCCACCTACTACGCCTGCAAGAAACGCCTGGAAAGCCCTTCTCCGCGAGCGGTGCGGGACGAGGAACTCAAGGAGCTGATCGAGGAGGTCTACCAGCCCAACTACCGCGTCTATGGCACCAGAAAGGTCTGGCGCGAGCTGAACCGGCGGGGCCATGCGGTGGCCCGCTGCACTATCGAACGCCTCATGCGCGAGCTCGGCATCGCCGGCGCGGTCCGCGGCAAGAAGGTCATCACCACCCGCCCTGACTCGGCTGCCGCCTGGGCCCCGGACCGCGTCGACCGTGACTTCGTCGCCCTGGCCCCGAACCGGACCTGGGTCGCCGACTTCACACACGTGGCCGCCTGGGCCGGCATCGTCTATGTCGCCTTCGTCGTGGACACCTTCTCCCGCCGCATCGTCGGCTGGTCGGCCTCGCTTTCGAAGGAGACCCAACTCGTCCTGGACGCCCAGTACATGGGCCGGTGGCAGCGCGACCGCGAGGGCCGCCCACCGGCGCCGGGCCAGCTGATTCATCACTCCGACGCGGGGTCGCAATACACGTCGTTCCGGCTGGCCGAACACCTGGACGCGGCCCAGATCGCGGCCTCCATCGGCTCGGTCGGCGACGCGTACGACAACGTGCTCATGGAGTCGACGATCGGTCTGTTCAAGACCGAGGTCATCAAGCCGCAGCGGCCGTGGAAGACGCTCTCGCACGTCGAACTCGCCACCGCTGAGTGGGTCGACTGGTACAACCACCGTCGGCTCCACGGTGAGATAGGGCACATACCGCCCGTCGAATACGAAGCCAACTACTACCGAGCAACCACGAAACCCCAGCTCACAGCCACCAACTGAGATCTCCACCGAACCCGGGGCGGTTCACCGACATGTCCGGCGACGGCCTGGCCGACATCGTGCGCATCCGCAACGGCGACGTCGCCTACTGGCCGAACCTCGGCTCCGGCCGCTTCGGAGCCAAGGTCACGATGGACGGCGGGCCGTGGTTCGACCATCCCGACCAGTTCGACGTCACCCGCATCCACATGGCCGACATCGACGCAAGCGGCACCGGCGATCTGATCTACGTCCACGACGAGGGCGTGCAGCTCTACTTCAACCAGTCGGGCAACGCCTGGAGCCAACCCCACGAACTCACCGGCTTCCCGCGGGCCGACGACCTTACCACCATCGTCCACGTCGACCTGCTGGCTGGGCAACGGCACCGCCTGTCTGGTGTGGTCGTCGCCGCTGCCAGCGGCTGCCGGGCGCCCGATGCGCTACATCGAGCTGATGGCCGGTTGCAAGCCGCACCTGACGGGCATCGCCAACAATCTCGGCCTCCAGACCCGGATCGAGTACGCCCCGTCGACTGCGTTCTACCTCCGCGACAAGGCGGCGGGCACCCCGTGGCTGTCCCGCCTGCCTTTCCCCGTGCACGTGGTGGAGCGGGTCACCACTTTCGACCAGGTGAGCCGGAACCAGTTCGTCTCCCGGCGAGGATGCGGTCTTGTCGCAGACCGCTCAGCGTTAGGCCTCTTGGGAGGGCTCCGCTCGGGAGGCTGATGCTGACGGCCGGTTGGTCGGGGTCGACCGCGGTCTTCTGGCTGACTACGTAAAAGGTGGGGGTTGTCCGAGGCGGGCCACCGCAGGTGGCGATAGGTCGTCCAGTTGGCGGCGAGTTGATGGGTGAACTCCTCCAGGTAGGGGTGTGCCGCAGCAACCCGCGCTGTGCTTCGAGGGTGCCGCGGGAGAGGTCGAGGCCCGTGGTGTGCAGGGTTCAGATCTCATGTCCGGGCAGTGCGTTGACGGGGGCCAAGGCGACGACGAGGCGGCCGAGCGGCGTTGTCGCCTGGTCGAGGAGCTCCAGTGCCGAGAGCTTCGCGCGCGGTGGGCGGCAGTGCCGCGATCTCGACGCTGAACCGGCGGGCGGGAATCCAGAGGGGTGCCGAAGGGGGCCGCCGCGCGAGGAGGGGGGTGACGACCCGGCCGCCGATGCTACGCCGCCATGCGAGGTCGGCCATGGCTCGGCGACCCGCCGACGCAAATCAGGACGGGCGGCTGCGCGCCCATGGCCGCACGAGCGCGCAGCTGTCACAATTCTCGGTTCCGGGTGAGTGCACTTTTCGGTGGGGGGTGTCGGGTGCAGTCGCTGACGGCTGAGGATCCGCGGCGGGTGGGCGCGTACCGGCTGCTGTGCCGCCTCGGTGAGGGCGGCATGGGACGGGTCTACCTCGGCCGGGCACCGGGTGGTCAGACGGTGGCCGTCAAGATGGTGCACGCGGGGATGGCCGGTGCGCCGGGTTTCCGGGAACGGTTCGCGCGGGAGGTGCGTGTGTCGCGGGAGGTCTCCGGGCAGGGCACGGTGCCGGTGCTGGCCGCAGATGCGAGAGCTCCCGTTCCGTGGCTGGTCTCCGCCTATGTGCCGGGTCCGTCCCTCGCCGATGCCGTCCGCGGCTACGGACCGCTGCCCGAGTCGTCTCTCTGGCGGCTGCTTGCTGGGCTGGCCCGGGCGCTGGGCACGGTGCATGGGTGCGGTGTGGTGCACCGCGATCTCAAGCCGACGAACGTTCTGTTGTCCTCGAGCGGGCCGTTGCTGATCGATTTCGGGATCGCCCGGGCGGCCGACGACACGGCCCTCACGGCGACAGGCTCGGTGGTGGGTTCCGCCGGGTACATGTCACCGGAACAGGCCTGCGGGGAGCAGGTGGGTCCCGCGAGTGACATCTTCTCGCTCGGGGCGGTGCTGACCTTCGCGGCCTTAGGACGCGGCCCGTTCGGGAACGGCTCGCCACCGGAGCTGCTGTACCGAGCCGTCCACGACGAGCCGGACCTGAACGGCCTACCGGAGGAATTCACCGCGCTGGTTGGCGGCTGCCTGGCCAAGGGGGCGGCGGACCGTCCCTGTCTCGAAGACCTTCTGGCCCGGGCGGAGGAGCACCGTACAGAGGAGCCCTGGCTGCCCGGGCCCGTGGTCCTGGCGATCGCCCGGAAAGCGGAGCAGCTCCTCAGCATCGAGGCCGACGACGCCGCGAGGGCGGGAGCAGGTGGCGGGCCGCCGCCTCGTACAGCAGTGATCACCGAGGCTCCCGGCTCCCGGCCCTGGACGCCGCCGTGGTCGGCGCAGGCCCCGCCCCGTCCCCCCGTCTCACCAAGCGCGTACCCGTCGGGCTCCCCGTCGCCGCCACCGTACGCGCCTGACGTCCATCGGCCACCCGCGTGGCCCCGCCCGCCGGACCCGGCGGCTGGGCCGGCTCGACCCGGGCCGGGGCAGCGAGTGTGGGTGAAGCCGTGGGTGCGGCGCGGACCGCTGAGCCATCCACTGCTGAGCCTGTTCGCCTTGGTGCCAGCGGCCGTTCTGCTGGCGACCGGGCCCAGCCTGAAGGCGATCGCTCGTGATCACCCGAGTGATTCGCTGGAACTGGGGGGATGGAAGGAAGCGGCGGAGTGGGCGATGACGAAAGACGGCTGGCGGCTGCCGTTGACACTGAGCCTCACCGTCATGCTGATTGCATTGCAGTACTTCCGCGCCCGGCTCGAGCAGTATCCGGTGGCCGTCATCCGCACCTGGACCGTGGCCGTCGGGGGTTTCTGGCTCCTGATGGCAGGGACGGTGGTCGCGCACTTCTTCTGGATCACCGGAGTGGCTGCAGGCACCGAGGAGGACGCGGGGGACCCCAGGCTCCTCATCCTCAGGGGGGTCGTCTTCGCGGTCCTGCTGCTGGAGGGTGTCACCGTGGTACCCGTCGCGGTGGCGGCCCTCGTCCGGGCGTTCCGCGGCGCACTCGGGGAGGTGGCGGATCCCGCGCGTCTCTGACGCGCCCTGCGCCCACGGCTCACCCACTAAGGGCTTGCAGATCATTAACACGTCGTCTTGATCATGCTGTTGAGGTTGTCGGTCTGGGCTCGAACCCGAGCCTGGAGGGCTGTGAGGGCGGTGGGCGGGGTGGACGTCGGCACGATGACGATGCTCTGCGCCTTGAGTAGTCCCCTGATCTTCAGCAGGGTGCGATGCATGGCAGTCCGGCTGCTGCCGGACAGCACGGCGAGGGGTTCCGCGGCCAGGGCGACCCGTAGGTGGAGCACGGTGGCCAGGACCTGGTCGGGGAAGGCGAGCCGGGGCGGGCGGCCGCGCTGGGTATCGCCGTCCGGTGTCAAAGTCTGCGTCAGGTCGGCCAGTTGCTGTGGGGACATTCCGGTCAGTGTGGGGTCGGACAGCAGGGCTTGGTCCCATTCTGGGGCCGGCGTCTGCGGGGCCCTGGCCGCTGGAATGGCCGGGCATGGCTGCGGGTGCAGGGCGTAGTTCCATTCGCGGTGGAAGGCGTGCCGGGTCAGTGGCAGGGCGGCCATGTCCGCGTCACCAATGTGGACTCCCGTCGCATAGGTGTTGGTGTCGAGCTCTGCCCTCACGCGCAGGCCGGTGCGGGTGGTGGTCGCCGCGATCGACTGGACGATGACTTCGTGGCTGGTCAGCGGACGGCTGCGCCAGTTCATGGTGATGTGGGAGAAGAGGCGGTGTTCGATCTTGTTCCACTTCGAAGTGCCCGGCGGTAGATGACACACGGTGATGGTCAGCCCCGTTTCCGCGGCGAGCGTGGCCAGTTCGAGTTTCCAGGCCCGGGTGCGGTAGCCGTTGGAGCCGCCGGCGTCCGCGGTGATCAGAAGTCGTGTTGCGCCTGGGTAGGTGTTCCGGCCCTGGTCGCGCCACCAGCGGCGGATCGATTCCACCGCGAACGCGGCGGTGTCGTGGTCGGTTCCGACGTTGACCCAGCCGGTGTTCGCCGCGAGATCGTAGATCCCGTAGGGGACGGCCTTGCCCAGTTGCGGGTCGGCGAAGTCGTGGACGTTCACCCGTACTGGATCGGCCGCGGGCCGCCACTGTCGTCCGCTGTTCTTGAACTCGCCGACGAGTTCCTTCTTCTTGGTGTCGACGCTGATGACGGGCTGGCCGGTGTCCCGGTGCTCTCGGGCCTGCTCGTTGAGATATCGGAACTGGGCATCCCGGTCCGGGTGCTGGCTGCCCTCGATGGTCTTGGCGTTGGCCTGCAGACTGAAGCCCTCCTCGCGCAGCAGGCCGGCGACGGTGTCGGCACTGACCCGGTGTCCGGCCCGGGTCAGCTCCCGCGCGAGCGTGCGGGTCGACTTCACCGTCCACCGCAGCGGCGACATCGGATCACCCCGCACATCCGGCTCCACCAGCGCCAACAGTGCCGGCCGCAGCCCCGGATCCAGATCCGCGACCCGCTTGCGGCCTCCACCCGGACGTCGCACCCGCCCCAGCGGCGCCTCACCGGCCTCCAGCTCGAGCACACCTTTGCGGACCGTGGTCTCGCTGACCGCAGCCGCCCACGCGACGGCCCGAACACCGCCATGACCCAGAACACGCGCCTCCGCGGCCATCAACAACCGCCGCTGCCGCTCGTCCAAGTGCGGCAGCAACACCGCGAGCTTCACGGTGTTGTTCCCGCATCTGGACGAGCGGCAGCGGCGACTGCTGATGGCCGCAGAGGCCCGAGGGCTGGGATATGGCGGCATTCGAGCCGTGGCTCGGGCGGCCGGGGTGAGCGGGACAACGGTTCGCAAGGGCATGTCCGATCTGGAGGCAGGCCCGTTTCTGGCCGGACGGGTGCGGCGGCCGGGCGGCGGACGCAAACGCGTCGCGGACCTCGACCCTGGACTGCGGAGTGCCCTGCTGAGTCTGGTCGAGCCGGAAGAACGTGGTGATCCGATGTCGCCGTTGCGGTGGACGACGAAGTCGACCCGCACGCTGGCGGCCGAGCTGACCCGTCAGGGCCACCGGGTCGGTGCGGACACCGTCGCCGGCCTTGCTGCGGCAGGAGGGGTTCCGGCTGCAGGCCAACGCCAAGACGCTCGAGGGCAGTCAGCATGCCGACCGGGATGTGGGTCAATGTCGGCACCGACCACGACACCGCCGCGTTTCGCCCCCTGACCAGCCACGAAGTCATCCTCGAATCGATCGCCGCGACCACCACCCGCACCGGACTGCGAGTGAAGGCCGAGCTGGACACCAGCACCTATCCCACCGGCATCGGTGTCGGCGACGCGGAAATGGCGGCCCTGCCACTGATGCCTGCTGCTCGCTTGCCGATGAGCGCCAGCGACGCGTCCAGACGGCCATAACCGCACAGCTGGGAGGTAAACCGGTGACGTCTCGGCAAGGGCGGCCCCCAGATACCCGAGAAAGAACACGCCACTGAGACATTGCCTCAGCGGCTTTGCTCAGCTGGTGCGGCGATCGATCTCGTTCTGCACCGTCCCAATGGCCGCGAGGGCTCCGGCAATCGCTGCTCCTTGCTGACGCGAAAGGTCCAGCAGGTCGTCCAGGGAGGTCTTCCCCGTGGGGTGCCTGCGGCCAGCGGTCCGCACCCCTGCGACGAGCCCGTTCTCGCGAGCCGACCGGAGCCGAATGCGGGCGGCAGATGCCGGGAGCCGCGCACACGTGGGAACCGTGCGCAGTGGGCAGAGCGCAGGGGCGGGCCCGATCAGTTGGCCGACGCGTTCCGTGTCATCTCGGCTGCCTCGGTGATGGCGCGTTGTCTGAGATCGCCGAACAGCTGCATCGTGACGGCGGCCAGGACGTCGTCCCCGCCAACAGTCCGCCCGTCCCCGCGGCGGGTGGACAGGGCGAGGAGGGGGTCCTTGAGCAGCGGGGCCGGGGCTGGCTCGCCCGGCACCACGAGACTGACCGTCCCGAACCGCTTGACCCCGCCCTCGCGGACGACGTTGGCCGCGTCCCGGGCCAGGGCCGTCAGGAACACGCTCCCGATTCCGTCCAGGTCGCGGACCATCGCCGGGACGGCCCTCACCCCCCGGCTTCCCAGCAGCCTTCTCACCCCGGCCTCGAACCGGTGGGCGCCAGCCACACCACTCGGTGTACGCGCCCCGCGGCGCTCACGAAGAGACACGAGCGCACCATCGGCGTTGCGCACCTCGCCCATCAGGCCGTGGAAGGTCGGGCTGTGCAGGTACCACGCCGATCCCACCTCCACCTCGATGTTCCGGTCGATCGCCGAGATGAGGTCCTTGGGAATCAGCCTCTTCCTGGCCTCCTCGGCCGCCGCGCTTCTCGCGCCGTTGATGATCTCCGTCAGCACGGTCTGCGTCACCGACGCGGCGGCCCACGCGGCCGGCCGGGAGACGTGCAACGAGGTCACGTCCCTGAACACCGCTTTGACGAGCTGCGGCTTGAACGGCAGGTCGGAAGCGGTCTGCGGACCGCTGCGCTCGGTGCGTAGGGGTTGTGTGGTCATCGAAGAATGTGCTTTCTGCTGTCGGGGCACTGTCACGTTGGCTGACCGGTGGGATGATCTTCTGGTTGATCATGCTGGAGGTGGCTGTCTGTGGGGGCCGTGTCGCCGTCGTACAAGGGTCACCGGTACCCGGCCGAGGTCATCTCCCACTGTGTGTGGCTGTACTTCCGCTTCCCGCTGTCATTCCGCGAGGTCGAAGAGCTGATGCTCGAGCGCGGGATCGTCGTCTCCTACGAGACGATCCGCCGCTGGTGCGCCAAGTTCGGTCAGCAGTATGCCAACGCGCTGCGCCGCCGACAGCCTCTGCCTGGGGACAAGTGGCACCTGGACGAGGTCTTCATCAAGATCAACGGGCGGTTGCAATACCTGTGGCGGGCCGTCGACCAGGACGGCAACGTCCTGGACATCCTCGTGCAGAACCAGCGGGACAAGGCCGCGGCCAGGCGTTTCTTCCGCAGGCTGATGAAGAACACTCACACGGTGCCGCGGGTGATTGTCACCGACAAGCTCCGCTCCTACGGCGCGGCCCACCGCAAGGTCATGCCCTGCGTCGAGCATCGCCAGTCGAAGTACCTGAACAACCGGGCGGAGAACAGACACCAGCCCACCAGGCAGCGCGAACGGGCGATGAAAGGCTTCCGCTCCGTGAGCGGGGCCCAACAGTTCCTCTCCGCGTTCAGCGGTATCTCGCCCCACTTCCGGCCCCGCCGCCACCTGATGCCCGCTGCCGCCCACCGAGCCGAGATGATCGTCCGCTTCGCCATCTGGGAGCAGATCACCGGCGTCGCAGGCCCCGCCGCCACGGCCTGACCACAGCCCGGAACCGGGCTCCATCACGCCACGACGCACCATCAGACACCTACCCACCCAACAACGTGACAGAGCCCGCCCGCGTCCGGCGGGGGTTCAGGAACCTGCGAGCGAAGACCGGCTCTCCAGCTGGTGCACCGAAACCGTCCCGCCCCGGGCCCGGCCGACCGCCCGGCTCGAAGAACCGTCGCACAGCCACCCGTCATGAAGTGGGCAGAGGCCTCGTGACCGGCGAGGCATACAGCCGACCCGAAAGCTTGTCGTTTAACCAAAGGCGTTCGGCGGGGACGCGGCAACGGTGACCTGGGCGGTCCAGGACGCGGGTTCCCGGGGCGGATCCCAGGTCACGTCGACGCGCGCTTCGTGGAAGTCGTGCGCGAGTCCCGCCACCATGGCCGCCGCGGCGGCCCGTGCCTCGGCTGGGCCGGCGTTGACCGGAACGTCGGTGAGGCGCCCGCAGTGCATCCCGCCGTCCACGGTGAGGACACTGTGGCGCCAGCCTTCCGGCGTCGCGAGCAGGACGATGCCCTTCGGCATGCCGAAGGGAGGTCGCCTCTTGTTCTCCCGCTTCCGTCTCACCATGCAGCCATCCAACCTGGTCGGCTTCCTGACGTTTCAGGCGGGCGGGACTTCAGGTGCCCCGCGGCGGGGCTTGGTGCCGACTTTGTGGTGGGCGGGACGGCTGAACGCCTCGCCGGTGGCGAGGACTCGCCCGACGTCGTGACGGGTGGCCGGTCGCTGGTTCTTCGAGCCTGGCGGCCTGCCTGGGCCGGGGAAGGATGGTTTCGGTGCACCAGCCGGGGAGCCGGTCTTCGCGTGCAGGTTCCTGAACACTCTGCGGACGCGGGCGGGCGTGAGCCTGTTCGGCTCGGTCGGTTTCTCCCAGGGCCTGCGGAGGTCGGTGGCCAGCGGTCGGGCGAGCCGGAGCTGGGCATAGGCGGCGATCACGAGCCAGGTCCACCGGTCGGCCGCTTCCGAGCTGCAGAGTTGGGGCTTGGTCCAGCCGAGGGTCTGCTTGAACAGGCGGAATGTGCGCTCGATGTCGAAGCGGCGAAGGAAGGACTGCCAGCAGCGGTCGACGTCCACTGTGGTGGCGCCGGTGCCCGACCACCACAGCCAGACCGGCTTGTTGACCCCGCCGCTGGGCAGCTTCCGAACGACCAGACGGATGACGGTCCCCTCGATGAGCGGTAGCTGTCCGTCGTGGTCGAGCCATGCGGCCCGGCGGGTCAGCCGCGGGTGCAGCCGGTCCCACGCCTGCGCGGTCGCCTTCCCGTAGAGCCGGGTGTCCGTGATCGTCACGGCCTCCTCGGTGCCCCAGGTCGCGGGGTCGCCGAAGACGAACTAGCCGCCGTGCTTGGGCGGCCGGCCACCCTTGGGGTTGGCCAGGTGGAACTCTTCACGGGAGGGTGTCGGACGCCGCATTACCCGGTCTGAACGGAGCCGGCCGAGGATCTCGACGGGCAGGCCATCCAGCAGGTGTGCGATGCGCGGGGCGTCGTATCCGGCGTCCAGCACGACCAGGACCTGCGGGTCGCCCTGCTTCCACTGGCCGGCGGCGACCAACCGCTCGATGACCTCACGGATCTGCACGGTGGTCACCGCGGCGACGTCGGCGCCGGGCTCCAGGCGGAGCGCGTCCAGCTCCGCCGTCCAGGACGTGCGGCCGGTTTCCAGCGCGGCCACCACCGAGTACGGCCAGCCGGGCACCATTTGATGCTTGCCTTCACCCCGCCCGAAGGTATGGCAAAAGGCCCGGTCAGCACACGTCTTGGCGTCCGGGCGCAGCCACGGCGAGACATCCACCGCCAGCACGAGCCGACCGTCCGCCGCCCGTGGCAATGGCATCCCAGCCAGGGCACGACGCAACCGGGCAACATCGATCCGGCCCTGGTTGAGTCCGCCGTACAGCGCTCCGTGCCCACGGCGGTGCTCGGGAGCGAGCGCGAGATCGACCAGCGTCCGCACCGGCCCGTCCGTGCACAGCAGCGCGTCGCACAACTCGAACAACGCGTCGCCCCGCGCGGTCAGAGACGCGTACAGCTCCGTCCGGAAGTGCGACACTTCCGCGAACGCATCCCGCAGGACGCCTTGATGCACCAACCTCACGACCACGGCCTTCGCGCTGATCCACTCTGTGACGGAGCACAGGATCAGACGGAGGCCGCCTATGGGTCCGCTGAAGTGCGAAAACGCTGATCAAGTTCGAACCACGTTCGACGCCGGTCGTTGAACGACAAGGTAAGTGCCTGTTTCTGAACCCTGTATCGGCAGGTCAAAGGGCTGAGCGGTGGAGACAGGGCGGCATCATGAATGGCGCTTCGGGGTTCGAGGGCGTTCCCTATTGGTGCACCGTGGAAAGTGAACGCTCAAACAGTTGCGGGCTGGCCGATGGAGGCCTGTACCGCACCAGCGCCCGTGCGTTCCTCCCCGAGCCGGAGTCAGAGCCGGACGGTGAGCCGGCCTGGATCCTCGGCGGCTCACCCTCCCCCCGATGGTGTTCTGACCCGTCCCGCGTCGACCGGCGCCTGCGCGAGAGGCCTGTAGAGGCCGTTCCCGAACCGCCCGCGGGCCCGGACCAGTTGGTCCGGGCCCGCGGGCGTATCCGCGCGATCGGATGTTCATGCATGCGACGTCGTGACCAACCGTGAGCAGGGCCTCACCGAGCAGCAGTTCCAGCGCGTCCCCCGCGGAGGACCTTGCGAAGAGCTGTACGGGCCCAGGGAACTCGGCGTGTCCTAGGCGGCGAACGCGTTGATGCCCGTGAGCTGCGCCGAGAACTCCCACAGGCGTGCTGCCTGTTCGGGGTCGATCGCCCAGTCCTTCACGCCGACCACCTCGCCGTCCGCCGGGGCGGGTTCGGCGATGTCGCAGTCCTCCAGGTACAGGCCGCCGAGGCCGTCCAGATGGGGGGAGGTCGCGGCCCACACCTGGGTGGCCGCGCCCTGCTCCGGGGTCTTGAAGCGCTCGGGGTTGAGGACGTTGCCGTTCTCGTCGATCCAGCCGAACGCGATCATCTCCTCCTTGGGGAGGTGGCGCTGCAGCGGGGTGATGATGTCACCGGGGTGGGGTGAGAAGGCCCGTACGCCGGCGTCCCGGCCGAGCTTGTCCAAGTGGACGGCGAACAGGACGTTCGCCGTCTTGGCCTGTCCGTACGCCTGCCACTTGTCGTAGTCGTGGCGCCATTGCACGTCGTCCCAGCGGATGCCGGACCAGTGGTGGCCGCGCGAGGAGGAGGAGATGACGCGGGCGCCACCGGGCTCGATCGCCGGCCACAGGCGGTTCACCAGGGCGAAGTGACCCAGGTGGTTCGTGGCGAACTGGGCCTCCCAGCCGGGTCCGACCCGCGTCTCGGGGAGAGCCATGACGCCGGCGTTGTCGATGACGAAGTCCAGGGTCCGCCCGGTGGCGAGGAACCGCTCGGCGAAGCCGCGCACGCTCTCCAGGTCGCCGAGGTCCAGTTCGTCCAGTTCGACGCCGTCGATCCCGGCGAGCGCCTCCCTGGCGGCGTCCGGGCGGCGGGCCGGGACGACCACGCGGGCGCCCGCCTTCGTCAGGGCGCGTGTCGTCTCCAGCCCGAGACCCGAGTAGCCGCCGGTGACGATGGCTAGCTTGCCGGTGAGGTCGATGCCCTGGAGGACGTCGTCGGCGGTGCTCTCGGCGCCGAAGCCCGAGCCGATCTTGTGCTGTGCAGTGCTCATGCCTGCTTCAGCAGGGTGAAACCGATCGGTGTTCCCCGTGCATGCCGTCCTTTGCTGTGTTCCGCGTCACCTTGCCGCACGGCAGCCAGGGGCTGTCGCTTAGGGCGGCCAGAAAGTGGGCGGGGTCGTCGTAGACCGCCTCCGCGCCCGCCGCCTCCAGATCGCCGCGCGGGATCCTGCCGCACAGGACGCCCGGACAGCACACCCCGGCCCGGCTGCCCGCCCGCATGTCCCACATGGTGTCGCCGACGCACACGGCCCGCTCGGCGGGGAACCCGGCGAGCTCCAGCGATTGTTCAACGGGCTTCAAGAACTCTGAGAAGTTTCAGTGCGGCGAGGAAGGTCTTGTTCGGCCCAGGCGCCCATGGTGGCCAGCACGACCTCGAGTCGTTTTCCTGCCGGGGTGAGTTCGTACACCACGCGGGGCGGGATCTCCGGATAGGCGGTGCGGGTGACCAACCCCAGGAGCACAAATCGTTGCAGCCGTGAGGACAGCGTCTTGGGGCTGATCCCCGCCAGCCCGGCGCGCAGCTCAGTGAAGCGTTTCGGGCCGGTCAGCAACTCCCTCACGATCAGCGTCGCCCAGGGCCCGTCCAGCACGGTCAGGAACCGGGCGATCGGGCATTCCGGCAAAGGGTGATCCAGCTCACTCACGCTCTCTCCATTAGTTCATTTGAGGGAACTGATTCCCTCAGGGAACTGTAGCCGGAGCAGCCCGCATCCCACACCATGGAGGACTTCATGACCGCGATCAGTACGGACAACACCGCGAGCGAGATGGTGCGCTCGGCCACGACCACCGCGTTGCGGGTCGCCGCGCGCGAGTTGGAGCTTTACGACACCGGCAACGTCGCCGGGGCGGACGAGGTGTTCGCCCCCGACGTGATCGACCACAACCCCGCTGACGGCGCCGCCTCGGGCCTCGACGGCATGCGAGCGTCGATCGCCGCGGTCCGCGACGGGTTCACCGACACGCAGCACCGGATCCTGTTCCAGCAGGAGCTTCCCGGCGGCTGGGTGGTCCTCCACTGGCGGATGACCGGCACGCACACCGCAGACGCCTTCGGGTTCGCCGCCAGTGGCAACGCGGTCGATATCAAAGGCCAGGACATCATGCGCGTTGTCGACGGCAAGATCACCGAGATCTACCACGTCGAAGAACTGCTCAAGCTGACCCAGCAGATCAGCGCCCCCGCTCAGCCGGCGTGACGACACAGATCGTCTCGGGCAACGGCTGGCGACGCTCGCCGACGTCGGGGGTCATGGCCGCGGTCTGCCCTCGCACGCCTTCGGGCGGATCGCAGGCCGACGCGACACCGCAAGAAACAGATCGACGCTCTCGCTATCCCGACGAGACAAGCCATGGCCGCCACCCCGACCGAGATCGCCAAGCCCCGCCGCAGTCTGTTCCGCTGGCGCATGCGCGGTGCTGGTGGCCAGTGCGCCGCACAGGGAAGCGTTACCGCGCAGGGTGGCCGGCCCGGCGGACGCCACCCCCGCATGTCACGTTCTTGCCCGAGGACGAGTCAAAGAGGCCGTAGCGGCAGTCTGCTCGCTCGTCTATGGCGCGGTGAAGAGCATCGGGAAGCGCAGGCCCAGCCACGGTTTGCGGCCCCAGACGACGACCTTGGCGCGGGCCATGGCGGTGGGGGCAGTCCAGCGGCCCAGGGCGAGGAGGAGGAAGGCGACGGGGGCGATGGCTATCGTGCAGTCGGGACGCCGCGGCGGGGTGTCGGTGACCGTGGGCACGCCGTCCGCGAAGGTGACGGCGAAGCGGTCGCGGCCGATCCGCAGCAGATAGCACGCATGGTGGCCGGCCGCGCCGGCGTTCACTGCACGCGGCATGGCCAGTCGCATGAAGGGCAGCGTGAACGCGACCACTTCCCGGTTGACCATGTGGGGCCCGCGCAGCGCGACCGCGATGTCGTATCCGTGCCCGAGCAGGTGCGTGAGCAGGTACGAGCCCAGGGTGGGCATGTCCATCGGCCCCATCGGCGTCAGCACCGCCTCCCGCGGACTGCGGCCGGCCGCGGCCGCGACGAAGGCCCGCGCCCCGTCCGCGATCTCCGCGCCGAGGACCGCAGGATCCCGCTGCGGGAAGACGGCCAGAGCCGCACGGTTGGCCGCCGCGAGACCGCTCGGCGTCCCATCGCCGTAGGGGCGGTCCTCGCCCGCCCCGATGTCCGCCATCAGCTTCCCCGCCAGCGCGAGGTGCGCTGCCGCCTCCCCTACCGTCCACTCTGCGCCCGGCAGTGGCGTGTGTGGGTCGGCCCCTGCCTGGAGCAACTCCGCGATCCGGTCGGCAGTGGCGACAATGGCGTCCTCGGGTGTCATGAACGCGATCGTGTCCGCGCTCGGACTTGCTGTCCAGTGCCCTGTCGGCCCTTCTCCCCACCTGTACCTGAAGGACCACTTCTGTGCTGGACGATCTGCCGGGGGCCGGGTGAGGGTGCACTTTTTTCGGCGCTGTCACCGGTTCCCGGCCCGCCTGCCGTCCAGCAGTCCGTGCAGGTGCGCGGCGGCGTTCCCGATGTCCGCGTATTTCTGCTGTCCGGCGCGTACCTCGGCAGAGAGCACACCGCAGCGGTGGACGCGCTCGAAATCGCCGTAGGGGAACTTGTACCGGCCCTTGGTCTCCTCTCCCATCTCGTCGTCGATGCCCAGGTACCACCCGGCGTACTCGTTGAATCCGTGCTCCTCGAGGTAGGCATTCTCGTCCGCTGCCGAAGGCCGGTGCTCGCTCCATTCGTCCCGGTCGTCCAGGACGATCCGGCCCTCTTCGGTCAGTTTCTTAGCGTGGTCGAACGCCATCGCGTTCAGTTTCACCGTCATGCCGTTCGCCGCCGTATCGACTGTCGTGTTCAGATGTCGGCTGCTGTCGCCCGGATATCCTGCCGAGCCTGCCCCATCAGCTCGTCCAAGTCGCCGACCTCAGGAGTGAGTTCACGCGCCCGCGGCGCGATCTGCTGCAGCCATGCCGCAGTGGCCAGGGCCAGTTCGACGGCCTCCCGGGTCCGCTCCTCGCCGAGCAGTTTCTCGACCTTGAAAGCAATGCTCGCGAGTGTGTCGTCATCGGTGGCAGGCGCCAAGTAGGGCTCCAAGCCCGGCGGATACGGTGTCCGCTCCCGGTACTCACGCATCGCGGTCACGACCGCGGGCACCGCGCTGTACCAGTCGAGGAGGCCCATGAAGACGTACAGGCGTGCCACCACCCGAGGCAGGCCGGGGTGCCGATCCAGCCAGGCCATCAGCTCACGCTGATCACCGAAGTGGTCCATGATCTGCGACATCGCCCCCGCGACCCGGTTGGGCCATGTCCAGTGGAAGGGCAGCAGCCGCGCCACCTGATGGGCGAGTGCCGCCTCGCCCTCCGCGTCCAGCGTGCCGGCGACGAATTCGGCGACCTGCCCGTGGTCCAGTCCCCAGTCGGCCGGCGCCGCCCGGTCCTGTGAGCTCTGTGACGAGTCGTGGCGCAGACGCAACAGCCGTGTGCCGATCTTGCTCAGTGTCCGGTTCCGCATTGTTCCTCCCGGCTCGCGATGTGTTCTTCATCGTCCGGAGCGGCCGAACGACCAGTTCCTGCTCGGATCCATGCGACCGCCCCACCACCCCCGCAGTTCGCCGGACCGCAGCGAACGCAGCAGACCTCCCAGCGTGGTCCGGTCGCGTTGCGCCGGGCTTCCGGGCGGTCCTCGGTGTGCGAGGCGCGCAGGCGTCCGTCGATGTCCAGTTCGTTCGGCGAAGGACCGGGACAGGGCGCGCAGGCCGACGGCGCAGTGCTCCGTGGCGTCCAGACCGCTGCGCAGGACCAGCCTGGCGCCGGGTGCGGGACGTCCCCGCGGAATGAGGCGTAGGCACTCCGCGGCCCTGGCCGCGGTCGCGACCGTGGCGAGGATGTAGATGCCGAGCGTCGGCATGAACAGCTTCTTGCGCCCGTAGCGGTCCGTGAGCCGGCCGAAGAGCAGGGCACCGACGCATGCGCCCGCCACGTGGATCGCGGCGGCCGTGCCGATGTCAGCGCTGGTGAGGTGGATGGCGCTGTTCGGTTCGGTCATGCGTGAGGCGACCGCGCCGACGATGGTCACTTCGAGCCCGTCGAGAATCCAGACGGTGCCGAGGCCGGCGACGATCCGCCAGTGGACCGGGACCACGGCAGCCGGTCGAGGCGGGCGGGGACCTTCGTGGTGATGACACGCAGTTCGGAGGTGGTGGTCATGCCGCCACCCCTTCCGCCTCGGGACACGGCCGATCCGCCGTACGGGCGAGGGACCGGGCTCGCGCCCCGTGTCCGGCGCAACGTCCCTCCTTGTGCTGCGCTGCCGTCTTGTCGGACACCGGTTCCGCTTCCAGAGCGAGGGCGCCACCATGCGCTGGCGCTGCGAGCGCGGTTGCGGGGCGCACGGCAGCAAGCGGTATCCGAGCGCCGAGGACGCGGAGCGCTATGCGCGGGCGTTCGACCACGAGGACGCCGAGGACCTCGGGCGACGGGCACCGCTGGTGGAGCTCTTCCCCTTGCGCCTGTTGCGTGCCGTGCGGCTGGCACGAGCCAGGCGAGCAGGTTCGGCACCCGATGACAGACCCCCGGCGCCTTGAGACGTTGTCCTGTGCAACGGCAGTCATGACGTCACCTCGATCTCTGGTCAAACGGTGCACGGGGTGACGGCATCTCCCATTTTATGGCATTTCGCGCGGCTCAGTGGACAGTCCGCTGCCGGTATCTCCTTTCGTCCGTCCAGTACAAGAGGCGAAGGCGCCATTTGATCCTGCAGGCGGAAGCGCCCGGACGAAATGCTCGACACCGTGAACACACGACACGACACGCGTCCGCTGCTTCCGCACGTCGTCGGCGCGGTGACGGCGAGCGGTCCGTGCCCTGACGCACGGACCAACCGCTGACGACCGAAAGAATGCGAGCGCGACGTCCCGTGGCCGAAGCAGTACCAGCGTGGCCGCCCACGTCATCGCTGAGGCCGTCGTCGCCCGAGCACCCGGGAATTCGGCACATGGCAAGGAGGTTTCCTCCGATATGAGCGATCCATTCAGCAATGCCGCCTTTCCCGCATCCCAGACCGAGTCGATGCGTGAGCTGCTCGCGGCCGACCGTGTCGGCACGCTGCAGCAGATGTCCGCCCTGGCGTAGCGTTCCCAACCGGGCATCCCGGCCCCACGTAACTCGGTGAGAGTGACGATGACGAGGTCGAGCGCGGCGCTACGGTGGCGCGCGAACCGGGTCAGATCGGTGCTGGCGTCGTCGGTGACGACCACGTACAGGTCGTGGTCGGAGTACGGGGTGGCCATGCCGTCGTGGGCTTGGGACCCTTTGAGGACGAGGCCGACTACGGCTGGATCAGCGGCGGCGAGTTCCACGAACGCGTCGTAGGTGAGGGGCTGCTGACCAGTCATGGTGGGATCTCCGGTGAGGTAACGACGGGTATGCCTGCTGGGGCGGCCCCGTCACGAGGCGCCCTTGCACTCTGCGGCTGCAGGCGGCTGCCGCCCGGAAGATCAACGCACATCTCCGCCGTTCCAACGCCACCGCGGGCTGACCGAGCAGGCCGCCGACGCCGCCCTCGACGAGGCATGCCGCATGCTGCGCCTGGCGAACCATCCGCGCCCAGTTCCTCAACCCGGCCGAGGCCGCCGCCCGCGACCAGAGGTCCTGTCGCGGGTTTTCCTCGCCGAGCTGCTGATGGCCCAGTGCGACGACCGCGCCCGCCAGCGCTCCGAACGGCGGATCAAGGCCGCCGCCTCCGCGGGAGAAGTCCGCGGCTGACAGACATCGCCGGACAGCTCGCCGGCGTCGCTCTCGACGCCGAAGGGGCCGAACGGGCCGGCCGGAATGCGGCGGCGGGGAAGCCGACCGTGCCCGCAGACACAGCACCCTGACGACCATCCGTAGACCGGAGCCGGCGTCCCCTGCCGTGACGGAGGCCGTCGGCACTTGTGCTCGGAGGCCTATCGAGCTCACCGCTTTTCCTCCCGCCGGGAGCAGGCAGGGTGTGGCCCACATCCGGAGCATAGAAATGTCGGAAATGTTAGATATTGCTCAGCCTCGGCTGAGGCGCATGCACCATGACGCGCATCAGCCCGCCACCCCACACCCACGACGCAGCCTGCCGTGGCTGTCTCAAGAGCTCCGTCAGGGAGCTGCACAGGCACAGCAAGAAGGGACGGCTCATGGACTACAACACCTTCCTCGACACCATCACCCGGCGCGCCCCCGTCCCACCGGAGAAGGCGGAGCCCCTCACCCGAGCCACCCTGGAAACCCTGGCCGAGCGGCTCACCAGGGGTGAGGCGGAGGACCTCGCGTCCGAGCTGCCCAAGCCACTGAAGGAGCCGCTGGTCTCTCCCACTCCAGAGGCCGAGCCCTTCGGACTCGATGAGTTCATCAATCGGGTGAGCAGGCGAGCAGGGGTGAGCCCGGACGAGGCCCGCGAGGGCGTACGGGCCGAGCTGAGCACCCTGAAGGACGCGGTCAGTGACGGCGAGTTCCGCCACGTGATGTCCCAGCTGCCCCGGGACTTCGAGGCTCTCGTCGGCGCCTCGGGCTAGAGGAGCCATGACCGACGAGGTCGGCACCATCATCGAGGAGACGGAACCGGCCGTACTCACGGCGGCCACCGTCACACTGGTCGAGGGGCCGACGTTCTGCGTCTCGGGCACCTCCGCGACATGGAGGCCGAGGTGCCGCAGGGGCTGTTCTTCCGCGACATGCGGGTCATCTCCGACTGGCACGTCCGAGTGGACGGCCACCGGCCGCATCACCTCACTGTGCTCTCCCAGGACCCCTACAGCACGACTTCGTCTCCCGCGTCCCGCCACACGGCTCGCAGAGCGAACTCCTGCTGGAACGTCGGCGCTACGTCGGCGAGGGGATGCGCGAGGACCTCCGGTTGCGCAACATCAGTACGCGTCCGATGACGGTGCCGCTCACACTGCGTGTGGGCGCCGACTTCGCCGAAGTGTTCGCGGTCAAGGAGAACCGCGTACGCCTGGTGGGCGAGGTCACGGCTACGCCCACCGGCGAAGCTCTGGAACTCGTGTTGCACTCGGGTTTTCCCTGCGCGGAGTGCGGGTGGAGAGCAGCGATGCCACCGCGCGGCCGGACGGGCTGGATTTCCTCGCCGAGCTGCCGGCGCGTGGCGAGTGGTGCACCACCGTCCTGGTCCGCCCCAGCGTCGAGGCCGAGGAGGCCGGCAGCGTCTTCCGTCCGGGGGTGGAGCCCGGCGAGTCCGAGCCGGCGCGCCGCCTGCGTGCCTGGCGCGAGAGCGCCCCGCGCATCACCGACAACTGGATTCGCCGCCGGAATGGGGCTCCGCCGGTCTTTTCGGCGTCGTGCAGCGATGATCGTGCTTGAGTACGCGGTGCACGGGCAGGCAGTCCAAACCGGGCGGACCTGCGACAACCACTTCGTCTCAGTGATCACGTCAAGGACCGTAAAGTCACGCACTGGCGGGACTACCTGGACCCCGTCGCAATCTTCAGCGCGATCGGATGGCTGCATGGCGGGCCTGGCGGAATGATCTCTACCCGACCCCGGGGCTGTTCAGGCGTCCGTTTCGCCGGCCTCCAGGACAGCCTCGACGTCGACTACGACATCGACCATGGCGCTGACGACGACTCCCCCCCGGTTGACCACGTCGTTCCAACTCACCCCGAAGTCATGCCGGTTGATGCGCGTCGTGGCGGCGAAACCGGCGCGTCGCCTGGGGCCGAGGTCCCGCCCCTCCTCCCACCAGGGGGTATCCCACTGTCCCAAGTACGTGACCTGGAACGTCAAGGGACGCGTTACGCCGCGTACTGTGAGGTCTCCGGTGATCTCGAACTCCGTTGCGCTCAGCTGATGAACGCGCGACCCGACGAACGTCCACGTCGGGTGGTGCTCGACATCGAAGAAATCGGCACTGCGCAGGTGGGCGTCGCGCTGGGGCTGACCGGTGTACACCTGGGTCGCGTCGATCGTCGCCTGGACGCGGGCCTTCTCCGGCTCGTCGGGATCGACCTCCAGCAAGCCGCGCATGTTCTTGAACTGCCCGCGCACGTAGGTGACCATCATGTGCCTGGCGCGGAACTCCGCGCCCGTATGGCCGGGCTCGAAGAACCATCTGGTCATGGCCATGGAAGCTCCCTGGCAGGCTGCCCCCTTCAGTCAACATGACGACAGAGGGCCACGGGGCTGCGATGGGCGACACGCGCTGCGTGACGCGGGGCCACGGCTTCCCTCAGGCCGGGACGACCGGCCAAGTCACCGGAGCGCGCAGTGCCGAGCAGTGGACTCACGTCACCGGTGCTCGGTCACGCCCTCGATGATGAGGGAGATGCCGATGCCCAGCATCCAGACATCCTTGGCCAGCGGGATTCCCTGCTCAGTGGGGCGCAGGCCGCCTTCTCGGCGCATGCCCGGCGTGCGCAGGTACAGCCCGACCGTGCCGGCGGAGAACGCGGTCAGCGCAGCCCCGGCGACAGCGGCAGGGACCACCGGCAGGAGCAACGCGGCGGCAATGGCGATCTCCCCAGTGGCGAGCAGCCGGGTGAACTGCTGGGCGTCGAGCTTTCCCAGGAACGGGTAGGTGGTGGTGGCGAACTGGTGCAGCCCCTCAGCGGTGGCCTGGTTCGCGCCACGTTTCGACAGCCCCGAGTTGAGGATGAACGTGCCGACGGTGAGCCTGAGCGGCATTTGCCGCGCTATGGATCGCCATGTCGTACCGGATGCCATGCCGAGCCTTCCAATCGGTCGCCCTCTAACCACCCTGACATCCATCCGAAGCATGTCAAACGCACAGCTCCTGTCGCGGCACCGAAGCGCGACTTGTTGCCCCACTCACGGGTTGGTATCCGCCGACCTCAACGGCTCTGATCGGGATGGTTCGCCGGGCGTTGTCACGTTGTTGGGTGTGTGACTGCCTGACGGTGCGTCGGGGCAGGGTTGGTGTGCTTGGGAGCGGGGCCTGTGCTCAGGCTGCGGTGGCGAGGCCGGCGACGCCGGTGATCTGCTTCCAGATTGCGAAGCGGACGGTCATCTCGGCTCGGTAGTCATGGGCGGGCATCAGATGGCGGCGGGGCCGGAAGTGGGGCGAGATACCGCTGAACGCGGACAGGAACCGCTGCGCTCCGCCTGCGGAGCGGAAGCCTTTCATCGCCCGTTCGCGCTGCCTGGTGGGCTGGTGGCTGTTCTCCGCCCGGTTGTTCAGGCCCTTGTGCGAGCGGTGCTCGACGGAGGGCATGACCTCGCGGTGGGCGGCGCCGTAGGAGCGGAGCTTGTCGATGACGATCACCCGCGGCACCATTCGGCTCTTCTTCATCAGCCTGCGGAAGAAGCGCCTGGCCGCGGCCTTGTCCCGGCGGTTCTGCACGAGGATGTCCAGGACGTTGCCGTCCTGGTCGACGGCCCGCCACAGGTATTGCAACCGCCTGTTGATCTTGATGAAGACCTCGTCCAGGTGCCACTTGTCACCGGGCCGGGGCTGCCGGCGGCGCAGCGCGCTGGCGTAGGTCTGCCCGAACTTGGCGCACCAGCGGCGGATCGTCTCGTAGGAGACGGTCACGCCGCGCTCGAGCATCAGCTCCTCGACCTCGCGGAAGCTGAGCGGGAAGCGGTGGTACAGCCACACACAGTGGGAGATGACCTCGACCGGGTACCGGTGCCCCTTGTACGACGGCGACCTGCTCTCCACGGGCACCCCTCCAGCACAATCAACCCGAAGATCATCCCACGCCATCAGCCAACGTGACAGCGCCGATCACCGGCGTCGCCGGCCTCGCCACCGCGGCCTGAGCACAGCCCGCCACCGGGCTCCACCACACCATGACACACCATCAGACACCTACCCACCCAACAACGTGACAGCGCCCCCTCGCCGCTTTGAGGATCTCGTTCGCCCGCTTGAACCTGGCGCTTTCCTTGCGGATTTGCTTCAGTTCCTCATGCTCGGCGGTGGTCAACCCGTCGTCCCGCTCGCCGGGGTCGACCTCGGCCTGGCGGACCCAGCCGCGCGGAACTTGTTTCCGTGCGGCTTCGGACGGCTCAGATCTCCTGGGGCTTGTAGGAGCTGTGGTCGCGCAGGATGACGCGGCGCAGGAGATCGACGGTTTTGGTGACGCCCTCGACGGGGGCCACAAGAACGTCCTCGTGCTCGATGCTCAGGACGTCGTCGTAGCCGGCTCGGCGCAGGGCGAGGCAGAAAGCGCGCCAGAACGCGTCGTCGTGGCCGTAGCCGAGGGTGACGTAGTTCCAGGAGCGTTCCTTGGCGGCCATGACCGGGAGGGTCTCCAGCCTGCTGGTCAGGGCCTGGCGGGAGGGTTCCAGCCGGGTGTCCTTGGCGTGTACGTGGTAGATCGCCTCGCCCAGGGTCTCGATGGCGGCCAGCGGGTCGGCGCCCATCCACATCAGGTGGCTGGGGTCGAAGTTGGCCCCGACCACGGGCCCGACCTCCTCGCGCAGGCGCAGGAGGGTGGGGACGTTGTAGACCGCCTGGTGGGCGTGCATCTCCAGAGCGAGCTTGGGTACGCCCCGGTCACGGGAGTGGGCGACGAGGTCTCGCCAGTACGGGAGTACGACCTCGGACCATTGCCAGTCGAGGATCTGTGTGGTCTCCGGCGGCCAGGAGACCGTGATCCAGTTGGGGTTGGCGTCGCCCGGCCCGCCCGGCAGCCCGGACATCATCACCACGCGGTCGACGCCGAGGAGCGGGGCGAGAGCGATCGTCCTGCGCGCGACCTGGTCGTGCTCGCGGCCGCTGGGCCCGGGGTGCAGGGGGTTGCCTGAGCAGGTGAGGGCACTGATCGTGAGCCCTCGGTCGGCGACCTTGGCCAGCAGTTCGCGGCGCGCGCCGGCGCTGTCGAGAAGCCGGTCGATGTCGATGTGCGGGGCGGTGGACCAGGCGCCGGTGGCGAACTCCACGTGGTCCAGGCCGAGTTCGGCGGCCATGTCCAGGGTCTCGTCGAGCGTGAGGTGCCCGACGCTGTCGGTGTTCAGACCGATTTTCATGAGGCGTCCCGTCTGCGGTGTGGTCGGGCGGGGAGAGGTCGTTCCCCGCTGGTTCGGTGTGCCGGCGGTGGGGGTCAGATGTAGAGGGCTGGGCGGTCGGCGAGTTCCACCTCGACGCGGCGGCCCTCGGTCTGGGCGCGGATGCCCGCCTCGCAGACCGCAGCCACGGCGTAGCCGTCCCAGGCACTGGGGCCGGTGACCTCGCGGCGCCGGGTGGCGTCGATCCATGCCTGGACCTCGCGGTCGTACGCTTCCTCGAACCGCTCGACGAAGCCGGGGGTGACCGTGCCGCCCCAGCGTCCGCCGGTGCTGACGAGCATGTCGTGCCGGTCGCCGATGCGGGCGATGCCGTGCTCGCACACCGCCTCGGCCTGGACCTGGTAGCCGTAGCGGGCGTTGACGTAGATCTCGACGTCGACCAGGGCGCCGCCGTCGGTTTCGAAGACGACGAACTGCGGATCGGCCAGCCCTTCGGGCGCGTTGCCGGAGGGCCGCGGCCGCAGCACCGTGACGGACGTGATCTCCTGGCCGAGCAGCCAGCGGGTGATGTCCATCTCGTGGGTCACGGAGTCGTTGATGAGCATGGCGCTGGTGAAGTCCGGCGGGCAGGACGGGTTGCGGTGCCGGTTGTGCAGCATCAGCGGCCGGCCCAGTTCTCCACTGTCCAACAGCGCTTTGAGCTTGATGTACTCGTGGTCGTAACGGCGCATGAAGCCCACCTGCACCCGGCGGTGCCCGAGCCGCTGCTCGGCCTCCAGCACGCGCAGGGCGGAGGCGGCGTCGGGGGTGAGGGGCTTCTCGCACAGGACGGGCAGGTCGTGCTCGAACGCGGTGAGCAGTGCCGCCTCGTGGGCGACGCCCGGGGAGGCGAGCAGCACCGCGTCAACGTCGGGTGAGGTCATCGCTTCGGCCACGTCGCCGTAGGCCGCGCATCCTTCGACGTCGGCGGCGACCGCCTTGGCGCGATCGATGTCGACGTCGACGACGGCGGTCACATGGGCGCCGCTGGTCACCTCGCTTATCCGCCGTACGTGGTCGGCTCCCATGCGGCCGGCGCCGATCACGGCGACTCCGAGGGAGGTGCGGTAGGTCATGTGGTTCCTTGGCTTGAGGGTGGGCGATGGCGGTGACGGTCAGCGGAGGGTCGGCCGAACCCACATGGGTCCGGCCGTGACCCGGGTCGTACGCGTCACCGTGTTCCCTTGGCCGCGAACGTGGCGACGGCGGCGACATTGGACTTGTCGACGAAGGCCGGGCCGGTCAGCACGGGTGCCACGCCACCGCCGCTGTAGTTGCCGTTGTTCTTGTAGAGCCAGAGGGAGTCGACCGCCAGGTAGCCCTGCAGATAGGGCTGCTGGTCGACGGCGAACTCGATGCTGCCGCCCTGGATCGCCTTCACGAGTTCCTTGTTGAGGTCGAAGGTGGCGACCTTGGCCTTGCTGTCGCCGTCGGACACCGCCTGCGTGGCGGTCAGCGCGATCGGGGCGGCGAGGGCGACGACGTAGTCGATGGAGGGGTCCTGCTTGAGCTTGGCGGTGATGGTCGACTTCACGGACGGCATGTCGGCGCCGTTGACGAACAGGTTTTCCGTCGTGCCCGAGAAGCCCTTCTTGACGCCCGCGCAGCGTGCCTCGAGGGCGACCTGGCCCTGTTCCTGAATGACACAGGCGACCTTCTTGGCACCGAGGGAACTCAGCTTCTTGCCGACCGCCTCGCCCGCGACGGTCTCGTCCTGGCCGAAGTACTGGAGCAGGCCCTGCTTCTGCCAGTCGTCCACACCGGAGTTGAAGCCGACCACGGGTATGCCGGCCTGCACCGCCTTGGCCACGGTGTCCTTCATGGCGTCGGGCTTGGCGAGGGTGACGGCGATGCCGTCGGCCTTCTGGTCGATCGCGTTCTGAACCAGGTTGGCCTGGTTGCCTCCGTTCGGGTCGGAGGAGTAGATCAGCTTGACGTTGTCCTTGGCGGCCGCGGCCTGGGCGCCCTTGCGGATGGTGTCCCAGAACGTGTCACCGGGGACGGCGTGGGTGATCATCGCGATGGTCATGCGGGGCGTGGTGGCCTTGCCGGCAGAGACGCCACCGGCGCTCTCCTCCGACTTCTTGCCACCCGAGTTGCTGGAGCACCCGGCGAGTGCCAGGACTGTACTGGCGGCCACGGCCACCAAGACGGTGAATCTGCGGGAGCGGGACGAAAGCGAGCGGTTCATTTCGGCACCTCACTGTG
The DNA here is from genome assembly GCF_044741545.1 of Streptomyces sp. NPDC088157. Lineage (NCBI taxonomy): Bacteria > Bacillati > Actinomycetota > Actinomycetes > Kitasatosporales > Streptomycetaceae > Streptomyces > Streptomyces sp. NPDC088157. Next base: position 284,452 of record NZ_JBIUSU010000010.1, read on the forward strand.
CTGACTTGCGGGAAGGGGTGATCCACCGGCGGGACGCATACACATCCCGTTGCGGGTCGGGCGGGGAGCTATTGGGTGGCCTGCTGTGTGACTCGGGGTGGGATCAGAGGGTGAACGCGGCGCGGAACCGCTCCATGGCGGTGTGACTGTCGCCGGAGGGCCATGCCTCCAGGGCGACCGTGCCGTCGTAGCCGAGGTCGGTAAGGGCGCGGGCGACGGCCGGATAGTTGATCTCTCCGGTGCCGGGTTCGCAGCGGCCGGGCACGTCGGCGACCTGGATCTCTCCGATCAGGCCGGCGCCGTGCGCGCGGCGGATCAGTTCGATGAGGTTTCCCTCGCCGATCTGGGCGTGGTACAGGTCCAGATTCATCCGCAGACCGGGCCGATCGACTGCCGCGACCAGTGAGAAGACGTCGACGGCCCGCGCGAACGGGACGCCGGGGTGGTCGACGGCGGTGTTGAGGTTCTCCAAGGTGAAGGTGACGCCCGCGCTCTCACCCAGTTCGGCCAGGCGGGTGAGCGTGCGGTGGGCGGTGATCCACATGTCGCCGGTGGCCTCGCCGGTCACCGGCACCACGGGCAGGCCCTCGCCGTCCAGGCCGGTGCCGTGCAGGTTGAGCCGGGGGCAGCCGAGATGCTCGGCGGCCTTGATCGATTCCCCGGCTGTGCGCAGGAGTTCGGCTGCGCCGTCCGGGTCGGTCAGGGTGCCGCGGATGTAGCCGGTCATCGAGGAGAACTCGGCGGGGGTCTGGGCCAGTGCGCTCACGTCGTGCCGGGTCCAGTCCCAGATCTCCACCTGGAAGCCGGCCTCGTGGATGCGCCGGGCCCGCTCCTCGATCGGCAGGTCGCGGTAGACCATCTCGGCACAGACCGCCAACGTGTACATCGCAGCTCCAGACTTATAACGTTCTAAGAGAACAGGAGCAGTACGCCAGGCACCGAGAGGACTGTCAAGGGTTTGTGCGGACATTTGATTTATAACGTTGTAACAACGCTGATCGGTGCGTGTCCTGCTTGGCCCGGTCTACGATCACCTCGAAGAAGCCCCTCGATCAGGAAGGCCGACGGTGCCATCGCGCTCTGCCGTCCCGGACGGAAAGCGGCCGACGCTCAGCGACCTCGCGGCGCGGGCAGGTGTCTCCGTGCCGCTTGCCTCCATGGTCATGCGCGGTGCCAAGGGGCCCAGCGCGGCGAGTCGCGAGCGGGTGCTGCGGGCCGCGCAGGAGATCGGCTACCGGCCGGACAGCAGGGCCCGCCTCCTGCGCAGCAGCCGCTCACACCTGGTGGGAGTGCAGTTCGACCTGCGACAGCCCTTCCACGCCGACATGGTTGAGGCGCTCTACGCCGCGGCGGGGGCGGCCGGCTACCAGATCGCGCTCAGCGCCGTCACTGCGAGCCGCAGCGAACAGGAGGCGGTGGAGATGCTGCTCGCCGACCGCTGCGAGGCGCTGATCCTGCTCAGCCCCCATGCCCCGGCGGCCCGGCTGGCAGAACTCGCGGCGCAGCTTCCCGTCGTCTCCGTAGCCCGCCGGCTGCGTCCGCTAGCCGACGGCGTCGACGTCGTCCGCGCGGCCGACGACGAGGGCGCCCGCCAGGCGGTCGACCACCTCGTGGCACTGGGCCACCGCGACATCGCCCACATCGACGGGGGCAGGGCGCCGGGCGCGGCCGACCGGCGCCGCGGCTACAAGTCGGCCATGCAGCACCACGGCCTCACCGACCGCGTCCGCCTCGTGCCGGGCGGGCTGACCGAGGACCACGGCGCGGCAGCCGCACGAACACTCCTCGCCGAGGCGGCCCGCCCCACCGCCGTCCTCGCCTTCAACGACCACTGCGCCATCGGCGTCCTCGACACCTTTCTGCGCGCCCGTATCCCTGTGCCCGACGAGATCTCGGTCGTCGGCTTCGACGACAGCCACCTCGCCCGCCTGGCCCACGTCCAACTCACCACGGTCGGGCAAGAAGCCCGCCAGCTGGCGCGCCGGGCCGTGAGCCGGGCCGTCGCCCGGCTGGAGGGTGGGGCGGCGGACGACGAACGAGAAGTCGTCGTCACACCACACCTCGTCATACGAAGCACCACCAGGGCACCTTGCCGCTCCTGACCCGCGTTGCTTCAGTCCCGGCCCGATTTGGTTGAAGTGCCGCCCTGACCTGCTACACGAGACGCGCCGGACTCACCACGTGTGATATCGCCTCATTACTGGTGGACCCGTTTTCAGGCGGAGGTGCCCGTGGCTGCGGTGCCGGACTTGGTCAGTGTGTACGTCAGTCGCGTCCCGCTCCAGAAGTGGAAGGTGAGGGTCACAGTGGTGTTGTCGGTGACACCGTCGAAGAAGGCGGTCGGCAAGGTGATCGTGCCTGCGGTGTAGTCCGGTGTGAAGGCCACATTGAACTGCTTGTACGTCGTCCAGGACTGCGGACCGGCGGCAGTGCCGTCGGCGTAGACGGCTTCCATGGTCGCCAACTTGTCTCCGTTGAACGCGGTGGGAATCACCAGCGAGGTCGTCGTACCCTTCGCGCTCGTCAGCACCGGCTTGTCATAGGTGATGACGTTGACGGTCCAAGGACTTCCGTCCGTGAACCGGAGGGAGAGAACGGCATTCGTGCCGTACTCCTGTGATGTGGTCAGTCGGCTGAGCGTCGCCGCTGCGATCGTCAGCGTGTTGCCGCTGACGGTAGTCCACGCCCCGGATCAGGGGGCGGGTGCCGGCATCGATCCTCGTCAGCCTGGTGCCGTTGAGGTTCAGCGTGATCGTCGCGTCCGTCGGGGTCTTGCCCTTGGGCACGAAGAGCTGATCGGTGGAGGCGGTGCCGGAGCGCCCGGTCCAGCTGGACCGTATCTGCGCATAGAGGCTCGGGTCGTTCCATTGCAGGGTGCGGCGGTTGAAGCGACTGCCGTTGTCCCACAGCATCGTGGTCAAGCCCCGGTGGCGCGCGTAGTAGCCGAGATACTCAAGGTACTTGAGCGTCTTGCACGTTCACCCCGTGTCGGCGGTGCTTGATGCCCCTATGTTCGTCAAGCTGCGATCATTAGGGTTGCTGAAGTATGAGGCTGCTGGTGACGCGTGATCATGTCGGCGTGGATCAGGTGGTACACCTCGCGGGCTGCGTAGCGTTTCAGGCAGCGCATGACCTCGCGTTTTCCCTTTCCTTCGGCGGTGCGTCGCTCCAGGTAGAGGCGAGTGCGCTCGTCTTGTCGCATGCGTGTGACCACGATGCGGTGCAGAGCGGCGTTGGCCTGCCTGTCTCCGCCGCGGTTGAGCCGACGGCGTTGGCTCTTCCCCGAGGACTTCTGAACAGGGCTGACACCGCACAGGGCGGCGAAGGATGCCTCGCTGGCCAGCCGTTCCGGGTTGTCGCCTGCGGTGATCAGCAGGGCCGCCGCACTGTCGGGTCTGATCCCGAGCTGCTCCAGCAGGCTGGGCGCAGTAGCCCGGACCGCTATGGTCATCCGCCTTCCGAGCTCGGTGGCTTCCTGCCGAAGCTGCACAACGCGCTTCGCCAGCAGCCGCAGCGTGAAGACCGCCGTGTCGGCTGCCGGATTGCCCTCGCGGGTGTCGGCCAGTCCTGCGCATCGGCGGAGCAGTAGCGAAGTCGAGAGCGGCTCCAGCTCCTCGGGTAGGGCGGACGGAGCGTTGACCAGCACGGACTTGAGCTGGTTGAGCGCTTGAGTACGGGCTTTGACCGCGGAGTTCTTCGCCAACCGGAGCATACGCAGTGCTTCCACGTGCCCGTCGCCGCTCTTCGGTAGCGCCCGTGCCATGCCCGACAGCGCGCCCCGGGCGGCGGCCTCGGCGTCGACGGCGTCGGTCTTGCCGCGGCGGCGCCGGGTGGATCGGTCGGGCTGGTTGACCTCCACCACCGAAACCTGCTGGGTCGCGAGGAAGCGGGCCAGGCCCGCGCCGTAGGAGCCGGTGCATTCCACCCCGGCGCGCAGCACCGTCCCGAATGGCGTGCCCAGTCGAGAAGGTGGCGGTAGCCGGCCGCCGTGGCCGGGAACTCCCCGCTGCTCAGCAGCCTGCCAAGGTGGTCAAGGACGGCGGCGACGTGCACGTCCTTGTGAGTGTCGACGCCGAGCACCACCATGCGCGGCTCGGCCGCAGCCTCGACATCGTGGATGGCAGGAAGGGCAGAAGGCATGCCGAGGGTGGTCACTGTGCTCCTGTTCGACGACGTACCGATAGTCAGCGCCGGTCGGTGGTGCGGTCAGAACTGTGACGGTGCCTTCGAGGCCAAGGCCCCTATCGGGACACGCTCCGCCGGCCCGGTGCCAGTGCGTCTCGTTCCGGTCCGGCTGACAGATCAAACACAAGGCACAAGTGGCCAGTGAGAGTACGAGTCAAGCCGTGGCCAGAACGACACGACCGCCATCCTCACAGTGGGAGTAGTCCGCGCGTGAGTCGCCGACGCGGTCGCATTCCGCCAGGGTGCCGTCGAGCAGGACGTGGTCGGGGTCGGCTTCGCGCAGCGCCCGCAGCAGGCCGGGCGCGCGGTCGGCGAGCAGGTCGACGACGGCTGCCGCGTAGGCGTGGGCGGTGCCCACCGAGATACCGAAGCCGACGGCGATCTGCGCGAGGGTGTCGTGCCGACGCAGGTACACCAGGCCGACGAGCGCACGCTGGTGCGGCGGGAGTTTGCAGCGGCGGTCACCCTCGCGGGTGACGATGAGCATGGTGACCCACTCGACCAAGGCGTGGGGCAGGTCGAGTGCGGCAGGATAGGAAACCAACGCGGCTCCTGTGCCTGTGGGTTGAGACTTCGAACACCTCCCCCAACGGCACGGGAGCCTCGTGCGTTGCGCACCCCGACGGCGTCACCCGATCAGTGGCCGCGCTGAAAAGGCTCACTGGCCATCGAGGCGCTTCCAGCGGCTGTCCCTTAACGCAACGTTGCTCAACACCTCGAAGCGTGAAGAACGGCCGCCCTGTCGTCCCGGGAATGAACCAAGATCAGAGGGTCAGGTGAACGGCCGAGGTTAAACACCAGGCTCAGCTTGACTCTGTTGGGGTTCTTGGATGGTGGGCTCGGCTGCCGAGGTTCGCCAGGACTTTGACCGGGGGATCTCGTTCTGGTCCAGGAAGGTCGGGAAAGCGGTCGGCGGTCTCGGCGGAGAGGCTTCCCCGGTCGCTGGCTGACCGCTGAGGCGTTCGATGTTTCACGGCGATGGCTGTGAGGACGTGTTGGGGAGTAGTCGTCAACGTGGGCAGGTGCTGCTGATCTCCGTACGACGGCACGGGCACCGCGGATTATCCGACAACATCCCGAGGGCCGGCGGCGATGTCGGCGGGAAGCCCGGGCACAGCGAAGGGCGGGCACGGGCACCGGCAGAACGCCGGTGCCCGCCCCTGTGTGCCGCGGAGTGACGGTCAGGCTCGGTGGTCTCCGTAATATCCGCCGACCTGCTCGTGGTAGCCGGGGTCGCCGATGTGCTTGTCCTTGTCGAACTCGGGGGAGTTCTTGATCTCGTCCTTGGTCCGGCCTACGTGGATCGTCTGCCCCGCGACGTCGATGGACGAGATGACACCGGCAGGGAGAAGAACCGTCTTGCCGAAGATCCACACTCCGGTGTCGACCACGATGTACCCGGCCCCGACGTCCTCCGAGTGCTTGTCGACCTTGCCGATCGAACCGTCACTCGCCTCGACCTTGAATCCGGTCAGGTCCGTCCCCGTCTGGTGGCCCGACTCGGCCGGGTAACCCCACATGTTGTCCGTCATACAAACCTCCCCTTGTAGCGCATGAATACCGAGGAAGCCCGTCCGATATTTCGGTGGGCGCCCCTCGGTAGGGCGAGTGCCCATCGTTTCGCGTCCCACACAATTTCTAATTTCGAGTATTGGGAAATATTAGGCGGCAAGAAAGTACCAGAATCAACACAGTCCCTTCCTGCTGCAGCGCAGCCGTCCCGAGTTGCGGCAGTACTCCGCCACGCGTACGGATCGGGGGTTCTGACTGCACCCGGCTGTACGACATGGCACTGCTGAACGTCTCCGCGATGAGCTTCGGCTCGCTGTCGGCCAATACCGTTCTGGCGCTCAACCAGGGTGCCGCGGCAGGCGGTTTCGCGCACGGCAGCGGCGAGGGCCGACTGTCGGAGTACCACCTGCGTCCGGGTGGTGACCTGGTCCGGGAGATCGGTGCCGGCTACTTCGGCTGCCGGACCCGGGACGGGGACTTCGATGGCGGGGAGTTCGTCGAGAAGGCGTCGGGCGAGAGCGTCAGGCGCGTCTTTGAAGCTGTCGCTGGGCGCCAAGCCCGGTATCGGGGGTGTACTGCGGGGGCCAAGGTGAACGCGGAGATCGCCCGGTGCAGGACGTCCTCGAGGGACGGACGGTGGTCTCACCGCCCTACCACTGGGCGTTCTCGACGCCTCGTGAACTGGTCTGTTTCATCGCACGGATGCGGGAGCTGTCCGGCGTCGAGCCGACCGGCTTCAAGCTGTCCCCCGGTTCGCGGTGCCAGTTCCTCGTCGTGTGCAAGGCGATGATCGAGGAGGGCACCGCACCCGACTTCATCTTCGTCGACGGCGCGGAGGGCGGCACAGGCACCACACCGCTCGAATGCGCCGGCCACGTCGGCATACCGCTCAGGGAAGTTCTGATGACCGTGCACAACGCTCTGGTCGGCGCGGGCCTGCGGGATCGGATCCGGATCGGCGCCAGCGGCAAGATTGTCACTGGGACGGACCTCGTCAAACGCCTGATCCAGGGCGCCGACCACGGTAACGCGGCCCACGCCATGACGTTCGCGGTCGGCTGCATCCAGGCCCAGCACTGCCACACGGACACCTGCCCCGCCGGCGTCACCCAGGACCCGCGGCGGGCCCGCGCGCTGGACGTCGGCGAAAAGTACACGCGGATGCATCGCCTCCAGGAGGCCACTGCCGCAGCGCACTGCAGATCATGGCATCCATGATCGGTCGAGTGCCGCCGCGAGGAGGAGGCCGCCTCCGCCGCGAGAGCCCATTCAACGCGACCTCTACGACGGGGTCGAAAGCCGTACGCCCGTCCCGGCCATCATCAGCCAGGTCTCCCTGGCCGAGCCGGGTCTGTGGTGACGGCGGCCTGGCATGCTCCTCGGCGGTCTCATCATCCTCAACTCTGCCGGCTGCTGGTCGAACTCGTCGTCTTCGACAACCGCCGTCTCGCTGATCGTGACCATGCCCGCCCGGGGAGCCTGGCAAGGGAATCCGGGGCGGGCTGTGGTCGTGGCTGATCGCCCGGCCTTCGGGGGATTGGTCAGCGACGGCGCAGAATCATGACGACAACGATGATGATAATGACAATGACGACGGTACCCAGGCCTATGTACACGATTTTCTCTTTCCTCCGGGGACCGGCATCTATCGGTGCCGCAGAAGGCCGAGTGCCCCCATCAATTCTTTTCAGCCCGCTCCGGCGAGTCTGTTGCCCTGCTGTGACATGTATCCGTGACTGCCGGCGACGAGTCCGTACTGGACCTGTTGTCCGCCCGCTGAATTCCTCGGTGTCTGTCAGGGTCTGATCAAGTTCCGTCGGCGCCCCACTCGATCCGGTTCAACGGCCGGTGGATGCGATCGGGACCCGCGTGCCCGGCTTCCTCCGCCAGCGTCCAGCCGTTCTTGCGCTGCAGCGGCGCAACCAGCCCCCGCATATGCGCCAGCGCCGACTGACGCGGCTCCTCCCGGTTGATGCACGAACCGCTCATGCGGAGCGTCCAGTTCACCCGCCCACAACCTGACACCGGCAAGGTCCCCACCCATAACCACACCAACGAGCGAACTGCCCAGCAGCCACGGCAAGCACCGTTGCAGTACCAGGGCGAGCGCCAGGGGCGAGCACGGCGAGGCGTCGGCCGCCGCTCTTGAGGAGGTTGCCCGCGCCACGGCTGTACCGGTCAACCGTGTGACGCGGCCTGATCCGATCCGGTCCTGAGCGACGGGCGCGGCCCGACCGTGTTCCGGCCGGGCCGCGCCCCGCAACCCGGTGATGTGCGACATGGACCTGCTGACGGCTCAGGGGGCGTTGCTCTACCCGGCTTCGGGGTCCCGTCGACGTGGAGCCTGCGCGGCGGGTCCGCCAGTAGACACCGTGGCCGACACCGTCGTACGTGAGGATCACCGCCTCGCGGCCGATCTGACGGGCCGCGTTGGAGGCCCAGTCGTGCGGGGTCGCCGGGCGGTCACCCCTCCCGCCAGGCCCTGCGGTGCCCCGTCACTTTCTTCGCGGTCCCGAAAGAGGGCTGCTGGCCTCCGGGCCCGGCATGACTGTTGCCCCTTGGCCAACGGATGAGAACGGCCGACCTGGGGCCGGCCGGGCCCGGGAGGTGCCGTCGGAGACGCTGACGAGAGGTCCGGCCACCGTCCCTAACCCGCCACCGCCCCCGGCGTGGTGTGGGTGACGCCGGCCGCTGCCGTCAGCCACCGCACCGGAACCGGCTCCTTCGGAGCGGCCGTGTGACAGGCGGGAGTGCCGGAATCAAAGCATCGACGGGTGCCTCTCAAGCGCACCGCGGCCCGGACGGCTCCCTGCACACCGCCGCAATGGACGGGATGGCCCTTGCAAGTGCCCCTGATCTGCGATGCTGCTCCGTTAGAGGACGGTGCTCTCACCAGGACCGGAACGAAGGCGGGTCCACGGACAGTCGCCTACCGAACCAGGCAGGGGCGCCTACTGTCGAACTTCCAGTCAGGAATGAGGTATTGCATCGTGACTGCATCGTCGCGGCCCCCCAACCCCTTTTCCTGGTAGAGATCGTGGGCTGCGAGGAGCCGGTCCATGTCGAGGTGGACGCCCAGCCCCGGCGCGTCCGGGACCGCGATCTCACCACCGGTGATGAGCGGCGGGGCGGTGGTGAGGCGTTCCAGCCCTTCCTGCCATATCCAGTGGGTGTCCAGGGCGTTGTACTCGCCGGGGGCTGCGGCGCCGCAGTGGGTCACCATGGCCAGGGAGATGTCGAAGTGGTTGTTGGAGTGGCAGCCCCAGGTCAGTCCCATCGCGTTGCACAGCTGCGCCACCCGGACAGAGCCCTGCATGGTCCAGAAGTGTGGGTCGGCCAGCGGGATGGAGACCGACTGGAGGGCCAGAGCGTGGGTCATCTGACGCCAGTCGGTGGCGATCATGTTGGTCGCGGTGGGAAGGCCGGTGGCGCGGCGGAACTCGGCGAGGATCTCCCGTCCGGAGTAGCCGTCCTCGGCTCCGCAGGGGTCCTCGGCGTAGGCGAGCGTGCCGACCAGCGGCCGGCACAGTTCGATCGCCTCGCTCAGTGACCACGCGCCGTTCGGGTCGAGGGTGATGCGGGCCTCGGGGAAGCGGTCCTTGAGAGCTCGTACGGCCGCGACCTCCTCGGCGCCATTGAGGACGCCCCCCTTGAGCTTGAAGTCCCGGAATCCGTAGTGGCCGTAGGCCGCCTCGGCCTGACGGACGATCGCCTCGGGCGTCAGGGCCTCCTCGTGCCGGACCCGGTACCACTCAACGGGGGAGTCGGGTTCCCGGACGTACTCCAGGTCGGTCCGGTCTGGGTTACCCACGTAGAAGAGGTAGCCCAGCACCCGTACGGAATCCCGCTGTTGCCCGTCGCCCAGGAGCGCCGCGACGGGCACGTCGAGGTGCTGCCCGAGCAAGTCGAGCAGCGCCGACTCGATGGCGGTGACCGTGTGGACGGTGGTGCGCAGGTCGAAGGTCTGGGCGCCCCGTCCGCCGGTGTCGCGGTCGGCGAACCGGTCGCCGATCTCGCGCAGGACGCGCTTGTACTCGCCCACCTTCGCCCCGACGACCAGCGGTTCGGCGTCGCGCAGCGTCTGCGTGATCTTCTCCCCACCGGGTACTTCGCCCAGTCCGGTGCGTCCCTCGGAGTCGGTGAGGACGACGATGTTGCGGGTGAAGTAGGGGCCGTGGGCGCCGGAGAGGTTCAGCTCCATGCTGTCCCGGCCTGCGACCGGATAGACGGAGAGCGCCGTGACGGTCGGCTGTCCGATACTCATCGGGTGTCCTTCTGCGGGTGAGACGTGCGGGTGATCAGAGGTTTCCGGTTCAGGGGGTTCCGGTTCAAAGGCTGAGGATGTCGAGGGCCCACTCGGCCGCCAGGACGCCGCCCAGGCCGAGCACGGCGAGCACCGTCGTGTAGGTGGTGCGGACCTTGATCGCCTCGACGACGGAGAGGTTGAAATACTCCTTGAACAGCCAGAATCCAGGGTCGTTGACGTGGGAGCACGCGATGGAACCGCAGGCGACGGCGAGCACCATGATCTCCGGGTGGACCCCGCTGCCCGCCAGGAGCGGCAGCACCACGCCGGAGGCCGTGACGACGGCGACCGTCGCCGAGCCGAGCGCGATGCGGAGGATGACGGCGACGAGCCAGGCAAGGACGATCGGCGAGATGGACCAGCCGTCCGTGGCGTCCTTGATGTAGTCGGAGATCCCGCCTTCGACGAGGACGTTCTTGAAGGCCCCGCCGGCGCCGATCACCAGAAGGATCATTGCCATCGCCTTGGCCGCTGAGGTGCAGGAGGCGCCGACGTCGTCCAGGCTGCGGCCGATCCGCGGTCCGAACGCCCACGCCGCCAGGCAAAGGGTCAGCAGCAACGCGATCGGGGCCGAGCCGATGAAGGCGACGGCGTGCAGGAGCGGACTCTCGGTGGAGGTGGCCATGTCGGTCACGGCAGCGGCCACGATCAGCACCACGGGGAAGAGCGCCACGAACAGCGACCAACCCAGCCCGGGCATCTCCTCGTCGGTGAACTCGCGCTCGCTGACCAGTCCCTTGGGGATGGAAGGGTTCATCGCCTTGATGAATGGAAGACGAGGCCAGGTCAGGGCGATGAGCGCACCGGCGGGAACGGCTATGAACAGGCCGTAGAACAACGTGAGCCCGACGGAGGCGTGGAAGGTCGCGGCGACCGCGGTGGGGCCGGGGTGCGGCGGCAGGAAGCTGTGCATGGTGGACAGGGCGATGGACATCGGCAGGCCGACCCACAGCAGCTTCGTTCCGGTGACCCTGACCAGGGTGAAGGCTATGGGCACCACGATGACGAACGCGACCTCGTAGAACATGGTCACGCCGATCAGCATGGACGTGACCACCATGGCCACCTGAACCCCGCGGGGGCCGAAAGCGTCCAGCAGCTTGCCGGCTATACGCTGAGCGGCGCCCGAGTCCCCCATGACGCGGCCGACCATGGCACCTAGTCCGATGGTGAGCATGGTGTCGCCGATCTGGCCCCCGATGCCTTCGGAGAGGACGTCCGGGATGGTCGCCACCGGGATTCCCCGGACCAGTGCTACGCCGACCGCCACGAGCAGGAGGGCCGCGAAGCCGTTGACTTTCAGCTTGGTCATGAGGAGCAGCAGAATCAGAACACTGATCCCGACTACGAGTATGGGCATGACAGTTCCCCTTTGAACTGTTGGCTGGGCAGGCGGACGCCCCGTCGGCTCCGGGCGGCCCGATCGGCGTACGGCGAGAACGGCCGCAAGTCTCGGAAGGCAGAGGGCACTGGCGCGTGGCAGAGCCGGGGGGCGGCCGGGCACGAGAGGTGACCGGGTTCGTCAAGCGGGTCGTCGTACGGCGCCGACCAGGCTCAGACCGTGGTCCAGCACCTTCTCCAGATCGGCGAGGTCGACCGGGCCAGGGTCGGTGAGCGGGGCGCGCACCGGGCCGACCGGGAGGCCACGCAGCCGGGCGGCGGCCTTGACCAGGGAGACGGCGTAACCCGGCACCCGGTCGCGCAGTTCGACCAGCGGGACGTAGAACTCGCGCAGGAGTTTGGTCACGCCCGCATCGTCCCCGTCCCGCAGAGCGGCGAAGAAGGCGTTCGCGATCTCGGGTGCGAAGGCGTGGACGGCCGACGAGTAGGCGGGCACGCCGACGGTGGCGTAGGCACGGGCCTGGATCTCGGCGGTAGAGGCGCCGTTGAAGAAGAGGAAGCCGTCGGGCGCGGCCAGTGTGAGGCGCTGGAGCCGGTCGAGATCGCAGTGTCCGTCCTTCAGACCGATGACGGTGGGGATTTGTGCGATCCGGCGCAGACTGTCGGCGCTGAAGGCGACCTGACCGCGCTGGTACGCGATGAGTGGCAGCCGGGTGCCGTCGGCGATGTGGCGCAGCTGCTCCACCAGACCGTCCTGTGGTGCACCGACCAGGTAGTGGGGCAGTACCAGCGCGGCGTCCGCACCCACTTCCTCCGCGATACGGGCGAAGCGCAGCGCCTGTGCCCAGCCGTAGCCGATGCCCGCGACCACCGGCAACCGCCCGTCGGTGACCTCGACCGTGGTCCGCACGACAGCCCGGTACTCGTCCTCGTCCAGCGAGAAGAACTCCCCGGTCCCGCAGGCCGGGAACACCGCGCCGGGTGCGCTGTCCAACCGGTCGGCCAGGTATGCCCGGTAGGCGTCCAGGTCGAGGCCGCCGTCGTCCCGGAAGCTCGTGAGCGGGAAGGACAGTACCCCGCTCGCCATTCCCTCACGGAGCCGCTGGACGACCCCTGCGACCTCGGTGCTGATTGCTGTCATGCCTGTCGCCTGTCCCTGTATGCAGATGCTGTCTATGTATGCAGATGGAGGCTAGGACCATGAACCTGACGGGTCAATGGGTGCGCAGACACGAATAGACGCGGATTTACGATGAGCGCATGTCAGAGACGAGAGGCGTTCGCGGGGTGAAGTCAGCGGCCCGGACCGTCGTGCTGCTGGGACTCCTCGCCGAGCGGGGTGAGCAGCCCTCGCGCCTGGATCAGCTCGCGGAGGAGCTTGGTGTGCCGCGCAGCAGCATGTACCAGCTGCTCCAGACCCTCGTCGAATACGGCTGGGTCCGCACCGATGCCACCGGCTCCCTCTACGGCATCGGCATCCGCGCGCTGCTCACCGGCACCAGCTACCTCGACGGCGACCGGCGCATCCGCCTGGTCCGCCCGTACCTCGACGAAGCGTCGGACGCGCTCGGCGAGACGATCCACATGGCACGACTCGACGGCACGGACGTCGTCTACCTCGCCACCCGCGAGTCCCACGAGTACCTGCGCACCATCAGCCGGGTCGGCCGTCGCGTCCCGGCCCATGCGGGCGCGCTGGGCAAGGCGTTGCTCGCCGAGCGCGCCGACGACGAACTGCCCTTTACGGATGGGCTGTTGACCACCCTCACGAAGAACACGCACACCGACCGTGCCGCACTGCTCGCCGACCTGTCCCAGGTGCGCGAGCGCGGCTACTCCATCGACCGCGAGGAGACGGTGCCCGGTATCGCCGGCTTCGGCTTCGCCCTGCGGTACGACACACCGGCCACCGACGCCATCAGTTGCTCGGTGCCGGTGGCCCGGTTGACCAGGGAACACGAGGCCCGCATCATCTCCGTGATGCAGGAGATGCGAGCGAAGATCGAAACCCGCCTGCCGCCCGTCTCCGGCGTACCCGACTGGCGCTGAGGCCGCGAGCATACGCCCGGCACTTCGTCGTTGAACCGCCGGCGTTCCACCGACCGGACACTCGCCCGCAGTTCCTTCGCTGCCGACGGGGTCGGCCGGGCCACGAGCAGGAAGTCGAGCAGCCGGTCGCCGCCCCGGCCGTCGGCGGTGCCGATCCGGGTCGTCAGGGCGGGCCTGGTGGCCAGGGAGTTCCCGTCACGTCCGGTCAGGGCGAGACCGCCCACGACCGCGCCGGCCAGGGCGCAGGCCGGCGCGGGCAGCAGGGACGACCGCCCGGCGTGGGAACGGGTTGCGGCGGGGTGTGCCAGTGGCCGTACGCAGGTCTTGGCGGATCCGGACCGTCATCTGCTCCTTGGGGAACTGGTGGCGGCCCGCCGGCAGATCCCGCTCCACAAAGGGCAGATGACGGTCCGGCGCCGGTCGTCCAGCCGCCCGGCGATCTCCTCCGCGTGGTCGGCGACCTCCGCGACACCCGTCCCGGCCGCCGCGTCCGCGGCTGCCCGGTACCGCCGGTTGCCGCGCTCGTGGGAGCGAGACGTACTTGGCGATGCCGAGCAGCCAGGGCCGCAGCGAACCGCCGTCGGTCAGCTGGAAAGACGTGGTTGCACACCGAGCGAGCGCACTCGTCGTAGAGCTCCGCGAAGGGCGTCCGGATCCCTGGCGCGTATCCGGGTTCGCACATCTGTGGTCACGCTCGCAACTGCCTTTGGGGATCAGTGGGTTCCAGTGGCGCGCATCACATTCTCCCCGCATGCCCCCGCTAATGTTGTGCACTTTCTTTACGGTAGTCAGCAGGCAGCCTAATTTCATGGTGTCCTTCCCCCGCTCAAGGGAGAGCACGATGCCTCCGGCCCCCACCGCGTCAGAACGCACCCTCCAACTCCGCCGAGTCGCCCTCTCCGGCATGCTCGGCACCGCCGTCGAGTTCTACGACTTCCTCGTCTACGGCACGGTCGCCGCACTCGTGTTCGGCGAACTGTTCTTCCCCGGCGCCGACCCCGCCGTGGGCACGATCGCCGCGTTCGGCACCTTCGCCGCCGGATACGTGGCCCGCCCGATCGGCGGCATCGTCTTCGGCCACTTCGGCGACCGCCTCGGCCGCAAGAACATGCTGCTGCTCACGATGGGCCTGATGGGCGGTGCCAGCTTCCTCATCGGCGTACTGCCCACATACGACACCGCCGGTGTCTGGGCCCCGGTCCTGCTGATCACCCTGCGCGTGGTGCAGGGCATCGCCATCGGCGGTGAGTGGGGCGGCGCGACCCTGATGGTCGTGGAGCACGCGGGCGAGCGCCGCCGCGGCCTGTGGTCGAGCTTCACCCAGATGGGAGCCCCGCTCGGCTCCCTGATCTCCGCCTCCGTGGTCGCCCTGGTCTCCACCCTCCCCAAGGACCAGTTCGCGGCCTGGGGCTGGCGCGTGCCGTTCCTGCTGAGCGTGTTGCTGCTCGGCGTCGGCCTGTTCGTCCGCCTCAAGGTGGTCGAGAGTCCGCTGTTCGCCGAGGTGAAGAAGGACCGCGCCGAGTCGAGGCTCCCCATCCTCGACGTCCTGCGCCGCCCGAAGCCCGTGCTGCTGGCCTGCTGCGTCGGCATCGGCGCCTTCACCGCCCAGTCCCTGCTGACCAGTTACCTGATCGCGTACGCCACCGGCATCGGCTATCCCCGCCCGCAGGTGCTCACCGCGCTCACCGTCTCGGCCGCGGTCGCCCTGGTGGTCCTGCCCTGCGCGTCCGCGCTCTCCGACCGGATCGGCCGCCGCCCGGTCGTCCTCACCGGCGCGATCCTGTCCGCGGCCACCGCCTTCCCCGTCCTCGCGCTGGTCGACTCCAGGTCGTCGGGAGCCCTGATCCTGGCCGTCGTCATCGGCCACGGCATCTCCCAGTCGCTGATGTACGGCCCGCTGGGAGCCCTGTTCAGCGAGATGTTCGGCACCCGGGTCCGCTACACCGGCGCCTCCCTCGGCTACCAGGGCGCGACCCTCGTGAGCGCCGGATTCTCCCCGTTGATCGCCGGCAGCCTGGTCGCGAGCAGCGGCAACGGCACCCCCGTCGCCCTCCTGCTGTGCGGCGGCTCGCTGATCACCGCGCTGACGGTGTGGTTCGTCCGCGAGACGAGCCGTACCTCACTCGGCGACGAGCCCACCCCCGAACTCCCCACCACCCCCCACCACACCGAGGAGATCACCGCATGAGGCACGGCACCCGCATCGCTTGCACGGCAGCCCTCCTGCTCTGCCTCACCACCGCACCCGCGGCCACGGCGGCGGACGCGGACCCCACCCACGTGGACGGCAGGCTCCCCTCCGGGGCCACGTACATGATGGACGTCCCGGCCACCTGGAACGGCACCGTCCTCCTCTTCAGCCACGGCTACAACGCCGGCCCCGCCAACCCCGCCCAGGACGCCCCGGACGCCCCCACCAAGGCCCTTCTCCTCCAGCAGGGTTACGCCCTCATCGGCTCCTCGTACGCCAGCACCGGCTGGGCGGTCACCGACGCGGTCCCCGACCAGCTGGCCACCCTGAAGGCCTTCACCACCCGCTTCGGCCAGGCCTCCCGCACCATCGCGTGGGGACGGTCGTACGGAGGCCTGGTCACCACCGCGATAGCCGAGCGCGCCCCAGACGAGATCGACGGCTCGCTCTCCATGTGCGGCCTGGTCCATGGTGGCGTGGCCAACTGGAACAACACCCTCGACCCGGTGTTCGCCCTCAAGACGCTCCTGGGCTCCGACGTCCCGCTGGTGAACCTCCCCAGCCAGGAGGCGGCCACCGACGCGGCGAACACCCTCACCGCCAAGGTCGACTCCGCCCAGTCCACGGCCGAGGGCCGGGCCCGTATCGCCCTCGCCACGGCCCTGCACAACATCCCGGTGTGGAACGCGCCCACCCAGACCCGCCCCGCCGCGAACGACTGGGACGCCCAGCAGGCCAACCAGTACGACGCCGTCAAGGGCCTGCTGAAGATGGCCGCCTTCAACCGCCGCCAGGAGGCCGAGGTGCGGGCGGGCGGCAACATGTCCTGGAACACCGGCGTCGACTACGCACGGCTGCTCGGGAAGTCCTCCGTCCGCAAGGAGGTCACCGCGCTGTACAAGAAGGCCGGCCTCTCCCTGACCAAGGACCTCGCCGCCCTCAACCGGGCCCCGCGCGTCACCGCGGACCCGGCCGCCGTCGCCTGGATGGGCACCACCAGCAGCTTCACCGGCAAGCTGGCCAAGCCCCAGCTCTCCATCCACACCATCGGCGACCCTCTGGTCCCCGTCCAGACGGAAAGCGCCCTGCGACGAGCCGTGACGGCCGCCGGCGCCGCCCCCCTCCTTCGCCAGGCGTACGTCGACAACGCCGGCCACTGCACCTTCAGCCCCGCCGAACAACTGGCCGCCCTCCACACCCTGGAGGACCGCCTGACCATCGGCAGCTGGCAGGGCACCGACCCGGCGTCCCTCAACTCCCGCGCCACCGAGGCCGACCCCACCACCCCCACCCGTTACATCACGTACCGTCCCACCCCCTACCTCCGCCCCTACGACCTTGCCCACCCCGCCGACCGCCGGTGACCTCGTACGACCGCCTGCCGCACGGTCGGCGGGCGGTCGTACCCTTGCCCCCGTGGAGGACGACGACATCCTGGACACCGCGGAGGGGCCGCAGCCGCGCCCGCAGTCGCTCATGCTCACCTTCTTCGGCAATCACGTCCTGGAGGAGGGGGACCTGGGCGTCTACTCGGGCAGCATCATCGACGTCCTGGGCCGCGTGGGCGTGGGTGAACAGGCCGTACGCTCCACCCTCACCCGCATGGTCAACCGAGGCCTGCTCCAGCGTCAGCGCGAGGGCCGCAAGATGTTCTTCGGCCTGACCCCGCAGGCCGGCCGCGTCCTGATCGACGGCCGCACCCGCATCTGGAAGCAGGGCGCCGTCAACGACGACTGGGACGGCTCCTGGACCCTGCTCGGCTTCTCCCTGCCCGACGCCTGGAAACGCCAGCGCCACGACCTGCGCTCACGGCTCAGCTGGTCCGGATTCGGCGCGCTGTACAGCGGCCTGTGGATTGCCCCCGGGCACGTGGGCGTCTCCAGGGTGGTCACCGACCTCGGTCTCACGGCCCACGTCAAGATCTTCCACGCCCAGGCCGCCGAGGTGACCGACATCGAGCAGATGATCTGCGGCACCTGGGACCTGGAGTCCATCGCCGCCCGCTATGTCGCCTTCGACAAGCGCTGGAGCGCCCACCTGGGAAACGGCACCGACCACGACCCGATCGGCACCCGGCTCCGCCTGGTGAGCGACTGGCTCCGGACCATCCGCGCGGACCCGAGACTCCCGGCCCGCCACCTTCCCCCGGCCTGGCCGGCCCGCCCCGCCCAGGAAACCTTCCACCGCGTCGCGCAACAGACCCACCCGGCGCTGACGGCAGCCCGAGCGACTCTGGAGACGACACATCTCCGCAGCTAGTCCAGTGCGATGAGGTGGCGGATCTCCGGGACGGTCAGGTCGATCAGGTCGCTGCTGCGCACTGAACGGTTCGGGTCGGTGTTCCGGACGGGCTTCGCGCTGACGGCGACGGCGGCGAGGAAGGCCAGCGCTGGCATCGCCAGGGTGAGGTGGCGATGCCAGGAGGTCCAGTGGCGAACCTGGATGCCCTCGTCTTGGCCGGGCGCGTGCTCACGTAATCGACTGCAGCGATGAACATTCAGATCCTCGCGGGGGACGCCGAGGGTGAAGGTGGCGTCTCCCTGGTAGATGTCGTCGATGCGGGTGGCGTCGAGGAGCGCGTGGTCGCCGACGGACATGATCACGCGGAGGCGGTTGGCGTTGTCGCTGGTGGAGCGGCCGTCGAGCGTGTAGGTGCGGTTCGTGCGGGACACCTGGCCGTTGGTGGTCACGGTCTGGTGGTCGCTCCACATACCGGTCTGGTCGTCGGTGTTCTCGTCCGGCGTCTACTGGTGGTCGATCGCGGTCGTGACGGTCCGCTCGACCGTCGTCGTGACCCGGCCGTGGGAGGTGTCCAGGTAGCCGGTGACCTTCAACCGGTCCTTGCCGTCGGTCACCAGGTGGCGCAGCGAACCGTCGGTGGGTCTTGATGGGCGCCTTGCGGGCCCACTTGCGTCTGACCCAGTAGGGGTCGTAGGCGTCGAAGGTGGTGAGCTTGATGTCCTCGATCCACTTGCACGCGGAGACGTAGCAAGCCGTGGTCGAAGGGCAGCGGTTCGTCGTTCATGCCGACGGCGAGCAGCGCGTCGCGGCCGTCCATGACGTCCTCGAGCGGGCTGCCGATGGTCATGCCGTCCACGGAGCGGGCCACGAGCTGATCGGCGGGCCCTCCCCTGGAGGGAGGCTGAATTCCGCACTCGGCCAGCAGGTCGGCCAGGCGCACGCCGATCCAGCGGGCGTTGCCCACGTAAGGGCCGCCGACCTCGTTCGACACACACGTCAGCGTGATGTCCCGCTCGACCAGCTCCCGCCTCAGCAGGTCCTCGAAGGACAACGTCACCGGGCGGGCGACACCGTGCCCATGAACGCGCAGGCGCCACGCGCTCGCATCCACCTTCGGCACGACCAGGGCGGTGTCGACCCTGTAGAAACCCTTGCCGGACGTCATGAAGGAGCTCACCCGGGGGATCCGCAGCTACGCGCCCGCGGGCACCTCCGCAGCCGGCGATGCCGGAGCGGGCACCTCCGCAGCCGGCGATGCCGGAGCGGGCAGGTGCAGTTTTCTGCGTGAGGTCACCGCGTCGCGGCCGCTCGCCCCGTTCAGGACCCGGCCGAACACTCCTGCACCCGCGGATGCGGCGGCTGCAGCGCTCGCCGCGAGGACGAACCCCCGCCGGTCCCACCCCTGCTGCCCGAGCGTCGCGAAGGCATACGGTGGCCCGATGCGCCGTCGTCCGGCTGATGCGCGACCTTGGCCTTGAGGGCGCCCGACGAGGGAGGAAGATCCGCGCCACCATCCGGGACGACGGCCACGGGCGGTGGGTGGCCGACTTCACCCAAGTGGCCACCTGGTCCGGGATCGTCTACGTCGCGTTCGTCGTCGACGTGTTCTCCCGGGCGATCGTCGGCTGGTCCACCGTCACCAGCAAGCGGGCCAAACTCGTCCTCGACCTACCTGTGGGGGCGGGACCGCGCCGGGACTCCCGTTGTTCCGGGCCGGTTCATCATTTGAATGCGGGCAGTCAGTACACGTCTTTCGCCTTCACCGCCCACCTCCTCGAGGTCGGCATCGAAGTCTCGATCGGCACCGTCGGGGACGCCTTGGAGAACACCCTCATGGAATCCCGGATCGGCCTCGTCGGCGTACGACGGCACGTGGAAGCGGCTCGGCTCACGTCTGGCGCGGCACCTCGCAGGCGCACTGCGTGAAGTCGCCCGCTGTACGCGGTGGCCCCGCGTCTGCCGTGGTTGGCGGGCGCGGGGCCGTTGGCGGGTGTATCAGCGGGAGGTGAGATTCCAGAGGTGGTCGGCGGTGCCGTTGTCGGTCCACTGGATGACCTGGGCGCCGGAAGTGGTGCTCATGTTGGTGACGCCGAGCAGACGGCCACTGTTGTAGTTGGCGATCTTGTAGTAGCCGCCCGGTGCCGGGATGACCTGCCAGAGGTGGTCGGCGGTGCCGTTGTCACCCCAGATGAGGGCGGTGCCGCCGTCGCTGGTGCCGGCGTTGGTGATACCGAGCAGCAGCCCGCTCTTCTGGTTGACGATCTTGTAGAGACCCGAGCCTGCGGACACGAGGGTCCAGTTCTGGTCGGTGCCCGTGGTGGACGTGGACTGCACGACCGAGGTGCCCTGAGCGGTGCCCGCGTTCTGTGTGTCCAGGGCGAGTCCGCTGTTCTTGTTGGTGATCTGGTAGCGCCCGGCCAGGGAGGTGTCGGTGCCGCTGGGGGTGATGACCAGGTGGTAGCCGTCGGAGGCGTTCATCGCCACCGGAACGGTGATCGAGCCGTTCGTGACCGTGTAGTCGGCGTCGGAGACGGTGATCGGACCGGGGGAGGCGGTCGTACGGCCGGTGTTCGGGCTGTACTCCAGCTTGACGTGGACCGTGGAGCCGAAGGCCGACAGGGACGACAGACCGTTGACCGTCACCGCGCAGGAGCCGCTGCAGCCGCCGGCGACGACGCTGATCTGGTTGCCGGAGCCGTTGAGGGAGGCGATGCCGTCGATGCCGGTCTGGGCGGGAGGCGTGGTGACGAGCATGTTCCCGGACATGTCGCCGTACCACTTGTACGTCCAGTACGAGCCGTTGGGCGAGCCGCCGGTGTCGGTCAGGGTGTCGCCGAGCGTGCCGTAGTGGTTCCAGAAGGCGAGTTCGGCGTCACGTACGCCGGCCCGCTCGAACTTCGCGGCGTAGCTGATGAGCGCGCCGGAGTTGCCCATCTCGGACGGCGTGCCGTACTCCTCGATGTCGATCGGGCGCGGGCTGAGGCCGAGGCTGGACTCCAGGGCGCGGTAGTCGGCGATGTGGGCGGCTATGTTCGCGCTGCTCTGCAGCTCGTGCCAGGCGATGACGTCAGGCACGGTGTTGTTGGCGATGGCGTCCTGGAGGAACGTCTGCATCTTCGCGCGGGTGTACGTCGCGAAGCTGGGACCCTGGATTGGGGTGGTGGTGTCCTTGGAGCGGATCTCCTTGTACGTCGTGCTCCATGCGGCGTCGAACGGGCCGGCGTGGGTGGTGTCCCAATTCGCGTCGGGCTCGTTCCAGATGGCCCATGCCGAGATGTTGGTGACGTTGGAGGCCTTCACGGCGGCGATCTGCTTGTCCACGGCGGACAGCCAGTCGCTCATGCTGACCCACTTGTAGGGGAAGTCCGGGTACCAGTCCGGCATCCGTGCGACCACCTTGGCGCCGGCGCGGGCCGCCTTCGGCGCCACGACCAGGGCGTCACCGGCGGGCTTGGGCTCGCCGTTGGGCAGCTGGGAGCCGCCCGGTGCCATCTGTACGAAGGTGTTCGGCTTCAGCGCCTGGACCAGGCTGTCGGCAGGGGTGGTGTCGTCGGCGAGGCCGTAGAGGCTGCCCGTGCCGACGTGGGTGACCGGGCGCAGGGTCTGGTTGGCGTTGACCACCAGAGTGGTGGAGGAGGTGGGGGTGGCCTGGGCGGAGGTGCCCGTCAGGACGACGGCCGTTGTGGCCAGGGCCGTGGCGAGGGCGGCGGCGGTGGCGCGGCCGAGGGTGGCTCTGCGGCGGTGACGGGAGCTCAGGTATGACATCAGCGGCTCTCCTGAGTGCTGGATGGGAGGTGCTGGTGGCGGGGTGCGCCGGGGTGGGGCGGCTCGGGGGATAGGCCGGACCGATCGCAGGGGACGTGAACCCATGTGACGGGTGGCAGTCCTACGTGGTGTACGAGCGAGGCGGCGGAGCACGGCCCCGCCTGGTTGGTGGGGCGGGGGCGGTGGGCACGGGTGCTCAGTCCTTGACCGCGCCCGCGGTCACGCCGGCGGCCACGTAGCGCTGGGCGAGGACGAGCAGCACCGCGGCCGGCAGGGACGCGACGACGGCGGTGGCCATGATCGCGTTCCACTCCTGGTTGTTGTTGCCGATGTAGTGGTAGATACCGAGGGTGATCGGCCGCCAGTCGCCGCCGCCGTCGAGGGTGTTGGCGAAGACGAAGTCGGACCAGGCCCACAGGAAGCTGAAGAGCGAGACCGTGACGATGGCGTTGCGGCTCACCGGCAGGACGACGGACCGGAAGGTGCGCCAGGTGCCGGCACCGTCGATGCGGGCCGCGGCGATGAGTTCGCCGGGGATGCCCGACATGAACGCCGTGAAGATCATGACGCCGAAGGGCACGGCGATGGTCGAGTCCGCGATGATCAGGCCCCACCAGGAGTTGAGCAGGCCGAGGTCGAGGAAGATGCCGTAGAAGCCCATCGCCATGACGATGCCGGGGATCATCTGGGCGACCAGCAGCACCAAACCGAGGAACCCTCCGCCGAAAGGCCGGAGCTTGGCCAGCGCGAAACCGGCCGGGGCGGCGAGGACCAGGGTGAGGACGACCGTGCCCAGACCGATGAGCAGGCTGGTGCCGAGGTAGGGCATCTGGTCGTTGAGCACCGCTCGGTAGCCCTCGAAGGTGGGATGCAGCGGCAGCAGATCGGGTGGACTCTTGCGCATGTCCTGCTGCGGGGTCAGGGACACGTTCAGCATCCAGTACACCGGGAACAGCATCACAGCGGTGAGCACGAGCCCGATGACGGTGTAACGGCGGGATCCGGTACGTGACTTCACGCTTCCTGCCTCCTCTGGACACGGATGTACAGCAGGCCGAAGACGAGGGCGATGAGGATGAGGATGTTGCCGACGGCCGCGCCCGGGCCGAACTTCGGCAGCAGGGTGCCGAATCCGAGCTGGTAGGACCAGGTGGCCAGGGTGGACGAGGCGTCACCCGGGCCGCCCTTGGTCATGATCCAGATCAGGTCGAACACCTTGAGGGTGTAGACGAGACCCAGCAGCAGCGTGATCGCGGACACCGGGCGCAGCAGCGGGAAGGTGATCCGCCGGAACTGCTGCCAGGCGCTCGCCCCGTCCAGGGACGCGGCCTCGTACAACTCACCGGGGATGTTCTGCAGGCCGCTGTAGAGGATGACGAGGTTGAACGGGATGCCGATCCAGATGTTGGCGATGATGACCGAGGGCAGCGCCCAGTCCGGTGAGTTGAGCCAGTCGACCGGGGCCACGCCCACGAAGTGGAGGGCGTAGTTGAGGACACCGGACTCGCTGTTGAACATCCACGACCAGGTCGACGCCGACACGATCAGCGGCAGCAGCCAGGGGATCAGGAACAGCGCGCGGAGGGTGCCGGCCAGCCGGAAGTGGCGGTTGAAGAAGACCGCGAGGGCGAGGCCGGCGGCGTACTGGAAGGCGATCGACACGAAGGTGAAGATCATGGTGTGGCGCATCGCTGGGCCGAACGTGGGATCGTCCAGGACGGTCCTGAAGTTGTCCAGCCCCGAGAAGGGCGCGTCGCCCGCCACGAACGAGCGAACGGTGTAGTCGCGCAGGCTCAGGTCGAGGTTGCGGTACAGGGGATAGACGTAGAACGCGGCGAGGTAGACGGCCAGCGGCGCGAGAAACGCCAGTGCGGTCAGCCGGCTCTTGCGCCGCTGGCGGCGCCGGAGCGCCGACACGTCCGTCGGGTCGGCGGTGCCGGTCGACCCGGACCTGACCGGGGACCGCTGTGCGCGGCGGTCGACGCGGGCGATGGTCATGCGAACTCCTGTGTGCGGGTGGCCTGCCCGGGGCGGTGGCGGTGTCCGGACGGTTCGGGTGTCGTGCGGTCCTGCCGGAGGATGCCCTGGGTGTCCACGAGGACCTCGAGTGTCAGCTCTTGCCCTTGTCGGCGGCCTTCTGCGCGGTCTCGAGAGCGGCCTGCGGGCTCTGGCCGCCGGACAGGGCGCTCTGCACAGCGGTCCACATCGGCTGGGAGATGGTCGGGTACTTGGTCCCCAGACCACCACTGGTGCGACCACGCGCCGCGGCCACCGCGTCGACCCACGGCTTGAGCTTCGGGTTCGCCGCGACCTGCTTGGCCTGCACCGCCGCGGTCGGGGCGACGTACGCCAGCGTGGTGTCCGTGGACAGCAGGTTGGCGGAGTTGGTCAGGCACGTGACGATCTTCTTGCTGACGTCGTAGCGTGCGCTGTCCTTCTGCACGGGCACCGTGACGAACTCGCCGCCGGTCGGTACCGGAGCCGCACCGCTGTTCTGCGCCGGGATGCTGATGACGCCGTAGCCGAAGCCGGCCTTCTCCGCGTTGCCGAGCTGCCAGGTGCCGTTCTCGCCGAACGCGTAGTCACCGGTGGCGAACTCCTGCCAGCTGGTGGTCTGGGTGTTCTGCAGAACGTCCTTGGGCGCGTACCCGGCGTCGACCCACTGCTTCCACAGGGACAGCGCGGCCACGCCCTTCGACGAGTCGAGCTTGGTCAGGTCACCGCCGGAGCCCCAGAACCACGGCAGGAACTGGAAGCTGCCCTCCTCGGTATTGATCGCGGAGAAGGTGATGCCCTTCTTGCCGGCGTCCTTGACCTTCTTCAGGGCCGCCGTCAGCGAGGCCCAGTCCTTGATGGAGGCGGGGTCGACGTGGGCGGCGGAGAGCACCTTCTCGTTGTAGTAGAGCGCGAGGGTGTTGGCGCCGATCGGCACGCCGTAGGAGGCGCCGTCGATCGTGCCCGCGCCGAGGATGTTCTTCTGGATGGGCTTCGTGTCCAGGCCGAGGTCGCTCGTCTTGTTGAGGATCCCCGCCTCCACCAGCGTGGAGACGACGGGGTTGTCGACGAGCATCACGTCGGGGGCGTTGCCCTGCTGGGCGGCGAGCAGGGCCTTGTTGCCCAGGTCGGTGGTGTCCATGCCGGTGCGCTTGATCTTGACCCCGGCGTCGGTGCCGCACTTGGTGACGAGCTTGCCCCAGGCGGAGGAGGCGTCGAACTGCGGGTACGGGTCCCAGAAGGTGTACGTTCCGCCGGCGTGGCCGGACCCGGAGGCGGACGAGTCGGAACCACCGCCGCAGGCGGCGACGGAGGTGAGCGTGCCGACGGCGGCAATGGCGGCGATCAGGGTACGGCGGGAGTTTCTCACGGTGACCTCGTTGTCTTTGGGGCGGCTCGTAGGGAGCGGTAGGAGGAGGAAGAAGGAGGGGAAGCGGAAGAGGAGGACGGGGAGGGGTCAGGAGGTCGGCAGCCAGATGCGCATGCTGCCGTCCTCGCGGTTGGCCCAGGCGTAGTAGGGGATGGCGGTGAGTTCGACGGGGTCGCCGTCCGTCTCGGGGGCCGCGCTGTCGGCGGAGGCGTACGGCCACCAGCCTGCGTCGGGGATGTGCCGCCGTCGGCCGGTCGCCGCGACCGTGGTGACGCCGCCGAGCAGGTCCGGGCGGTGCTGCACCGCGAGGGGGCGGGTGGTGTCGAGGACGATGTCGTCCAGATCGCCGCCGGGGTGGTCGACCCCTTCCAGGCAGTACACGAGCGGTCCACGCTCGATCGCCACGCAGCCGCGTACGGCGTCCACCCGGGGGTCCGCGGCGGTGAGGCGGGGCTCCAGGGTGAGTTCGAGGACGACCTGGTCGCCGGGCGCCCAGGTGCGCTCCAGCCGCATCCAGCCGTCGCTGACCGGCGCGTCACTCTGGTCGTACGCCGTGTCCCCGCACCGGACCCGGAACTCGCGGCACCACTGGGGGATGCGCAGCGAGAGGGTCCAGGGACGGTCGGCCGGGGTCTCCTCGACGGTCAGGCCGATCGTGCCCTGCCAGGGGTAGTCGGTCTCGGCGCGCACCGCGACCGGGGTCCCGTCGAGGTCGCCGGCGTAGCGCCCGGTGGCGTACTGGTGGATCTGCAGGCCGCCTGCGTCACTGGAGGCGAGGTAGTGCTCCAGGGAGGCCAGCAGCCGCATCACGTTGGGCGGGCAGCAGGCGCACCGGAACCAGCGGGTGCGGCGGGCCGACTGGTCGCCGCCGGGGTCGGTGTGCCCGTCGCGGACCTGGAGCGGGTTCACGTACAGCCAGCTCTCGCCGTCCAGGGAGACCCCGGCCAGGAAGCCGTTGAACAGGGTGCGTTCGATCAGGTCGGAGTAGCGGGCCTCGCCGGTGAGCAGGGCCATGCGGCAGTTCCACTGGATGGAGGCGATGGCGGCGCAGGTCTCGCAGTACGCGCGCTCGTTGGGGAGTTCGTACGGGTCGCCAAAGTCCTCCTCGTCGTGGTGTGCGCCCAGCCCGCCGGTCACATGCGTCTTCGTGGCGGTCATCGCCGACCACAGCCGTTCGGCGGCGGCGCGCAGTTCGGCGTCCTCCGTCTCGGTCGCCAGATCGGTGGCGGCGGCCAACAGGTACAACTGACGTACGGCGTGCCCCTCGACGTTGGTCGCCTCGCGCAGGGGGACGCGGTCCTGGCAGTACGCCTCGCTGCCGAGCAGGCCGTGGCCGAAGCGGTCGACGAAGTAGCCGGCGAGGTCGAGGTAGCGGCGTTCGCCGGTCTCCCGGTACAGCTCCACCAGGGCGGTCTCGACCTCGGGGTGGCCGTCGATGCCGTCGATGGGCTTGCCGCTGCCGGGCAGGCCGAAGACCGAGTCGATGTGGTCGGCGAACTTCACGGCCACGTCGAGCAGTTCGGTACGGCCGGTGGACCGGTGATGGGCCACCGCGGCCTGGATGAGGTGACCGGCGCAGTACAACTCGTGTCCCCAGCGCAGGTCCTGGTACCGCTCACCGCCCTTGAGCAGCTGGAACCACGTGTTCAGATAGCCGTCGGGCTGCTGCGCGTCGGCGACGAGGGCGACGATCTGCTCCACGTCCGCGGCGAGCGGGCCCTCGTCCTCGGGTGTCCGCCGGGCGAGCTGCCAGGACGCGGCCTCCAGCCACTTGTAGACATCCGAGTCCACGAACGGGTACCCGCCCTGGAACTCACCCTCGGCGATGCCGGCCGCGATCCGCAGGTTGTTCAGGTTTCCCGCGGACTCCAACAGATTTGGGCCCTGCGGGATGGAGGTACGGGCGTTCACTGCACGCCGGGTGCCCCAGAAGCCGGCACGCATCTCGACGGTGGCGGGGACCAGCGCGGCCTTGGCGCCCGGACCGAGGCGGACCGGACCCGTGGGGCTGCCTCCCGCATCGGACGAGGCCGAGGACGGGGAGGAAGACACGGCTGAACGTGGGCGGGGCATGGCTCTCCGAAGAGGTAGAGGGGGAAGCGGGTGGGGCCGGCGCACGGTGGGTGTCATGGCGTCCCGGGAAGACCGCGTAGGCGGTGCTCCGCCTCTCGGACCCGCCTGAGAAATCGTTTTTCTGTCGGAAACGTAGGTAGCCGACGAGCGTGAGTCAAGGGGGTACGGCAACTATTTGCCGTACCTCGTCAAAGCTGGTCAGTGGGTGCGAACAATGCCAGTATGTGCATCGCCGACGTCATCTAGGAAAAGGATTGCGCGTGACCGTCGTTCCAGGGTCCCCTTCAGCCGGTCGGGCGAAGCTCGCCGACGTTGCCAAGCTGGCCGGTGTCAGCGTCGGTACGGCCTCGAAAGCGCTGAACGGCAACGGCAGGATGCGGCCCGAGACACGGCAGCGCGTCCTGGCAGCCGTGGAGGAGCTCGACTTCCGCCCCAACCAGCATGCGCAGAGCCTGCACACCGGCCGCAGCTGGACCGTGGGGCTGATGACCACCGACGGCATCGGCCGCTTCAGCACTCCTGTCCTGCTCGGCGCCGAAGACGCGCTCGGGGCCGGGAAGATCTCCGTGCTGCTGTGCGACACCCGTGGCGACGCCATCCGCGAACAACACCACCTGCGCAACCTCACGGACCGCCGGGTGGACGGCATCATCGTGACCGGCCGCCGCACCGACCCGCGTCCTCCGCTCAAGGGCATCGATCCGATACCGACGGTCTACGCGCTCTCCCCGTCCACCGATCCGGACGACATTTCCGTCGTCTCCGACGACCGGAGCGGAGCGCAGCTCGCCGTCGATCATCTGCTGGCGACGGGCCGCACCCGGATCGCGCACATCACCGGCCCCGCACACCACGCGGCCGCCCGCGACCGCGCCCACCACACCGTCGAGCTGCTCGAACGCGCCTCGCTCGAACTCTCCACCGGCCGTGTCCACTTCGGCGAGTGGAGCGAGGCATGGGGGCGCCGCGCCGCCGAGGCGGTCCTGCGTACCGCGCCGGACACGGACGCCGTCTTCTGCGGCAACGACCAGATCGCCAGGGGCGTCGCCGACACCCTGCGCGAGAACGGCCTGGACGTTCCCGGCCGGGTCGCCATCGTGGGCTACGACAACTGGGACGTCATGGCCCTGGCCTGCCGCCCGCCCCTCACCACGATCGACACGGACCTCGCCGAGATCGGCCGACAGGCCGCCCTGCGGCTGCTGGACGCCATCGGCTCGGAGCCGGAGCCCGGCCTGCACACCGTTCCCTGCCGACTCGTCGTCCGCGAGTCCAGCTGAACTCCGCCTCAGCGGCTCGTGCGGGGCTGAGTAGGGCGGGTGCGGCTTGGCGGCACGTGGCGCCACGTAGGTGTCGCCACTGATCAAAGGCGGTAGATCTGGCCGAGCTGTGCGCCTGATGCGCCGTCGACGGGAGTCCTGCTATGTGAGTTGCCGTTGCCACTGACGGATACAGCAGCGGTGATTCCGGTGTCGGCGCGACTGTGATCATCTCCGCAGTCGAACCGGACTCGGCGGTGCACCGCACCGTCTCGGGACCCCGGCCGCGTGGCGACGTTCGAGACCGGTCTCGTCGGCGTTGAGCACGGGCCATCGGTGCGAAGGCGTTCGGCGTCCCAGCGGGCGTACCACGGTAGGTGCTGCTTCGGCCCCAGCCGGGTACGGTCGCCTGCTCGGTATGACGTGTCCGCCGTGTCTCTACGGGTGCCGCGGCCGTCGAGGAAGCGGAGCAGCACAGCAGCCTCCGCGCGGAGCTGCGCGACTCCGATATCCCCCACACCGCACTCGCTCGGCTCACAGTGTGCTGCCTCAGTGACACCGGAACTGCCTCAGCGTTATTCAGTGCGGTGAGTGTGGTGCGCAAGGCGCTCGCCATGGCCTTGTCGCGCGCGCATCCCTTTCGGGAGGGCTTGACGCATAGCAACACGATGAGACATGCCCGGACTCTATGGCCGCGCTCCTGGTCCGACGACGCGTGCGCGACCGCAACCGATCCAGGAGACCGGCCCGATGACACCCGAGGCGGCCCCGCCGACCGTGGTAGGTCGGCGGGGCCTACTCCCAGAATTACGAGACTCGTCAAACGGGCGCAGTGATGTCCTGTTCCGGGTTGCCGTAGTAGGCATCGGGGCCGTGTTTGCGCGTGTAGTGGCGGGTCAGGAGGTGTGGGGGTGGCGGTGCGGTGGGGTTGAGGGACAGGGTGTGGAGGGCGATGTCGGCGACGGCTTCGCAGATGATCGCGTGTTCCAGGGACTTGCGGGCGGTGGCGCCCCAGGTGAAGGGTCCGTGGTTGGCGACCAGCGCGGCGGGGACCTCGACGGCCTTGTGGTCGTCTCCTTCCCACAGGTCCACGATGACGCGGCCGGTGTTGTACTCGTAGTCCTTGGCGCACTCCTCCTTGGTGAGGTCGCGGGTGACGGGGAGGGGGCCGTTGAAGGTGTCGGCGTGGGTGGTGCCCAGCACCGGTATCTCGCGGCGCGCCTGGGCGAAGGCCACCGCGTGGGTGGAGTGGGTGTGGGTCACGCCGCCGATGGAGGGGAAGGCGAGGTAGAGGCAGCGGTGGGTCTCGGTGTCGGTGGAGGGACGCAGGTCGCCCGCGACGACCGCTCCGTCGGACAGGCGGACCGTCACCAGGTCGTCGAGGGTGAGGTCCTCGTAGGCGACGCCGGAGGGCTTGATGACGAAGACCCCCGCGTCCCGGTCGACTCCGCTCACATTGCCCCATGTCAGGGTGGCGAGGCCGACCTGCGGGATGGCGAGGTTCGCGTCCAGTACCTCTTGCCGCAGACCGTCGCGGACACTCGTGGTCATCGGTGTGCTCCTTGTACCGGCGGTCACAGGGCTAGGGCGAGACGGTGATAGGCGGCGTTCCACCGGACTTCCTTGGCGAACTGTCCGGTCGTGGTGTTCTCGTCGATGGTGAGCAGTTCGACGCCGGCCATCTCCGCGAAGTCGGTGAGTGTCTCGCTGTCCACGGCGGAGCTGAGGACGGTGTGGTGCGGGGCGCCGGCGAGCAGCCAGCTCTCGGCGGACTCAGCCAGGGAGGGGCGGGGCTTCCACACGGCGTGGGCCACGGGCAGGCGGCCCAGGGGTTCGCTGGGGGCGACGACGTCCACGGTGTTGGCGGTGAGGCGGAAGCGGTCACCCAGGTCGGACAGGCCGACGACCACCGCCGGGCCGGGGGCGGCGTCGAAGACCAGACGGACCGGGTCCTCGCGGCCGCCGATGGACAGGGGGTGGATCTCGCAGCGGGGGCGGGCGGCGGCGATGGACGGGCAGACCTCCAGCATGTGGGCGCCGAGGATGCGCGGGGTGCCCGGGCCGAGGTGGTAGGTGTAGTCCTCCATGAAGCTGGTCCCGCCGGGTCGGCCGAGGCCCATGGCCTTCATGGTGCGCAGCAGGGCGGAGGTCTTCCAGTCGCCTTCGCCGCCGAAGCCGTACCCGTCGGCCATCAGGCGTTGCACGGCCAGGCCGGGCAGTTGGCGAAGTCCGCCCAGGTCCTCGAAGTTGGTGGTGAAGGCGGTGAAGCCGCCCTCGGTGAGGAAGGCGCGCAGGCCCAGCTCCTGGCGGGCGGCGTACAACAGGGAGTCGTGGCGGATGCCACCGGGACGCAAGGCCGGCACCACGTCGTAGGACTCGACGTACTCGGCGGCGAGTTCGGCGGCGGCCTTGTCCTCGACGGTGTCGACGACGGCAACCAGGTCGTTCACGCCGTAGGTGTTCACGGAGAAGCCGAACCGCATCTGTGCCTCGACCTTGTCGCCTTCGGTGACGGCGACGTCCCGCATATTGTCGCCGAAGCGCGCCAGGCGCAGAGTGCGCGCCGCTTGCCTGCCGACGGCGGCCCGGGCCCAGGCGGCGACGCGCCCCACGACGCGGGGGTCGGTCGCGTGACCGGCGACGACCTTACGGGTGATACCGAGCCGTTGCTCGATGTGCGCGAACTCGCGGTCGCCGTGGGCGGCCTGGTTCAGGTTCATGAAGTTCATGTCGATGCTCGGCCAGGGCAGCGACAGGTTGTACTGGGTGTGCAGGTGCAGCACGGGCCGGTCCAGGGCGCTGAGTCCGGCGATCCACATCTTCGCCGGCGAGAAGGTGTGCATCCACAGGATCACGCCCGCGCACCGGTCGGAGGTGGTGGCCTCCAGGCACAGGCGGCGGATCGAGTCGGCGTCGGTGAGGACCGGCTTCCACACGATGCGCAGGGGAATCTCGTTCGCCGCGTCGAGGCGCTCGGCGATCTGCCGGGACTGGTGGGCGACCTGCTGCAGGGTCTCTTCGCCGTACAGAGCCTGGCTGCCGGTGAGGAACCAGATCTCCTGGTGGTCGTTGGTCGAGGCTGGTGTGGTCATGACGGGGACCTGTCTTTCGTGTCTGGGGGGCTTTCTGGGGGGGGGGGCGTGGCGCTCAGGCGGACGCTTCGGCGCGGAGGCGGCGCAGGCGGTGCATGACGTCGTTGGCGCCGCGGCCGAAGTAGTCGTGCAGCAGCCGGTACTCGGCGTACAGGCGGTCGTAGGCCGCGGCCTGTTCGGGGTCGGGCTGGTACACGCCGCGGTGGACCTTGCCCATCGCGGCGGCCGCGGCCCCGATGTCGCGGTACGCTCCGGCGGCGACCGCGGCGTGCATGGCGGCCCCGAGAGCGGGGCCCTGGGCGGAGCCGATGACGCTGAGCGGACGGCGGGTGACATCGGCGTAGATCTGCATGAGCAGGGTGTTCTTGGTCAGGCCGCCCGCGATGACGAGTTCGGTCACCGGCACGCCGGCCGTCTCGAAGGCCTCGATGATGGTGCGGGTGCCGAAGGCGGTGGCTTCCAGCAGTGCTCGGTAGACGTCTTCCGGGCGGGTGGACAGCGTCAGTCCGACCAGCACGCCGCTGAGGTCGTGGTCGACCAGGACGGAACGGTTGCCGCTGTGCCAGTCCAGGGCGATCAGCCCGTGCTTCCCCACTTTCTGCTCGGCCGCGAGGGCCGTCAGGTGTTCGTGCGCGTCGCGGCTCAGCGCGGCGGCTTCCTGGGCGTACGACGCGGGGAACCCGGTGCGGACGAACCAGCCGAAGATGTCGCCGACGCCGCTCTGTCCGGCCTCGTAGCCCCACAGCCCCGGCAGGATGCCGCCGTCCACGACCCCGCACATGCCCGGCACCTCGGCCTGCTGGTCGGAGCTCATGACATGGCAGGTCGAGGTCCCCATGATGGCGACCATCTGCCCCGGCTCCACGGCCGCCGCCGCGGGCGCCGTCACATGGGCGTCGACGTTGCCCACGCACACCGTGATGCCCTCGGGCAGTCCCGTCCAGGCGGCGGCCTCGGCCGTCAGCGTCCCGGCCGGCTCGCCCAGCTCGCCGATCGGCTGGTCCAGTTTGTCGGACACGAAACCGGCGAAGTCCGGGTTCAGTGCCGCGAGGTAGTCGCGGGAGGGGTACGCGCCGTTCTGGAACTGGCCCTTGTAGCCGGCGGTGCAGGCGTTGCGGACGTACGTTCCGCACAGCCGCCACACGATCCAGTCCGCCGCCTCCACCCACCGCTCGGTGCGGCCGTAGACCTCCGGGTCCTCCTCCAGCAGCTGCAGCGCCTTGGCGAACTCCCACTCCGAGGAGATCTTCCCGCCGTAGCGCGCCAGCCACGGCTCCTTGCGCTCCGCCGCGAGCGCGTTGATCCGGTCCGCGTGGGCCTGGGCGGCGTGGTGGCGCCACAGCTTGACGTAGGCGTGCGGCCGGCCGGCGAGACCGGGCAGTTCGCACAAGGGGGTGCCGTCGGCGAGGACCGGCAGCACCGTGCAGGCGGTGAAGTCCGTGCCGATGCCGATCACCTGCTCCGGCCGCACTCCGGCACGGGCCAGCGCCTCAGGTACGGCGGTGCGCATCACGTCGATGTAGTCGGACGGCACCTGGAGTGCCCAGTCGGGCGGCAGCCTGGTGCCGTCGGGCAGTTCCCGGTCCAGGACCGCGTGGGTGTACGCGTGTTCTGCCGTCCCCAGCTCCGCCCCGTCGCGGACGCGGACCACCACGGCCCGCCCGGACAGGGTGCCGAAGTCGACTCCTACGACGCAGGGTTCGAGGTGTGCGAGGTCATCGCGGTCTGTGGCCACAACGGCTGTCCTTCTGGTGAGGTGATCATGCTGGCGGCTACCCAGGGTCGATGTTCGTAATATCGACCATCGTTCGACATTGCGAATAAAGGTGAGGGGCCTAGCAGTGGACGCCAGGCCCCGGCTTTGAGTGCGATCACCCGCAAGTGGCACTACGGGTGATCGCATACGATAACCGTTCGAGACTGGAAATCAAGGTCGAGCGGGACGTGAGTTTTCAAGCTGGTAGCTGTCGTGGCGGTCCGCGAGGCCCCGCGGACCCGGCGCACCCTGACCCCGCAGGCAGCCATGCCGGGGTCGGTCGGCGCATTCCAGGGAGACCACGACCTCGGCGTGCCAGGGCGGGCAGTCGTGGCACGCATGGATCTCGTACGAGTTGCCATCGTCGTCAAACGCCTTGAGGTCGACGGAGCCGACGGGCGCCCGGTAAGTGACGTCCTGCTGCGAATCGGAGTGTTCTGCCATGTCGGTCAGTATCTACGCGCTCTAGTACTGCAACGGTGTTTGTTCTGATTGCTGGGCAGTTTTCAGGGGCTGTGTCCGCGTCTTTTGTGGTGACTCAGGCGGGCTTGGTGTTGGCGTCTTCTGCGCCAGGTCGACCGGTGCAGGATGTGGTCGACCGGGGTGGGTCGGCGGTTGGTGAGGCGGGTGATCAGTCGTCTGATCTCGGCGAGGCTGAGGTGGATGAGCTGGGAGGATCCGTTTCTGCTTTGTCCGTGTCGAGCTGGCGGGCGCGCAGGACGGTGAGGCAGGCGTGGGCGGCCATGGCGAGGGTCATGTGGCGGTGCCAGCCGGGGTAGCGGCGGACCTGGTAGTCGTCCAGGCCGCATTCCTGCTTGGCGGTCTGGAAGCATTCCTCGACCGCCCATCGGCTCCCGGCGATGCGGATGAGCTCGTCCAGCGTCGTGTCGGCGGGGCAGTAGGCGATGTAGTAAGAGATCTGCTCGGGCCTGCTGACACTGCGGCGGGCGAGAACCCAGTGGCGGCGGTCTTCGCGGTGCCAGGGCCTCACCTCGACGCGTGCCCAGTCGTAGATCCGCCGGCCGTGGGCTCCCTCGCCGCAGGAACGGCGTTTCCATTTCTGCCGGGGCAGGCCGGGGAACAGGTCGTGGACGGGGTGGTCGAGTGCCCAGCGGGTGACGACGGTGTCGTGCCTCGTTGTGGCCATGACGTGGAAGACGTCGGCCTGCTCGAGTTCGTATCGCCAGCCCTTGCTGAAGCCGTAGGCGGCATCCGCCGTCACCCAGGCGAACGGGATCTTCTCGGCGATCGCCTTGCGGACCATCGCCTTGGCCATGGCCACCTTGGTCTCGAAAGCGACCTCGTCGCCGATTCCGGCCCGGCGGCAGCGTTCCCGGTCGTCCGTCCAGGACGTGGGCAGATACAGGCGCCGGTCGATCAGGGTGCGTGCGCGGCCGGTGGCGTAGGCCAGGAAGACGCCGACCTGGCAGTTCTCGGTGCGGCCGGCAGTTCCGGAGTACTGGCGTTGCACGCCGGCCGACCGCACTCCCTTCTTCAGGAAGCCGGTGTCGTCGACGATCAACGCGGCATCCCTCTCGCCGAGGTGTTCCACGACATAGGCGCGTACGTCGTCCAGGACCTCATCGGCATCCCACTCGATCCGGTTCAGCATCCGCTGGATACGGTCGGGCCCGTCATGCCCGGCCTCCTCGGCCAGCGTCCAGCCGTTCTTACGCTGCAGCGGAGCAACCAGCCCCCGCATATAGGCCAGAGCCGACTCACGCGGCTCCGACCTGCTGAAACGGTGCACAAAGCGCCCATGCAGAGCGGTCAGTTCACCCGCCCACAACCTGACATCAGCAAGGTCCCCACCCATAACCACATCAACGACCGACCTGGCCAATAGTCACGGCAAGAACCGTTGCAGTACTAAAACACGGCTCAGACCCCGCAGTCTCGGCAGCAGCCGTGGTCGCACCGGAGCACGTGGTGGATAGCATCGCAGGCCTTCCCGGCGCTGCTCCGCGCGGCGGCCGGGTGAGGCGTTACGTCAGGCGGCGTGCGAATTGCGCTGGTGTTGCATGGTATTGCTTCTTGAAAGCGCGGATGAAATGGCTGCTGTCAGTGAAATGCCAACGCGCGGCGGCCTCGGAGACGGTGAGCCGTGACCCGGAGGCGGTGAGTGCCTCGGCCGCTTCCTCCAGGCGTCGGCGGCGGATGTAGGCGCTGAACGACTCGTCCAGACTCCCGAAGGCCCGCTGCAGGGTCCGGACGGAGACATGCAGTTGCGCGGCGACCGTGGCCGGCGACAACTCGGCGTCGGTGAGCCGGGCATCTGCCAGGTCCTTGGCCGCCTGCGCCAGTGCCGGGGTGAAGGTGGGCTCGCGGTCGTCGAAGTGGTCGAGGATCAGCCCTTTGGAGAGTTCTAGCAGGGCGTTGCGGGACGCGTGCGCGCCCGCCGGGCCGAGGTCGCTCACGGTCCGCTGCACCATGCTCGTGTGCGCCATGAGGATCTGCGCCGCAGGCGAGGTGGCCTGGCCGGTGCGCGGTTTCCCGGCGACCAGGGGCCGCAGGGCGTCGCCGGGAAAGATGAAGATGCGGGTGCCGATCACGGGCGTGGTGTGGAAGTGATTCTCCGTCACGACGTGGTGCATGAAGTAGGTGCCGGCCGAGACGTACGCGTCACCGCCCTGATCGTGCGGGTCCTGCAGGGCCACCGCGCCGCGTAACCCGACGTACAACCTGATCTCATCGTGCTCGTACGCCCCGACTGCCCGGGTGCTCACGGGTGAGGATGCCCAGAGCTCGTTGACGGCGGTGTCTTCCAGGGCCACCGAGCGCATCGTTCCCTGAAAGCCGTCGACCGTGGAAACGCTGAATTCCGGCAGCGGGTACAGGTCTCCCATACGGTCGTTCCAGGTGTCGATGAACGGCTCCCACGTTCCCCGACCGGTGCCGGTGGAGTCCGCGTCGACGCTGAACGTGCCCATCTTGCCGCCAGGGCCACGGAAACTCGGCCTGCTCGTCATGTGTCCTCCGCCCTCATGAGGATGTCGCCGGAATCCCATTCCGTGTCGCGAAGGTACACCCGTACTGCGTACACCTGTTCGTACGCTGGTGAAGCTTCACCCTCCACAATGATCTACCGCCCGCCGGCCGTGCCCGGCGCCGCAGCCACCGTGTCTTGCGTCTTGACCTCGCGCGCGGCGCAGGGCGACCGCGACCCCGCGGGCGAAAGTGAGAAGAACTATGAAGGCAGTGCGCTTCCACCAGTACGGCGATGCCGACGTCCTGCGTTACGAGGACGTGGAGCAGCCGGTCCCCGGCGCCGGGCAGGTGCGGGTCCGAGTCGCGGCGACGTCGTTCAACCCGGTCGATGCCAACATCCGCGCCGGTTTCATGCAGGGGCCGATCCCTGTGACGCTGCCGCACACCCCCGGCATCGACGTCGCCGGCACGGTCGACGCGCTCGGCGAAGGCGTGACCGGCATCCTGGCCGGGGACCAGGTCATCGGCTTCCTGCCGATGGCGGGGGCCGGCGCCGCCGCGGAGTACGTCCTGGCACCGGCCGAGGCCCTGACGCCCGCCCCCAAGAGCGTCGCGCTGTCCGACGCGGCCGCGCTGCCGCTGGTGGGCCTGACCGCATGGCAGGCGCTGTTCGAGCACGCCGAGCTGACCGCCGGGCAGCGCGTGCTGGTCAACGGCGCGGGCGGAGCGGTCGGCGGCTACGCCGTGCAGTTGGCCAAGCAGGCCGGCGCCCACGTGATCGCCACGGCCGGCCCGCACAGCAGCCGGCGCGTCACGGACGCGGGCGCGGACGAGGTCATCGACCACACGACCGCCGACGTCGTCACGGCGGTGAGCCAGCCGGTCGACGTCGTGCTCAACCTCGCGCCGGTCGAACCTGCACAACTGGCCGCGCTCCTCGGTCTGATCCGCCCGGACGGTGTCCTGGTGAACACCACCGTGTGGATGCCCGCGCCCACCGACGAGGAGCGCGGCGTACGCGGCATCGACCTGTTCGTCCGCAGCGACGCGGAGCAGCTCTCGCACCTGGTGGAGCTGATCGACGGCGGCGAGCTGCGCGTCGAGGTCGCCCGGCGGGTGCCGCTGGCCGAGCTGCCGGCGCTGCACGCCGACGCTGCCGCGGGCGCACTGCCCAGCGGCAAGGTCGTCGTCACGCCCGGCGCCTGACGCCCACCCGACTGACCTGTGAAGGAAACGACCACGATGATCCCCGACGACGATCCGTCCCGCTCGCTGACCGTGGCGGACCCCGACGACCCCGCCACGACGTACATCTCACTGGTGGGCAACACCTACGGCATGCTGGTCACCGGCGAGCAGACCGACGGCCGATACTGCCTGATCGACATGCACGTCCCCGACGGCGGCGGCCCGCCGCCGCACCGGCACGACTTCGAGGAGATGTTCACGATCCTCGAAGGCGAGATCGAGTTCACCTTCCGCGGCGAAAAGCACACCGTACGGGTCGGGTCCACGATCAACATCCCGGCCAACGCACCGCACAACTTCCGCAACGCATCGGGTGCGCCGGCCCGCATGCTGTGCATGTGCACCCCCGCCGGCCAGGACGAGTACTTCACGCGCATCGGTGACGTCGTCGCCGGCAAGGACGCACCGCCCCCACAGTTGTCGGACGACGAACTCGCCGAACGCCGCCGCCGGGCCGCCGAGTTGGCGTCGACCTACCGGAGCGCGTTCCTGTAGCTCGGCTGGTGCGTTGACCATGAACGTTCGCCGGGTCTGAGTCTCGGGATCTGGACCGATCACGACGCCGACGTGCACCGCCTGGTCGCCCTGACCCGGTTCGCTCGATCCGGCGATGGCACCACACGTGTCGCATCCGCTACTGTCGACGACAGTAGCGCTGAGCTGCACCAAGCCATCGAACTTCGCCTCGCGCCACACCGTTACACCCAGAGAACTCCTGGCCGTCGGGGAGGACCACGGTGATGGGTGCGGCTCCGGCTCGGGTGGCGTGTCCGCCACGGCTACGCCGCCTCCTGGCCCTCGCGGTCCTCGCATGCGAGGACGTGCTTGAGCTGGGAGCGGGCATCGAGCCGTTCGGGTCCGGTGACGTCGTTCCAGAAGGCGTGCGTGATGATCGCAGCGGTGAGGTCGGCGGCCCTCAGCCGCAGTTGCTCACGCCGTTCCTGCTCGGCGGGCGTGTACCCGCCCCTCTGCGCGTACCGCATGAACCCGCCATACCGCAGGGATCAAGACCGTCACACCCTCTCGGTGTCCACGACTTCAACCTGAGTACTGAACCAGTGAGGTCGTTTCGTGACTACTGGCCGGGGTGCAGTCCAGCCGGGGGCCTCCCCCTGAGTGGTGGACACGCTGATACTGGATCTGCTTGATCCGGAGGAAGCGAGAAGACCGCCGATGGCGATGAAGGACTATTCGGACGAGTTCAAGGCCGATGGCGTGGCTTTGTACGAGTCCACACCCGGGGCGACCTACAAGAGCATCGCCGCCGATCTGGGCGTCAACCGGGCGACCCTGCGGGAGTGGGTGCTGCGGGAGCGCGAACGTCGCGGCGTCACCGCCACAGCTGCAAAGACGGCCGTCCAACCGGGGGCGGCGATGCCGTCGGATGCTCCGGACGAGCGGATCCGCCAGCTGCAGGCGCGCGTGGCAGAGCTCGAGGCGAGCGCGCGGAAGCTGGCGACCGAGCGGGACATCCTCCGCAAGGCGGCCAAGTATTTCGCCGGGGAGACGAACTGGTGATGAGCCGCTTCCAGTTCGTTGACGACCACCGGGACACCTACGAGGTGAAGCGGCTCTGCCACGTCCTGGACGTGAACCGGTCCAGCTACTACAAGTGGCTCGCCGGCGCCGAGGCCCGGGCCACCCGGCAGCACCAAGGCCGATTCCTGGCCGAGGAGATCCGCGAGGTCCACGTCCAGTCCGGCGGCGCCTACGGCTCCCCGCGCGTGACCGCCGAGCTCCGCGAGAAGGGGCGGCGGGTCAACGAGAAGCGGGTCGCCCGGATCATGCGGACGTTCTCCATCACCGGGATCCGTCTGCGCAGACGCGTGCGCACCACCGTCCCGGACCCGGCCACCTCACCGGTTGCGGACCTGTTCCAGCGGGACTTCACCGCCGCCGAACCGGGGCGCAAGTACATGGGCGACCTCACGTATCTCCCGCTCGCAGGCGGGGAGTTCCTCTACCTTGCGACCGTGCTGGACTGTTTCAGCCGCAAGGTCGTCGGCTGGTCCATCGCCGACCACATGCGCACCAGTCTGGTCGCCGACGCACTGCGGATGGCGGCCTTGACCCGCGGCGGTGTCAAGCAGGAGTGGTGACTGGTAGATCGCCAGGACCTGTCCGACATGCTCCAGGCCCATTGACGCGATCCGCACGCCCGTCGCCATCGTCATCCGGAGGCGGGGATGCCGGGCTCGGCGAGCAAGGCCACGTACCCGGTGACTGACAGCGCAGACCAGAACCCTCAGCGCTTGGCAGGCCAAAGGCGAAGCCGTGCCGGCGGGACGTCTGGTTATCGACCTGAGTCTTCAGGGCTCCTCCCCGATGTCCGTCCTCATTCATCGGATGGACATCGGGGTCGTCAAGCGCAGACCGGCGCTCCGGGGCCCCCACTATCAGCTCCAGGCCGGCGGACTCGCACCGAGCCGCCTCATCTCCATCGACCTCGACGCTCCGCGCCCGAAAGCGGTACCCGAGATCGGCCCCAACAGCACGGTGCCGAACGAGAGTCCGGGCCCGGTGAACTTCCCCTTCTTCGTGTCGGAAGAGGAGTTGGAGCATTTCGTCATCATCGCCACAGCCGAACGGTACGACTGCGAGTGGAAGGCGACGATCCACTGGACGGTGGCAGGAAAGCAGGGGTCCACCGAGCTGTCGAACCAGGGCCAGCCGTACCGCCTCACCGGCACCTCAGCCGCCACCAGCGAAAAGCTGTACAACGAGTGACGGTTTGACCTTGATACCGGAATCCCGGCGACCCCGAACCGGACCCGGCGAAGTAGGCCAAACCCGCCACGCGCCTTGCCGGAGGTCGCATCGCCGACGCCCCGCACAACACCTGTGCCGGTTTTCTCCGCGAGACCGCCAAACTCCGCGGCTATCGCCGCCTCCTGCTCCTCGCGGTGTGCCCGCACACGGGGTGGGCGAAGGAGAGATCCGGTAGCCGACGCACTCCCGACAGCGCGGTGTGGTTGGTGATGTTCTCCTCCCACTCGTGTCCGGCCGGACATCGCCACCGAACAACCGCTCCACCTGGGCGCGGTCCGTCAGGTCACAGCCGATGCCCGTGTGTCCGGCGCCGGGCAGCTCCGGGGCTACGTTCCTGGCGCGGATCTCGTCGATGTCGACCACGACGCACCGGGCGCCGCCGGAGGCGAAGCGACGGCACAGCGCACTGCCGATGCCACCCGCTCGGCCGGTCACCGGCATGACCTTGTAGGTGAAGTCGAACCCGCTGGGGCTTCCGTTCCGTGTTTCCCCCGAGCCGGGACGGGAGCCCGCCCGAGCGAGCGGGCGCGGTTCAGGGCGTCCCAGAACATTGGTTTTCTGGATCTGGTGTCCTGTCAGAGGCCGGTGCCGCCGGTGGCGTCGATGGTTTGGCCGGTGATCCAGCGGGAGTCGTGGGAGGCGAGGAAGGCGGTGATGTCGGCGATGTCGGTGGGGTGGCCCATGCGGGTGAAGACGGAGTGTTGGGCGTGGGTGTGTTCGTTTTGGGGGGTGTTCCAGCGGTGTTTGTTGAGGTCGGTTTTGGTGTAGCCGGGGGTGATGGAGTTGGCGGTGATGTGGCGGGGGCCGAGTTCTTTGGCGAGGGTGCGGGTGAGGGCTTCGAGTGCGGCTTTGGCCATGGTGTAGGCGAGGGAGGTGGGCAGGGCGATGCGGGTGGCGGCGGAGCTGATGTTGATGATGCGGCCGTGGTCGCGTAGGCGGGGGAGGGCGTTCTGGGTGAGGAAGAGGGGGGTTTTGGCGTGGATGTTGATGAGTTGGTCGAAGTCGTGGGGGGTGACGTCTTTGATGGTGCCGTGGATGTTGAAGCCGGCGTTGTTGACGAGGATGTCGAGGTGGGTGGTTTCGTTGTGGTGGGTGAGGGTGGTGTCGAGGCGTTGGTAGAGGGTGTTGATGTCGTGGGGGGTGTTCAGGGGGGCGTGCAGGGGGAAGGCGCGGCCGCCTTCGTCGGTGATGAGGCGGCAGGTTTCGCGGGCGGTGGTGTGGTTGGTGTTGTAGTGGACGGCGACGAGGGCTCCGTCGGCGGCGAGGCGGCGGGCTATGGCGCGGCCGATGCCGCGGCCGGCGCCGGTGACGAGGGCGGTTTTGCCGTGGAGTGGGTGCATGGTGGTGTTTTCCCCCGGGTGGTGGGCGGGTGTGGGTGGTGGGCGGGCGGGGGCCAGTCTGCTGGGGTTTGGGGGGTGGGGGGAATGGGGGTGGGGTGGGGGTGGGGTCTCCGTTGAGGGGTGGGGGGGATTTCCGTTGAGAAAACCGTCTGACCGGTTTATTCTTGGGGGGTGGTGCCGTGCGGCCGGGGGGCTGGGGGTGTCACGTCCATGACGGGTGCTGTGCGGCTCGGGGTGCGTGCGGCTCGATGCGGGGGGTGGTCTTGATGGGTTTTCGGCAGCTGGCTCTGATTGCGGTGAACATCGACGGGGTGTTGCTCAGTGACACGTTCGCTCCGGTGATCCGACGGTTCGTGGCCGCGCGGGGGGGTGTCTATACCGCGGAGCTGGAGCGTGAGGTGTTCTCGCAGTCCCAGCTGCGGGCGGGTGCGGTGCTGGCGGGTGCGGGGGAGAGT
This sequence comes from Streptomyces sp. NPDC088157, assembly GCF_044741545.1. Classification (NCBI taxonomy): domain Bacteria; kingdom Bacillati; phylum Actinomycetota; class Actinomycetes; order Kitasatosporales; family Streptomycetaceae; genus Streptomyces; species Streptomyces sp. NPDC088157. The sequence goes on from NZ_JBIUSU010000010.1 coordinate 326,326, forward strand.
CCCGAGGAGGTGGTGGCGGCGTACTTCCGTGAGCGGGAGGTGTATCTGCGTGAGCATCCGGTGGCCGTGGACGGGGGCGCCGGTGAGCTGCTGGGGCGGCTGCGGGCCACCGGTGCGCGGGTGGTCTGTTACGGAGGGCTGGGCCGCGCGCATTTCGAGCGTCATCTGGGCGCCTACAGTCACTGCTTCGACGGGCCGCGGTATGTGTGCACCGATGCTTTCCGGCCGGGTGTGCGGGAGGTGGCCGAGGATGTGTTCGGCCTGGCCTGCGAGCAGGTCCTCTTCATCGACGACGTGGCGCGGGTGGCGGAGGCCGCGCGGGCGCTGGGCGCGGCGTTCATCGGCCGTCCGGCTCCTCGCGGGCACGGTTTCCAGCGCGTCCTGATGGAGCGGGCCGGGGTGCGTCACCTGGTCGCCTCGCTCGAGGAGGTGGACGCCCAGCTGCTGCGCACCGTCGATGCCGAGGCGGCCGCCGGTGCGCTGTGGCCGGGGCCGGCTTTGGCCCCGGCCCCGGCTTCGGCTTTGGCCCCGGCCCCGGCCCCGGCTCCGGCTTTGGCCCCGGCCCCGGCCCCGGCTCCGGCTTTGGCCCCGGCCCCGGCCCCGGCTCCGGCTTTGGCTCCGGCCCCGGCCCCGGCTTTGGCTCCGGCTCCGGCTTTGGCTCCGGCTCCGGTTCCGGCCGGTCCGGCTGCCGCCGGAGGGCGGGTGGCGGCGGGCGTGTGAGGGGCGGGCGGCGGCTGCCTGCGGCAGGGGGCGGCTGCCGCCCGGGGGTGTGTGGCGGCGTGTGGGGTGGGGGAGGCGTGGATGCGGCGGGGGCGGCTTGCTGCGGCTGGTCGTGGCTGGCGGGAGCGGCCGTCTGCGCCGTGCTCGTTTTTGGTGGTGGCGCCGGGCTGGCGGGTGGCTGGAGTGGTGCTGGGGCGCGGTGCGAGGTTTTCGGCATCTGGTGCTGTGAGGATGTCGAGATCGTGCCGCCGGTTTCGTCCCGGGGGTGTCAGCGGCCGTCACCGGCCGTGCGGGGATGAAGGAGGAACTGGTATGGCGGTTCAGCGGATGGACAACGTGGGCATTGTCGTGGAGGACTTGGATGCCGCGATCGCGTTCTTCGTGGAACTCGGTATGGAGCTGGAGGGCAGGGCGCAGGTCGAGGGCCTCTTCGCCGACCGGTGCACCGGACTGGACGGCGTTCGCTGTGACATCGCGATGCTGCGGACCCCGGACGGTCACAGCCGGCTCGAGCTGGCGAAGTACCGCAGCCCCGCGGTGATCGGCGCCGGGCCGCGCGAGCGGCCGCACAACATTGTGGGCACGCACCGTGTCATGTTCGCCGTCGACGACATCGAGGACACCGTTGCCCGCCTGCGTCCTCACGGCGGTGAACTCGTCGGCGAGATCGCCCGGTTCGAGGACAGCACTCTGCTGTGCTATCTGCGCGGCCCGGAGGGCATCATCGTCGCGCTGGCCGAGCAGCTGCGCTGAGAAGGACCGAAGCACGCCGGCCCCGTCCAGGCCGCCATCGTCAGTGTCGCCGGCCCCGTCCAGGCCGCCATCGTCAGTGTCGCCGGTCCCGTTCAGGGCGCCATCGTCAGTGTCCTCGGACCTGCCGCTGTCACCGGAGGCTGCCCCGCCGTCACCGCTGTCGGGTGACGCCTGGGCATCGCGCACGTGCCGCCCGACGGCGGTGAACTCGTCGGCGAGATCGCCCGGTTCGAGGACAGCTCTCTGCTGTGCCATCTGCGCGGCCCGCAGGGCATCATCGTCGCGCTGGCCGAGCAGCTGCGCTGAGAAGGACCGAAGCACGCCGGCCCCGTTCAGGGCGCCATCGTCAGTGTCGCCGGCCCCGTTCAGGGCGCCATCGTCAGTGTCCTCGGACCATCGATGGCCGGCCACCCGCGTTCATCCTCAGCGGACGCGGGGGCATGCTTTCGGCGGCGTCCGAACGTGTGCGGCCGCAGCTCACGGTGACGGGTGGCACGGATGTCGGGCCGTTGTCCGCGGCGGCTGTCGCGCAGCGTACAAGCGCCGCCGTTCCGCTTCGGGGTTCGCTCGCCGGCCACCCTGTCGGACCGCTTTGGCCTGCCCTCTTGAGCGGCGGCCCCGACGGCGGCCTGCGGCCTGCGTCCTGCGGCCTGCGGTTCAGCTTCGGCCTGAGGCCGGTGAACCTGTTGGTGACGTGCGGCAGGGCCTTCGCGGCAGCGGGCACCGCGGCGGTGCCTGCGGCGGTGCCCGCGGCGGTGTGTCCGTTCAGCGGGCGGGGGGCTGCTGTGGGGTGGCGGGTCTCTGTGGTGGGGGCTGCTGCCGGGTGGCGGGCGTCTGTGGTGGGGGGGGGGGCTCTGTGGTGGTGGGTGGGTGTGGTGGTGGGCCTGGGGGCTTGTGGCTGATACGGAATCCGGAATCAGGGGCGCCGGGCGGTTTCTGTGGGGTCGTTGCGGGGGCCGGCCGGGGTGGTGCCGTCTGTCCGGGGCGGGTGTGAGGAATTACCGCGGAGGGCGTGAACGACTGCCTGGACCAGGCATGTTCGGAGTCCGGCGGGGGCCGTTGTGCCGCTTTGCGGGCAGGTGGGGGAGTGGCTGAACGGGGGCGTGAAACGCTGGCGCAATCACGGGCGGACAAAGTAAGGTACCTTCTGGACGGTTTTTTCTTGGTGAACTGGTGAACTTTGCGCTGCTGTGGAGCGCGGTCGGTATGAAGGAGAGCTCCGATGGCCCAGCAACAACGAGCGGTCAGGACCCGCCGTGCGGTACTGGAGGCGGCGGCGGAGGTTTTCGCCGAGCACGGGTACACCGCGGCGACGGTGGCGGACATCCTCAAGACCGCCGGGGTGACCAAGGGGGCGCTGTACTTCCACTTCGATTCCAAGGAGGCCCTGGCCAGGGGGGTGCTGGAGGTCCAGACGGACCAGCGGCTGCCGCCGCAGGCCATCAAGCTCCAGGAGATGGTGGACGTGGCGATGTCGGTGGCCCACCGGCTGGTGCACGATCCGCTGCTGCGGGCCGGTGCCCGTCTGTCCTCGGACCGTGTGGGGCGCAGTCACTACGGCAGTGCGTGGCCGCTGTGGGTCGGCATGCTGACGGAGATCCTGACCGAGGCCCAGCAGCGGGGGGAGACCCTGTCGCACGTGGTGCCGCGCGAGGTCGCCGAGATGGTGGTGAGTGCGTTCAACGGGGTGCAGCTGTACGCGCAGCTCGAAACCGATCTGGCCGAGGTCGAGTACCGGGTCTCGGTCCTGCTGAAGCACCTGCTGCCCTCCATCGCCTCGCCCCCGGTGCTGATGCGGCTGGACGTGGCCCCGGACCGCGGCGCCCGGCTGGTCCAGGAATCGGCTCCCCTGTCCGCGTCGGCCTGACGCGGGCGGGTGTGCGCGGACGTGGCGCCTGCGGGCAGCGGCCGCCCGTCACCCGCGACGGGACAGACCGCTCCAGGTGAGCCCCCCCGCCCGAACGCGCCCGCCGCACCCCGCGTGAAGCCGCCCACCGCACCCCGCCCGAACGCGGCCGCCGCGCCGGCGTGAAGCCGCCCACCGCACCCCGCCCGAACGCGGCCGCCGCGCCGGCGTGAAGCCGCCCACCGCACCCCGCCCGAACGCGGCCGCCGCGCCGGCGTGAAGGCGGCCACCGCGCCGGCGTGAAGGCGGCCACCGCACCTTCCAGGTGAACGCGCCCACGGTGCCTGGCCGCGAACGCGCCCCTGCGGTGCCTGGCCGCGAACGCGCCCACCGCGCTTCCGCACGGGGGCAGCCCGCCGCGTCTTCATGCGAAGGCGCCTACCGCGTCTTCCTGCGGACGCGCCTACCGCGTCTTCCTGCGGACGCGCCCGCGCGGCTGGCCGTGAAGCGTCCGGGGATCCTCCGCGTGAATGCGCCCGACGGGCTGCCGGCCGGGTGGTCGTGAGCGGCCGGGCGGCGCCGCGTGCGGTGTCCGGCGGAGCCGGCCGCGGGAGCGCGCCCGGCAGTGGTGGACGTTCGGTGTCCGGCGGAGCCGGCCGCGGGAGCGCGCCCGGCAGTGGTGGACGTTCGGTGTGAGGTGCTGCGCCCGTGCGGTGACGTGGCGTGGGAGGCCCGCCGCGGCCGGCGTGTGCCGTGGGCGCGCCGCGCGTCTTTCCTGGTGTGGGGTGTGGGGTGTGCGTCCGGCCCGGGAGCGGGGCGCGGTGTTCCTTTGGCGGGTGGTGCGTGGTGGCGGTGGCGGGGCCTGCCGGGGAGGGTGGGTGTCCTTCGCGGCAGGCCGCTGCGGTGTGCGGGTGGCCGGGAGGTGGCCCGGCCATCCGTGGTGGTGCTCATCCGGTGGTGGCCCCGGTGCCCGGTGCCCGGTGCCCGGCGCCCGGCGCCCGGCGCCCGGTGTGCCCAGTGCGTGGTGCCCGGTGCGTGGCGGTGGCGGGGAGGTTCTGGGCGGTGTGCGGCCGGGGCGCTGGTGTGCCCGGAGCCGGGCCCGGCCCGGCCCGGTGCGGGGGTGCCCCGTGTGGGGGTGGGCGGTCAGGCGGTGGTGGGTTCGGTGGTGACGGCGCAGGTGAAGACGGTCTGGTTGTGCTGGCGGCCGGTCACCTGGACGCGGTTCTCGCCGGCGGTGGTGCCGGGCAGGGAGCGGACTTCCAGCAGGCAGGGGGTGTCGAGTTCGGCGTAGCGGGTGAAGTCGCCGGTGATGGCGGTGGGCAGGCAGGGGTGGCCGAGGAAGGCGGTGGCGGCCTGGCGGGCGGCTTCCAGCAGCACCATGCCGGGTACGTGGTCGACGGGGTGGTCGAAGAGGACGGGGTGGCGGGTGTCCACGCGCAGCTGCCAGCAGTGCGTTTCGTGGGCGGGGCCGCCCGTTGCGGCCGGTCCCGCCGCGGGGGACAGGACGACGTCGGTGGGGGAGAGGCGGCCCACGTCCTGCGGTGCGGTCGGGCTGGTCAGGGGCAGCGGGGCGGGGACGCTCTCGCCCATGCCGGCCGAGCGCAGGCGCCGGTAGAGGGCGGGGGAGGCGCAGGTGAAGGTGGCGGCGCCGGTGGCGGCGATCTGGCCGTCGCGGCGGATCACCGCGTCGAAGTGGAGTCCCGCGAGGTTCGCGCCCCGGCGCTTGACGTCCGTGCAGGCGATCTCGATCTCGAGGGCGGCCGGTGTGCCGGCGACGAGCAGGTGCTCGGGCCGGACGTCGATGGCCAGGTCCCACATCAGGAACTGGTGGCCGAGCGGTACCGCGAACTCGGCGTGTGCCAGGAGCAGGCCCGCCTGCCGGACCGTCTCGGCGATCATGAGCGGGTCGTGGCAGCCGCCGACGTGGGCGAAGAAGGCGTGCCGGCGGGGCAGTTGGGCGCTCACCGTGAAGTGCAGGTCGTCGACGCGGTCCCAGTCCGTCAGCAGCACCTCGGCGATGCTGGCCCGGTGGACGAACTCCTTGGGCACCGTGGTGGTCAGGGACGGGTAGCGCAAGGCGGCCGCCCCGGCGGAGGCGGCGGTGCTGTCGGTGCCGTGCTGTGTGTGGCGTGCCACGCGTTCGAGGCGGAACGTGCTCGCAGACATGTGATCCCCCTGGGCCCTGCCGGTGTGAAGTGAGGTGTGTTCGTCAGGTGAACGAAGATACATACCAGCCGGTTTAATTTCTAGGGCGGCAGCCACTCTCGTCGCACGAGATGAGGAATGCTCCGTTCCGAACCGGGTGCGGGCGGTGCCCGCTCGAACCGGGTGGGGGCGGTGCCCGCCGCCCGCCCGTCCGCAAGCCCGCCGTCCGCCCTCCGCCGCCCCGCGGACGGCGGGACGGCGGGGCGGCGGGGCGAAGGGGCGCTCTCGGCCGTCCCTGCGCCAGGTGCGGCGGGCCTCCTCCTGCGGCGCCCCGGCGCCTGCGCCCCGGACCCGGACCGCGCCCCGCCGCGGGCGCCGCGGCGCCCGCGGCGGGGGTGGATCTCCCGTGGCTGCGCAGCGGTTCTCCTATGGCCTGGCCGGGCTGTTTGCCCAAGTCCGCGAAGGGAGAGCCCGGCCGGACGGCTCCGCGTGACAGGCCGCCCCTGCGCGCGCGGAGCGTGGCCGGGGCGGCCAAGAGGAGCCCGCCGCCAGGCCGCGCCGCCGCCGGCCGGCCGCCCGCCCCGGCCGCGGCTGCCCCGGGTGCTCCTTCCGGCTGCCGGCCTTCGGGACGCATGGCGCCGCAGGGGTGCGGGCTCCCGGGCGGCCGGCGGTGCCGGCGGCCGGTCCGCCGGTGCAGGTGGGGGCACCGGCGGGCGTCCCGGGCCGGCGGAGTGGTTGCGCCCTCCATCTATAAACCGCAAAGACGGTTTGTTATAGTGGCTTCGTGGCATCCGGGGCGGGATCTCCTCGGCCTTGTCCCAGGAAGGGGCCGGACATGGCGATGACGCATGCCCCCGCGCCGGCCGGTGCGGGGCCGCCCGGCCTGCGCGGCCGGGCGGCACGGGATCCGCGCCCGGGCGCCGGACCGGCGTCCGGGCCGCCTTCCTCGCCCGGGCGCCGGCCCGGACCGGGCGGGAAGGCGGCCCGGGCGCGGCGGGCCGGGGGGCGGGCGGGCACCGGCAGCGGGCCGGGCTGCTCCCGGGCGCGGTCTCCTTCCGCCGAGGCCGGGGGCCGGGCAGCTCGCGCAGGGACCGGGCCGGCGCGCTCCCGCCGCGCGGCCGCGCGCTCTTCCCGGCGGCGTCACCGCACCCCGCCGCGGCCGGCCAGGTCCTCGCGGGCCTCCCTGGCCGGCCCGCAGCCGTACACACGCCGGCCCGCAGCCGTACACACGCCGGCCTGCCCCGCCCGGGCACGGCACCCCCCCCCGCAACGACGGAGCATTCCGATGGTCAAACAGCAACGTGCGCAGCGCACCCGCGAAGCGCTGGTCGAGTCCGCCGCCGCGGTCTTCGACCGGGAGGGCTTCAGCGTGGCCTCGCTCACCACGATCAGCAGCCGGGCCGGTGTGAGCACCGGGGCGCTGCACTTCCACTTCGCCAGCAAGGCCGCCCTCGCGGACGCCGTCGAGGACGCGGCCGCGGGCCGGCTCGGCGCGATCACCCGGTACGGCGAGGACGGGGCGGGCGATGCCCTGCAGTGCCTGGTGGACGCCACCCACGACCTGGCGCGCGGGCTCAGCGCCGATGTGGTCCTGCGGGCCGGGTTCGCGCTGGGCGGTGACCACGTCTACGCGGCCAAGCGTGACCTGAGGCGCCTGTGGCGGCAGTGGGTCGAAAAGACGCTCCAGCGCGCGGCCGGGGAGGGGGGCCTGCACGAGACGGTGACGCCGCAGGACGCGGTGATCACCCTCGTGGCGGCGACCGCCGGCTTCGAGGTGCTGGGGGCGCGGGATCCCGCATGGCTCTCGTACCGGACGCTCACCCGGTTCTGGCAGCTGCTGCTGCCACGCCTCGCCTCCGCGTCGGCCCTCGGACGGCTCACCGCGCAAGGGCGCGGGACCGGGGCCGGGGCCCGGGCCGCGCACAACGCCGGGAACAGCGCCACCCCGAGCACCAAAGCGGCGGGCGCGGCGCTCTGACGCCCCAGCGCGGCCCGTGCGGCCAGCGCGGCCCGTGGCCGTTCCCGCCGCCGCTTGCCGGGTGCCGCCCCGGCCTGCCGCACACCCGGCCCGGCCGCCCCGGCTGGTCTGCCGGCCCCGCCCCGGCACCCGGCCGGCCGGACGGACGCAAGTGCTTCGCCCGGACCGGCTGCCGCGACCGCGTGCGGGCCGCTCACCACCAGTGCGGCGGCCCGGTCGTGCTGGTGTGGGACAGCCTCGGCACCCGCCTCACCGCGGGCGTGCGCCTCTGCACTGCCGGGCGCGGCCGGCTCACCGTCTGCCAGCTGCCGTCTGCTGCCTGCCTGTGCGCCCGGCCCCAGCGCGGTCGAGGCGATTGGCTCCGTCCTGCGCCTGCACGACGCCGGCCGGCCGCGCCCTCGCCGGCCCCGAGGACCTCATCGCCGCGGTCCGGCAGGGCCTTTGCCTGCTGCGGTAGCGCGGCGGCGCACTCGGCGGCTGCCTCGGGCGGCACCGGACTTCGCCCCGCCCCGCCCCGACGGTGTTTGCTGCCACGCAGCGCAGTCGTCGTGTCATCGGATGCGGCCGGAGGTCTCCTGGACCTGAGCGTGCCAGGATGCCCGGGACACGACCGCGAGCACGTCGACGGGGCAGGAGCAGGCCATGATCAGCGGTGCACATGTCATCCTCTACAGCCAGGACGCCGAGGCGGACCGCGCCTTCCTGCGTGACGTCCTCGGCTTTCGCGGCGTCGACGCGGGCGGCGGCTGGCTCATCTTCAAGCTGCCCCCGGCCGAGGTGGCCGTGCACCCGGCCGACGGCCCGCCCCGGCACGAGTTCTTCCTGATGTGCGACGACCTCGATGCCCAGCTCGGCGAGTTCCGCGCGCAGGGCGTCGAGATCACCCGCCCGGTCAGCGAACAGCGCTGGGGCAGACTGACTGCGATCCGGCTCCCCAGCGGCGCCGAACTGCCGCTGTACGAACCGCTGCACCCCCTCGCCCACAGCCTGTGACCCCAGCACCCGGCTCACCGTGACGAACCCCAGGGCGGCCGCGGAGCGCCGGTGGCGCCACCACAGGAAGACCGTCCGCATCGGACATCGCGTGCGGAGCGGTTCGTCACACTGCGGCCCGGTGCGCGGCGCCGGGACGTTGTGCCGCCGGACCCGGCCGCCGCAGGCCAGGGCGCCGCGGCCGGCCGGCTTCCGATGACACCGGACGGACGGCATCACGCATGCAGGGCCGGCGGGCGCGGTACTGCGCGCCGGCTTCCGTCTCGGCGGCCGGACAGCGGGGCCCAGGAGACACCGGCGCGGGCGGCCCTGAAGGACCGCAGCCGCCCCCGGACCGCCCGCCCCCAGGCCGCCCGCCCCAGGCCGCGTCGCCCCGGGAGGCAGCGGCCCCGGGAGGCACGGCGGCCGGCCGGTCCGAAGACCCCGGGGGAGGGTCACGCCCGCCGCCCGCCGCCCGCCCCGCCGCCCGCAGCGGTCCGGGCCGCGCGCGGGCGGGCTCGCTCGCAGCCGCCACCCGCCGTGGGGACGGGCCGCCACCCGCCGTGGGGTGTGCCGCCGCATGCCGGTCACGTCGTACCGTCCGGGCGCGGCCACAGGTGAACGGGGCTCTCCAGGACCAGGGACTCTCCAGGACCATAAGAAACGGCCGTGCCGGTTTTCTGGGAAGGGCGGAGGATGGAGCAGGGAGCTCGGGGCGGTAAGTTTTGTCCGTTTTCGTGCGGGAAATGAGGCGTCTTGGGCCCGGCGGGGCGGGAGTTGCGGTCCCTTTGGCCGTCGGCGGGGCCGTTGGAGTGACGTGGTCAATCGCTTGACAAACAGTACAGTCGGTTTGTTTACTTGGGGCCAGTAACGGACTGTCAAACGCGTGGGGGAAAGATGCAGTTCAATCTGCTTGGCCCGCTCGAGGTCGTCGCCGACCGGGCTCTGCCGCTGGGCGGTGTGGTCCAGCGGGCCACCCTTGGCTATCTCCTGCTCAACCCGAACAAGGTGATCGCCACCAGCCGCCTCATCGCGGCCCTGTGGGGCGACGACGCGCCGATGACGTCACGGAAGATGGTGCAAAACGGCGTCTCCGGTATCCGCAGGCTCCTCGGCCAGGCCGGCGCCGGCAGCCGCGGCGTCGGCCTGGTCACCGCTCCGCACGGCTACCAGTTGCGGGTGGACGTCGACTCCGTCGACGCCTTCCGTTTCCGCCAGCTCGCCGCCGCGGGGCGTGCCGAACTCGCCGCGGGCTTCCCGGACGTGGCTGTCGACTCCCTCGCCCGGGCGCTCGGCCTGTGGCGCGACTCCGTGCTCGTCGACCTCGCCGAGGTCGGCATCGGCTGGCCCTCCTTCGCCCAGCTCGAGCGGGAGCGCCTGACCGTCTACGAGGACTGGGCGGCCGCCGCACTGGAACTGGGCCGCCACCGTGAACTCGTCGCCGACCTCGAGCAGGCGGCCGCCGCCTCTCCCACCCGCGAACGGCTGTGCCACCAGCTCATGCTCGCCCTCTACCGCTGCGGCCAGCAGACCGAGGCGCTCGCCGCCTACCGCCGCACCCGCCAGGCGCTCGTCGACGTCCACGGCCTTGACCCGACGCGGGACCTCAAGGAACTGGAGCGCGCGATCCTCAACCAGGAGCCGCGCCTGCTGGGCCGCCACCCGCAGCTCGTCTGACGCGGGAAATCCGGGCGGGAATTCCCGGAACCGGCCACCGGGACAGACCCGGCCGACCCGGCAGGCCCGGAAAAGGGAAGACCTCCGCCCGGGAAATGGGGCGGACCCAAGGAAATACAGGGGTGGGCCAGGGGATTTCCCCGCGCGGCCGGAACTCCTACCCTTTCGGCGAAAGGGAAAGCCTCGTGGCCGGACAAGGAGGGGTCAGCGTGTCCGCTCAGTCATCCGATACCGTCACCGTCACCGCCCTGCACACCGCCGAATACGGCGCCGTATCCGCACAGAGCCAGGAAATTCCCGCCGCGGACGCCGCGGTGCCTTCCGCGATAAGCGTCAACGTCGCACTCGGCGCCGCCATCGGCATCTTCACCGGAAGGCTCGGCTCGTACGGCGGCGCGGACCTGGACGAGAGCGCCGCGACCCGCGCCGAGCGCTACACCGCCCTCGCCTGGCGCCACCCGGCCCTGCTGCCGGAATGAGCGCGCGGGCCGCCCTCGCGCCGCTGCTCGCGCCGCCCGTCGTCTTCGCCGAGGAGTTCGGGGACCCGCCGCACGCCCGCCTCCTGCCCGGCGAGGCCGCCCATGTGGCGCGCTGCGTGCCCGAACGCAGGCGCGAGTTCACCACCGTACGGCTGTGCGCCCGCCGCGCCCTGGCCCGCCTCGGCGAACGGGCCGTCGCGCTGCCGCCCGGTCCCGGCGGGGCCCCGCGGTGGCCGGACGGTGTCGTGGGCAGCATGACGCACTGCCGGGGCTACCGCGCGGCCGCGCTCGCCCGGCGGCGCGACGTGGCGGCCCTCGGCATCGACGCCGAGCCCGCCGAACCGCTCACCGACGGCCTGCTGGAGACGATCGCCCTGCCCGGCGAACGGGCACACGTGCGGCTGCTGCTGCGGGCACGGCCGTCGATCGCGTGGGACCGGCTGCTGTTCAGCGCCAAGGAGACGGTGTACAAGACGGCGTTCACGGCGACCGGCACACGGCTCGGCTTCGACGACGCGGCGATCACCCTGGACCCCGTCGGCGGTTCCTTCCGGGCCCGGCTCGCGCTCCCGGGGATCACCGTGGGCGGACAGCCCCGCACCGTGCTCGACGGGCGCTGGAGCGCCGCCCGCGGACTGCTGCTGACCGCTGTCACCCTCCCCGCCGCCGGCCCTGCCCCGCCCACGGTGCGGCGGTGAGGAAGACACCCGCCGCACCGCCGCCGGCCCGGCGGTGAGCAGGACACCCGCACCGCGAGCCCGCACAGCACACAACGAGCGCCCGCAGAGGAGCCCGCACCAGGTGCACCCGCACAAGGAGCGCCCGGACAAGGAACACGCAGAAGGAACACGCAAAGGAGCGCACGCATCAAGGGGCGCCCGCGGTCCGCGGGCGCCCCTCGATGCGTGGCGCGAGCGTCATGGGCGGAGCATCTCGGCCACCAGGAAGGCCAGTTCCACCGACTGTTTCGGGTTGAGCCGGGGATCGCAGTTCGTCTCGTAGCGCAGCGCCAGCGATGCCTCGTCGAGCTGCTCGGCACCGCCCAGGCACTCGGTGACGTCGTCGCCGGTGAGTTCGATGTGCAGTCCGCCCGGGTGGCTGCCCACCTCCTTGTGCACCTCGAAGAAGCCCCTCACCTCGTCGAGGATCCGGTCGAAGCTGCGGGTCTTGTAGCCGCTGGCCGCCTCGTAGGTGTTGCCGTGCATCGGGTCGCACTGCCACACCACCCGGTGGCCGCTCGCCTCGACCTTCTCCACGATCGCCGGCAGGACCTCGCGCACCTTCTCGCTGCCCATCCGGCTGATCAGGGTGAGCCGGCCCGGCACATTGTCCGCGTCGAGGCGCTCGACGTACTCCACGGCCTGCTCGGGGGAGGTACCAGGGCCGATCTTGAGGCCGATCGGGTTGGCCAGCAGCGAGGCGAGCGCGATGTGCGCGCCGTCCGGCCGGCGGGTGCGCTCCCCGATCCACAGCATGTGCGACGACAGCCCGTACAGCCGCGGCTCGCCGGCCGCGGAGCCCGCCAGGCGCAGGAGGCCGTGCTCGTACTCCAGCAGCAGTGCCTCGTGGCTGGCGTAGATCTCCGTGGTGTGCAGGGCGCCGTGGTCGGCGCCGGAGGCGGCCATGAAGGCCAGGCCCCGGTCGATCTCGCCGGCCAGCGCCTCGTAGCGCTCACCGGCGGAGGAGGTGCGCACGAAGTCGCGGTTCCAGTCATGGACGCGGTCCAGGTCGGCGAGGCCCGAGGCGGCCATGGCGCGCACCAGGTTGAGGGAGGCGGCCGAGTGCGCGTACGCGCGCAGCATCCGGGAGGGGTCCGCGGCGCGGGCGCCCGGGGTGGGGTCGAGGGCGTTGACGATGTCGCCGCGGTACACCGGCAGGCCCAGCGCGTCCGTCGGGCTGGAGCGGGGCTTGGCGTACTGGCCGGCGATACGGCCGATCTTGACCACGGGGAGGCTGGCCGCGTACGTGAGGATCACGGCCATCTGCAGCAGCGTGCGGATGTTCGCGCTGACGTGGGACTCCGTGTTGCCGTCGAAGGTCTCCGCGCAGTCGCCGGCCTGCAGCAGGAACGCCTGTCCCCGCGCCACCTGGGACAGCCTGTCCTGCAGACGGTCCACCTCGCCGGGCACGACGAGCGGCGGGAGGTGCGTCAGCGCGTCCCGCGCCGCCCGGGCGCGGGCCGGGTCGGGCCACTCGGGCTGCTGGTCGGCGGGCCGGGCCACCGCGTCCGCCAGCCGGGCTTCGATGTCGTCGGGGAACCGGGCGCGGCCCCGGGGCCGCCGGTCGGTGATGTCGCCGATCGTGGGATTCATGCGCGCAAGGCTAAGAAGGCCCCGGCCACGCCGCAGGAACCGCACGTTCTCTCCCGGGCAACCCGGCAGAGAACCCGGCAAGGCGCCCGCACGGCGAGGCGGGGCGGCAGGACAGGGGCGTGGCCGGGGGGCGGGCGGGCCGCCGGCCCCGCCCGCCCCCCGGCTCGCGCACACGCCCCCGCGCAGCCCGGGCTCCCGCCCAGGTCCCGGCTTCCGGCCCCGGCCCTCGCCCCCGGCTTCCGGCCTTGGCTTCCGGCCCCGGCCCTCGCCCCCGGCTTCCGGCCCCGGCCCTCGCCCCCGGCTTCCGGCCCCGGCCCTCGCCCCCGGCTCTCGGCCTTGGCTTCCGGCCCCGGTCCTCCGCCCAAGTCCCCGCCCCCACCCCCGGGTCCGGCCTCGCCCCCGGCTCTCAGCCCCGGCCCTCGCCCCCGGCTTCCGGCCTTGGCTTCCGGCCCCGGCCCTCGCCCCCGGCTTCCGGCCCCGGTCCTCCGCCCAAGTTCCCGCTCCCACCCCCGGGTCCGGCCTCGCCCCCGGCTCTCGGCCCCGGCTTCCGGCCCCGGCCCTCCGCCCAAGTCACGGCCCCGCCCAGAGGTCCGGCCCCTCCCGGCCCCCCCGGTGGGCCGCCCCGTCCAGGCCCGCCCCTGTGGGCGTCTGCCGCCGGTGTGTTCAGCCGGGCCGGGCGGCCGGGTGCAGCGCGAAGAACTCCCGGTACAGGTGCAGCTGCTGGGACAGCATGTGTTCGCCGTGGTGGACCGGGAGGCCGTGCGCGCCGGCCGCGCGCAGCAGGCGGGTCTCGCGCGGGGTCATGACGATGTCGGCGACCACCGTGCCCGCGGCGAGCCGCGCCGGGTCGAAGGGCAGGGGGTCCTGTGCCCGCAGACCCAGCGGGGTCGCGTTGACCACCAGGTCCGCCGCGGTGCCGGCCGGGAGCCGGCCCGCACGCACCCGGCCCGGCGCGTGCCCGGACAGGCGGTCCACGAGCGTGCGCACCCGGCCGCGGTCCACGTCGACGACGTCCAGGCGGTCCACCCCGGCCAGCACCAGGGCCGCCGCGATCGCGCCGCCCGCCCCGCCCGCCCCCACCAGCGTCACCCGCCGGCCGGCCGGCGCATGACCGGCGGCGGCCAGCCCGGCCACGAAACCGGCCCCGTCGAAGTTCTCCGCATACCAGCGCCCGTCCGCGCCGCGCCGCAGCGCGTTGGTGGCGCCCGCCAGCTCCACCGCCGCACTGCGCACCTCGGCGAACTCCCGCGCCGCCGCCTTGTGCGGGACGGTCACCAGCAGCCCGTCCACATTGCCCGCCCGCTGCAGCCCGCGCACCACCTCCCCCAGATGAGCGGCCGGCGCCTCGACCGGCACCAGCACCGCGTCCACACCCAGCTCGGCGAAGACCGGGTTGAGCATCTGCGGCGCCCGCACCTGCCGCACCGGATCACCCAGCACCGCGAACAGCCGCGTACGGCCGGAAATCCCCGCCGCCGCCCCAGGGGAATACGACATCGAAACGCCTCCCGTCACTTCGCTTTCACACCGGCCCGTGAGCTGCGGAAATTATCCCCGCATTACGCCGCACCGGCCCGGCGCATACCCCCCGCATACCCGGCCGGCCGCCGATACAGGGCCCTCCTAGGGGGGGTGATAGTGGCCCACGGCCACGGCCGGAATGTGACGCTGAAGTCCGCTCCCGTGAGCCTTTCCACGAGTCTTCTTCCGATGAGGAGTATTTCGCCATGCTGCGAACCGAACTGATCCGCCCGGTGCCTCAGCTGCTGAGGGCGAACTCCGACCGCTTCGGAAACAAGACCGCCTACCGTGACGCCAGGCGCAGCGTGAGCCATATGGAACTGGAGGCCCGCACCCGCAGGATCGCCGGCCACCTGGCCGGCCTGCGGCTGCAGCCCGGCGACCGGGCGGCGATCCTGCACGGCAACAGCGTGGAATTCGTCGAGAGCTACCTCGCGATCACCCGGGCCGCCGCCGTCGGCGTCCCCCTCAGCCCCCGCCTGACCGAGTCCGAACTCGCCCACCTCCTGGACGACAGCGGGGCCCGGGTCCTGATCACCGAGCCCTCCCACCTTCCCCGCGTCACCCGCCTGGCCAAGGACCGCCCGCAGCTGCGGATCGTCGTCACCGGCGACGCACCCGCCCCCGCGGGCACCGTCTCCTTCGAAGAACTCGCCACCACCGAACCCGCCGAAGGCGCCCGCGACGACCTCGGCCTGGACGACGTCGCCTGGATGCTCTACACCTCCGGCACCACCGGCCGGCCCAAGGGCGTGCTGTCCACCCAGCGCAACTGCCTCACCTCCGTGGCCGCCTGCTACGCCCCCATACCCGGCCTCACCCACGAGGACCGGGTCGTCTGGCCGCTGCCGCTGTCCCACAGCCTCGCCCACATCGTCTGCGTGCTGACCGTGACGGCCGTCGGCGCCACCGCCCGGATCGTCGACGGCCTGTCCGCCGAGGAGATCCTCGACGCCGTACACGAGGAACGGGCCACCTTCCTGGCGGGCGTGCCGACCATGTACCGCTACCTCCTGCAGGCCGCCCGGGAGAGCGGCTTCAGCGCACCCGACCTGCGCATGTGCCTGGTCGGCGGGGCCATCACCACCGCCGACCTGCGCCGCTCCTTCGAGGAGGTCTTCGGCGCCCCGCTGCTGGACGCCTACGGCTCCACCGAGACCTGCGGCTCCATCACCATCAACTGGCCCACCGGCGCCCGCGTCGAGGGCTCCTGCGGACTGCCCGTGCCCGGCCTGGACGTGCGCCTGGTCGACCCCGGCACCGGCGCGGACGTCCCCGCCGGCGCGGAGGGCGAGGTCTGGGTCAAGGGCCCCAGCGTCATGGTCGGCTACCACAACCAGCCCGAGGCCACCGCCGCCGCCCTGCAGGACGGCTGGCTGCGCACCGGCGACCTGGCCCGCCGCGACGAGCAGGGCTACTTCACCGTCACCGGCCGCATCAAGGAACTGATCATCCGCGGCGGCGAGAACATCCACCCCACCGAGGTCGAGGACGTCCTGCGCACCGTGCCCGGCGTCGCCGACGTCGCGGTCGCCGGCCGGCCCCACGACGTGCTCGGCGAGGTCCCCGTCGCCTTCCTCGTCCCCGCGGCCCAGGGCGTCGACCCCGAACGCCTCTTCGCCGCCTGCCGCGAACACCTCGCCTACTACAAGGTGCCCGAGGAGCTGTACGAGATCGAGCGCATCCCCCGCACCGCCACCGGCAAGATCATGCGGCACGTCCTGCTGGAGCGCCCGGCCCGGCTGCGCGCCTCCGGCGACGGCCGCTACGAGCACCTCCTGCGCACCGACTGGCTGCCGCTGCCGTCCGTGCCCGCCCCCCGCCCCGTCCCCGGCCGCTGGGCGCTGGCCGGCGACATCTACGGCACACAGCTCACCGGCGCCCTGCGCGACCTCGGCAACACCGTGCACACCCACCTCTCCCTGGGCGGCCTGGCCGGCCTGGCCGGCGTCGACGCACTCGCCGGCATCGACGCACTCGACACCCTGGTCGAAGAGCTCACCGCCGGAGCCGACGCCCCCGACGTCGCCGTCCTCCTCCTGGGCGACGCCCACGGCACCGGCCCGGCCGGCCGCACCGACGGGATCGAGGCGCTCGTCGCCCGGCTCACCGAGGCCCTCGACACCTGGCTCGCCCAGGAACGCACCGCCGCCGTACCGCTCGTCGTCGCCACCCACGACGCCGTCGCCACCGCAGCCGACGACGCCCTCGACGGCCTCGCCCACGCCGCCGTGTGGGGCCTGCTGCGCTCCTACCAGAGCGACTTCCCCGACCGGCTGATGCTGATCGACCTGGGAGCCGACGAGGACAGCGACACCCCCCGCCTCGCCGCCGCCCTCAGCCTGGCCGTCGCCGCGGCCCAGCCGCAGAGCGCCATCCGCGACGGCGTCGTCCTGCGCCCGCGCCTGGTGCGCGCCGCGGCCGCCGGCAGCGCCTTCTCCGCCGCCACCGGGGCCCGCGCCGGCGCCCCCGACACCAGCGGCACCGTCCTGGTGACCGGCGCCGGCGCCGCCGCCGAACACCTCACCCGCCACCTCGCCGCCCTGTACGGCGCCCGCCGCATCCTGCTGGCCGGCCCCGACGCCCGCGCGCACACCGCCCTGCGCGACGAACTCGCCCGCGCCGGCGTCGACGTACGCGTGCAGACCTGCGACGTCGCCGACCGCAAGGCCCTGGCCAAACTGTTCGCCCGCTCCGCCCCGCCGATCACCGCGGTCGTGCACACCGCCGGCCGCGAGGACCTCGCCACCCGCCAGGGCCGCCGCCACGCCCTGCAGGGCGCCCTCGCCCTGCACGAGCTCACCAAGAACTCGGTGCTCGCCACGTTCATCGTGATCAACACCGTCGACGGTCTCCTGGGCACCCCCGACCACGGGGCGGCCGCGGCCGCCGCCGCGGCCCTGGACGCCCTCGCCGGCCACCGCCACGCCCGCGGCCTGCCCGCGCTGTGCCTGGCACTGGGCCCCTGGGACGGCGCCGCCGCCACGGCCGCATCCCCCTGGCCGGCCGGCCCGCTGTCCGTACACGACGCCCTCGCCATGTTCGACGCCGCGCACACCGTCGCCCAGCCCCAGCTGGCCGCTGTACGGGCGGACGTGAGCATGCCCGGCGACGGCGAGGTGCCCGCACTCCTGGCCGAACTCATCGACATCCCGCGCGCCGCGGGCGCCGCCCCCGACGAACGCGCCACAGGCCTCCTGCGGGCCCGCCTGGAGGGCCTGCCCGAGGCCGAGCAGCAGCGCGCCCTGCGCGAACTGGTCGCCGAACAGGTCGCGGCGATCACCGCTGCCGCCGCGCCCGACCCCGGCCGCAGCTTCAAGGAACTCGGCTTCACCTCCGCCACCGCCGTCGCACTGCGCAACCGCCTCACCCGGGCGACCGGGCTGCGCCTGCCGGTCACCCTCGCCTTCGACCAGCCCACACCCGCCGCCGTCGCCGCCGACCTGTACCGCCGCCTGTGCGGCCTCCCCGACGCCGAGCCGGCCCCCGGCGTGCCCGAGACGTCCGCCTTTGACGAACCGGTCGCGATCGTCGCCATGGGCTGCCGGCTGCCGGGCGGCGCCGTCGGCCCCGAGGAACTGTGGCGCCTGGTCGCCGACGGCACCGACGCCATCACCGACTTCCCCGACAACCGCGGCTGGGACCTCGAACACCTCTACCACCCCGACCCCGACCACCCCGGCACCTCCTACGCCCGCCACGGCGGATTCCTCCCGCAGATCGCCGACTTCGACGCCGCCTTCTTCCAGATCTCCCCGCGCGAGGCCGTGGCGATGGACCCGCAGCAGCGGCTGCTGCTGGAGACCTCCTGGGAGACCTTCGAACGGGCCGGCATCGACCCCACCGGCCTGGGCGGCGCCCACATCGGCGTCTTCAGCGGCCTCATGCACCACGACTACGGCAGCGACATCCAGCAGCTGCCCGAGGGCACCGAGGGCTACATCGGCATCGGCATGGCCGCCAGCGTCGCCTCCGGCCGCGTCTCCTACACCCTCGGCCTGGAAGGCCCGGCCGTCACGGTCGACACCGCCTGCTCCTCCTCCCTGGTCGCCCTCCACCTCGCCGTGCGCTCCCTGCAGAGCGGCGAATGCTCCATGGCCCTCGCCGGCGGCGCGGCCCTGATGCCCACCCCCGGCGTCTTCGTGGAGTTCTCCCGCCAGCGCGGCCTGGCCCCCGACGGCCGGGCCAAGGCCTTCTCCGCCGCGGCCGACGGCACCGCCTGGTCCGAGGGCGTCGCCGTCGTCCTCCTGGAACGCCTCTCCGACGCCCGCCGCAACGGCCACCCGGTCCTCGCCGTGGTGCGCGGCACGGCCGTCAACCAGGACGGCGCCTCCAACGGCCTGACCGCCCCCAACGGCCCCTCCCAGCAGCGCGTCATCCGCCAGGCCCTCGCCAACGGCCGCCTGGCCCCCGCCGACGTCGACGTCGTCGAGGCCCACGGCACCGGCACCACACTGGGCGACCCCATCGAGGCCCAGGCCGTCATCGCCGCCTACGGCCACAACCGCACCGACGACCACCCCCTGTGGCTGGGCTCGCTGAAGTCCAACATCGGCCACGCACAGGCCGCGGCCGGCGTCGCCGGCGTCATCAAGATGACGATGGCCCTGCGCCACGAGGAAATCCCCAAGACCCTGCACGCCCAGGAGCCCACCCCCCACGTCGACTGGTCGGCGGGCGCGGTGGAACTGCTGACCGAGGCCCGCCCGTGGCCCCGCCAGGAAGGCCGGCCGCGCCGGGCCGGCATCTCCTCCTTCGGCGTGAGCGGCACCAACGCCCACGTGGTGATCGAGGAAGCCCCCCTCGCCGACGAACCCGCCACACACCAGGAGGAGTTCACCGGCCCGCTGCCGTTCGTCGTCTCGGCCCGCTCCGCAAAGGCCCTGACCGCGCAGGCCGAGCGGCTGGCCGACCACCTGCAGACGGCAGAGCAGTCTCCCGCGGACGTCGCCTACTCACTGCTCACCACCCGCGCGGCCCTCGACCACCGCGCGGCCGTCGTCGCCGCCGGCCGGGAGGAGGCGGTGGCCGCCCTGCGGGCCGTCGCCGCCGGCGAGCACGGCACGGCGGCCACCGACGGCCGTCTGGCCGTGCTCTTCACCGGACAGGGAGCCCAGCGACTGGGCATGGGCCAGGAACTGTACGAGACGTATCCGGTCTTCGCTGAGGCCTTCGACGCGGCGGCGGCGGAACTGGACCGGCATCTGCCCCGGCCGCTGAAGGACGTCGTCTTCGGCGACGCGGCCGCGCTTGAGCGCACCGAGTTCACCCAGCCCGCCCTGTTCGCCGTCGAGGTGGCGCTGTTCCGGCTGGCGCAGTCGTGGGGAGTGCGCCCGGACTTCGTCGCCGGGCACTCCATCGGTGAACTGGCCGCCGCCCATGTGGCGGGGGTGTGGTCGCTGGCCGACGCGGCCCACCTGGTCGCGGCGCGGGGCCGGCTGATGCAGGCACTGCCCGCCGGCGGCGCGATGATCGCCCTGCAGGCCACCGAGGCCGAAGTACTGCCCCTGCTCACCGGCGCAGTCGCCATCGCCGCCGTCAACGGACCCACGTCCGTGGTCGTCTCGGGCCTCGAGAGCGACGCCGAGACGCTCGCCGCACACTTCGCCGCACAGGGCCGCAAGACCAAACGGCTCACGGTCAGCCACGCCTTCCACTCCCCGCTGATGGACCCCATGCTGGACGGCTTCCGCCAGATCGCAGCCCAGCTCACCTACCACCAGCCGCACATCCCGCTGATCTCCCACCTCACCGGCAAACTGGCGACCCCGGCCGAACTCACCACCCCCGAATACTGGGTACGCCACGTGCGTGACGCCGTCCGCTTCGCCGACGGCGTGGCCGCGCTGCACGAGCAGGGCGTCACCGTGTTCCTGGAGGCCGGCCCGGACGGTGTCCTGAGCGCCCTCGCCCAGGGCTGCCTCACCGACAGCGACGCCACCGCGTTCATCCCCCTGCTGCGCGGCGGCCTGAGCGAACCCCGCGCCGCCGCCACCGCCCTGGGCCGCCTCTTCGAGCACGGCGTCGCCCTGGACGGCGAGAACGTCTTCGCCGGCACCGGCGCACGCCGGACAGACCTGCCGACCTACGCCTTCCAGCGCGAGCGGTACTGGCTGCAGGACGCCGGCCGCAGCGCCGACGTCCTGGGCGCCGGACTCGCCGGGGCCCAGCACCCCCTCCTCGCAGCGATCACCCAGCTCCCCGAATCCGGCGGCGTGCTGGCCACCGGCCTGCTCTCACTGCGCAGCCATCCCTGGCTGGCCGACCACGCCGTCTCGGGAACCGTCGTCGTCCCGGGCGCCTCCCTGGTGGAAATGGTGGTGCGCGCCGGCGACGAGGCGGGCACGAGCACCATCGAGGAACTCGTCATCGAAGCCCCCCTCGTGCTGCCCCCGACGGGCGCAACACGCATCCAGATCGTCGTGGGCGGCGAACAGGACGGACACCGCACCGTCAGCCTGTACTCGGCCGCCCAGGACGCCGCACCGCAGACCCCCTGGACCCGGCACGTCACCGGCACCCTCACCCAACAGGCCGCCGCACCACCACGGTTCGACTTCACCGTGTGGCCGCCCGCCGGAGCCCAGCCGGTCGCCCTCGACGGCTTCTACGACGCCCGGCGCGAAGCCGGCCTCGAGTACGGGCCCGCCTTCCAGGGCCTGCGGCACGTCTGGCGGCGCGGCGAGGAGGTCTTCGCCGACGTCACCCTCCCCGAAGGACAGACGGCCCAGGCCTTCGCCCTGCACCCCGCACTGCTGGACGCCGCCCTGCAGAGCGGCATGTTCTGCCCCGGACAGGAAACACACCCAGGCCGGACCCGGCTGCCGTTCGCCTTCAACCAGGTCAGCCTGCACGCCTTCGGCGCCACCACACTGCGCGTGCGCGCGGTCGGCGCCGGCGCCGACGGCATCCGCCTGAGCCTGGCCGACCACAGCGGCGCCCCCGTCGCCGACGTCGGCTCCATGGTGCTGCGCCCGCTGTCCACCGAACAGCTCGGCGCCGCCGGCACCCCCGCATCCGACTCCCTGTTCCTCCTCGACTGGACCCCCCTGACCACAACGGACACCGACCCGGCCCCCACCGCGGACGCCGGCGACACCCTCGCCGACTTCACCGCCCCCCTCGCCGACGGCCCCCGCGCCGCCCTCGACCTGACCACCCGCGCACTGGCCGTCCTCAAGGGCCACCTCGGCACGCCGGACGGCCGCCTCGTCGTCCTCACCCGCGACCCGCTCACCGATCCGGCCGCCTCGGCCCTGTGGGGCCTGGTGCGCTCCGCCCAGTCCGAGAACCCCGGCCGGATCGTCCTGGCCGCGCTCGACGACGACCCCGCCTCCCGCGACGCACTGCCCGCCGCCCTCGCCTGCGGCGAAGGCCAGCTGGCCGTCCGCGCGGGCCGCGCCAGCACACCCCGCCTCGCCCGCGCCGCCTCCGACACCCTCACCGTCCCGGCCGGCACCGACGCCTGGCACCTGGACGTCACCGCCCCCGGCACCCTGGAAAACCTGGCCCTGCTGCCCAGCCCCGAGACCCGCCGGCCGCTCGCCGAGGGAGAGGTCCGCATCGCCGTACGCGCGGCGGGCCTGAACTTCCGTGACGTGCTCATCGCCCTCGGCATGTACCCGGGCACCGCCCACTTCGGCGGCGAAGGCGCCGGCGTCGTCCTGGCAACCGGACCCGGCGTCACCTCACTCACACCCGGCGACAAGGTGATGGGCCTGTTGCGCGACGGCTTCGGCCCCGAGGCGCTCGCCGACCACCGCCACCTCGTGCGGATGCCCGCCACCTGGTCCTACGAACAGGCCGCGAGCGTCCCGATCGTCTTCACGACCGCCTACTACGGCCTGTTCGACCGGGCCGGACTGCGGGCCGGCGAGTCCGTGCTGGTACACGCCGCCGCCGGCGGTGTCGGCATGGCCGCCGCCCAGCTGGCCCGGCAGGCCGGCGCCGAGGTGTACGGCACCGCCAGCCCCGGCAAGTGGGACGCCCTGCGCGCAAACGGATTCGACGAGCAGCACATCGCCAGCTCCCGCACCCTCGCCTTCAAGGACGAGTTCCTCCACGCCACCGGCGGCCGCGGCGTCGACGTCGTCCTGGACGCGCTCGCCCACGAGTTCGTCGACGCCTCACTCGGCCTGCTGCCGCGCGGCGGACGCTTCCTGGAGATGGGCAAGACCGACATCCGCGACCCCGACGCAGTGGCGGCCGCCTGCCCCGGCGTCGACTACCAGGCGTTCGACCTCGTCGAGGCCGGCCCCGACCGCGTCCAGGAGATCCTCACCGAACTCGTCACCCTCTTCGAACAAGGAGCCCTGACCCCCCTGCCGGTCAGGGCCTGGGACGTCCGCAGGGCCCCCGAGGCCTTCCGCCACCTCAGCCAGGCCCGCCACATCGGCAAGGTCGTCCTCACCGTGCCGTGCGCCCTCGACCCCGACGGGACCGTCCTGGTCACCGGCGGCACCGGCACCCTGGGCGCGCTCCTGGCCCGGCATCTGGTCGCACAGCACAAGGTGAGGCATCTGCTGCTCGTGGGCCGGCGCGGCCTCAGGGCCGAGGGCGCGGCCGAACTCGCCGCAGAACTGGCCGAGTTGGGCTGCGAGGTGCGGATCGAGGCCTGTGACGTCGCCGACCGCGACGCGCTGGCCGCACTGCTGGCGTCGGTGCAGCGGCCGCTGACGGCGGTCGTGCACACCGCGGGTGTCCTGGACGACGGGGTGATCGCGGCGCAGAGCCGGCAGCGGCTGGAGACGGTGTTCCGGCCGAAGGCCGAGGCGGCCTGGCACCTGCACGACCTCACCCGCGACCTGGACCTGGCGGCGTTCGTCCTGTACTCCTCGGCGGCCGGTGTCCTGGGCAACCCGGGGCAGGCCAACTACGCGGCGGCCAACGCCTTCCTGGACGGCCTCGCCCACCACCGCCATGCGCTGGGCCTGCCCGCCACCGCCCTGGCCTGGGGCATGTGGTCCGAAGGCATGGCCACCACCCTGGACACCGCAGCCCTCCAGCGCAACAAACGCGACGGCATGCTCGGCATCACCGCCCAGGCCGGCCACGCCCTCTTCGACGCGGGCCTGCGCTCACCCCAGGCCGCACTCGTCCCGGCCCGCCTGGACCTCGCGGGCCTGCAGTCCCGCGCCGCGACACACGCCGTACCCCCCCTCCTGCGCGGTCTCGTACGCCAGAGCAGGCAGGCCGCCAACACCCAGACGGCACCGGCCGGCTCACTCCTGCAGGAACTCACCGCACTGACCCGCCAGGAACAGGACCTGCGCCTGCTCGACGTGGTCCGCGCCCAGGCCGCCACCGTCCTGGGCCACTCGGCCGCCCACACCGTCGAGGAGGAACGGGCCTTCAAGGACGCCGGCTTCGACTCGCTGACCTCCGTCGAACTGCGCAACCGCCTCTCGGCCGCCACCGGCGTCCGCCTCGCGGCGACCGTCGTCTTCGACTACCCCACGCCCCTCGCCCTGGCCGGCCACCTCCACGACGAACTCGGCCTCACGAAACCGCCACAGAACGCCGCCGCCACCGGACCGGCCCAGCACACCGGCCCCGACCACGGGCCGTCCGCCACCCCCGACGAGCCCATCGCGATCGTCGCCATGGGCTGCCGCTTCCCGGGCGGCGCCACCAGCCCGCAGGCACTGTGGCAGCTGGTCGCCGACGGCACCGACGTCATGGGCGCCTTCCCCGACAACCGCGGCTGGGACCTGGACACCCTCTTCGACCCGGACCCGGACGCCGCCGACAGGTCCTACGTCGACCGAGGCGCCTTCCTGCACGACGTCGGCGAGTTCGACGCGGCCTTCTTCGGGATCTCCCCGCGAGAAGCCGTGGCGATGGACCCGCAGCAGCGACTGCTCCTGGAGACCTCCTGGGAGACGGTGGAACAGGCCGGCATCGACCCCACGACCCTGCGCGGCTCGGACACCGCGGTCTTCACCGGCATCATCAGCCACGACTACACCGTCCGCCTCCAGCGGGCACCCGCGGAACTCCAGGGCCTCAGACTCACCGGCACCGCGGGCAGCGTCGCCTCCGGCCGCGTCTCCTACACCCTCGGCCTGGAAGGACCGTCCGTCAGCGTCGACACCGCCTGCTCCTCCTCCCTGGTCGCCCTGCACATGGCCGTGCAGGCGCTGCGCAGCGGCGAGTGCTCGATGGCCCTCGCCGGCGGCGTGATGGTCATGGCGACACCGGACACCTTCGTGGAGTTCTCCCGCCAGCGCGGCCTCGCCCGCGACGGCCACGTCAAGGCGTTCTCCGCCGCGGCCGACGGCACCGCCTGGTCCGAGGGCGTCGGCGTCCTGCTGGTGGAGAAACTCTCCGACGCCCGCCGCAACGGCCACCCGGTCCTCGCGGTGGTGCGCGGCACGGCCGTCAACCAGGACGGCGCCTCCAACGGCCTGACCGCCCCCAACGGCCCCTCCCAGCAGCGCGTCATCCGCCAGGCCCTCGCCAACGGCCGCCTGGCCCCCGCCGACGTCGACGCGGTGGAGGCCCACGGCACCGGCACAGCCCTCGGCGACCCCATCGAGGCCCAGGCCCTGCTCGCCACCTACGGGCGCGACCGGGGCGAGCAGGACCCCCTGTGGCTCGGCTCCGTGAAATCCAACATCGGCCACTCGCAGGGCGCCGCCGGCGTGGCGAGCGTGATCAAGATGGTGATGGCGCTGCGCCACGAGGAGCTGCCGAAAACGCTGCATGTGGATGAGCCGACACCGAAGGTGGACTGGTCGGCGGGCGCGGTGGAACTGCTGACCCAGGCCCGCCCGTGGCCCCGCCAGGAAGGCCGGCCGCGCCGGGCCGGCATCTCCTCCTTCGGCGTGAGCGGCACCAACGCCCACGTGGTGATCGAGGAAGCCCCCCTCGCCGACGAACCCGCCACACGCCAGGAGGAGTTCACCGGCCCGCTGCCGTTCGTCGTCTCGGCCCGCTCCGCAAAGGCCCTCACCGCGCAGGCCGAGCGGCTGGCCGACCACCTGCAGACGGCAGAGCAGGCTCCCGCGGACGTCGCCTACTCACTGCTCACCAGCCGCGCGGCCCTGGACCACCGGGCCGTCGTCGTCGCCGCCGGCCGTGAGGAGGCGGTGGCCGCTCTGCGGGCGGTGACGGCCGATGCCCCGGCGGTCTCGGGCGGCCGTCTGGCGGTGCTGTTCACCGGTCAGGGAGCCCAGCGCCTGGGCATGGGCCAGGAACTGTATGAGACGTATCCGGTCTTCGCTGAGGCTTTCGACGCGGCGGCGGCGGAACTGGACCGCCACCTGCCCCGGCCGCTGAAGGATGTCGTCTTCGGCGACGCGGCCGCGCTTGAGCGCACCGAGTTCACCCAGCCCGCACTGTTCGCCGTCGAGGTGGCGCTGTTCCGGCTGGCGCAGTCGTGGGGGGTGCGCCCGGACTTCGTCGCCGGGCACTCCATCGGCGAACTGGCCGCCGCCCATGTGGCCGGGGTGTGGTCGCTGGCCGACGCGGCGCGTCTGGTGGCGGCGCGGGGCCGGCTGATGCAGGCACTGCCCGCCGGCGGCGCGATGATCGCCCTGCAGGCCACCGAGGCCGAAGTACTGCCCCTGCTCACCGGCGCAGTCGCCATCGCCGCCGTCAACGGACCCACGTCCGTGGTCGTCTCGGGCCTCGAGAGCGACGCCGAGACGCTCGCCGCACACTTCGCCGCACAGGGCCGCAAGACCAAACGGCTCACGGTCAGCCACGCCTTCCACTCCCCGCTGATGGACCCCATGCTGGACGGCTTCCGCCAGATCGCAGCCCAGCTCACCTACCACCAGCCGCACATCCCGCTGATCTCCCACCTCACCGGCAAACTGGCGACCCCGGACGAACTCACCACCCCCGAATACTGGGTACGCCACGTGCGTGACGCCGTCCGCTTCGCCGACGGCGTGGCCGCGCTGCACGAGCAGGGCGTCACCGTGTTCCTGGAGGCCGGCCCGGACGGTGTCCTGACCGCCCTCGCCCAGGAGATCCTCGACGGCGCCGACGTCCACCTCACCACCCTGCTGCGCCGCGGCCGCGGCGAGCGCGAGTCCGCGCTCACCGCACTGGGCAAGCTGCACACCTGCGGCCGGCCGGTCGACTGGACCGCGCTCTTCGCGGGCACCGGCGCCCGCCGCGTGGACCTGCCGACCTACGCCTTCCAGCGCGACTGGTACTGGCCGCAGGCCTGGGGCGGCGCGGGTGACGCCTCCTCGCTGGGGCTGAGCGGCGCCGGCCACCCCCTGCTCGCAGCGCTCACCCGGCTGCCCGAGACGGGCGGGGTGCTGGCCACCGGCGTGCTGTCGGCCCGTACGCACCCCTGGCTCACCGATCACGCCGTGGCCGGGACCCTCGTCGTCCCCGGCGCCGCACTGGCCGAACTGGTGATGCGGGCCGGCGACGAGGCAGGCGCGGGCACCATCGACGAACTCGTCATCGAAGCCCCCCTCGTCCTGCCCGGCACGGGCGCCGTGCGCATCCAGGTGTCGGTCGCGGCCGCCGACGAGCTGGGCCGGCGCCCGGTCACGGTCCACTCCGCTGCGCAGGGCGCCGACGCCGACACCCCCTGGACCCGGCACGTCACCGGCTTCCTCACCGAAGCCGACCAGGACGCCGGCTTCGACCTGGGCGTCTGGCCGCCCGAGCGGGCCCGACAGGTCGACCTCGACGGCTTCTACGACCGTCAGCTCGACGCCGGATACCGCTACGGGCCCGCCTTCCAGGGCGTGCGGGCCGCGTGGACCACCGGCGAGGAGGTCTACGCCGAGGTCGTCCTGCCCGAGGGGCAGTCCCCCGAGGGCTTCGGCATCCACCCCGCACTGCTCGACGCCGCCCTCCAGACGAGCGGACTGCTCCCCACGGCGGGCGACCCCGCCCCGGGGACGACGCGGCTGCCGTTCGCCTGGAACGAGGTGGCCCTGTACGCCTCCGGCGCCACCGCGCTGCGGGTGCGCGCGGCCCGTACCGGCGCCGACGGCATCACGCTGGAGATCGCCGACCACACCGGCGCCCCCGTCGCCGCCATCGCCGCCCTCACCATGCGTGAGGTCGCCGCCGAGCAGCTCGGCACGGCACAGGGCCCCGCCCACGACAGCCTGTACCGCCTGACCTGGACACCGCTGACCCTGCCCGAACCCGCCGGCGCGGCCGACTGGCCCGCTCCGCTCGAGGCCGCCGACGAGCCCGCCCTGCGCGCTCTGGCCGCGGACGCACCCCCGTGGGTCCTGCTGGACCTGCCGGACCCGGGCAAGGAGGGTGCCGGGCGTGCCCACGAGAGGGCGGCCCGCACGCTCGGCGTGCTGCAGGCATGGCTGGCCGAGCCGCGCTTCGAGCACTCCCGGCTGGCCGTCGTCACCCGCGGCGCGGTCCGCGACGTCAGCGACCCGGCCGCCTCGGCGGTCTGGGGGCTGGTGCGCACCGCGCAGTCCGAGAACCCGGGACGGATCGTCCTCATCGACACGGACGAGCGGTCCGCCGGCCTGCTGCCGGCCGCTCTCGCCTCGGGCGAACCGCAGCTCGCCCTGCGCGACGGCGAGGCCGGCGCACCCCGCCTCGCCCGCGAACCGCAGCCGGCCCAGGACGCCTTCGCACGCCTCGACCCCGACGGCACCGTCCTGGTCACCGGCGGCACCGGCACCCTGGGCGCGCTCCTGGCCCGGCATCTGGTCGCACAGCACAAGGTGAGGCATCTGCTGCTCGTGGCCCGGCGCGGCCTCAGGGCCGAGGGCGCGGCCGAACTCGCCGCAGAACTCACCGGGTTGGGCTGCGAGGTGCGGATCGAGGCCTGTGACGTCGCCGACCGCGACGCGCTGGCCGCACTGCTGGCGTCGGTGCAGCGGCCGCTGACCGCGGTCGTGCACACCGCCGGCGTCCTGGACGACGGGGTGATCGCGGCACAGAGCCGGCAGCGGCTGGAGACGGTGTTCCGGCCGAAGGCCGACGCGGCCTGGCACCTGCACGACCTCACCCGCGACCTGGACCTGGCGGCGTTCGTCCTGTACTCCTCGGCGGCCGGTGTCCTGGGCAACCCGGGGCAGGCCAACTACGCGGCGGCCAACGCCTTCCTGGACGGCCTCGCCCACCACCGCCATGCGCTGGGCCTGCCCGCCACCGCCCTGGCCTGGGGCATGTGGTCCCAGGCCAGCGGCATGACCGCCCACCTCGACGGCGCCGGCCCGGCGCGCGGCAAGCGCGACGGCATGCTCGCCCTGCCCAACGCCGACGGGCTCGCCCTGTTCGACGCGGCGCTCTCCTCCACCCAGGCGCTCCTCGTCCCGGCCCGCCTGGACCTGGCCGACCTGCGCTCACGCCCCTCGGACGGCACCGCCAACGCCGTCCCGGCGATCCTGCGGGGCCTGGTGGGGCCGTCGGCCAGGCGCACCGCCAGGACCGCGGCCGCACCGGCGGGGCAGACGCTCCTGCAAAGGCTCGCGGGCCGCACCCCGCAGGAGCGCACCCAACTGCTGCTCGACGTGGTGCGGGTGCAGGTCGCAGGCGTCCTGGGAGTGGCCAACCCGGCCACCGTCGACGCCGGCCGGGCGTTCAAGGACGCCGGCTTCGACTCCCTGACGGCCGTCGAGTTCCGCAACCGGCTCACCGAGGCCACCGGGGTCCGGCTGCCCGCGACCCTCGTCTTCGACCACCCCACGCCCGCGGCCCTCGTCGAACTGCTCCAGGAGCAGCTGCGGCCCGAGGAGGCGCCCACCGCCGGAACACTGTCGGTCCTGGACGAACTGGACCGGCTGGAGCGGGCGATGACGGCCGGCCCGGCCGACGACAGAACCGACCCTGCCGAGCGGGCCCAGCAGGTCACCCAGCGGCTCAAGGCACTCACCGCGCAGTGGGAGAGCCTGCACCCCGACCCCACCGACGACCTGGACCTGGACACGGTCACCGACGACGAGATGTTCGCCCTCATCGACAACGAGCTCGGTCTGTCCTGAACGCCACGACAACCGGAAACGACACCGGACGACACCGGGACATGGACAGCGAAGGGACACAGAGACAGACATGAGCCACACCAGCGAGGACAAACTCCGCGACTACCTCAAGAAGGCGCTCACCGACCTGCGCAAAGCCAACGGCCGGGTGCGCGAGATCGAGGACGACAAGCACGAACCCATCGCGATCGTCGCCATGGCGTGCCGGCTCCCGGGCGGCGTGAACGGCCCCGAGGACCTGTGGCGGCTGGTCGCCGACGGCACCGACGCCATCACCGGCTTCCCCGACAACCGCGGCTGGGACCTGGACACCCTCTTCGACGACGACCCCGACCACCCCGGCACCTCCTACGCCCGCCACGGCGGATTCCTGCACGACGCCGGCGAGTTCGACGCGGCCTTCTTCGGGATCTCCCCGCGAGAAGCGCTCGCCATGAACCCGCAGCAGCGGCTCCTGCTGGAGACCTCCTGGGAGACCTTCGAGCGGGCCGGCATCGACCCCACCGGCCTCGGCGGCCAGAGCATCGGCATCTTCACCGGCGTCATGCACCACGACTACGCCCCCGCCGGCCGGCGCATCCCGCCATCGGTCGAGGGCATGCTCGGCATCGGCAACTCGGGCAGCGCCACCTCCGGCCGCGTCTCCTACACCCTCGGCCTGGAAGGCCCGGCCATCACGGTCGAAACCGCCTGCTCCTCCTCCCTCGTCGCCATCCACCTGGCCACCCAGTCCCTGCGCACCGGCGAGTGCTCCATGGCCCTCGCCGGCGGCGTCGCCGTCATGGCCACCCCCGACGGGTTCATCGAGTTCTCCCGCCAGCGCGGCCTGGCGAAAAACGGACGGGCCAAGGCATTCGCGGCCACCGCCGACGGCACCAACTGGTCCGAGGGCGCGGGCCTGCTGCTCCTGGAACGCCTCTCCGACGCCCGCCGCAACGGCCACCCGGTCCTCGCCGTCGTGCGCGGCACGGCCGTCAACCAGGACGGCGCCTCCAACGGCCTGACCGCCCCCAACGGCCCCTCCCAGCAGCGCGTCATCCGCCAGGCCCTCGCCAACGGCCGCCTGGCCCCCGCCGACGTCGACGCGGTGGAGGCCCACGGCACCGGCACAGCCCTCGGCGACCCCATCGAGGCCCAGGCCGTCATCGCCGCCTACGGCCACAACCGCCCCCAGGACCACCCCCTGCGGCTGGGCTCCCTCAAATCCAACATCGGCCACGCCCAGTCGGCGGCCGGTGTCGCCGGTGTCATCAAGATGGTGATGGCGCTGCGCCACGAGGAGCTGCCGAAAACGCTGCATGTGGATGAGCCGACACCGAAGGTGGACTGGTCGGCGGGCGCGGTGGAACTGCTGACCGAGGCCCGCCCGTGGCCCCGGGACCCCGGCCGTCCGCGCCGGGCGGGTGTGTCCTCCTTCGGGGTGAGCGGCACCAACTCCCATGTGGTGATCGAGGAGGCGCCCGCAGAGGAACCCGCCGCACAGGAATCCGCCGCACAGGAATCCGCGGCAGAGGAATCCGCGGCAGGGGAGGCGAAGTTCACCGGTCCGCTGCCGTTCGTGGTCTCGGCGCGTTCCGCCCAGGCGCTGACCGCGCAGGCGCAGCGGCTGGCCGACCACCTGCAGGCGGGGGAGCAGTCTCCCGCGGACGTCGCCTACTCGCTGCTCACCACCCGTGCGGCCCTCGATCACCGTGCGGTGGTGGTGGCGCAGGACCTGACCGAGGCGGTGGCCGCTCTGCGGGCGGTGCCGGCGGATGTCCCGGCGGTCTCGGGCGGCCGTCTGGCGGTGCTGTTCACCGGTCAGGGAGCCCAGCGCCTGGGCATGGGACGTGAGTTGTATGAGACGTATCCGGTCTTCGCTGAGGCTTTCGACGCGGCGGCGGCGGAACTGGACCGGCATCTGCCCCGGCCGCTGAAGGATGTCGTCTTCGGCGACGCGGCCGCGCTTGAGCGCACCGAGTTCACCCAGCCCGCCCTGTTCGCCGTCGAGGTGGCGCTGTTCCGGCTGGCGCAGTCGTGGGGGGTGCGCCCGGACTTCGTCGCCGGGCACTCCATCGGCGAACTGGCCGCCGCCCACGTGGCGGGGGTGTGGTCGCTGGCCGACGCGGCGCGTCTGGTGGCGGCGCGGGGCCGGCTGATGCAGGCACTGCCCGCCGGCGGCGCGATGATCGCCCTGCAGGCCACCGAGGCCGAAGTGCTGCCGCTGCTGACCGGCGGGGTGGGTATCGCCGCGGTCAACGGGCCTGCGTCGGTGGTGATCTCGGGGGAGGAGGGCCCGGCCGGGTCGGTGGCCCGGATCTTCGCCGAACAGGGCCGCAAGACCAAGCGGCTGACGGTCAGCCACGCCTTCCACTCCCCGCTGATGGAGCCGATGCTGGACGGCTTCCGCCAGATCGCAGCCCAGCTCACCTACCACCAGCCGCGCATCGGCGTCGTCTCCAGCGTCACCGGCAAACTGGCGACCGCCGCCGAACTCACCACCCCCGAATACTGGGTACGCCACGTCCGCGAGGCCGTCCGCTTCGCCGACGGCGTGGCCGCGCTCCAGGCGCAGGGCGTCACCGTGTTCCTCGAACTGGGGCCCGCCGGTGTCCTGACCGCCCTGGGACAGGAGTGCGCCACCGACGACGCGCTGTTCGTGCCGTTCCTGCGCGCGGACGTCCCCGAGGCGCGGGCCGCCGTGACCGCCGCAGGCAGGCTGTTCGCCGCCGGAGTCCCGGCCGGCCTCGCCGCGCTCGCCGCGGGCGGCCGCCGGGTGGACCTGCCGACCTACGCCTTCCAGCGCGACTGGTACTGGCTGCACCCGCAGGAGACCCGCTCCGACGCCGCCGCGCTGGGCCTCACCGCAGCCGGACACGCCGTCCTGGGCGCGTCGGTGCCGCTGCCGGAGTCGGGCGGGGTGCTGGCCACCGGCGTGCTGTCGGCCCGTACGCACCCCTGGCTCACCGATCACGCCGTGACCGGGACGCTCGTCGTCCCCGGCGCCGCACTGGCCGAACTGGTGATGCGGGCCGGCGACGAGGCAGGCGCGGGCGCCATCGACGAACTCGTCGTCGAAGCCCCCCTCGTCCTGCCCGGGAGCGGCGGCATACGGGTCCAGGTGGTCGTCGGCGGGGACGAGGACGGGCGGCGCACGGCCGGCCTGTACTCGGCCCCGCAGGACGGCGCACCGCAGACCCCCTGGACCCGGCACGTCACCGCCACCCTCACCGAACAGGCCGCCGCACCACCGCGGTTCGATTTCACCGCATGGCCGCCCGAGCGGGCCGAGAAGGCCGACCTCGACGGCTTCTACGACGGCCGGCGCGAAGCCGGCCTGGAGTACGGGCCCGCCTTCCAGGGCCTCAAAGCGGTGTGGACCAGGGGCGAGGAGGTCTACGCGGAGGTCGTCCTGCCCGAGGGACAGTCCCCCGAGGGCTTCGGCATCCACCCCGCGCTGCTCGACGCCGCCCTGCAGGCCAGCACCTTCTGCGGCCAGGACACCGGGCAGAGCCGGCTGCCGTTCGCCTGGAACGAGGTGGCCCTGTACGCCTCCGGCGCCACCGCGCTGCGGGTGCGCGCCCTCCCGGCCGGCGCCGACGGCGTCACGCTGGAGCTCGCCGACCACAGCGGCGCCCCCGTCGCCGCCATCGCCTCCCTCGTCACCCGCCCGCTGTCGCCCGGGGCCTTCGCCGCGCACCCCGCGCCGGACGCCCTGTTCCGCATCGAGCGGACCCCGCTGACCGTCACCGGAACCGAGGAGGTCCCCCACGCCGTGACCCACGGCGCAGGGGACCTCCACGCCCTGGGACCCGCCCTGCCCGCCGTCGTCCTCGCCGACCTCACCGAACCCGAACCCGAGACCGGGGCCGGGGCCGCGGACGGACCCGCCCGCGCCCGCGAACTCGCCGGCCGGGCCCTGGACCTCGTCCAGGCCTGGTCCGCCGCCCCGGAGACGACGTCGTCGACGCTGGTGCTGCGCACGAACGGAGCCGGCACCGGTGACCTGGCGGCCGCCGCCGTCTGGGGCCTGGTGCGCTGCGCCCAGTCGGAGAACCCCGGCCAGTACGTCCTCGTCGACGCCGACGACAGCGTCACCCCGCGCCAGATCGCCGCCGCGGCGGTCCTGGGCGAACCGCAGCTGATCCTGCGCGGCACGACGGTCGAGGTCCCGCGCCTGGCCCGCGCGACCGCCACCGGCACGCCGTCCGGGCGGCCCCTCGACCCCGACGGGACCGTCCTGGTCACCGGCGGCACCGGCACCCTGGGCGCGCTCCTGGCCCGGCATCTGGTCGCACAGCACAAGGTGAGGCATCTGCTGCTCGTGGGCCGGCGCGGCCTCAGGGCCGAGGGCGCGGCCGAACTCGCCGCAGAACTGGCCGAGTTGGGCTGCGAGGTGCGGATCGAGGCCTGTGACGTCGCCGACCGCGACGCGCTGGCCGCACTGCTGGCGTCGGTGCAGCGGCCGCTGACGGCGGTCGTGCACACCGCGGGTGTCCTGGACGACGGGGTGATCGCGGCGCAGAGCCGGCAGCGGCTGGAGACGGTGTTCCGGCCGAAGGCCGAGGCGGCCTGGCACCTGCACGACCTCACCCGCGACCTGGACCTGGCGGCGTTCGTCCTGTACTCGTCCATCGCCGGTACCGTCGGCAGCGCGGGCCAGGCCAACTACGCCGCCGCCAACGCCTTCCTGGACGCCCTCGCCGAGCACCGCCGCTCGCTGGGCCTGCCCGCCACCTCGCTCGCCTGGGGGGTATGGGAGCAGGACGGCGGCATGCAGGAATCCCTCGCGCACAGTGACCGCGAGCGGATGAGCCGCAGCGGCATGCGCGCCCTGAGCGGCGACGAGGGCCTGGCCCTCTTCGACGCCTGCCTGCACACCCCCCACGCGGTGCTGGTCGCGGCCCGCTTCGACTTCGCGGCCCTGCGCGGCCGCAGTGCACAAGACGGCGTGCCCGCCCTGCTGCGGGCCCTGGTCCGCCCGGCCCGCCGCCTGGCGCGGGCGGACCGGGCGCCCGCCGCCGAGACCCTCGCCGAGCGGCTGGCCGCCCTGCCCGAGCAGGAGCGCCACCAGATGCTCCTGGACCTGGTCGCCGAGCAGGCGGCCGCGGTCCTGGGCCTGGCGGGGCCGCAGCAGGTGGCGGACGACCAGGCCTTCAAGGACCTGGGCTTCGACTCGCTGACCGCGGTCGAACTGCGCAACCAGCTCGGCGCCCGAACGGGGGTACGCCTGCCCGCCACCCTCGTCTTCGACCACCCGACGCCCACCGCGCTCGCACGACGCCTGCGCGAGGCGCTGGTTCCACGAGCACCACAGCAGACGGCTCCGGCCCAGGCGACGACAAAGTCCTCCCCGCCCGCCGGGCAGGAGGCCGACCTCATCGCCGGCCTGGACGTCGAAAGCCTCGTGGCACGCGCCCTGAGCGGCTCGGCCAACTGATTCGGTCTCGGACCGGGAGAGAAGATCATGACTGTTTCCGACGAACGGCTCGTCGAGGCGCTGCGCGCGTCCCTCACCGACAACGAGCGGCTGCGGCGGGAGAACGAGCGGATCACCGCCGCCGCCCAGGAACCGGTGGCCATCGTGGGCATGGCCTGCCGGCTGCCCGGCGGGGTCACCTCGCCCGAGGAGCTGTGGACCCTGGTCTCCGGCGGCCACGACGCCGTCACCGCCTTCCCCACCGACCGCGGCTGGGACCTGGACGGCCTCTACCACCCCGAACCCGGCCACCCCGGCACCACCTACGTGAAGGAGGCCGGAGTCCTGCACGGCGCAGGCCGCTTCGACGCCGGCTTCTTCGGCCTCTCCGACCGGGAGGCCCTGGGCACCGACCCGCAGCAGCGCATCCTGCTGGAGCTGGTCTGGGAGGCGCTGGAGCGGGCCGGCATCGACCCGCACAGCGTCCGCGGCACCGACACCGGCGTCTACGCGGGCCTGATGTACCACGACTACGCCAGCGGGGTGCGCACCCTGCCCGAGGGCGTCGACAGCTTCCTCGGCCTGGGCACCTCGGGCAGCGTCCTGTCGGGCCGGGTCTCCTACCTGTACGACCTGACCGGCCCCTCCGTCACCGTCGACACGGCCTGCTCGTCCTCACTGGTCACCCTGCACATGGCCGTACGGGCGCTGCGCAGCGGCGAGTGCTCGATGGCCCTCGCGGGCGGCGTCGCGGTGATGGCCACCCCGGACGCCTACGTCGGCTTCGCGGCGCAGCGGGCCCTGGCACCCGACGGGCGGATCAAGGCGTTCTCCGCGTCGGCCGACGGCACCAACTGGGCCGAGGGCGCGGGCGTCCTGCTCCTGGAGCGCCTCTCCGACGCCCGCCGCAACGGCCACCGGGTCCTCGCGGTGGTGCGCGGCACGGCCGTCAACCAGGACGGCGCCTCCAACGGCCTGACCGCCCCCAACGGCCCCTCCCAGGAACGGGTCATCCGGGCCGCCCTCAAGGACGCCGCTCTGGCACCCGCGGACGTGGACACGGTGGAGGCGCACGGCACCGGCACCGTGCTGGGCGACCCCATCGAGGCCCAGGCGCTGATCGCCGCCTACGGCCGCGACCGCCCGCAGGACCGCCCGCTGTGGCTGGGCTCGCTGAAGTCCAACATCGGCCACGCACAGGCCGCGGCCGGCGTCGCCGGAATCATCAAGACGGTGATGGCCCTGCGCCACGAGGAACTGCCCAAGACCCTGCACGTGGACGCGCCGACCCCGAAGGTCGACTGGTCCCAGGGGGCCGTGGAACTCCTCACCGAGGCCCGCCCCTGGCCCCGCCAGGAGGGCCGGCCGCGCCGGGCGGGCATCTCCTCGTTCGGCATCAGCGGCACCAACGCGCACGTCCTGCTCGAGGAAGCCGCACCCGAACCCGCACCCGAGCCCGCCCCCCAGAGCGCACCCGAGCCCGCCGACGGCACCGGCTCGGCGCACCCGGCAGGCCGCAGCCGCACACCGGGCCCCCTCGCCTGGGCACTGTCGGCGAAGACCGCCCCCGCGCTGCGCGAGCAGGCCGCCCGCCTGGACGCCTTCCTCGCCACGCCCGGCGCCCCCGCCGACCCCTACGACATCGGCCACGCCCTGGCCCTGACCCGCACCGCCTTCGACGAGCGGGCCGTCCTGGTCGGCGAGAGCACCGACACCCTGCGCGCCAAGGTCCGCGCCCTCGCCGAGGGCAGCGCCGCCTCCCTGCCGGGCGTGGCCCGCGGCACCCGCACCAAGGGCCGCCTCGCGGTGCTGTTCACCGGCCAGGGCTCCCAGCGCCTGGGCATGGGCCGCGAACTGTACGAGACCTACCCCGCCTTCGCGCAGGCCTTCGACGCGGCGGCGGCGCACCTCGACCGCCATCTGCCCCGCCCGCTGAAGGACGTCGTCCTCGGCGACGCGGCCGCCCTTCAGCGCACACAGTTCACCCAGCCCGCCCTGTTCGCCGTCGAGGTCGCGCTGTACCGCCTCTACGAGTCCTGGGGAGTGCGCCCGCACGCCCTGGCCGGGCACTCCATCGGCGAACTGGCCGCCGCCCACGTGGCCGGGGTGTGGTCCCTGGCCGACGCGGCCCGCCTGGTCGCGGCCCGAGGCCGGCTGATGCAGGCACTGCCCGCCGGCGGCACGATGATCGCCCTGCAGGCCACCGAGGACGAAGTACTGCCGCTGCTGACCGACAAGGCGGGCATCGCCGCCGTCAACGGGCCGCGCTCCGTGGTGATCTCGGGCGCCGCAGCGCAAACGGCAGACCTACGGGCGCACTTCGCCGCACTGGGCCGACGGACCAAGGAACTGACGGTCAGCCACGCCTTCCACTCCCCGCTGATGGACCCGATGCTGGCGGACTTCCGCAAGACCGCCGCCCAGCTCACCTACCAGCAGCCGCGCATCCCGCTGATCTCCAACGTCACCGGCATGCCGGCGAGTGCGGCCGAACTCACCACTCCCGAGTACTGGGTACGCCACGTACGGGCCGCCGTCCGCTTCGCCGACGGCATCCGCGCCCTGCGCACCCAGGGCGTCGCCACCTTCCTGGAACTCGGCCCCGGCGCGGTGCTCAGCGCCATGGGCCCCGCCTGCCTGGACGACGGCGACGACGGCGCCGCCTTCCTGCCCGCCCTGCGCGCCGGCGCCCCCGACGCACAGACCGCGCTCACCGCGGCCGGCGCCCTGTTCACCCGGGGCCTGCCCATCGACTGGACGGCGCTCTACGAGGGGGCACGGCGGGCGGACCTGCCCACGTACGCCTTCCAGCGCCGCGACTACTGGCTGGAGACCGCCACCGTGACCACCGAGACGATCGCCACCCCCCGGACACAGACCGCCACCGACCCCGGCGCCCACACCCCGCAGGCGACCCGGCGCGCACTGCTGGCACGGCTGGCGGGACTGGACACCCCCCAGCAGGTCGCCCTCCTGATCGACCTGGTCGCGGCGGAGGCCGAGACCGCCCGCACCGAACAGAACCCCGACGAGAGCTTCGACGACCGACTCGACGGCGAAAGCCCCTTCTTCGAGGTCGGCTTCAACTCACTGAGCGCCGTCGAACTGCGCAACCGGCTCGTCGAGGCGACCGGCCTCACCCTCAGCCCGATGCTGCTGTTCGACTACCCCACCCCCGCCTACATCGCCGAGTTCCTGCAGGAGCAGCTGACCGCCCAGGAGGTGACCGCAGGTGAGTGAGACCACCGCACACGCCGACGTCCTCATCGTCGGCTACGGACCGGTCGGCCAGCTCCTCGCACTGCTGCTCGCCGACCGGGGCCGCACCGTCACCGTCGTCGAACGCTGGCCGCAGCCCTACCCCATGCCGCGGGCCGTGGCCTTCGACGGCGAGGGCGCCCGCACCCTGTCCGCGGCCGGTATCGGCGGCCTCCTCGGCACGATCGGCGAGCCGTCCGGCGAGTACCTGTGGCAGAACGCCGACGGCCAGGTCCTGCTGCACATCGACGGATCCGAGCGCAAACTGGCCGGCTGGCCCGAGTCCACCTCGATGTACCAGCCCGCGCTGGAAGCCGAGATGCAGGCACGCGGGACGCGGCACGCCAACATCACCGTGCACCGCGGCCACGAGGTCGTCCGCATCAGCGAGAACACCGCACCCAACGGCACGACCCAGGTCACGGCCACCGGCCCGGACGGCGACGAGCGGGTGCTGAGCGCCTCCTGGGTCATCGGCTGCGACGGCGCGAACAGCCTCGTGCGCCGCGCCATCGGCACCGAACTGTCCGACCTCGGCTTCTCCCACGACTGGCTGGTCTGCGACATCGTCCACCACGACGAGCGCACCTTCCGCCCCAACAACCTGCAGATCTGCGACCCGGCCCGCCCCCGCACCTCGGTGTCCGCGGGCCCCGGCCACCGCCGCTACGAGTTCATGCGGCTCGCGGGGGAGAGCATCGAGCAGCTCAACACCCCCGAGAGCTGCTGGCGGCTGCTGGAACACTTCGACGTGTCCCCTTCGAACGCCACCCTGCGCCGCCACCACGTCTACAGCTTCAAGGCGGGCTCGGCCGAGCGCTGGCACCGCGGCCGGCTGGTGATCGCCGGCGACGCCGCCCATGTGATGCCGCCGTTCGCGGGCCAGGGCATGTCCTCCGGATTCCGGGACGCCGGCGCACTGGCCTGGCGGCTGGACGCCCTGCTCGCCGGACACGCAGGCCCCGAGATCCTCGAGCACTACGAGGAAGAACGCCGCACCCACGTCAGACACGCCATCACCATGTCGGTCAACCTGGGCCGCATCATCTGCCAGACCGACCCCGAGGCGGCGGCCGACCGGGACCTGGTGATGAAGGCGGCGGCGCAGCGGGCCGCCGCCGCGGGCACCGCACCCCCGCAGCGCTCCCCCCTCCAGCCGCTGACCAAGGGCTTTTTGCGCCGCACCGCCACCGGCAGGCCCGCCAAACCCGCCGGAGCCCTGTCCCCGCAGGCCCGGGTGGCACAGGGCGGCCGGAGCGCCCTGTTCGACGACATCGTCGGCCCCGGCTTCGTCCTGCTCACCACCCAGGACCCCGAGCAGCTGCTCACGGAACCGGACCGGTCCTTCCTCGCCACCTGGGGCACGAAGACCGTCCGCGTCCTGCCCTGCGGCACCGACCCCACGCGGGCAGCCCCCGGAGAGGTGGTCGACATCGACGACGTCTACCTCCCCTTCCTGGCCGCGGCCGCCGCGACCACCGCCCTGATCAGGCCGGACTTCTACGTCTACGGAGTGGCCGCCGGCCCCGAGGACACCCGCCTGCTCCTCGACGAGGCCCGCACACAGCTCAGGGCGGCGATACCTGTCTGACCGGCCCCCCGCCGCGCGCTACGTCCCGCCCAAGGGCCGCCCCCGGCGACAACCGGGGGCGGCCCTTGGGCGGACGTGTCGGGCTGCATGCGCCCATGCGGTGAGCGGGATCGCTCTCCCGGGGCAGCACAGGGATGAGGCGAAAAGACACCGCGGGCGCCCGACAACCTGCCGACGCGTCGTCGGCCGCGCGGCCCGTTTGAGTAGCCGTACTCAGGCGCGTGGCTGTCCGTCCCCTCCAGCATGGTGAATATGACGAAGTGGGTCCTGGACGCGGGCCTGGCGATCCTGTTGGCAGGGCTCGAAGCGGCGGCGCTGGTCGCCTTCTGGTTCGTCGAAGGCTTGAAGAAGTGGGCTGCCAAGCAAGGGCCGGTTCCGGGTGAGACGAGTCGGTTCTTCCTGGTACTGAGCGTGGGGTCGGCTTCCTCGGCGCTGATCGGCTACGGCTCCTCGAGGGCCGATCTGCCGGTGGCCTGCGCGTCTCAGGCGGTCCTGGCCGCACTTCTCACGCTGCTGCTGATCCTGGGTGCAGCAACCGAATGCGGCAAGCGGATCAGCAGACACCGATACCGGCGCCGCCTTCGCCGGCAACGTCGCCGCTGGCACGAGTCCCAGCGCGAAGGCAGCGGACACGCACCGGCTCCGGCCCGCCGCCGGCGGCGGTGACCCCACGTCGACGAACCCCGGCCAAGCGGCGGACGCCCTGGGACGGGACAGGGGCAAGGCGCGTTCCGCCTTGGCGCCCACCGCGCGCGGCCCACCTCCTGCATCCGACTCGTCAGAGCTGTCCGCGCACCCATGCGGGATCGGGGTTGGTGTGCGGCCGGCCTGCCACCACGACGGTCGGCACGGTCTCATTGCCGTCGTTGGCCGCCCGCACCGCCGCCGCTCCAGCCGGGTCACGCCAGATGTCGACCCAGTGCAACTGGCGGGCGCTGCGGCCCAGCCGGACACGCAGCCGCAGGCAGTACATGCAGCCCGGCCGCCAGTAGACGACCGGCCGGCCGTCGGCCGCGCTGCGGCGTTGTGCCTGCGGCGCACCGACCGACCTGGGGAAGACCACAGGCGAGTTCACCCCGGCGAGCAGCACAAACACCAGCAGGAATGCTGCGGCTTCGCCGGGGCTCCCGCTGAGGAGCAGCCCGGTCGCAACGGCTGAGCCGCAGAGCACGAGCAGTACCGGCAAGACCCACGTGCGCGTCATGCTGACGCAGGCTAGCGGTGAGACGCAATCTCCTCCAACCAGAGTGCTCACCTGGGCGTTCGCGGGACGCCGGCGCGGCCTTCGCCTGAGTGTGCGCTCCGGCGCGACGCCATCGCGTACCGCGCTTCAGCGCAGGGGCCCGAGAGCGGCCGGACCGGCCCTGGGCGGCGGACAGCGGCCGGGGGACGGCCGGGGGAGGGGGACGGATGGGCGGGGACTGGAGCGGGGGTGCCCGGACGGTGGCGGGCGGATGTGCGGTGCCTGCGAGGCTGTGAGCGGGGTGAAGCCCGTGGGCCGGGCACGGCACAGGGCCGTCCCGTCCGCGCCGACGGTGTCGCGGAGGAACGGCCCTGTGCCGTCAGGGAGCAGCAGGGATGCCGCGGGGAAGGGTCACGGCTCGCGGGGCATCTGCGTGAGGACGCGCAGGACCACCTCCTCCGGTACCGAGGAGACCAGTTCGGGGCCCCGGGGGCCGCTCAGCACGAAGGACAGGCCCGTCATCGCCTTCTTGTCCAGGCGCATCAGCGCGACCAGTTCGGCCTCGCGCAGGCCGGCCGGCAGCCGGTGGGGCAGGCCGTGGTCGCGGACGACCTCCTCGTGCTCGGCGACGTGCGCCTCGTCGATACGGCCCAGCGCTCCGGCCAGCCGGCCGGCGAACACCGTGCCGATCGCGACCGCCTCGCCGTGCCGCAGGGCGAAGTCGGTGGCCCGCTCCAGGGCGTGCCCCAGCGTGTGGCCGTAGTTGAGGATGTGCCGCAGGGAGGCGTCGCGTTCGTCGGCGGCGACGATACGTGCCTTGCACGCCACGCTCGCCGCGATCTGCTCGACGAGCGGCCGTCCCCGCAGATCCCCGGCCCCGATGAAGTGCGCCCGGGCGATCTCCCCGTACCCGTTGCGCCACTCGCGCTGCGGGAGCGTGTCCAGGAAGTCCGTGTCGCACAGCACCGCGGACGGCTGCCAGTACTGGCCGACCAGGTTCTTGCCCTGCGGCAGGTTCACCGCGGTCTTCCCGCCGACGCTGGCGTCCACCTGGGCCAGCAGCGTCGTGGGCAGATGGATCACCGGCAGCCCGCGGTGGTAGAGCGCCGCGGCCAGTCCCACGGAGTCGGTGGTGGTGCCGCCTCCCACGCCGATCACGGCGTCCGCGCGGCTCAGCCCGTACTGGGCGAAGGCCCGGCACATCCGCTCCACGGTGGCCAGCGACTTGTCCTGCTCACCGTCGCGCGCCGGCAGATGCAGGGTGGGCAGCCCGGTTTCCGGCAGCAGCGAACGCGGCCGGGCCGAGACCACGACAACCTTGCGGGCGCCCACGTCGGCGAGGACGCCGGCGAGGAGATGCCGTACGCCCGGGCCTATGTGGACGGGGTAGGAGCGCTCGCCGAGATCCACATCG
The DNA here is from genome assembly GCF_044741545.1 of Streptomyces sp. NPDC088157. Taxonomy (NCBI): domain Bacteria; kingdom Bacillati; phylum Actinomycetota; class Actinomycetes; order Kitasatosporales; family Streptomycetaceae; genus Streptomyces; species Streptomyces sp. NPDC088157. The sequence continues at coordinate 368,506 of NZ_JBIUSU010000010.1, forward strand.
ATCCGGCGGGCGGCGACGGTCGGGGCGGTTGCAGCGGTCACAGCAGTCAAGGGATTCCTTTCGGCCGGGAGGAGTCGAAGAAGGTCAGAGGGGGAAAGGAGGGGCCCAAGAGGGCCTGCCGGGGTGTTCGTTCAGACCGGCTGCAGGGCCGTGCCCCCGGTGAACGCGGCCGGCAGCGCCCTGCCCGCGGCCAGAGCCGAGCGGACCGTGCGGGCCGCCCGGGCCCCGGTGCGGGCCGCCACGCCCAGCCGTTCATGGGTGAGCAGGACGTGGTCGTACAGCAGGAAGTTGACCGCCATCCCGTCCTCGCGGCTGGTGGCGGCGCAGGCGCGCACCGAGGACAGGTAGCCGTCCCACAGCGTCGCGTCGCCGGGCACGCACGCGTCGTCCGGCGCCGCGGCCAGAGCGTCCGCCCCGGCCGCCAGCTCCAGCCGGTCCGCCGGGTCCAGGCCGGCCGTGCCGAACTGCCAGAAGTGGAAGAGGAACGCGGCCCGTTCGCGCTCGGGGACCAGGGCGCTCACCCGGCTCAGGTGCGCGACGGCCAGCCACTGCCGGTCCGCCGGGCCAAGCGCGCCCTCCCGCAGCAGTTCCAGCGCGAAGGAGCTGGAGCGGGTGGCCAGCCGGTGGGCCGTGCGCAGCGTCCCCGCCGTGCGGTACTTGGCCGTCTCCGGGGCGTAAGCACTGGTGATCATCGGCCAGTTGTACGCCGCGGTACGGGCCAGCAGCCGGCGCTCCAGGTCCCTCAGCACCGGCTCGCTGGAGTGGAACCACACCCCCAGGTCCCGCTCGCCGGCGGCGCCCGGCCCGCGGAACTGCCACAGCGCCTGCGGGTCCTGCGCGCGCAGATGACCGACGAGCTCGGTGAGCACCGTGGAGACGACCCGGGCGGCGTGGTTCTCCGGCCGGCTCCGCATCGGATTGGGCAGCCGGACGAAGAGCCATTGACGGTTCATCGCGGAGTTCTCCTCGTGGAAGGGCGGGGGAGTGTGCGGATGCCGTGAGGCTAGGGTCCGCCGCGCCCCGAATGGAGCGGCCGGGCCTCAGTCCGCCGGGGCGGGGCCGGAGATAGGGCGGGGATAGGGGGGCCGTGGCGGGGGTGCTCCCGCGCTGGTGCGGCCGGTGCGCGCGGGGCAGGTGGGCGTGCGGTTACCGGCGGGTGGGCCGGGCTGCCGACACTCGCGAGAATGAGTGGTATCACGGGATTTCTCGGTATCGACATCGGCGGCACCAAGGTCGCCCTGCGGGTGGAGGGCGCGGGCGCCGACCCGCTGGAGAGCGCCTTCCGCTGGACCCCCGGCGCGCACGTGCGCGAGGACATGGCCGCGCTGGCCGGCTCCCTTTCGGCCGTGCGCCGGCTGTGGCCCGGCCCGCTGCGCGCGGCGGGGGTCGCCCTGCCCGCCACGCTGGACGGCGGGGGCCGGGTGAGCGCCTGGCCCAACCGGCCCGCCTGGGCGGGCCTGGACCTCACGGCGCACCTGCACGGCATGCTGCCGTCCGCCGCCGTGGCCTGCGCGGACGACGGCGACCTCGCCGCTCTCGCCGAGGCCCGGGCGGCGGGCCTGGCGGACATCCTCTACGTCGGTGTCGGCACCGGCATCGGCGCCGGCGCCGTGCTGGGGGGCGAGCTGTGCCCGGGACCGGCCCGCGGTTCCTTCGAGCTCGGGCACCTCGTCATCGACCGCACCGGCGCCCGCTGCGACTGCGGCCGGCGCGGCTGCGTCCAGGCCCGCGCCTCCGGCCCGGCCGTCCTGCGCCGCGCGGGTGAACTGCGGGGCGCGCCCGTGGCCTACGCCGACCTGTGCGAGGCCTGGCAGCGCCGGCTGTCCTGGGCGGTGGCGGCCGTGGACGAAGGATGCGCCGCTCTTGCCACGGCGGTGGTCTCGGCCGCCGAACTCCTGCGCCCCGACGCGGTCGTCGTCGGCGGCGGCTTCGCGGGCGGGCTGAGCGGCTTCACGTCCCTCGTACAGCGCCACGCCCGCGGGCTGGCCCGCCCCGGCCACCCCGTCCCCGTCCACCGCGAGGCCCTGCTCGGCGGCCTGTCCTCCCTGCACGGCGCGGTCCAGCTCGCCCGCACCGCCGCCGCGGCCCCCACGCCCACCGCGTCCCCCGCCGCCTGACGTCCCCCTCTCGCGACGCACCCCCCTGCCCACGCCGTCCCCCGCCCACGCCGTCCCCCGCTTACGACATCCCCCGCTTACGACGTCCCCTGCCCCCGGCTGACGGCACCCTCTGCGGCGCCCTGCGGGGCCCCGCCCGGCCGCCTGACGCAGGCGTAAGCCCAGGTCGCAGCGGGTGTCCGGAGGACAGTGGGCGGCCGGTTGCCGGGCAGTGGGTCGGGCGGGCCGATAGTGGGGCCCGCGCAGGTCACGAAACCCCGCCCCCGGCCCGGCCTCGCGCCCCTTCCATCCAGCAACTTCCTTCAAGGAGTGCCGTGTACACACGACGAAACGTTCTCCGGGCCGGAGCAGGAGCCGGGCTGGCGCTGGCCGCGTCGGCCGCGGGGGCCGGCGCCGTCGCGGCGGGGACCTCCGCCTCCGCCGGCGACTGGACGGGCCTGGGCGCGCGTCTGCAGGGCGACCTCGTCCTGCCCGCCGACGCCGGCTACGGCCTCGCCAAGCAGAACCAGTTCGCGGAGTTCGACGCCGTGCACCCGACGGCCGTCGCCTACTGCGAGACCCCGGCCGATGTGCAGGCCTGCATAAGATTCGCCCGCGGCCAGGGCATATCCGTCAGAACACGCAGCGGCGGCCACAACTACCGCGGCTGGTCCACCGGCGAGGGCCTGGTCGTCGACGTCTCCCGGATCCGGCACGCCACCGTCGCCGCCTCCACGGTCCGTATCGGCCCGGGCCTGCAGTCGATCGACGCCCTGCACGCACTGGCCCCCCACGGCAAGCAGGTCATCGCCGGAACCTGCCCCACCGTCTGCCCGGGAGGCTTCCTCTCCGGCGGCGGAATCGGCTACCAGACCCGCAAGTTCGGCCTGGGCGCCGACCGCGTGCGTTCCGTGCAGCTCGTCCTGGCCGACGGCCGCCTGGTGCGCGCCTCGGCCGCGCAGCACCCCGACCTGTACTGGGGGCTGCGCGGTGGAGGCGGCGGCAACTTCGGCGTCGTCACCGAGTTCGAGGTCGAGCCGATCGACGCACCGCGCATGGTCTTCTTCAACACCACCTGGTCCTGGGAGCGGGCCGAGGAGGTCTTCGCCGCCTGGCAGACCTGGCAGCTCACCAGCTCGCTGAGCCTGGGCTCCGCGCTCATCTTCATGCTGCCCGACGCCGCCCCCGGCGAGGTCCCGCAGATCATCGTCACCGGCGGGTACCACGGCTCCGAGGCCGAGGCGGGCGCCGCCCTGGACCAGCTGACCTCCCTGGTGGGCGCCCAGCCCACCAGCCGCTTCGCCACCGACCTGCCCTACGCCGAAGCGATGAAGACGGCCTACGGCTGCGGCGACCTCACCCAGGACCAGTGCCACCGCGAGGGCACCACCTCCGACGCGCTGCTGCACCGGGTGGGCCGGCTGCGCGAGGCCTACCGGTTCTTCGACCGCCCCTTCTCGCCGACCGAGCTGAACAGCGTCGTCACGGCGTGGGAGGGCGAGCGCCGGCCGGGCCAGCGGCGCTTTTTGCACTGCATGTCCGTCGGCGGCGCCGCGAACGCCGTCAGCCCCTCCGCCACCGCCTTCGCGCACCGCGGCGCCAACTTCATCGTCGGCTTCACCACCCAGCTCGACGAGCCGGCGAGCGTCGAGGACCAGCAGGCGGCGAGCGCGTTCGTCGCCACCGGCGCCGCACTGCTGAACCCGCTGGGATCGGGCGCCTACGTCAACTTCCCCGGCTCCGACCTGCCCGACTGGGCGAGCCAGTACTACGGCGGCAACTACCAGCGCCTGCTGGACGTCAAGCGCCGCTACGACCCCGACAACTTCTTCCGTCACCCCCGCTCCATCGGCAGCACCGCCCAGTGACGCCGCGCAACGGACACAGACCGAGGAGAACTGATCATGAGTGAATCGACCGGGCGCGGCACCGCGGTGGTCATCGGTGCCGGCATCGCGGGCCTGACCGCGGCCAAGTCGCTGTCCGACGCCTTCGCCACCGTCGTGGTCGTCGACCGCGACGAACTCCCCGACGACGGCCGGCCGCGCCGCGGCGTGCCGCAGGGACAGCACTCGCACGTCCTGCTCGTGGCCGGCCAGCGCGCGCTGGAGGAGCTCTTCCCGGGCCTGGGCGACGAGCTCGTCGAGGCCGGCGCCCAGGTCTTCGACTCGGGCGGGGACCTGCACCTGTACCGGCTCGGCGCCGCCTGGAACCCGGTCCGCAGCGGACAGCCGTTCGTCTCCATGAGCCGCCCGCTGCTGGAGTACTCCATCCGCCGCCGGGTGCAGGCCCTGCCCAACGTCACGATCCGTTCCGCCACCGCGGTGTCCGGGCTCGGCGGCGCCGACGGCAAGGTCACCGAGGTGCTCCTGGAGGGCACCGAGCGGCTCGCCGCCGACCTGGTCGTCGACACCACCGGGCGCGGCAGCCGCTCCGACCGCTGGCTGTCGGCGCTCGGCTTCGCCGCCCCCGAGGTGGAGGAGGTCAAGGTCAACGTCGGCTACGTCAGCCGTCTGTACCGCCATGTGCCCGGCGACCTGGACGTCAAGGCCGCGTTCGTGCAGCCCACCCCGCCCGCCGAGAAGCGCATCGGCGCCGCGCTGCTGATCGAGGACGACCAGTGGCTGGTCTCGGTCGGCGGCTGGCACCGCGACTACCCGGCCGCGACCGAGGAGGGCTTCCTGGAGCACGCGGAGAGCCTGCCGGACCCGGTCATCGCCAAACTCGTCCGCCAGGCCGAGCCGCTCAGCGATCCGGTCGCCTTCCACTACCCCGCCAACCGGCGGCGCCACTTCGAGGAGCTGCAGGACGTCCCCGCCGGCTACCTGGCCCTGGGCGACGCGATCTGCAGCTTCAACCCGCTGTACGGACAGGGCATGACCTGCGCCGCGCAGGAGGCGCTCGCCCTGGGCCGCCTCCTCGCCGAGCACGAGGGCGTCACGGCGGACCTGTCGCGCGCCTTCTACCAGGAGGCCGCCGGGGTGCTCTTCGTGCCGTGGCAGGCCGCCATCGGCGGTGACTTCGACTACGCCGAGACGGCCGGCCGGCGCCCCTTCGCCGCCGAGCTGTTCGGCCGCTACTCCACCCAGGCGCAGCTGGCCGCCCAGGTCTCCGGCGAGGTCCGCAAGGTGATCCTCTCGGTGCAGCACCTGCTGGTGGCGCCGATGGCGCTGTGGGAGCCCTCGCTCATGGCCGAGATCGTCCGCGCCGCCCGGCACGCGCCTAAGGGCGAGGTGCCGCAGTTCGGCCACGGCGCCCACGGGCGTGCGCTGTGGACCGCCGAGGACCGCGACGCCGAGCGCGTGCGGGCCGCGCTGCGCGAGGCGGGCCTGGCGGAGTTCTCCGACAAGCAGCCGGGCTTCGCGGTCGAGGGCGGCACCCCGATCCTGCTCGCCCGCCTGGACGGGGGCGAGCGCGAGGAGTACGCCGAGGTCGTCACCGCGGCCGGCTTCACCGTGACGGCCGACCCCGAGGACCCCACGACCCTGCGCGTCACGGCGTAGGGCGGCACAGAAGATGACGGCCGAGAGCCGCACGGGAGCGGCCCGCACCTCAGCGCGGGCTGCCCGCGGACTCCTCCTCCGCGGCCGCGGCGGCCAGGGCGTCGCTGTCGTAGGACGCCCGCGCCACGGTGATCGCGCCGCGGTTGCGTTCCGCCCAGTCCATCAGCGTGACGAAGGCGTCGTGCAGTTCGCGCGCGCTGTCGGTGACGCTGTAGACGACCTTCGCCGGGACCGTGGGGTAGACGGTGCGCACCAGCAGACCGTCGCGCTCCAGGCTGCGCAGGGTCAGGGTGAGCATGCGCCGGCTGATGCCCGGGATGGAGCGTTCCAGTTCGGTGAAGCGGGTCGGCCTCTCGGCCGCCGCCAGGATGATCTGGATGCTCCACTTGCCGCTGATCCGGTCCAGCACCTCGCGCACCGGACAGGCGTCCGTCTCGCTCTCGGCCCCCGTGGTTACACCGGTGTTCCGTTGGGACATGAAAGTGCCTCCTTCCCTGTCAGGCCATCGTTACAGATGATGGAGTCAGTAACAAGAAGTAACGTCAGCGCACCAACTGATACCTGACTGAACACCTCATAGAGATCACCCCCCCCAGAAAGGAAAAAGGCATATGTCTGCCTCATCGCCTGCCCGGTCCGCCGGGCGGCCGGGTACGAAGATGGCACTGCTGGCGTTCTGCATGCTCATCTTCTCCATCGACTACAACATCGTGTACGTGGCGCTGCCGGAGATCGGCCGCGAAGTCGGCTTCTCGGCACAGTCGTTGCAGTGGGTCGTCAGCGCCTACTCCGTCGGCCTCGGCGGCGCCCTGCTCCTCGGCGGCCGCGCGGTGGACCGCCTCGGAGCCCGCCGGATGCTCGTCCTGGCCCTCGGCCTGTACGGCGTCGCGTCGGTGGCGGGCGGTCTGGCCACCACGCCCGGCCTGCTGATCGCCGCCCGCGTGGTCCAGGGCCTCGGCGGCGCGCTGCTCTTCCCGGCCACCCTGTCGCTGATCAACACCAGCTTCACCCAGGACGCCGAGCGCAACAAGGCCTACGCCTGGTGGGGCACCGCCGGCGCCTCCGGCGCCATCATCGGCTCGATGGTCGGCGGCCTGCTCACCAACTACCTGGGCTGGGCCTGGGTGTTCTTCGTGAACGTCCCGCTGTGCGTCATCGCGATCGCCGCTCTGCTGTCGAACTTCGCCGCCGACGCGGTGGCACCGGGCGACACCCGCAGGTTCGACATCCCCGGCGCGCTGCTCGCCACCGGCGGTTCCACGCTGCTGGTCTTCGGCCTGATCAGCGCCCCCGAGGCCGGCTGGGGCTCCACCCAGACGGTTCTCACGCTGGCCGCCGGCCTGGCCCTGGGCATCGGCTTCTTCGCCGTCGAGGCCAGGACGGCCGACCCGCTGGCCCCCTCCCGCCTGTTCGGCTACCGCGGCCTGCTGACCGCGATCCTGATCATCTTCGTCTTCCAGGGCGCCATCAACACCCTGCACTACCTGTTCTTCATCCAGCTCCAGGACGTCATGGGCTACAGCCCGCTCGAGGCCGGCCTCGCCTTCCTGCCGATGAGCGCGGTCGCCATGCTCGGCTCCAACAAGCTGCTGCCCAACGTGATCAAGCGCTGGGGCGTCCGCACCGCCCTGTTCGCCGGCATGCTCGGCGTCGGCACCGCCATGATCGTGCTCGCCGCGACCATGTCCACCAGCCACAGCTTCTGGCCGCTGCTTCCGGCGGTCCTGCTGTGGGGCCTGTTCGCCGGCATGATCTACCCGGCGATGTTCATGGCCGCCGGCTCGGACGCCGCGCCCGACGAGCAGGGCGTCGCCTCCGCGCTCACCCAGACCTCCGCCCAGATCGGCGGCGCGATGGGCATGGCCGCGCTGATCGCTGTCGCCAACTCCGGTCTCGACCTGAGCGAGGGCGCCTCCAACCCGCTCGGCGACGTGGTCAACGGCCTCCAGCTGTCCGCCCTCGTCGGCGGCGTCGCGGCCATCGCCGGCGCCTTCCTGGCCTTCCGCGTGAAGACCCAGAAGGCGGCGCCGGCCGAGCAGGTCCCGGTGGAAACGCCCGCCGAGACCCCCCAGCCCCAGACCGTCAACTGACACCAGGGCCCCGCTCACCGCAGTCCCCACCCACTCGCCCGCCAGTGCCCACGCACCGGCGGGCGAGCCCATGTGCCGGCCACCCGCGCGGGCGGGCGGAGGCGGTGCGGCGCGCGGGCGCCGGACCCGGCGGACACGCCAGGGCGACGCGGCGAACGGCCCACCCGGGCCCGCGGACAGCCGGGAGCGCCCGCCGCCCGCACGCCGGCCCCTGCCGGGGCGGGATGCGATTCCTGTCCGGCGTGAACGCCGGGGCATCCCCGCAAGAAACAGGTGAACCGGTGCCGGAGCTCGTGAGCAGCGGAGCGCCCGGCGAGGTGAGGGCCAGACCCTGCGCCAAGTCCGGCCACCGGTCCCGGCCGATCTACCGCATCCACCTCGACCGTGGCCCCGCCAAGTCAGGTGCAAGGGCTTCAACGAGAGCGACTGCGCCCGCCTGCTCGACGCCGCACACCAGCAGCTCGGCGGCCTGATCGTCCTGGGCTGGGTCAATCCGAACACACACGTCAGCCGCACCGTGCGGCAGCTGACAGACGCCCGGTTATGGCTGAGCGTCTACCAACTACCGCCGTACGCACCCGGGTCCAACCCGGTCGAGGGCGTCTGGTCACACCTGGAACGGTCCCTGGCCAGCCTCACCGAACGCAGCCTCGGCCAACTCGCCGCGCTGGTGAAGACCCGGCTCAAACGGATGCGGTACCGACCCGGCCTCATCGACGGCCTCATCGCCAAGACCGGCCCCGACCTCCAACCGCCGTGGCCTCAGCCATCGAAGATCTCTAGAGGGCGCCAGGGGGCAGCAGGTGCGGCGCGCGGGCGCCGAGGATGCCGAGGACCTCGTTCTTCGCCGCACCCCGCAGCTCCGCCGTGAAGGCCAGGTCCACCCGGCCGGTCCTGGCCCAGATCCCGCCGAGGGACTCCGCGCACTCCTGGGCCAGCACACTGGTGAACCCCTCGGCGCGGATGATCCGGATCAGGCACGGGCAGCCAGCCGATCAGGACGGATCCGGCAAAGTCGCCTGGCCGGATCGATCAGCCGTACGGCCCCGCCCTGAGATCAGGCGGGGCCGCACACCTTCGGTGGACGCTCGGGAGGGGGCCCGGCTGTCAGAAACTCAGTTTCCAGGAGTCGATGTACCCGACGTCACCGCCGTAGACGTCCTGGACGCGCAGCTTCCAGGTGCCGTCGGCCGGTTCGGCGGAGGCGTCGACGGTGTATGAGGCGTGCACGTCGGCGGTGCTGTCGGTGGCGCTCGAGCCCTTCAGCCGGTACGTGGTGCCGCCCGGGGCGACGAGGTCGATGATCAGGTCACCGCGGTAGCTGTGGACGATGTCGACCGCGACTTCGAGCGCCCCGGGGGCATTGCCGTCGCGACCGGTCACGATCAGCGGCGACTCGGCAGGGGCCCCGGCGTCGGCGATCCGGACATCGCCGGGATTGACGAAGAAGTCGCCGCCGGAGGGCACGACGGTCCAGCCGATGGTCTTCCCGGTCGACTGCCCGTCGGAGGTGGTCGCCTCGACCGTCGGCATATAGTCACCGGCCTTCTCGGGGAGTCCAAGGATCACGCCGGTGACGGAGTCGATGGACAGTCCCTCCGGCAGACCGGTGGCCGAGTAGGAGACCGCCCCCGGTCGACTGCTCGTCGCCTCGATCCGCACTTCGGCCGGCTGGCCGACGGCCGAGGTCTGCGCCCCCGGCACGGTCAGGGCGATGTGGTTGACGAAACGCGTGCCGACGTTGACGGCCGCCCAGGCATTGCCGACGGCCTCGTACGCCTCGCTGGACCGGCCGAACAGGTCGGCAGCCGCCTGGAGCGTGGACGCACGGGCCTCCGCGTAGTCGGTGGTCGACGTCATGTACGTGGTCAACGCCCGGTACCAGACGTTCAGCGCGTTGTGCAGGCCCAGGCCGGCCACCGGCTGCCCGTCATAGGTGGGGCTGTCGTACGCCACCCCCTTGACGGTCTTCCTGCCGCTGCCCTCGGACAGCAGATAGAAGAAGTGGTTCGCCACACCGGAGGAGAAGTGCGGGTTCAGATCGGCGGTCCCGGGAGACCAGTAGTCCTGTGAACGGCCGTCCTTCGAGGGCTCGTCCATGTAGCGCAGCGGCGTGCCGTCACCGTTGATGTCGATGAGCTCGCCGACCTCGTAGTCGGGGACGTCGTTCGGGTTGTGCGTGAAGAACTCGACGCCGGCGGCCATGATGTCGCTGCTGCCTTCGTTGAGGCCCCCCGACTCACCGGCGTAGATGAGGTCCGCGGTGGCGGACGTGACGCCGTGTGTCATCTCATGGCCGGCGACGTCGAGGGCGGTGAGCGGGTGGAGATTGTCCTCGCCGTCGCCGTAGAGCATGCAGAAGCAGTCGTCGTCCCAGTAGGCGTTGACGACCTCGTCGCCGAAGTGGACGAGGGACTTCGCCTCCCTGCCGTCCCCGGATATGCCGTTGCGGGCGAACTGGTCGTGGTAGAAGTTCCAGGTCTGCTGCGCGCCGTAGGCCGCGTCCACGGCTGCGGTCTGGCCGTTCTCCGGCTTTCCGTCGCCCCATACGTCATCGTCGTCCGTGAACAGGGTCCCGCCGCCCGCTTCACTGCGGTGGGCGTCGAACACCGAGTTGTTGCGCTGGGCATCGACCAGCGCGTAGACATCGTTGTCGCGATTGGTCTGCAGGTTGACCGTGCCGTTGAACTGGCCGTGCCCGACGCCCGGCAGGACGGTCTCGAACTTCTGGAGCTGCTTGCCCGAGGTGGCGTCGGTGATCACATGAAGCCGGCTGGGACCGCCGTCCTCCTGGACGCCGGTGGTGACGGACTCCCAGGCCAGAGTCGGCGTCCCGCCGACAGCCCAGACCACCAGCCGGGGTGCGCCGTCCGCCTCGGCCTGCTTGCCGCCCTCGGACTTCGCGATGCGCAGCGCGGCCTTCCCGGCCGTGGCGGCAGGGACTTCGGCCTTGGTGGTGGGCACCGTGATCCGCGCGCTCGTCGCCTTGTTCACGGTCCGGCCGCTGCGGCGCTCATGGACCACCAGGTCGCCGCCGAGGACGGGCAGCCCCGCGAAGGTGCGTTCGTAGCGGGTGTGCACCGTGCCGTCAAAATCCTGGACGACATCCTTCGCGAGCAGCTTCTCCCTGGCGCCCAGGCCGATGGAAGCGGCAGTGCGGGCGCTCGAGTCGGTGGCGGACTTCAGCAACTTGCCGCGCTGGGAAGTGGTGAGCTCGACGGGCTCGGAACCGGGTCGCAGGACCGGGGCTATCTTCGGGGGGTTGCGCGTCGGGTCCGGGGCGGCCTGGGCGCCGGCGGCGGGCAGACCTGCGGTCGCCAACGCGGTCGCGGCGACACACGCGGCTGCGGCGATGCGTCTGGTCCGAGAGGATCGGGGATCGCGGGCACGTAAGGAGCTTGTCACTCCGGCTCTCCTTCTGACCGTATGAGGGCGGTCATCTGAGACAACGGCTGCCGTGCGGCGTGTAGATCCTGTCAGTGAGCTGTGTGCATTGTCAGGGATCGAACAAGTGATTGACCAGAATTCGATCTTGCCTGAACCTCGAGCCCCGAAGGCCGGCTGTGATCACGTGCGCCTTTACACGCCTGGAACATGCAAGGGGCGGCGACAACTTCGGCCAACTGCACGCCTCGGCACAGGTGCGTGCAGGACGTGCCTTCCCTCAACTCTCCGACGACGACGCCGTCTCCGGCACACCTGGCTGCGCACCCCGCACCTCAACAAGCCCTTCCACCCGGAGGACTTCACCCGCGCCGCCGACGTCCGCCCACGGTCCGTCAGGTCTTGACGATGCGATTCCGGGCCGAGGGGAACTCCGCCCCCAGGGACACGAGTTCGCCGCCGGGTGCGGGCGGACCTCGATCACGATGCCGACGAGGAGCGGGACGGGCGGGACATGCTGCGAAGGCGGCCTCGACCCCGTGCCCTTCGGTGGCCCGCCCACTCACGCAGGCTTCAACTGCTACCGCAGCACGCCTGCGGGCGGCCGGGCGGCCGGTGCCGCCGGCGACTGTCTCCACTGCCCGTCGCCGAGGGTGACGTCTTCAAGCCCCGCAAGGTGCGCAGCGAGACCGGCGGGAGGTGCCGCCGGCCGACGAAGGTGCCCGCCCCCGGGGCCGGGGGAGGGCACCTTCGTCGTCACTGCGGCCTGCTGCGGGCCGGTTCAGAACTCCGGCAGGAGGATCGTGCTGACGGCGGTCTCGTAGTCCGCCGGCTTCACCAGTACGCGGATCTTCTGCCGGCCGCCGGCCACCGTGATCAGCCGCTTGCCGATCAGCGTCAGCTGCCCGGTGTCGAAGGCCCGGCCCCGGATGAGGGTCACCGCGGTGTTCAGCTCGCGCGCGTACTCCCGAAGGCTGGGCTCGCCCCGCCACTCCGACAGCTCCCGCACGACGTCGGGGAAGCGGTAGACGGGCTCCCACGCGCCCTCGTGCGGACGGCGGTTGAGGGTCCAGTACCCCTCCTGCTCATCCAGCCGGTAGGTGCAGCCGTACTGCTCCTGCTCGCCCCCGGCCAGCCGCAGCGGCTCCAGGAACGAAGGACCGGCGAACCCCACGTCCACGAGCCAGCGCTCCTCGCCGAAGCGCACGACATGGAACATGTGCTCCAGCTCGGGCCCGAACGCCCCGTTGGCCATACGGACCCCGGCCGCCATGACGGACACGTCGAAGCCCAGCCGGGTCAGCAGGTTGCGGAACAGGCCGCTGAGCTCGTGACAGACGCCCCCGCGGCCACCGGTGACGACCGCGTCGAACGTCTCGTCGACGTCGATGTCCACGTACTCCCAGATGTCCAGCCCCCGCCCGGCGTTGAGCGAGTTGTCGAACGGCACCTTCATCAGATGCAGCTTGTGCAGGATCCGCAACAGCTCCGGGGTGGGTTCGAGCGAACCCGAATACCCCAGTTTCTTCAGATAGGCCTCTGTGTCGAACACCTGGAACCCTCCTTGCAGGGAAATCGGATGAGGATCGGAAATGAAAGGCAATCGAAAAGGCAATGGCAATGGCAATGGCAATGGGGGTGGGGGTGGGGGTGGGGGTGGGGGTGGCAGCAGCGCGGGGGGAAGACCGTGGCCCTCAGCCCGCCTTCGAGGCGTTCGGCCACAGGAACGACGGCAGGTCCTGGCGGCGCTGTATTTTCAGCTTCCGGTAGACCCGGGTGAGGTGCTGTTCCACGGTGCTCGGCGTCACATAGAGCTTCGCCGCGATCTCCCGGTTCGTGTATCCCATGACCGCGAGCGAGGCCACCCGTACCTCCGATCCCGTCAGTTCCCCCACGGGGCCGTCCTGCCGCGCCGGCGGCGCCTGCCGGTCCGCCCCGCCGTCGGCGCACCCCTCGAGCAGCTCCCGCGCCAGTGGCTGCGCCCCGCAGGCGTTCGCCACGTGCAGGCTCTGACGGAACAGCATCCGCGCCCGCCGCTGCTCACCCACCGTGTTGTACAGCCGGCTCATGTCGCCCAGCACCCGTGCCTGTTCGAAGCGGTCCCCGGCCGACTCCACCAGCTCCAGCGCCTCGGTGAGCAACTGCAGCCCGCGGCCCGGCGCACAGGTGGCCGCGTACAGCCGCAGCGCGATACCGCGGGTGCGCCCGCCGCTCGCGCCCGGCCGGGACAGCTGCTCGTGCACCAGCTGCTTGGCCCGGTCGGTGTTGCCCAGCCGGATGCACGCCTCGGCCGCACCGGCCCGCCAGGGAAGCGGCCCCAGGGCCTGCACGCCCCACTGGCGCTGCAGCTCCCCGCAGGACAGGAAGTCCCCCAGGGCCGCACGATCGTGATGGGTCGCCAGATGGTGGATGCCGCGGGCCTGCAGGAACGCCAGCCCGTACCAGCTCTCGTACATCGCCGGCGGCACCGCCTGCGACAGATGGCGCAGCGCGTCGTCGTAGCGGCCCATCCGGGTCGTGGCGACGACCAGGCTGGACAGCGGCAGTCCGATGGCCACCCCCCACGACTTGGCCGGCAGCAGCTCCAGGGCGCACGTGCCCCGCTCCACGGCCGCGGCCAGGTCGCCCTGGCGTACGGCGATCTCGGCGCGGACCGCCTGGAAGACGGCCTGCCAGGTGGGCGTGGCGCGTTCGGCGGCGTCCGTGACCAGGCGTTCGCACCACTCGGCCGCGCTGTCCGTGCGGTCGCCGTGCACCAGGGTGAGCAGGGCCAGCAGGGCGGCCTCCTCGGACCAGTACGCCGAGCGGCTCAGCCGCAGGTCCCACAGCACCTGCTCGGCCCGTTCCACCGCGACCCGCCGGTCCCGGGCGAGCTCGCCGGCCAGGGCCGCGGCCCGCTCCAGCCAGGGTTCGCTGCGCAGCGCCACCACGGTGTGCCCGCCCGGGCGGCGCGGCCCCGGGACCGGGACGCGGGCCGGGCGGGCGAGCGCGGGATGCGCGAAGGACAGCCACTGCTCCAGGTCGCTCTCCTCCCCGGAGACCTCTCCCCGGGCGGCGGCCGCGGTGCGCAGCCGGCCCAGTGCGTCCGCGGCCTCCTCGGAGCGCCCGTGCCAGAGCAACTGGCGTATCAGCAGCGCGGTTTCGGGGAACCGCAGCCGGCCCGCCCGGTCCGCCGTGACCAGCTGCGGCAGACTGCGGGCCGCGGCGGCGGGCTCGGACTGGAACTCGGTGTGGGCCAGGCGGGCGAGGATCTCGGCCCGCTCGGCCAGATCGCCGCTGGAGCGCTGGGCGAGCTCCAGGCAGACGGCGGCCGCGCCGGGCCGGTCGGCGAGCAGGTCGTGGTCGGCGGCTTCCAGCAGGACGCGTACCGCCCAGGGTTCGTCGGCGCGGCCCGCCGTGAGCAGGTGCCGGGCCACCTGGCCGGCCGGCGCCGCGGCGTCGTACAGCAGCCGGGCGGCCCGCCGGTGCAGGACGGACAGCTCGCGCGGGGCGAGGTCGTCCAGGACGGCCTGGCGGACCGCGGGGTGGCGGAACCCGCCGTCGGGCAGGAGCAGTCCGGCGGCGGTCATCGCGCGCACGGCCGGCTCGACGGGCGCGTCGGCCAGGGTGGCGACGATGTCGGCGTCGGCGTCCGGGCCGAGCACGGCCATGGCGCGGGCCAGCGCGAGCGCGGCCCCGTCCGCCCGGTGCAGGCAGCTCAGCAGCGCCAGGCAGTAGGACGGGCCGACGGCCTCGTCGCCGTCGGAGTCCTCCCAGTCGTCGACGAGGGCCGCCAGCAGCAGCGGGTTGCCGCCGGTGGTGGCGGCGAAGTAGGGAGTAAGCCGGCGCGCGCTCTGCGGGCCCAGGCGCGGGGTGAGGAACGCGGTGACGCCGGCCTCGCCGAGCGGGCCGACCTTCAGCCGCGTGAGCCCGGCCTGGCGCAGCAGCTCCGCGCGCAGCTGGAGGTTGACCGGGGGCACGTCGGTGTTGTCGGTGAAGACCATGGCCATGCGGGCCGAGCGCAGCCGGTGGGACAGGTGCAGCAGCATCCGCAGGGAGGGTTCGTCGGCGTGCTGGACGTCATCGACGGCGATGAGGACCGGACCCTCGGCGAAACGTTCCAGCAGTGCGGCCCACAGGTCGTCGGCGGAACGCGGCGCCGGCGGCGCGTCGCGGTGCGCCCCCGGCGCGTGGGCCGGCGGGCCGGCGTAGCGCAGCAGCTGGTTGACCACCGCGTGGGCGCGGGTGCGTTCGGGCCGGGAGCAGATGGCGTGCAGCAGCTGGAAACCGGCCGCCTCGGCGCGGTCGGCGAAGGCGTGCAGCAGTTCTGTCTTCCCGGTCGCGGACGGGCCTTCGACCAGCGCCGTGCGGCCCCTCCCGGCGAGCGCGGCCTCCTGGACGCGGTGCAGCCGTCCCAGATGTTCCTCGCGTTCGACAAGCATGGCTGATCCCCCAGACGTGGTGGGCGTTCGCGGCCCGCAGCCACTATCGGCGCCACAGGACCATCGGCCGGGAACCGGCCATCCACTCCCACGCCGTCACGGCCCGGCCGGTGAAGGGGGACACCTTCCCGGGCCGTGACGGCGGCCGGGAAACCGCCGGACACGCGGCGGCCCGGGGGAGGGGCCGCCGAAGACGCGGCGGGCCCGGGGGAGGCCGCCGGTGAGAAGGGCTGGGGGAGGCTGTCGGTGAGCAGGGCCGGGGAAGGGCCGTCGGGTCAAGCCGCCCCCACCACCGCCGGGCACAGCGACAGCAGTTCGGAGGGCCGGCGCAGGGCCGCGTCCGGGTCGGCGGCGAGCAGTTCGGCCGCGTCGCACTCGCCCCACAGAGCGGCCACCGCGTCGACGCCGGCGCCGCGTGCAGCCGCGATGTCGGTGACGGCGTCACCCACCATCAGGGCGTCCTCGGGGCGGGCGCCGAGCAGCTCGAGCGCCCGCAGCACGATGTCGGGCGCGGGCTTGGCGCGGGCCACCTCGTCGGAGCCGAGCACATGGTCGAAGTGGTGCAGGACGCCGAGGGTGTCCAGCAGGTGGCGGGCCCGGGCGCCGGCCTTGCCGGTGGCGATCGCGGTGCGCAGGCCGCGCTCGCGCAGCTCCTCGAGGAGTGCGGTGACGCCGGCGAAGAGCGGGACCCGGCCGGCGAGCCGGTAGCTCTCCCGGACGAAGGGCCCCTCCATCTCCAGCGGCAGGCCCATGATGCTCATGATGTCGGGGAAATACCGCCCGAGGTGGCGCTCGTACTCCGCGAACGGAGCCGTTCCGGCCCCGACGACTTCGGCGTAGGCGATCGTGAACGCCTCGCGCATGACCGGGAAGCTGTCCACGATCACTCCGTCGAGATCGAAGACGACCACGCTCTTGGGATGGGTGAACGGACCGGCACCCGGGCCGGCTGCTGCGGAGGCGAAGGCGATACCAGAGTGCACGGGGATCTCCCTGACGTCGGTAGGGGCGCGATGCGTGGTGGGGCGCCGGGGCAGAAGCGGATGCGAAGGCAGAAGGCAGAAGGCAGAAGCAGAGACAACAGGCCACAGGCACAGGCACACGGACAGGGGCAGGGACAGGCCTGAGGGGGAGGCGGGGAGAGGCCGGCCGCCCGTGCCGCCGGGCGCGGCACCGGGCGGCGGCACGGCTCACAGCGCGGCGGCCGCCGCCGGTGCGGGCCGGACCCGGCGGGCCGAGCCGTAGAGGCGCTCGATGACGGTGATGGTCCGCCGCGCCTCCCAGACGGCCCTGCCCTGGTAGCCGGGGTCGGCCAGGAGCTGTGGCAGGGCGTCGAGCTGACGGTCGTACTCCGCGCCGACGCTCTCGTCGCCGAACGCCACCGGCACGGACTCGCCCGCGCGGCTGAGGATCAGTTCGGAGCCGCCCGCGCGGTTGGGGCTGAAGCCGAAGGTGCACCGCAGCGAGAGCGCCGCCGTGCTGCCCTCGACGCGGATGGTGGTGGTGTCCAGCGCCTCGTGCGAGGCCCAGCTGGCCCGCAGGGCCACCGAGACCCCGCTGGAGGTGACCAGGAAGCCCCGGGCGGTGTCCTCGACGTCCCCGCCGCCGGCCCGGGCCGGACCGCTCTCGCCACGCCAGGAGGTGGCGTGCGCGGCGGCGTTGATGAAGTCGCCGGAGACCGTGCCCAGGACGTGCTCGTAGTCGACGTCTCCGAGCAGCGGGGTGACCGTGTCCAGCAGGTGCCAGCCCAGGTCGACCAGGGCGCCGCCGCCGGAGAGATCGCCGCGGGTGAACCAGCCGCCCGCGTCCGGCACCCCCTTCGCCCGCACCCACGACACCTCCACGTGCCGGATCTCGCCGGCCTCGCGGGCCACGGCGGCGCCCAGGGCGGCGACGTCCGCGCGGTAGCGGGCGGCGCTGCCCGCGAGCAGCACCGCACCCGCCTCGCGCTCCGCCGCGGCCAGCTGGTCCGCCTCGGCGGAGGTCAGGCAGACGGGCTTCTCCAGGAAGACCGGCACCCCCCGGCGCAGCAGCCCGCAGGCGACCGGGCTGTGCAGATGGTTGGGCACGGCCACCACCGCGAGGTCCGCGACGTCCGGCGTCACCTCCGCGACGTCGGCCAGCACCGCCACGTCCGGCCACGCCGCCGCGGCCGCCCGGCGGGCGGCGGGGGAGGGGTCCGCCACCGCGACCACCCGGTACGCCGGATGCGCGGCCAGCCGGGACAGCCAGATCTCCCGCCCCGCCCAGCCCAGCCCCACCACGGCCACCCGGATGGGCGTGGTCACAGTGCCGCCAGGGTCTCGGAGACGATGCCGGCGATCTCGTGCATCTGCTCCTCGGTGCCGAGCAGGGTGCGGTGGTGCAGCCAGATCGCGTCCGCGTACACGGCCTCGGTGTTCGGGCAGCGGGCGGCGATCGCCTCGACGGACTCCTTCGGTGCGCCCGTCTCCCAGAAGCCGTCGGAGCGGTAGATCGCGCGGAACGCGGCGAACGCCGGCAGCCCGCGCTCGATGAGCGCGTCGACGAGCTGGTTGCGGCGCTCGGCGCTCATGCCGGGCATCCGGAACATGGCCATGTAGTGCGGGTTACGGGTGACCCGCTCGTCGATGACCTGCGCCTGGACGCCGTCGATCTCCTCCAGCAGCCCCGACAGCACCGGCCAGTTGCGCTCCCGGGTGTCGATCTGGCCCTCCAGGCGGGCCAGCTGGGCGCGCAGCACACTCGCGGAGAACTCGTTCATGCGGAAGTTGGAGCCCGAGGTCTTGTGGAAGTAGTACCGGTCGCTGCTCGGCCGGCCGCAGCTGTGCCGCAGGAACGCCTCCTCGCGCTGCGCGGCGTCCACGAAGGTGACCAGACCGCCCTCGCCGGCCGTCATCAGCTTGCCGTTCTGGAAGCTGAACGCGGCGACCGCGCCCAGCTCGCCGACCTTGCGGCCCTCCCACTGAGCGCCGTGCGCGTGCGCGGCGTCCTGGATCAGCGGCACGCCGCTGTCCGCGGACAGCTTGCCCAGCGCGTCCATGTCGCACATCTGACCCGCCATGTGCACCGGCATGATCGCCGCGGTGCGCGCGGTGACGGCGTCCGCGGCGGCCACCGGGTCGATGTTGAAGGTCCCCGGGTCGATGTCCACCGGCACCGCGACGGCACCCAGCCGCTGGGCCGCCTGCGACGAGGAGATGAACGTGAACGCCGGCACGATGACCTCCGTGCCGGGCCCCACGCCCAGGACCTGCAGGGCGAGTTCGAGGGCGTGCGTGCCGTTGGTGACCGCCAGGGCGTGGTCGGTGCCGTGGTACGCGCCGAACTCCTCCTCGAAGGTGTCGACCTCACTGCCGCCCATGCGCCACCACTGGCCCTGGTCGAGAGCGCGTACCAGACCGGTGCGCTCTTCCTCTCCGAACTGCGGCCACGCCGGGAATTCGGGCTTCGGCCGGGAATTCTGAGTCATTTCTTTTTACGCTCCTTCGCGGTCAAAAGCTGTGCCGCGAATCTACCGGCGCCCAAGTGACCCGGTCATCCCCCTACAGGGCCCCTATGTCCCCCTTGTCGAAGGGTTGGGAAAGGAGCACCAATTCCGCTGCACAAGTCCGTGCTTTAGCTTTTTCAGCAGTGCAGTCATCTGGAGGCGATATGAGCGAACTGCTGCTGTTGAACGGGCCGAACCTCGGCATCCTCGGGCGCCGCGAGCCCGAGATCTACGGCACCGAGACCCTGGACGAAATCGCCGACGCCGTGGCGGACGAGATCGCCGACCGCGGCTGGAAGGTGAAGAGCGTTCAGCACGAATCGGAGGCCGAACTGATCCGCGCCATTCAGGACAGCTACGACACGGTCGGCGCCATTGTGAATCCCGGGGCACTGATGATCGCCGGCTGGAGCCTGCGGGATGCCCTCGCCAGTTACCCACGACCCTGGATAGAGGTGCACATCTCCAATATCTGGGCGCGGGAGTCCTTCCGGCACGCATCCGTGATCGCCCCGATCGCCGACGGACTCATCGCCGGCCTCGGAGCCACGGGCTACCGGCTCGCCGCCCGGGCCCTGCTCACCCTCACCCCGGCCGAGACCCGGTGAACACGGCCCCACCGGCGCACGGCCGCCCCTCACCGGGCGGCCGTGCACCCCGCGAACCCACCCCGCCCGACAACCCCTTCATCCGCCGCTTCCAGCCCGCCCCCCAGGCACCCGTACGGCTGATCTGCCTGCCCCACGCGGGCGGTTCGGCCGCCTTCTACGCCCCCCTCGCCCGCGCACTCGCCCCCGCGGCCGACGTACTGGCGATCCAGTACCCCGGCCGGCAGGACCGCCGGGCCGAACCGGGCATCACCCGCCTCACCCGCCTCGCCGACCTCGTCGCCGACGCACTCGCCCCCTGGACCGACCGGCCGTTCGCCGTCTTCGGCCACAGCATGGGCGCCCTGCTCGGCTACGAGGTGAGCGCCCGCCTCGAAGCGGCGGGCACCGCCCCCCGCGCACTGATCGCCTCCGGCCGGCGGGCACCCTCCCGCCACCGCACCGAATCGGTCCACCTGCGCGACGAACAGGGAGTCACCGACGAACTGCGGCGCCTGGGCGGCGTGGACCCCGCCTTCCTGGACGATCCCGAACTGCGCACGATGATCCTGCCCGCCGTCCGCAGCGACTACGAAGCCATCGAGACCTACCGTCACACCCCCCGGCCACCCCTGCACATCCCCCTCACCGTCCTCACCGGCGACAACGACCCCCAGGTCACCGCCGAAGAGGCGGCCGCCTGGGCGGAACACACCACCCACCCCCTCACCCTGCACACCTTCACCGGAGGCCACTTCTATCTCAACGAGCACATGAGCGAGGTACAGGCCGTCCTGCGCCGCGCCCTGACAGACGGCGGGTGAGACGCAAACCGCCAAACCGCCGCGCCGCCGCGCCGGGGAGCCGGGCCGGACAGCCCGCAACCGGCGGCCACCGCCGGCGCCCCAGCCGCCGGCTGCGCCGCGCTCCGCCCGGCCGGGCGCATGGGACGAACCCCTCGCCCAGCAGGTCACCACCGGCAAGATCACGCTCTACGGCTGGACTTCCAGGTCACGCTGAAGATCACGCTGATACCAGGTCCCCGGCTTACCGCCGAGGTCGGCCGGGTCGGCCGGGCCGACCGGGACGAACCCGGCCTTGGCCAGCACCTTCTGGGACGCGGCATTCGCGTGGGCGGCGGCCGCCCGCAGGCGGCGCAGTCCGTGCCGCGCCACCGCCAGCCGGCACAGCTCCCGTACCGTCGCGGTCGCCACGCCGCGGCCGGCCACGCTCTGCGCAACCCGGTAGCCGAGTCCGGCAGTACCGTCCTGCAAGTCGTACAGGTTGAACCGGCCCACCACCGAGCCGTCCTCGGCGAGGAGCACGTAGAAGGCACAGATGCCGGCCTCCTGCTCAGCCAGCAAGGCGCTGAGCCGGTCGGCGAACCGGTCGAAGAACTCGTCGCCGCGGTCGGAGACCGAGGCGGCGAAGTAGGCGCGGTTCGCCAGCTCGAAGGCCAGGACCGCCGGGGCATGGGCGGCATCCAGCCGCTTCAGCTCGGGCACCGCCCGACTCTACCCAGAGGGCGCGCCAGGGGCACAACAGTTCACCGCGGCACCGGATGAGACCTCCTCCGAAGCCTCGTCAGCCCTCGTTGTCTGCGCCGACACGCCGATGTGATGATGGCGACCGTGTCCACCAACGGGGAAGACAGCACGGCAAACGCACACAAACCAAGGTCCCGCTTGTCCGATTACGTGGACATGGACGTCCCGGCACCCGCTGAGCATGCCCCGCAGCCGGCTGCCGAGGATCCTGAAGCGGCCGCGCGCGGGCGGCGGTTCGCGCAGCTGCTGGAGGAGTTCCGGCATACGGCGGTGCTGGTGCCGCTGGGTGAGGCGGACGGCCCGGACCGTGAGCGGGGGCTGCTGACCGCCGACTGGAACGGGGTGCGGTTCATCCTGGCGTTCTCCGACGGGCAGGCCCTTGCCCGTTATGCCCGGGCGCGGGGCGAGTTCGCCCGGGAGTGGACGTATCAGACGGTCCTCGGCGCGCGGCTGCTGGATGTGGCGGTCCCGGCCGCCGGGGTGCCCTGCGGGGTGGCGCTGGACTGCGCGGACGGGCCGGACGGGATGGTGTTTCCGCCGGTGCGGGGCGTCGTGCCCGACGACGCGGCGGTGGACTTCGAGACGGGGGGCGCGCCATGACCGGTGGCGGGGACAAGGACTTGAAGGCGGCCGGGCTCGCCCTGATCGCCCAGGGCCTGACCGAGGCGCTGGGCGAGTTGAAGGAACTGGGCATGGTGGGCGAGGCCGGTGCCGGGCGCGGCTTCGGCGACATCGCCCTGTCCGGGCTGGAACTCGGCCACGAGGGGCTGACGGGCGAGTTCAAGTCGTTCTGCGAGCGCTGGGAGTGGGGCGTGCGCTCGCTGATCAACGAGGGCAACGGCTTCGCCGAGAAGACGCATCTGTCGGCGGGCACGTACTACGAGACCGACCAGTACGTCGAGGGCAGTTTCAAGGTCGTCGCCAACTCCGCCATCGGCAATCCGTACGCCTCCGAGGAGGAGGTTCAGAAGATGGGCTGGGGCGGCATCGCGAAGTCGGGTGTCTACGGCGGCGACGTGGACTACAGCAAGGACTCCTTCGACCAGGCGCTGGCCAACAGCGGGCAGGCCTGGAAGGACGCGGGCCGGGACGTGATGACCTCGCACACGGTCGGCCCGCCGGGCCTCAACCCCGAGAACCTGCACGGCACGCTGGGGGTCTCGGACCAGGAATACGACAGTTTCCTGGACGACACCTTCGGTCCCTCTCCCGAGGAACGGGCCAAGGCGGCCGAGCAGCAGGGCGCTGAGGGCTGATGGGGCTGGGAGACCTCACCAACTCGCTCCTGGGCGGCGCGGAAGACCTCTACGACGCGGGCAAGAAGAAGGTCGGCGAGGGCGTCGACTGGGCCACCGACAAGGTGGGCGAGGGCCTGGACAAGGTCGGTGCGCACGACTGGGCCGACAGCGTGCAGGACTGGGGCGACGAGGTCGCCTCGGACCTGGGCGCCACCCCCGGTGAGCAGCAGCTCGGCCAGAGCGAGGAGGCCAACGAGCTCGTCCACGGCAATCCGGACAGGATCCGCGAGAGTGCCAAGCACCTGAAGGACTTCCACGGCGCCTTCGACAAGGTGAACGCGGGGCTGAAGAAGGTCGACTCCTCCGGCTGGCTGGGCGAGGGCGGCGACGCCTTCCGGGAGAAGTTCGGCGTCCATCCCGCCAAGTGGGCACAGGCGGCCGAGGCGTGCGACGCGGCGGCCGGGGCGCTGGAGTCGTACGCGGGCACCGTCAAGTGGGCGCAGGGCCAGGCCAAGGAGGCCGTGGAGCTCTACAAGAAGGGCGTGCAGGCCTCCAGGGACGCCGCCGACGCCTACAACAAGAACGTCGACGCCTACAACGCCAAGATCAAGGCGAACGAGGACCCGGGCCCCAGGCCTGAACCGTTCAAGGACCCCGGCAAGACCGACATCAAGGCGGCTGCCGAGAAGCTCGCCGAGGCCCGCAGGCAGCGCAACACGGCCGCCGTTGAGGCGCAGGGCAAGGTGAAGGCGGCCCTCGCGCACGCACCCGCCGAACCGCCGCCGCTGGAACGCCTCGGCAACGACTTCGCCGACGGCTACAAGGCCGTCGACACCGAACTCACGCATGTCGTCGGCGGCGCCCTCAAGGGCACGGCCGGACTGCTCAACTTCGTCCGCGGCCTCAACCCCACCGACCCCTACAACCTCACCCACCCGGCCGCCTACCTGCAGAACGTCAACATGACGCTGGCCGGCCTGGTCTCCACCGCATCGCATCCCGAACGGGTCGTCCAGGCCGCCGTCGACGGCTTCAAGAAAGACCCCTCCGAGTTCGTCGGCCGCCTCATCCCCGAACTCATCGGCACCAAAGGCGCCGGCCTCGCCCGCGGCGGACTGCGTCTGGCGGCGAAGGAGGGCCTGGAGACGGCGGCACAGCGCGCAGCGCGCGAGGGCCTGGAGCGGCAGGCCGCCAGAGGCGCCGGGGACCCCATGCCCGAGCGCGCCGACGTCATGCAGGCGCTGCGCGACTCCAAACCGGAGGTCGTCAAGAAGGACTGGCCGGACACCGACGGCCGCTACTACGCGGACCGGGTACTCGCCGGTGGCCGCCCGGACGGAGAGAAAGTCTTCGCCGGTCACGGCTACCTCACCCGCAACGCCGGCGACGTCGTGGTCCCCGAGGGAACCAACATATCTTTCTACGTGCAACACGGAGAACCACTTCCGGGACTCAACGGCCTTACCGTCGAGCGAGGTGTCTACCCGGGAGGTTATGTGGAGACATTCGGGCCGCGCGACGTAATTCCGAACTACACGCTGGGGCCTCCCGCCCCCATGGGCGGCGGAGGTTTCAGTGTGTTCGAGAATTCGACGACCGTCGGCGAGCGAGCCACCCTGAAAGATCTGCTGGAGCCGGGCATGGGAAATGTTCACTGGGCGGCGTGCCGCGAGATTAAGTAGGATGTCCCGACCTGCGAGGAGCCATACATGGATGTAGTAAAGAAGCGTGACTGGGTATTGACGGATGTGACACTCGTGATCAGTGGAGGGGATCTCCAGCCCCAGGAGATGACGTCCCTTCTCGGTATCGAGCCCACTGGCGTGCGCAACCCGGGCCCCAGCAAATGGGCCCGGCCGGGCGACGTCGACGGACTGTGGAGCATCAGCTGCGACGAGCACGTCAGCCGGGACTTTCACGAGCAGATGAACAACATCCTTTCCACCATGGAGAGCAAGCGGGGCGAGCTCGCGCAACTGGCCGGACGCGGATATGGGGTGACCGTCGAAGTCTACGGATTCGCCGGGAACGACTGCTCTCTCGCCCTCCAGCCGGAGGAACTCAAGAGAATCGCCCTTCTCGGATTCCCCCTCCGGGTCGCGGCCAACATGAACGAACGCTGAAAAAGAACAGTCATAAAACTGGAGCGAATTTGAAGACGTGGGGCAACCTGAGCACGTCCCTGGTGGTATCAGGTCGGGAAGTGGATTCCGCTTCCCTGCGCATCGAGTTGCAACTCGCCGGCCGTGAAGAGTTCTCTTCGTCCGACGGCGTGGGAATCTATTCCGGCCCCGGCTGGGCCACGCTCACCGTTGACGAGCGGCACTCGCAGAGCACCGACGAACAGGCCGCGGAACTCCTCCGGGTCCTCAGCCCCCGCAAGCAGGCGCTCGACGCGCTGAAGGAGGCGGGCAAAACGGTGAAGGTCGATGTGTCAGGCATCGCCGAATCAGGATCGGCACTCTTCATCTCACCGGACGTTCTCGCAGGTCTCGCAGAGCTGGAAGTCCCCGTCACCTTCACGACGGTCCGGGCATCCGGGCAGGACGAGGAAGACCCGCTCGCCTGGCTCGGCTGACCACCCGGCGGCCCGGCCGCAGCTGTGCGCAGGCAGGCGAGAAGCAGGACGACACTCAACACAGGGGGCGTTCATGGGTACGGTGCTGCTCGTCACGTTAGCCGTCATGGTCGTCGGGACCGTGGCGGCCAGCCTGGTGCGCGCCGGTCTGCGTGAGGCGCAGGCGGAGAAGGCGCGCCTGGCGCAGGAGAGCCGCCGTCAGGCCCGCCGCTCACTGGAGGCGGTATGGGCGATGGACGACCGCCGGTTCGAGGAGTTCGTCGCCGGCCTGTGCCGCCGCGACGGGTGCACCGACGTGAAGCGGGTCGGCGGCGCCGGTGATCTCGGGGCCGACGTGACGGGACTCCTGCCGGACGGGCGCCGGTTCGTCATCCAGTGCAAGCGCTACGCCAAGCACCGCACCGTCGGCAGCCGCGACATCCAGACGTTCAATGGCACGGCGCGCCTCGAGCACGGTGCCGACGTCCCTGTGTTCGTCGCCTCCTGCGTCTTCACCAAGCCGGCCCGCGCCTTCGCCGCCCGCCACGGCCTGTGTCTGATCGACGTCAACCTGCTCGGCTTCTGGAACAACGGCACCCCGCTGATGTCGTTCCTGGAGCTGGACATCGCCCGCTCCGGCAGCCACCGCAGGCTCCGCCCCGACGCCGGGTAGGCATGCGCCCCTCCTCCGGCAAGCCGTCACATCCGCCGCGGTAGCGGCACTGACCAACGCGCCCGGTCCAGTGCTGTCACCCTTGGCTGTCAGGGGCGGCGTGCCCAGAACAGGGCATGCCCGCCGTCACCCTCCGGGACGAACTCCTCGCCCTCGACCATGAGACCGGCCTCGTTGATCCACTCGCGGTTGGTGGCGGCGTCCGCGTGGCTCCACCACATCGGGGCCCCGCCACCGAGCCAGTTCTCCTCGGTTCCGGTCCATTAGCCATGCCCGGTGGCGGCCACGAACCAGCCTCCCGGACGTAGCAACCTGGCGATCTTCCGCAGCGGACGCCGCCCGGCACGCCGGGCGACAGCGGGCCGGTTGCCGGTGCCGGTTGCCCGTTGCGGGGACGGCGTGAGCCGTGCGGATACCGTCCCAGGTCCCGGTGAGGGCCTGACCGGACAGGGCGGAGGTCACTCGGTGATGGTGGGGTGCGCGGCCAGGAACGGGCGTACCTCGAGCCACTCGTGGATCGGCTTGCCGCCCGCTCCGGGGGCGGCCGACAGCTGACCGGCCAGTTCGACGGCGCGCTCGTAGCTGTCGACGTCGATGATCATCCAGCCGGCGATGAGGTCCTTGATCTCGGCGAACGGTCCGTCGGTGACGGGCGGGCGGCCCTCGCCGTCGTAGCGGACCCAGGCTCCCTCGGGGGCCAGGGCCTGACCGTCGACGAACTCGCCGGTCTTCTCCAGCCGGGCCGCGAAGTCGTTCATGTACTGGATATGGTCCGAGATCTCCTGTGGCGTCCACTGGTCCATCGGGACGCAGTTGACCGGAGCGGGGGCGCCTCGGTAGTGCTTCAGCAGCAGGTACTTGGCCATCGTGGTTCTCCTCGGTACGGGTGCGGCCCCTTGCGGTCGCCTTCACAGCGGGGACGGAGCCGGCCACGGGTTCTCGACATCGCCGCCCACATCATTTTCCGGCGTTCGCGGATGAGTCTGGGTGAGCCCTCTCGCGGTGTGGTGCGCTGTGGTGAGAGGGCGAGAGCTACGAAGATCGGCACCGACCAATCAAGGCTCCGCGGGCCCACGCCCGCGGCCCGGGCGCTGCGGTATCCGGCTGTGCGCGTGGGCATCCCTCTCGTCACCGTGGGGCTCGCCCAGTTGTTCCGCCGGGAGGTACCGGACCTGGCTGCCGGGCCTGACGGTGCGGCTCTCCGGGCGGTCGCTGCGCAGACTCACTCCAGCCGGCCACTTTGTGCCGAGGCCGGCAGACGGAGATCACCGACTCGCCGGTGGACTTGTTCGTCCGGCTCGTACTGTGGGTCCGCCCGGTAAGGGAAGAAGTCTCGAAGCAGGCGGGGGTAACTCATGGGAAACGCACGCAAGTTGCTCATACCGGCCACCGCTGCGGCAGCGCTGCTCACCGTCTCGGGATGTTCGCAGGATGAGCCGGCCGCCCAGGCTTCCCCGTCTGAGCTCGCCCACTACACGGCCGCTCCCGACTCGGCCACTGCGACGCAGAGCCCCACGACGGCCGTGCCCGCGGAGTGCGTGAAAACCAGTGGCATGAGCGTCGCGCAGCTGACCGGCTATCTGAAGGAACTGCGCAGCGGCAGCGGCGAATACCAGTCCAGAGGCCTGACCCTGGACTCCTCCGGTCTGAACTTCACCCCGGAGGCAATCCAGAGGCCGTGCGAGGCAGTCACGGTGAAGCTCGCCCGCTACTGGGTCGATGTCGAGAAGACGAGGGAGGCGACTGCCGTCAGCCCAGCCCGCTACGAGTACCAGTACACGCTGATCGGCTTCACCTCCCACAAGGCCGGCCCGCAGGACGGCAGAGTCCCCGATACCGCGCCACCGGGGGGCAGCGACTGCCAGGGCACGGTTTCGGTGGCCTACCTCGGCGAAGACATTCCGCCGCAGTCCCTGCCGGACGACCTGGAGCTGATCGATACGACAGCACCCCTCCCGGTCGAGGTGGACGGAGACGGGGTGCTGTCCGCGATGTACGTCTCGCCCATCGACGTGGAGTCCTGCTGACCGCCGATTTGGGCCGACACGCCCCCGGCGGCCACGAACGGCGACCTCCGAAGGCCAAAGTCTCAGGCGGCCGAAGCCCCGAAGGGATCAATGGGTCACCCCCCGCATGCTGCCCGCCGCCGCGACCGTGCGCCGCGCCTTCCCCCGCCACGCCCTGGACGGAGCCGACGTCCGCAGCGCCCTGCCCGGTGCCCGGGAAGGTGCTGGTTACACCGTTTGCCCGAAGAGAGGTTCTGAGGCGGGACAGGACTGTGGGCCCCGGGTGTTCCCGGAGCCCACAGGTCGGTTGCGTGTGGTGGGTTACCAGCGATACCAGCGGCCCCTGCGGCCGCCGGTGTCCGCACTGCGCATGACGAAGCCCAGCAGCCAGACGACCAGCACGATGACGGCGATCCACCACAGTGCCTTCAGCGCGAAGCCCGCGCCGAAGAGGATCAGGGCCAGCAGAAGAACGAGAAGCAGGGGAACCATAGTTATCAACCTCCGTCGCTCCTGGTGCCCGGCGAATCGAAGAACACACGGCCGATTTACCTGGTTTCTTCACCACTCTTGCGGGCAGAAGGCCCAGCTCCTTCACCGGCGTTCACCTCACCGCCCGGCGGGTGTGCCCTGCGGTGCTGCACCAGCCCGCCGACGACGCCCCAGAACTGCCGGGCGGCCCTCTTCCCTGCGCTCAGCAGAAGCCCGATGAGGAACAGACCCCGCGTCCATGGCGCCCTGGCCGCCCCTGACGCGCGGTCCTGGGGCTTGGCACGTGAAAGGCGTTCTCCGCAAGCTGCTGATCACAACCTGCCTCCCTCCTGCTGGCCTGCGCCGCAGGCCTGGCATTCGCCCGCATCGCGTCCGGCGGCTTTGTCCACCAGGCACGGCAGCAGTTGCACGACGTCGGGAGGCACCTCAGCGCTTGCGGTGTTCGATGTTCGAGAAGCGACAGCCGCCCTGGCGCGACTCTGGACGCTTGGTCGCGCAAGGCGGAGGACCGGTGGGGTCTACCGCAGCGAAGCTGCTCGATGGCGCTTGGTGTCAGGCGTGTGCCGTGGCCTCACGGGGAGCGACAGCTTCACGGTGCGCCGCGCGCCGGTGTTCGGGGCGCCAGGTGGCGACCAGGGCAGCGGCCAGCAGCAGTTCGGCGATGTCGCCGCCGTAGTACATGATCTCCGCGCCGCCCTGCACCTGGTAGATGGGGGCGTGGATGTCGACCCAGAAGCCCCCGTACATCAGCTGGGAGATCACCGCGTGCACCGCGATCGCGATACCGAGGCAGACCAGCCGGGCGCGCACGCCGGGACGGGACGGTGCCGGGTCGGGCCCGGCGATGACATGGGCGAAGAGACAGCCGGACAGCAGGAAGTGCGCATGCAGCAGCCAGTGCGCGGCCGGGCTGCCCGCGGTCGCGTTATAGAGGGGGGTGAAGTAGAGCACCGCGAGGCTGCCCGTGGACAGGGCCAGCGCGACCGCCGGGTGGGCGATCACCCGGGCGGGCGGGCTGTGCAGTACGGCGGTCAGCTGCCGCCCCCGGGCTGCGGGCAGGATGCGCAGCAGGAGGGTGACGGGGGCCGCGAGGACAAGCGCGAGAGGCGCGAACATGCCGATGAGCATGTGCTGGGCCATGTGGCCGCGGAAGTCCTCGTGCGCGAACGGGGCCACAGGCGGCAGCAGGGCCACTCCGAGCAGGACGGTGCCGGTCAGGAAGCCGGCGATCCGCCACCGGCTCCATCCCTGGGCCGGGTTGCGGCGGCGGGCCCGGCGGGCGAGCAGCAGGTAGCTGCCGGCGCCGGCCAGCAGGACGAGGGCGGCCACCAGCCACCCCGGGAGGCTGCTGCCCGCGGTGTGCCCGTGTGCGGGCATGTCGTGGTCCATCACGCGGGCCGGCCATCGTGCCGCCCGGCGGGGGCGCCCGGGTCGAAGGGCCGGCCGCTGCGCTGGAGCAGGCAACCGCCGGCGACCAGCAGGGTCCCCACGACGAGGAAGCCGATGTCCCACCAAACCCGGCCGTCTCCGGCATGGACGTGGTGGATGCCCAGGATGTGGTGGTCCAGAACGCCTTCGACAAGGTTGAACAGGCCCCAGCCGACGAGCATCCAGCCCCACAGCACCCGGGAGGTCCACACCCGCCGCCTGTTGTGGGTCACCCGCGAGTACAGGACGGCGAGGCCGAGGAGGACCGCGAGCCAGCACACGGTGTGGAAGATGCCGTCCCAGAGGGTGTTCATCTCCAGGCCCGAGACCGTGTGGGGGCTGTAGTACTTCACCCCGATGCGGTCCTCGTTGGTGCTGGAGAGCATGTGGTGCCACTGAAGCAGTTGGTGCAGCAGGATGCCGTCGACGAACCCGCCCATCCCCACACCGAGCACGATGCCCGGCAACTGGATACTCCTCGGCGGTGAGAACCCGGCCCGCGCTTCGCCCTCCATGGTGGCCATCGATCTCCGCTCCTGCTCCTGGGCTTCGATGGAACATGCCTCAGGGGCAGGTTCCCCTCTCCACGGCGCGCACGCATGTCCTCCCTCGGCCCGGACAAGCTACTGGGATACGTTCCGGCAGGAGGCGACCCGAAGCGTCCCAGCCGTCGCCGCGCTTGAGGGGGTCCTTCACAGGGGAACGCCGAGCCCCGCGTCCACGTCCTCTTCGGCGACGTCCCACCGCCGAGTCCTCGAACCCCCGCCCGCGACCCGTTCGCCACCGTCGATCCTCGTACGGGTCATGGCGGACACCTGGCAGCACCTCGCTCCGATAGCCGGCCCCGCCCCGCGGCCCCCGACCCGGAACCGCCGTCCCGGCGCTGTCAACGGGCCCGAGGCCGGGCACGGATGCCGTGCCCGGCCCGGAGCGGTGCCTGCGTCTGGTGGGCGGTGCCGTGGTGGACGACGTGGGCGCGCCCCGTGCCTGGCGATATGCAACGGCGCCGGCCGGAGCGGCTGCCCAGCCGCATGGGGGGTATTCGTATGCCTGTTCCCTGTGCCGTTCGTGGGTGACTATCTCGCAGTCGGGTGCACGAAAATCTATGTTGGCTGGAGTAGACATTGGGTGGCGGTCCGGTTATGGTTTCTCTCGTAGCCGAGATCAAGAAGGGCCCGGTAGACACGAACTGCCGGGCAGCAGTACGCAGTTGCATTGCGCAGGACGGTGCGGCGGTGGAGTTTCGAAGCCAGGGTTGTTGCAGGACGGCGACGGGAC
>NZ_JBIUSU010000011.1:0-286252 GCF_044741545.1 Streptomyces sp. NPDC088157
TCTCACCCGACTGCACCTCGTCGACCGCCTTACGCCCCTCCGCCGGCGCCAGATCGAAAAGGTACGGCGGGTTCGCGGTCGCCTCGGCGAACGCCTGAGCGGCAGGCTCGAGCACGGGACGGGCGCCGGTGGTGCTGGTGACGGCGTTCATGGCGATCTCCTCGGATCGGGTGCCACGGGCTGGCTCGGGCGGCGGTCTTCGCCGTGGAGCGGCGGCACCCGAGAAGAGTAGCGCGCGATTAAGTCGTGCACAACTAAATATCGCGCTATACAATCGAGGAGACCTCACCGATACGATGTGACCGTCATGCACAGCTCAGAAGCCAGGAGTCGCACCGTGGCCGCAGCCGGAGCCGAACCGACGCGCGACGACGGTTCGCTACTACTGGACGACCAGCTCTGCTTCGCCCTCTACGCCGCCTCGCGCGCCGTCACCGCGCGCTACCGGCCACTGCTGGACGAACTCGGACTGACCTATCCGCAATACCTGGTCATGCTCACGCTGTGGGAGCGGGACTCGATCTCCGTACGGGACCTGGGCGCCAGCCTCCAGCTCGAGTCGAGCACCCTCTCGCCGCTCCTCAAGCGCCTCGAAGCGGGTGGCCTGCTCCGCCGCGAACGGCGCGCGGAGGACGAGCGTTCCGTGGCGATCCGCCTCACCGACTCCGGCGCCGAACTCCGCGAACGGGCCTCCACAGTGCCGCTCGCGATCGGTGACGCCATGGGCCTGACCCCCGAGCAGGACGCCATGGCCAAGCAACTGCTCCGCCTGCTCACCGCCAACGTCAGCCCGGACGCCTGACGTCCGGCACCCGCCCGGCCCTCCGGGCCGCCCGCCGGTCCCGGGGGTGCGGGTTGACACTCTGTCAAATACCGTATTTCAAAAGGGCGTTGACGAATATGTTCTGACAGCGAAAGGCGCACTCACTCCATTTCGCGGTGTAGCTTCTACCCGTCAGTAGGGGCTTGAGCAAGGGTGGAAGTGTGGTTGCCTCTCCGCAAACCGATAGATTCGCCGCCCGTCTCAGGATGCTGAAGGACCGCAGCGGCCGGGGCTACGACCGCCTCGGCAAGGAAGCGGGCGTCAGCAGTTCGAGCCTGCATCGGTACTGCTCCGGCCTCAGCGTCCCGACGGACTACCGGGTGGTGCACGCCTTCGCCAAGGTGTGCGGCGCCAGCGCGGAGGAGCTCCGCGAACTCCACCGGCTGTGGGCGCTGGCGGACACCGACCGGGACGTACCGGCTGTGAGCGCCAAGGAGAACCCGACACCGGAACCGGACGGACCAGCCGTACCCGCGCAGCCCGGCCCCGGGCCGGAGGAGCCTGTCCCGTCGGCGCGGACGAGCCACGGACCGGCCGAAGCCGCCCCTGCGGAGATCACCCCCGACAGGACCGAGGAGCCGCGCCGGTCCCGGGTGCCCGAGAAGCTGACCTCCCGTTTCGCGATACTGGCCGCCGTGGTCGCGGTGGTACTGGTGGCCGGCTTCGTATGGCTGCCCGCCGGACGCCCCGCCAGTGCCTCACCGGCGGCCGGTGCCCCGTCCTCGGCCGGGGACGGGCTGCTGTACTCCCCCGCGTGCCGGTCGGTGAGCATGGGACAGCACGACGAGTGCGTGCGCGAGGTCCAGCGCCTGCTGGTGCGGGCGAAGGGCAGGCTCGCCGTCGACGGGGACTTCGGGCCGGAGACCCTGCGCAGACTGACCGCGTTCCAGGTGCTGACGGGTATGCCGGCCAACAACGTGGTCGACGAGGCCACCAAGAACGCGCTCTACGCGCAGAAGGTCAGCATGGCGACGTGGTCGCCGGCCCGGGTGGCGAAGCGGATCCGTGAGGTGTTCACCGAGGATCCCGGCACGGCCGTGGCCATCGCCCGCTGTGCGTCGTTCCTCGACCCGCTGTGGGTGCTGCCCAACACCAACGGCAGCCGCAACTGGGGCCTGTTCCAGATCTCCGACGCCCGTCTGCGGGAGCTCGACGGCACCCCGCTGCGGGCGTTCGACCCGGAGTGGAACATCAACGCCGCCCACCGTCTGTGGGCCGCTCAGCATGACTTCCACGACTGGCCCTCCTGCGAGGCGGCGCTGAAGGACACGCCGAAGAGCTGAAGCGCGGAGCCCCGGGGACCGCCGCCGCGGTACCCGGGGCCACCCACTCCGGATCACCCGGGGCGGCGTCAGACCGTGCCGCTCTCCCACCACCAGTCACGGCCGAGGTCAGCCCTGCTGTCGACGTGCTGGTGGTCGACGGTATACCGCTCCAGCCCGGAGAAGCCGCAGGTCTCCGCCTTCTGGTAGACGGTCTTGGTGGCCACGCCGGGGACGTCGAGGTCGGCCGCGGTGCCGTACAGGTGCATGCTGTCGCTGGCCCCGCCGATGTCGGCGTTGTGCTCGATGCTGCGGAAGCCGGAGTTGACCGTGATCGGCTTGTCGCCGAGCTTCTTGCGCAGGGCCTCCAGCTTGTACATACAGCGGCGGGCGTTCTCCTTCACCTGGGCCGCGCTCAGCTTGCCGCCGTTGAAGGTGCCGCTCGACTGGTCCACGAACTCGCTCCAGTTGAAGTGAACCGTGGAGCCGTCCGACTGCTCCAGCGCGTTGAGCTTCGCCTGGGTGTTGGGTCCGACGCTGGCGTCGGCGGTGAGACCGTACGCCGCCTGGAACCGCTTCACGGCCGCGGCCGTGCCGGGGCCGAAGTCCCCGTCGACGCCGACCCGGGTGTGACTGGCGCTGTCGGCCGCCCAGCCCGCGACCCGGATCTGCAGCTCGGTCACATCGGCGCCGGTGTCGCCCTGCTCCAGGGTGCGCGACCACGAGTAGGCCTGCGCGACACCCGGGAACAGCAGCTGGCCGAACGCTGCGCCGACACCGGCGGCCAGCGTGCCTCGCAGCATGGTGCGGCGGTCGATGGGACGGAAGGAAGAGGTCA
The DNA here is from genome assembly GCF_044741545.1 of Streptomyces sp. NPDC088157. Classification (NCBI taxonomy): domain Bacteria; kingdom Bacillati; phylum Actinomycetota; class Actinomycetes; order Kitasatosporales; family Streptomycetaceae; genus Streptomyces; species Streptomyces sp. NPDC088157. The sequence continues at coordinate 2,924 of NZ_JBIUSU010000011.1, forward strand.
TCGTCGTCCTTTCGGGACGGTGGTGCGGGAAGAGGTGCTGCGGGAGGTGGTCAGTAGGCGATCTGGAACGTGACGTTCTGCGCGTCGGTGTCATAGGCGTGCACGCGCAGGACGAAGTGGGTGCCGTCCTTGACGTCGGTGGCGACGGTCGCCCACTCGGTGCCGTGGGTGGAGTACGTGTCGTCGTGGTTGCACTTGGTGGTGTGGTCGACGAACACCACACAGGCGTCCAGGAACGCCCCCTCCGGCGTGTTCGCGCTGAGTCGAATGTTGATGTCACCGCACCGCGAGGACGTGGTGTAGGTGCCGTACTCCTTGGGTGCTGTCTGGTAGTGGTACGTCAGGGTCTTGGCGCCGCCGTAGCAGCTGACCGCGGCGGTCGAGGGCTGTGCGGAGGCGGGCGCGACGCCCACTCCCAGCAACGCGGCCGCGGTGAACACAACCGAGACGAACGCCCTGCTTCCGATCATGGTGGTCTCCGTTCGGGTGAGGGGGGTCAGAAGGCGATCTGGATGGTGGCGGAACTGCCCTCGAGATCCACTCCGTTGGGCACCGTGAACCTGGTGCCGTCCAGGACGTCGGTGGCGATGGTCGTCCAGCTCCGGCGGACTTCGGTCCACCGGTTGCAGACGCCGGTCCTCTCGAACTTCACGCAGGCGACGACGTAGTCCGCGTCGCCGCCGGTGACGCGCATGTTGATGTCGGTACAGCGGCTCGTGGTCCGGTACGGGCCGAAGTCGCGCACGTCCCCGTAGTGCACCGTGACTGCCCCGCCGTAACAGCTCGTGGCGGTGGCGGCGGCGGCCGAGGCCGGCGCCGGAACGGCGAAGCCCAGGGCGACGAGCAGGGCGACGAGCAACGCGCGTGCGAACCGGTCGATCATGGGGGTCCTCCTCGATACGGCCGGGATCACCGGTTGGCCAGCCGGTCCAGATCGGCCTGGGTGCCGTTGAACACGTCCCCGGTCGCCGGCGCCTGGATGCCCGGGAAGAGCGCGGCGTCGGTGTACTGCCACATCGCCCAGGTCGTCGAGCCGCTGGGCACCGGCGGCTGGGTGATCGACTGGCGGTAGTCCGCGAGTTGCAGCGGATACCGGGCGAAGGCGGTGGTCGAACCCAGGCAGTCGTCCAGGAAGGACTTCTGGGTGTAGATGACCGGTGTACGGCCGAACGCCGCCTCCACCCTGTCGAGCCAGACCCTGGCGTCGCCCACCGTGCCGTAGGTGGGACAGCGTCCGCTGCCGTCGTCCATGCGTTCCAGGTCGAATATGGGCGGCAGGTCGCCCGCGCGCTGCCCGGTGTAGCCGGTCGCCCGAACCGCGGCGATGAACCGGTCGGCCTGCGCGCCACCCGTGTCGGGCGACGTGCCCGTGTAGAAGTGGTAGGGCGCGACGGCCAGCCCCGCCGCCCTGGCCGCCCCGAGATCGGTGGCGAGGTATTCGTCGGTGACGTTCAGACCCCGGGTGGCCTTGACCGTCGCGAACTCGACCCCCGAGGCCCGTACGGCCTTCCAGTCGATCGGCGCGCCGCCGGGGTGCTGGTACTTGGCCGTGTCCAGGCCGTCGATCGGGTAGCCGGCGGGACGCGGTGGCGCGCAGTACGTGTCACGGCTGGACCAGTCCGTCAGTTTCGCCCAGGTGTTCGGGCCCACGGTGCCGTCGGCACTGAGGTTGGCGCAGTGCTGGAGCTCGATGACGCGGGCCTCGGTCCCACCCCCGAAGTCTCCGTCGATCGTCAGCGGCGGATGGTGGAACGGCTCCATGGCCAGGTTCAGCCGGCACTGGACCTCCTCGACCTCGACGCCCTTCGCTCCCCGCTTCAGCGTCGGACGGGTGTCGGTGTGGCCGCACACGGTCGTCTGCGTCGTGCGCGACGCGCCCTGGTTCGCACAGCTGTGCGGTTGCGCGGCCCAGGTGTTCAGCGCCGCCCAGGTCTGCGGGCCGAGCACACCGTCCACGCCCAGCCCGGCGCACCGCTGGAACTCCTCGACCCGCGTCTCCGTCGCCGACCCGAACGAGCCGTCCGCCGCGATCGGTGTGTACCGGCTGGGCTTCGTCGCCAGGTTGAGCTCGCACTGCGCCTCGATCGCCGAGTCCCCCGTCGATCCCCGCTGCAGTGTGGGTTGTGCGCTCGTGTGCCCGCAGACCGCGACCGCGGTGGCAGCGGACTCCGCCGCCTGCACGGCGGTGGGCCCGTATCCGGCAAGGACCGCTGCCACGGCGAGGGTCAGACCCCGCAGAAGCGTCCTTCGTCCCATGTGATGTTCCCCCCTCGAGAGTGACCGGGAGCCCCCGGCTCAGGTCATGCTGGCAGCGGCCGTCCGTAAGCGGATCGACTCGCCCCGGATCGGGATGCCGGGACAGTCCCACGCCTGTGACCTGCGGAAACGGATCACCGCTGGGATGCGTGTGGGATACGGACGGCGCACGGGGCGCTGGAGGCCGATGCGCCGGCACCTGCCCTGCGGACGGGGCCCGCCGCTCACCCGCCCCCGCGCGCGCCCCCACGGCGGACTCGGACCGGCCATCACGGTCGGCGCGCGGTGGAACCGCGGTGGCCGTCGAATCCTGGCGGGCGGTGCCCCGGCCGGGTGAGCGTGGCCCCACCGACCGCGGTACTCCCGCACTGTCGGCGTTCACCGCGCGATCCGCTGGTGTGTGCGAAGCGACCCCCGGTGTTATTCAATGAGGTGTGCGGTCAGGGATCTCGGGGCCCCGTCGCACGGGTCCGAGTAACGACCCCGGCGCTGCGCCGGGGATTGCCGAGAGAGCCGCATGGACTCCACGCCCTCGCCCTCATCGCCGTTCGAGCTGGTCAGCAGCGCCCTGGGGCGCTACATCCCGCGCGGCGGATCGGCAGCGGCCACCGGTCCCGATGACGCGCAGGATGACCGCGCCGCCCGCCCACGCGCACCGGACAACCCGGCAGCCGACCGTCACGACCAGATCCTCGGCGTCGTCAACCTGGACGGGGATCTGAGAATCACCCGCTGCAATCTCGACGCCGCCGTGTTCGCGGGCCTGGACCCCGTGGCCGGGAGCGCTTTCGCCGATCTCCTGCCTCCCGGGGACATACCGACGGTCACCCGGCGGTTGCGGCAGGTCCTGGAGATCGGTGAGGCGCACGTCGCCCGGATCCAGCGCCTGCGACGCGGCGACGGGTCGGAGCTGGTGGTCTCGATGAGCATCCTGCCCGCCGCGGCGCCTCAGGAGGGCCTGACCGTCTCCTTGATCGCCATGGCCAGACGGCTGCACCTGTACGCCGCCGAGACCGCGATCGGCACCTCGCTGGACATCGGCGAGACCGCGCAGTCGCTGGCGGAGTCCCTGCTGGCCTGGGGAGACGTGGCCGCCGTCGACCTCGACTTCGCCGTGTGGACGGGCGAGGGAGTCACCGAACAGGCGCAGGGGCGAATCCGGCTACGGCGGGCAGCCCTGGTCCCGGACCGCGTGTGGCCCGAGGGTTACGTGACTCCGGGCGGTGATCTGCCGAGCGACGCGAGTCGCCTGCTGGCGCAGGCGGTACGCCGGGACGACGCCCCGCAGGCCATCGTCATACCGGACCGGGAGGCGGTGGAGCGGCTGCTCGGCAGTCCGCGAGTGATCCGTGCCCTGGTGCCCGGTGACCGGTCGGCGGGGGTGGCGTGCATACCGCTGGTCCTGGACGGCGCGCCGCCGGTCGTGCTGGGCGTGGCGGAGGTCTGGCGGCGGGCGGACTCCTCCTTCCGCGACAGCGAGTTGTTCGACCTGCAGGAACTGGTGGCCAGGACCGCCCATCACGTCGACCTGGCTCGTCAGCACCAGCGCGAGCACACGCAGGTGCTGGCGTTGCAGCGCCGGCTGCTGCCCCGGAGCGGCGGCGACACCCTTGAGATCGCCAGCGTCTATCAGCCCGCCACCCCCGACAGCGCCGGTGTCGGCGGCGACTGGGTGAACAGTTTTCCGCTGCCGGACGGCCGTACCGCGCTGGTGGTCGGCGACGTCGTCGGGCACGGCCTGGGAGCCGCGGCAGCCATGGGCCAGCTGAGCATGGAGGCGCGCGCACTGCTGTCCGCGGGGCTGGCACCCGACGAGGTGCTGGAGCATTTGGACGAGACCGTGACGCTGCTGGACGACGCGGAGTCCGGGCTGGCGGCCGGCTACAGCGCCCTCGGCTCCACCTGCTGCATCGCCCTCTACGACCCCGTCAGCCATCAGGTGACGCTCTCCAGCGCCGGTCACCTTCCCCCGGTCCTGGTGCTTCCGGACGGGCACGCGGGCCCGCTCGCTGTCCGCCCTCACCCCGGCCTGGGCGCCGAGTTCGCGTTGCGTGAGCCGTTCGAGGTGCACACGTTCGGCGCGCCTCCCGGCTCCCTGCTCGCCCTCTACACCGACGGCCTGGTGGAGGACCGGGCCCTGTCGATCGACGAGGGCATCGGCAGGCTGGCGGAGGCCGTGTCCACGGTGCATCCCTGGGACGCCCTGCAACAGGCCGCGCGGCACGTCGTCTCCACGCTGGCGCCCGTGCGTCAGCGCGACGACGTGACCCTGCTGCTCGCGCGCATGATCGGCTACCGAAAGGGGGACACCGCGACCTGGCGGCTGCCCGCCCGCGACGACGCGCCCGCCCGTGCCCGCGCCCACGTCTCCGCGCTGCTGCGGCGGTGGCACACCACGGGCCACACCCGGGACGACGTGCCGCTGCTGGTCAGCGAGCTGGTGACGAACGCGGTGCGCTTCGCCACCGGGCCCATCACGATCCGACTGATCAGGGCCCGTCACGGTCTGCTGTGCGAGGTGGGCGACACCGGCAACGGCAGGCCACGTCTGAGCCCTGGCGGCCTCCTCGACGACGGCGGGCGCGGCCTGCACATCGTGCACAGGCTCACCACCCGGTGGGGGGTGCGGTGGACGGACACCGGCAAAGTGGTCTGGGCGGAGGTCGCGAGGTGACGCGGCTGCCGGCGGGGCGCGGCCGGGGTACACGACCGCTGCGCGGGTAGGTGCGTCGTGCGCGTCAGCCGACGCCGCCGACAGTGCGGACGGCGCCCTCAGCGGTAGGGGTGGCGTGGCCGGTGACGCGAGCGGCGCCCTTCGCGGTAGAGGTGGAGTGGCAGGTGACGCGAGCGGCGCCCTTCGCGGTAGAGGTGGAGTGGCAGGTGACGCGAGCGGCGCCCTTCGCGGTAGAGGTGGAGTGGCAGGTGACGCGAACGGCGCGTCTGCCGGTTCGGGGGGAGTGGCCGGTGACGCGAGCGGCCCGCCTGCCGGTTCGGGTGGCGCGGGCTCGCATTACAGCCATTCCCCTTCCAGGGCGGTGGCGGTGAGGCCCGGTGCCGCCGCGTACAGGACGGCGCGATCGCCCGGCTTCTGCCCGGCGTCGTGCGCCCGCCTCACGATGTCGAACACGGCGGCGCCTCCGCGGTTGCCGCTGGTGTAGCTGTCCCGGCTGTACTCCAGCAGCCCCGCCGGCCATGCGTCGGGCATCGTCTGCTCCATGTACTCCAGCACCCGGGTCCCGCCGGGGTGCGCGAGCAGCACGTCGGGGTGCCAGGAGTCCGGGTCGTCCTGGTAACGGACGCGCAGCCACTCCCACATCGCGGTGACCGTCTCCTGTACGGCGCGCGGCCCGCGCCGGTCCATCACGAAGTGGGCGCCGTCCGCGCGTGTCTCCAGGCGGTGCAGGTCCTGGGTGCCGGGCAGGGTGTGGTGCCAGGCGGCGTCCAGCCGCAGCACCGACTCGCGCCTCGGGCGGCCCGTGACCACCGCGGCGACCGCGGTGTCCGCGAACAGCAAGCGGACGATCAGGGACTCGATGGTGTCGTCCGCGGGCTGGTAGGTGGTGCTCAGCGCCTCCGCGATCACGACCAGGACCACCCGTTCGGGGTCCGCGGCCACGAGATCCGCCGCCAGGGCCAGGGAGCGGGTTCCCGCGATGCAGGCCCACTGCGTGGCCGGCAGCAGCATCACGTCGTCGCGCAGCGAAAGCCTGTTGGCCAGGGAGACGTCCAGACCCGGCAGCGCCGGGGTGGTGGAGTGACTGGTGATCAGACAGTCGACGTCCGCGGCGTCCAGCCCGGCGATCTGCAGGGCCCCGCGCGCCGCGCGCTCCCCGTAGGACTGCACGGCCTCCCAGGCCGGGGCGGTGCGCTCCTGGACGGTCTGCGGCGTGGGTATCGCCTCGAGGGCGGCGATCACGCGGTCCACGTCCTGCTGGGTGAACCCGTCGCGTGCCAGCGCCTTTTGGGCGGGCTCGATGCCGACAGCCCGCAGGCCGCCGCCGTCGCCGGGCGCGACGGCGGTCTCCAACGGCAGCATCCACCCACGGGACTCGATGCCCGTACTTGCCGCGATGCCGTCGATCCGCGGTGCCCACGCCGCGTGCGGGTGCCGGTCGCGCACCTCCGCCACGATCTGGCTGGTCTCCACGGCGTGCTCACCGTGTATCACGGCAGGAGGACAGAGGTAAGCGGCCATGATGGGCACCTTTCCAGGGGAACGAGGAGGAACGTCACGAGGGCTGCGTCATGGGCCACTTCGGAACTGCGCGCCCATGCCGATGGGCTCCGCTTCGGGAGCCGCTCGCCTCGTCGAGCATGGACGCCAAAGGGACATTTCCGCTGTGACTCAGACAACTTGGGCGGCTCTCAGGGGGCGTGATACGGCACACACCACTGAAAACGGGGCCCTCGGACCGGTCCGGTGCCTTCAGCGCCGCGGTCGCCCCCACCTACCTGGCTCGGTACCCGGCGAGGTCGCCACAACAGCGCCACCGGGCACACCGTTCCGCGTCCGGCACCCCGCCGATTCCCTCATGCCTGGGCAGGTGCTCCCAGAAGGTGCGTTCGGCCACCCGCACGCGTCGAAGGGCGGGATCCGACGAGCTGGAGCGATGGCCCGGATCGCTGAGCGGTTCAGGCAGCCGCGAGCCTCCGGATGCGCGGATGGTTCTCCAACGCCCACCGCACGGTCTTCGGCGGGCGTCCGAGCAGGGTTTCGAGCTGGTCGGTGACGCCGCGGTATCCGCCGCCGCCCATCAGCCGGGTCAGGGTCTTCAGGTGCTCCGCGATGTGCGGGAACGCGGCCAGGGCGGTGTCCACATAGGTCTCGTTCCAGGTTTCGACGTCTTCGGGGACGTAAGCGACCTGGCGTCCCAGTGCGGCCGCGTAGTCCTGCGCGAACCCGTGCATGTCCTTCAGTTCCGGGCCGTTGAGGGCGTAGGACTTCGAGACGTGCGGCGCCGGCTCCGCGAGGATCCTCACGCACAGCTCCGCCACGTCGTAACCAGCGACGGGCGCGAGCCGGTGGTCACCGAAGGGCAGACGCAGTTCACCGTTGCCCAGCGGTTCCAGCGCCAGCCAGGTCATCAGGGGGTTCTCGACGAACATGGCCGCCCGGATGTTGACGGTCGGGAGGCCGGACCACTCCAGCACCTGCTCGGCGACCCAGTGGGCCCGTTGCTGCGGCGACCAGTTGGCGACGAGTCCGCCGAGCCACGCACGTCGTTCTTCCTCCGGCGCGGTCATCCTGTCGAACGTCATGAACGACTGCTCGTACTCGGAGATGTTGACGAAGACCTCGATGTCACCCCGCGCCCGCGCCGCCGCGGCCATCAGGCTGACGGCGTCGGTGTAGTACGGCGACAGGCTCATGCTGAAGTAGATGCGTCGGACGCCCTTCAACGCGGCGCTCACATCGGCAATGGTGAGCAGGTCGCCGACGAAGACCTCGGCACCCGCCTGGCGGAGCGAGTGCGCGCGCTCGTCGTCCTGGCGCACGAACGCCCGCACCGGGTGCCCCTGTTCGAGCAGCATGCCGACCATCGTTCGGCTCACACCACCGATCTCGCCGGAGGCACCGGTGATCAGGATGGGATTGCGCTCAGGCATCAATGTGTCCTCTGTCCGGTGGGGGGAGTCAGTTGTCGAGAAGCCACGAGGCGGATGCCGCGCGGCCTCATCGGGACGCGGGGCCGTCGACGCCGGCGAGCCGAGGAGTGCGGTGTCGACCGCGGCGGGACGCTCCTGCTGTGTCCAGTGGCCGCAACCCGGCAGCACCACCGGGCCGTGCAGAAGAGGCGCGACAGCGGTCAACGGGTGCTCCGGCCCGCCCTGGCCACGGAAGCTCTCGGTCGGCGAGCTGCCCCCGTCCGCGGTGCCTGATCTCCTTGCGGTGCGTGAGTGCGTGCCGCTACTTCGCCAACTGGGCGTACATGGCTTCCAGGTCGGCGGACAGCTGGGACTTGACCCAGCGGGTGGTGTCGTCGGCCAGCACCTCGTACGCCCCTGCCTCGATGCCGTCGAGTGCGGCCACGGCGATGTCGCGGGGGTCGGCCTTGGGTGCGTCGACGCCCGAGGTCATGTCGGTGTCCACGTAGGCCATGTGGAGCCCGGTCACCGCTATGCCGCGCGGCTGCAACTCCAGACGCAGCGAGTTGGTCTGCGACCACAGGGCGGCCTTGGAGGCGCCGTAGGGCGTGCCGTCGGCCAGCCAGGACAGAACGGAGTGGGCGTTGAGGATGTGACCCCCGCCGTTGCGCTCGATGACCGGCACGAAGGCCCGGGTGACCAGCAGCGGCCCGTAGAAGTTGGTATCCAGATCCCGGCGCACCTCCTCCATCGGGGAGTTGAGGTACGAAGCGCGGACGGAGGCCCCGGCGTTGTTGATCAGGATGGTGACGTCCTGGGCCTGCTCGGCGGCGGCTGCCACGGATGCCGGGTCGGTGGCCTCGAGCGCCAGCGCAACGGCATCGGGGTGGGTCACCGTGCGCGGGTCACGGGCCGTGGCGTAGACCTTGCCGGCGCCGCGCGCGTAGAGCTCCTCGACCAGCACCCTGCCGATGCCCCGGCTGCCTCCGGTGACGAGGACGTTGGCGCCCTTGATTGCTGTCATGACTACCTCCACCAAGATGAAAACCGATCGGTTTCACCACTGTAAACCGATCGGTTTCGTCATGCAAGTCGGTTGAGCGGCGGATGACCACGGCGTGCGGTGTCGCCGTGGAGCCGGGCGCCCGCCTCCGCCGCGTGGATCTCCGGCGCGTCCCATGGGACCGGAATTACCGGCAGGACGATGCGGGACGGCCGGGCGGGGTCGTGGAAGACCTGCTGGTGGGCCACCCGGGCCGTGGTCGCGGTCTCTTCGGGGTCGCCCGTGTTGAGGTTGCGGTCCCAGCACGGGAAGTTGCTGGAGGACCTGGACCCGTATCCGGTGGCCCGCCCTGAAGACGATGCTGGTCGACCACAGGTCCACGACGTGCTCGGCCGCCTCACCCGGTGCCGCCGCGCGCACCCTCACGATGCCGTCGGCCACGTTGAGCGAGACGCCGTTCTCGTCGACGTCGCAATGGCGGGCCACCCAGTCGGTCGAGGGCCCGTCCGTAGCCGCGAAGAGCACCGCACGGACGCGGCCGGTCACCTCCAGGTCCTCGGCGAGCGGTTCCGTGGTGAAGACCAGGACGTCCTCGCGCGCTTCTACGGCAGTCTGGTCGAGCGGCCCGGGACGGAACTCTTCGGTCATCAGGAGTGCGCCGCCGGTGGTCGGCGCCGGATCCATGGGGTCGTAGGTGAAACCTCGGGCTGCTCGGCGGTGGACGGCGGATCCTGCGTCAGGCGCCCGTCCGCGCGCAGGTGGAAGTCCGTGTCCACGGCCCGCGACAGGGGTCCGTGTCCACGGCCCGCGACAGGGGCCATTGCGTCTCCTCGTGCCACTGGTTGATCCCCATGACGCGGACGCAGGGACACCCCGTCGTCGCGGCCGCCGAGGCAGAGGACGATGCGAGACCGGCGAACTCGTCCGGGCCGGCTGGATGAGACTGTGGGAGACGGTGCGTCTGTCGCTGGGTGCCGATGTCCACGCGACCACAAGCTTCTACGCCTGTGGCATGGTCGGCGACACTCCTACGGCCATCGGGCTTTCCTCGGACGGCCGGAAAGCAGGGGCGTGAAGCCGTCGGCGCTGCTCGGGCCGCCGGAGACGGGCTTCGACCCGAAAGAGCGCTTCGGTCTCCGGGCCTGCTCGCACACGGGGTACGTCAGCGCATGCCTGCCGCATCGAGCAGGGTGTCCACCGTGGGTGCGATGAGCCCGGTCAGGTTGTCGGCCTGGATTCCCGCGCGGGCGCTGGCGCCGTCGAAGACCAGGATGAGCTGCCGGGCCAGCAGGTCGGGTTCGCTCGCGCCACCCCGTTCGGCCTCGCCACGGAAGAAGGCCGTCAGGTTCGCCTTGATCCGGTGGGCCACCCGGCTCGCGGGGTGGGTCTGATCCTTGAGCTCGATCTGCACAGCCAGGTACCGGCAGCCTCGGAAGTCGGGCCCACCCGCCTGCGACTCCACCCGCTCGAAGACGTACAGGATCCGCTCGCGGGGGGAACGGCCATCGTCCGCCGGGGGCAGGAGGGTCGCCACGAAGTCAGCGGCACGCTCCTTCAGGCTCGCCGCCAGCAGTTCGTCCTTGCTCTCGAACAGTTGGTACATGGAGCGCTTCGACACCCCCGCCGCCTTGCACAGCGCCTCGACGCCGATGCCGACGCCGTCGCGGTAGGTGAGCGTGGCCGCCGCCTCCAGCAGCCGCTCTCTGGGACTTGGCTTCACGTTGGTGGTCATATCGTGAGGTTAACTCGCATCGGACGAAATAGAAACCGATCGGTTTCAAGGCCCAGCCGCCGGGGCTCTGAGTGGCTTTCAGGCGTCCGCCCGGCGCCGGGCGCATCCCCGGCACTCCGCACAGTGGCCCCGTCCTGGGTGAGCCGCGTTCCGCTACGCCGGGGCAGCGGCCTGATCGGGCTCCGTCTCGGCGGGGATGCGGTGCAGCCCCTTGCGGTCGTACCAGCTGGTCATGCCGAAGCCGAAGAGGACGGCCGCCACGAGGCCGACGGCCATCATGACCCAGCCCCGGGTCGGACCGGCGTCGGCCTGGGCGTCGCAGTACAGGATCGAGCGGATGCCGCCGGTGATCTGCCGCAGCGGCTCGAACTCCGCCAGGAAGCGGTAGAAGCCGGGCAGCGCCTGAATCGGCGTGGTGGCGTTGGCCGTCGGCACCGCCATCCCGATGAAGACCAGCGTGACCACCAGCATGCCGGGCGTGCCGAACACGGCGAGGAGGGTGAGCGCGCCGGTCCCGGCGACGGCAATGGCGCACACCGAGTACAGCCACAGCAGCGGCAGGTGGGAGGCGTCCATGCCCATGAGGCCGACCGCGCCCGCCATGACCAGCGTGCCCATCAGCAGGGACAGCCCGGCCATGAGGGTGCCGCCGATGGCGAGGGTCTGCACCCGCGTCGCGCGGACCAGCGGGCGGTGCAGGCGCAGTGGGCCCATGTCGTTGTGGGTGTAGCCGAGGGCGTGGTCCACCTGGCCGCTGATGACGTTGGCGGAGAGCATGCCGCAGACCACCAGGACGAGCGCGTAGTAGAACGCCGTCAGACCCAGGCCACTGTGCGCGTCGAGCGGGTGGCCGTCCCTCACCGTGACGGCGGCCGGGTCGGCCAGCAGGACGCGTGCCGCGGCGGGCAACTGCGCCTGTCCGGCCCCACTCCGGGCCGTCAGCTCCCTGCCCACCTGGAGCGAGGCGCTCTCGGCCGCCTGCGTCGTCGCCGTCCTGGCCAGAGCGGAGCCCACGCTGCCGGCGGACTGGTTGGTCAGCACCGTCAGCGTCGGGCGGGCCGGGGCCCCGGTGGTCGCGGCGCCGGTGGTCGCGGCGCCGGTGAGTGCGGCGCCGGTGGTCGCGGCGCCGGTGAGTGCGGTGGTGGCGGAGGTGAAGTCGGCGGGGGCGACGAGCGCGCCGTACAGCTTGCCCTTGCCGAGTTCCTCCTTCATCTCCTTCTCGTCCATCACCTTCCAGTCGACTCCGGTCCTGGACAGCACACTCGTATCCGCAGCGGGCCGGACAGCTTCATTGCGGGCCGGCGACCCTCGGAACGTCCGCTCTCGGCCCACATGGCCGCCGACGGAACCGGAGGTGCGGACGCGGCACCCTGCCGGGACTCCGACTGGTGAAACCGGTCGGTTTCAGCTCCATGGTAAACCGACCGGTTTTCAATTTCCAAGCCGAGGCGCCGCCCCATGTCCCAGCAGCACAGGAGGCCGCCCGCCCACACCGTCCCTTTCGTCGGGTCGCCTCGAGCCGCGACTGGAGCGGCTCGCTTCAGGTCGCGCAAGCCCTCCGGGACCGTCGCGCCGAACACGGCCATCAGGGCCTCCCCGCCCAACCGAAGGCGGTCCGCCCGGGCTTGCCCTTCCAGAAGCGGTCTATCCGGCCGGGGCTCGTGCTGAAATGATCACTTCGGAAATGATCAGTTGAAGGTCAGCAGCGGGTGAACCCGGGCCGGTCGGATCCTGGGGACGCCGGACGGACTCGGCGGGCTGCGGGCGGTCACGTTCCGCTGTGCCGCAGACTGGCACCGACCGCTTGACCGAACAGGGGATGGATTTCATGGCTGACCGGCCTTTGACGCTGATGGCAGTGCACGCCCACCCGGACGACGAGGCCACGGGAACCGGGGGTGTCCTGGGGCGTTATGCGGCGGAGGGCATCCGCACGGTACTTGTCACATGCACCGACGGTGGCTGCGGTGACGGTCCGGGGGGCGCCAAGCCGGGCGACCCCGGGCATGATCCGGCCGCCGTTGCCGTGCTGCGTCGAAGCGAGCTCGAAGCGAGCTGCGACGTCCTGGGGGTCGGTCATCTTGAGCTGCTCGGGTACGCCGACTCCGGGATGATGGGCTGGCCGGCCAACACCGCGCCCGGATCGTTCTGGAGTACGCCCGTGGAGGAGGCAGCCGCTCGGCTGGCCGAACTGATGCTGCGCTACCAGCCGGATGTCGTCGTGACCTACGACGAGAACGGGTTCTACGGCCACCCCGATCACATCCAGGCGAACCGGATCACGATGGCAGCGCTGTCGCTGACCGGGATGGCGTCGAAGGTGTACTGGACGACGGCTCCGCGCTCGATGATGAAGGAGTTCGGGCAGATCATGCGCGAGTTCGGCGGGGACTGGGAGGAGCCGGATCCGTCCGAGGCCGAAGAGGGGCCCGAAATCGGCCTGCCCGACGAGGAGATCACCACGTGGGTGGACACCACCGACTTCGCCGGCCAGAAGTTCGACGCGCTGGCCGCGCATGCCAGCCAGGGTGAGAACATCTTCTTCCTGCGGATGGGCAAGGAGAGGTTCACGCAGCTCATGGGCGTGGAGACGTTCGTGCGGGTCCACGACACCACCGGTGCGCCCCTGCCCGAGAACGACCTCTTCGCCGGCCTGCGCTGAGCTCCGGCCGGCGGCCGTCCCGCGGACACACGGAGAACCGCGGGCAGCACACGCTGGGCCCCGAAGGAGCGTGATCTCCTTGATGTGTGACTCGTCGCCGGGCCGCAGCAGTTGCGCCTCCTCGAACGGCCGGTAGCCCACCCGCGCCGGGCAGAACAGCGTGTACGCGTCGCCCTCGCCGGTCCGAGTGTGGCGGCGGATGTCCTCGACCGCCGTGAACGCCGAGGTCAGGAAGGAGCGCAGCCGGTCAGGTCCCTCGAGCCGGAACCGCTCGGTGAGCGGCGAGCCGAGCACGACGTCGCGGCCCAGGCACGCGGCCGCGGCGTCGACGTCACCGCGATCCGCGGCGGACGCGGCGGCGCGCCGGCTCGCGACGGTGGCGGAGTGCGGGTCTCGGACATGGGCCTCTCCCGGTCCCGACGGCGTGATGGGGGTTCGCGGGTGGCGGGTGTCAGCCGGCCAGCTTGTTCGTCTTGCGGATGTGCCTGTCGAAGGCCCAGGCAGGAACAAAGGGGAGCAGGCGCGCTCGTCCGGCCATGGGGCCGGCGGTGTAGCGCAGTTTCGGCTTCGCGTCGGTCGCTGCCGTGACGATCGCCTTGGCGACAACGGCGGGGGCGTCGCCGTCCTGTGGTGCCGATGTCCACCCCCGCGACCGCTCCCCCACCCCCCGCCAGCCTCAAGCGCACCGTCGCCGCCAGCCTCATCGGCACCACCATCGAGTGGCACGACACTCATTCGATCGGGGCTAGGACCTGCAGAGTTGCCTTCTTGGCACCCTGCAACTCAGCACCGACCCAGCACCGGAACCCAACCGGGCCGGTCAAGGGCGGCAGACGAGAGTTCGGCCCGACAGCGGAGCTGCCCCAGAGGCCAGTAGGTCTGACAGATCGTAGTCAACTTCTCGCACCCCAGCGCCATCGCGCGTCGCTCCGTCATCGTCATCGCATGTGCGCCTTCGCCTCATCGACGGGCCGTTCATCACGGCTCTCACACATGCCGTCTTGCCGGCCCACGCGATAGCGCCGATACCTTTGCTGCGTCACGCGTGGTACAGCACCCGCACAACCATCGTGTCGGCAGGAAGACCGTCCAGGTAGCCGTTGAACATGCGCTCGTGATCGGGGCCGCCGCCCTCCACCCACCGCCCGTCGAGGGTGAGCAGGGCGGGGGTGGGCAACACGGCGGCCACGTGGCGGGAGACGTACGTCTCGAGATCCTCGTCGAAGTGGTAGGCGGGGTCGGAGCCGAACCGCTCCTCCAGGGCGGGGTCGGACTCGATAGCCCGGATGAGGGGCTGCTCCCGGAAGGCGGTCACGGCCTCCTCCCTGGCGTGTTCGGGGTCCAGGGTCCTGGCCCGCTCGGCGAAGTGGTGGAAGGGAAGCGCCGGCGGGTAGCGATCGGAGAAGGTCTGGTAGGCCGTCCAGGTGTCGCCGGCCCGGCGGGCCTCGGCGGCGCGGGGCGTGTCGAGGTCGAGGATGCTGCGCGGGCCGCCGTGGCAGCGGGAGGGCGGCAGGTCCTCCGGGGGTTCGGTCCAGTCGTCGTAGCGCACGAGCCGGGGGTCCTCCTCGTGGCCGGGCAACACGTCGAAGAGACAGCCCGCCCCCGAGACGAACCAGTAGCTCCACTCCCCCACCCAGTCCGGATGGGGACGGTCCTCACGGTCGTACCGGAAGGGGTCCATGGCCTGCCCGATCGCCTGCTTCAACCCTTCGGGGCCTACGGGCGGCAGACAGACGGTGATGCGCTGTTTGCCCATGGTGTTCGCTCCTGTGGTGCAGTCCGTGCTCGGTGCGGGTGGTGTGGTGCGCGGCCCACCTTGGCAGGCCGCGCCGGTCAGGCGGTGGGCGGAGGCCCGCAGGAGACGACGACGTCGTCGCAGCCGCGTCCCAAGGTCTTCCAGCCCTCCCGGATGAACGTCAGGTCGCCGAGAACGCCGGCGCCTGCTGGGTAGCCACGCCACTCGCTGTAGGTGCGCAGGGCGGACTTGCTGAACTCGTCGTCGCTCCTGCCCCAGGCGGCGCCCGAGTAGTCGTAGCGCGTCGACTTCCGGGCGGAGACGCCGGTCTACACATCCCGGACGGCACTCGTTTCGACGACCGTCGAGACCCCGAACCGCGTGTCCGTGAGCCGGCATGGTGGCCACACGCATAGCCGACCCTCGAACTGTGTTGCCCCACCACATGTGCCCCTGACCTGCGGATTCCTACGGTATGGCGACACGAACCCGTCCCCGCCAACCGCTTGGAAGTGGTGCCGATGTCCACCCCCGCGACCGCTCCCCCACCCCCCGCCAGCCTCAAGCGCATCGTCGCCGCCAGCCTCATCGGCACCACCATCGAGTGGTACGACTTCTTCCTCTACGGCTCCGCCGCCGCCCTCGTCTTCAACAAGCTGTTCTTTCCGGGCTCCGACCCGCTCGTCGGCACGCTCCTGTCGTTCCTGACCTACGCCGTCGGTTTCGCCGCGCGGCCGCTCGGCGCGCTGGTCTTCGGGCACTTCGGGGACCGGCTCGGGCGCAAGAAGCTGCTGGTGCTCAGTCTGCTGCTGATGGGCGGGGCGACCTTCGCGATCGGGCTGCTGCCGACGCACGCGACCGTCGGGAGCGCCGCGCCCGTGCTGCTGACCGTGCTGCGGCTGGTCCAGGGCTTCGCGCTCGGCGGTGAGTGGGGCGGAGCCGTTCTGCTGGTGTCCGAGCACGGGGACGCGCGGCGGCGCGGTTTCTGGGCCTCGTGGCCGCAGACGGGCGCGCCCGCAGGGCAGTTGCTCGCGACCGGCGTGCTGTCCCTGCTGACCGCCGTGCTCTCCGACGCCGCCTTCGCCTCCTGGGGCTGGCGGATCCCCTTCCTTCTCTCCGGCGTGCTGGTGGTCGTCGGTTTGTGGATTCGTCTGTCTGTCGATGAATCCCCTGTCTTCCGGCAGGCGTTGGAGAAGGCCGAGGCCCGCAAGGCGGTGCGTTCGGCGGAGGCGGAGCCACTGCCTCTGGTGTCGGTGCTGCGGCACCACTGGCGTGACGTACTGGTCGCGATGGGCGCGCGTATGGCGGAGAACATCTCCTACTACGTCATCACCGCGTTCATCCTCGTGTACGCGACCACCTCGGCAGGTGTCTCCAAACAGACGGCGCTCAACGCCGTACTCATCGCCTCCGCCGTGCACTTCGCGGTGATTCCCGCCTGGGGTGCGCTGTCCGACCGGATCGGGCGGCGCCCCGTGTATCTTCTGGGCGCCGTCGGGATCGGGCTCTGGATGTTCCCCTTCTTCTCACTGGTCGACACCGGCGCGTTCGGCAGCCTCGTCCTCGCCGTGACGGTGGGCCTGGTTCTGCACGGGGCGATGTACGCGCCCCAGGCCGCCTTCTTCTCCGAGATGTTCGCGACCCGTATGCGCTACTCCGGCGCTTCCATCGGCGCCCAGTTCGCCTCGGTGGCGGCAGGCGCGCCGGCGCCGCTGATCGCCACCGCACTGCTGGCCGACTACGACAGCTCCACGCCGATCGCCCTGTACGTGATCGCCGCGGCCCTGGTGACGGTCGTCGCCGTGGGAGTCGCCAAGGAGACCCGTCACCGCGACCTGGCCGACAGCGATCCGGCCGGCGGCGGGCCCGCCGCCGGCCCGGAACACACGCAGGCTCCCGCGACGGACGCGCGCGCCGTCTGAATCCCGGTCCCGTATCCCCGCCCACCCCCGCGCAGCCGCCTCCGTACGCCGCCCGCGCGTACGGAGGCCGACGCGTTCGGAGAGCCGTAGGTTCGGAGGTCCGTACGTCAGGGTGCGGTGCGGTGCGGGTCGACGGCGGTGCGGGTCGACGGCGGTGCGGGTCGACGGCGGTGCGGGGTCGAGGGTGGCGCAGGGATCAGCGCGGTCCAGGTTCAGTGTGGCGCAGACGTCGACAACCTGTGCAGTCGCAGGGCGAGTTGAATCTCCAGTACGCGGGCGGGGCTCTGCCAGTCGTCGCCGAGGAGACGGCCGACGCGTTCGAGCCGCTGGGCCACCGTGTTGACGTGAACGTGGAGTTCGTCCTTGGTTCGGGCCGGGCTCATGCCGGCGGCGAAGTACGCGTCGAGGGTGCGCAGCAGGTCGGTACCGCGCCGCTCGTCGTAGGCCACGACCGGGCCTATGGTGCGGTCCACGAAGCCCGCCACGTCCCGGTCGCCCGCGAGGAGCAGCCCCAGGAAGCCGAAGTCCTCGGCGGCCGCCCCGTCGCCGGAACGGCCCAGCAGCCGCAGTGCGTCGAGGCAGCGGCGGCCCTCCGCGTACGCGGCGACCACCGTGTCCGGGTCGGCGGCGAGGCCGCGCACCGGCGCGGACGCGCCGACGGTGACCGCTTCGTGGACGGCGGTGCCGAGGTGCAGCGCGGTACGGCGGGCAAGCTCCGTCGCGGTGTCGCCGTGTTCGAGGGGCAGCAGCAGGACGGTGCCGCCGTCGCGGGTGGCTGCCAGGCCGTGCCGGGTGGCGGCGAGGTGCGAGGCGGCGGACCACAGGCGTCGGCGTGCGGCCGCCTCCTGGTCCGCGTCGGGTGCGGCGGCGTCGAGGCGGGCCGCGAGCACGACGTGGGTCGCGTCGAGGTCGGCGTGCAGCCGGGCGGCGCGCTCGCGCAGCAGGCGCGGGTCACGGTCGCGGGCCTCGAGCAGGTCGTCGAGGAGCTCGCCGCGAACGCGTTGTTCGGCCTCGGCGGCGGAGCGTCTGGCCAGGAGCAGCAGGGAGGTGACCATCGCGGCCCGCTCCAGGGTGCGCTGGTCGACCGGGTCGAGGTCCCGGTGGCCGCGCAGCACCAGAGCGCCGAGCAGTTCTCCGCCCGCTGCCACCGCCGCGATCCAGTCGTCCTGATGGCGTACGGCGTGGCCTTCCGCGCGGGATGCCTCCAACGCGTCGGGCGGTGCGCTTTCCAGGAACTCCACGGTGCCGTCGAGTACTTGGGACACGGCGGCGGCCACGTCGTGGACCCCGCCACCGCGCAGGACCAGTTCGGCCAGCCGGTCGTGGACGTCGGAGGCGCGCTCGATGACCGCGCTGCGGTCCCGGATGATCTCGTTGGCGTGCTCCAGGCCGGCCAGGGCCGAGCGCGTCTCGGTGAGCAGGTTGGCCGTGTCGATGGCGGCCGCGGCGAGCGCGGCGAAGGACGCGAGCAGGGCGATCTGTTCCCGTTCGAAGACCCGGGCGCGCCGGTCGGCGGCGAACAACACCCCGATGACATGGGGCCCCAGTGTGAGTGGAACGCCGAGAATCGCCACCAGTCCCTCGTCA
Source organism: Streptomyces sp. NPDC088157 (assembly GCF_044741545.1). Taxonomy (NCBI): domain Bacteria; kingdom Bacillati; phylum Actinomycetota; class Actinomycetes; order Kitasatosporales; family Streptomycetaceae; genus Streptomyces; species Streptomyces sp. NPDC088157. Next base: position 21,407 of record NZ_JBIUSU010000011.1, read on the forward strand.
CGTACGCCCGCGTCGATGGTCGTCGTGTGCCGGAAGCGGTCGTCGCGGAAGTAGTCGTCGGTGACGTAAGGGCGGGCCGTCTGGGCGACCAGGCCGCCGAGTCCCTCGCCCATGCCGAGGCGCAACTGCTGGAAGCGGGCGGCGACCGAGCCCTCGGTGACCCTCATGTACGTGTCGCCCCTGGCCGGGTCGTGCAGGCTGAGGTAGGCGATGTCGGTGCCGAGCAGCGAGCGGGCCCGTTGCACGATCGCCTGGAGAACGGCGTCCACGTCGCGTGGGCCCGCGAGGTCGTGGGCCGTCTCGAAGAGCGCCGACAGCTCGGCCTCCCGTCGGCGTCGGCCCTCGAGTTCCGAGCGCACCCGCAGTGCGAGCAGCTTGGCGTGTTCGAGTGCCGCGATCCGCTCGCCGTCCCCTCCCTCGGCGCGCGCGAGCAGCACGGGCCGGTCGTACGCCTCGGCGGCCGCACCCCGGGCGAGCAGCTCGAGGAACGGCGCGTCGGCGTCGTGGACGGGGCCGAGGGCTGCCGTGGCGCCCTTCACGTGATCGCGGGACATGCTCTCAGGATTCCTCATCGCCGGGCCGCCCCGTCAGCCCTGTGGACAACTCCGTCGGCGGGGGCCGACAGGGGGTTCAGTGTGCGGTCCAGCCGCCGTCGAGGACCAGCGAGGCGCCCGTCACGAAGGACGCCTGCGGGCCGCACAGGTACGCCACGGCCTCGGCGACCTCCTCCGGTTCGATGAGCCGTTTGACGGCGCTGTCCCGCAGGAGCACGTCGACCAGCACGCGTTCTTCGGGGACGCCGTGTGTCCGTGCCTGGTCGGCGAGCTGCCGCTGCACGAGCGGGGTGCGCACATAGGCGGGATTGACACAGTTGGAGGTCACCCCGTGGGGCGCGCCTTCGAGGGCGGCGGTCTTGGAGAGGCCCTCGAGACCGTGTTTGGCGGCGACGTACGCCGACTTGTAGGCGGAGGCGCGCAGTCCGTGCACGGAGGACACGTTGACGATGCGGCCCCAGCCCTGCCCGTACATGTGGGGCAGGGCGCCGCGGATGAGCCGGAAAGGCGCCTCCAGCATCACGGTGAGCACCGTGTGGAAGACGTCCGGCGGGAAGTCCTCCAGGGGCGACACCCGCTGCAGTCCCGCGTTGTTGACCAGGACGTCGGTCCCGGCGGCGGCGAGTTCGGCGGCGTCCAGGTCGGTGAGGTCCAGGGCGTACGGTTCGACCGCGCCGGGCAGGCCGGCCGCACTCGCGGCGAGCGTCTCCAGTCCTGCCGCGTCCCGGTCGACGGCGCGGACCGTGGCCCCGGCAGCCGCGAGCCGCAGCGCACAGGCACGTCCTATGCCGCCTGCCGCACCGGTGACGAGAGCGGTGCGACCGCCGAGGTCGAGGAGTGGGGCGGCGGGACCGGGGGCGGCGACCTGGGGCGAAGTCATGGGCCGACCCTAGGCAGAGTGAGCTCCTCGCCCTATGTGGTCACCGCCCATACTTCATTCGGAAGGCGTGGTCTCGAACCACGTGGGTTCGTCGGAGAGCGCCTGCTTGATGGGGAACAGCTGCGAGTCGCGCATCGGCGGCAGGGCGTCCAGCGCGAACCAGTCCACCTCGACCGACTCGTCGTCGTTGATCCGTGCCTCGCCGCCCACGGCCCGGCAGCGGAAGGTGATGTCCATGAACTGGCATCGGTCGCCGTTCGGGTACTCCACCTCCCGGCCGGCCCGGACCATGACGATGCGTTCGGGCACGCAGTGCACGCCTGTCTCCTCGTGCACCTCCCGGACCGCACAGTCCGCGGGCTGCTCGCCCGGGTCCGGGATGCCCGAGATCAGGCACCACTGATGATTGTCCGCACGCCGGCCGAGCAGCACCCGCTCCTCGTCGTCGAAGACGACAGCGCTGACGCCGGGCAGCCAGAGCAGTTGGTGGCCCGCGGAGGCCCGGATGTCGGTGATGAAGTCAGGAGTCGCCATGCGGCGACCCTATCCGGGCCGCCTGTTCAGCCGGTCGCGCCGCGTCGGGAGCGCAGCCCGGCGCCGATCGCCCATCCCAGGCCGCCCACGGCGACGAGCACCAGGGCGATCTCGGGCAGGATGCCCAGCTTCGTCGCAGGCGTCTCCGAGGAGCGCAGCGGCACCTTCTGCACCAGGGAGTCCGCCACGAACATGCCGGTCTTCTGGGTGATCCTGCCGTCCGGCATGATGATCGCGCTGACGCCGCTGGTCACGGGCACCGTGACGGTGCGGCTGTGCTCGACGGCGCGGACGCGCGACATGGCCAGCTGCTGGTAGGTCATCTCGCTGCGGTCGAAGGTGGCGTTGTTGCTGGGCACCGAGATCAGCTGGGCGCCGTGGGTGACGGTGTCGCGCACGGCCCAGTCGAAGGCGGCCTCGTAGCAGGTGGCGAGGCCGACCTCGGTGCCGTCCATGTCGAAGACGCCCGGCTTGGAACCCCGGCTGAAGTCCTGGCGGACCATGGAGGTCCAGTTCTCGTTGATGGCGCCGATGAGCGAGCGCAGCGGGAGGTACTCGCCGAACGGCTGGACCTGCCGCTTGTCGTACGTCTGGGTGGGTCCCTTGACCGGGTCCCAAAGGATCTGCTCGTTGTAGAGCTTGCCGTCCCGCTCGACGACTCCGCCGACCGAGATGGGCGCCTTGATCGCCTTGGCCGCGTTGTCGATGACGACGGCTGCGTCGGCGTAGGCGAAGGGGTCGATGTCGGAGGAGTTCTCGGGCCACAGCACGAAGTCGGGCTGGGGGACCTTGCCCGCCTTCACCTCGGCGGCCAGGCGCTCCGTCTCGCGCGCGTGGTAGTCGAGCACGGCGCGGCGCTGGGCGTTGAACTCCAGGCCCAGACGGGGGACGTTGCCCTGGATGACGGCTACCGTCGCGGTGCCGTCCTCCGCCTTGTCGCTGACCAGCGGACGGGCGGCGACGGCCGCGACGACCGGGACGGCCACGCCGAGCAGCGCAAGAGCGGCCGCCGACCGCCGCACCTCGCCCGTGCGCCGCCGCTCCAGGACGAGGCGCACGACCTCGTACAGGCCGAAACCGCACAGGACGACCGCGAAGCCGAGTACGGGGGTGCCGCCCACCGCGGCCAGGGGCAGGAAGACGCCGTCCGCCTGGCCGAAGGCGATCTTGCCCCAGGGGAAGCCGCGGAAGGGCACACGCGCGCGTGCCGCCTCGCCGGCGATCCAGAGCGCCCCCGCCCACAGCGGCCAGGCCGGCAGCTTCGACACGGTGGCGATGCCGACGCCGACCAGCGCGACGAAGACCGCCTCGATGGCCACCAGGGCGAGCCAGGGCCCGGGGCCGACCTCGACGCCGGTCCACACGAGGAGCGGCAGCAGGAAACCCAGCCCGAAGAGGTAGCCGAGGCCGAGGGCCGCCTTCCAGCTGCGCCCGCGCAGCACCCAGCCCAGGACGGCGAAGGCCGGCAGCGCCAGCCACGACAGGGTGCGCGGCGGGAAACTGACGTAGAGCAGCACTCCGGAGAGCGCCGCTGCGGCGGCCGGGACGAGGCGCAGGAGCCGGGCGCCGCGCGGAGCCCGCGCGGCCTGGGGCTCCAGCTGGTCCGGCTGGCCCACGGAAGTAGCGGTGACGGTCACTCCGGGAGTGTACGGCGAGTGACCTTTTGGCCGACAGCACAGTCCGCGGGGCGGCCCGCGATTGCCATACAAGCCGACGCAACTCATCCACAAACCGCACACCAGCCGTTACGGTGTGGCAGAGCTCCGGTCGCGCGGGTGACCGGGGTCCGTCACGGCTCAGGGCCGTCACGGTCGGGGGGCGACCGGTTCGGGGGGACGGGGTGGGTTCCACGGGGATGTCGTCCGCGGCCGACGCGGACGGAGAGAGAAGAAACGTTTCCGACGCGGCGGGCGTGGCCGTGCTCGGGGCCTGCGCGATCTGGTCCCTGGTCACCGCCGCCGTGCACGACGGACGGCCCGAGGGTGTGCTGCTCGCGGTGCTGGCGCTGGCCGCCGGCTACGCGGCGGGGCGGATCCTCGGCGTGTTGCTGCCGGTCGCCGCGCCCTGCGCCGGGGCGCTGGCCGGGCTCGCTCTGTCGGTGACCCGGCCCCGGCTCACCTCGGGCCCCGACGTCGTCGCGCCGCTGGGCCATGCCGGTGCCACCGCCGCGGTGCTGACCCTGTCGGCCGGTGCCGCGTGTTGCGCCGCATGGGCGACGCCGGTGCCCGCGCTGCGGTTCGGGCTGCGGCTGCTCGCCGGAGGCAGCGCGGTCACCGGGGCTGTGCTGGGCTCGACCACTGCTGTGGTGGCGTGCTGCGCGGTGCTGCTGTGCTCCCTGGCCGCGGGCGGGATGCGCCACCGGGGCCCGGGTCTCGCGGGCCTGGCGGTGGTTGCCGCCCTGGTGACCGGCCTGACCTGGGCGGTCGCTGCGGACGCGCTGTCCGGCGGCCTCGTCGGCCCGCTGACGGACCGGTTGACGCCGCACCGGGTCGACCTGTGGCGCGAGGCGCTGGGCATGGCCCACCGGGAGGCCGGTCTCGGCGTGGGCCCCGGGCGCTTCGGAGAGCTGAGCAGTACGGCGGCCCGGGCCACGCTGTCCGACGGCAAGCCGCACTCGGCGCCGCTGCAACTGGCGGCGGAGCAGGGTGTCGTCGGTGTGCTGTTGCTCGCCGCGGTCTTCTGCTGGGTGCTGTTCGCGCTGTGGCGTGCGCCGCGGCCCACTCCGGTCGTCCTCACCGCGGGTGCCGCGCTGACGGCTCTGGCCGCCGTGGCCGCGATCGGCAACGCGCTGAGCTTCACGACGGTGTCGGTCGGCGCCGGTCTGCTGGCCGGGCTGGCCACGGCCCGGCCCCTCGCCGAGGAACCGGCGGCGCCCGGAGTTCGGTCGGAACCCGACCGGGACCTGCAGCACGGCGACCGCCCGGCCGCCTGACCTCGGCGCGTACCCGGTGCGGGCGTCAGGGCCGGGTGTCCGGGGCGCCCGCCCGCAGCCGGTCCCTGATGACGCGGACCGCCGACTCGGCGTCGTCCACGGTGATCGTGAACGTGTGACCGTCCCAGAGCCGCAGCACCACGCCCTCCCCGCGGCGGACCACGACGGCCGTGCCCTTGTCGGGCCGCCAGCGATAGCCCCAGCCGCCCCAGTGGCGCGGAGTGACCAGCGGTTCGAAGTCCGCGCCCGCCACATGGGCCAGCGGGATGCGACGGCGTGGCAGCCCGATGTGGCCGCAGCGCACTTCGAGAGACTCCCGGTCGAGCTTCAGATCGACGTGCACGAAGGCGAGGGTGCCGAAGAGAACGAGCAACCCGGCGGCGATACAGCCGACGACGGACATGGCGAGCGGGGCGACTCCGGACGTCCACGCGGATTCGACGGCGAGCTCGATGCCGAGCGCCAGACAGGCGGCGCCCACGAGTGCCAGCAGCCACTGGAACCGGTTGGTGGCGCGCCCGGTCCAGACGTCGGGATGCGGAGCGTCGCGATGCGGGACGTCGGGAAGCGGGATGCTCTCGTCGTGGGGATGGTCCCTCATGTTCATGAGGTTACTCAGGTTTCGCTGGGCCGGTAGTCCGTTGCACAGGGTGACTGCTCCGCCCGGGCGGCGAGCGGCCCGGGGTGCGGCGGGGCGAGCCCGGCGCCTTACCGGGCGGGGCTGACGGCTTCGAGCAGCCGGCCTTCCGCGTAGGCCAGGGCGGGTGCCGGGAGACCGCCCGGACGGCCGCTGAGGAGAATCGTCACGGTGCCGAGGGTCGCCGCCTCGGGTGCGGGGCGCGCACCGATGCGGCGCAGGGCCTGCGCGGCCACGGCACCGGCCGAGCCGTGCAGGACGAGCGGCGGGCGGCCGGGGCGCTGCACGGCGGCCCGGATACGGTCGGCGACCAGTTCGTAATGGGTGCAGCCCAGGACGACGGTCGTCACTTCCTCGGGGGTGAGGGCGGCGGCGGCGGTGACCGCGGCGTCGATCGCCGCCTGGTCCGCGTGCTCCACGGCCTCCGCCAGTCCCCAGCAGGGCACCTCGGCGACCGTGACGTCGCCGGCGAAATCCTCGATGAGGTTGCGCTGGTAGGGGCTGCCGGTGGTGGCGGGCGTGGCCCAGATCGCGACGGGGCCGCCGCCGGCCGCGGCCGGCTTGATCGCCGGGACGGTGCCGATCACCGGGATGCCGGGTTCGAGGAGGGAGCGCAGCGCGGGCAGGGCGTGCACGGTCGCCGTGTTGCAGCCGACGATGAGGGCCTCGGGCCGGTGCGCGGCGGCGGCCGCGGCGACCGCGACTGCGCGCTCGGTGAGGTCCTGCGGGGTGCGCGGTCCCCAGGGCATGCCGTCGGGGTCGAGGGAGAGCACGAGATCGGCGTCGGGTCGCAGTCGCCGTACCGCGGCGGTGGCCGCCAGCAGGCCGATTCCGGAGTCCATGAGCGCGATCTTCACCCGGCCACCATAGACGATGTGCTCTTGCGGCCCGGCGGCGTGGGGCAGACTGCGCGCGTGAGCGCCATCGTGTGGATCGCCGCCGTGTCTCTGGCCGCCTGGCTGTGGTTGCTGCTCTGTCAGGGCTTCTTCTGGCGCACGGACGTCAGACTGCCGGCCCGGGAGGATCCGCGTGAGTGGCCGCCCGTCTGCGTCGTCGTCCCCGCGCGCGACGAGGCGGCGGTGCTGCCCGCGAGCCTGCCCTCCCTGCTCGCGCAGGACTACCCGGGGCGGGCGGAGATCTTCCTCGTCGACGACGGCAGCTCCGACGGCACGGGAGAGCTGGCGCGCGCGCTCGCCCGGCAGCACGGCGGGCTCCCGCTGACCGTGGACTCGCCGGGCGAACCTCCGGCGGGCTGGACGGGGAAGCTGTGGGCGGTGCGCCACGGCATCGGCCTGGCACGCGCGCGTGAGCCCGAGTACCTCCTCCTGACGGACGCCGACATCGCGCACGGTCCCGGAAGTCTGCGGGAGCTGGTGGCGGCGGCGCGCACCGGAGGGTTCGACGTCGTCTCCCAGATGGCGCGGCTGCGGGTGGAGAGCCCGTGGGAGCGGCTGGTGGTGCCCGCCTTCGTCTACTTCTTCGCGCAGCTCTATCCCTTCCGGCGGATCGGCCGACGCGGGGCGCGGACGGCTGCCGCGGCGGGCGGCTGCGTCCTGCTGCGCGCCGAAACGGCGGAGCGGGCGCGGATCCCGGACGCCATCCGGCACGCCGTCATCGACGACGTGGCACTCGCGCGGGCCGTGCAGGGCGCGGGCGGTCACATCTGGCTGGGGCTGGCCGACGGCGTGGACAGCGTGCGCCCGTACCCGAGGCTGCACGACCTGTGGCGGATGGTCTCGCGCAGCGCCTACGCGCAGCTGCGGCACAGTCCGCTCCTGCTGACGGGCACGGTGCTGGGCCTCGCCCTCGTGTACCTGGTGCCGCCGCTCGCGCTGTTCGGCGGGCTCGCCGTCGGCAGTAAGGCGACGGCGGCGTCCGGCGGTCTGGCGTGGCTCGTGATGGCGGGGACGTACGTCCCGATGCTGCGCTACTACCGTCAGCCGCTGTGGCCGGCTCCCCTGCTGCCGTTCACCGCGTTCCTCTACCTGCTGATGACGGTCGACTCCGCGGTCCAGCACTACAGGGGACGCGGTGCGGCCTGGAAGGGCCGCACCTACGCCCGTCCGGACGCCGTCGCCGACGAGGGCTGAGCCCCTGCACGGGGGCCTCCACCCAGGGAGGCCCCCGGCCGTGGGGTCGCTATTTGCGGCCCGGTGTCCAGTTCATGCCCCATCCGTAGGCGTAGTCGACGGTACGCTGCGGGCTCACCCCGCGCTCGGGCACCAGGTAGCGGGCCTCGCGCTGGACGACGAGGTCGCCCCCGTTGTTGGTGATCAGCGCGAGCGCCGCCACGGTCGAGGGGACCGTGCACTCGTCGAGGGAGAAGTCGATCGGCGCTCCGAACTGGGGTTGCAGCGTGACCGTGGCGTGCAGGTCGGCGAAGGAACGGGCGCCCTCGTAGATGGTCACGAAGACGAGGATGCGCCGGAAGTCGTTCTTGTGGTCGAGGTTGACGGTCAGGTTCTCCCCGCTCGTCGAGGCGCCGGTACGGTCGTCGCCGTCGAGATGGATGTACGGCGGTTGGTGCAGGGCGCCGAAGGCGTTGCCGAGGGCCTGGACCACGCCCTTGCGGCCGTCGGCGAGCTCGAACAGGGCGCACAGGTCGAGGTCGAGGTCGTTGTGCATGGCGACCGCCCGACCGCGCTTGCTGCCCCACCCGGAGAACTGCTTGCGCACCTCCCAGTTGAGGTTCACGCGCAGGGCGCCCGAGGTGCCGCCCTGCTTGCTCAGGGACACCGACGGAGCGGCCTTGGTGAGCGTCACCTTGGTCAGCCGGACCGGCGCGACGGGCGGTGCGGGCGGCGGAGGCGGCGGAGCCTGGTGGACGGGCGGGGGCACCGTGGCCGGAAAGGCGGGGACGGTCGGCGGCGGGGGCGGCGGAGCCTGCGGGGTCGACGGAGCCTGGGCGGCCGCTCGCTGCGGCTCGTCCACGGCGATGCCGAAGTCGGTGGCCAGCCCTTCGAGACCGCTGCCGTAGCCCTGGCCGACGGCCCGGAACTTCCAGGCGCCCTGGCGGCGGTAGAACTCCCCCAGCACGAAGGCCGTCTCCACCGTCGCGCCGGCACTGTCGAAGCGCGCCACGACGGTTCCCTGCGCCGCGTCCCGTACCTCGATGTACAGGCCCGGCACCTGGCCGAACGAACCACCGTCGGCCGAGGCCGCCACAACGATGGTCTCGATCGCGGGCTCCACGCGCGCGAGGTCGACGAGAAGGCTGTCGGTCACCCGGCCTCCCGCGTCGCGCTTGCCCTCGTGGCGGACGGCTCCGGAGGAGTGGGCCGGCTGGTTGTAGAAGACGAAGTCGGCGTCGGAACGGACCTTTCCGCCCACCAGCAGCAGTGCGGACGCGTCCGTGTCCGGAACACCCGGTCCCGAGCGCCAGCCCAGTTCGACCCGCAGTGCCGTGGTCGGCACCGGAGCATTGGACCCCTTCGACATTGACATGTACGCCCCCATCGCGTGTCAGTGCACCGGGCCGCACGCCTCGGCACCCTCGGCTTGTCTGTCCGGCCAACCTATTGCGCACGACGGTGAACGCCCATCGAGAGCGCAGGATCAGCCCTGCCCAACCCCCGGTAACCCGCTCGGAACTCGGCCTTTACACGATCTGACGGGCGCTCGCCGTCCCTTTTTCCCAAATTCGCTCGCATTAGGGGTCCGAAGCCACCGCCGACACGGAAATCAACCCTCTTATCGGTCTCCCCAACCAGCACATCGTGGGCTTAACTTATGTGCCATGACCTCCCCCCGCTCCACCTATGGCGGCGGCTACTACGCCTCCTTCCCGGACACTCCGATCTACGACTCGCTCGTGGCCGAGCGGGGCACCCCGCAGATCGCCCCGATCCGGGTCCCCGCCGCGTACGACATGGGCAACAGCAACCTGCCCGCGTTGCCGTCGGCGCTGCCCGCCCTCCCGGCGGGCCCCTCGCAGGGGTACTACGGCTACCCGCAGGCGCAGCAGCCCGCACCGCTGCAGCAGGCCCCGGCGGCGTACATCCCGCCGCAGCCCGCCGCGCCGCGCGGCTACCCCGGACCCCAGGCGCAGCAGCAGCGTCCGGCGGGTCCCGGCACGGGCTACGACGCGATGCGCCCGGCCGCTCCCCGGCCCGCCGCGCCGCAGTACCAGGACCCGTACAACCAGCAGTACCGCGGCTACTGACCCGACGGGGTCGTCGGTGCCACCTGGCAGGATGACCCCATGGGGCATGCGGAGCTGCTGTCGATTCACGTCCATCCGGTCAAGGCGTTCCGGGGCCAGACGCCCCGGGAGGCCGTCGTGGAGCCCTGGGGGCTGGCCGGTGACCGGCGCTGGGCGCTGATCGACGACGGGGGAAAGGTCGTCACCCAACGGCAGCGGCCGCGTCTCGCGCTGGCCGCCGCCGAGCTCCTGCCCGGCGGCGGCGTACGTCTGTCCGCGCCCGGTCTCGAGCCGCTGACCGTGCCGGTGCCCGAGCCGGAGGGCACGGTGTCGCTGGAGATCTTCCGCGACAAGGTGGAGGGGGTCCTCGCCGACGACACCGGGCATGCCTGGTGCACCGCCCACGTCGGCGCCGACGTGCGGCTGGTCCACATGGACGATCCCGCGACGCGTCGCCCCGTCGACCCCCGGTACGCGCGGCCCGGCGAGACCGTCGCCTTCGCCGACGGATATCCGCTGCTGGCGACCACGACGGCTTCGCTGCACGCCCTCAACTCGCTGATCGCCCAGGGCGAGCACGCCGGGGAGGGACCGCTGCCGATGAACCGTTTCCGGCCGAACCTGGTCCTGGCGGGCACCGACCCGTGGGCCGAGGACGGCTGGTCGCGCCTCGCCGTCGGCGAAATCGAGTTCCGGGTCGCCAAACCGTGCGGCCGGTGCGTCGTGACCACCACCGACCAGGGCACCGCGGCGCGTGGCAAGGAACCCCTGTACACCCTGGGCCGGCATCGGCGCCTCGGCGGCAAGCTCGTCTTCGGACAGAACCTGGTGCCTCTCGGTCGCGGCACGGTCAGAGTCGGCGATCCGGTGCGTGTGCTCGCATAGTTCCGGCCTCGGTCGGGGACCGGGCGATCCGCGGGAACCCCTGTGCGGCTCCTGATCGTTGGGCTTGCGTGAGAAGTTCATGAGAGGGCCCGGGCCCTGGTGATTTCGCTCTCTCTTTCCCCGGACCCGCGCGTGAACGACTCCGACGGGGGTTATCACGGAGCGGGGAAGGGGGTGCGGGCGGTGCGATCGATCGGCGGAATCTGGCGCTGGCGACACAACCCGCTGCGTCGTACGACGGATCTGGTCGAGGCATGGGTGGCCTTGTCGGCCCTGCTGCTGATCCTCTTCGTCGCGCCTGTGGTGGGCTCCGTCGTCGGCGCCGTCGCACAGGACGTCCTGCAGCAGTCGGTCCACGAGCAGCGGCAGTCCCGCCACGAGGTCACGGCCACCGTGGTGCGGAAGGTGGACGGCGCGCCACTGGAGGTGGACCCCGAGACGGCCGCCGGCCGGGAGGCCCGCACCCGGGTCCTCGCGGACTGGACGGCGCCGGACGGCACGGCACAGCACGGCACGGTCCTGGCGGGCCTCAAGGCCCCGCACAGCGGCGACCACTTCGGGATATGGACGGACGGGCACGGCCGCCTGGTGGCCCGGCCGCTCGACTCCGCCACGGCGACGACGCACGCCGTGCTCGCCGGCTTCGGCGCGGCCCTGCTCACCGCGGGCACGTTCGAGGGCGGCCGGCGGTTGATCGTCTGGCGCATGGTCCGGCGCCGGTACGCCCGTTGGGACCAGGCCTGGGACCGGGCGGGCCCGGACTGGGGGCGCACCGGTACCGGCAGCTGACGGCCCGCCGTTTCTGGTCAACCACCACCCGCGCGCACGCTACGGTGGACCGGCCGAAGCATTCGGCATCAACGCGCGTACCACGAGGTGGGGGCACATCAACGCCATGGCACAGGGCACGGTCCAGGTGACGCACACCGGCACATCGAGGTGGCGGCGCCGCACGGGTGAGTACGCGTCGCTCGCCGCCGCCCTCGAGGCCGCGGCCGAGGGTGACGTCCTCACCATCGCTCCCGGGACCTACCGGGAGAACCTGGTCGTCGAGCGGTCGGTGACGCTGCGCGGTCCCGAGGGTTCCCCGGGTTCCGTGCGCCTGGCGCCCCTGGACGGGGTGCCGTTGACCGTGCGCGCGTCGGCCGTGGTGCAGGACCTGCACGTCGAGGGCCAGGACGCGGCGGCGCCCGCGGTGCTCGTCGAGGAGGGCACGCCGGAGCTGCTGGACGTGCGGATCGTCACGCGGTCCGCGGCGGGCATCGAGGTGCGTGGCAGCGCCCGTCCGACGGTCCGGCGCTGCACCGTCGACAATCCGGCGGGCATCGGTATCGCCGTGGTCGACGGCGGCGGTGGCGTCTTCGAGGAGTGCGAAGTCGTCGCGGCAGGTCAGGCCGGCGTCTCGGTGCGCGGGGGTGGCCACCCCCGGCTGGAGCGCTGCCGGGTGCACCACACGTCGGGCGCGGGTCTGAGCGCGACCGGCGACGGCTCTTCCCTGGAAGCGGTGGGCTGCGAGGTCTACGAGATCAAGGGCGGCGGCGTCCAGATCACCGCCCGGGCCACCGCGCACCTCACCGACTGCGATGTGCACCGCACGACCGCCGACGGCGTCACCCTCGACACGGACGCCGTACTCACCCTGGCCGACTGCCGTATCCACGACATCCCGGAGAACGCGGTCGACCTGCGCTCCCGCTCGGTCCTGACGCTGACTCGCACGACGGTGCGTCAGTTCGGCCGCAACGGGCTGTCGGTGTGGGACCCGGGTACGCGCGTGGACGCCAACCAGTGCGAGATCTTCGACAGCACCGGCGACTACCCGGCCGTCTGGGTCAGCGACGGCGCGACCGCGGTCCTCGACTCGTGCCGGGTGCACGACGTGCCGGACGCCCTGTTCGTCCTCGACCGGGGCTCCCGCGCCGACGTCGTGGACAGCGACCTGTCCCAGGTGCGCAACACGGCCGTGTCGGTCAGCGACGGGGCGACCGCCCAGCTCGACGACTGCCGGATCCGGGACGCCGCGACCGGCGCGTGGTTCCGCGACCACGGCAGCGGCGGCACCCTCAACAACTGCACCGTGGACAGCACGCAGACCGGCGTGATCGTCACCAAGGGCGCCGACCCCACGATCGAGCGCTGCACCGTCGACTCCCCCGCCGAGGCCGGGTTCTATGTGTCGGCCGGCGGCCGCGGCAGTTTCCTGAACTGCCGGGTGACGAACAGCGGCGGCTACGGCTTCCACGTGATAGACGGCAGTCGTACGACGCTGCGGAAGTGCCGTACGGAGCGCTGCGCGCGCGGCGGTTACGAGTTCGCCGACGCCGGGGCGGACGCGGGTCCGGGATCCGCTCCCGTGGTCGAGGACTGCACCAGCGACGAGAGCGCGGGCGTGCGGACACCGGGGGCCGCGCCGGAGACGGCCGTTCAGGCGACCCTCCAGTCACCCGGTCGGCTGGGCCTGGTCCCCGAGCAGCGGGTCATCGCGCCGGAGCCGCAGCAGGCCGCCGGTGAGCCGGAGTCGTCGGTGCGGACGTCGAAGGACGTGCTCGGCGAGCTGGACACGCTGGTGGGTCTGGAGAGCGTCAAGCGCGAGGTGCGGGCCCTCATCGACATGATCGAGGTGGGTCGGCGCCGCCAGCAGGCGGGGCTCAAGGCGGCGTCGGTCAAGCGCCATCTGGTCTTCACGGGCTCCCCCGGCACCGGTAAGACGACGGTCGCCCGCCTCTACGGCGAGATCCTCGCCGCTCTGGACGTCCTGGAGAAGGGGCATCTCGTCGAGGTGTCCCGCGTCGACCTGGTCGGTGAGCACATCGGTTCGACGGCGATCCGCACCCAGGAGGCCTTCCAACGGGCTCACGGCGGGGTGCTGTTCATCGACGAGGCGTACGCGCTGTCGCCGGAGGACGCGGGCCGGGACTTCGGCAAGGAGGCCATCGACACTCTGGTGAAGCTCATGGAGGACCACCGGGACTCGGTGGTCGTGATCGTCGCGGGCTACACCGCGGAGATGGAGCGGTTCCTCTCGGTCAACCCCGGTGTGGCCTCCCGTTTCTCACGGACCATCACCTTCGGCGACTACGGCCCCGACGAACTGCTGCGGATCGTGGAGCAGCAGGCCGAGGAGCATGAGTACCGGCTCGGCCCGGGCACCGCGGAGGCCCTGCTGAAGTACTTCACGGAGCTCCCCAAGGGGCCCGCCTTCGGCAACGGGCGTACCGCGCGCCAGACGTTCGAGGCGATGGTGGAGCGGCACGCGAGCCGGGTCGCCCAGGTGGCGGAGCCGAGCACCGACGACCTGACGTTGGTGTACGCGGAGGACCTGCCCGAGCTGCCCTGATCGCGCTCAGGCGCGCTGCTGGGGCACCTCAGGTCGCAGACGCCCCAGCAGCTTCCCGCGTTCCTGCGCGAACGCCGGGTCGGCCTGGTAGTCGGAGTGGCCCAGGACGGGCGCGGGCAACGGGTGTTCCTCGTCGCGGCCGTACGCCAGCGGGTCCGCGAGAGGCTCACGGTCCACCTGCGGGCCGCAGTCGTCGCCGGACAGCCGGATCGGGCCGCCGATGGGGTCCGTGAGCCGGTACAGGTTCCGCCAGCAGGCGATGTCCTCGTGCAGGGCGGCGAGCGCGGCCGGGCCGAAGTGGGCCGGAAACCAGCGGCCGTAGAGGCGCTCGATCGGGGAGCCGTAGGTCAGCAGGGCGACCCGCCTGCGGTCGGAGGGTTTCAACTGCCAGGCCGCGGCGGCCGCGAGGACGCTGCCCTGGGAGTGGCCGGAGATCACCAGACGTCCGCCCGTGGCGCGCGTCCAGCCGGCGATGCGCCAGGTCAGATCGGGTACGGCGCGCTCCGCGTAGCAGGGCGGGGCGAAGGGGTGCGCGGCGCGCGGCCAGAAGGTGCCGACGTCCCAGAGGATGCCGATCGTGCGCCGCGCGGAGGGGTCCTTGTAGGCGCGTCGGCCCCAGGTGACGAAGAGGACGAAGCCGAGTCCGATGAGCCAGGAGCCCAGGGCCTGAGCGGTCTGGGCGGCGCCCTGCACGAACGGCTGGGCCCCGTCCCCGGCCCGGACCGGGGTCTTCCCGGTGCTGAACGCGCCGGCGAGCGCCCCCGCGCCCAGGATCAGGGTCGCGACCGAGGTGACGGCGACGAGCAGCGGGCCTCGGTCGGTGAGCGTGGCCATCGCGCGGGCGCGGGCGATGCGCCGGGTGCGGGCCGGGTCACCGTGCCCGACCCCGTAGTCCCGGACCACGGCGTCCTGCTCGGCGCGGGTCAGCAGCACGGTCCGCCGGGCGAGCAGTGCGCACAGCGCCAGCAGGACGACGATCAACACGGGAATCACGGACGCCTGCCAGGTCAACAGCACGGGCGGTCCGTCGAGGGAGGTCCCGGTGCCGTCCAGCCAGTCCGACACCCGCTGTGACACTCCGCCGGACATCACCCCGCCGAGAGCGCAGGCCAGCATCGCGACAGCGGGGCCCCCGAGCCCGTGCAGGGCGCACCGCTCCTGCTGGAAGTGCGGGACGGCGGCGCTGCCGTCCCCCCGCGCGGAGCGTTCCCGTGGGCAGTGGTGCAGGACTCGGGCGACGACGGCGAGGGCGATCACCAGGGCGCCCTGGGCGAGGGCGAGCGCGCCGAAGGTCGCGTCGCCGGGAAGTCTGCCCTCGGAGTGCCAGCCGGGGCGCTCCCAGCCGGCGTACACCAGGGTGAGGGCGAGCAGGACCAGGGCGGCCGACGGCAGACGGTGGACGAGGTGCGCGTCGAGGCGGCGGTCGAGGCGGTGCTCGCTGCGGCCCCGGCGGCACACCACCCACACCGTGGCCAGCGCGCCCGCCACCAGGGACGCCTCCAGCAGCCGGCCGAGCACGTCGAGGAGGGGCGGGCCGCCGGGGCGGCGGTCCTGGCGTACGGCCGCCGTACCGACCGCGGCGGCCACCGTCAGCAGTCCCGCCGCCGTGTGCGCCGCGCGCAGGCGGGCCACCAGACGGCGCCCGTACCAGAAGCCGGGCCGGCCGAGTGCGGTGTGACCTGCGCCGTTCTCGGGTTCACTCGTGAGGTCCAGGGGCTCCTGGGACTCGTAGGCCCGCCAGGTGCGGTGGGACAGGTACCAGAGGAGTCCGGTGAGGGCGGTCGGGACCAGGGCGGCGAGGGCGAGCCGGCGGCCGGGCAGGCTCCACCAGCCGCCGTCCGACACCGCGGGTGAGAGGAAGCCCAGCCAGGAGTGACGCCCGGCGCACGCGGTCGTGCCCGCGCACTGCCAGGCGGTGAGGTCGAGGGCGACCTCGCAGGCGGCGGCGACCAGCAACACCGTCAGGCTGAGCGCCGCGAGCCGCACCAGCAGCCCGTACAACCGCACGGCGCGGAGGCGTTCCCGTGCGGCGGGGCGCATCCAGTGGGCGAGGTTGACGACCATGAACGGGAGCAGCAGGAGCCACAGGGCGCGGGTGCCGTTGCCGGAGGTGAGGTTGGACCACACGTAGGCCTCGGGTACCGGGGCGTCGCGGCCGCGGTCGTCGGCGGGGCCGGTGTCCGCAGTGACGTCTTCGGCGCGCCGGAACACGGCCGCCGTGTCGTCGCCGGTGATCCGCACCGTGCGCGGGTCGTTCAGCATCTTCTCGGGCGTGGCGCCACCCACGCCGTGGACCAGGAGTTCCATGGCCGGTCTGTCCGCAGAGGCACGTTCCACTGTTCGCACTTCCCCCGTGACACGCCTTCGACATGTGTCCGTGCGGACATAAGGATCGCCACTCCCAGGGCTTGATACACCTCCTGTCACAGAACCTCCCCGGACCGTGCGGAAAAGCCGGTGCGCCGCCTGGGTGGCATGGACGCGTCGGGGTGGTGGACCAGCTGTGAGCGAGCCGTGCGAGGATGGGACGCCCCCGCACCGGCATCGGCGAGAATGTCCTCGTCGGAGCAGGTGAGCGGGCCTGTCGGACGGGTCGAGGGAAAGGACCGGAGCGTACGTGAGTGAGAATCAGAACCTCCTCGCGGAGCAGCGCCGCGCCCTCATCCTGGACGAGGTACGCCGTCGCGGCGGCGTCCGTGTCAACGAGCTGACCCGCAAGCTCGGCGTGTCGGACATGACGGTGCGCCGCGACCTCGACGCGCTGGCGCGCCAGGGTGTCCTGGAGAAGGTGCACGGCGGCGCGGTACCGGTGGTGGAGGCGAGCACCCACGAGCCCGGCTTCGAGGCGAAGTCGGGCCTGGAGCTGACCGCCAAGGAGGACATCGCGAAGGCGGCGGCGGAACTCGTGACCCCGGGCAGCGCGATCGCGCTGTCGGGCGGTACGACGACGTTCGCGCTGGCGCACCATCTGGTGGACGTGCCGGACCTGACGGTGGTGACCAACTCGGTGCGGGTGGCCGACGTCTTCCATATGGCGCAGCGCTCCTCGGGTCCCCGGCAGGGCGCGGCCACGGTCGTGCTGACCGGCGGGGTGCGTACACCGTCGGACTCGCTGGTGGGCCCGGTCGCCGACCAGGCCATCGCGGCACTCCACTTCGACATGCTGTTCCTCGGCGTGCACGGGATATCGGCCGAAGCGGGCCTGTCGACGCCGAACCTCGCGGAGGCCGAGACCAACCGGCGCCTGGTGCAGTCTGCGCGCCGGGTCGTGGTGGTCGCGGACCACACCAAGTGGGGCGTGGTGGGCCTCAGTTCGTTCGCGGCGCTGGAGCAGGTCGACACGCTGGTGACGGACGCGGGGCTGCCCGGGGCGGCGCGCGCGGAGATCTCCGAGCACCTGCGCCGGCTGGTGGTCGCGGGCGAGCCCGGTGAGGGTACAGACATCTGAGGGGGCTGCGGCTAGGGTGACGCACCCGTTCCTCGCCGTGAGGAGGTTGCGCGCATGGCTCACCGGTTGCGCCCCGAAGGGCTCGGCTTCGTCGGTACGGCTCCCGTACGGCTGGTTTTCGCCCGGGAGGTGTCCGCTTCACCCGAGCGTGTCTTCCACGCGCTCGCCGAGGACGTGTCCGGCTGGGCCGAGTGGTTCCCGGCCGTGACGTCCGTCCGGCCCCGGGACGGAGGTGCGGGGCGCGACGTACGGCTGAGGGGCGGCGGCCGTTTCCGGGAGACGGTGATCGCGGCGGACGGGCCACAGGTGTACGCCTACCGCGTGGACGTCACCAACGCGCCGGGCCTCCGGGCGCTGGTCGAGGAGTGGCGGCTGTCGCCGGCCGGGCCGCGGACGCGGGTGCAGTGGACGTTCGCCGCCGACGGGAACGGGGTGTTCCGGGCGGTCATGCGGCCGGCCCGAGCCGGTCTGGGGCGCTCGTTCCGGGACGCGATGACGCGGCTGGAGCGCCGGCTCACCCCTTGAGCGTCACGGCCCTCCGGCTCGGGGAGCGGGTCCGGGGGGTCAGGTCCGCCAGACGCCCGTGGCCAGCAGCGACTCGATGACGGCGGTGTACGGGGCGATGTCCAGGCCCTGGTCGGCGAGCCAGGTGTCCGAGTAGTACTTGTCGAGGTAGCGGTCGCCCGGGTCGCACAGCAGCGCGACCACACTGCCCTGTCGTCCGTCGGCCACCATCTCGGCCACGATCTTCAGCGCGCTCCACAGTCCGGTGCCCGTGGAGCCGCCCGCCTTGCGGCCGATGGCCCGTTCCAGCGCTCGTACGGCGGCGACGGCGGCCGCGTCCGGGACCTTCATCATGCGGTCGACGGCGCCGGGCACGAAGCTGGGCTCCATGCGCGGGCGGCCGATGCCCTCGATGCGTGAGCCGCAGTCGCAGGTGACGTCCGGATCGCCGGTGGTCCAGCCCTCGAAGAAACACGAGTTCTCCGGGTCGGCGACGCAGATGCGGGTGTTGCGCTGCGTGTAGTGGACGTACCGGGCGAGGGTCGCGGAGGTGCCGCCGGTGCCGGCCGTGGCCACGATCCAGGCGGGCTCCGGGAACCGCTCCAGTTCCAGTTGGCGGAAGATGGATTCGGCGATGTTGTTGTTGCCGCGCCAGTCCGTGGCCCGTTCCGCGTAGGTGAACTGGTCCATGTAGTGGCCGCCGCTGTCCACCGCGAGGCGGGCCGACTCCTCGTACATCGTGCGGGGGTCGCCGACGAAGTGGCACTGGCCGCCGTGGAACTCGATCAGGCGGATCTTCTCCGCGCTCGTGGTACGCGGCATGACCGCGATGAAGGGCACCCCGATCAGCTTGGCGAAGTACGCCTCGGAGACGGCCGTCGACCCACTGGACGCCTCGATCACCGGACGGCCCGGCCGGATCCAGCCGTTGCACAGCCCGTAGAGGAAGAGAGAGCGGGCGAGCCGGTGTTTGAGGCTGCCGGTGGGGTGGGTCGACTCGTCCTTGAGGTACAGGTCGATGCCCCATTTCTCTGGGAGGGGGAAGCGCAGCAGATGCGTGTCGGCCGAGCGGTTGGCGTCCGCCTGGACCTTGCGGACGGCTTCTTTGAGCCAGTCGCGGTAGGCGGTGTCGGTGCGGTCGACGTCGAGGGTGGCGCCGGTCCGGCTGGGCTGGGGCATGGTCACGGCGGGGACTCCTTCAGCTCTGCGCCGACGGTGGTCCGCGCGGCCGACACACCGATCATAGGCACCTTCAACACGCTTCTCACCTGCATAAACACACCTTTGGGAGCCTCAAAGGCGGCCCTGGGGGGCAGCTGCGGGCGCGTGGGGGCGCATTCCCGCGAATGCTCCGGACGGGTGTCGCCGAGGTGTCGTGCGCACTGGTGCTCGACGCCGGTCGCGGGCAGACTGCACCGGGTCGGGCGAAGGCCCGGGCTGGTGATGACGCCGGTCCGGACGCGGGTCCCGAACGGGGGCGCACACTGGATCGAGGACAGGTTCGATCACGACGCGGGCTGGATCACGACCCACGCGGGTGCACGGTTCGGCTCGCCCAGGCGTACAAGGGGGCGGGGAGGCATGGCGGAGCCGGAGTTCACGGCTACGGGCGTGCGCATCGGGAAGCGGCTGCGTTCACTCACCCGAGCCGGCCAGGTCCGGATCAATGAGGGCAGGCTGGAGCTGCTGACCAGCTACGGCAGCGAGATCGACAGTGCGCCCGTGCAGGCGGTCCGCGCCTCCAGGCCCTGGTTCGCACCGGAGGACCGGGCCTTGGCCGACCTCAACGGCAAGCGGTATCTGCTGACGCTCGGCGACCACGATCCGGCGCCCGGCGAACCCGGGCCGCCCGCGGCGCGCCGCTTCATCGAGGCCGTGCGCAGGGCGGCGGGGCGCGGCGGCTGAGCCGGCGCCGACGAAGACCCCGGCGGGCGGCCGGACCACCGCGAGTTGCGGCACCGCGGCCCCTGCGCCACTCTGGTCTCACGTCACTCTGGGTTTACCGGCGATAACGCTGCGAACCAGCCCCCGCCGGCCACGACAGCAGGCGGCCGCCTTGCGCAGTTGCCCTGCTCGATCCGAACTCCGTGTTCTTCCGGACCTAAGTCGGGGAGTCGCAGCCGTGATCACCAACCCAAGCAGGCACTGCACGGTCGAGCTTCAGGCCCTGCCGTCGCGGATCGGCCAGGTCCGCAGAATCGTATCGGCGCAGCTGCGCTACTGGCATATGGATCCGCTCATAGACCGGGCCGCGCTCGGTGTGACGGAGTTGTTGACCAACGTGCACCTGCACGCGCAGCCCGACAAGACGTGCGTCGTGGAGATGGAGCTGCTGCTCGACCGGCTCACCGTCTCCGTTCGCGACCACGACCCGCGCCTGCCGGTCGTGGGGGCCGTCGACGACGGGGCTCTCGCCACCTGTGGGCGCGGGCTGGCCATGGTCGCCGCGGTGAGCGAGAGCTGGGGCGCCCGGCCGGACGGCGAGTCGGGCAAGGTCGTGTGGTTCACGCTGCCTGCGCCCGTCGCCGCGCGCGAGCTGTCGGCGCGTCCGCCGCGTCGTACGCCCCGGGAGCAGGTCTCGCCCCGGTTCACGGAGGTCGTCTCCGTCGACGATCTGCGGCCCGCACATGCCCCCGCCCGGTCGGCCGTCGTCGGCTGACCGGGCGGTGACGTCACCCTGGGGGCGGACGTCCGCAGTGATCACGGTGACCAGTCCCCGAGGTGTACGCCGTTCGGGTGTACCTCACTCCGCCGCGATGGCGCGCAGCACGTCCAGCCGGGCCGCGCGCCGGGCCGGACGCAGGCCGGCGAGGGCTCCGGCCGCGACGCCCACGAGGGCCACCACCGCGAGTCGCGCGGGCGGCACCGCGAAGGCGAAGGCGCTGTCGCTCGCCCCGTCGGAGGCCCGGACCAGCACCCAGCCGAGGAAGCCGCCGAGGGCCAGGCCGCCCGCCGTGCCGAACGCGGCGACCAGGACCGACTCCCAGCGGACCATGGCCCGCAGCTGGGACCGGGTCTGGCCGACGGCCCTCAGCAGACCGAGTTCCCGGGTGCGTTCGTGGATCGCCAGGGTCAGCGTGTTGGCGATGCCCAGGAGTGCGATGAGCACCGCGAGGGCGAGCAGGGCGTAGACCAGTGTGAGCATCATGTCGATGCCGCCGGCCGAGGATCGCGCGTACTCGTCGCGGGTCTGCACCTCGGGGTTGCCGTACTGCGCCGCGACCTTTTCCACGGCAGCCTTGCCCGCGGCCGGGCTCACGCCGTCCCCGAAGGAGACGGCGACCAGGGTGTCGGCGTCCTGCGTACGGTGCGGCGCCCAGGCCGCGCGGGTGATGACGTAGTCGCCTGCGAGTTCGGAGCGGCCGTAGACGGCGCGCACGGTGAAGGTCTTCTCGTCGCCGTCGGTGAAGGCGAGCCGGGCGGTGTCACCGGTGGTCAGGTGGCGGCGGTCCGCCTCCTGCCGGGTGATTGCGATGCCGTCGGTCCCGAGGGCGCCCAGGTCACCCTGAACGGTGCCGAGGTCGAAGGCGCGGCGCAGTGCGACCGGGTCGGTGACGGTCAGCGCCCGTCCTCTCCCGTCGACTTCCGCGACTCCCCGGCCGAGCCCGACGGCCGTGTCCACCTCGGCCAGCTCGCCGATGGCCGGGGCCAGCTTCGGGCTGAGTCCGCTGCCGCCGGCGCCGAAGGAGGGAGCGCTGACGGCCACGTCGCCCGCGAAGGAGCGGGAGACGGTCTGGTCCATGGTGGCCTTGAGGGAGGCCCCGAACACGGTGAAGAGCGAGACCACGGCGACGCCGATCATCAGGGCGCCGGCGGTGGCCGCCGTCCGCCTGGGGCTGCGCAGGGCGTTGCGGCGGGCGAGCCCTCCGCTGACGCCCCGCAGCCGGTCCAGGGGACTGCCGAGGATCCGCACGGCCGTGCTGGAGGCCACCGGGCCGAGGACGACGAAGGCGATCAGGGCCAGGACGGCTCCGGCACCCGCCGACCACACGGACGGCGAGACGAGGACGCCGGTGAGGGTCAGCACGAGGGCGAGGACGATCAGGCCCGTGCCGGTGACGGCGCGCAGGCGGGAGGCGCCCGAGGAGTCCACGGCCGTCTCGCGCAGCGCGGCCAGCGGGGCGGTGCGGCCGGCCCGCACGGCGGGCAGCACCGCGGACCCCAGGCAGACCAGGACGCCGACCACGAGGGGGAGGGTCAGCGACAGGGCGCCGATCACCAGGTCGCCCTCGGGGAAGGGGAATCCGATGGCCGGGAACAGCGCCTGGAGCCCGGCGGCGATACCGATGCC
Source organism: Streptomyces sp. NPDC088157 (assembly GCF_044741545.1). Taxonomy (NCBI): domain Bacteria; kingdom Bacillati; phylum Actinomycetota; class Actinomycetes; order Kitasatosporales; family Streptomycetaceae; genus Streptomyces; species Streptomyces sp. NPDC088157. The sequence continues at coordinate 43,550 of NZ_JBIUSU010000011.1, forward strand.
GCCCGCGAGTCCGGCGGCCGAAGCGGTCACGGCGACGGCCACGGCCTCGACGAGGGTCGCCGCGGTCACCTGACGACGGGAGGCGCCGAGAGCGCGCAACAAAGCGTTCTCACGCGCGCGTTGAGCCACGACGATCGCGAACGTGTTGTGGATGGAGAAGGTCGCGACCAGCAGGGCCACTCCGGAGAACACCAGGAGGAACGTGGTGAAGACCGTCAGGAACCGGCTGGCGATCATGTCGGTGTTCTCCTGCGCCGCCTCCTGACCGGTGATGGCTTCGACTCCTGTGGGCAGTACGGGAGTCAGCCGGTCGACCAGCTCCGCCTGGCTCACTCCCGGGGCGGCGCGCACGACGATGTCCGCCGCCCGGCCGGGCCTGGCGGTGAGGTATTTCTCGGCGTCGGCGCGGGTCATGCCGGTGAAGGTCACCTGCGCCATGCCGTCCTCGCCGCCGAAGGTCGCGAGGCCCACGATCGTCACGCGCACGGGGTCGGGCGTACGCAGCGTGGTGGTGTCGCCGATCTCCAGGCCGCCCTTCTCGGCGGTGCCCCGGTTGACGACGACCTCGCCGGACCGGGCCGGGGCGCGGCCCTCGGCGAGCCGGTACGGGTTGAGCCGCGGGTCGGTGATCCAGTTGCCCGCGAGGGTGGGCGGGCCCTGGCCACCGATCGGCTTGCCGTCGGCGCCGACGACCTGCCCCGCGCCCTGGATGTCGGGCGCGGCGGCCGCGACGCCGGGCACGGCCTCGACCGTGCGCACCAGGCCGGTGCTGACGGGCTGCCGTACGCCCTGGCTCCCGCCGGGGGCAGTGATGGTGTCGGAGCCCCGCACCACGGCGTCGGTGCCCGCGGTCGCGTTGCCGAACATCGAGTCGAAGCTCGCGCGCAGGGTGTCCCCCATGACCAGCGTTCCGGCCAGGAAGGCCACGCCGAGGAAGACGGCCAGGAAGGTTCCGGCGAAGCGGCGCCGGTGGGCGCGCAGGGACGAGAGGCTCAGGCGGAGGGACGCGTTCATGACGGCACCTCGAATGCTTTCATGCGGTCCAGGACGCGGTCGGCGGTCGGGGACTCCATCCGGTCGACGAGCCGTCCGTCGGCGAGGAAGACGACCTCGTCGGCTTGGGCGGCGGCGACCGGATCGTGAGTGACCATGACGACCGTGCGGCCGGTGCGGCGCACGGTGCGGGCGAGCAGCCCGAGCACCTCTCCCCCGGTGCGGGAGTCGAGGTTGCCGGTGGGCTCGTCGGCGAAGACCACGTCCGGCCGGCCGGCGAACGCCCGTGCCACGGCGACGCGTTGCTGCTGACCGCCGGAGAGCTCGGAGGGCCGGTGACGGAGCCGGTCGCGCAGCCCGACGCCGTCCACGAGGGCGTCGATCCACTCCGACTCGCCCCGCTCGCCCGCCAGGTCCAGTGGCAGCCGGATGTTCTCCTCGACGGTCAGGGTGGGCACCAGGTTGAACGCCTGGAAGACGAAACCGACCCGGTCGCGGCGCAGGAGGGTGAGGCGACGGTCGTCGAGGGTGCGCAGTTCGGTGTCGCCGATGTACGCGGCGCCCGAGGTGAGGGTGTCCAGACCCGCGGCGCAGTGCATCAGGGTGGACTTGCCCGAGCCGGACGGGCCCATGATCGCGGTGAAGCGTCCGGCCGGGAAGGCGACGCTCACCCCGGCCAGGGCCCGTACGGCGGTGTCGCCGGCGCCGTAGACCTTCACGGCGTCGACGACCCGCGCGGCGTTGCGCGTGGCCGTGGTGGCGGTCGCGGTGCTCATGCCGCACCGCCCTTGGCCGCGCGGCCGAACTGCTCGTCCAGGACGGACAGCCGGCGCCAGTACTCGTCCTCGTCGATCTCGCCGGAGGCGAAACGACGGCCGAGGACGGCGAGGGGCGAGTCCCCGGTGGGGCGGGGGTCGCCGACCGGGCCCCAGGGGCCACGACGGCCTCGCCGACCGGTGCGGCGCAGGACCGTGACGACGCCGATCACCACGGCCGCCCAGATCAGCGGGAGGAACAGGATCCACGGGCCGGGTCCGCCACCGTCCCAGTTCGCCAGGGTGTTCATCTCGGGTCATCTCCTCAGGGGATCTGTGTGATGCCTCGAGCGTCTCGCCGGGCGGGGGTCCGGGTCGTCGTACGGGCAGCGGCAGTGCGCGTACGTCGCCGGGAGTACGCGCGCCCGTCCTGGCTGCTCCCTGAGGGCTGGACGTCTGTAACTACTAGTATGTACAGTCGGCTCATGAGCACTTCGGAGCGACTCATCGAGTCCACCCGTGAGCTGCTCTGGGAGCGCGGTTACGTGGGGACCAGCCCCAAGGCGATCCTGGAGCGCGCCGGCGCCGGGCAGGGCAGCATGTACCACCACTTCAAGGGCAAACCCGACCTCGCCCTGGCGGCGATCCGGCGGACGGCCGACGAGCTGCGGGCCACCGCCGAGGGGGTACTGGACGGGCCGGGCACACCGTACGAGCGCATCGAGGCGTATCTGACGCGCGAGCGGGACGTGTTGCGCGGCTGTCCCGTCGGGCGCCTGACGATGGATCCGGACGTGATCGCCAGTGACGAGCTGCGCGCACCCGTCGACGAGACGATCGACCTGATCCGTGAACGGATCGCGCATCTCGTGGAAGAGGGCAAGGAGCAGGGGCAGTTCGGGCCCGAGCTGGACGGCGAGGCGATCGCCGCCACCGTCCTCGCAACCGTCCAGGGCGGATACGTGCTGGCCCGCGCGTCCGGTTCGCCCGCCGCCTTCGACGCGGCAGTCCGCGGGCTGCTCTCGCTCCTCGCACCTCGTTCGGCCGACTAGGAGGCCCCGTGCACGCCATGCAGTACGAGCTCACGCTGCCCGCCGACTACGACATGGACGTCATCCACGCGCGCGCGTCCCGGGTCGGGCCGCTGCTCGACGACTGGGAGGGCCTCGGCCTCAAGGCGTACCTGATGCGCGAACGCGGGGTGCACGGTTCGCCCGTCAACCAGTACGCGCCGTTCTACCTCTGGAACACCGTGGAGGGCATGAACGCGTTTCTCTGGGGCGGCGGTTTCCAGGGGCTGAGCGACGACTTCGGCCGCCCGACGGTCCGTCAGTGGACGGGTTTGGCCTACGAGGAGGGCGTCGCCGTCGGCTCCCCCGCCCTGTTCGCCGTACGGCGGCGGCGACCGGTGCCGGACGGGGCGGTGCTCTCCGAGGCCGTGCGGGAGGCGGTGGACGAGGCCGGGCGGCTGGCCCGGGAGGACGGGGCGGTGCTCGCGGCGGCGGCGGTGGACACGAGCCGCTGGGAGAGCCTGCACTTCTCGCTCTGGGAGCACGACACGCCGAAGGCCGACGGCGACCTGTTCCGGGTGCTGCACCTGTCGGCGCCGGAGCGGACCGCCCTGACCGGGGGCAGGCAGTGGTGAGGGCGGTACGGACGGTACTCGGGGACGTCCCGGCCGAGCGGCTCGGTGTGTGCGACGCGCACGACCACCTGTTCTTCGGCAGTCCCCGACTGCCCGGTCAGGAGCTGAACAGCCGCTCGGCGGCGCGCGCCGAACTCGACGCGTTCCGCGCGCAGGGCGGTGACGCCGTCGTGCAGTGGACGCCGTACGGTCTCGGACGGCGCGCGGCGGATCTGCCCCCGCTGTCCCGGGAGACCGGGGTCCAGCTGGTGGCCGCGACGGGGCTGCACCAGGACGTGCACTACGACGAGGCGACGCTCGACGGTCTGCGACACCGGCTCGCCGAGGTGTTCGTGGCCGAACTGACCGAGGGCATCGGGACGTCGGAGGTCCGCGCCGGGCTCGTCAAGGTCGCGGGCGGGTTCCACGCCCTCGACGCGCACACCCGCTGGACCATGACCGCCGCGGCCGAGGCGCATCACGCGACGGACGCGCCCATCGCCGTCCATCTGGAGCTGGGCACCGGCGTGCTCGACGTACTCGATCTGCTGTGCGGGGAGTTGGGCGTGCCCCCGCACCGGGTGATCCTGGGGCACCTCAACCGCTCCCCCGACGCGGTGGTGCACCGCCTGGCCGCCGAGGCGGGCTGCTGGCTGGCCTTCGACGGCCCGTCACGCGCCAACCACGCCACCGACTGGCGGATGCCGGACGCCGTGCGGGCCCTCGCCGACGCCGGCTACGGCGACCGGCTCCTGCTGGGCGGTGACACCACGACGGCGGCGGCCCGTTCGGTCGACGGCGGCCCCGGAATGCCGTATCTGCTGCGCCGGGTCCGGCCGCGCCTGGTGCTCGCCGTGGGTGAGGAACTCGTGACGCGGATCCTCGCGGAGAACCCGGGGCGGGCCTTCGGCGTCGAGTGGCGTTGAAAACCGGCCCGGTGGCGCTGCCGGCCCGGTGGCGCTGCCGGCAGTGCCGCCGGCGGCGGCCGTGCCGGCGGGGCGCCGCGGTCTCGGGACGGTCAGGGGGACGCCTGGTCGCTGTCCTTGAGGGCGCCCCAGCCGTGCCAGCGGTCGACCTCGATCCAGGCGCTGACCCGGGAGCGGACCCGGTCGGGGTACGACTTGCCCGTGTAGTGGGTGGAGATACGGTCGATGTCGGTCAGGCCTTCGTCCTCGTGCAGCTCGACCACCCGTCCGATGAGGGTGACGTGCGTGTACCAGTTGTCGGCGGCCAGGACGGTGAGGGTCAGGCGCGGGTCGCGGCGCAGGTGCTGGAGCCGGACCCGGCCCTCGTCCAGGCTGATCAGGGCGCGTCCGTCCTCCCAGACGTACCAGGTGGGGGTGGAGACGGGGGTTCCGTCGGAGCGCAGGGTCGCCATCACACAGGGGTTGGGGCGGCTCAGCAGTTCGACGGCCTCGGGCGGAAGCGGGGGTTTGGACACGGGGTCTCCTCGCGGTTCAGGCTTTCTTGTCGAAGCTGGCGAAGTAGGCGGCGGCCATGTCCTCGTCACCGTGGCCCTGAGCGGCGGCCCGCTCCAGACGCTCGGCGCTCGCCGCCGCCACGTCGAGCCGGACGCCGCGCTCACGGCCGGCCTCGACGATCAGACGCGCGTCCTTCGCGGCCGTCGTCACCGCGAACTGCGGCGGCGAGAGCCGGTCGTCGAGGATCAGGCCGGTCTTCGCCTTCAGGTACCCCATGTCGAGCGGGCCACCCTCGATCAGCGCGAAGAACGCCTCCGGGTCGACCTCCAGGGACTGCGACAGGGCGAGGACCTCGCCGGCCGCGGCGGTGGCCGCGATGACCCAGCTGTTGGCCACCAGCTTCAGACGTGTCGCGCTGCCCTCGCCGCCGTCCTCACCCGTCCACACCGTGCGTGCGCCCACCGCGTCGAACACGGGCGCGACCGCGTCGCGGTGCTCGCTCGGGCCCGCCGCCAGCACGGTCAGCTGACCGGCCTCGGCGGGTTGCCGGGTGCCCAGCACGGGCGCGTCGAAGAAGACGAGGTCGTGCGCGCGGGCGAAGGCGGCCAGGTCGCCCATGGCCCCGATCCCGGCGGTCGTCGACTGCACCCAGGCCGTCCCGGGACGCAGGGCGGAAGCGGCCTCGCGCATGACCTCCAGGGCGGCGGGGCCGTCGTACAGCATGGTCAGGACGACGTCCGCTCCCTCGACCGCCTCGGCGGGGGTGTCGACGACCCGCACGCCTTCGGCGGTGAGCGGTTCGGCCTTGGCCCGGGTGCGGTTCCAGGCGCGCACGGTATGACCGGCCCGGGCGAGGTTGCGGGCCATCGCGGCGCCCATGATGCCGGTCCCCAGGACACTCACGGTCAGTTCGTCTGTCATGACGTCAACCTACTTCGACGCCGCGCCGACCGGACCGTCCAGCCACGCCCGGCGGCCGTCGAGCATCGGGTTCGGCCGCTCGTGGGCCAGGACGGCGGCGGGGCGGCCGATCCGGGTCTCCTGGGGCGGGATTTCGGACCCAGGAGACCCGGAGAGGTCCTCGACCAGCCGGGCGTGCAGCACGTCGAGCCGTTCCTCGGGTGCGTCGTCCGGCCGACCCCGGTGTGCCGCGGGTCCGCGACCGGCTGCGGTGTGCGGCGCGGGTCCGGTAACAACTGGCTTACGTGCCTTGTCCGTTGCCGCGGGGAGGACCACGATGTGAGTCTCCCAGGGGGGTGACCATGCGGATCCGGTACGCCGCCGCGGCCTGCGCCGGCGCCGCGGTGCTGGCCTCGTTGACCGGCTGCACGGTGCCGGTCGCGGGCGGCACGGGCATCACGGTGGACGAGGACGGACAGCCGGTCGGTGTGCTGATGGTCTGTCACCACCACATCGACGCGGCAATCCTGTACACCCAGGGCAGCGGTGACGAGTCCGAGGACGTGGGGAGTTGGCGCCGCACGGAGCCCGCCACGGGCTACGTCACCTGGCCGCTGCACACCGGCGGCGAGGGCTGGAGCGTCGACAGGGCGATGTCGACGGCGCTCGAACGGCAGCGCACCTACGTCCTGTACGGAGCGACCGAGGACAACTCGTGGTCCACGGCCGACGTGTCCTTCACGCTCGCGGACCTGGCCGCGCTCACACCGGGCGAGGTCCGCTACTTCGCCGGTGACGTGCGGGGCGCCGACGCCGACGGGTATGCGACCGCGTCGATCGAGGAGTTCCGCACCGACGCCTGCGAAGGCGACTGACCGACACCACGTCCCATACTTGACCACTCGTTCTCGATTGATCTAGCGTCACCTCATGGCGAGAACCAAGGAGTTCGATCCGGACGCGGCTCTCCAGTCGGCACTGGAGCTCTTCTGGCGGCGCGGCTACGAGGCGACTTCGATGGCGGACCTCGTCGAGCACCTGGGCATCGGACGCGCCAGCCTCTACGCGACCTTCGGCAACAAGCACGACCTGTATCTGAAGGCGCTTGACCGGTACGGGGAAACACACCAGCCGCTCCTACTGGACGAGTTGTCGCAGCCGGGGCCCGCACTCCCCGCGGTGCGCGCGGTGGTGCGGCGGTTCGCGGCGGAGGCCACGGACGAGGCGACCCGTACCTACGGGTGTTTCGCCACCAACACGGCGGCGGAGTTGGCCGCGCACGACTTCGCCGCGGCCCGCCGGGTCGAGCGGGGCTGGGAGCACCTGGAGACACTGCTGGAGTCGGCGCTGGTGCGCGCGCGGGCGCATGGCGAACTGCCGGCCGGGCGTGATCCGCGCGGACTGGCGCGCATGCTGCTGGTCCTGCTCCAGGGGTTGCGAGTGGTCGGCAAGGCCTCATCGGATCCCGCGCGGGTGCGGGACGCGGCGGAGCAGGCGCTCACCCTGCTGGACTGATCGACCGACCCGCCCTGGAGAAATGTCGGGGCCACTTTCACCTGCCCACATATTGGAATGATCGGTCTGGAAAGGACTGGCATGTCTCGGAATCGTTTCTCCGGCCGCACCGCACTCGTCACCGGCGGTGGCTCCGGCATCGGACGCACCCTCGCCCTCGCCTTCGCCGCCGAGGGGGCCGCGGTCGTCGTGGCCGGGCGCACGCGCGCCTCGCTCGACGAGACGGCCGGGCTCGTCGAGCGGGCCGGCGGGACCGCGATCGCCCGGGTCGCCGACGTCTCGCGCGCCGCCGACCTGGACGCGCTCGTCCGCGCGGTCGTCGACCGTTTCGGCTCACTCGACGTCGCCGTCAACAACGCGGGGGTCCTGCGGGCGGGGCGGCCGCTGGCCGACGTCGACGAGGAGGACTGGCGGTCCATGGTCGACACCAACCTGACCGGTGTCTTTCTCGCCCTGCGGGCCGAGGTACGGCAGATGCGGTCGCAGCCGGGTGGCGGCGCGATCGTCAACGTGTCGTCCAACATCGGCGTGCACCGCCAGATTCCGGGCCTGACCGCCTACGCCGCGAGCAAGGCGGCCGTGACCGCCCTGACCCGTGGCGCCGCGCTGGAGCACATACGCGACGGCGTCCGCATCAACGCCGTCAGCCCCGGCCCGTCCGAGACGGCCATGTCGCTGCGGCCCGGCGAGTCCGAGGCCGAGCGTGCCCTGCGGATGAAGGAGCAGTCACCGCTGGGCCGGGTGTCGTCGACGGAGGAGGTGGCCCAAGCCGTGCTGTACCTGGCCTCGGACGACGCGGCTTCCGTCGTCGGCACCGACGTGGTGATCGACGGCGGTGCCACGCGGTAGGCGCAGCAGCCCTGCGGGCGGGGCCGGACTCTCGGCGGGGCCGGACTGTCGTCGAAGCAGCGCTTCGGGCCGGGGCCGGACTGTGCGCGGTCCGCACTGTGAGCCGAGCTGGACTCCGAGCCCGGCCGGCCGGCGGGCGCGCCCACGGGCCCGGGCGCGCTGGGGGCCGGGGCGGACTGCGGCCCCGGTCGGGCTGCGGTGGGGCCGGACCGCGGGCCGGGGCCGGGCTGTTGGGCGGGTCGGGCGGTTGGCCGGGTCGGGCCGTTGGCCGGGTCGGGCCGTTGGCCGGGTCGGGCTGCGGACCCGGTCGGACTGCGGACCGGGCTTCCTGCGGGCAGCCCGCGCGGGGGCCGGCATCGGACTGCGGACCGGGCCAGCTGTGGGCCGGGACCGGACCGTGAGCCGGGAGCCGGGGAGCCGGACCGTGAGCTGGGGAGCCGGACTATCGGCCGGGGCCGGACCGTGAGCCGGGGGCCGGGCTGTGGGCCCTGCGCCCCCTGTGCGACGCGGCGCGGCTCACAGGGGGCGCAGCGCGCCCAGCGGGTCGTCCAGCACCGGTTGCCAGGCCAGCTCGGCCGCCCCGACCAGGCTGTTGTGGTCGAGGGAACACGCGAGGATGGGGACACCGCCGCTGCGGCCCCACAGGCTCCGGTCCGCGACGACCGCGCGCAGGCGGTCGGGGTCGGCGTCGAGGAGCGTGCGGTGCAGGCCGCCGAGGATGATGCGGTCGGGGTTGAGGATGTTGACCAGACCGGCCAACCCCAGGCCGAGCCGGTCGATCAGGGCCTCGGCCGCCATACGGACCACCGGGTCGCCGTACTCGTCCCGGATCAGTTCGTTGGCCTGCTGGAGCAGGGAGCCCTCGGGCCCGGGTTCGCGGCCCGCGGTGGTGAGGAGGGCGAGCGGGTCCGCCTCCACGTCGAGACAGCCGCGGCTGCCGCAGTAGCAGGGGCGGCCCTCGGGGTTGACGGTGAGATGGCCGACCTCCAGGGCGAGGCCCGAACTGCCCGTGTGCAGTCGGCCGTCGAGCACCAACGCGCCGCCGACACCCCGGTGCCCGGTGGCCACGCACAACAGGTCGCGGGCGCCGCGTCCGGCGCCGTGCCGGTGTTCCGCGAGGGCGGCGAGGTTGACGTCGTTGCCGACGAACGCGGGGCCGGTGAGCCCGGCTGCGCGGATCCGCTCGGCGAAGATCTCCCGCACGGGCGCGCCCACCGGCCACGCCAGGTGCAGGGGGTTCAGCGCAAGGCCCTCGGGTTCGGTGACCGCGGACGGTACGGCGAGGCCGGCGCCCACACAGGGCCGGCCCGTCTGCCGCAGCAGTTCGGCGCCGGCGTCGACGGCGGCGCCGAGCACCTTGGCGGGGTCCGCGTCGACGGTTTCACAGCTGGGCGTGGTGGCGACGATCCGCCCGCCGAGACCGACCAGCGCGGCCCGGAACCCGTCGGCGTGGACCTGCGCGGCGAGGGCGACCGGGCCTTCCTCGGCGACCTCGAGCCGGTGGGACGGACGGCCCTGCGAACCGGCGGCGGCGCCCGGCCGCGCGTCGACCCTGATCAGGCCCAGCGCCTCCAGCTCCGCCGCGACCGCGCCGGCCGTCGCACGGGTGACGCCGAGTTCGGCGGTGAGCACCGCGCGGGTGGGTGCCCGCCCGGTGTGCACGAGCTCCAGCGCGGGCCCGAGCGCGCCACGCCCCCGGTCCAACCGCGCCCTCGAGGTGGTCCCTTCCCCCGCCGGCCGGGGGTCCGCCTTGCCGCTCATGAGGGCGAGTCTCCCATGATCCGCTTCGTCAGGTGGCGTCCGGGAAGCCACTGACCCGCAGGGTGACGTTCAGCCGCCCGTCCAGCCCCAGCGCGGCCGGCGCCGTCCCCGGCAGGACGCGCGGCACGCCGTGGTACGCGAGCCGGGCCGGCCCCCCGAACACGAACAGGTCGCCGCTGCGCAGCTCTACGTCGGTGTAGGGACGGGCGCGGGTCTCGGTGTTGCCGAAGCGGAAGACGCAGGTGTCGCCGAGACTGAGGGACACCACGGGCGCGCCGGACCGCTCGTCGGCGTCACGATGCATGCCCATCCGGGCGTCGCCGTCGTAGAAGTTGATCAGTGCGATGTCGTACGGGGCCTCCCGGGCCTCGGCCGGCCCGAGGGTTTCGGCCACCGCACGCCGGCCCAGCTCACCCAGCCAGGCGGGGAAGGGCTTGACGGGCGCGCCGTCCCCGTCGCCGACCGTGCGGGCGTAGGCGTACGGGTACCAGTGCCAGCCCAGACAGACCTGGCGGGCGGTCATCGTGCCGCCGCCGGGTGTACGGACCGTGCGCAGGCCGGCCGGCGGACGGGCCCAGTCCCGGCAGGCGGTGAGCAGCTCACGCTGGTGCGCCGGGTCCAGCCAGTCGGGCACGTGCAGCGCGCCCGGCGCCACCTGCGCACGCTCCCGGGGAAACAGCTCGGAGTCCATGGGCCCATCCTCCGCCACGAGTCCGACACCGGGCCTGAGCTGCGGCTCGGTTAGCCTTGCAGCACGATGAACGACCGTATGACGACGCCGTGGGGCGAGGTCACGCTGGCCCGCCACCCCGAGGATCCGCGCGAGAGGCTGCGTGCCTGGGACGCGTCCGACGCGTACCTGCTCAGGCACCTCGCGGAGCAGGACGTTCCGCTGACCGGCACCGTGGTGGTGCTCGGCGACCGCTGGGGCGCGCTGGTGACGGCGCTCGCGGCGCACCGCCCGACGCAGATCACCGACTCCTGGCTGGGACAGGAGGCGACCCGGGCGAACCTCGCGCGGGCCGGCGTGGAGACCGGCGCCGTCCGGCTGCTCACCACCCAGGACCCGGTGCCGGAGCGGATCGACGTGCTCCTGGTCCGGGTGCCCAAGAGCCTGGCGCTGCTCGAGGACCAGTTGATGCGGCTGGCGCCCGCCGTGCACGCGGCCACGGTCGTCGTCGGCACCGGCATGGTGAAGGAGATCCACACCTCCACGCTGCGGCTGTTCGAGCGGATCCTCGGGCCGACCCGGACCTCCCTCGCCGAGCAGAAGGCCCGGCTGATCCTCTGCACCCCGGACCCGTCGCTGAAGCGCCCCGCCAGCCCGTGGCCGTACGCCTACGACCTTCCCGGCGACCTCGGCGGCGCCCTCGCCGGCCGTCCGGTCGTCAACCACGCGGGCGTGTTCTGCGCCGACCGGCTCGACATCGGCACCCGGTTCCTCCTCCAGCACCTGCCGAGGACCGGCGGCAACCTCCGGGTCGTCGACCTGGGCTGCGGCAACGGGATCGTCGGTACGGCGGTGGCGCTGGCCAACCCGGAGGCCGAGGTGCTGTTCACGGACGAGTCGTTCCAGGCGGTCGCGTCGGCGGAGGCCACGTACAAGGCGAACGGGGTGCCGGGGCACGCCGAGTTCCGGGTCGGGGACGGGATGGCGGGGGTGGCGGACGGCAGTGTGGACGTCGTGCTGAACAACCCGCCGTTCCACTCCCACCAGGCGACGACGGACGCCACGGCCTGGCGGATGTTCACGGGGGCCCGGCGCGCGCTGCGGCCGGACGGCGAGCTGTGGGTGGTGGGCAACCGGCACCTCGGCTATCACGTGAAGCTGAAGCGGCTGTTCGGCAACTGTGAACCGGTCGCCGGTGACCGGAAGTTCGTGGTGCTGAGGTCCGTCGGGCGGGGCTGAGCACCACGCCGGTGGGGCCCGGGGCGGACGCGGCGGCTTTGCGGGCGGCGGCCCGCCCCGCGATGGTCCGCTCGACGGTGCGCGCCATGGCCTCCCGTCCCGCGCTCAGGTAGGTGCGCGGGTCGACCGCGTCGGGATCCTTCGGCAACTCGCCCGCGTACCGCCGTACTTCCCGTGCGGCGCGGGTCCAGCACGCGGGGTGGTCGGTCGGTTCGTCCTCGACGTGGGTCATGCCCCACCGCTTCCCGCCGGTCGCGGTTCATGCAGCACAGAACCATCCTGCCCGTCGAGGCGGCCGGGCCGACCGGCAGCACGGCAGCCACGCGGGTGGCGGGCGCCGTGGCCCCGCACCGCGCGCTCCGTGTGGCGCCGGCCGGTGGACTAGTCCCCGATGTGGGCGAGTTCGATGTCGTGGTCGTCCACGTCACCGCCGCCGAGACGGACGCCGGTCGCGCGGGGCGGGTAGCCGGTCGCGATGACCGTGTACTGGCCGCCGTCCAGGTCGGAGAAGGCGTACGCCCCGTCGCTGCCGGTGGTGGTGGTCGCCACGACGTTCCCGGCGGCGTCCACCAGGGTCACCCGCGCATCGCCCAGCGGAGTGCCCGCGCCGCGTACTGTGCCCCGCACCAGCGCGCCGGGCCGCAACTCGACGTCGACCCGGGTGACACCGGTGGCGCCGATCTCCACGGGCAGTGCCAACGGCCGGTGCTTGGGCGAGCTCACCGCGAGGGTCACCGGACCCGGGACCAGTTCGGTGACGGAGAACCCGCCCGTGCCGTCGGTCCGTGTGGTGACCAGCACATCGCCGCGCACGTCCGTGAGGACGACCACCGCCCCGGCGACCGGTGCCCCGTCGTCCACGGAGCGCACGGTGCCGGCGAGGCCGCTGGTGCCGCTGAGCAGCACGTCGTAGCTCACCGGCGTCGCCCCGACCACGACGGTCGTCGCCTGCGGCTGGTGCCCGTCGGCGGCGGCGATGAGCACGTAGGTGCCCTCCCCCGGCGCCTCGACGGCGTAGCAGCCGTCCGCCCCGGCCACCGCCCGGCTCAACTGCCGCCCGCCCAGCGAGATCAGGGTGACCGCGGCGCCACCCACCGGCACGCTCTCCGCGCCGAGCACCCGCCCGCGTATCGGGTGCCCGACACCGGCCGGACCGCCGTCGGTCAGCCCGGGGACCGTCGCGACGAGTTCCGCGACCGCGCGGGCCAGCGGGACGGCGACCGCGGCGCCCACGGCCCGCTCGTCCCGTTCGGTGACGGCCGGCCCGGCGACGGCGGGTTCGGCAGCGGCGGGCCCGGCGGAAGCGGCCGGCGAGGAAACGGGCAGCGACTGGGTCGGCACCGACAGGTCGGGGTCGGCCGGGACGTGCTCGGCGTCCGGCGTGGCCGCCGTCCGCTGCCGCGGGATGAACGCGGCGACGACGAGGGCGAGGAGTGCCGCTCCGGCGCCGACGGCCATGACCACCTTGAAGCCGTTCTCCGAGGGCAGCGCGGCGCCGCCGAAGGTGGTGGTCATCCGGGCCAGGATCACCCCGGCGACGGCGCTGGCGGTGGAGGTGCCGATGGACCGCATCAAGGTGTTGAGGCTGTTCGCGGCGGCTGTCTCGGAGGGGTCCACCGCGCCCATGACGAGCGCGGGCATGGCCCCGTAGGCGAAGCCGATGCCGGCGCCGATGACGCAGGAGACCAGGACGAGTTCCCACACCGCGCCCATCAGCACGATGTTGAGGCCGTACCCGGCGGCGACGACGACGGCGCCGAGCATCAGGGTCACCTTGGGGCCCCGGGCCCTGGAGATCAGTGCGGAGATCGGCGCCGTGGCCATCATCACCAGACCCGTGGGGGCCATGACCAGCCCCGCGGCCAGCAGCGACCGGCCCAGGCCGTAGCCCGTCGCCTCGGGCAACTGGAGCAGCTGAGGCAGGACCAGGGACATCGCGAACATGGAGAAGCCGAAGGCCATCGAGGCGAGGTTCGTCACCAGCACCTGGCGGCGGGCGGTGGTCCGCAGGTCCACCAGGGGTTCCTCGACGCGCAGTTCGAACAGGCCCCACAGCAGCAGGACGACGACCGCGGCGACGAAGAGCCCCAGGGTGGTGCCGCTTCCCCAGCCCCAGTCGGCGCCCTTGGATATCGTGAGCAGCAGACACACCAGCCCGGCCGCCATGCCGAGGGCGCCGACCAGGTCGAAGCGCCCTCCGGAACGCACCTTCGACTCGGGCACGATCAGCGGGACGAGCACGGCGGCGACGACGCCGAGGACGGCCGACGTCCAGAACAGCATGTGCCAGTCGAAGTGGTCCGCGATGAGCGCGGCGGCGGGCAGCCCGAGGGCGCCGCCGACACCGAGGGAGGCGCTCATGAGGGCGGTGGCCGACCCGAGCCGCTCGGCGGGCAGTTCGTCGCGCATGATGCTGATGCCGAGCGGGACGACCCCGGAGGCGAGCCCCTGCAGGGCCCGGCCGACGATCATCGGGACGAGCCCGTCGCTGAGGGCGGCCGTGACCGATCCGGCGATCAGCGTCAGAAGGCTGACCAGCAGCATGCGGCGCTTGCCGTACATGTCGCCGAGCCGACCCATGACAGGGGTGGCGACGGCTGCCGCGAGGAGGGTGGCGGTGACCGCCCAGGCCGCGTCCGAAGCCGGGGCGTCCAGCAGCTTCGGCAGTTCCGGGACGATCGGGATCACCAGGGTCTGCATCAGCGAGACCACGATCCCGCCGAAGGCCAGCACCGCCACGACGAGACCGGCCCGCGGCGCGGCGGACCCCTCCCACGCCTCCGCGGATTCGGGTTGCGCATGGGACATGGCCGAGCCTCCGTGGGTGATGCGGTTCTGCACGACTGCGCAGCATCGTAAGCCCACTTGATTGACTCAAGCAACTAGCACTTTCGGTGTGCGCCGCGTGAAGAAACCGCGCAGAGGGCTTCCGGCTCGGGCGTCGAATTCGGGCCTCGACCCTGGCCTGGAACCTGGCCCTGGACTGGCACTTCTCCGTGGCCTTGGCCTTGGCCGGAGGCTGCTCCGGACGAAGGGCTTGGGCTCTTCCGGACGAAGGGCTCTTCCGGACGGAGGACCGGGCAGAAGGCTCTGCCCGGTCCGCGCGGCGCCGACTACAGCGCGCGCTCCAGGTGGTCCGCCACCAGTTTGACGAAGCGTCCGGGCTCCTTCGGGCGCCCGCCCTCCGCGAGCACCGCCAGACCGTGCAGCAGTTCGGCGGTCTCGGCGAGGCCCGCCCGGTCGGCCCGTTCGTTGTAGGCCTGGTTCAGCCCCTTCACCAGCTGGTGATCAGGGTTGAGTTCGAGGATCCGCAGGGCGCGCGGCACCTCCTGCCCCATCGCGCGGTACATGTTCTCCAGCGCCGGGGTGAGGTCGTTCGCGTCGGAGACGATGCAGGCCGGGGACACGGTGAGGCGGGACGACAGCCGCACTTCCTTGACCTCCTCGCCCAGTCGCTCCTTCATCCAGCCGAGCAGACCGGCGTACTCCTCGCTCTGCTTCTCCCGCTCGCCGTCGGCCTTCTCGTCGTCCTCCGCGCCGAGGTCGACCTCGCCCTTGGCGACGGACCGCAGCGGCTTGCCCTCGAACTCCCCCACCGCGTCGACCCACACCTCGTCGACCGGGTCGGTGAGGAGCAGGACCTCGATGCCCTTCGCCCGGAACGCCTCCATGTGCGGGGAGTTCTCGATGCTCTGCCGGGACTCGCCGGTCAGGTAGTAGACGGCGTCCTGCCCGTCCTTCATCCGCTCCAGATAGGCCTTCAGCGTGGTCGGCTCGTCCTCGCCGCGCGTGGTCGCGAACGACGAGACGGCGAGGAGGGTGTCACGGTTGTCGGAGTCGGTCACCAGCCCTTCCTTCAGGACGGCGCCGAACTCCCGCCAGAAGGTGGCGTAGCGGTCGGGAGCCGCGGTCATCATGTCCTTGACCGTCGACACGACCTTCTTGGTGAGCCGGCGCTGCATCATCCGGATGTGCCGGTCCTGCTGGAGGATCTCGCGGGAGACGTTCAGCGAGAGGTCCGCCGCGTCGACCACGCCCTTGACGAAGCGCAGATACGGCGGCAGGAGCGCCTCGCAGTCGTCCATGATGAAGACGCGCTTCACATACAGCTGCACACCGCGCTGGTAGTTCTGGTTGTACAGGTCGTGCGGGGCGTGCGAGGGGAGGAACAGCAGCGCCTGGTACTCGAAGGTGCCCTCCGCCTGGAGCCGGACGGTCTCCAGGGGTTCGCGCCAGTCGTGGCTGATGTGCTTGTACAGCTCGTGGTACTCGTCGTCGGACACCTCGTCGCGCGAGCGCGCCCACAGGGCCTTCATCGAGTTCAGCGTCTCGGGTTCGGGCGCCGCCTCGGCGCTCTCCGCGCTGTCGGAGGTGGCGTCGGATGTGTCGGAGGTGTCGGTGGTGTCGGTGGCGCCGCCGCGGGCAGCCTGCGGGACCAGCCTGATCGGCCAGGTGATGAAGTCCGAGTAGCGCTTGACGATCTGCTTGATCGTCCAGTCGGCGGTGTAGTCGTGCAGCTGATCGTCGGCGTCGGCCGGCTTCAGGTGCAGTGTGACGGACGTGCCCTGCGGCGCGTCGTCCACCCTCGCCAGCGTGTACGTACCCTCACCGCGCGACGACCAGCGGGTGCCCTGGCTCTCGCCGGCCCGCCGGGTCAGCAGCGTCATCTCGTCGGCAACCATGAAGCCGGAGTAGAAGCCGACGCCGAACTGCCCGATGAGTCCCTCGGCCCCTGCCTCCTCCTGGGCCTCGCGCAGTTCCTGCGCGAACTTGGCCGTGCCCGAGTTGGCGATCGTGCCGATGAGCCGGCCGACCTCGTCGTACGACATCCCGATGCCGTTGTCCCGGACCGTCAGGGTGCGGGACTCCGCGTCGATCTCGATCTCGATGTGCGGGTCGGAGACGTCGGCGTCGAGCGTGTCGTCCCGCAACGCGGCGAGACGCAGCTTGTCCAGCGCATCGGAGGCGTTGGACACGAGTTCGCGGAGAAAGACGTCCTTGTTCGAGTAGACCGAGTGGATCATCAGCTGCAACAGCTGACGGGCCTCTACCTGGAACTCAAACGTTTCGGTCGACATGATGAGCGTGTACCTCACAGGTTCCGGAGTCTCCTGGACTGGCGAGAGCCACTGTAAAACACCAAGTCAGCGTGTGCCGCTCGCTGTTCGTGATCGTCCCGTTCCGGTTCGTCGGCGCTCGTCGGAGGGGGCCCGGGAATCAGCGCGGGATCTCCTCCACCTGCGCGAATCCGTCCGTCCGGCTCCACCCCAGCCGGGTCAGCCACTCCGTGGAATCCCTGGTGAAGAGCAGGTTCCCCGAGTCGCCCACGGCGGTGACCTTCGTCCAGCCGTCGAAGCTCCAGGTGAGTTTCGTGTCCCAGCGGGCGAGGTCCGCCGTCGCGACCGCGGCGATCGACTCCATGGGCGGTTCGCCGTCGTAGCAGTAGGAGCCCCAGTCCGCGATGACCGCGACCGTCCCGTCGAACGCCTTGAGCGTGAGGCTCTGGCACCGGTCCGTCGCGGTCGCGTACACCACGCGCGGCGCGCTCCACCCGCCCGTGTGCGCGTCCCGGTGCCGTTCCACGAGTCCCCGCCCCTCCACGTACGCCATGCCCACCCGCCGGCCGTCGGGCAACCCGATCTCCTCGTCGAACCGAGGGGCCGGTGCGGTCGGCGACGCTCCGGTGCCAGTGCCAGTGCCAGTGCCAGTGCCAGTGGCAGTGGCAGTGGCACTGGCAGTACTGGTGCGTGTGGTGGGCCCGGTGCCGGTGGTGGTACCCCGATCCGTGGCAGGCGCGGTGGCCGTGGCGTTCGTCGACTCGCCCCCGTTCCGGTGTCCGCCGCAGGCCATCGCGACAGCCGCCACCAGCAGCACGCCCGCCGGGGCCCGCAGCCGGTATCCGTTCATCCGCATCTCCCCATGTTCCCCTCTCCCCCGGTCAGATCATGTCCCACCGCTCCGGTCATGCCCCAACGGTCCGGCCATGCCCTACCGGTCCGGCCATGTCCCACCGGTCCGGTCATGGCCCAAGGGTCACGCGGATCTTGGACTGGCCGTGCGGGAGTTCCTCCCAGTCGTCCATGAAGGCGGCCCGCAGACCGTGCTTCCCGGCGAGGGTGACGAGGGTGTCCGTGCGGTAGTAGAAGTCCTCGCGCAGCACGTGGTGTTCCTCGCCCTCGGTGCGGTCGAAGGTGAAGTCGAACCAGCCGCCGGGCGCGAGCACCCGCCCCACGTTGGCCAGACACTCCTCGATGACGGGGAGCGGTGAGTGCGAGAAGACGCTGTGCGCGTGCACCACGTCGAAGTGGGCCTCGGGCAGGAACCGCAGCGTCAGGTCGCGCACCGGCGTCAGGGTCGGCAGCCGCTTCTGGAGCCCCATCTCCACGATCGTGTCCTGCGCGGCCACGAGGATGTCGGGTGAGATGTCGATGCCGTGGTAGTGGCCGGGTTCCAGGTGCCGGATGAACCGCCAGCCGCCCCGCAGGTTGCCGCAGCCGATCTCCAGCATCCTGTGCTCCGGACGCAGACCGTGTCCGAGCAGGTAGTCGAACTGCATGGCGCCGAGGGCCAGCCACCGTTCACGGGTGCGACTGCCGACCGCCGCGTCCGGATCGGCCCGGGTGTCGGAACGCATCACCGCGCGGTAGTAGGAGACGTGATCCTGGTGACGGCGGCTGAGCCACAGGTCCCTGGCGGCGCGCGCGACATGGCGGGGCACCCGGTCGGGGTGGCGCAGGGCGTACCCGATGCGGTGGCCGAGGGCCGCACGGTTGCTGGTGAGTTTCTTGGCGGGCATGAGGTTCTCAGGCCTTTCCTGGCGATGTTCCGCGGCTTGCGAAGTCCCGGGGGATTCGACGCTCCCGAGGGTTTTCCGAGTACTCACGGTTCGAAGTTCCCGAACGGTGTGTCCCGCGCGGTGCGGGATCCGCTTCCAGCTTCGGGGCGCGCGCGGGTGACCGCCTCGTCCGACCGTCTCGGCCCGTACGCCGGTCCGGGTGATCCGGATGTCAACCGATCGGTTGATGCGGCCCGGCGTCCGCCGCGTTAGACACGGAGGATGCAACCCACCGATCCGGACGAACGCTGGCTGGGCACGGTCGTGCACCTCGCGTTCTTCCTGCTGCTCGGCTCCTCGTTCGTCCGCTTCCTGACCCGCGACGTGGGGGGAGTGCGCACCGGGTGGGTGGTGGCCCTGTACGCGGCCTTCTGTCTGCTCTACGTCCTCGGGTGCTTCCTGGCCCCGGCGCCCTGGCCCGGTTCTCCGCCCACGTCCCGCCATCTGGGGTGGCTGGGTTCCGTGTCGGCCGTCTGGGTGGTTCTCCTGGTGCTCGCGCCCAGTGCGACCTGGTGCGCCATGCCGCTGCTGTTCGCCGGACTGCACGCGCTGCCGCCACGGATCGCGGTGCCGCTCGCGGCCGTGCTCACCGCGCTGGTCGTGGTCTCGGAGGTCCGCGTGGCCGAGGGCTCACTCAATCCCAACATGGTCGTGGCCCCGCCGGCCGTCGCCGCGGTGGCCACCGCCGTGATGGTGCATCTGCGGCGCCAGGGGGCACGGCAGCGGGTACTGATCGCCGACCTGGTACGCACGCGCCGCGACCTCGCCGCCTCCGAGCGCCAGGCGGGTGTCCTCGCCGAGCGTCAGCGACTGGCCACGGAGATCCATGACACTCTCGCGCAGGGCCTGTCCAGCCAGCGGATGCTGCTCCAGGCCGCCGAGCGCGTCTGGACGTCGGATCCGGGCACGGCCCGGGAGCACCTGCGCGAGGCGGCCGAGATCTCCTCCCGGGGCCTCGCGGAGGCCCGCCGGTTCGTGCACGACCTGGCGCCGGCCGACCTCGCCGCACATTCCCTCCCCGACGCACTGGCCGTCCTCGCCGGACGGGAGAGCCGACCGGGCCTGGCCGTGGAGTACCGGCAGGACGGCGACCCGGGTCCCCTGCCCGAGCGGGTCGAGGCGGCGCTGCTCCGCATCGCCCAGGGGGCGCTGGCGAACGTACGCGAACACGCCGCGGCCACCCTCTGCGTCCTGACCCTGACGTGCCTGGACGACCTGGTCTCCCTGGACATCGCCGACAACGGACGGGGCTTCGGGGCGTGCGATCCGGGCGGTCCCGGTAATTCCGGTAGCTCCGGTAGTCCTGGTAGTCCTGGTAGTCCTGGTAGTTCCGGTAGGCCCGGTAGCTCCGGTGGTCCCGGTAGTTCCGGTAGTCCTGGTAGGCCCGGTAGCTCCGGTGGTCCCGGTGGTCCCGGTGGTCCGGACTCCCTGGGCGGTCCGGGCCGCCCCGGCGGTCCGGGTCGTCCAAGCGGGCCGGGCGCGGCGGGGGCCGGCCCGGGGCTTGCCTCCGGTTCGTCCGCCCCGGAGACCGCGGCTGCTCCGGGACGGGACCGCACCCGTGGGCACGGGCTGCCGGCCATGCGGATCCGGGCCCGGCAGGCGGGCGGCACGCTCAGTGTCGAGTCCGCGCCGGGCGAGGGCACCGTCGTCACCGTCGCCGTTCCCCTGGCCTCCTTCGTTCCCGACACTCTCAAGGAGCCCGTTCCGTGAGCGCATCCGTGCCCCCGCCGTCCGTCCGGCTGCTGCTGTGCGACGACCACGCCGTCGTCCGGGCCGGTCTGCGCGCCCTGCTGTCCAGCGCCGACGGAATCGACGTGGTCGGCGAGGCGGGCACCGGCGAGGAGGCACTCGCCCTGTCCGCCCGGCTGCGTCCCGACGTGGTGCTGATGGACCTTCAGCTCGACGGCGGCATGGACGGCGTGACGGCCACGCGGCGCCTGACCGGCGGCCAGGACCCGGGTCCCCGGATCCTGGTGCTCACCATGTTCGACACCGACGCGGACATCACCCGCGCCATCGAGGCGGGCGCCACCGGCTACCTGCTCAAGGCCGAGCGGCCGGACGAACTGTTCGCGGCGATCCGCGCCGCGGCGGCCGGCCGCTCCGCGCTGTCGGCCCCCGTCGCCGACCGCCTGCTGACCAGGCTGCGCAGTCCGCGCCCCGCTCTGTCCACCCGTGAGCACGAGATCCTCGCCCAGCTCGCTCGCGGCCTGGGCAACCGGGAGATCGCGCGGACGCTGTTCATCAGCGAGGCGACGGTCAAGACCCATCTCGGACGGATCTACGGCAAGTTGGGGGTGGAGACCCGGTCGGGCGCGGTGGCGGTCGCCAAGGAGAGACGGCTGCTGCCGTGACGGCGCGGCACGGCGACGCCACCTTTCCTCACCCGGCCCGCACCGCCGCCCTCGCCCCGTCGAACGGGGCGGCCTTGTCTCACCCCCGGACGACCCCCTAGCCTGATTTTGTGCCGCAAATAAACAAAGCGCGAACGCGCGACGCGGTGCCGGGCGAAGGCAAGGACCTCACCCGACTCCGTATCGCCCTGACCACGTTCTTCGCCCTCGACGGCTTCGTCTTCGCGGGCTGGGTCGTCCGGATCCCCGCCATCAAGGAACAGACCGGCGCCTCCGCGAGCACGCTCGGTCTCGCGCTCCTCGGCGTCTCCGCGGGCGCGGTGATCACGATGATGTTCACCGGACGCCTGTGCAGCCGCTACGGCAGTCACCCGGTTACCGTGGCCTGCGCGGTCCTGCTCTCCCTCAGTGTCACGCTTCCCCCGCTCACCCACTCCGCGGCCGCGCTCGGCGCCGTCCTACTGCTGTTCGGCGCGGCTTACGGCGGGATCAACGTCGCCTTCAACAGCGCCGCCGTCGATCTGGTCGCGGCGCTGCGCAGGCCCGTCATGCCGACCTTCCACGCGGCTTTCAGCCTGGGCGGCATGATCGGGGCCGGGCTCGGCGGGCTGGTCGCCGGCTCCGTGTCCCCCACACGCCATCTGCTGGGCCTCGGCATCATCGGTCTGCTCGTCACCGCGCTCACGGCACCCACACTGCTCCGGCAGGAGCCACCGCGACCGCCCGGGCACGCCGACGCCGGGCCGGAGGACTCCGACGCCCGGCCCGGGGACTCGCCACCCGGGAAATCGACCCCGCGCCGTCTGACGCCCCGCACCCGCCGGCTCGTCGTCGTCTTCGGTCTGATCGCTCTCTGCACCGCCTACGGCGAAGGGGCCCTCGCCGACTGGGGCGCCCTGCATCTGCGCCAGGACCTGGGCTCCTCCGCCGGGGTCGCCGCGGTCGGGTACTCGTGTTTCGCGCTCGCCATGACGGTGGGCCGGCTCACCGGCACCACCCTCCTCGAACGGCTCGGCCGCACCCGTACGGTGGTGACCGGCGGGGTCGTCGCGGCGGCCGGGATGGTACTCGGCTCCCTCGCCCCGGCCCTGTGGGCGGCGCTCCTCGGCTACGCGATCGCGGGACTCGGACTGGCCAACCTCTTCCCGGTGGCCGTCGAACGCGCGGGTGCCCTGGCCGGTCCGAGCGGCGTCGCCATCGCCTCGACGCTCGGTTACGGCGGCATGCTGCTGGGCCCGCCCGCCATCGGGTTCATGGCCGACTGGTTCTCCCTGCCCGCCGCCCTCACCAGCGTGGCCGTGCTCGCCGGGGTGGCCGCGGCGATCGGGTTCGCCACGCGCCGGGCGACGGCCGACTGAACACCGTCGGGCCGAACACCGTCACACCTCCCCTGGACCGCACTCCATCCGGCACACTCCCCCACATGGAGACTGCCGAGTTCATCCGTGTCCTGGACCAGGAGGGGCGGTCGCTGGCCGCCGCGGCGGCGGAGGCCGGCCCCGACGCGAAGGTGCCGACCTGCCCGGACTGGCAGGTCAGGGACCTGCTGCGGCACACGGGCTCGGTGCACCGCTGGGCGACCTCGTTCGTGGCCGAGGGCAACCCTTCGTTCCGCCCCCTCGACGAGCCGCCGGGTCTCGACGGCGACGCGCTGCTGGACTGGTTCCGCGAGGGGCACCTGCGGCTCGTCGGCACCCTGTCCGCCGCCTCGCCCGACGTACGGTGCTGGCACTTCCTGCCCGCGCCGTCACCGCTGGCGTTCTGGGCCAGGCGACAGGCGCACGAGACGGCCGTGCACCGCGTGGACGCGGAATCGGCCCTGGGCCGCACCCCTGAGGAGATCGCCCGGGACATCGCCGTCGGCTTCGCGGCGGACGGCGTCGACGAGTTGTTGCGCGGGTTCCACGCGCGCGACAAGAGCCGGGTGCGCACCAAGGAGCCCCGGGTTCTGCGGGTGCGGGCGACGGACACGGCCGACGCCGTGTGGACCGTACGGCTGTCGCCCGAGCCGCCCGCGACGGAGCGCGACGCCGAGGGCGACGCCGACTGCGAGGTGTCGGGTCCGGCGGCCCTGCTCTACCTGTCGTTGTGGAACCGGTCGCCGCTCCCCGCCGTGACCGGCGACGCCGCGCTGGCGACGCTGTGGCGGGAGAGGTCCGCCGTGGGCTGACGGACCGCCGGGTCAGTCGGCCAGCATCCGGCTCAACACCGCGCGCTGCACCGGGCGTACGTCGCCGTGCAGCGCGCGTCCCTTGCCCGTGAGCGCGACCCGAACGCCTCTGCGGTCCTCCGCGCACATGCCGCGCTCCACGAGGCCGTCCTTCTCCAGGCGGGCGACGAGCCGCGACAGCGCGCTCTGGCTGAGGTGGACCCGCTCGGCGATCTCCTGGACGCGGTAACTGCACGACCCGTCCGGCGCCGCGGACTCGGCGAGGACGTCGAGCACCTCGAAGTCGCTGCCGCACAACCCGTGTCGGTGCAGCGCCCGGTCGAGTTCGCACTGGGTCCGCGCGTGCAGCGCCAGCATGTCCCGCCACTGCTCCACGAGCGCCTGATCGGCCCCCGTCTCACCCTTCTTCACCGCCGCCATGGGGCGCACCGTAGCAGAGAACGCGTTTCATTGCATCGGAATTAAATGCGCTTGCATTCGATGCATGCGCATGTAGTCTCTCCGGCATGACCTCTCCGCTCCCCTCCCCCGCGTCCCCCCTCCCCGAGGGCCGCTGGACGTCCCGACTGTGGGGCACTCTGCTGGTCCTGTGCGCCGCGATGTTCCTGGACGCGCTGGACGTGTCGATGGTCGGCGTAGCCCTGCCGTCCATCGGCTCCGACCTCGGCCTCTCCACCTCGACCCTGCAATGGATCGTCAGCGGCTACATCCTGGGCTACGGCGGGCTGCTCCTCCTCGGCGGCCGCACGGCCGACCTGCTCGGCCGGCGCCAGGTCTTCCTGGTCGCCCTCGGTGTCTTCGCGCTGGCCTCGCTGCTCGGCGGGCTGGTCGACTCGGGTCCGCTGCTGATCGCGAGCCGGTTCATCAAGGGCTTGAGCGCGGCCTTCACGGCCCCGGCCGGCCTGTCCATCATCACCACGACGTTCCCGGAGGGCCCGCTGCGCAACCGCGCCCTCTCCATCTACACCACCTGCGCCGCCACCGGCTTCTCCATGGGCCTGGTCCTCTCCGGCCTGCTCACCGAGGCGAGTTGGCGCCTCACCATGCTGCTGCCCGCCCCGATCGCCCTGATCGCGCTGGCGGTCGGTCTCAAGCTGCTGCCGCGCAGCGAACGCGAGAAGGACCACAACGGATACGACGTGCCCGGCGCGATCCTCGGCACCGCGTCGATGCTGCTGCTGGTCTTCACCGTGGTCCAGGCGCCGGAGTCCGGCTGGACGTCCGCACGCACACTGCTGTCGTTCCTCGCCGTCGCCGTCCTGCTGACCGTCTTCGTCCTCGTCGAGCGCCGCTCGGCCGGCCCGCTGATCCGGCTCGGCGTCCTGCGCTCCGGCAGCCAGATCCGCGCCCAGCTCGGCGCGATGGCCTTCTTCGGCTCGTACGTCGGCTTCCAGTTCCTGGCCACCCTGTACATGCAGACGCTGCTCGGCTGGTCGGCGCTGCACACGGCGCTCGCCTTCCTGCCGGCCGGCGCGCTGGTGGCGGTGTCCTCGACCAAGGTCGGCTCGATCGTCGACCGCTTCGGCACTCCGCGGCTGATCGCGGCCGGCTTCGCCTTCATGGTCGCCGGGTACGCGCTGTTCCTGCGCGTCGACCTCGACCCGGGGTACGCGGCGGTGATCCTGCCGACGATGCTGCTGATCGGCGCGGCCTGCGCACTGGTCTTCCCCTCGCTCAACATCCAGGCCACCAACGGCGTGGCGGACCATGAGCAGGGCATGGTCTCGGGGCTGCTCAACACCTCGGTGCAGGTGGGTGGCGCGATCTTCCTGGCGGTGGTGACGGCGGTGGTGACGGCGGGTACCCCGGCCGACCCCACTCCGCAGGCCGTCCTCGACAGCTACCGGCCCGGGCTGGCGGTGGTGACCCTCATCGCCGCCGCGGGCCTGCTGATCACCCTCCCCGGGCTGCGCACCCGGCGCGCCCGGGGCTCGGTCGTCGTCGCCGGCTCCACCGTGCCGGAGACGGAGCCGGAGCCCGTGGGGATCCGTGACTAGGACCTGTCCGACAGACCGGTCCTGAGGGGGAAGCCGCCCACAGGTATGCGCCCGGCGGGGCCGATTGCCTCGCCGGGCGCATACCTGTGAGACTCGTCGTATGAGCGGGTACGGGGGGCGGCGCACACAGGCCGAGCGGGACGAGATCACCGTCGAGATCGGATACGCGCTGTTCAGTGCGGGGTTCGCGGCGGCGGTGCTCTTCGGGGCGGTCGCCGGGCCGGCGCTGCTGTTCGAATTGCCCGGGCCGGTGGAGAAGTTGCTCCTACGGGCGGGCCTGACGCTCGCTCCCGTGGTGTTCGCGGTCCGGGTGATCTCCGTGCTCGTCCGCCTCCGGAGAGGCGATCAGCCCAGCCACCCAGGGCGTACCAGCCCCGACTCGTAGGCCAGGACGACCAGTTGGGCCCGGTCGCGGGCGCCCAGCTTCACCATCGTGCGGCTCACATGGGTCTTCGCGGTGAGCGGGCTGACCACCAGTCTGCGGGCGATCTCCTCGTTGGACAGGCCGATCCCGACCAGTGCCATCACCTCCCGCTCCCGCTCGGTGAGCCGGGTCAGCGCGTCGGCCGTCGCGGGCTCCTTGGAGCGGGCCGCGAACTCGGCGATGAGGCGGCGAGTGACCCCGGGCGAGAGCAGCGCGTCGCCGGCCACCACCGCCCGTACGGCACGCAGGAGTTCCTCCGGTTCGGTGTCCTTGACCAGGAAGCCGGAGGCGCCCGAGCGGATCGCTTCGAAGACGTACTCGTCGAGTTCGAAGGTGGTGAGCATGATGACCTTGACCTGGGAGAGCGCCTCGTCGCCGGTGACCCGTCGGGTGGCGGCCAGGCCGTCGAGGACGGGCATCCGGATGTCCATCAGCACGACGTCGGGGCGCAGTTCACGCACCGCGCGCACCGCTTCCTCGCCGTCGGCGGCCTCGGCCGCGACCTCGATGTCCGGCTGAGCGTCCAGCAACGCCCGGAATCCCGCCCGCACCAACGACTGGTCGTCTGCGAGCAGCACGCGGATCACCGTCGCTGTCTCGTTCACCGATCCTCCCCCGCTCACCAGTCCTCCACCACTCACCGGCCCTCCCTCGCCCTGGCGGGCAGCACGGCGAGCACTTGGAAGCCGCCGTCGGGCCGCGGTCCCGCCTCGATCGTGCCACCCAGCGCCGCGGCCCGCTCCCGCATTCCGGCGAGACCGTTGCCGCTGCCGCCCGCGTCGGCGCCGGTCGCCGGCCCGTCGTCGTCGATGCGCAACCGCAGCGTGCCGCCGCGCTGATCGAGCCGCACGCTCGCGTGGCGCGAGCCCGAGTGGCGTACGACGTTGGTGAGGGCCTCCTGGACGATCCGGAAGGCGGCGAGGTCGGTGTGGGGCGGCAACCGGGGCGGCCGACCGGCCACATCGACCGTGAGACCGGCGCGCGCCGCCTGTTCCACCAGCTCCGGCAGCCGGTCCAGGCCGGGGGCGGGGGTGCGCGGCGCGTCCCCCGGCGTGCGGAGGCTGTCGAGCACCTGTCGCACCTCGCCCAGCGCCTCCTTGCTGGCGGACTTGATGGTGGTGAGCGCCGTGCGCGCCTGTTCCGGGTCGGAGTCGAGGAGCGCGAGGCCCACGCCCGACTGCACGTTGATCACCGAGAGGCTGTGCGCGAGGACGTCGTGCAGTTCACGGGCGATCCGCAGCCGTTCCTCGTCGGCACGACGGCGGGCGGCCTGCGCGCGCTCGGCCCGGTCACGAGCCCACTGCTCACGCCGGATCCGGGCCAGCTCCGCGATCGCCACGATCGCCACGACCCATCCCGCCAGGACGATCTCCTGCCCGTAGGGGGCGGGGTCGTCGCCGGCGGGCGGCAGCCACCGGTACAACCAGTACGCGACCAGCAGGTGGGCGGCCCACAACAGGCCAAGGGCCGTCCAGGCGGCCTGCCGATGCCCGGCGACGACAGCGGTGAAGCAGGCCACGGCCACGGCCAGGAAGACCGGCCCGTACGGGTAGCCGGCGCCCAGGTAGAGGGCGGCGGCGGACGCCGTGCCGAACACGACGGCCACCGGGTGCCGCTGCCGCCACAGCAGCAGCCCTGCCGCGACCACCAGCAACACGCGCGCGAAGAGGTCGAGCCGGGCCCGCTCGCCCTCCTGTACGTGCGCCGCGAAGGTCGAGCCGACGAGGACGAAGGCGGTGACCAGCACGGTGGACCGCCAGGGCCACCGCACGGCACGCGACTCCATGCCCTCGCCGCCCTCCCGGCCCTCCCAGCGGCGCAGCCAGGGCGGACTGCCGTGCCGCCACCACTGCCCCGGGCCTCCGCGCCCGCGCGTCCGCTCCACGTCCATGCCCGCCACGCTAGACGCCGAGGATCACGTCGGACGTCCACCGGGCGAGGTGATCGGCCCTACTCCCCCGGAAGTACGCGGCACCGCGAGAACCGCCGGTCGCCTCCGGCGGACCGTGGACGTCCCCTCCACGCCGCCCGGCAGGACGGCCGCCCCACGCGGCCGGATCCGGGGCGCCCCCTCGGGCTCCGCCCGGACGGTCACACCGCGAACCCGGCGCGGCGACCGGCGCGGGGCCTGCCGCGGGGCGACGGCGGGTGAGCGGCGCGCGGGGCGACGGCGGGTGAGCGGCGCGCGGCGCTTCTGCGGGACGCGCCCTAGCGCAGCCCCACCTGGTGGGCGAGGCGCGTGACCGCGTACCGGAAGAACAGTTCGCGTTCGTCCACGACGCCCCCGTTGAACTGCCCGAACAATTCGAACCCGACCAGTCCGTACAGCTGGGCCCAAGCGGCCACGAGGGACGCGACCGCGCCCGGCGGGAGGTCGGGGGCGACCTCCGCCGCCATCCGGACCGCCTCGGGGACCAGCTCGTCCGTCAGGAGCGGCACGTCCAGACGGTGTCCCTGGTGCGCGTCCCGCACGATGCCGATGAGGAGCAGGCCGACGCGAGCGGCGGCCGGGAGGGTCGTCGGGGGCGCGCTGTAGCCCGGCACCGGTGTGCCGTAGATCAGCGCGTACTCCTGCGGATGCGCCAGCGCCCAGCCGCGCACCGCCTCGCCCACCGCGACCCAGCGCTCGACGGGCGCGGCGTCGGCGACGGCCGCGTGTGCGCCCTCCGCGCACTCGCCGAGGGAGTCGTAGGCGTCGATGATGAGTGCGGTGAGCAGGTCGTCGCGGCTCGGGAAGTAGCGGTACAGCGCGGAGGAGACCATGCCGAGTTCACGGGCCACGGCTCGCAGCGAGAGCTTGGTGGGGCCCTCGGACGCGAGCTGTCTGCGGGCCTCTTCCTTGATGGCCGCGGTGACTTCGATCCTGGCGCGGGCTCGGGCCCCTCGAACGTTGCTGCTCATGCCCGCCAGTATCCCACCTAAGCAGAGCACTGCCCACAATGGAGAGCGGCGAACAAATTAGAGAGCAATGCTCTTGCGTTGCCACGGCAACCTCGGGCAGACTCGACTCGAGCGAGAGCAGTGCTCACACTTTCCGTTCAGGAGGCAGCAGCCATGTCCACCCACGTGCAGAAGCCCGGCTGGTTCACCGTCAACGTCCTCAACCGTGCCGTGGCCTGGCTGACCCGCCGGGGCCTGAGCGTGTGGGGATCCCGGGTCCTGGCGGTCCGCGGCCGCAAGAGCGGCGAGTGGCGGACCACCCCCGTGAACCTGCTGACCGTGGACGGGCAGCAGTACCTCATCGCGCCGCGCGGCCACGTCCAGTGGACGCACAACATGCGTGCGGCGGGCGGCGGTGAGCTGCGCCTCGGCAAGAACGTGGAGGAGTTCACGGCGACCGAGGTCGCCGACGACGACAAGACGCCGTTGCTGCGGGCCTACCTCAAGCGCTGGAAGGCCGAGGTCGGCGTCTTCTTCAACGGGGTGGGTCCCGACTCTCCCGACACCGAGATGCGCCGTATCGCCCCCGACCACCCGGTGTTCCGGATCACCGTCGTCAACCCACGGTGATCCGTCCCCTTCTGATCAGGAGCCGCTCTCCTCGGTCACCGGCGCGGACTCCCGCTCCGCCGCCTCCTCCTGCCGCCGGTCCAGCGCGGTCAGTGCCCGCTGGGCCATCGGATGCGAGCGGACGAGTTCGCCGAGGGTCGTCCGGCCGCGAGTGATGTCGGTGAACGCCCGCCAGACGGGACGCAGACCGGTGAGGCCGGCGTGGAAGAGTCCGGGACGGCGCTCGAACAGGGCGAGCAGCCGCTTGCCGACGCTCATCTCCACCCCGAGGCCGGCCTTGATCGCGAAGGCGTAGTTCAGGGCCTGGCGGCGGGCGTCCACCGCGTCGTGCGCCTCGCCGATACGGACCGCCCACTCGCCCGCGAGCCGGCCCGAGCGCAGGGCGAAGGAGATGCCCTCGCGGGTCCACGGCTCCAGCAGCCCCGCCGCGTCCCCGCACACGAGTACGCGCCCGCGCGACAGCGGGGAGTCCTCCGCCCGGCAGCGGGTCAGATGGCCGGAGGAGATGCTCGGCTCGAACCCGGCGAGGCCGAGCCGCCCGATGAAGTCCTCCAGGTAGCGCTTGGTGGCGGCGCCCTCGCCCCGGGCCGAGATCACGCCGACCGTCAGCGTGTCCCCCTTGGGGAACACCCAGCCGTAACTGCCGGGCATCGGGCCCCAGTCGATGAGGACACGGCCCTTCCAGTCCTCGGCGACCGTCTCCGGCACCGGGATCTCCGCCTCCAGACCGAGATCCACCTGGTCGAGCTTCACGCCGACATGGGCTCCTATGCGGCTCGCGCTGCCGTCGGCGCCGACCACGGCCCGCGCCAGCAGCGTCTCGCCGCCCTGGAGGACGACCGCGACCGTGCGCCGGTCGGGCACCGCCGAGCCGTGCTGCTCGACCCGCTGGACGGTGACGCCCGTGCGCAGCTCGGCACCAGCCTTCTGGGCGTGCTCGACGAGCTGCTGGTCGAACTCGGGCCGGTTGATCAGCCCGAACAGCATCTGCCGGGAACGACGGGTGCGGGTGAAGCGCCCGTTGTTCGAGAAGGTCACCGCGTGCACCCGGTCGCGGAAGGGCAGTTCGAAGCCGGGTGGCAGTGCGTCGCGGGAGGGGCCGATGATGCCGCCGCCGCACGTCTTGTAGCGCGGCAGCTCCGCCTTCTCGAGCAACAGCACACGCCGTCCCGTGACCGCCGCCGCGTAGGCGGCCGAAGCCCCTGCGGGGCCCGCGCCCACCACGACGACGTCCCATACCTGCCGCGCGTCGTCCGCCGAAGAGTTCTCGTCGTCCGCCGGAGAGTTCTCGCTGCTCACGATGGTCTACTGCTCCTGATCAAGCCGCTTGCCGCACCTGTCCCCCGCATCCTACGGCGGAGATCGCCACGGTCCGCCGTGGGAGGATCGGCGGCGTGGGCGCCCCACATCCCGGCAGGCGCGTACGCTCGCACGGTCACCCGTACGGACCAGTACACACCAGTACAACGTCGCACCCACAAGGAGCGTGCCCATGTCGTCGAATCCGGTCGCCGAGACCGTCGCCTCGCTGCTGCCCAGGGCACGGGCAGAACTCACCGAGCTGGTGGCCTTCAAGTCGGTGGCGGACTTCGACCAGTTCCCCAGGAGCGAGAGCGAGGCCGCCGCGAACTGGATCGCGGACGCGCTGCGCGCCGAGGGCTTCCAGGACGTGGCCCTGCTCGACACCCCGGACGGCACCCAGTCGGTGTACGGCTGCCTGCCCGGCCCCGTCGGTGCCAGGACGGTGCTGCTCTACGCCCACTACGACGTGCAGCCGCCGCTGGACGAGTCGGCCTGGACGACCCCGCCCTTCGAGCTGACCGAGCGCGACGGCCGCTGGTACGGGCGTGGCAGCGCCGACTGCAAGGGCGGCGTCATCATGCACCTGCTCGCGCTGCGCGCCCTTAAGGCGAACGGGGGTGTCCCGGTCGGCGTGAAGGTGATCGTGGAGGGCTCCGAGGAGCAGGGCACGGGTGGTCTGGAGCGGTATGCCGAGCAGCACCCCGGCCTGCTCGAGGCCGACACCATCGTCATCGGCGACGCGGGCAACTTCCGGGTGGGACTGCCGACCGTCACCTCCACCCTGCGCGGTATGACCCTGATGCGGGTGCGGATCGACACCCTCGAGGGCAATCTGCACTCCGGCCAGTTCGGCGGGGCCGCGCCCGACGCGCTGGGCGCTCTGATCCGCGTACTGGACTCGCTGCGCGCCGAGGACGGCTCCACGACCGTCGACGGCCTCACCGACGACACGCGCTGGGAAGGCCTCCAGTACGACGAGGCGCAGTTCCGCCAGGACGCCAAGGTCCTCGACGGCGTCGGCCTCATCGGCTCCGGCACGGTCGCCGACCGCATCTGGACCCGACCGGCCGTCACCGTGCTGGGCATCGACTGCCCGCCGGTCGTCGGCGCCACCCCGTCCGTGCAGGCGAGCGCCCGCGCGCTGATCAGCCTGCGATTTCCGCCGGGCGTGGACACGGCCGAGGCGACGAAGCTGCTCCGGGCCCATCTGGAGGCCCACACCCCGTGGGGCGCGCGGGTGAGCACCGAGCAGATCGGCCAGGGCCAGGCGTTCAGCGCCGACACGACCAGCCCGGCGTACGCGGCGATGGCCGAGGCGATGTCGATCGCCTACCCCGGTCAGAAGATGCAGTACGCGGGCCAGGGTGGTTCCATCCCCCTCTGCAACACCCTCGCCGCCCTCTACCCGCAGGCGGAGATCCTCCTCATCGGCCTGAGCGAGCCGGAGGCGCAGATCCACGCGGTCGACGAGAGCGTGTCTCCCGAGGAGCTGGAGCGGCTGTCGGTGGCGGAGGCCCTGTTCCTGCGCAACTACGCGGCCGGCTGAGCCGCACTGCCGTCGACAGAGGGCCTCGTCCACCGGGCGGGGCCCTCCGCCGACCCCTTCGGGGCCGCCGTCCTTCCCGCACTACGGCACCGGTGACGTCGGCAGACCCCGTTTCGGGGCGTGACAGGGCCGTCCGTGTCCACGGTGACCACGGAGCGGGTGCTGTACCGGGCCGGTATCCGGGCTTCCCGCCGGACGTACCCCTGGCGGGTTGCCCGACGGGCCCGCCCGCTCAACGCCGAACCGGCTGACGTGGACCGGGCGGTGGCCTACCGGGGCGGTGGCCCGGGCCCGCGTGAGCGTTACGGGTTCGCCGGTGCGGAACGCGCTGCCTTCGTGAGTGAGTGCGTAGGTGCGTGTGGGCGTGTACGTGCGTGTGCGCGTGTACGTGCGTGTGCGCGTGTACGTGTATGTGCGCGTGCGGCGAGGGGTTGCGGCCCGAGGAGATACCGGACGGAGCCGCCGCGCTCGTCAGCCGTCAAGCCCCGCGCACCGGGGTGGTGGCGGGTTTCGAGCGGCGGTTCCGGGAGGAGAGCCGGTCGGTTCCCCGCTTCCCCGCGAAGGCGCTACGGCGGGTCTCGTCCCCGCGGCGGCGCTCACTCGGTGGGCACGCCCGCCTCCAGATACAGCGCCGCCCCGCGTTCGCGGGCTCGCAACGCCCAGCGCAGTCGCTCGTAGCGGACCGGCGGCAGGAGACCGGCCGCCTCCTCCTCCGTGACGAATCGCCAGGCCCGCAGTTCGGGGCCGGGCAGCAGCAGCCCCGACACGGCCGCGGAGTCGAGCCGTCCGCCGTCGAAGAGGAGGCGCAGTCCGCCGTAGGCGGGAGGCGTCGGCCGTTCCCAGTCGACGACCAGCAGCCCGGGTAGCTCGTCCAGCCGGATCCCGGTCTCCTCCTCCACCTCGCGCACGCCCGCGCGCGCGGGCGCCTCACCCGGCTCCACCACCCCGCCGGGGAACTCCCAGCCGGGCTTGTACGTCGGGTCCACGAGCAGTACCCGGTCCAGCTCGTCGAAGAGGAGCACCCCGGCGGCCACCGTCTCGGCGGTGGGCTCGGGGGTCTGCACGATGTCGCAGGCGGTCACAGTGCCGCTGCCGACGGCCTCGGCGATCCGGGCGGCCGTCTGGTGCGGAGTGAGGACCCCGTTGTCGACGGGATGGGCGTCGGCGGTGAGCCAGGAGGCGAGGGCTGCCTGGTACGGCTCGATGTGGTCGTACGCCCACTGACGGATCCGCATCTCGCCGTCCGGGAGGTCCGGGGGGACCTCCCGGTCGGCTATTCGCTTGCGCAGGATCGTTTCCGCCGGAGCGAGGAGGACATGCCTGACGGGGATCCGGCGGGCGGCGAGGCCGCCGAAGATCTCGTCGCGGTACTCCTGGCGCAGCAGGGTCATGGGGACCACGAGGGTGCCGCCCAGCTCGGCGAGGAGCGCGGCCGCCGTGTCGATCACGAGCCGACGCCAGATCGGCAGGTCCTGGAAGTCGCCGACCTCGGCGAGACGCTTGGGCGGCAGCAGGCGCGGGAGCGCCGCGCCGATGATCTCGGGGTCGAAGAGCGTGCTGTTCGGGATCAGGTCGATCAATTCCCGTGCGGTGGTGGTCTTCCCCGCACCGAACGCGCCGTTGATCCAGACGACGGTCACGGTTCCCCCTCTTCTGTTGGCCCCCTGAGGCTTGCCCGCTCCACCCTGCCACGGAAACCAGTTCCCGTTGAGGGCGCACGAAGGCCGGGGCGCGGGCACCCTCGCGGTGGGTGCCGGCGCCCCGGCCTTCGCGGTCCGTGTCCGGTCCGTCAGTCGTTCTGCCCCAGGGCGTTGTCGTCGATGGCCAGGCTGTCGCTGGCGACGGTGTGGTCGAGCGTGCTGAGGGTGTCGCCCACGTTCAGTCCGTCCAGGTCGTCTCCGGCCAGGCCGTGCGAGGGAGAGATCGCCGCGACGACGAAGCCGGTGGCGAGGGAGGCGATGGCGAGCATGCTGCGCTTCTTCATGCGGGGATCAACGGCGTCGACGGGCAAGGGGTCACGCGTCACCCGGTAATCCACGCGCGCAGTCGGTCGGCCTGCGGCGAGAATGCCGTGGTCGACGACGGTTCGGAGGAGCTTCACCATGATCGGCCCGCAGTGTGCCCACGCCAGTCTGGACGGTCTCGTGACGGGCGACGCCTTCGGCGACAGCTGGTTCACCCGCTCCGACGAGCCCGCCGAGGAGCTGTGGGCGGCGCGGGAACCGCGTCCCGTGCCGTGGCCGTGGACGGACGACTCGGCGATGGCGTTCGTCCTGTTCGCCCACCTGACGGCGCACGGGGAGGTCCGTCCGGGCGATCTGGCGCGGGAGTTCGCCGCCGAGTACCGCCGCGACCCGGGCCGCAAGTACGGCCCGTCCATGCACCGTGTGCTGCGGCACATCGGCGAGGGCGAGGACTGGCGGGCGGTGACGGCGGGACAGTTCGGCGGACAGGGTTCGTACGGCAACGGCGCCGCGATGCGGGTCGCCCCGCTGGGGGCCTGGTTCCGGGACGACCTCGCGGCGGCCCGCGAGCAGGCCCGGCTGTCCGCGCTGGCCACCCACGCCCATCCCGAGGCGGTGGCGGGCGCGGTGGCCGTGGCGGTCGCCGCCGCGCTCGCCGCCGCCGGCGCGGGTCGGGGCGCCCCGGCGCGCGCCGCGTTCCTGCGGGAGGTCGCCGCGTCCCTGCCGGACAGCGACGTCCGCTCCGGGCTGCTGGTGGCCGCCAGCCTCCCCGAGCACACCTCGGTGCGCCACGCGGCCTCCGTGCTGGGTTCGGGGACGCTGATCTCGGCTCCGGACACGGTTCCGTTCGCGCTCTGGTCCGCCGCGGGACACCTGGACGACCTGCCCGAGGCGCTGTGGCAGACCGTCGGCGGGTGGGGCGACCGCGACACGACCTGCGCCGTCGTGGGAGGCGTCGTCGCGTCCCGGACGGGCACGGACGGTGTCCCCGCCCCGTGGCGGCAGGCACGCGAGGACATCCCGGCCTGGAGCGGCTGGGACGCCGGCCCGGAGGTCCGGCAGGTCACCGGGTGACCTGCCCTGTCCGCGCCCGGTGACCCACGCCCGCCCAGAAACGGTCAGGGGCGCGGGGGCGTACCGGTGCCTGCCGCCCGGTCCTTCAGGCGGGAGGCACGTCCGCGTCAGACCCCGGCGACCGTGGCCCCGGTCCTCGTGCTCGCCGAGAGCGCGGCCGCGGCCGCCCCCACCAGTCCCGCGTCCGTCCCCATCTGCGCGGGTGTCACGGTCAGGCGCTGGACGAAGGAGAGGGTCGCGTAGTCACGGAGTGCACGGCGCAGGGGCGCGAAGAGCACCTCGCCCGCCTTGCCCACGCCTCCGCCGATCACCGCGATGTCGATCTCGACGAGGGTCGCGGTGGCCGCGATACCGGCGGCCAGGGCCTGGGCGGCCCGTTCGAAGGAGGCCACGGCGACCGGGTCGCCCGCGCGGGCGGCGGCGGCCACCGCGGCCGCGGAGGTGTCACCGTCGGGGCCGGGCAGCCAGCCGTTCTCCAGGGCCCGACGGGCGATGTGGGGACCGCTGGCGATGCGTTCCACGCAGCCGCGCCCGCCGCACGGACACGGATCGCCGTCGAGTTCGACGCTGATGTGGCCGATGTGT
Organism: Streptomyces sp. NPDC088157; assembly: GCF_044741545.1. Lineage (NCBI taxonomy): Bacteria > Bacillati > Actinomycetota > Actinomycetes > Kitasatosporales > Streptomycetaceae > Streptomyces > Streptomyces sp. NPDC088157. Next base: position 79,038 of record NZ_JBIUSU010000011.1, read on the forward strand.
CCGGCGTTGCCGGTGGGGCCGGGATGCAGCCGGCCGCCCAGGACCAGACCGCCGCCGACGCCGGTGGAGACCACCATGCACAGCGCGTTGTCGTGGCCGCGGGCGGCGCCCTGCCAGTGTTCGGCCGCGGTGATCGCCACACCGTCGCCGATGAGCTCGACCGGGAGGTCTCCGGTCACCGCCCGGACCCGGTCGACCAGCGGATAGTCGCGCCAGCCGGGCACGTTCACCGGGCTGACCGTGCCCGCCGAGGCGTCCACGGGGCCCGCGCTGCCGATACCGACCGCGTGGACGCGCCCCCACAGCGGTGACGCGGTGAGCTCCGCCAGTGCCTCCTCGACGGCCCGCATCACGGCGTCGCCGTGCTCCTGTGCGGGCGTGGGGCGCTGCGCGCGGGCCAGGATCGTGCCGTCGCCGTCCACCAGCGCTCCGGCGATCTTGGTACCGCCGATGTCGAGCGCGGCCACTAGGTCGGTGTGCATCAGTCTGGTTTCTCCCGGTCCACCATGGAAAAGGGCTGGCCGGTCCAGCGGTTGGGGGACGCGGGCCGGAGATTGCGGTGGACAGTGTCTCCCGCATCTGACAACGTTGTCCAGGCTCTATGCTCGACGCCACATCCTCATACAACCCATGGGGCCCACGCACCCCCCTGCGCAACTTCCGCGGACGAACTGCGTGGCCGACCTCCTTGGACGACAGGACAGGACACCGCATCGTGCCCGAGACGCAGCGCCGGCCCGAGAGCCGTTACGGCAATCGTCCCACCATGAAGGACGTCGCCGCTCGCGCCGGAGTCGGCCTCAAGACGGTCTCGCGGGTGGTGAACGGCGAGCCGGGGGTCACGCCCGAGACGGAACGCCGGGTCCAGGAGGCCATCGACGCGCTCGGCTTCCGACGCAACGACAGCGCCCGGGTGCTGCGCAAGGGCAGCACGGCCAGCATCGGCCTGGTCCTGGAGGACCTCGCCGACCCGTTCTACGGTCCGCTCAGCCGCGCGGTGGAGGAGGTCGCCCGGGCCCATGGCGCCCTGCTCATCAACGGCTCCAGCGCCGAGGACCCGGACCGGGAGCAGGAGCTGGCGCTGGCTCTGTGCGCGCGCCGGGTGGACGGCCTGGTGGTGATCCCCGCCGGTGACGACCACCGGTACCTGGAGCCCGAGATCAAGGCGGGCGTCGCCACGGTGTTCGTCGACCGGCCGGCCGGTCTGATCGACGCCGACTGCGTCCTGTCGGACAACTTCGGCGGCGCACGCGAAGGTGTGACCCATCTCGTGGCGCACGGGCACCGCCGGATCGGCTTCATCGGCGACATGCCCCGCATCCACACCGCCGCCGAACGGCTGCGCGGTTACCGCACGGCGATGGAGGACGCGGGCATACCGGTCGAGGACGCCTGGATGTCGCTGGGCGCCACCGATCCCCTGCGGGTGCGCGACGCGGCCGAGGAGATGCTGTCCGGGCCCGCGCCGGTCACGGCGATCTTCTCGGGCAACAACCGGGTGACGGTCACCGTGATCCGGGTCCTCGCCGAGCGGACCCGTCAGGTCGCCCTGGTGGCCTTCGACGACCTGGAGCTCGCCGACCTGCTTCAGCCGGGGGTGACCGTCATCGCCCAGGACGCGGCCACGCTCGGCCGTACCGCCGCCGAGCGCCTGTTCGGGCAGCTGGACGGCTCGTTGATCACACCCGAACGCATCGAACTGCCGACCCGGCTCGTCAAGCGCGGCTCGGGCGAGCTGCCGCCGGCCGACTGAGTCCCCCATGACCGCCCGTCGCGAGAACCGCACGCTCCAGGCGCTGGGTCTGGCCGACGCGCCGCGCGACCACCCGCTGACCTATCCCGGCGCCTGGCCGGCCGGGTCGGGGCTGCTCCACGGGGACGAGCTGCTGCCGCTGGACCGGCTGACGCATCCCGGTCGCACTCCGGTCGTGGCCGTCGGCTCCAACGCGAGCCCCGCCCAACTGCGGCACAAGATGGCCGAGTTCGGGATCGCCTCGCCCATCCCGATGGTGAAGGCCCGGGTGACGGGCATCGGAATCGGCGTCTCGGCACACATCAGCCGTGTCGGTTACGTGTCCGCGTCCCCCATCGATTCGCCCGCCGCCACACGGGAGTTGTTCGTCATCTGGCTGGACGCGGAACAACTCGCCCTGATCGACGCGACGGAACCGAACTACGACCGGGTCCTGCTGCCCGCACCGGGCTTCCGGGTCGAGCTGGAGAACGGCGAGGCCCTCTTCGATGCGTTCGCGTACGTGAATCATCATGGTGTGCTGCACAACGCGGACGGCCGCCCGCGCAGCCATCCCGGGCAGCGTGCCCTGATCACCGAACTCCTGGCGGCATCACCGGCGTTGCGGCAGCTGTTCGGGGACACCCCGGAGGAGTTCTGTGCCCGCGCCCGGGCCGACGCGCGACGGTGCGAGCAAGGTACCCGACTGTTCACGGAAGAGAAGTGGGTGACCGCGTCCGGCCTGGAACACCTGCGCGTCCGTTAGGGTGATCGAACGGCGTCGCGTGTCGGTCACCGACTGGGTGAGGCATGGAGGTGCCCGTGAGTTTGCCTTACGGAGGCATTCCACACATGTCAGTCGAGTTGAACCACACCATCATCCACTCCCGTGACAACCGGGAGTCCGCCGAGTTCCTCGCCCACATCCTGGGACTCGAAGTCGGGGCCGAGTGGGGCCCGTTCGTCCCGGTGGCCACCAGCAACGGCGTCACCCTGGACTTCGCCGCCATCCCGGCGGAGTCGATCGTCATGCAGCACTACGCGTTCCTCGTCTCGGACGAGGAGTTCGACGCCGCCTTCGCCCGGATCGAGCGGGCGGGGATCACGTACTTCGCCGATCCGCACGGCAGGATGCCGGGTGAGATCAACCACCACCACGGCGGCCGGGGCGTGTACTTCATGGATCCCGCCGGGCACGGCATGGAGATCATCACGCGCCCGTACGAGATCCCGCAGCTGTAGTCACCTCCGAGTGGAGGCCGGCGGGGCAGGGGTCGCGCGGCGGCGTCGAGCGGTGCCGGTCCTCGGCGAGGACGCTCCGCCCCTCCGGCCGGCGCCTCCTCGGAGGAGGAGGCGGGCGTCGGGCGCGGTGACGGGGAAGCCGGGGACCGGCCCGCCGAAGGAGAACCCCCGGCGACCGGACCGCACGGAGAGCTACCGCGCGGAGGACGTCAGATCGCCTCGGCGCGGTGCCGCGAAGCCCTCCAGGGACGCCCGGGTGAGCCCGGTCGCGTCGGTCACCTCGGCGAGGTCGAGAGCGCCGCAGTCCAGGCCGCGCAGCAGGTAGCCGCTGAGGGCCTTGGCGGTCGCGGGCTCGTCCATCACGTCGCCGCCCGCCCGGTTGGCGTACCGCGCGAGCCGCTCGGCGGCCTGGGCGAACCCCTCCCGGTAGAAGGCGAAGACGGCCGCGTAGCGGGTGGGGATGTGGCCGGGGTGCATGTCCCAGCCCTGGTAGTAGGCGCGGGACAGGGCGCGGCGGGTCAGGCCGTAGTGCAGGCGCCAGGCGTCATGGACCCGCTCGGTCGGACCGACCGGGAGGACGTTCGTGGAGCCGTCCGAGACCCGTACGCCGGTGCCTGCCGCGGCGACCTGCATGACCGCCTTGGCATGGTCGGCGGCGGGGTGGTCGGCGGCCTGGTAGGCGGCCGAGACGCCGAGGCAGGCGCTGTAGTCGAAGGTGCCGTAGTGGAGGCCGGTGGCCCGGCCCCGGGCCGCCTGGATCATGCGGGCGACCGTCGCGGTGCCGTCGGTCGCGAGGATGGACTGGCTGGTCTCGATCTGGATCTCGAAGCCGAGCCGCCCGGTGTCGAGCCCCCGCGCCTTCTCGAAGGCCTCCAGGAGCCGGACCATCGCGGTGACCTGCTCCGGATACGTCACCTTGGGGAGGGTCAGGAGCAGGCCTTCGGGGAGGCCCCCGCTCTCCATCAGGCCGGTGAGGAAGATGTCGAGCGTGCGGATGCCGCGGTCGCGTACCGCGGCCTCCATGCACTTCATGCGGATGCCCATGTACGGGGCCGCGGTGCCCTTCGTGCGGGCTTGCGCGATCAGCCGGGCCGCCCGGGCGGCCGCCTCGTCCTCCTCGGCGTCCGGGCGGGGCCCGTAGCCGTCCTCGAAGTCGACGCGCAGGTCCTCGATGGGCTCGCGCTCCAGTTTGGCCCGCACGCGCGCGTACACGGGCTCCGCGAGGTCGTCGGACAGGCCGAGGCAGGCGGCGAAGGACTCCGCGTCGGGGGCGTGCTCGTCGAGGGCGGCGAGTGCTCTGTCGCCCCAGGAGCGGATCGTGTCGGCGTCGAAGGCGTCGCCGGGGACGTAGACGGTGTGGACGGGCTGGCGGGTGCCGGGGTCGCCGGGGTAGCGGCGGTCGAGTTCGGCGTCGACCGGGGCGAGGGAGGCGCTGATCTCCTCGCTGACGGCGCCCGCGAGGCTCGTCGTGACCGTCTCCTGCTGGCCCTGACCCATTCCACATCCTCCAGGTTTCCGCTTTACGGAATCAATTATCCGTAGGGCGAAGTTATCCGTGCGGCTTCCCGCAGGTCAACACCCTGTCCACGGCGTGGTCCCTCCCGTTCACCGCCGCACCCGGGCCCTCTTCCGTACAGGGGTTCACACCTTCATCCTGGCTCACGAGACGAAGGGGAACACATGACGGGCAGCAGTGTGCCGACCCGGCGGGCGGGGCTGAGAACCGTGGTGGCCGCCGTGGCCGCCGTCCCCCTGCTCGGCACGGTGAGGGCCTCGGCCGCACGGCACGAGAGCCGAGCACACAGGACGCTTCAGCCGGCGCCCGAGCCCCCGCTCGAGGTGATGACGTTCAACCTCCGTTTCGCGTCCGCCAAGGAGCCCAACAGCTGGGCGGACCGCCGGCCGGTGATGCGCGCGCTGCTGCGCCGGGCGGCCCCGCACGTCATCGGCACCCAGGAGGGCCGGCCGCGGCAACTGCGGGACATCGAGGCCGATCTCGGGCCGCACTACGACTGGATCGGCACCAGCCGCAGCGTGGGCGACGACGAGGCGATGGCCGTCTTCTACGACACGCGCCGGCTCGTCCCGGCCGAGTACCAGCACTTCTGGCTCTCCGACACGCCGCACGTGCGCGGCTCCAACACCTGGGGAGGGGGCCATCCCCGCATGGTCACCTGGGTCCGCTTCCGTGATCTGCGGGCGGCGGGGCGGCAGTTCTGTGTCATCAACACCCATCTGGACAACGCGAGCCAGTACGCGCGGGTGCGCGCCGCCGCCCTGATCGCCGCGCGGATCGCCCGGTTCGACCCCTCGCTGCCGCTGCTGCTGACCGGCGACTTCAACGCCGTCGCTCACGACAGCCCGGTCTACGACACGCTGCTCGCCGCCGGCCTGGTGGACACCTGGGACACGGCACGCGCGCGTGGCGGGGCGTACGCCACGTTCCACGGGTACCGGCCGCTGGTCCCGGGCGGGGACCGTATCGACTGGATCCTGGCGACACCCGGCTTCACGGTCCACCGGGAGTGGACCGACCCGTTCACCGTCGGCGGCCAGTACCCGAGCGATCATCTGCCGGTGCGCGTGTCCTTGAGCCCGGAATGAGCCGAGGCCCCCGTGACCTGCGCGGTCACGGGGGCCTCGGACAGTCCTGCGACTGCTCGGCGATCAGCCCTTGCGGGTGTTGATCTCCTCGGTGAGCTGCGGGACGACGTCGAAGAGGTCGCCGACGACGCCGTAGTCGACGAGGTCGAAGATCGGGGCCTCGGCGTCCTTGTTGACGGCCACGATGGTCTTCGAGGTCTGCATGCCGGCGCGGTGCTGGATGGCGCCGGAGATGCCGTTGGCGATGTAGAGCTGCGGCGAGACGGACTTGCCGGTCTGGCCGACCTGGTTGGTGTGCGGGTACCAGCCGGCGTCGACGGCGGCGCGGGAGGCGCCGACGGCCGCGCCGAGGGAGTCGGCGAGGGACTCGATGATCGCGAAGTTCTCGGCGCCGTTGACGCCACGGCCGCCGGAGACCACGATCGCGGCCTCGGTCAGCTCGGGGCGGCCGGTCGACTCGCGCGGGGTGCGGCCGGTGACCTTGGTGCCGGTGGCCTGGGCGGAGAAGGTCACCGCGAGGGCCTCGACGGCGCCGGCGGCCGGGGCGGCCTCGACGGCGGCCGAGTTCGGCTTGACGGTGATGACCGGGGTGCCCTTGGAGACGCGGGACTTGGTGGTGAAGGACGCGGCGAACACCGACTGGGTGGCCACCGGGCCCTCGGCGCCGGCACCGAGGTCGGTGGCGTCGGTGATGATGCCGGAGCCGATGCGCAGCGCGAGGCGGGCGGCGATCTCCTTGCCCTCGGCGGAGGACGGCACCAGGACGGCGGCCGGGGAGACCGACTCGACGGCGGCCTGGAGCGCGTCGACCTTCGGTACGACGAGGTAGTCGGCGTACTCGGAGGCGTCGTGGGTCAGCACCTTCACGGCGCCGTGCTCGGCCAGCGCGGCGGCGGTGTTCTCGGCGCCCGCGCCGAGGGCGACGGCGACGGGCTCGCCGATGCGGCGGGCCAGCGTCAGCAGCTCAAGCGTGGGCTTGCGGACGGCACCGTCCACGTGGTCGACGAAGACGAGGACTTCAGCCATGGGATTGGTCTCCTGCGAAACGAAGTTGAGGGGCGGTCGGCGAAGGGCCTTTAGATGAACTTCTGGCCCGCGAGGAACTCGGCGAGCTGCTTGCCGCCCTCGCCCTCGTCCTTGACGATCGTGCCCGCGGTGCGGGCCGGACGCGCGGTGGCGCTGTCGACCGCGGTCCAGGCGCCCTCGAGACCGACCTCCTCGGCCTCCAGGTCCAGGTCCGACAGGTCCCAGGACTCGACCGGCTTCTTCTTGGCCGCCATGATGCCCTTGAACGACGGGTAACGCGCCTCGCCCGACTGGTCGGTGACCGACACGACGGCGGGCAGGGAGGCCTCGAGCTGCTCGGAGGCGGCGTCGCCGTCACGGCGGCCCTTGACGGTGCCGTCCTCGACGGAGACCTCGGAGAGCAGGGTGACCTGCGGGACGCCCAGGCGCTCGGCCAGCAGGGCCGGGACGACGCCCATGGTGCCGTCGGTGGAGGCCAGGCCGGAGACGACCAGGTCGTAGCCGGCCTTCTCGATCGCCTTGGCCAGCACGAGCGAGGTGCCGATGGCGTCGGTGCCGTGCAGGTCGTCGTCCTCGACGTGGATGGCCTTGTCGGCACCCATGGAGAGGGCCTTGCGGAGCGCGTCCTTGGCGTCCTCGGGGCCCACCGTCAGGACGGTGATCTCGACGTCGTCGTCGGAGTTCTCGGAGATCTGCAGCGCCTGCTCGACCGCGTACTCGTCGAGCTCGGAGAGCAGACCGTCCACGTCGTCCCGGTCGACGGTCAGGTCATCGGCGAAGTGCCGGTCGCCAGTGGCGTCGGGCACGTACTTCACAGTGACAACGATCCTCAAGCTCACGCCGGCTCTCCTACTGCATCGTCAGTTCTCGGCTGCCTTCTTCCAGGCAGCATAGGCGCCACAAGCGGCCGATCCCGGTCGGGGCGACCCGCGCTCCGACCGAAATATTACTCGTCAGTACACCCAGTTCGTTCCCGCTGAGCAAGCGCTTTGAACTGTGACCTTTGCAACGCAGCGTAATCGGAATTCGACGACTTCGCAGGAGAGCCGGGGGGTGATCAATCCCGCAGGGCGGTGAACCGCCCCTGGTGGTAGAGCAACGGACGGCCCGCACCCTCCGGGTCGCCCAGGACCACCTCGGCCAGCACGATCCGGTGGTCTCCCGCCGGCACCCGCGCGACGACACGGCACACCAGCCACGCGAGCACGTCGTCGAGGACGGGAACGCCGTGCGGACCCCCACGCCAGGCGGTCGGCGCGCCGAAGCGGTCGGCACCGCTCCTGGCGAAGGTGGCGGCCAGTGCCTGCTGGTGTTCGCCGAGTATGTGGACGCCCACGTGCGTGGCCCGGGACAGCGCCGGCCAGCTGGAGGCGCCGGTTCCGATGCCGAAGGAGAGCATCGGGGGTTCCGCCGAGACGGAGCTGAGCGAGGTCGCGGTGAAGCCGACCGGGCCGCTCTCGTCGGAGGCGGTGATCACGGCGACGCCGGCCGCATGCCGCCGGAAGACGGAGCGCAGGAGATCGGGAGAGGCCAGGTGCGGAGAGCCGAGGCCGGGCGTGGCCGTCATGGGGTGGTCCTTCTGCGAGAGGTGGCGAGCCGGTCCGTGGGTGCTCAACGGGCCGGACAGCGCGCGCTCGCGGTACGGACCAGGTCGACGTGCACCCGGCCGTGGAGAAGGAGTTCCTCAGGCATACGGTCAGACTGACGATAGGTGGCATGCGCAGTCAAGTACGTCCCGGCATCCGGGAGACTCCTCACCGCCTCCGGACGGCGGATCACACGGCCTCCCCCAGGGCGGCGATGACGTCCTCCTTGCGGGGCTGGCCGGTGGCACGTCGGACGATGCGGCCGTCGGCGTCGAGCACCAGGACGGTCGGGGTCTTGAGGATGTCGAGGTCGCGGACGAGGTCCAGGTGCGCCTCGGCGTCGATCTCGATGTGGGTCACTCCGGGAACCACGCCGGCCACCTCGCCGAGGACCCGGCGGGTCGCCCGGCAGGGCGCGCAGAAGGCGCTGGAGAACTGTACGAGTGTGGCCCGTTCACCGAGTTCGCCGCCGAGCCGGTCCGCCCCGAGCCGTTTGCCGTCGTCGCGCCCGCGCACCCGCACCCTCCCGCTCCGCCGCCGTTGCAGCACTCCGTAGGCGCTCGCCGCCACGAGCACCGCCACGCACACCACCAGTCCGGTCATCGCACGCTCCAGCGTTCACGAGACTGCAAAGATTCCCGCTCCCAGGAATCGTTTCCGTTGCGGAATGCTTGATTCATGGACATCGATGTGAGGGGCCCGCGTTTCGGGGCCGCCGTGACGACCGTGGTACTGGCGGTCGTACTGATCACCGGCAGCGCCTGGCTGCTGGCGTGGCAGACGCTGGCGTTCGCGCTCGGCGCGGCGGGCGGAGTGGGACGGTCGCCGTACGGCTGGGTGTTCCGCAGGGCCGTACGGCCGCGGATCGGGCCGCCCACCGCGTTCGAGGCGGCGGAACCGCCGCGGTTCGCTCAGGCGGTGGGCCTGCTGTTCGCGGGAGTCGGTCTCGTCGGCCTCGCCCTGGGCCTCGGCTGGCTGGGCCTGGCGGCGACCGGGGCGGCACTGGCGGCCGCGTTCCTCAATGCCGCTTTCGGGTACTGCCTCGGATGCGAGATGTACCTGCTCGTACGCCGCGTCGCGGTACGCACGGAGTAAAGGCGGCTTAAAAGCCCGAGGTGGATCAAGGGGGTTGAAGTGACGAGGATCTCGCCGTTCCCGGGCACCAGGGCTGGCTCCCCGGCCGTTCTTCGGGCACGATCTGCGAGATGCCGTAAACCTACGGCTGCGTAACTTTGCCGCCGGGAGGCATCCCCGGCAAAGAGAAGGAAGGGTTCGCCCCGCCCATGGCAGAGCTTGTCTACCGCCCCGTCGTCGGCCTCGCCCAGACCCTGTTCAAGGCCTGGGACCTCAAGATCGACTGCAAGGGGTCGGAGAACATCCCGCGCTCGGGCGGAGCCGTGCTGGTGAGCAATCACATCAGCTACCTCGACTTCATCTTCGACGGTCTGGCCGCACTCCCGCAGAAACGTCTCGTTCGTTTCATGGCGAAGGAGTCCGTCTTCCGCCACAGGATCTCCGGCCCGCTGATGCGCGGCATGAAGCACATCCCGGTGGACCGCAACCAGGGCGAGACGGCCTACGCGCACGCGCTCGAGTCGCTGCGCTCGGGCGAGATCGTCGGGGTCTTCCCCGAGGCCACCATCTCGCAGTCGTTCACGCTCAAGAGCTTCAAGTCGGGTGCGGCCCGGATGGCCCAGGAGGCGGGCGTCCCGCTGATCCCGGTGGCCCTGTGGGGTACGCAGCGCCTGTGGACCAAGGGCCACCCCCGCAACTTCAAGCGCAGCCACACCCCGATCACCATCCGCGTCGGCGAGGCCGTCGAGGCCTCCCGCGACAAGTACGCGGGCGCCATCACCCGGCAGCTGCGCGAGCGCGTCCAGGAGCTCCTGGAGGCAGCCCAGCGCGCCTATCCGGTCCGCCCCAAGGACGCGAACGACACCTGGTGGATGCCGGCCCACCTGGGCGGCACGGCCCCGACGCCGGAGCAGGTCCGCGAGGCCGAGGCGCGCTGACGCGGCTCCGCCCGCCGTCACCCCCTGACCGTCGTCCCCCCGGCCGGAGTTCGCCCGCCGGGGGCTCCCCCACGTGCTCCCGCGCCGCGCGCGAGCGGGGTGGTCACAGTGCGGCGGGGAGCGTCCTCCACAGATGCGCCCGGTCGGGGGCGGTGCGCAGGGCGCCGAGGACGGCCGGGTGCGGCACGGCGTAGAGGCCGGGGTAGTCCAGTTCGCCCGCCTCCGGCTCGGGCAGGAAGGCGAGCCGTTCGCCGTCCAGGGAGAACCGCGCGTCCACGCCCGGCTTGTTGCCGCGTGGATCCTGTCGGTGCCAGGCCCCGTTGAAGCGCACGGCGACGAGTCCGTGCACGACGTGTCCGCCGCCCTCGTCGTGGGCGAACCGCTGATAGCACAGCGCGGTCGGGATGTCCTCGGCCCGAAGCAGCGCGGCCAGCGCGTGCGCCTTGGCGTGACAGACGCCTGTCTCCTGTGCCAGCACGTCCGAGGCGCGCCAGGTCACGCGCGGGTCGCCGGCGTCCTGCGAGTGGGTGATGGCGTCCCGGACGAACTCGAAGGCGAGTCGTGCATAGGCATACGAGTCCTGCGCGTCCTTCGCGAGCCGGGCGGCCGTGTCCCGCACCAGCGGATGGTGATGGTCGATGACCTCGTCAGCAGCAAGGTAGGCGGAAAGGTCGGGGTTCTCCTGGATCAGCTCCATGACTGGAGAGCATAGGAAAGCGATCACCCGACAGTCAATGACTTTACAGGTGACCGCATACCTATGCACCGATGCCCGTGCGGTGGGGCGTGGCCGCTACCGCGCCATCTCCTCCTTGACCGCGCCGACGAACGTGTCCACGTCCTCCTCGGTCGTGTCGAACGCGCACATCCAGCGCACGACGCCCGCGGCCTCGTCCCAGAAGTAGAACCTGAACCTCTTCTGCAGGCGCTCGCTCACGTCGTGCGGAAGCCGTGCGAACACCCCGTTGGCCTGCACGGGGTGGAGGATCTCCACCCCGTCCACGGCCCGCACGCCCTCCGCGAGCCGCTGGGCCATCTCATTGGCGTGGCGGGCGTTGCGCAGCCACAGGTCCCTGGCGAGCAGGGCCTCCAACTGCACCGACACGAAGCGCATCTTGGAGGCGAGCTGCATGGACAGCTTGCGCAGGTGCTTCATGTGACGGACGGCGCCCCGGTCGATGACGACGACCGCCTCGCCGAACAGCGCGCCGTTCTTCGTCCCGCCCAGCGAGAGGATGTCGACGCCCACCGCGTTGGTGAACGTCCGCATCGGGACGTCCAGCGAGGCGGCCGCGTTGGCTATCCGGGAGCCGTCCAGGTGCACCTTCATGCCGTGCGCGTGGGCGTGATCGCAGATCGCGCGGATCTCGTCGGGCGTGTAGAGCGTGCCCAGCTCCGTGCTCTGGGTGATCGAGACGACCTGCGGCATGGCGCGGTGCTCGTCCTCCCAGCCCCACGCCTGTCTGTCGATCAGCTCGGGGGTGAGCTTGCCGTCGGGCGTCGGGACGGTGAGCAGCTTCAGGCCGCCCATGCGCTCGGGCGCGCCGCCCTCGTCGACGTTGATGTGGGCGCTCTCGGCGCAGATCACCGCGCCCCAGCGGTCGGTGACCGCCTGGAGGGCGACGACGTTGGCGCCGGTGCCGTTGAAGACCGGGAAAGCCTCCGCGGTGGAGCCGAAGTGGCTCCGGACGACGCTCTGGAGGTGCTCGGTGTAGTCGTCCTCGCCGTACGCCACCTGATGGCCGCCGTTGGCCAGGGCCAGGGCGGCCATCACCTCCGGGTGGGCCCCGGCGTAGTTGTCACTGGCGAAACCGCGGACCTGCGGGTCGTGATGGCGACGAGCCTGGGTGAAAGCGGCCTTCGAAGGGTTCACGGCTTCTCGGTGAGCCACAGACGCTGTCCGTTCACTTCGGGGGCGGGCTTGTCCCAGACTCCGGCGATGGCGTCGGCCAGATCCTTGACGTCCGTGAAGCCCGCGAACTTCGCGTTGGGGCGGTCGGCGCGCATCGCCTCGTGCACCAGCGCCTTCACCACCAGGATCGCAGCCGCGGAGGTCGGGCCCTCGGCGCCCCCCGCCTTGCGGAAGGCGTCGGCGAGCGCGAGGGTCCAGGCCTCGGCGGCGGCCTTGGCGGCGGCGTACGCGGCGTTGCCCGCCGTGGGGTTGGAGGCGCCGGAGGCGCTGATCAGCACATAGCGGCCGCGCTCGCTGCGCTGGAGGCCCTCGAAGAAGGCGAGCGAGGTGTGCTGAACGGTCTTGACCAGCAGCAGTTCCAGCAGGTCCCAGTCGTCCAGGCTGGTCTTGATGAACGTCTCACTGCCCCGCCAGCCGCCGACGAGGTGGACCACGCCGTCGACCCGGCCGAACTCCTTCTCGACGCGGTGCGCCCACTCCCGGGTCGAGTCCAGGTCGAGCAGGTCGACCGGCTCACCGGTGACGGTGGCGCCCCCGGCCCCGTAGCGGGCCGCGTCGACGGCCTCCGCCAGGCGCTCGGGGTCGTTGTCCGCGCCGGCGACGGTGGCGCCGGCCTCGGCGAGTCTGAGCAGTGCCGCCCGGCCGGCGGGTCCGCCCGCGCCGGCCACCGCGATCACCGCACCGTTGAGAGCCCCGTTCCCCATTTTTGCCTCCTGCTGAGCGGTGTTCGTACGGTCGCTCACGCGGCGACCCTCTCGGCGCTGTCCGCCGTGATGCCCTTGGTGGAGGCGATCACGTTCTTCAGCTTCTTGGACAGTGCCTCGTAGAACATGCTCAGCGGAAACTCGTCCGGAAGCACGTCGTCCACGAGTTTGCGGGGCGGCTGGGTCAGGTCCAGGGCGTCGGGGCCCTTGGCCCACTTGGAGCCCGGGTGCGGGGCGAGGTAGGTGGAGACCAGCTCGTAGCCGGCGAACCAGTGGACGAGCTTCGGGCGGTCGATGCCGTCCCGGTAGAGCCGCTCGATGTCGGCGCACAGCTCGTTGGTGACGTGCGGGGCGCGCTGCCAGTCGATGTGCAGCTGGTTGTCGGTCCAGCGGACGACATCGTGCTTGTGCAGGTAGGCGAAGAGCAGCTGGCCGCCGAGGCCGTCGTAGTTGCGCACCCGCTCGCCGGTGACCGGGAAGCGGAACATGCGGTCGAAGAGGACCGCGTACTGCACGTCACGGGCCTGCGGGACGCCGTCCGCCTCCAGCTTCACGGCCTCCTTGAAGGCGGTGAGGTCGCAGCGCAGCTCCTCCAGGCCGTACATCCAGAACGGCTGGCGCTGCTTGATCATGAAGGGGTCGAAGGGCAGGTCGCCGTGGCTGTGGGTGCGGTCGTGGACCATGTCCCACAGGACGAAGGCCTCCTCGCAGCGCTTCTGGTCGTGGACCATGGCGGCCATGTCCTCGGGCAGCCGCAGACCCAGGATGTCGACGGCGGCGTCGGTCACGCGGCGGAAGCGGGCGGCCTCCCGGTCACAGAAGATGCCACCCCAGGAGAAACGTTCCGGCGCTTCACGGACGGCGATGGTCTCCGGGAAGAGGACGGCGGAGTTGGTGTCGTAGCCGGCCGTGAAGTCCTCGAAGGTGATGCCGCAGAACAGCGGGTTGTCGTAGCGGGTGCGCTCCAGCTCGGCCAGCCACTCCGGCCAGACCATGCGCAGCACCACGGCTTCCAGGTTGCGGTCCGGATTGCCGTTCTGGGTGTACATCGGGAAGACGACCAGATGCGTCAGGCCGTCGCGACGGTTCGCGGCGGGCTGGAAGGCCAGCAGCGAGTCGAGGAAGTCCGGCACCTCGAAGCCGCCGTCGGCCCAGACCCGCAGGTCCTTGGCCAGCGCCCGGTGGTAGTCGGCGTCGTGCGGGAGCAGCGGGGACAGCTCCTCGACGGCCTCGATCACGCGCAGGACGGCCTGCTCGGCGTCCGTGCGACGAGGGGCGCCCTCGGCCGCGAAGTCGATCGACCCGTCGTTCGACTGCCAGGGCCGGATCCCCTCCACGGCATCCTTGAGCACGCGCCACGCCGGGTGCTCCACCACCCTGACCGCCGGAGGAACCTGCTCCCCCGTAGCTGCCTGCCCAAGAATTTCCGTCATGTCCCATCCTTCGCTGGAGAAACTCGCGTCAGGACACCGTATGCATATGAGGATTCCTCCAGCAAGTGGACCTTCGGGAAATTATCCTGCCCTCCCACATCTTCACCGCACTTTTTCCTGCCGGACACCGGAAGAGCGACGAGTTCCGCCAGAGCCGGTGCGACGGGTCGGATCGTCGGTCGGGGGGTAGAGAAACCCTCGGTGCACGCGCGCCGGGGCGGGTAGAGGAACCCTCGGTGCACGCGCATGTCCTGGTCGGCCCGGGGCCACTAGGCTGCGTGCTCCTCCAGCCCCAGCCGTCGACGGAAGCGAGTCGTGTCTTGAACTTCCTCACCATCGGTCACCGCGGAGTCATGGGTGTCGAGCCCGAGAACACCCTGCGTTCCTTCGTCGCCGCGGAGCACGCCGGCCTGGACGTCATCGAACTCGATCTGCACCTGAGCAAGGACGGTTCCCTGGTGGTCATGCACGACCCCGACGTGGACCGTACGACCGACGGGACCGGGCCCATCGCCGACCAGACGCTCGCGGAGCTGCGGACCCTCGACGCGGGCCGCGGGGAGCGCGTCCCGTTCTTCGAGGAGGTCCTGGACGCCGTGCGGCTCCCGCTCCAGGCCGAGATCAAGGACGTTCAGGCGGCACGGGCGCTGGCCGAGGTGATGCACGCGCGGGACCTGGTGGACCGCGTGGAGGTGTCCTCCTTCCACGACGAGGCCGTCGCGGAGATCGCCCGCCTGGTACCCGGGGTGCGCACCGCGCTCATCGGCAGCCGCTACGGTCTCGACATCGTGGACCGCGCCGTGGAGTCCGGTGCCGCTACGGTCTGTCTCAATCTGCGCCGGATCACCCTGGAGATCGTCGAGGAGGCGCGGAAACGGGACCTTCGGATCATCGGCTGGGTGGTCAACACACAGGACCAGCTGCGGCTCGTCCGCGCCCTGGAACTGGACGGCGCGACCACCGACTACCCGGAGATCAGGCGCACCGGCCGCTTCACGGCGTAGGACGTCACGGCGCGGGGACCTCCACGGCGCAGGAGCGGTCCTGGCGCAGGACGTCACGGCGCGGAAGCGGTCCTGGCGGTCAGACGAGCTCCTTCACCAGCAGCTCGAACTCAAGGTCGTCGCGCTGCGGAATGCCGAAGCGCTCGTCGCCGTAGGGGAAGGGGGTCATGCGTCCGGTACGGCGGTAGCCGCGCCGCTCGTACCAGGCGATGAGGTCCTCGCGTACGGAGATGACGGTCATGTGCATCTCGGTGACGCCCCAGGTCTCGCGGGCCTCTCGCTCGGCCTTCGCCATGACCACCCTGCCGAGGCCGGCCCCCTGGATCGTGGGGCTGACGGCGAACATGCCGAAGTAGGCGTGTCCGCCGCGGTGTTCGAGCTGGCAGCAGGCGACGATCCGGCCCTGCTGCTCGACGGTGAGCAGCCGGCTGTCCGGCGCCTTGATGACCGCGAGCACGCCGTCGGGGTCGGTCCGCTGCCCCTGGAGAATGTCCGCCTCCGTCGTCCACCCGGCCCGGCTGGAGTCGCCCCGGTAGGCCGACTCTATGAGGTCGACGAGCGCGTCCACGTCCGTGTCGACGGCGTCTCTGAAGGTGAATGCGGTGGCGGCGGTGTCCATGCGGGGTCTCCGGTCTCTGACGCGGGCTGGGGCACCGAGAAGCGTAGACCCTGCGCCGGTAGGCTCCGGATGCATGGTGCACGTACTCAGCAGCAGAACCCTGCTCCGCCCCACCGATCCCGAGCGCTCCCACACCTTCTACGGGGAGCGGCTGGGCCTGGCCGTCTACCGCGAGTTCGGAACGGGGCCGGAGCGCGGTGTCGTCTACTTCCTCGGCGGCGGTTTCCTGGAGGTCTCGGGCCGGTCGGAGACTCCGCCCGATCCCGCCGTACGACTGTGGCTCCAGGTGGCGGACGTGGCGGCGGCGCACGACGAACTGAGGACCAAGGGGGTGGAGATCGCCCGGCCGCCGGTGCGGGAGCCCTGGGGCCTGTTCGAGATGTGGATCGCGGATCCGGACGGCACGCCGATCGTCCTGGTCGAGGTACCGGCGGACCATCCGATCCGGTACCGGCCGGGAATCTGAGTCCGCCGACCCGTTTCGGGGGCATCGGGCCAGGCCGTGGCGGGTCCGCAGGGTCGTGGTGGCCACCGGATGCCATAGCCCGGGCCGAGGCATAGCGTGCTGGAAGGGGCCCCTTCGGAAGGAACAGCCATGAAGCTCGACGCGCCCGTGCCGGGCGGGCCCTGCTGGGCCGAGCTGGGGACCAGTGACCTGGAGGCGGCGAAGCGGTTCTACGCGGAGCTGTTCGGCTGGCGCGCGGAGACGGATCCGCGGCAGGAGGCGGGCGGCTACACGGTCGCCCACCTCGGCGACGCAGCCGTCGCCGCGCTCAGTCCCCTGTACCAGGAGGCACAGCCGTGTGCCTGGAACGTGTCGTTCGCGGTGACCGACGCCGATGTCAGCGCGCGGCTGCTCACCGAGGCCGGCGGCAAGGTGCTGGTCGCCCCCATGGACGTCTTCGACGTGGGCCGTTTCGTGGTCGCCCTCGATCCGGGCGGCGCCGCGTTCCAGTTGTGGCAGGCGCGGGCGTTCCCGGGCGCCGGACTGTTCAACGCGCCCGGCTCGCTCGGCTGGGTCGAGCTGATGACCCGCGACCCCGGCCAGGCCGAGACCTTCTACTCGACGGTGTTCGGCTGGACCGTCAGCTCTTCGGAGAACTACGTGCAATGGGGCGTCGGCGGCGCGGACTTCGGCGGCATGGTCGCGATGGACGAGAAGTTCCCGCCCGAGGTCCCTCCCCACTGGCTGCCGTACTTCGCGGTGGCGGACGTGGACGCGTCCACGCGGACGGCGGTCGAGGCGGGCGGCTCCGCGCTCATGGAGCCGACCTCGGTACCGGACGGCCCGCGGATCGCCGTACTGCGGGACCCGCAGGGCGCGGTGTTCGGCGTGTACCGGGCGGGAGACGAGAAGTGAACGCTCAGACCCGCAGCGCCCGCATGTGTCCTTCCAGTCGGCTCAGCAACTCGCCCAGCAGATCAGCGAGTTCGCCCTGCCGGCCGTCGTCGAGGGCGGACAGTACGGCGCTCTCGTAAGTGAGTTGCTCGGGCATGATCCCGTCGACGAGGTCCCGCCCGGCGTCCGTGAGGCGGAGGTGCGCGACGCGTCGGTCCCGGGTGTCGACGCGCCGCCCCACCAGGCCGCGTTCGGTGAGCTGCTTGAGACGCTTGGTGACGGCCGCCCCGGAGGAGAAGGTCTCGCGGGCCAGTTCGCCGGGTGTCAGCTCGTGACCGGTGCGGCGCAGCGCGCCGAGCAGGTCGAACTCGGCACGGCTCAGGCCGGCCCTGCGCAGCGGGGCGTCCTCCGCCTGCTGGAGGAGGGCGGCGCAGCGGTTGACGCGGCCGATGATCTCCATCGGCCCGGTGTCGAGGTCGGGCCGGACGGCCTGCCACTGCCGTACGACCGCGGCGACCGTGTCGTTCCGTGCGGCGTCCCCGACACCCACCCGCGCCGGGTCGCCGGTGCCCGCCCGCGCCGGGTCGCCAGTGCCCGCCCGGTCGGCACTCCCCGTCCCGGGACCGTTCCCAGCCCCCGCACCGCCGTCCGGCCCGACGCCCTTCCCCGACCCCGCAGCATCCCCAGCCCCCGCACCGCCGTCCGGCCCGGCAGCATCCCCCGGTGCCGCACCACTGTGTGGCGCCGCACCACTGTCCGGACCGACACCACTGTCCGGCCCCGCAGCACTGTCCCGACCGGCAGCATCCCCGGGGGCCGCACCGCCGTCCTGCCCCGCAGCACTGTCCGCACCGGCGGCGCCGTCCGGCCCCGCATGACTGTCCTGCCCGGAAGCGGTGTTCTGCCCGACGCCACTCGCCGGCCGCGCGCCGCTCCCCACCCTGTCGTCGCTCGTCGACCCGGCACGACTTTTCGCCCCGGCCGCTCCGCCCCCGTCGCCGCGTCTCGTGGGGTCACCGGTGGTTTCGGGGTCGTGGGCCGCGGGCCGTTCCCCCGGCGCGTCCCCGGTCGCCGAGCCTTCCCCCGCCCCGTTCGTCCCGTTCCCGGCCGCCGCCCGTCCCTGCGTCGCCGTCATCGCCGTACGTCCTCCGCTCCCGTGCTCGCGTCCCGGTCCAGGAGCAGCCCCTGGCGCCGTACCGTCGCCGCGAGCGTACGGTGTCCGGACTGTTCGGCCGCCACGACCCGCTCCTCGGGCAGCGCCCGCTGCCACCACTCGCCGGACGCCGCGTCGGCGGCGGCACGCAGGTCGACCAGGGCGGCGGCGAGGCCGCGGCGGACGGACTCCAGGGCGCCGGGGGCGGGGCACGGCTCCGCCAGGAGGCGGGCGGCCCGCTCGCGGTCCCGTTCGGCGGCCGTCAGGGCGTGTCCGAGGCGATCGCCGGCCCTCCGGTTGGTGACGGCGACCGCGGCGACGAAGCCGACCACGGCGCCGACGAGGGTGTCGGCGAGCCGCTCAGTGATCAGTCGACCGGAGTCCTGGACCTGCGCGAACTCGGTGATGAGCAGGGCCATCGGGGTCACGCAGACGCTGCCGAGCCAGTAGTTGCGGCTGATCAGCGCCTCGGCTCCGAAGTTCAGAGCGAGGCAGACCAGGACGAGGGCCGCCTGCGTCAGGTGCGCGAGCGGGACCAGCGCGGCGAAGGCGAGAACGCCGACCAGGTTGCCGACGACGCGCTGGACTCCGCGCCTCCAGGTGAGCGTGACGTTCGCCTGGTACAGGGACGCGGCGGTGACCAGGGCCCAGTAGGGGCGGCCGACACCGAGGGCGAGGGAGACATAGCCCGCGAAGGCGCAGCCGAGAGCGGTGCGGGCGGCGATCGGCGCGAGGGGGGCCAGGCGGAGCCACAGCGACGGCTGTCCGGTGGCGAGCTCGGCGTCGACACCGAGGAGTTCGTCGTCGTCCACGAGGTCACCCGGGTGCCGGACCGGGCCGGTGCAGCCGCGCAGCCGCGCCGGATCGGTGTCGGCGGGGGCGGCGAGGGCGATCTCGGCTCGGACGACGAGACGTTCCAGAGCCCGGCGGGTCTCCGTGGCGCGGGCCGACAGGAGGGTCTGCCAGGCGGCGTGCACGGCGGCGGCCGCGGCGGCGCGGGTCCGGGCGTGGCCGTCGGCGGTGCCGTCCGTGGCGGCGTAGGCGGCGGCCGCGTTCAGGGCTTGCGCGGTGGCGCGGCGCTCGGGGCCGTGCGGGCGCAGCAGCCCGGGCGCCATGCCGATCAGCCAGGCCCAGGCGCCGGCGGCGAGTGCCAGTCCCAGATGGCCGGGAACCTGCCCGAGGATCTGCGGGACGAACAGCGCGGCGGAGCTGACGAAGGTGAGGACGACATTGCCGGGCGGGCCGAGGCGGGTCGCGTCGCAGAGGACCTTCTGCGCGGCCGCGAGGAGGGCGCCGACGGTGACCAGGGCGACGGCGTCGCCGGTGAGCGAGGCCGCGAGCAGGGCGACGGCCAGACCGCCCGTCATGCCCAGTACCACCCAGGCCAGGACCCGGGCCCGGGCCGCGTAGGGGCGGTTGTGGGCGTACAGCGCGCACAGGGACCCCGCCATCGTGTACATCGCCAGGTCCAGCCGCCCCAGGGCCAGCAGGATCAGGTTCGGCGGGGCGACGGCGGCGATCACGCTCAGGGCGGGCTTGAACCAGATGTCGGAGGGCTTGGCGAGGCGCAGCACACCGGCGACCGGCAGGCGGAGTCCGGGACGGGCTCGGCGACCCGTCCGGCGACCCGTCCGACGGTCCCGGTCACGGACCGGATCACGGACCGGGTCATGCGGCTGCTCACGGACCGGCTCGCGGCGGGATCCCGGGCTGGATTCCAAACGGGATTGCAAACGGGATTCCGGGCTGGACTCGCGGTGGGGGCGTCGAGGGGTCGCACTGCTCATGCCTGGCAATTTAGCATGTGTTTTATCTGTGAACTATTTCCGTGCTCCGTCGACCGCTCCCCCTGTACACCCTTGCGCCCGCGTGCGCACGGTGCCCCGAGGGCATCGCAATCCTCGATTGCGGACGTCGAGCGGGGAGGCGCGCGTGCACGGACCGGCTTCGCCCGGCTGGCTGCTGGTGGCGCTGTGTGCGGCGACCGGCGCCTACTGTCTGCTGCGCATGCGCAGCGGGCTCGAGGAACAGCGCAGGGCCGCGGGCGGCGAGGCGCTGATGGGATTCGGGATGGCCGCGATGGCCGTGCCCCCGGCCGCGTTCACCCTGCCGGCGTGGGCCTGGCCGGTGTTCGCGGCGGTCTTCGCGGCGGCCGCGCTGCGGGCCCTGTGGGCGGCCCGCGCGAGCACCCACCACCTGCACCATCTGGTCGGGGCAGGAGCGATGGCCTACATGGCGGCCGCCATGGCCGTCGCGCCCGCGCACCCGCACGGGCACGGCGGGTCCGGCGTCCCGCTGCTGACAGGGGTGCTGTTGCTGTACTTCACCGGGTACGTCCTGCTCGCCGGGGTCCGGCTGTTGCCGGTGTCCGGGGCGGGGGGAGCCGCCGTCGCCTGGAGCGACCGGCCCGAAGTCGCGCGGGCGTGCCGACTGTCGATGGGGATCGGGATGCTCGCCATGCTGCTGACGATGTGAACCCGGCCGCGGCGTGGTCTGCGTCACTTCACCGGGACAAGCCGTACCCCTGAGCGGTACGCCGCTCATAGGCTGCTGCGCATGATGGTCCCCGTGGTACTGCTGCTGCTCGGTGCCCTGACCGCCGTGATCGCCCCCCGGCTGATCGCCCGGGCCGACTGGCCGGACCGCGAACCGGTGGTCGCCCTGTGGGCGTGGCAGTGCGTGGTGGCCGCGGTCCTGCTGTGCTGCGTGTTCTCGATGACGCTCAGCGCCGCGGCGGCCTGGCAGGCGGTGCGCGGTCATGTCTTCGCGCCGGCCCCGCACTCGGTGGTTGAGGCGTACGCGCTGGGCGCTGCGGGGCCCTGGGCGGCGGCGACCGCGGTGGCACTCGCGTGCGGCGGACTGTGGACCGGGGCGATGCTCGTACGGGAGGTCCTGCGGAGCCGGACCGGCCGCCGGAGCCGCCACGCCGAACTCCGCCTGCGAGCACCGTTGTTGCCGGGAGAGGAGCCCACGTCCGGGCGACTGCTGGTACTGGAGGCCGAGCGGACCGACGCCTGGTGGCTGCCCGGTGCGGCGCCTCAACTGGTGGTCACCACAGCCGCGTTGCGGCGCCTGAAGGGGCGTCAGCTCGATGCCGTGCTCGCGCACGAGCAGGGGCACGTCCAGGCGCGTCACGACTGGTTGCTGCACTGCTCGGCGGCGCTGGCCACCGGGTTCCCGCAGGTGCCGGTGTTCGCCGCGTTCCGCGACGAGATGCACCGGCTGGTCGAACTGTCGGCCGACGACATGGCCTCCCGCCGCTTCGGCCGGCTGACCACCGCCCTTGCGCTGGTCGAACTCAACGAGGACCGGGGCGTGTTCGGCCCCTCCCCCGCCCCGCAGGCCCAACTCCCACAGCGCGTGCACCGGTTGCTCACACCGGCCGACCGGCTCACCGCGGCCCGCAGACTGCGGCTGACGGCGGCGGCCTCACTCGTGCCGGTGATCCCGGTTCTGGTGACCCTGGTCCCCGCACTGCGCGCGCTTGGCTGAGCCGGAGCGGCCACCGCGCCGAGCGCCCCGTCCGTGGGCCGGCCCGTCGCGACAGGGGTGGGGCCAGGAATGCGGACGACCACCGCCGGCCGGACCGTGCCACCCCGGGTTCGCCTCCGTCCCCACCGTTCGGCGAGGATTTCCCCATGCACACCCCGCCCGTCGACTCCCCGCCCCGCCTCTCGGCCCTGCGCACGGCCCTCCGGACCGCTCTGGCCCTGGGACTGTGTTCCGCCCTGCTCCTCGTCCTGGTCACGGCCGAGTGGCACCCCCTGATCTCCGTCGACGGCGACATCTCCCGCACCACCCACCGCTGGGCCGTCGCCGACCCCGACGTCACCCAGATCTGTCGCATCCTCACGGACTGGGTCTGGGACCCCTTGACCCTGCGCCTGCTGGGGGCGGTGGTCGCCGTGTGGCTGGTGTGGCGGTACGCGGACTGGTGGACGGCCGGGTGGCTGGTCGCCACGTCCGCGGTGGGCACGCTGATCCAGCAAGGACTCAAGGCGGGCGCGGACCGCGCCCGACCGGTCTGGCCCGATCCGGTCGACTCCGCCCACTACGCGGCGTACCCCTCCGGGCACGCGCTGACCGCCACGGTCGTGTTCGGTCTCCTGTTGTGGGTGCTGCATCGGCACGGCGTCGCCCCCGTCCTGTGGCGTACGGCGCTGGCGGTGGCGGTGGTCTCCGTGGTGGGCGTGGGCCTGACCCGGATCTGGCTGGGCGTGCACTGGCCCTCGGACGTCCTGGGCGGCTGGCTGCTGGGCGCCATGCTGGTCGCCCTGGCGATCGCGGCCCAGGTGCGGTGGCGTCCGTGACCCTGCCGGAGCGGCGATACGGTTACGTGGGACCGGAGGACGTGCGGCAGGCGGTCGTGCCGGGGGCCGGCGGCCGGGTGATCCACCGCGCCGCGGACCTGGACACGTACGCGACGCCGGAGGACGCGGAACCGTTCACTTACGTCGTCGGGCTCGACGGCCTCCTGCGGCTCGCGCCCCGGTGCAGCGAGCACGTGGCCTGCGCGGGCGGCGGAGACGTACTCGGAGCGGGCGAGATCTCGTTCCGCCGCACCCCGTACGGGCCGCACGTCCTCGAGGTCAGCAATCAGTCCACCGGCTACTGCCCGGACCCCGATTCCTGGCCGGCCGTGGCCGCCGCGCTGGACCGGGCCGGTATCGGCCGCCCCGACGGCTTCACCCACGCCCTGGTGTTCCGGCGCTGCGAACGGTGTGAAGAGAACAACGTCGTACGTGAGGGGGCCTTCGTCTGCGTGTTCTGCGACGCCGATCTCCCGCTCGCGTGGAACGTGACCCCGCTGGACCGGCCAGGTGGGCAGGAAGCGTGAGCTCCGAGAGGTCCACACGGTTCATGGACTGGGCCCACCCGCTGCCGACGGTCGCCTCAGGCCACTATTACGGGAGAAGCACGCCCACTCTGGACGATCCCCCGCGTCGCCCAGAGCAGGCGGCAACCCGGCGTGCTCCGTACCGGAACCCGACCGGGATGCCCTGAGTATAGTTGGCTGCCAGCCAGTCAACGCAGGAGTTACAGAATGTCCCCGCGCAGCGCCTCGGTCAATGAAGAACTGCGGCGGCGTTCCCGGGAGCGGCTCCTTCAGGCCGCGGTCGAGCTGGTGAGCGAGCGCGGGTACGAGGCGACGACGCTCGGTGACATCGCGGACCGGGCCGGCTCGGCGCGCGGGCTGGTCTCCTACTACTTTCCGGGCAAGCGGCAGCTGGTCCAGTCGGCGGTGCACCGGCTGATGCACCGCACGCTGGAGGAGGCGCTGGAGCGGGAGCCGCGCACCGAGGACGGCCGGGAGCGGATGGCACGGGCCATCGACGGCATCCTGGGACTGGCCCGGGACCGTACGGTGCTGATGCGCCAGCACATGGCGGGGCTGTTGCAGGCCGAGGGCTTCGTGCAGTGCCCTGAGCAGCAGCGGCTGGCCGAACTGCTGCGGGAGACCGCGGTCCGGCACGGGTCGCAGGACGTCGACCACGACTACCCGATGCTGCGTTCCCAGCTGATGGGAGCCGTCTACGCGATGGTGCTGCCGAACGTGCCTCTGCCGCTCACGACAGTGCGCGCCGAACTGTTCGCACGCTACCGGCTCGACCGGGAGCAGGGGGTCCCGCCGGACGCCGAGGCGCCCGGCGGGAGCTGTGACACCGATCTGTCGCGCTTCTTCGCCACGGAAGCGCTTGCCGAAATCCGGCCGACCTATCGTCAGCCGAACGGAAACCGGTCGACGGACGACCGGCCGACCGACGACCGGCCGACCGGGGTCCGGTCGACCTCGGATCGGTCGACCTCGGATCAGTCGAAGTAGTCAGGCTGCGTCTGGACGTTGAGCTCGGGCAGATGGATCCGCTTCGCCGGGTCCGTGCGCCGGTCGTTCAGCTTCAGCACGTCGAAGCCCTTGGCGATGTCGTTCGAGTAGATGTAACCGTTGTAGTAGTACGCCGACCAGGAGCCGCCGCCCCTCAGCACCTGGGTGTCGAGCGGACCGCGCTCGAAGTAGGCGATCTCCTTCGGCTTCGACGAGTCGGTGAAGTCCCAGACCGAGACGCCGCCCTGGTACCAGGCCTGCACCATGATGTCCTTGCCCTTGACCGGGATCAGCGAGCCGTTGTGGGCCACGCAGTTCTCGGTGTCCGCCTGGTGGCGGGGGATCTTGTAGTAGCCGCGGAAGACCAGCTTGCGCTTGTCGCCCTTGCCGACGATGTCGTAGATGCCGTCGGCGCCCTTGTCCGGGCCGGTCGCCGCGTTGCAGGTGGCGGCGCCGCCGCCCCCCAGCTCGTCGGTGAACACGACCTTGTTCGCCTTCTGGTTGAAGGTCGCCGAGTGCCAGAACGCGAAGTTCACGTTGTCCTGGACCTGGTCGATGACCTTCGGGTGCTCCGGGTCCTTGATGGAGAACAGGATGCCGTCACCCATGCAGGCGCCCGCCGCCAGGTCCTTCGAGGGCAGGACCGTGATGTCGTGGCAGCCGGTCGTCTTGGACACGCCGGGGTTGGTGGGCGAGCCCGGGTTGCCTCCGCCGTCCGGGCCCTCCCCCGGGAACAGCACGGGGAAGCTCACGATCGCTGCCTTCTCCGGCGTCTTGCGCGGCACCTTGATGACCGAGATGCCGTCGTGCGGGGGCTGGCAGTCCGGGTAGGCGGCGTTCGGCGAGTACGAGGAGACGTACACGTAGACGTTCTTGCGCTCGGGCACCAGGGTGTGGGTGTGCGAGCCGCAGGCGGTCTCGACGGCGGCGACGTACTTCGGGTTCGCCTTGTCGCTGATGTCGAAGACCTTCATGCCCTCCCAGGAGGACTTCTCGGTCACCGGCTGCGTGGTGCTGTTGCAACTGCTGTCGCTGCGTGAGGAGTCGGTCGACAGGAAGAGCAGGTCGCCCGAGACGGAGATGTCGTTCTGCGAGCCGGGGCAGAGCACCTGGGCGACGGTTTTCGGGGACTTCGGCTTGCTGATGTCGAAGATGCGGAAGCCGTCGTAGTTTCCGGAGAAGGCGTACTTGCCCTGGAAGGCGAGGTCCGAGTTGGTGCCGGGCAGGGCCTCCTTGGGGATGTTCACCAGGTGCTCGATGTTGTCCGAATGGACGATCTCGTCCTGCCCCGGTATCTCGCCCTCGGCGATCGCCGCCGCCGCCTCGGCCCGGGCGCCCTGGGACACCCGCTGCTCGACGGCGGGGCCGTCCCCCGGGTCGGGGGTCGCGGCCGCCGGGACGGTCGTCAGAAGCGCGGCCAGGAGCCCAGTACACGCGGCGGCCACTCCCAGCCGTCTGCGGCGCGTTCGAAGGTCGTTCAACAGGGTCACTGCGTCCTCCCTTGTTGCCGTTCACACGGAACGGCTCGCGGTGCTCCGAAGTATCGTCTTCATCATGCACATATCAAGGCTCGGCAACGCACTCGTAATGAATCTTTCCGTTCAGTAGCCCGATCCATGGTGCAAAGATCCGGACGAGGGCGGTCCTCGTCCTCAACTCACGTCCTTCAGGAGGTCGTTGTGCTCGTCCGCCGAGTGCCGCTCGTCTCAGCGTCGCTGTTGCTCGCACTCGCCCTCGCGGGGTGCGACTCCGGGCCGGACACCAAGTCGGGCGCGGCCGACGGCCCTTCGGTGATCGCGCCGGGAAAGCCCGGTGAGTCGAACCAGACCCTTTCCGCCCAGGACGCGGCCGATCAGCGCGCCGACGACGACACGCCCAACTCCGCCGACGTCGCGTACGCGCGGATGATGATCCAGCATCATGCCCAGGCCCTGAAGATGACCGAACTCGCTCCGAAACAAGCCGAGTCGAAGGCGGTCAAGGGTCTCGCGGCGCGGATCGGCGCCGCGCAGGGGCCGGAGATCAAGGCCATGGAGGGCTGGCTCGAGACCTACGGCGAGGTCGGGGCGAGCGGCGAGCACGAGCACACGGCGATGCCCGGGATGGCCACCGAGGCGCAGCTGACCGAACTGCGCGCGGCGCACGGCAAGGCGTTCGACGCGCTCTTCCTCACCCTGATGATCACCCATCACGGGGGCGCCCTCAGCATGGCAGCGGACGTCAAGGCACACGGCAACAACGTGCGGATCGAGGAGATGGCGGACGACGTGATCGCGCAGCAGACGAGCGAGATCACACGGATGCGCGGGATGCAGTAGCGGCTCCGGTCGACGCCCCTGCCCGCGGGACCTGTTGACGACCCCCGTCCAAGGTCCCGCCCGCGGATCCGCCGCCTGCCTCGCCACGGGTCCCGCCACCTGCATCGCCCGCACGGGTTCCGCTACCTGCCCCGCCCAGGGGTCCGGCCCACCTGCCTGGCGCACGGACCTCGTCGGCGGGGTTCGGTTACGGCCATCGTCAGCGTCGTGCGTGACGCGGCGTCAGGTAGCCCACGTCGCGTGCCTGTGCGATCAGCCTCAGCGATTTGCGCCGACTGTGTCCCGTCGCGCACATGACCGCGAGGACGGGGTCCGCCCCCTCCTCCTGGGCCGCGCGGTACTCCTGCGCCACCAGCCACCGCCCCTCGAGTCCCCGTGGCCAGGCCGGGCGGGCCCGCCGGGGAGCGGGCGACTCGCCCGGGTAACCGGTGGCGGCCACTGCGCGTACGTCGTCCGCGCCGTCCGGAACACCCACGTCCTCCGCGCGTTGTGCGTCCTCCACCCCGCGCGTGTCCACCACGCCGTGCGCGTCCTCGGCGCCCTCCACGTCCTGCGCGCCGAGGCCGACTCCGGCACAGCGCTCGAACAGGGGCCCCTTGATCCAGTCCGCGAGGACCGTCAGGTCCACGAGCGACAGCGGCGGCTGGGCGCGGACGTCCTCGACGGAGACGCCTTCCTCGCAGACGACGGCCAGCGACTCGACGCGCGCGCCGTCGGTGAACTCCAGCCGGACATGGAACCAGGTGGTGACGCCCCCAGCCTCCTGGACCTGCCACGCGGGCCACACGGAGATCGCGCCGTCCTCGGCGGAACGATCAGAAAGATTAAGAAACGATGCGTCTAGCACACACGCAACGTAACCGCATGATCACTTTCCATACGAACGGACACGCGCGCACCGAGCCCGTACGGCACCCTGTCAGCGGAGCCGACCTGATGCGATGCTGGAGGGACCAGCGATCTCCTCCGTCCCCCTGGGTAAGGAGTTCCGCCGTGCTGCGTGTCGCCGTCGTCGGCTCAGGGCCGAGTGGGGTCTACACCGCCCAGAGTCTGATCCAACAGGACCCCGACGTGCTCGTCGACGTCCTGGACCGGCTGCCGTGCCCCTACGGGCTCGTGCGGTACGGCGTCGCTCCGGACCACGAGAAGATCAAGTCGCTCCAGAACAGTCTGCGCGCGGTGCTCGAGCACGAGCGGGTGCGCTTCCTGGGCGGGATCAGGGTCGGGCCGGACGGGGTACCGCCCGCCCGGCTGCGCGAGCTGTACCACGCGGTCGTGTACTGCGTGGGCGCGGCGACCGACCGGCATCTGGGCGTCCCCGGCGAGGAACTGCCGGGCAGCTGGTCGGCGACGGAGTTCGTGTCCTGGTACAGCGCGCATCCGGACGCCGCTGCCGAGGGGTTCCTGCGGGGCGCCCGCTCGGCCGTGGTGGTGGGTCTGGGGAACGTGGCGGTGGACGTCACCCGGATCCTGGCCCGGCAGGCGGCCGAGCTGAGTCCGACCGACATGCCCCAGGCGGCGCTGACCGCACTGGCCGCGAGCGAGGTCACCGAGATCCACATGGTGGGGCGGCGCGGCCCGTCCCAGGCCCGCTTCACCACCAAGGAACTGCGCGAGCTGGGCGCTCTGCCGGACACCGAGGTGGTCGTGGACGAGGCGGAGCTGGCACTCGATCCGGCGTACGGCGACCCCACCGGACTGCCGTCGGCGCAGCGGCGGAACGTGGAGGTGCTGCGCGGCTGGGCGGCCACACCCGCCCGAGGCGCCCGGCGGCGGATCCGGCTGCGGTTCTTCCTGCGCCCCGTCGAACTCCGCGCCGACGGCGGCCGGGTGGGCGCGGTCCGTTTCGAGCGGACCGCGCCGGACGCGCGCGGCGGGGTGTCGGGCACCGGCCGGCACGAGGACATCGGGGCGCAGCTGGTACTGCGGTCGGTGGGCTATCGCGGGGTACCGCTCGAGGGTCTGCCGTTCGACCCCGAGCGGGGCACGGTGCCGCATCTGGCCGGCCGGGTCCTGCGCGACGGCGCTGTCGCGGCGGGCGAGTACGTGGCGGGCTGGATCAAGCGGGGCCCCACCGGGGTCATCGGCACCAACCGTCCGTGCGCGAAGGAAACCGCCACGTCCCTGCTGGCGGACGGCCCCGTCCTCGCACGGCGGGAGCTGCCCGGCGATCCGCTGGTGCTGCTGCGGGCCGCCGGGGCGGAACCCGTCGAGTGGGCGGGGTGGCTGGCGATCGAACGGGCCGAGGCGGAGCTGGGGGCCTCGCTGGGGCGGGGTGTGGTGAAGCTGCCGGACTGGGCGGCGCTGTGGACCGCGGCCGGTCCGGCCAGGATCGGTGTACGGGACACGCGGCAGCAACATCGGTGAAATCAACAAACTGTTCAAGTCTCGTACGGTCTCGTGCTGTCCGGATGTCGCCACCCCCGCCCGGCCCGCTGTGTCGCGGCCCCCGTTTCCTCCGTCCCCCTCCCCGCCCCGCTCTGGAGTGTCCATGACCACGACCGCGCCCGTTCATCCCGTCGACGAGGTGCCTCCCGCAGGGCAGTTGGCCGCTTTCGGTCTCCAGCATGTACTCGCGATGTACGCGGGCGCGGTGGCCGTGCCCCTGATCGTGGGCGGTGCGATGAAACTGTCGCCCGCCGACCTCGCGTATCTGATCACCGCCGACCTGCTGGTCTGCGGCATCGCCACGCTGATCCAGTGCGTGGGCTTCTGGCGCTTCGGCGTGCGGCTGCCGATCATGCAGGGTTGTACGTTCGCGGCGGTGTCGCCGATGGTGCTGATCGGGACGACGGGCGGCGGACTGCCCGCGATCTACGGGTCGGTGATCGTGGCGGGGCTGGCGATCGTGCTGCTGGCGCCTGTGTTCGGCAGGCTGCTGCGCTTCTTCCCGCCGCTGGTCACCGGCGCCGTCATCCTGATCATCGGTCTCTCGCTGCTGCCGGTCGCGGGCAACTGGGCGGCGGGCGGAGCCGGTTCGGCGGACTTCGGAGAGCCCAGGAACATCGGACTCGCCGGGTTCGTCCTCATGGTGGTCCTCGGCGTGCAGCGCTTCGCACCGGCGTTCCTCAGCCGGATCGCTGTGCTGATCGGCATCGTGGCGGGGCTCGCGGTCGCGGTGCCGTTCGGGTTCACGGACTTCGACGGGGTCGGGGACGCCGACTGGGTCGGCATCAGCACGCCGTTCCACTTCGGCGCGCCCGCCTTCGAGGCGTCGGCGATCATCTCCATGCTGATCGTGGCGCTGGTCACGATGACCGAGACGACCGGTGACCTCATCGCGGTCGGCGAGATGACCGGCCGCAGGGTCGAGCCGCGCAGCCTCTCGGACGGGCTGCGCGCCGACGGGCTGTCGACCGTCCTGGGCGGTGTCTTCAACACCTTCCCGTACACGGCGTACGCGCAGAACGTCGGACTGGTGGGCATGACCCGGGTGCGCAGCCGCTGGGTCGTCGCCACCGCGGGCGGGATCCTCGTACTGCTGGGTCTGCTGCCCAAGCTGGGCGCGGTGGTGGCCGCCGTTCCGGCGCCGGTGCTCGGCGGGGCGGGCCTGGTGATGTTCGGGACGGTCGCCGCGAGCGGTCTGCGGACGCTGGCGGAGGTCGACTTCAAGGGGAACCACAACCTGACGGTGGTGGCCGTGTCGGTCGCGATGGGCATGCTCCCTGTCGGCGTGCCGACGATCTACGCGAAGTTCCCCGACTGGTTCCAGACGGTGATGAACAGCGGTATCAGCGCGGGCTGCCTGACGGCGATCGTCTTGAACCTGCTCTTCAACCACCTGCCCTCGAAGGCCGCTCCGGCACCGGAGACGGTCGCCCTGCCGGCCGGCGGTGGCGAGAAGCCCGCCGGGGACGCCGTGGAGAGGTCCAGGGAAGAGGAAGAGGAAGAGGTCGTCTAGCCGACTGCCGGGGCGGCCTGGCACACCGGCCGCCCCGGAGCCCTCAACTCGCGCCGCACGCAGCTCCGTTGAGCGTGAAGCCGCCCGGCGCCGCACTGTTGCCCGTGTGGTTCGCCTGGTAGCCGATGGTGACGCTCGCGTTGGGGGCGAGTCTGCCGTTGTACGACGCGTTGGTCGCCGTCACCGCTCCGGAGGCCGGCGCGTAGGTGGCGCCCCAGCCGTTGGTGATGGTCTGGCCGGAGGGCAGGGTGAAGCCGAGCTGCCAGCCGTCGACCGTGGTGGTGCCGGTGTTGGTGAGGGTCACGGAGGCGGTCAGACCGGTGTTCCAGGCGTTCGTCGTCGCGGTCACCCGGCAACTGCCGGGCTGGGGTTGCGGGGTGGGGCCGGAGGCGTCCAGGCCGAAGAAGGTGATCACACGCGCGGCCATGCCCCAGGCATACAGGTTGTGGCCCACGCCCTGGAGACTGACGGCCTCCACGGGAGCCTGGTCACCCGTGCCGCCGTACCGGGTGCGGGTCCAGCCCGAGACGGGCGAGTCGGTGACCGCGGGCGTCTGACTCACTCCCCGCACATCGGTCCACTGCTTGATCTCCTCGCCGAAGTTGGGGTAGCGCAGCACGTCGTCCTCGGTGCCGTGCCACACCTGCATGCGCGGCCGGGCTCCGGTGTAGCCGGGGTAGGCCCCGCGGACGAGGTCGCCCCACTCCCGTGCGGTGTGGATCACGGTGCCGCCGGAACAGGCGCTGTTCCACTCGGAGCCGTCGGTGGTGGCGAAGCAGCCGAAGGGGACCCCGGAGAAGGCGGATCCGGCGGCGAACACGTCGGGGTAGTCGCCGAGCAGGACGTTGGTCATCATCGCCCCGGAGGAGATACCGGTGGCGAAGACGCGACCGGTGTCGGCCGCGTAGGCGGCGGTCACCCAGTCGATCATCGACTTGACGCCGACCGGGTCGCTGCCGCCGCCCCGCCTGAGCGCCTGGGACGAGGAGACGTCGAAGCACTTGCTGCTCCGGGTGACGGACGGGTAGACCACCACGAAGCCGTACCGGTCGGCGAGTTGCGCGTACTCGGTGCCGGAGTACATCGCGGGCCCGGAGCCCCCGCACCAGTGCACGGCGACGAGCACCGGCGGGTGGGCCGTGACGGTGGCCGGCGCGTACACGTACATCTGGAGGTCGCTGGGGTTGGCGCCGAAGCCGGTGACCTCGGTGAGGGTGGCCGCGGGGACCGGCGCGGCGGCACGCGTGCGCGCGGAGGCGGCGGGGGCGGTGAGGAGAGCGGCGGTGAGCAGGAGCAGCAATGCACCCAACAGCGAACGCAGGGCTCTCCCAGGCGAGTTCGACACGTGCTTGTCCCTTTCTGGTAGCGGCTCGGGGGACGTCGTACGTGAGGTGCGCGAGCGAAAACGGCGGCTCGGCAGGTGGCGTCGGTGCGTCGGCCCGCCCCTCTTCGGCAGTGGCGAAGGGAAGCGTCCGCCTCGCATGGTGGCATGCGCATGCCCGCCATGGAAGCGCTCCCACGCCAACTCCCCGCAAGCCCTTACCCGTTGACCGGGACCAGGCCGGCTGGCCGAATGTGTTCTGCGCAAAGCGTTGACTAGAAAGCGCTTGCCCCCTACGTTCCGTTCAGCAGTGTGACCGAGCCGCTCACGCCACCCCCATAAAGGGCCGCACCGTCCGCACGCGTCGTCCAACATGGCGCTTGACATTCACATACTTGATCCTCTCCTTTCCCTCGAAGGGATGCCCCCGCATGCGTGTCGGACCCCCACGTACACAAGTGCAAAGACCCTCCCTCGTCGCGGCGGCCGCCTCTCCGGCGACGGCGGCGGTCCTCGCCCTCCCTCGGCGGACCGGCCCCGCGGACACCCATCCGGTCGGGATCGGCGCCGGAAGGCCCTGAACGGCCCGACCGCCCTGACCATCCCGACCCACTCCGACCACTCACCTGGAACGCTCCGGGCCGTCCGGAGCGCTCTCCCCATCCCCCACCTGGAAGAAGGCATCGGGACATGGCTTCACCAGCAAGTTCTGCGACACCTCGGCGCACCCACGGGCGCGCGCTCACCGGCGGGCTGGCCGCCATCGGGCTCACGGTTGGCATGATCATGACCAGTGGAGCCCTCACCCCCGCGAGCGCCGCGACCTGGCCCGGCGCCAACGGCAGCCAGGCGGTCACCGCCACCATCTCGGTCTCCGGCACCAAGGACTACGGGATGAAGCGCCTCTATGGCGACGGTGACCTCGGCACCGGCGGCCAGAACGAGGACCAGGACCCGATCCTCGAGCTCGCGCCCGGCGCGGTCGTGAAGAACGTCATCATCGGGTCGCCGGCCGCCGACGGCATCCACTGCCTGGGCAGTTGCACGCTGCAGAACGTCTGGTGGGAGGACGTCGGCGAGGACGCGGCGACCTTCCTGGGCTCCTCGTCGTCCAACGTCTACACCGTCTCCGGCGGTGGGGCGAAGGAGGCCAGCGACAAGGTGTTCCAGTTCAACGGCGCCGGGACACTGAACGTCTCGAACTTCGCCGTACAGAACTTCGGCACCTTCGTGCGCAGTTGCGGCAACTGCAAGAGCGGTCAGTACAAGCGCACGATCAACCTCAACACCATCGAGGCGACGTACAAGGGCAGTCGGCTCGTCGGCATCAACACCAACTACGGCGACAGCGCGACCCTGAAGAAGATCACCATCGTCGGGGACAGCAGCAAGAAGATCATTCCGTGCCAGAAGTACATCGGCAACAACACGGGCAAGGAGCCGACCACCAACGGCACCGGCGCGGACGGAACCTACTGCAAGTACGCGTCGTCCGACATCACCTACAAGTAGTCCCGCCTCCGGTCCCCCCACGGTAGGAAGGCGGCCGTACGAAGCGTCCCCCGCACGGCGCTTCGCACGGCCGCCGTACCTATGCGTCCGCCACCGACACCGTCGCGGTCAGCCGCTGCCGATGGTGCAGGTAGGCGGTGCGCAGGGCCGGTCCCGGCCAGTCGGCGGGGAGGAGTTCGGCCGGCAGCACCGGGTCGGCGAGCAGATGCCGTACGACCGCCGCGAGCGCAGTGAAGCGGTCGGCGGGCCGGTGGCTCCGTTCGACGTGGGCCAGCAGGACCCGGGCCGTCCGCGCCCAGGCGTCGAGCGGCCACAGCCCGGCGGCCAGGTCACGCGCGGGCGCGTCGGGGCGGGCGGTGAAGTGCTGGAGGACGTTCCCGAGATCCGCGGGCCAGGGCCGGCCGAGGTCGGCGGGCCGCAGCCAGACGCCCTCGCGGAGCTCGGCCAGTCTGAGGGCGGTCAACCGGCCGCGCAGTTCGGCGCGTTCGGCGGGGCCCCGACCGGTGGCGGTGATCACGGCCATCTCCCAGTCACCGTTCCACGCGCGCGTGTCCGGACGCACGGCGTCGTCCTGGCGGCGCTGGCGCTCCAGCAACCGGTCGCTGAGCCGGTACACGCCGTCCGTCCGCCGCAGATCGCCCGCTGTCACCATCCGGCTGAGCGCGGCCCTGACCGTCGATCCGCCGACGCCGAACGGCTCCACTCCGCGCACCAGGTCCTTCGCCGCCAGCTCGGGCGGGTGCGTGCCCAGCAGCAGGCTCAGGACCACCGACCGCGCGGACAGCGGGGGCAGCTCGACCTCGCCGGGCCGCGCCGGCACGTTCATCCGCATGGGGTCGTACTCTACGTGCGCCCACCGTATTGCACTATTGCTACAGCCGTAGAGAAAGTGCAACATGGTCGGCATGGTCCAGATACTCAGCCAGTCGCAGTCCCCGGCGCAGCCGCAGGCCGATCCCCAGGCGCAGCCCCCTGCGTCCGTCCCGGCGGCCGTCACGCACGACGTCGTCAATCAGCCGCCTCCCCTGGCCCCGTACGACGCCTCCGACGACGCGGCCCTGCTCGAAGGGCTGCGGCGGGAGGGCGCCGGGTGGGCGGAGCCGGACGTCCGCCGGATCGGTCTGCTGGCGGGCGGCGTCGAGGCGCAGGAGTGGGGCGAGCTGGCCAACCGGCACGAGCCGACGCTGCGCACCCACGACCGGTACGGCCACCGCGTCGACGAGGTCGACTTCCACCCCAGCTGGCACGAGCTGATGCGGGTCGCGGTCGCGGAGGGGCTGGCCGGCGCGCCCTGGGCGGACGACCGGCCGGGCGCCCACGTGGCGCGCACGGCGGGCGGTCTCGCCTGGGGGCACACGGAGGCCGGGCACGGCTGTCCCACGTCGATGACCTACGCGGCCGTCCCCGCCCTGCGCCGTCAGCCGGAGCTCGCCGCCGTCTACGAGCCGCTGCTGACCGGCCGCGAGTACGACCCGGGGCTGCGGGTGCCGACGCAGAAGCGCGGACTGCTCGCGGGCATGGGGATGACCGAGAAGCAGGGCGGCTCCGACGTCCGGACGAACACGACGGCGGCCCTGCCCACGGCGGAGCCCGGGGTGTACACCCTGCGCGGGCACAAGTGGTTCACGTCGGCGCCGATGTGCGATGTCTTCCTGGTCCTGGCACAGGCGCCCGGCGGGCTGTCCTGCTTCCTCGTGCCGCGTGTGCTGCCCGACGGCACCCGCAACACGTTCCGCGTCCAGCGGCTCAAGGACAAGCTCGGCAACCGCTCCAACGCGTCCTCCGAGCCCGAGTTCGACGGAACCGTGGCCTGGCTGGTCGGACCCGAGGGGCAGGGCGTGAAGACCATCATCGAGATGGTCAACTGCACGCGGCTGGACTGCGTGATGATGTCGGCCACGCTGATGCGCAAGACGCTCGTCGAGGCGGGGCACCATGTGCGACACCGTGCCGCGTTCGGGGCGCGGCTGCTGGACCAGCCGCTGATGCGCAACGTGCTGGCGGACCTGGCGCTGGAGTCGGAGGCCGCCACGACGCTCACGCTGCGGCTGGCCGGGGCGGCCGACCGGGCGGTGCGTGGAGGCGACGACCAGGGGCCCGAGCAGGCCTTCCGCCGGATCGCCACCGCCATCGGCAAGTACTGGGTGACCAAACGCGGTCCGGCCTTCACGGCGGAGGCCCTGGAGTGCCTGGGCGGCAACGGCTACGTGGAGGACTCCGGAATGCCCCGGCACTACCGCGAAGCGCCCCTGCTGTCCATCTGGGAGGGCTCGGGCAACGTCAACGCCCTCGACGTGCTGCGGGCGTTGACCCGCGAGCCGACGACGGCGGACGCCCTGTTCCGCGAACTCGCCCTGGCGCAGGGGGCGGACGCCCGCCTCGACGCCGCCGTCTCACGGCTGCGCACCCGGCTGGGCGGGGCGACACCGTCCGGCGCCCGCCGTCTGGTGGAGCAGATGGCCCTCACCCTCCAGGCCTCGCTCCTGGTGCGGCACGCCCCGCCCGCCGTCGCCGACGCCTTCTGCGCGACCCGGTTGGGCGGCGACTGGGGGTACGCCTTCGGCACCCTCCCGGACGGCGCCGATATCGACGGGATCCTGGACCGGAGCCTGCCCCTCACGAACTGAGCTCGCACGTCCGCGGGCCCGTCGCCGGATTCCGTCGCGTCGTCGGTGGCGTCGTGCCGACCCCCTGGAACACGCCGTCGGCGTGGAGGTCGGCGGTCGACGCCGTGCCCCGTTCGCCGGGCTTCCGCGCCGTCCGGGCGGGGGCGCCGTTCGGATCAGCCCGTCGGGCGGCCCCACAGGGCGTCGAAGCGGGCCCAGTCGGTGTCCCACTGTTCCACGCGGCGGCGTTCCAGGCGGCCGCGCAGGAAGCGGCCGCCCGCGAGAGGCAGGGCGGCCGCGCCGACTCCTGCCAGGCCGCCGACGAGGGAGGCGCGCAGCCTGGCCTGGGCGGCGGTGGCGGGCTTCGTCACCAGCCGGCCCTGCCGGTCCGTCCACACCGTGACCGGGGTTCCCGCGGCGCTGCCGGGTCCGACCCGGACCTGGCCGTTGTGCGCGGACCCGTCCGGCCCGGTCCAGCCGACCTTCGCCCACACCTGGTCGGCGCTGGAGGAACCGCTGACGGCCTTGCCCGGGGCCCGCTCGGTCAGCCGCCCCATGAGGGGCCGCCACTCGACGCGTTCCCGCGCCAGACCGTATTCGACGGATCCGGCGGTCGCCCACCCCGCCAGCACCCCGGCGAGGACGGTCAGCGCCCACACGCCGAGCACGACCCAGGCCTCCACCGCGTCGGCGCGACGCTTGAGCGGGTTGCGCCGCCAGCGCCACAGCCACACCTTCGGACCACGGAACGCCATCGAAGGCTTCCTCCTCATGAGCACATGAACACCACGCCGCCCTCCCATACGGTGCGGGCGGGCCCGATGCTCATGCCGAATCCGTCGCCGTCCCTCGTCCCGACGGTCCCACGGGCCCGGCGCCCGCGCAGGCGTCCCGCCGAAAGTGGCCGACGTCATGCGCTCCCACCCCGCCGTCGCCGCTGTGACCTGCGGCGACGGCGTTTCCAGAGGTGACTGTCAGTGGTGGGGTGCAAACTGGCCGGTGTCTGGGACAAGGACGTCAAAGACACAGCGGAGGTGATCGGCATGACCGAGGTACTGCTCGCCGTGGGCACGCGCAAAGGCCTGTTCATCGGGCGTCGGCGCGGTGGAACATGGGAGTTCGACGAATCCCCCTACTTCAACGCACAGGCGATCTACTCGGTCGCCATCGACACCCGCGGTGACCGTCCGCGGCTACTGGCCGGCGGCGACAGCGCGCACTGGGGCCCCTCGGTGTTCCACTCCGACGACCTCGGCCGAACGTGGACCGAACCGGCCGCACCGGCCGTCAAGTTCCCGCAGGACACGGAGGCCTCGCTGGAGCGGGTCTGGCAGCTGCACCCGGCGGCCGCCGAGCCGGACGTGGTGTACGCGGGCACGGAACCGGCCGCGCTGTACCGGTCGGAGGACCGCGGCGAGAGCTTCGAGCTGGTCCGCCCTCTGTGGGAGCACCCCACCCGCTCGAAGTGGGTGCCGGGCGGCGGCGGGGAGGGCCTGCACACCGTCCTCACCGACACGCGCGACCCGCGGTCGGTGACCGTGGCCGTGTCCACCGCCGGGGTGTTCCGGACGACCGACGGCGGCGCGAGCTGGGCGCCCGCCAACTCCGGTGTCTCCGCGGTGTTCCTGCCCGACCCGAATCCGGAGTTCGGCCAGTGCGTGCACAAGGTCGCGAGGGACGCGGCGAACCCGGACCGCCTCTACCTCCAGAACCACTGGGGGGTCTACCGCAGCGACGACAGAGGCGGGCGGTGGACGGACATCGGCGCGGGCCTGCCCTCCACCTTCGGCTTCGCCGTCGCCGCGCACCCGACCCGCGGGGACACGGCGTACGTGTTCCCGATCAACGCCGACGCGGACCGGGTGCCCGCCGACCACCGCTGCCGGGTCTTCCGTACCTCGGACGCGGGCGAGAGCTGGGAGCCGCTCACGTCCGGCCTGCCGCAGGAGGACCACTACGGCACCGTGCTGCGGGACGCGCTGTGCACGGACGACGGGGACCCGGCGGGCGTGTACTTCGGCAACCGCAACGGCGAGGTGTTCGCCTCGGCCGACGACGGCGACAGCTGGCGGCAGTTGGCCTCGCACCTGCCGGACGTCCTGTGCGTACGGGCCGCGGTGGTGGGATGAGCCGAGCTGGACGCGAGGGGCGGCCGCCCGGCCTTGGCCATCGGTTGATCACCGCCGTGTGTACGGCAGTAGGGTGACGCCGTGGCACCACGACCCTTGCATGAAATCGTCGAACCGGGCTGGGCGAAGGCCCTCGAACCTGTCGCCGGGAGGATCGCCGAGATGGGCGACTTCCTGCGCGCGGAGATCGCCGCGGGACGTACCTACCTACCTGCCGGACAGAACGTCCTGCGTGCCTTCCAACAACCCTTCGACGACGTACGCGTCCTGATCGTCGGACAGGATCCGTATCCGACGCCCGGGCACGCGGTGGGCCTGTCGTTCTCGGTCGCCGCGGAGGTCCGGCCGCTGCCCGGCAGCCTGATCAACATATACCGGGAGTTGACCACCGACCTGGGCCTGCCCCAGCCGTCCGACGGTGACCTGACGCCGTGGACGCGACAGGGGGTGCTGCTGCTCAACAGGGCGCTCACCACCGCCCCGCGCAAGCCGGCCGCGCACCGCGGCAAGGGGTGGGAGGAGGTCACCGAGCAGGCGATACGGGCGCTGGCGGCGCGCGGCAAGCCCCTGGTCTCCATCCTGTGGGGCCGCGACGCCCGCAACCTGCGTCCGCTGCTGGGGGACCTGCCCTCGGTGGAGTCCGCGCACCCCTCGCCCATGTCGGCGGACCGCGGCTTCTTCGGCTCGCGACCGTTCAGCAGGGCGAACGACCTGCTGGTGCGGCAGGGAGGGCAGCCGGTGGACTGGCGCCTGCCGTGACCGCCGGCGCCAGTCCGGGCGACGGCCGCGGGGCTGGGGCTCCGGCGCGGGGGCCGGGGTCGGGACCGGCACTGCGATCGGCTCCGGCACCGTGACCGGCTCCGGCGACAGCGGCCGCCACAACCACGGCGACGCCGTCCTCGCCGTGGATTCGGGCGGTTCCGGTCTGCGGGTCGCCTTGGGGACCGCCGAGCTGGGTGCCCTGGCCCGGCGCTCTTCGCCGGTGCCCGTGCGCATCGGCGCGCGGGGCATCGACCCGGACCACCTGATGGAACAACTGGTCCCCTTGGTAAGGACGTTGTCGGCCGAGACCGGTATCTCCCGGCCGGCCACGGCGGTCGTCGGCGCGGCCGGCCTCAGCACCTTGGGCGACGCGCTGCGCGCCGAGCTGCCGGGCGCTCTGACGCGGGAGTTCGGCGTCCGTACGACCGCGCTCGCCGCCGACGCCGTCACCGCCTATGTCGGCGCGCTCGGACCGCGGCCGGGGGTCGTGGTGGCGGCGGGCACGGGCCTGATCGCCATCGGCACGGACCTGACGGCATGGCAGCGGGCGGACGGCTGGGGCCATCTGCTGGGCGACTGCGGAAGCGGCGCCTGGATCGGACGGGCCGGTCTGGAGGCGGCCCTGCGCGCGTACGACGGGCGTCCCGGCGGGTCCGCCGCGCTGCTGGTCCGGGCCGAGGAGCGGTTCGGCCCGATGCCAGAGCTGCCCGGCCGGCTCTACCCACGCTCGGATCGCCCGGCCGTGCTCGCCTCCTTCGCGCCGCAGGTGGCCGACTGCGGCCCGGACGACGTGGTCGCCGCCGGCATCCTGCGTACGGCGGCCCGGCACATGGCCGAGTCGGCCGCGGCCGTCTGCCCGGCCGACGGAGAACCCCGGCTCGCCCTCACCGGGGGTCTGTTCGGGATGGGCGACCCCCTCCTCGTTCCGCTGGCAGAGGAACTGACCGGACTGCTGCCGCATGCCCTGCGGGTGCCCGCCGAGGGTGATCCGCTGGACGGCGCCCTGCGCATCGCCACCGAACTGGCGACGGGCACGCTCACACTGCCGAGCGAGGAGAGACTGCTGTCGGTGAAGGGCCCCGCCTGATGCGTCGTGCGCAGGGAACGTACGTCATACCCCAAAAGGGGGATTCCACCCTCCGGGGGCAAGTCGCCCGGAAAACACGCTGATCACTTCTGATCCGTACGTAACTCATCAGACAAAACCGGACGGATACCGCTCACGTGCACCCTCCCCGAACAGGGGAGCCCAGGAAGCCAGTAACATGCGTCGCCATGAGCTCCCCCACTGGGCCCGCGTCCGGCCTGCCAGTACGAATGCCGCGACCTCGCCAGCCCGGGCGGCACCGCCGACCCGAGCCGCTGGCGGCTCCCGAGGGCGCGCCCGCGCTCGTCCTCGCGGTGCCGGGCCCGCCGAGCGCCGCGACCCGCGGTCTCGCCGAGGAGATCGTGAGCATCGCCCGTTCCGAGCTGCCGGGTCTCGACGCCCGCATCGGTTACCTCGACGGGGACGACACCGGTTTCCCGACCGTGCAGTCCATCCTCGTGCACGCCGCCGACGAGCGCACCGCCCGCTTCGAGCAGGCCCGTGCGGCCGGTCTGGACGTCAAGGAGCCCGACGGTCCGGTCGCCGTCGTCGTGCCCCTGCTGGCCGGGCCCGACAGCGCGCTGCTGCGCCAGGTCCGCCAGGCCGTCATGGAGAGCCGGATCGCGGCCGAGCTGACCGACGTGCTCGGCCCGCACCCCCTGCTCGCCGAGGCCCTGCACGTGCGGCTGTCCGAGGCCGGTCTGGCCCGCGCCGACCGCGCCCGGCTGTTCACCGTGGCGACGGCCGCGGACGGCATCATCCTCGCCTCCGTGGGCGGCGAGGAGGCCGTGCAGGCCGCCGGGATCACCGGCATGCTGCTCGCCGCGCGCCTCGCCGTGCCGGTGATGGCCGCGGCTCTCGACCAGGAGGGTTCCATCGCCTCCGTCGCCGAGCAGCTGCGCTCCTCCGGCTCCCAGCAGCTGGCGCTGGCGCCGTACCTGATCGGCCCGGAGATCGACGCCACGCTGATCGAGGAGGCGGCCAGGGAAGCCGGTTGCGCCGCCGCAGAGGCGCTCGGCCCGTACCCGGCCATCGGCAAGCTCGCGCTGGCCAAGTACACGACCGCCCTCGGCATCGCCCCGCCGCAGCCGCAGGGCGCGCCGGTCCGCTAGCCGACTGTCCGGACGCAGCACGAACGAAGGGCCCGCTCCGAGTCGGAGCGGGCCCTTCGCGTCGGCCCGGGACCGGGGCACCCGCCCGCGCCCGGGCAGGGTGGGACCAGCACGGAGCCGACACAGACGCCGGGCCGACGCGGCGCGGCACCGACACGGATACGCTCCACGCCCGGCGCGCCACAGGACCGGGCAAGGACCGGCACGGAGCCGGCAGAGACGCCGGGCCGGCGCGGCACCGACGCAGATACGGCCACGACGGCCACCCGGGGCGCCACACGCCCGACCAGGGTGGGCGAAGGGCGGAGCCGGTACAGGTACGGGAGCGGCGCGAGCCCGGAACGGGAGCGGCGCGAGCCCGGAACGGGAGCGGCGCGAGCCCGGAACGGGAGCGGCGCGAGCCCGGAACGGGAGCGGCGGAGGATGCGGATGCTGGGAGGGGTCAGCCGAGGATCACGCAGGAGGCGGCGGGGACCGGGATCGAGCCGGCTCGTCGGGGCAGGCCGGTCTTCGGGTCGAGGGCGAACCAGGTGACGTCGCCGGAGCGTTCGTTGGCGACGTACAGGAAGCCCCCGGACTCGGCGACGGCCCGCGGCCAGTGTCCGGCGCAGGGCACGGTCCCGACCAGCCTCAGTGCCTCACCCGCGCCCTCCACCGCGAACACGGAGAGCACGTCCTCGCCGCGGGTGGCCGTCCAGACGAACCGGCCGTCGGGCGAGACGGCGACGCCCGAGGGGTAGGCGTCCCCGGCCGGGGCGCCGGGCAGCACGGCGGCCTCGGCCAGCGGCTTCAGCGAGCCGTCCGACGCGTCCCAGCGGCAGACGGTGAGGGTCGGCGTGAGTTCGTTCACCACGTAGGCGTACCGGCCGTCCGGGTGGAACGCCAGGTGGCGCGGCCCGGAGCCGGGGCGCAGCGCGTGCTCGCGGTGCAGGACGGGGCTGCCGTCGCGCAGGGCGCACACGCGTACGGAATCCGTACCGAGGTCCACGCTGACCGCCCAGCGTCCGCTCGGGTCGGGCTGTACCTGGTGGGCGTGCGGGCCCTGCTGACGCCGCGTGTGCGGGCCCGAGCCGGTGTGCCGGAGGATGCCGGAGGCGACGCGGGCGAGGGTGCCGTCCGGGCGGACCGGGACGGCGGTGACGCTGCCGGAGCCGTAGTTGGCGGTGAGGACGTGTCCGTCGAACACGCTGAGGTGCGTGGGGCCGCTGCCGCCGACGGGCACGGGCTGCCCGATCTGTTCCGGCGCGTCGCCCGTCACCCGGTAGGCGGCCACCGCGCCGTCCGCCGTCTCACTGACCGCGTACAAAGTGTCCCCGGTGGCCGAAAGGGCCAGGTAGGAGGGGTCAGGGACGCCGTTCACGCTGTTCAGGGCGGTGAGCGCGCCACTGGCCGGATCCACGGCGGCGGCCACGATCCCGGGCCCTCCAGCCGCCGTGAACGAGCCGATGAACGCCCGCCGTCGCCTTACGCCGAGGTCTGCCACCGCTGTCCCCTCCCGGGTCGCCGCTGCCGCTGCTGACGCTGCTGCTCGGGGTGACGGTAGCAGTCGATCACCAGCGGTCTAGACCAGGCACGCTCGCTCGTCCGGGCGGAGGACGCCCGGAGAGCGGACCGTCGCGTCGGACCCCGGCCCGCTCAGGCGCCGATCGGGACGCGGCCGGAGCCGCGCAGGGGCACGGCCAGTTCGAGAAGGGCCCGCTCCAGGGCGTGCAGATGGGCCAGCACCGGCTCGGTGGCCGCGCCGAGGGGCCCTGCGACGGTTTCCGGCGGGTGACGCCGGCCGGAAACCGTCGCAGGGGTGGTGAGCGCCTCGACGGCGGCCTCCACCCGCCGGCAGGCGGCGACGAGCCGGGCGTCGTGCGAGGCCTCGGGGTCGGCGGCGACCGAGGCCAGCCCGCGCGCCTCACGGGCGCAGTCGTCGAGCAGCGCCAGCACGTGCCGGGCGCGGCCCCTGCGCGCCCGCAGGGGGCTGAGCGGATGCACCAGCGGCGCCAGGGACAGCCGCACCCGGGCGAGGATCTGCTCCAGTTCGACCACCCGCCGGGCCGGGTCCGCCGTCGCGG
This sequence comes from Streptomyces sp. NPDC088157, assembly GCF_044741545.1. Classification (NCBI taxonomy): domain Bacteria; kingdom Bacillati; phylum Actinomycetota; class Actinomycetes; order Kitasatosporales; family Streptomycetaceae; genus Streptomyces; species Streptomyces sp. NPDC088157. The sequence continues at coordinate 122,039 of NZ_JBIUSU010000011.1, forward strand.
AACCCGCGAGCCGGGCGGCCGCCTCGGCGGTGCACAGGTGCACGCAGCGCAGCGCCCGCTCCACCCAGGCGTCGGTCACGGAGTGCGTGGTCACCGGGAGCACCAGCAGGACCGCCAGCGCAGCCCCCAGCGCCCCCACGGCCGTCTCGGTCACCCGCAGGGCGAGCAGCGCCGGATCGAGCAGCCCGAGCAGCCCGTACAGCGCGCTCGCCATGACGGTGACGGCGAGCATCATCCAGGTGTACGACACGGCGGCCGAGTAGAAGATCCCGAAGACGGCCGCCGCGACGACCAGGGCGGTCGCCACCGGCTCCCCGTGCAGGGGCACGGCCACGACCAGGCCCAGCACGATCCCGAGGACGGTCCCGAGGAACCGCCGGAACCCCCGCACGAGGGTCTCGCCCCGCGAGGTGGTGTTCACGAACACCCACCAGGTGGCGCCCACGGCCCAGTACCACCGCTGGTCCGACAGCGCCTGTCCGGCGACGAGGGCGATCCCGGCGCCCACGGTCGCCTGCGTCGCCTGCCGCGTCGTGATCCGCGCCAGCCCGGTCCCGCCGGCCGGCGGGGCGACGGCAGCCGGCGTCGGCAGCCGTCGTTCGTAGGGCCACACCCCGAACCGCACCGCGGACGACGCGGCGATCGACAGCAGGACGGCCGCCCCCAGCTCGGGCAGCTGGCCGGGAACGGTGTGCAGGAACTGGGCGGCGAAGAAGGTCATGAACGCGAAGACCCCGAGCGAGTGCCCGCGCGGCCCCCAGCGCCGTGCGTACACCCCCGCGCCCACGACGGCGAGGAAGGCCGCGTCACGGACGACCGGAACGTCGTGCAGAACGGCCGCGAGGGAGAGCACCGGCAGCCCGACGACCGGGAGCAGAGCGGTCGTCACGGCCTGTCCGCGCACCGTGGCGTCGGTGACCGTGAACAGCGCGAGCAGCGCGGCCAGGCCACCGGTGATCGCGGCCACCAGCGAGTGCCCGGCCAGGCCGCACAGCGTGACGGCGAGTCCGATGCCGAGCACGGCCCGGGAGGCGAACCGCAGTCGCACCCGGCCGGGATCCGGTGCCACGAACGCCCTCTTCAGCAAGTCGCCCCGCCCTTTCCCCACCCTGACGCCCCACCCTCGCGGGTGAGCGCATGAAAAAGGCGCCGCGGAGGTCCGCAGCGCCATCGACTCCGTCATTTGAGCATCTGGAGGGCTTCTGGTTCAACAGGACTCGGATTCACTGGGCCAATGGATCAACAAGAGGGGGCGCCGTCACGCCATCAGCCTGCCAACGGCACACCCGTGTCGGTGACGCCCTCGGCACCTGTGGCCCGGGCCCCGTCCGTCAGGCTGGGCCATTGGTACAGTCGGCGCCGATCACGAACGCGCGAGGAGGACCGCCGGATGGCCGTGGACGAGCTGGACACCCGCATCCTGCGCCTGCTGCTCGAGCAGCCGCGGACGAGCGTGCGGGAGTACGCCCGGCTCCTCGGCGTCGCGCGGGGCACCCTTCAGGCCCGTCTCGACCGGCTGGAGCGGGACGGCGTGATCACCGGCACGGCACCGTCGCTCTCGCCCGCCGCGCTGGGTCACCCGGTGCTCGCGTTCGTGCACATCGAGGTCACCCAGGGCCACCTCGACGACGTGGGCGACGCGCTGGCCGCCGTACCGGAGATCGTGGAGGCGTTCTCCATCACCGGCGGCGGCGACCTCGTCACCCGGGTCGTGGCGCGCGACAACGCGCACCTGGAGGACGTGATCCAGAAGCTGATCAGCCTCCCGGGCGTGGTCCGCACGCGCACCGAGGTCGCGCTGCGCGAGCGCGTGCCGCACCGGCTGCTGCCGCTGGTGGAGTCGATCGGGCGGGCCGTCGGCACGTAGCGCGGTCTCCGCAACTTTCCGTCCCGTCAGGACCGTTGACGCTCCCTCATCACCCCAATAACGTCTGGTCGACCATCCGCACACCGTTCGTGATATCGAACGGCGGTGTGATCATCTGTGGACCCGAGGAGCAGCACCCATGGCACCGCCCCTCAGCCGACGGACCCTTTTCCAGAGCGCGATACTCGCGGCAGCCGTTCCCGCCGTCGCCGCCACGGCCGTCGGCAAGGCCTCGGCCGCCGCGCTCCCGCCCTCGGCCGCCTGGTCCCTCCGGCCCTTCGGCCTCGAGGACGTCACGCTCGGCGCCGGTGTCTTCGCCGCCAAGCGGCAGCTGATGCTCGACCACGCCCGCGGCTACGACGTGAACCGGCTGCTCCAGGTCTTCCGCGCCAACGCGGGCCTCTCCACACTCGGCGCGGTCGCCCCCGGCGGCTGGGAGGGCCTGGACGGGGAGGCCAACGGCAACCTGCGCGGCCATTACACCGGCCACTTCCTGACCATGCTCTCCCAGGCGTACGCGAGCACCGGCGAGCAGGTGTTCGCCGACCGGATCCGCACGGCGATCGGCGCGCTGACGGAAGCGCGTGAGGCCCTGCGGCGGCACCCCGTCGTCCTGAGCACCGACGGGAGGTTCGGTACGGCCGTGGAGAACGTCCGCGGCTCCTACCGGTACGTCGACCTGCCCTCCGGCGTCCTCGGCGGCGCCACGCAGGTCACCCTGGCCGCCTGGGTGAAACCCACCCACGACGCCGGCTGGACCCGGATTTTCGACTTCGGCGACGACACGACCCGTTATCTCTACCTGGCCGCCCGCAACGCGGGCGGGGTGCCCCGGTTCGCCATCACCACCGGCGGGGCGGGCGGCGAACAGGGACTCGACGGCACGGCCGCGCTGCCCCTGAACCAGTGGAGCCACCTCGCGGTGACGCTCACCGGCGGCACCGGGACCCTGTACGTCAACGGCACGGCCGTGGCCCGCAACACCGCCATGCCGCTCACCCCGGCCGCCCTCGGCACCCTCACCGGGCACTGGCTCGGCCGGTCCCACTACGCGTCCGACCCCGTCTTCGCGGGCGCCTTCGGCGGCTTCGACGTCTGGTCGCGTGCGCTGACCGCCGACGAGGTCGCCGGGCTGCAGAGCGGGCGGGCGACCGGCGACCTCGCCTCGTACGCCTTCGACGAGACCTCGGGAGGCACGTTCGCGGACGCCTCCGGGCGCGGCCTGACCGCGACCCTGCGCCGCACCTGGGGCGGGCCCAGCCATCCCGGGTTCCTCGCGGCCTACCCGGAGACCCAGTTCATCCTGCTGGAGTCGATGACCGGCAGCGACTACACGAAGGTGTGGGCGCCCTACTACACCGCCCACAAGATCCTCAGGGGTCTGCTGGACGCGTACCTCGCCACCGACGACGACCGCGCCCTCGACCTGGCGTCCGGGATGTGCGACTGGATGTACTCCCGGCTGTCGAAGCTGCCCGCGGCGACGCTCCAACGCATGTGGGGCATCTTCTCCAGCGGGGAGTTCGGCGGCATCGTCGAGGCGATCTGCGATCTGCACGCGCTGTCCGGCAAGGCCGAACACCTCGCGCTGGCCCGGCTGTTCGACCTCGACAAGCTGATCGACGCCTGCGCGGCCGACACCGACACGCTCGACGGACTGCACGCGAACCAGCACATCCCGATCTTCACCGGGCTGGTGCGGCTGTACGACGCCACCGGGGAGACGCGCTACCTCACGGCCGCGAAAAACTTCTGGCGCATGGTCGTACCGCACCGCATGTACGGCATCGGCGGCACCAGCACGGCCGAGTTCTGGAAGGCGCGGGACGTCATCGCGGGGACGATCGGCGCGACCACCGCCGAGACGTGCTGCGCGTACAACATGCTGAAGCTGAGCCGGACGCTCTTCTTCCACGAGCAGGACCCCGCGTACATGGACTACTACGAGCGGGCCCTGTACAACCAGGTCCTCGGCTCCAGGCAGGACACCCCGGACGCGGAGAAGCCCCTGGTCACGTACTTCATCGGGCTCAGCCCGGGCCATGTCCGCGACTACACCCCGAAGCAGGGCACGACGTGCTGCGAGGGCACCGGCATGGAGAGCGCCACCAAGTACCAGGATTCGGTGTACTTCCGCGCCGCCGACGGGGGCGCGCTGTACGTCAACCTCTACAGCCCGTCCACGCTCACCTGGGCCGAGAAGGGAGTCACCGTCACGCAGAGCACCGACTTCCCGCGTGAGCAGGGCAGCACGCTCACCGTCCGGGGGCCCAGGACGGCCTTCGCTCTGCGGCTTCGCGTGCCCTCCTGGGCGACGGCGGGTTTCCGGGTGACGGTCAACGGGCGCAGGGCCGACGGGACGCCGACGCCCGGCAGTTACTTCACGCTGTCGCGGACCTGGCGCGACGGGGACGTCGTCCGGGTGGCGATGCCGTTCCGGCTGCGGGTGGAGAAGGCGCCGGACGACCCTGCCCTGCAGACCCTGTTCCACGGCCCGGTCAACCTCGTCGCCCGCAACTCCGCGACCACGTACCTGGAGTTCGGCCTCTACCGCGACGCGGCCCTCTCCGGCGACCTCTCGCCCACCCTCGTGCCGGTGAGCGGGAAACCGCTGCACTTCACGCTCGACGGCACCGAGTTCGCCCCCTTCTTCGAGGGCACGGAGGATCCGACGCACGCCTATGTACGGCGGGCCGAGCCCCGGATCGTCTTCGGCAACACCGACTCGGGCGTGGCCAACCCGGCGAAGACGGACGGCACCACCCTGCTCGACGAGGTGTGGGCGGGCGCCCCGTTCAGCGGGAAGCCCGCGCTGGTGGCGCGGGTGCGCACGGTGGTGGACGCGTGGGTGGCCGCCGGGCTGCTCGGCGCGGCCGACGGAGCGAAGGCGGTGAGCACCGCGAGCGCGGCGACGTACAAGCCCTGACGGTGCAAAAGCGCGCTACGACCGGCGGCGGGGCTTGCCGCCGCCGGTACCGCGCCGCCCGCCGCCGCCCTTCGCGGCGCCGCCCTTCGCGCCCCCGCTGCGGCCGCGGGCACCGGAGCCCCCGGCCGCGCTCTTGCGCGGGGCGCCTCCCGACTGCGGCTTGCGCCGCTCGCGCTCGCCCTTGCGCTCCTCCGCCGGAGCCTGCTGGGCGCGGCCCCGCGTGCTGTTGACCGTGCGGCCCCGGACGATGCCGATGAAGTCCTCGACCAGCTCGGTGGTCGCCTCCTCGGGCCAGGAGAGGGCGACGTCCGATCGGGGGGCGTCGACGACCGTGCGGTAGGTGAGGTCCTTGCGGTGGTGGAGACGGGCCAGGGACTGCGGCACCACCAGGACGCCGATGTTCGCCGCGACCAGCTCGATCGCGTCCTCGGTGGTGGCCGGCCGCTCGAATGCGGGCTCGCCGGGCGGCTGCTCCCAGCCGAGGACGTCGTCGAGGGGGTGCAGGACCACCTCGTCCGCGAGGTCCTCCAGGGTGACCTCGTCGGCCGCCGTGAGCACGTGGTCCCTGGGCACCACGACGACGGTCGTCTCCGTGTAGAGGGGGATCGCGCTGAACACCGTCCGGTCCACCGGGAGGCGCACGAAGGCCGCGTCGGCGGCACCCTCGCGCAAGGCCTCGGACGCTCCCGCGAGGGTCACCTGGAGGAGGGTGAGCGACGTGTGGGGCAGGCGCTCGTGCCAGATCCGCACCCACTTGGCGGGCGTCACTCCGGGGACGTACGCGAGCCGGAACGAGGGGGAGTCCGCCGAGTCGGTCATCCCGCCAGGTTACCGGCTGTGGTCGGAGGTCTTCGCCGCGGCCGATACCCTGGACCGTATGAAGTCGCAGCAGAACACCCAGACGATGAAGCCCGCCACCGCGGCGAAGAAGCTGGGTGTGCACCTCCCCGCCACGCCCGCCGAGTTCCAGGAGGGCGTCGTCTCGCGCGGCGAGCTGACCGAACTCCAGGCGAACCCGCCCGAGTGGCTGCTCGAGCTGCGCGAGAACGGCCCGCATCCCCGACCGGTGGTCGCGGCCAAGCTGGGCGTCTCCATCGCGGGCCTGGCCCGCGGCGGGGTGACCGAGGCGCTCACCACCGAGCAGATCGAGGCCCTCAAGGCCGCCGGGCCCGAGTGGCTGGAGAAGGAGCGCGCCACCCAGGCCGAGGTCCGCAAGGAGACCGTCCGCATCAAGAAGCGCAACGCGGAGCGAGCCGAGTCCTGACCCAGGTCATCCGCGCGGTCATCGGCGCGGCAACCCCCTGGCCCGTCGCCGCTCGGTGCGGCCGGCCGACGGCGGGCGGACCCTGCTGATCGACCGCCGAGCCGGCCCCACCACCCCGAGCTGTGGCCGCCCGACGCGCGCCCCGCCACGGAGGAGACCCACGACGTCGACGACTGGCTGACGGTCATCGCCACCGGCCGCGCGGATCCGGGATGACCGCCGAGTCGACCGCCGCCCAGTACCCGCCCCGGTGTCGCCCACCGGCCGGTGCGCGCGACGCCGAGCCCGTCGCCGTCCGTCCGGCGTGGTGGCGCGACGACCCGCCCCCCCGCGACGCGGGCCGTGATCGAGCTGCTCAGCACGCCGTACCGCGCTCTGTGCATCCCCTGAGTCGCCCGGAACCCGTCGGTTTGACTACGATCTGGGCAGGTTCACCGACGTGGTGTTTCGAGGTTGCTGGGGGTTGGGATGGTCGCTGGTCGCGTGGTGCGCTTCGACAGTCAGCGTGGTTACGGTTTCATCGCGCCCGACGACGGCGGGGAGGACGTCTTCCTGCACGTCAACGACATGTTGATGCCCGAGTCGCAGGTGCGCCGGGGCATCGTGGTGGAGTTCGAGATCGAGGACGGCGAGCGCGGTCCGAAGGCGTCCGGCGTACGGCTCGCGCGGGGTGCGGACGGCAAGCCCCTGGCCGCCGACGACGACGTGCTGTGCGATGTGCTCAGCACGGAGGAGTTCACCCGGGACGTCACCGAGGCGCTGCTGACGGCGGCGCCCTCCCTCACCGGTGAACAGATCGTCCAGGTGCGGGCCGGGCTGGCTCAGTTCGCGAAGAACCACGGCTGGGTCGAGGGCTGACCCGACCGGCCGGCCGAGGGTGCGTGATGCCCTCGGCGAGCCCGGCACAGGGCCATGACCTGGGCTCTCGTCCTGTCGGCCCCCGGGGCGCCGTCACCCCGCCGTCTTCCGGATCCCGTTGTCAGTGGCCTGATCTACAGTTCCCGTCACTTGATCACTGCGGGTGCGGGAGGCACACATGGGGTGGGTGTCGGCCGGCGACTACGAAGTCGCCCTCGATGACGGCAAGGTGGTGTGCCGCAACGCGGCCGGGCGGCGGCTGAAGTCCGTGCCGCCCAAGATCGCGGACGAGCCGGCCGTGGTGGGCCTGCGTCAGCTCACGGAATGGCTGGAACGGCACGAACGCCAGTGTCTGGCCGACGTGGAGCGGTGGATGGTGCGCTCGCTGCCGGTGCCGTTCACGGTCGTCGCGCAGGTGTGGCCCGACCCCGCCTGGCAGGCCGCCCTGCGCGACCTGGTCGTCACCGGAGCCGACGGCGAGGTGGCCGGGTTCCTGCGGGACGCCGACCCCGGGCGCGGCCTCGGCCTGGTCGACCTCGACGGCGACACGGTCCGCATCACACCCGACCTCGTCCGCCTTCCGCACCCCGTGCTCCTCGACGACCTGGAGGAGCTGCGGGAGTTCGCCGTCGAACTCGGCGTCGAGCAGCGCGCCCAGCAGCTCTTCCGCGAGGTGTGGCGGCGTCCCGCGACGCTCGACGCGGAGGGCGCCTCGGTCGAGGAGTACGCGGGCGGCGCGTTCAAGGAACAGCGGTTCCTGCACGGCCGGGTCACCCAGCTCGGCTACCGCGTGCGCGGCGGCCACGCCGTCGTTTCCGTTCTCGAGGACAACCGCACCGTCGAGGCCCGGGTGTGGGTCGGCGACTACGAGGGCTACCAGGAGGCGGAGACCGGCCCCCTGGTGTTCACCGACTCCGCCGGCCGGGTGCTGAAACTCGGCCGGATCGGGCCGGTGGCCTGGTCCGAGGGCATGCGGATGGCGGCGGCGCTCTACGCCGGGCGCGACATCGAGGACGAGGAGCGGGCGGCATGACGACCTACGACGAGACCACCGCCGCCGCGCTGCTCGACGCGGGCGCGGTCCTGCCCCCGGGCAGCACGAGCCGCGAGGACGCCGACACCCTCACCGTGCGCGGGTACTCCCACCCCGCGCTGGACGACCGGCGGATCGTGCGGCTGGTTCCGGGCACCCTGGGCGAGGCCGAGGACCTGGCACTGGACTTCCTCGGCCTGACCCGGGACCCGGAGACCCCGGTAGTCGGTCAGGTGCGCCGGGAGACGCTCGGCTTCCCCGCCTGGGCGCTGGTCAACGACCCGGCCAACGGCCACCACGCGCTGGCCCTGGTCAAGGACGTCGAGCGGCTCGCCCGGCAGGCGAAGTCCCGCCCCGGCACCGCCAAGGACGGCTTCGAGGAGCTCGGCACCCGGCTCGGCCTGGCCGTGCCGCACTTCCTGCCCACCTTCTACGAGCAGGCCGCCCGCGTCTTTCTCCAGCACGAGAACACGACGTACGCCTCCGCCTTCTTCGGCAAGGCCCGCGAGGCCGAGCGGGTGCACGCGCTGAAGGTGGACGAGGAGCGGCAGCGGGCGGTGTTCCTGGAGTTCGCCTTCGCCGGGGCGCTCACGGTCAAGGCGCTCAAGGAGCACGTCAAGGCCCTCGCGGCGCGGCTCGACGCGGCCGAGGCCTGGGCCCAGTTCCGGCAGTTGACGGTGGAGCGCTGCGCCGCCGGGATGCCGCCGTACGCATCCCTGCCGCAGGATGCCCGCGGGCTGATCAGGGCCGCCGGCCTCGACCGGCTCACCGAGGAGTGCGGCCTCGTCGCCGACCTGCTCTCCTCGCCCGCCGCGGTCCGGGCCCCCGCGTCGTTCTGGAACGCCTACCGGACGACGCTCGCGGTCCTCGCCGAGCGGCAACCGCAGGTGCGGGAGCGGCTGTTGGAGATCATGCCGGCCGGCCTGGGCGGGTCCGTCGAGGACGACGAGTTCTGGCTGGCGCTGCTCGTGGAGTGCGGGGCGGATCTGCTCCTCACCGGTGAGACCGCGACCGACGCGGACCCGGCGGACTGGCTCGGGCGGTGGGCCCTGCACCGCAAGCACGGCGGCAATGTCAGCGGTCGTTCCCCGGCCACGCTCTCTCTCGTGGAGCGGATGGCGCCCCGGCTGCGTGACCGGGGCCGCCCCGTCGACCTGTGCTCGGGCCGCTGGCACGCCGGCGCCGACCTCGACCTGCTGGACCTGTGCGCGGCGCTGGGCGTGCCGCTGACGCTGCCCGGCCCGGACCAGGTCGTGTATCTCTCCCTGGACCGCTGGCTGCGCGAGCCCCTTCCCGGCCGACGCGACCTGACCGCGACCGCGGCCGACCCACGGCTGCGACGGCTGCTGTACGCCGACATCGGCACGGTCAGCGGCTACCGCCCCGCGCCCGAGGTGCTGGAGGGCCTGGCCGCCCACCCCGTACTCAGGGACGTGCTGCGCGAGTGGCTGGACGACGCGGCCGGGGAACTGGCCTCGGCGGTCGGCCTGCCCGCCGCGCGGGCGGCGCTGGAACGGATGCGCCCCTTCCGCACGGTGGCCGCGCGGGTGAGCCCGGCGGCCGTCGCCCAGGTCGCCGCGCACCCGGTCGCGCCGCTGCTCGGGCACACGCTGCGCGCGGGCGTCCTGGACGAGCTGGGCTGGCCCGCGCTGGACGAGGCGCTGCGCCGCCTCGACGCCGAGACCAGGCGCGACCGCGACGACACGCTGAGCGTCAGCGAGGCCTGGCCCGCTCTGATCCTGGCCCGCGCGCACAAGGTGCTGGTCGTCGGCCCCGAGGACATCCTGCTGGAGCACGACCTGCGGCTCCCCGTCGAACTGGACCGCTGGCAGCGCCCGCGCTACCGCTACACGGACGGCGAACTCCTCGTCATGTGGCGGCAGAACGGCAAGCAGTTCGGCTACTGGTCGGCCCGTCCGGCCGATGTGCTGCCCCTCGGCGGCGAGCAGATCCCGCAGTGGTACGGCGGCAACGACGCGGGTGAGCCCTCGATCCCGCTGCCCGCGGGCGGTCGCGCCACCGGTGGACGCACGCTGCACGCCGGTGACGCCGTCGTGCCGCCGAGCCGCCGCATCCTCGGCGACGGCACCTCGTACTGGCGCCAGGGCAGGCAGGGCCGACAGCAGGTCTGGCTGGAGTACGACCCGGCCACCGGCACCCACGGGCGGGCCTCCCTGCCCGCGTTCCTGGCGTCCGGCATCCGCGAGGACGCCACCCTGCTGCCCCGGCACTGCGAGGTACTTCCCCTCCAACCCGGTCTGGAACACAGCCCGTTCGGCACTGACGGCACCGTCCTGGGCCGCTGGGTGCGCACCGAGGGCGAGGGCGCCGAGGCTCGTACGGTCGCCGGTACCCCGGACGGCCGGACCGTCACCCTGCCGTGGGCCGACGGACGGGCGCCCGGCGTCCTGCTCGGCGCGCTGCGGCTGCCGGGCGGCGCCGAGCCCGTCGCCGTCGGTCTCCACCGGCAGATCGCCCTGTACGCGGGCGACGACACGTCCGCCGCCGGGGAGCTGGGCCGGGTGACGCCGATGGAGCGCGGCGGCGAGTTCGCCGCCGGCACCCGGTTCGTCCCGCCGGTCGACTTCTGGCACGCCCTTCGCCCCCGCGACGAGCGCGCGTCCGCGCAGCTGCGCGCGCTGACCGACGAGCAGGCGGCCGAGGTGCTGCGGACCGCGGCCGAGGCGCTGGCCCGACGGCAGGCGAAGCTGGCGGCCGCCACCGTGGTCGACGGCACCTCGGAGAGCTCTGCCGTCGTGCCGCCCGCCGACGAGGTCGTCCGGGAGATCGTGTCCCGCGCCCTGCCCGCGCTCGGCGACGGAAACCTCGTCGCGGGTGTCGCCGCGCTGGTCCGCGCGGTACTGCGGCTCGGCGAGTCGACCGCCGCGTTCGTGGCGCCTCCGGTCGAGCGGCCGAAGGCGGAGCGGCGGCGCGTCGACGGCATGTTCGCCGACCTCAAGCCCGAGTACGGCGACGACGCGACGCTGCGCGAGGCCACCACCGGCCTCACCGAGGTGCACGGGTGGTGGGGCAGCGAGGTCAGCTGGAGCACGCTGCGGCAGATCCGCGCCGTGAACCACGTGCTGTCCGGGAAGCCGGCCGACGGCAAGTCGCTGGCCGAGGGCGCCCGCTCCACCGGGGCCCGCGACCGATGGAGGAGCGACGAGTTCACCTTGCCGGGCATCGGCCTGGTGTGGACGCCCATGCTGGACGTGCTGCGTCCGCTCGCGTACCGCGCCGCCTCCGCCACGGTGACCGAGGCGCACCGCGAGGCGCTGCTGCTGCTGTTCGAGGCGATCACGGACGGGCCGCTGGCCACGACCGGGGGCGCCCTGCGCGAGGTGGTGCTGAGCGAGCCGCACGAGAAGCAGGAACGCGTCGGTCAGGTGCTGCGCCGGGACGGCCGTGTCGTCGTCGTCCTCGGCTGCCAGAACGTGGACCGGCAGGCGGGGCGGGTGCACTGGCTCGCCCTGGACCACGATCCGGCCGGCGTCTTCGGCGCGATCGCCCACTTCACCCTGGAGCGGGAGACCGCGCACCCGGCGCTGTTCCCCGCCGACGCGCTGAGCGCCGTCACCGGGCTCGTCCGGGACAAGGGCCCGGCGCCCTGGCAGCCGGAGGCGACCGCCGCTCTCGCCGCCGCGACCCACGGCGGGCTGGGCCCGGTGCAGGCGGCTCTGCTGCTCGCCGGAAAGCCGAAGCAGCTCACCGACGAAGTGATCGCCGCGACCGGCCTGAAGCCGCGGCAGAAGGAACTGGGCGACGCCCTGCTGTCCTCGGTCGGGGGCGGCGACCGGGCGGCCCTCGTCGGCGCGCTGCTGCCCGGGAACCCCGGCGACCTGTGGACGGCCGGGCCGGACACGGAGGCCGCGGGCCGGCTGTGGGGCAAGCGGCTCGGCGAGGTCGTCCGGCTGCCCGAGGATCTCGCCGGGGAACTCTCCCTGGGCGGCCTGCCCACCGGCTCCGCCGAGCAGGTCCTCAACCCGGGACTGACCCCCTGGATCAGCCGCACCACGGTCCAGCGGCCGGACAAGGACGGCAACCTGGTCGCGGAGGACCCGTCGGCGCTGCCCGGCCGCCACCACCTGACGGGTGCCGTGGCCGCCCTGGCCGGGCTCGCCTACGCCCTGCCGTACGGACACCCGCTGCGGTCCCTCCTGCCGGAGAGCCTCGCCGCGCTGCGCCGCCGCCTCGTCGATCCCGGCCTGTTGCTGGATCTGGACGTCGCCTGGACCGAGAAGGGGTCCGCGACCGCCGTCGAACTGCGCAAGGCGTACGGGCTGCCCGCCACCGGGGGCGCCGACGCCCACGGTCTGACGCGCGTGGGCGAGGCACTGGTGCTGCGCCCGTGGTACGGCGACCAGGAGACCGTCCTGGTGCGGCCGGGAGCGCTCGGTTCGCCCGACGACCCGGTGTTCGGGCTGGTCGAGGGGCTGGTCGGGCTGGGCCGGAGCGAGGGCATGTGGGCCCTGCGGACCGTACTCGGCGACGAACTGGCCCGCGCGCTCGCGGCCGGGGGCGACCCCGGGGAGCCCGCCGGACACGCCCAGGACCCGACCTTCAGCGTGCCCGACCTGGTCGCCGAGGTCGCCGAACGGCACGGCCTGGGCGAGGACGCGGCGGCGCTCTATCTCCAGTTGCTGGCCCTGCCGGACCCCACGGACCGCAACTGCGCCCGCTGGACCGGCTGGAAGCCCGCCAGGACGAAGAAGGCACGCGCCGAACTCGCGGCGAGCGACCTGGTCGTCGAGGCCAGGCGTCCGCGCGCCGGCCGCACCCTCTTCCTGCCGTGCGGCTGGCTGGACCTGAGGTCCCCCGCCCTGCCGGTGGAGATCTGGAAGGAGGGCCTCTACCCGGTCCGCGCCTACTCGCGCGTGGTACCGCTGGTGCCGGTACCCGAACTGTTCACGCGCGCGTGGGACCGCGTCCGCTCCGGCGACGCCCCGGCCTACGAGCAGCTCACCACCCGCGCCACCCGCAAGGGCCGTCGCCGATGACCACCGTCCCGCCCCGCCTGGGAGAACGCGCGCCGATGACCACCACCGCCCTGTCCCCCGACTCCGCCGACCTCGTTCGCCAGATCGTCCCGCCCGAGGACCGGTACGCCGGTGAGCTGGCCTTCCTCGCCGCGTACGACGACGGGCCGCGCCCGCCCGCCTGGCGGCTCACCCCGCGTGCCGTCGTCACGTTCGTCATGGGCAGCGACGGCCGCGCCCTGAAGCTGCCCGACGGCGCCGAGGCGCCGGACGGTGTGCCGCGCCGACTGGTGGTGGAGGGCAAGTTCGTCGGTGACAGGGCGCTGGTGGAGCGGTGTGTGGTCACGCTCGCCGGTGAGCGCGGCCTGCTGCTCGTCGGCGAGCCCGGTACCGCCAAGTCGATGCTGTCCGAGCTGCTGTCCACCGCCGTGTGCGGCACCAGCGGGCTGGTCGTGCAGGGCACCGCGGGGACGACGGAGGACCAGCTCAAGTACGGCTGGAACTACGCCCTGTTGCTGGCGCAGGGGCCCAGTCGGCAGGCGCTGGTGCCCTCGCCGGTGCTGACCGCCATGTCACGGGGCGCCATCGCCCGGGTCGAGGAGGTCACGCGCTGTCTGCCCGAGGTGCAGGACGCGCTGGTGTCGCTGCTGTCGGAGCGGCGCATCGCGGTACCCGAACTGGCGGGCACGGACGACGCGTTGGCGCACGCCGCGCCCGGCTTCAACCTCATCGCCACGGCCAACCTGCGGGACAAGGGCGTCTCGGAGATGTCCGCGGCCCTCAAACGCCGTTTCAACTTCGAGACGGTCGGGCCCATTCCGGACCTCGACGCGGAGACCGCGCTGGTGCGCAGCCAGGCACGGGCCTCGGTGGAGCGGGTCGGCGCGGCCTTCCAGGTCGACGACGCCGTGCTGGAGGCCCTGGTCACCGCCTTCCGTGATCTGCGGGAGGGACGGTCGGCGGAGGGCTGGGAGGTGGAGCGGCCGTCCACGGTGATGAGCACCGCGGAGGCCGTGTCGGTCGCGGGTGCGCTGGCGCTCGCGGCGGCCTACTTCCCGGGCGACCGGGATGTGCTGGGGCTGCTGCCGGGTCACCTGCTGGGTGTGGTCCGCAAGGACGACCCCGCCGACGCGGCCCGGCTGCGCGGCTACTGGGACGGGCCCGTCCGGCGCCGCGCCGAGCAGGGTTCCGCCACCTGGCGCACCCTGTGGGACCTGCGCACGGTCCTGGAGGGCTGACGGCCGTGTCCTCCTCCCACCCCACCGCACCGGACTCCCCTGACGTCCCGGGCTCCCCGGACCTCCCGGACTCCCCGGGCTCCCCGGGCGAGGCTCTCGCGGCCCTCACCGACCCTGCCGCGCCCTATCTCATCGGCGTACGGCACCACGCGCCCTCGCTGGCCGCGGCCGTGCCCGCACTGCTCGACGAGGCGAAGCCCGACGTGGTGCTCGTCGAGCTGCCCGCCGAGATGCAGGAATGGCTGCCCTGGCTCGGGCACGAGGAGACCCGGGCTCCGGTCGCGCTCGCCGCGGCGCCCGGTGACGGCGGGGGCGGCGGGGGTCCGGCGTTCTATCCGTTCGCCGACTTCTCCCCCGAGCTGGCCGCCGTGCGCTGGGGCGCCCGGCACGGCGTCCCGGTGCTCGCCTGCGACCTGCCGCTCGCGGACCGGGCGTGGGGCGAGGGGCGCGGCGGCACCGCGCAGGAGGAGTCTCCCGGGCTCGCCGACGCGTTGCGGGCCCGGCTCACGGGCCGTCCCGGGGACGACCTGTGGGACCGGCTCGTCGAGGCCACCGCCCCGGGCTCCCCGCCCGAGGCCGTGCGCCGGGCGGCCCTGCTCACGGGGTGGGCGCTGCGTGAGGACGCGGCCGCGTCCGGCGGGGTGCCCGAGCTGGACCTGCGGCGTGAGCGGTGGATGCGGTCCCGGATCGCCGAGGCCACCGCCCGGGGCGAGCGGGCCGCCGTGATCGTCGGCGCCTTCCACGCACCGGCGCTGACCGGCCCGTCCGCCGCGGCGCACGACGCCGCCGCAGATCTCGGGGAACACCCCGGAGCCACCGAACCGGATGACGGCGGGGGGACGGGAGTCGCCGGTGACGGGCGGCGCGGCGGCGGGCCGGCCGCCGAGGAGCGGACCGGAGCCACCGATCCCACCGTCGGCGAGCCGTGCGGCCTCCCCTCCCCGGCCGCCGAGGAACGAACCGGAGGCGTCGACCGTGCCGGTGGCGGGCCGGCCGAAGCCGCCGGATCCACCGTTGGCGAGCGGGACGATGTCGCCGCCCCAGCCGCCGAAGAACCAACCGGAGGCACCGACCACACCGTCGGCGGACGGGCCGAACCCGCCGGGCCCACCATCGGCGAGCGGGACGATGTCGCCGCCCCAGCCGCCGAAGAGGGGACCGGAGGCGTCGACCGTGCCGGTGGCGGGCGAGCCGGAGACGGTGGTTCGGCCGCGGGTGGGCGGAGCGGAAGCGGCGTCCGGGGTCCGGTGGCGTGGACGACCTCGTTGATCCCGTACGCCTACGCCCTCCTGGACGAGCGTTCCGGCTACCCGGCCGGCATCCGGGATCCGGAGTGGCAGGACATGGTGCTGCGGGCGGCGGGCGATCCGGCGGCGTTGGAGGAGGCGCTGACGCGGGCGGCCGTGCGGGTGTGCGCGGCGTTGCGGGACCTCGGGCATCCGTCCGGGCCGGCCGACGCGCGCGAGATCACCCGGCTGGCCTCGGATCTGGCCCGGCTGCGGGGGCTGCCCGCGGCGGGCCGGGGCGAGCTGGTCGAGGCGGTGCAGACGGTCCTCGCGCAGGGTGAGCCGTACGGGCGGGGGCGGGCCGTGGCGCGGGCGATGGAGCGGGTGCTGGTCGGCACGCGCACCGGCCGGCCGGCGCCGGACGCGCCGCGCAGTGGTCTCGTCCCCGCGGTCGAGGCGGAGGTGGCGGGGCTGGGCCTGCCCGGGCCGGAGAACGCCTCGGGCCCGGCGCGGGATCTACGGCTCGACCCGCTGCGGTCGGACCTGGACCGGCGTCGTGAGCTGCTGCTGCGTCGGCTGACGGTGTGCGGGGTGCCCTACGGCGAGGCGCGGGAGGTCGTCGGCGCGGGCGGCGCCGAGGCTCTCACGTCACGCTGGGAGGTGCGGTGGACGCCGGCGACGGCGGCCATGCTGACCGCGGCCGGCGTGCGCGGGGTCACCGCGGCGCAGGCCGCCGAGGGTGTGCTGCGGGAGCGTCGGCGCGCGGAGCGGGACGCGGGCGGGTCGACGGCCGCGCAGGTGCTTCAGGGGCTCGCACAGGCCGCGGAGTGCGGCCTGTCGGCCCTGGCGGACGAGCGGCTCGACGACGTCGCCGAGGTGCTGCCCCTGGCCGGTACGCTGCCCGAACTCCTCGCCGGGCTGGCCCTGTCGGACCGGCTGCGGGCCGGTCATGTGCCGGGGCTCGGCGCCGACGGGGACCCTACGGCGCGGGCGGCCGCCGTGGCCGAGCTGCTCACCGCGGCGGCGGTGCGGCAGGTGGACGGCCTGACCGGGTCCGAGGATCCGGCCGACGCCCATGCCCTGCTCGAACTCGCCCACCGGGCCGATCTGTTGGGCGGTATCCGGCTCACGGCCGCCCTCGCCCGGCTGGCCGCGGACGGCTCCCCGTTGATGCGCGGCGCCGCCGGGGCCGTCCGGGTGCTGCTCGGGCAGGAGGGCGCCCGGGCCTTCGGCGACCGGGTCGCTTCCTGGGTGGACGGAGCGGTCGACGCCGACTCGCGGTCGGCCCTCACGGCCCGGCTGAACGGGCTGCTGGCCGCCGCGGGCCCGCTGTTGGAAGCGGCGGCGCCCGCCCTGGAGCCCCTGCTGGGCCGTGTCTCGGAGCTGCCCGACCGGGAGTTCCTCGATCGGCTTCCCGCACTGCGCGGCGGCTTCGAGACCCTGAGTCCCGCGGCCCGCGGCCGCCTTCTCGCGGCCGTCGAGGAGCGCCTCGGCACCGAACGGGTCGCCGACACCGGTGGGCTCGACCCGGCCGCCCTCGCCGCCTGGGCGGGGGCGGATCTCGCCGCCCGCGCCACTCTGCGGTCGCTGGGGCTGCTGCCAACGCCGGGCGCGGGCGAACAGGCGCCCACCGAACGGTCCCGCACCGGCGAGGCGGGCACAGCCGAGACCGTGACCGACGGGGCAGGACCCTCCGGGGCAGGACCCTCCGGGGCGAGCCACGGGGAGGACCGTCTTCTCGCCCCCGCCGACCGCTGGCGGCTTCTCCTCGGCCGCCGCAGCGAACAACTCCCCGCTTCGGCCCGTGCGCTGGCGACGGCTCTGGACGAGCTGTACGGCAGCGGGCGCGGCGAGGGCAGCCGTGGGGACCTGACGGGCCCGGGGGCCGGCGGCGGCCGCGAGGTGTCGTATCCGGGGGTGCGGGAGTGGTCGCAGGAGTTGGCCGCGCTGTTCGGGCCGGGCATCCGGGAGGAGGTGCTGGCGGCGGCCGCCGCATCCGGCCGCAAGGACGTGCTCACCGAGCTGGACGCGGACAGCGTGCGCCCCTCGGTCGATCTGCTGCGCACCGTGCTGCGGCACGCGGGCGGGCTGCCCGAGGCCCGGCTGGCGGTACTGCGTCCGCTGGTGCGGCGGCTTGTCGAGGCGCTGACCCGGGAGCTGGCCACCCGGCTGCGCCCCGCCCTGCACGGCACGGCCCTGCCGCGTCCGAGCCGCCGTCCGGGCGGTGGCCTCGATCTCCCGCGCACACTGCGCGCCAACCTGGCGACCGCGCGGCGCGGCCCGGACGGCACGGTGCAGGTGATTCCGGAGCGTCCGGTGTTCCGTACCCGGGCGCGGCGGGCCGCCGACTGGCGGCTGGTCCTGGTCACGGACGTATCGGGGTCCATGGAGGCGTCCACGGTGTGGGCCGCGCTGACGGCCTCGGTGCTGGCCGGGGTGCCGACGCTGTCCACGCACTTCCTGGCGTTCTCCACGGAGGTCATCGACCTCACCGGTCATGTCGAGGATCCGTTGTCGCTGCTGCTGGAGGTCAGCGTGGGCGGCGGCACGCACATCGCGGCGGGACTGCGGCACGCCCGCGAGCTGGTCACCGTGCCGTCGCGGACGCTGGTCGTGGTCGTCAGCGACTTCGAGGAGGGCTATCCGCTCGGCGGGCTGCTCGCCGAGGTGCGTGCGCTGGTCGGCGCGGGCTGCCACGTCCTGGGCTGCGCGAGCCTCGACGACACGGGCCGGCCGCGCTACTCCACCGGCGTCGCGGGGCAGCTCGTCGCCGCGGGCATGCCCGTCGCCGCTCTCAGTCCGCTCGAACTCGCCCGCTGGGTAGGGGAGAAGATCGCATGAGCCCGGACCTGTTGCCTCCGGTCGCCCCGTACGTCACCGCCGAACTCGTCGAGGCGCTCTCTCCCCGGCTGCGCAAGCGGCTGGACGCGGGCATCGCCAAACTGGCGGTCCGTCCGGTGGTGCGCGAGGGCGACACCGTAAGGATCGCCGTCGACGACGACACCGATCTCGAACTGGACGCGCCCGGGGGCTCGGTGACCAGCGCGGACGCGATCCGTTGCGGTTGCCTGCTCGCCCCCGACTGTCTGCACCGCGCGGCGGCGGCCTCGGCCGCGCCGGTCGCCGAGGGAACTTCCGACAGCACACCCGCGCAGCCGAGAGACGAAGGTGCATCGCCGCCGCCGGACGCCGAAACCGCCGCCCCGGCCCAACTCGCCGCCGCCCGGACCGTGTACGACGCGGCGGCCGCCGTGCTCGAAGCCGGTGCGGACGGATCCGGCGCCGTGCTCCAGGCGGCGCTTCTGCGCGCCGCGCACACCGCACGGCTCGCGGGCCTGCCCCGGATCGCCGCATCCGCGGTCTCCGTGGTCAACGGGATACGCGCGGCCCGCTCCGCCGACCCCGCCCACCGGCTGCCCGATCTCGCCGACGCCCTGCGCACCGTCCTCGGTATGGCACACCGCCTGCCGCTCGCGACCGGCCCCGATCTGGCGGAACTGCGGGGCACCGTACGTCAGCCGTACACCCCGGACGGCTCGCTGCGGCTGTACGGGCTCTTCTCCGAACCCGTCCTGACGACCACCGGGTACGCGGGCGCCGTCACCTGGACCGCCGACGCCGAAGGCCGCCTCTACACGGTCTCCGACGTGGCCCCCGGCGGCCCCGGCCGGGCGACCGGCGCCGCCGACCGGGCCGTACGGATCGGCGACACCGCCCTGACCCACCGTGAGCTGTCGCGCGCGGGCCTCGCGGTCTCCGGTGCGACCGTGTCCCCGACCGGCCGGCTCGGCGCGGGCGCGGGTGTGCGGGCGGTCCGCGCGCCGGGTGCCGACTGGAGCGCCGAGCCGCTCGACCGGCTGTGGGCGGTGCCGGTCGCCGAGCAGGTCGCGCGGGCCCTGAACGGCGGCCATGACCTGCTCTTCCTCGACGTCACCCTCGCGGGCACGGTCCGCGAGGCGACGGGTGACCGTCTGCCGGCCGACTGCGGCGGCCTGGCGGTCCGGCTCGATATGGCCCACGACGACCCCGCGCTCCCCTACCGTGACAACCTCCGCCTCCTGGCCGCCGCCCCTGGCAGTCGGCTGCGCGTCGTCGCGCGTCTCGCGCCGGGGCCGCTCCCGCGGGCCCTGCTGCTCGCCGCCGAACACCCGACCCGGCCGGGCGACCGGCTGGACCTGGGGCTGGACCGGCTCCAGCACGCGGACCTGCCCACGGCGACGGCCGCGTCCGCCGTTGCTCCCCCGGTGGACGAGGCCCCGTTGCACCTGCTGAGCCGCCGCGTGCACCAGGCCGTGTCCGGGGGCCGCCGGGTGCTGGGCTTCCCGGACAGCGGCACGGGTGACGGCGGACGGCTGCGGCGCGTCGGTCTCGCCACCGCGGGCGACCTGCTCGACGAGGTCCGGTCCGCCGCGGCGGACCGCTCACGCGACGCCTTCGGCCGGCTGCTCCCCGCCGATCCGGGCCGCTTCGCGCGCGCCTGGCTGGCCGCCGCCGTCTACACCGGCGAGGTCGAGCGAGCGCTGTGCGCGGCGGCCTGGGGGGCGAGCGCGCAGGCTGCCGGGCCGGCGGAAGTGGCTGGCCGCCGGGAGGGGGCCGGGGACGGGCAGGCGGCCGGGCACGCGAAGGAGGCGAGGCCGGGGGAGGAGGCGAGACCGGGGGACGAGGCGAAACAGGCGGAGATGGTGCCGGCATTGCCATGAACCCGGCGCCTTTAGGACAGGATCTGACCTCTATCGCTCCTAACGTGGTGCTCGACCGCGGAACAGCACTCACGGAAGCAGGCGATCATGAGCAAGCCCACCACCCTCGACGAGACCGCGGCAGCACCCGCCGTCGGCGGCGAGCGCGCCGATCTGCTGGAGTCACTCGCCAAGCAGCGGCACTTCCTCCGCTTCACCACCCGGGACCTCAGCGACGAGCAGGCCGGTCTGCGGACCACCGCGAGCGAACTCTGTCTCGGCGGCCTGATCAAGCACGTCACCTCGGTGGAGCGGAACTGGGCGGCCTTCATCGTGGACGGCCCGTCGGCGATGGGCGACTTCGACAACATGACGGAGGAGGACTGGGCCCGGCGGGCCGACGAGTTCCGGATGCTGCCCGGTGAGACGTTGGCGGGGGTGCTGAAGGAGTACGACGAGGTGGCGAGCCGTACCGACGAACTGGTCGTGTCCCTGCCCGATCTGGACGCGGGGCACCCGCTGCCCTCGGCACCGTGGTTCGAGCAGAACGCACGCTGGTCGGCCCGCCGGGTCCTGCTGCACATCGCCGCCGAGACCGCCCAGCACGCCGGTCACGCCGACATCATCCGCGAGTCCATGGACGGCGCGAAGAGCATGGGCTGACGCTCCCACGCCAAGGGCCGTCGCCTGACCGGAGCTCGAAGACCTGCGCCTGCCAGGCCTCCGGGACCACGCACAGAGCGGGGTCGAGCCTTCGGGCAGACCGCGCCCGCCGCGGCTCCAGACCGGGGTCGAGCCCCCGGCCAGACCAGGGTCGGACCTTCGGCCGACCGTGCCCGCCGCGGCTGCGCGAGCGCTTCGCGCAGCCGTCCGGACTCGCACCGCCGCACGGAGAACGTCTTGCCGCGCGCGGCGGAGGGCCGGGGGGGCCGACCCGGGCGCCCCCGTCGGGCATCCTCGTCGAGCCGTCCTCGTACGGTCCCGGCGGCGTCGGCGCGATCGTCGGTGCCCAGCGCGACGGCCGTCGCGCTGGGCACCGACGATCGCGCCGACGCCGCCGGGACCGTACGAGGACGGCTCGACGAGGATGCCCGACGGGGGCGCCCGGGTCGGCCCCCCCGGCCCTCCGCCGCGCGCGGCAAGACGTTCTCCGTGCGGCGGTGCGAGTCCGGACGGCTGCGCGAAGCGCTCGCGCAGCCGCGGCGGGCACGGTCGGCCGAAGGTCCGACCCTGGTCTGGCCGGGGGCTCGACCCCGGTCTGGAGCCGCGGCGGGCGCGGTCTGCCCGAAGGCTCGACCCCGCTCTGTGCGTGGTCCCGGAGGCCTGGCAGGCGCAGGTCTTCGAGCTCCGGTCAGGCGACGGCCCTTGGCGTGGGAGCGTCAGCCCATGCTCTTCGCGCCGTCCATGGACTCGCGGATGATGTCGGCGTGACCGGCGTGCTGGGCGGTCTCGGCGGCGATGTGCAGCAGGACCCGGCGGGCCGACCAGCGTGCGTTCTGCTCGAACCACGGTGCCGAGGGCAGCGGGTGCCCCGCGTCCAGATCGGGCAGGGACACGACCAGTTCGTCGGTACGGCTCGCCACCTCGTCGTACTCCTTCAGCACCCCCGCCAACGTCTCACCGGGCAGCATCCGGAACTCGTCGGCCCGCCGGGCCCAGTCCTCCTCCGTCATGTTGTCGAAGTCGCCCATCGCCGACGGGCCGTCCACGATGAAGGCCGCCCAGTTCCGCTCCACCGAGGTGACGTGCTTGATCAGGCCGCCGAGACAGAGTTCGCTCGCGGTGGTCCGCAGACCGGCCTGCTCGTCGCTGAGGTCCCGGGTGGTGAAGCGGAGGAAGTGCCGCTGCTTGGCGAGTGACTCCAGCAGATCGGCGCGCTCGCCGCCGACGGCGGGTGCTGCCGCGGTCTCGTCGAGGGTGGTGGGCTTGCTCATGATCGCCTGCTTCCGTGAGTGCTGTTCCGCGGTCGAGCACCACGTTAGGAGCGATAGAGGTCAGATCCTGTCCTAAAGGCGCCGGGTTCATGGCAATGCCGGCACCATCTCCGCCTGTTTCGCCTCGTCCCCCGGTCTCGCCTCCTCCCCCGGCCTCGCCTCCTTCGCGTGCCCGGCCGCCTGCCCGTCCCCGGCCCCCTCCCGGCGGCCAGCCACTTCCGCCGGCCCGGCAGCCTGCGCGCTCGCCCCCCAGGCCGCCGCGCACAGCGCTCGCTCGACCTCGCCGGTGTAGACGGCGGCGGCCAGCCAGGCGCGCGCGAAGCGGCCCGGATCGGCGGGGAGCAGCCGGCCGAAGGCGTCGCGTGAGCGGTCCGCCGCGGCGGACCGGACCTCGTCGAGCAGGTCGCCCGCGGTGGCGAGACCGACGCGCCGCAGCCGTCCGCCGTCACCCGTGCCGCTGTCCGGGAAGCCCAGCACCCGGCGGCCCCCGGACACGGCCTGGTGCACGCGGCGGCTCAGCAGGTGCAACGGGGCCTCGTCCACCGGGGGAGCAACGGCGGACGCGGCCGTCGCCGTGGGCAGGTCCGCGTGCTGGAGCCGGTCCAGCCCCAGGTCCAGCCGGTCGCCCGGCCGGGTCGGGTGTTCGGCGGCGAGCAGCAGGGCCCGCGGGAGCGGCCCCGGCGCGAGACGCGCGACGACGCGCAGCCGACTGCCAGGGGCGGCGGCCAGGAGGCGGAGGTTGTCACGGTAGGGGAGCGCGGGGTCGTCGTGGGCCATATCGAGCCGGACCGCCAGGCCGCCGCAGTCGGCCGGCAGACGGTCACCCGTCGCCTCGCGGACCGTGCCCGCGAGGGTGACGTCGAGGAAGAGCAGGTCATGGCCGCCGTTCAGGGCCCGCGCGACCTGCTCGGCGACCGGCACCGCCCACAGCCGGTCGAGCGGCTCGGCGCTCCAGTCGGCACCCGGCGCGCGGACCGCCCGCACACCCGCGCCCGCGCCGAGCCGGCCGGTCGGGGACACGGTCGCACCGGAGACCGCGAGGCCCGCGCGCGACAGCTCACGGTGGGTCAGGGCGGTGTCGCCGATCCGTACGGCCCGGTCGGCGGCGCCGGTCGCCCGGCCGGGGCCGCCGGGGGCCACGTCGGAGACCGTGTAGAGGCGGCCTTCGGCGTCGGCGGTCCAGGTGACGGCGCCCGCGTACCCGGTGGTCGTCAGGACGGGTTCGGAGAAGAGCCCGTACAGCCGCAGCGAGCCGTCCGGGGTGTACGGCTGACGTACGGTGCCCCGCAGTTCCGCCAGATCGGGGCCGGTCGCGAGCGGCAGGCGGTGTGCCATACCGAGGACGGTGCGCAGGGCGTCGGCGAGATCGGGCAGCCGGTGGGCGGGGTCGGCGGAGCGGGCCGCGCGTATCCCGTTGACCACGGAGACCGCGGATGCGGCGATCCGGGGCAGGCCCGCGAGCCGTGCGGTGTGCGCGGCGCGCAGAAGCGCCGCCTGGAGCACGGCGCCGGATCCGTCCGCACCGGCTTCGAGCACGGCGGCCGCCGCGTCGTACACGGTCCGGGCGGCGGCGAGTTGGGCCGGGGCGGCGGTTTCGGCGTCCGGCGGCGGCGATGCACCTTCGTCTCTCGGCTGCGCGGGTGTGCTGTCGGAAGTTCCCTCGGCGACCGGCGCGGCCGAGGCCGCCGCCGCGCGGTGCAGACAGTCGGGGGCGAGCAGGCAACCGCAACGGATCGCGTCCGCGCTGGTCACCGAGCCCCCGGGCGCGTCCAGTTCGAGATCGGTGTCGTCGTCGACGGCGATCCTTACGGTGTCGCCCTCGCGCACCACCGGACGGACCGCCAGTTTGGCGATGCCCGCGTCCAGCCGCTTGCGCAGCCGGGGAGAGAGCGCCTCGACGAGTTCGGCGGTGACGTACGGGGCGACCGGAGGCAACAGGTCCGGGCTCATGCGATCTTCTCCCCTACCCAGCGGGCGAGTTCGAGCGGACTGAGAGCGGCGACGGGCATGCCCGCGGCGACGAGCTGCCCCGCGACGCCGGTGGAGTAGCGCGGCCGGCCCGTGTCGTCGAGGCTCGCGCAGCCCAGGACGTGGCAGCCCGCGCCGACCAGCGCACGCACCTCGGCGAGCAGCCCGCCGAGCGGATAGCCCTCCTCGAAGTCGCTGACGACCACGACCAGCGTCCGCGACGGCACGGTGACCAGCTCGCGGGCGTGCCGCAGTCCCGCCGCGATGTGCGTGCCGCCGCCCACGCTGACCTCCAGCAGCAGCGACAACGGATCCTCGACATGACCGGTGAGGTCGATGACCTCCGTGGAGAACGCCAGGAAGTGCGTGGACAGCGTCGGCACCCCGGCCAGCACCGAGGCCGTCAGCGCGGCCCACACCGTGGACGCCTCCATGGACCCCGATACGTCCGTGACCAGGACCAGCCGCCAGTCGGCGGCCCGCCGCGCCCGGGTACGGAACACCGGACGCTCCGGAATCACCTGCACCGTGCCGTCCGGGCCGCGCCGCGCGGTCGCCAGGTTGGCGCGCAGTGTGCGCGGGAGATCGAGGCCACCGCCCGGACGGCGGCTCGGACGCGGCAGGGCCGTGCCGTGCAGGGCGGGGCGCAGCCGGGTGGCCAGCTCCCGGGTCAGCGCCTCGACAAGCCGCCGCACCAGCGGACGCAGTACCGCCAGCCGGGCCTCGGGCAGCCCGCCCGCGTGCCGCAGCACGGTGCGCAGCAGATCGACCGAGGGGCGCACGCTGTCCGCGTCCAGCTCGGTGAGCACGTCCTTGCGGCCGGATGCGGCGGCCGCCGCCAGCACCTCCTCCCGGATGCCCGGCCCGAACAGCGCGGCCAACTCCTGCGACCACTCCCGCACCCCCGGATACGACACCTCGCGGCCGCCGCCGGCCCCCGGGCCCGTCAGGTCCCCACGGCTGCCCTCGCCGCGCCCGCTGCCGTACAGCTCGTCCAGAGCCGTCGCCAGCGCACGGGCCGAAGCGGGGAGTTGTTCGCTGCGGCGGCCGAGGAGAAGCCGCCAGCGGTCGGCGGGGGCGAGAAGACGGTCCTCCCCGTGGCTCGCCCCGGAGGGTCCTGCCCCGGAGGGTCCTGCCCCGTCGGTCACGGTCTCGGCTGTGCCCGCCTCGCCGGTGCGGGACCGTTCGGTGGGCGCCTGTTCGCCCGCGCCCGGCGTTGGCAGCAGCCCCAGCGACCGCAGAGTGGCGCGGGCGGCGAGATCCGCCCCCGCCCAGGCGGCGAGGGCGGCCGGGTCGAGCCCACCGGTGTCGGCGACCCGTTCGGTGCCGAGGCGCTCCTCGACGGCCGCGAGAAGGCGGCCGCGGGCCGCGGGACTCAGGGTCTCGAAGCCGCCGCGCAGTGCGGGAAGCCGATCGAGGAACTCCCGGTCGGGCAGCTCCGAGACACGGCCCAGCAGGGGCTCCAGGGCGGGCGCCGCCGCTTCCAACAGCGGGCCCGCGGCGGCCAGCAGCCCGTTCAGCCGGGCCGTGAGGGCCGACCGCGAGTCGGCGTCGACCGCTCCGTCCACCCAGGAAGCGACCCGGTCGCCGAAGGCCCGGGCGCCCTCCTGCCCGAGCAGCACCCGGACGGCCCCGGCGGCGCCGCGCATCAACGGGGAGCCGTCCGCGGCCAGCCGGGCGAGGGCGGCCGTGAGCCGGATACCGCCCAACAGATCGGCCCGGTGGGCGAGTTCGAGCAGGGCATGGGCGTCGGCCGGATCCTCGGACCCGGTCAGGCCGTCCACCTGCCGCACCGCCGCCGCGGTGAGCAGCTCGGCCACGGCGGCCGCCCGCGCCGTAGGGTCCCCGTCGGCGCCGAGCCCCGGCACATGACCGGCCCGCAGCCGGTCCGACAGGGCCAGCCCGGCGAGGAGTTCGGGCAGCGTACCGGCCAGGGGCAGCACCTCGGCGACGTCGTCGAGCCGCTCGTCCGCCAGGGCCGACAGGCCGCACTCCGCGGCCTGTGCGAGCCCCTGAAGCACCTGCGCGGCCGTCGACCCGCCCGCGTCCCGCTCCGCGCGCCGACGCTCCCGCAGCACACCCTCGGCGGCCTGCGCCGCGGTGACCCCGCGCACGCCGGCCGCGGTCAGCATGGCCGCCGTCGCCGGCGTCCACCGCACCTCCCAGCGTGACGTGAGAGCCTCGGCGCCGCCCGCGCCGACGACCTCCCGCGCCTCGCCGTAGGGCACCCCGCACACCGTCAGCCGACGCAGCAGCAGCTCACGACGCCGGTCCAGGTCCGACCGCAGCGGGTCGAGCCGTAGATCCCGCGCCGGGCCCGAGGCGTTCTCCGGCCCGGGCAGGCCCAGCCCCGCCACCTCCGCCTCGACCGCGGGGACGAGACCACTGCGCGGCGCGTCCGGCGCCGGCCGGCCGGTGCGCGTGCCGACCAGCACCCGCTCCATCGCCCGCGCCACGGCCCGCCCCCGCCCGTACGGCTCACCCTGCGCGAGGACCGTCTGCACCGCCTCGACCAGCTCGCCCCGGCCCGCCGCGGGCAGCCCCCGCAGCCGGGCCAGATCCGAGGCCAGCCGGGTGATCTCGCGCGCGTCGGCCGGCCCGGACGGATGCCCGAGGTCCCGCAACGCCGCGCACACCCGCACGGCCGCCCGCGTCAGCGCCTCCTCCAACGCCGCCGGATCGCCCGCCGCCCGCAGCACCATGTCCTGCCACTCCGGATCCCGGATGCCGGCCGGGTAGCCGGAACGCTCGTCCAGGAGGGCGTAGGCGTACGGGATCAACGAGGTCGTCCACGCCACCGGACCCCGGACGCCGCTTCCGCTCCGCCCACCCGCGGCCGAACCACCGTCTCCGGCTCGCCCGCCACCGGCACGGTCGACGCCTCCGGTCCCCTCTTCGGCGGCTGGGGCGGCGACATCGTCCCGCTCGCCGATGGTGGGCCCGGCGGGTTCGGCCCGTCCGCCGACGGTGTGGTCGGTGCCTCCGGTTGGTTCTTCGGCGGCTGGGGCGGCGACATCGTCCCGCTCGCCAACGGTGGATCCGGCGGCTTCGGCCGGCCCGCCACCGGCACGGTCGACGCCTCCGGTTCGTTCCTCGGCGGCCGGGGAGGGGAGGCCGCACGGCTCGCCGACGGTGGGATCGGTGGCTCCGGTCCGCTCCTCGGCGGCCGGCCCGCCGCCGCGCCGCCCGTCACCGGCGACTCCCGTCCCCCCGCCGTCATCCGGTTCGGTGGCTCCGGGGTGTTCCCCGAGATCTGCGGCGGCGTCGTGCGCCGCGGCGGACGGGCCGGTCAGCGCCGGTGCGTGGAAGGCGCCGACGATCACGGCGGCCCGCTCGCCCCGGGCGGTGGCCTCGGCGATCCGGGACCGCATCCACCGCTCACGCCGCAGGTCCAGCTCGGGCACCCCGCCGGACGCGGCCGCGTCCTCACGCAGCGCCCACCCCGTGAGCAGGGCCGCCCGGCGCACGGCCTCGGGCGGGGAGCCCGGGGCGGTGGCCTCGACGAGCCGGTCCCACAGGTCGTCCCCGGGACGGCCCGTGAGCCGGGCCCGCAACGCGTCGGCGAGCCCGGGAGACTCCTCCTGCGCGGTGCCGCCGCGCCCCTCGCCCCACGCCCGGTCCGCGAGCGGCAGGTCGCAGGCGAGCACCGGGACGCCGTGCCGGGCGCCCCAGCGCACGGCGGCCAGCTCGGGGGAGAAGTCGGCGAACGGATAGAACGCCGGACCCCCGCCGCCCCCGCCGTCACCGGGCGCCGCGGCGAGCGCGACCGGAGCCCGGGTCTCCTCGTGCCCGAGCCAGGGCAGCCATTCCTGCATCTCGGCGGGCAGCTCGACGAGCACCACGTCGGGCTTCGCCTCGTCGAGCAGTGCGGGCACGGCCGCGGCCAGCGAGGGCGCGTGGTGCCGTACGCCGATGAGATAGGGCGCGGCAGGGTCGGTGAGGGCCGCGAGAGCCTCGCCCGGGGAGCCCGGGGAGTCCGGGAGGTCCGGGGAGCCCGGGACGTCAGGGGAGTCCGGTGCGGTGGGGTGGGAGGAGGACACGGCCGTCAGCCCTCCAGGACCGTGCGCAGGTCCCACAGGGTGCGCCAGGTGGCGGAACCCTGCTCGGCGCGGCGCCGGACGGGCCCGTCCCAGTAGCCGCGCAGCCGGGCCGCGTCGGCGGGGTCGTCCTTGCGGACCACACCCAGCAGGTGACCCGGCAGCAGCCCCAGCACATCCCGGTCGCCCGGGAAGTAGGCCGCC
This sequence comes from Streptomyces sp. NPDC088157, assembly GCF_044741545.1. NCBI lineage: Bacteria > Bacillati > Actinomycetota > Actinomycetes > Kitasatosporales > Streptomycetaceae > Streptomyces > Streptomyces sp. NPDC088157. Next base: position 150,249 of record NZ_JBIUSU010000011.1, read on the forward strand.
GCGAGCGCCAGCGCACCCGCGACCGACACGGCCTCCGCGGTGCTCATCACCGTGGACGGCCGCTCCACCTCCCAGCCCTCCGCCGACCGTCCCTCCCGCAGATCACGGAAGGCGGTGACCAGGGCCTCCAGCACGGCGTCGTCGACCTGGAAGGCCGCGCCGACCCGCTCCACCGAGGCCCGTGCCTGGCTGCGCACCAGCGCGGTCTCCGCGTCGAGGTCCGGAATGGGCCCGACCGTCTCGAAGTTGAAACGGCGTTTGAGGGCCGCGGACATCTCCGAGACGCCCTTGTCCCGCAGGTTGGCCGTGGCGATGAGGTTGAAGCCGGGCGCGGCGTGCGCCAACGCGTCGTCCGTGCCCGCCAGTTCGGGTACCGCGATGCGCCGCTCCGACAGCAGCGACACCAGCGCGTCCTGCACCTCGGGCAGACAGCGCGTGACCTCCTCGACCCGGGCGATGGCGCCCCGTGACATGGCGGTCAGCACCGGCGAGGGCACCAGCGCCTGCCGACTGGGCCCCTGCGCCAGCAACAGGGCGTAGTTCCAGCCGTACTTGAGCTGGTCCTCCGTCGTCCCCGCGGTGCCCTGCACGACCAGCCCGCTGGTGCCGCACACGGCGGTGGACAGCAGCTCGGACAGCATCGACTTGGCGGTACCGGGCTCGCCGACGAGCAGCAGGCCGCGCTCACCGGCGAGCGTGACCACACACCGCTCCACCAGCGCCCTGTCACCGACGAACTTGCCCTCCACCACCAGTCGGCGCGGCACACCGTCCGGCGCCTCGGCGCCGTCGGGCAGCTTCAGGGCGCGGCCGTCGCTGCCCATGACGAACGTGACGACGGCACGCGGGGTGAGCCGCCAGGCGGGCGGGCGCGGCCCGTCGTCGTACGCGGCGAGGAAGGCCAGCTCACCGGCGTACCGGTCCTCGGGCGGGACGATCTGGCGAACGAGGTCGGCGGAGTCGGGGGACAGGGCGGTGGTGGTCATCGGCGCGCGTTCTCCCAGGCGGGGCGGGACGGTGGTCATCGGCGACGGCCCTTGCGGGTGGCGCGGGTGGTGAGCTGCTCGTAGGCCGGGGCGTCGCCGGAGCGGACGCGGTCCCACGCGCGCGTGAACAGTTCGGGTACCGGCACCAGCGGTACCACGCGCGAGTAGGCGCGGACCGGGTAGAGGCCCTCCTTCCAGATCTCCACCGGCAGGGCGGGGGACCTCAGGTCCAGCCAGCCGCACGGCAGGAAGAGGGTGCGGCCGGCGCGCGGACGCCTGGCCTCGACGACCAGGTCGCTCGCCGCGAGTTCGGCGCGTGCCTTCTTCGTCCTGGCGGGCTTCCAGCCGGTCCAGCGGGCGCAGTTGCGGTCCGTGGGGTCCGGCAGGGCCAGCAACTGGAGATAGAGCGCCGCCGCGTCCTCGCCCAGGCCGTGCCGTTCGGCGACCTCGGCGACCAGGTCGGGCACGCTGAAGGTCGGGTCCTGGGCGTGTCCGGCGGGCTCCCCGGGGTCGCCCCCGGCCGCGAGCGCGCGGGCCAGTTCGTCGCCGAGTACGGTCCGCAGGGCCCACATGCCCTCGCTCCGGCCCAGCCCGACCAGCCCCTCGACCAGCCCGAACACCGGGTCGTCGGGCGAACCGAGCGCTCCCGGCCGCACCAGGACGGTCTCCTGGTCGCCGTACCACGGGCGCAGCACCAGTGCCTCGCCCACGCGCGTCAGACCGTGGGCGTCGGCGCCCCCGGTGGCGGGCAGCCCGTACGCCTTGCGCAGTTCGACGGCGGTCGCGGACCCCTTCTCGGTCCAGGCGACGTCCAGATCCAGCAACAGGCCGGGATCGACGAGGCGGCGGCGCAGCGCGGCGAGGCTCTCCGGCAGGAGGGACCGCAGCGGGTGTCCGTACGGCAGGGCGTAGGCGAGCCCGGCCAGGGCGGCCACGGCACCCGTCAGGTGGTGGCGGCCGGGCAGCGCCGACGGGTCCTCCGCGACCAGGTTGCCGTCCTTGTCCGGCCGCTGGACCGTGGTGCGGCTGATCCAGGGGGTCAGTCCCGGGTTGAGGACCTGCTCGGCGGAGCCGGTGGGCAGGCCGCCCAGGGAGAGTTCCCCGGCGAGATCCTCGGGCAGCCGGACGACCTCGCCGAGCCGCTTGCCCCACAGCCGGCCCGCGGCCTCCGTGTCCGGCCCGGCCGTCCACAGGTCGCCGGGGTTCCCGGGCAGCAGCGCGCCGACGAGGGCCGCCCGGTCGCCGCCCCCGACCGAGGACAGCAGGGCGTCGCCCAGTTCCTTCTGCCGCGGCTTCAGGCCGGTCGCGGCGATCACTTCGTCGGTGAGCTGCTTCGGCTTTCCGGCGAGCAGCAGAGCCGCCTGCACCGGGCCCAGCCCGCCGTGGGTCGCGGCGGCGAGAGCGGCGGTCGCCTCCGGCTGCCAGGGCGCCGGGCCCTTGTCCCGGACGAGCCCGGTGACGGCGCTCAGCGCGTCGGCGGGGAACAGCGCCGGGTGCGCGGTCTCCCGCTCCAGGGTGAAGTGGGCGATCGCGCCGAAGACGCCGGCCGGATCGTGGTCCAGGGCGAGCCAGTGCACCCGCCCCGCCTGCCGGTCCACGTTCTGGCAGCCGAGGACGACGACGACACGGCCGTCCCGGCGCAGCACCTGACCGACGCGTTCCTGCTTCTCGTGCGGCTCGCTCAGCACCACCTCGCGCAGGGCGCCCCCGGTCGTGGCCAGCGGCCCGTCCGTGATCGCCTCGAACAGCAGCAGCAGCGCCTCGCGGTGCGCCTCGGTCACCGTGGCGGAGGCGGCGCGGTACGCGAGCGGACGCAGCACGTCCAGCATGGGCGTCCACACCAGGCCGATGCCCGGCAAGGTGAACTCGTCGCTCCTCCATCGGTCGCGGGCCCCGGTGGAGCGGGCGCCCTCGGCCAGCGACTTGCCGTCGGCCGGCTTCCCGGACAGCACGTGGTTCACGGCGCGGATCTGCCGCAGCGTGCTCCAGCTGACCTCGCTGCCCCACCACCCGTGCACCTCGGTGAGGCCGGTGGTGGCCTCGCGCAGCGTCGCGTCGTCGCCGTACTCGGGCTTGAGGTCGGCGAACATGCCGTCGACGCGCCGCCGCTCCGCCTTCGGCCGCTCGACCGGAGGCGCCACGAACGCGGCGGTCGACTCGCCGAGCCGCAGTACCGCGCGGACCAGCGCGGCGACACCCGCGACGAGGTTTCCGTCGCCGAGCGCGGGCAGGGCGCGGGACACGATCTCCCGGACGACCTCGTCGGCGGGCGGCACGACGGCAGAGCTCTCCGAGGTGCCGTCGACCACGGTGGCGGCCGCCAGCTTCGCCTGCCGTCGGGCCAGCGCCTCGGCCGCGGTCCGCAGCACCTCGGCCGCCTGCTCGTCGGTCAGCGCGCGCAGCTGCGCGGACGCGCGCTCGTCGCGGGGGCGAAGGGCGTGCCAGAAGTCGACCGGCGGGACGAACCGGGTGCCGGCGGCGAACTCGCCGCCGCGCTCCATCGGCGTCACCCGGCCCAGCTCCCCGGCGGCGGACGTGTCGTCGCCCGCGTACAGGGCGATCTGCCGGTGGAGACCGACGGCGACGGGCTCGGCGCCGCCCGGCAGCCGCAGCGCGCCGAGCAGGACGCCGGGCGCCCGTCCGTCGGCCCACGGCAGGGTGACGGTCCGGCCGTCCGGGGTACCGGCGACCGTACGAGCCTCGGCGCCCTCGCCCTCGGTGCGCACCCAGCGGCCCAGGACGGTGCCGTCAGTGCCGAACGGGCTGTGTTCCAGACCGGGTTGGAGGGGAAGTACCTCGCAGTGCCGGGGCAGCAGGGTGGCGTCCTCGCGGATGCCGGACGCCAGGAACGCGGGCAGGGAGGCCCGCCCGTGGGTGCCGGTGGCCGGGTCGTACTCCAGCCAGACCTGCTGTCGGCCCTGCCTGCCCTGGCGCCAGTACGAGGTGCCGTCGCCGAGGATGCGGCGGCTCGGCGGCACGACGGCGTCACCGGCGTGCAGCGTGCGTCCACCGGTGGCGCGACCGCCCGCGGGCAGCGGGATCGAGGGCTCACCCGCGTCGTTGCCGCCGTACCACTGCGGGATCTGCTCGCCGCCGAGGGGCAGCACATCGGCCGGACGGGCCGACCAGTAGCCGAACTGCTTGCCGTTCTGCCGCCACATGACGAGGAGTTCGCCGTCCGTGTAGCGGTAGCGCGGGCGCTGCCAGCGGTCCAGTTCGACGGGGAGCCGCAGGTCGTGCTCCAGCAGGATGTCCTCGGGGCCGACGACCAGCACCTTGTGCGCGCGGGCCAGGATCAGAGCGGGCCAGGCCTCGCTGACGCTCAGCGTGTCGTCGCGGTCGCGCCTGGTCTCGGCGTCGAGGCGGCGCAGCGCCTCGTCCAGCGCGGGCCAGCCCAGCTCGTCCAGGACGCCCGCGCGCAGCGTGTGCCCGAGCAGCGGCGCGACCGGGTGCGCGGCGACCTGGGCGACGGCCGCCGGGCTCACCCGCGCGGCCACCGTGCGGAAGGGGCGCATCCGTTCCAGCGCCGCCCGCGCGGCGGGCAGGCCGACCGCCGAGGCCAGTTCCCCGGCCGCGTCGTCCAGCCACTCGCGCAGCACGTCCCTGAGTACGGGGTGGGCGGCCAGGCCCTCCAGCACCTCGGGCGCGGGGCGGTAGCCGCTGACCGTGCCGATGTCGGCGTACAGCAGCCGTCGCAGCCGTGGGTCGGCCGCGGTCGCGGTCAGGTCGCGTCGGCCGGGAAGGGGCTCGCGCAGCCAGCGGTCCAGGGAGAGATACACGACCTGGTCCGGGCCGGGCAGCGTCAGCGGCACGCCCAGCGCCGCGCACAGGTCCAGCAGGTCGAGGTCGGCGCCGGCGTGCCAGCGGCCCGAGCACAGGTCGACGGGGCGGCCCCGGTCACGCAGCCGGGGCGCCATCCGCTCCACGAGAGAGAGCGTGGCCGGGGAACGACCGCTGACATTGCCGCCGTGCTTGCGGTGCAGGGCCCACCGCCCGAGCCAGTCCGCCGGGTCCGCGTCGGTCGCGGTCTCACCGGTGAGGAGCAGATCCGCCCCGCACTCCACGAGCAGCGCCAGCCAGAACTCGTCGTCCTCGACGGACCCGCCCAGGCCGGCCGGCATGATCTCCAACAGCCGCTCCCGCACCTGCGGTTGCCGCTCGGCGAGGACCGCGAGCGTCGTCCGGTAGGCGTTCCAGAACGACGCGGGGGCCCGGACCGCGGCGGGCGAGGAGAGCAGGTCGGCGACGAGGCCGCACTCCTCGGTGAGCCGGTCGAGGCCGGCGGCCCTGATCAGCCCGCGGGCATCCTGCGGCAGGGATGCGTACGGCGGCATCCCGGCGGCGCAGCGCTCCACCGTCAACTGCCGGAACTGGGCCCAGGCCTCGGCCGCGTCGAGCCGCGCCGCGAGGGCCTTGACGTGCTCCTTGAGCGCCTTGACCGTGAGCGCCCCGGCGAAGGCGAACTCCAGGAACACCGCCCGCTGCCGCTCCTCGTCCACCTTCAGCGCGTGCACCCGCTCGGCCTCGCGGGCCTTGCCGAAGAAGGCGGAGGCGTACGTCGTGTTCTCGTGCTGGAGAAAGACGCGGGCGGCCTGCTCGTAGAAGGTGGGCAGGAAGTGCGGCACGGCCAGGCCGAGCCGGGTGCCGAGCTCCTCGAAGCCGTCCTTGGCGGTGCCGGGGCGGGACTTCGCCTGCCGGGCGAGCCGCTCGACGTCCTTGACCAGGGCCAGCGCGTGGTGGCCGTTGGCCGGGTCGTTGACCAGCGCCCAGGCGGGGAAGCCGAGCGTCTCCCGGCGCACCTGACCGACTACCGGGGTCTCCGGGTCCCGGGTCAGGCCGAGGAAGTCCAGTGCCAGGTCCTCGGCCTCGCCCAGGGTGCCCGGAACCAGCCGCACGATCCGCCGGTCGTCCAGCGCGGGGTGGGAGTACCCGCGCACGGTGAGGGTGTCGGCGTCCTCGCGGCTCGTGCTGCCCGGGGGCAGGACCGCGCCCGCGTCGAGCAGCGCGGCGGCGGTGGTCTCGTCGTAGGTCGTCATGCCGCCCGCTCCTCGTCCTCGATGTCGCGCCCGGCGTAGAGCGCCGCCGCCATCCGCATGCCCTCGGACCAGGCCACCGGCCCGATCCGGCCGAGTTTCAGCACCCGGCCGGCGGAGTCGGTGAACACCAGGGGGCCGGTCTCCGCCTCCTGGTAGCCCTCGTAGTCGCCGACCCACACCCGGGCCTCGACGGTGCGGTTGTCCTCGAGAACGGAAACGACGGCGTGGCCGCCGCGCACGCGGTAGCCGAGCTGGGTGACCCGGCCGTGCAGGAACCGCTGTTCCTTGAACGCGCCGCCCGCGTACTCCTCGACCGAGGCGCCCTCCGCGTCGAGCGTCGCGGGACGCCGCCACACCTCGCGGAAGAGCTGCTGGGCGCGCTGCTCGACGCCGAGTTCGACGGCGAACTCCCGCAGCTCCTCCAGGTCGTCGAGGAGCACGGGGTGCGGAAGGCGGACGAGGTCGGGTGTGATGCGGACCGTGTCGCCGTCGAGGTCGACCAGGCCGAGGCCGCGCCCGGGGTCGGCGTCCCGCAGGAACCCGGCCACCTCGCCGTCGGCTCCGGTGACGACCAGGTCGCGCAGGGCGGCCTGCCAGGCGGGGTCGGGCCACACCTGCGCGACGACCGTGAACGGCACCGGCAGCGAGCGCACCATCCACCGCTCCACGTCGGCCAGACACTGGCGTTCGTGCCGTTCCAGCCATTCCGTGAGCTGACGCAGGCCCACCACGGCCGGCTCGTCCGCGATCTTGGGCGGCACGGACTTCAGCCGCCGCCCGGCCGCGTTGCGGCACACCACCTTGCCGTCATCGAGGGCGACTTCGTAGTCGCCGGCCGACACCCACCCCATGTGTGCCTCCCGCACCCGCAGTGATCAAGTGACGGGAACTGTAGATCAGGCCACTGACAACGGGATCCGGAAGACGGCGGGGTGACGGCGCCCCGGGGGCCGACAGGACGAGAGCCCAGGTCATGGCCCTGTGCCGGGCTCGCCGAGGGCATCACGCACCCTCGGCCGGCCGGTCGGGTCAGCCCTCGACCCAGCCGTGGTTCTTCGCGAACTGAGCCAGCCCGGCCCGCACCTGGACGATCTGTTCACCGGTGAGGGAGGGCGCCGCCGTCAGCAGCGCCTCGGTGACGTCCCGGGTGAACTCCTCCGTGCTGAGCACATCGCACAGCACGTCGTCGTCGGCGGCCAGGGGCTTGCCGTCCGCACCCCGCGCGAGCCGTACGCCGGACGCCTTCGGACCGCGCTCGCCGTCCTCGATCTCGAACTCCACCACGATGCCCCGGCGCACCTGCGACTCGGGCATCAACATGTCGTTGACGTGCAGGAAGACGTCCTCCCCGCCGTCGTCGGGCGCGATGAAACCGTAACCACGCTGACTGTCGAAGCGCACCACGCGACCAGCGACCATCCCAACCCCCAGCAACCTCGAAACACCACGTCGGTGAACCTGCCCAGATCGTAGTCAAACCGACGGGTTCCGGGCGACTCAGGGGATGCACAGAGCGCGGTACGGCGTGCTGAGCAGCTCGATCACGGCCCGCGTCGCGGGGGGGCGGGTCGTCGCGCCACCACGCCGGACGGACGGCGACGGGCTCGGCGTCGCGCGCACCGGCCGGTGGGCGACACCGGGGCGGGTACTGGGCGGCGGTCGACTCGGCGGTCATCCCGGATCCGCGCGGCCGGTGGCGATGACCGTCAGCCAGTCGTCGACGTCGTGGGTCTCCTCCGTGGCGGGGCGCGCGTCGGGCGGCCACAGCTCGGGGTGGTGGGGCCGGCTCGGCGGTCGATCAGCAGGGTCCGCCCGCCGTCGGCCGGCCGCACCGAGCGGCGACGGGCCAGGGGGTTGCCGCGCCGATGACCGCGCGGATGACCTGGGTCAGGACTCGGCTCGCTCCGCGTTGCGCTTCTTGATGCGGACGGTCTCCTTGCGGACCTCGGCCTGGGTGGCGCGCTCCTTCTCCAGCCACTCGGGCCCGGCGGCCTTGAGGGCCTCGATCTGCTCGGTGGTGAGCGCCTCGGTCACCCCGCCGCGGGCCAGGCCCGCGATGGAGACGCCCAGCTTGGCCGCGACCACCGGTCGGGGATGCGGGCCGTTCTCGCGCAGCTCGAGCAGCCACTCGGGCGGGTTCGCCTGGAGTTCGGTCAGCTCGCCGCGCGAGACGACGCCCTCCTGGAACTCGGCGGGCGTGGCGGGGAGGTGCACACCCAGCTTCTTCGCCGCGGTGGCGGGCTTCATCGTCTGGGTGTTCTGCTGCGACTTCATACGGTCCAGGGTATCGGCCGCGGCGAAGACCTCCGACCACAGCCGGTAACCTGGCGGGATGACCGACTCGGCGGACTCCCCCTCGTTCCGGCTCGCGTACGTCCCCGGAGTGACGCCCGCCAAGTGGGTGCGGATCTGGCACGAGCGCCTGCCCCACACGTCGCTCACCCTCCTCCAGGTGACCCTCGCGGGAGCGTCCGAGGCCTTGCGCGAGGGTGCCGCCGACGCGGCCTTCGTGCGCCTCCCGGTGGACCGGACGGTGTTCAGCGCGATCCCCCTCTACACGGAGACGACCGTCGTCGTGGTGCCCAGGGACCACGTGCTCACGGCGGCCGACGAGGTCACCCTGGAGGACCTCGCGGACGAGGTGGTCCTGCACCCCCTCGACGACGTCCTCGGCTGGGAGCAGCCGCCCGGCGAGCCCGCATTCGAGCGGCCGGCCACCACCGAGGACGCGATCGAGCTGGTCGCGGCGAACATCGGCGTCCTGGTGGTGCCGCAGTCCCTGGCCCGTCTCCACCACCGCAAGGACCTCACCTACCGCACGGTCGTCGACGCCCCCCGATCGGACGTCGCCCTCTCCTGGCCCGAGGAGGCGACCACCGAGCTGGTCGAGGACTTCATCGGCATCGTCCGGGGCCGCACGGTCAACAGCACGCGGGGCCGCGCCCAGCAGGCTCCGGCGGAGGAGCGCAAGGGCGAGCGCGAGCGGCGCAAGCCGCAGTCGGGAGGCGCCCCGCGCAAGAGCGCGGCCGGGGGCTCCGGTGCCCGCGGCCGCAGCGGGGGCGCGAAGGGCGGCGCCGCGAAGGGCGGCGGCGGGCGGCGCGGTACCGGCGGCGGCAAGCCCCGCCGCCGGTCGTAGCGCGCTTTTGCACCGTCAGGGCTTGTACGTCGCCGCGCTCGCGGTGCTCACCGCCTTCGCTCCGTCGGCCGCGCCGAGCAGCCCGGCGGCCACCCACGCGTCCACCACCGTGCGCACCCGCGCCACCAGCGCGGGCTTCCCGCTGAACGGGGCGCCCGCCCACACCTCGTCGAGCAGGGTGGTGCCGTCCGTCTTCGCCGGGTTGGCCACGCCCGAGTCGGTGTTGCCGAAGACGATCCGGGGCTCGGCCCGCCGTACATAGGCGTGCGTCGGATCCTCCGTGCCCTCGAAGAAGGGGGCGAACTCGGTGCCGTCGAGCGTGAAGTGCAGCGGTTTCCCGCTCACCGGCACGAGGGTGGGCGAGAGGTCGCCGGAGAGGGCCGCGTCGCGGTAGAGGCCGAACTCCAGGTACGTGGTCGCGGAGTTGCGGGCGACGAGGTTGACCGGGCCGTGGAACAGGGTCTGCAGGGCAGGGTCGTCCGGCGCCTTCTCCACCCGCAGCCGGAACGGCATCGCCACCCGGACGACGTCCCCGTCGCGCCAGGTCCGCGACAGCGTGAAGTAACTGCCGGGCGTCGGCGTCCCGTCGGCCCTGCGCCCGTTGACCGTCACCCGGAAACCCGCCGTCGCCCAGGAGGGCACGCGAAGCCGCAGAGCGAAGGCCGTCCTGGGCCCCCGGACGGTGAGCGTGCTGCCCTGCTCACGCGGGAAGTCGGTGCTCTGCGTGACGGTGACTCCCTTCTCGGCCCAGGTGAGCGTGGACGGGCTGTAGAGGTTGACGTACAGCGCGCCCCCGTCGGCGGCGCGGAAGTACACCGAATCCTGGTACTTGGTGGCGCTCTCCATGCCGGTGCCCTCGCAGCACGTCGTGCCCTGCTTCGGGGTGTAGTCGCGGACATGGCCCGGGCTGAGCCCGATGAAGTACGTGACCAGGGGCTTCTCCGCGTCCGGGGTGTCCTGCCTGGAGCCGAGGACCTGGTTGTACAGGGCCCGCTCGTAGTAGTCCATGTACGCGGGGTCCTGCTCGTGGAAGAAGAGCGTCCGGCTCAGCTTCAGCATGTTGTACGCGCAGCACGTCTCGGCGGTGGTCGCGCCGATCGTCCCCGCGATGACGTCCCGCGCCTTCCAGAACTCGGCCGTGCTGGTGCCGCCGATGCCGTACATGCGGTGCGGTACGACCATGCGCCAGAAGTTTTTCGCGGCCGTGAGGTAGCGCGTCTCCCCGGTGGCGTCGTACAGCCGCACCAGCCCGGTGAAGATCGGGATGTGCTGGTTCGCGTGCAGTCCGTCGAGCGTGTCGGTGTCGGCCGCGCAGGCGTCGATCAGCTTGTCGAGGTCGAACAGCCGGGCCAGCGCGAGGTGTTCGGCCTTGCCGGACAGCGCGTGCAGATCGCAGATCGCCTCGACGATGCCGCCGAACTCCCCGCTGGAGAAGATGCCCCACATGCGTTGGAGCGTCGCCGCGGGCAGCTTCGACAGCCGGGAGTACATCCAGTCGCACATCCCGGACGCCAGGTCGAGGGCGCGGTCGTCGTCGGTGGCGAGGTACGCGTCCAGCAGACCCCTGAGGATCTTGTGGGCGGTGTAGTAGGGCGCCCACACCTTCGTGTAGTCGCTGCCGGTCATCGACTCCAGCAGGATGAACTGGGTCTCCGGGTAGGCCGCGAGGAACCCGGGATGGCTGGGCCCGCCCCAGGTGCGGCGCAGGGTCGCGGTCAGGCCGCGCCCGGAGGCGTCCGCGAACGTGCCTCCCGAGGTCTCGTCGAAGGCGTACGAGGCGAGGTCGCCGGTCGCCCGCCCGCTCTGCAGCCCGGCGACCTCGTCGGCGGTCAGCGCACGCGACCAGACGTCGAAGCCGCCGAAGGCGCCCGCGAAGACGGGGTCGGACGCGTAGTGGGACCGGCCGAGCCAGTGCCCGGTGAGGGTGCCGAGGGCGGCCGGGGTGAGCGGCATGGCGGTGTTGCGGGCCACGGCCGTGCCGTTGACGTACAGGGTCCCGGTGCCGCCGGTGAGCGTCACCGCGAGGTGGCTCCACTGGTTCAGGGGCAGCGCGGCCGTGCCGTCGAGTCCCTGTTCGCCGCCCGCCCCGCCGGTGGTGATGGCGAACCGGGGCACCCCGCCCGCGTTGCGGGCGGCCAGGTAGAGATAACGGGTCGTGTCGTCGCCGAAGTCGAAAATCCGGGTCCAGCCGGCGTCGTGGGTGGGTTTCACCCAGGCGGCCAGGGTGACCTGCGTGGCGCCGCCGAGGACGCCGGAGGGCAGGTCGACGTACCGGTAGGAGCCGCGGACGTTCTCCACGGCCGTACCGAACCTCCCGTCGGTGCTCAGGACGACGGGGTGCCGCCGCAGGGCCTCACGCGCTTCCGTCAGCGCGCCGATCGCCGTGCGGATCCGGTCGGCGAACACCTGCTCGCCGGTGCTCGCGTACGCCTGGGAGAGCATGGTCAGGAAGTGGCCGGTGTAATGGCCGCGCAGGTTGCCGTTGGCCTCCCCGTCCAGGCCCTCCCAGCCGCCGGGGGCGACCGCGCCGAGTGTGGAGAGGCCCGCGTTGGCGCGGAAGACCTGGAGCAGCCGGTTCACGTCGTAGCCGCGGGCGTGGTCGAGCATCAGCTGCCGCTTGGCGGCGAAGACACCGGCGCCGAGCGTGACGTCCTCGAGGCCGAAGGGCCGGAGGGACCAGGCGGCCGAGGGCGGGAGCGCGGCGGCCGAGGCCTTGCCGACGGCCGTGGCGGCGACGGCGGGAACGGCTGCCGCGAGTATCGCGCTCTGGAAAAGGGTCCGTCGGCTGAGGGGCGGTGCCATGGGTGCTGCTCCTCGGGTCCACAGATGATCACACCGCCGTTCGATATCACGAACGGTGTGCGGATGGTCGACCAGACGTTATTGGGGTGATGAGGGAGCGTCAACGGTCCTGACGGGACGGAAAGTTGCGGAGACCGCGCTACGTGCCGACGGCCCGCCCGATCGACTCCACCAGCGGCAGCAGCCGGTGCGGCACGCGCTCGCGCAGCGCGACCTCGGTGCGCGTGCGGACCACGCCCGGGAGGCTGATCAGCTTCTGGATCACGTCCTCCAGGTGCGCGTTGTCGCGCGCCACGACCCGGGTGACGAGGTCGCCGCCGCCGGTGATGGAGAACGCCTCCACGATCTCCGGTACGGCGGCCAGCGCGTCGCCCACGTCGTCGAGGTGGCCCTGGGTGACCTCGATGTGCACGAACGCGAGCACCGGGTGACCCAGCGCGGCGGGCGAGAGCGACGGTGCCGTGCCGGTGATCACGCCGTCCCGCTCCAGCCGGTCGAGACGGGCCTGAAGGGTGCCCCGCGCGACGCCGAGGAGCCGGGCGTACTCCCGCACGCTCGTCCGCGGCTGCTCGAGCAGCAGGCGCAGGATGCGGGTGTCCAGCTCGTCCACGGCCATCCGGCGGTCCTCCTCGCGCGTTCGTGATCGGCGCCGACTGTACCAATGGCCCAGCCTGACGGACGGGGCCCGGGCCACAGGTGCCGAGGGCGTCACCGACACGGGTGTGCCGTTGGCAGGCTGATGGCGTGACGGCGCCCCCTCTTGTTGATCCATTGGCCCAGTGAATCCGAGTCCTGTTGAACCAGAAGCCCTCCAGATGCTCAAATGACGGAGTCGATGGCGCTGCGGACCTCCGCGGCGCCTTTTTCATGCGCTCACCCGCGAGGGTGGGGCGTCAGGGTGGGGAAAGGGCGGGGCGACTTGCTGAAGAGGGCGTTCGTGGCACCGGATCCCGGCCGGGTGCGACTGCGGTTCGCCTCCCGGGCCGTGCTCGGCATCGGACTCGCCGTCACGCTGTGCGGCCTGGCCGGGCACTCGCTGGTGGCCGCGATCACCGGTGGCCTGGCCGCGCTGCTCGCGCTGTTCACGGTCACCGACGCCACGGTGCGCGGACAGGCCGTGACGACCGCTCTGCTCCCGGTCGTCGGGCTGCCGGTGCTCTCCCTCGCGGCCGTTCTGCACGACGTTCCGGTCGTCCGTGACGCGGCCTTCCTCGCCGTCGTGGGCGCGGGGGTGTACGCACGGCGCTGGGGGCCGCGCGGGCACTCGCTCGGGGTCTTCGCGTTCATGACCTTCTTCGCCGCCCAGTTCCTGCACACCGTTCCCGGCCAGCTGCCCGAGCTGGGGGCGGCCGTCCTGCTGTCGATCGCCGCGTCGTCCGCGGTGCGGTTCGGGGTGTGGCCCTACGAACGACGGCTGCCGACGCCGGCTGCCGTCGCCCCGCCGGCCGGCGGGACCGGGCTGGCGCGGATCACGACGCGGCAGGCGACGCAGGCGACCGTGGGCGCCGGGATCGCCCTCGTCGCCGGACAGGCGCTGTCGGACCAGCGGTGGTACTGGGCCGTGGGCGCCACCTGGTGGGTGTTCGTGAACACCACCTCGCGGGGCGAGACCCTCGTGCGGGGGTTCCGGCGGTTCCTCGGGACCGTCCTCGGGATCGTGCTGGGCCTGGTCGTGGCCGTGCCCCTGCACGGGGAGCCGGTGGCGACCGCCCTGGTCGTCGCGGCGGCCGTCTTCGGGATCTTCTACTCGGCCGCCGTGTCGTACACCTGGATGATGCTCGCCGTCACCGTCATGGCGAGCGCGCTGTACGGGCTGCTCGGGCTGCTCGATCCGGCGCTGCTCGCCCTGCGGGTGACCGAGACGGCCGTGGGGGCGCTGGGGGCTGCGCTGGCGGTCCTGCTGGTGCTCCCGGTGACCACGCACTCCGTGACCGACGCCTGGGTGGAGCGGGCGCTGCGCTGCGTGCACCTGTGCACCGCCGAGGCGGCCGCCCGGCTCGCGGGTTCCGCGACGGCGGACCCGGCCCGGCGGGTGGTCGAACTGGAGCAGATCCTCGCCCGGGTGCGGCTGTCCCTGGCGCCGCTGGTGCATCCGCTCAGCCCCCTGCGGGCGCGCAGGGGCCGCGCCCGGCACGTGCTGGCGCTGCTCGACGACTGCGCCCGTGAGGCGCGCGGGCTGGCCTCGGTCGCCGCCGACCCCGAGGCCTCGCACGACGCCCGGCTCGTCGCCGCCTGCCGGCGGGTGGAGGCCGCCGTCGAGGCGCTCACCACCCCTGCGACGGTTTCCGGCCGGCGTCACCCGCCGGAAACCGTCGCAGGGCCCCTCGGCGCGGCCACCGAGCCGGTGCTGGCCCATCTGCACGCCCTGGAGCGGGCCCTTCTCGAACTGGCCGTGCCCCTGCGCGGCTCCGGCCGCGTCCCGATCGGCGCCTGAGCGGGCCGGGGTCCGACGCGACGGTCCGCTCTCCGGGCGTCCTCCGCCCGGACGAGCGAGCGTGCCTGGTCTAGACCGCTGGTGATCGACTGCTACCGTCACCCCGAGCAGCAGCGTCAGCAGCGGCAGCGGCGACCCGGGAGGGGACAGCGGTGGCAGACCTCGGCGTAAGGCGACGGCGGGCGTTCATCGGCTCGTTCACGGCGGCTGGAGGGCCCGGGATCGTGGCCGCCGCCGTGGATCCGGCCAGTGGCGCGCTCACCGCCCTGAACAGCGTGAACGGCGTCCCTGACCCCTCCTACCTGGCCCTTTCGGCCACCGGGGACACTTTGTACGCGGTCAGTGAGACGGCGGACGGCGCGGTGGCCGCCTACCGGGTGACGGGCGACGCGCCGGAACAGATCGGGCAGCCCGTGCCCGTCGGCGGCAGCGGCCCCACGCACCTCAGCGTGTTCGACGGACACGTCCTCACCGCCAACTACGGCTCCGGCAGCGTCACCGCCGTCCCGGTCCGCCCGGACGGCACCCTCGCCCGCGTCGCCTCCGGCATCCTCCGGCACACCGGCTCGGGCCCGCACACGCGGCGTCAGCAGGGCCCGCACGCCCACCAGGTACAGCCCGACCCGAGCGGACGCTGGGCGGTCAGCGTGGACCTCGGTACGGATTCCGTACGCGTGTGCGCCCTGCGCGACGGCAGCCCCGTCCTGCACCGCGAGCACGCGCTGCGCCCCGGCTCCGGGCCGCGCCACCTGGCGTTCCACCCGGACGGCCGGTACGCCTACGTGGTGAACGAACTCACGCCGACCCTCACCGTCTGCCGCTGGGACGCGTCGGACGGCTCGCTGAAGCCGCTGGCCGAGGCCGCCGTGCTGCCCGGCGCCCCGGCCGGGGACGCCTACCCCTCGGGCGTCGCCGTCTCGCCCGACGGCCGGTTCGTCTGGACGGCCACCCGCGGCGAGGACGTGCTCTCCGTGTTCGCGGTGGAGGGCGCGGGTGAGGCACTGAGGCTGGTCGGGACCGTGCCCTGCGCCGGACACTGGCCGCGGGCCGTCGCCGAGTCCGGGGGCTTCCTGTACGTCGCCAACGAACGCTCCGGCGACGTCACCTGGTTCGCCCTCGACCCGAAGACCGGCCTGCCCCGACGAGCCGGCTCGATCCCGGTCCCCGCCGCCTCCTGCGTGATCCTCGGCTGACCCCTCCCAGCATCCGCATCCTCCGCCGCTCCCGTTCCGGGCTCGCGCCGCTCCCGTTCCGGGCTCGCGCCGCTCCCGTTCCGGGCTCGCGCCGCTCCCGTTCCGGGCTCGCGCCGCTCCCGTACCTGTACCGGCTCCGCCCTTCGCCCACCCTGGTCGGGCGTGTGGCGCCCCGGGTGGCCGTCGTGGCCGTATCTGCGTCGGTGCCGCGCCGGCCCGGCGTCTCTGCCGGCTCCGTGCCGGTCCTTGCCCGGTCCTGTGGCGCGCCGGGCGTGGAGCGTATCCGTGTCGGTGCCGCGCCGCGTCGGCCCGGCGTCTGTGTCGGCTCCGTGCTGGTCCCACCCTGCCCGGGCGCGGGCGGGTGCCCCGGTCCCGGGCCGACGCGAAGGGCCCGCTCCGACTCGGAGCGGGCCCTTCGTTCGTGCTGCGTCCGGACAGTCGGCTAGCGGACCGGCGCGCCCTGCGGCTGCGGCGGGGCGATGCCGAGGGCGGTCGTGTACTTGGCCAGCGCGAGCTTGCCGATGGCCGGGTACGGGCCGAGCGCCTCTGCGGCGGCGCAACCGGCTTCCCTGGCCGCCTCCTCGATCAGCGTGGCGTCGATCTCCGGGCCGATCAGGTACGGCGCCAGCGCCAGCTGCTGGGAGCCGGAGGAGCGCAGCTGCTCGGCGACGGAGGCGATGGAACCCTCCTGGTCGAGAGCCGCGGCCATCACCGGCACGGCGAGGCGCGCGGCGAGCAGCATGCCGGTGATCCCGGCGGCCTGCACGGCCTCCTCGCCGCCCACGGAGGCGAGGATGATGCCGTCCGCGGCCGTCGCCACGGTGAACAGCCGGGCGCGGTCGGCGCGGGCCAGACCGGCCTCGGACAGCCGCACGTGCAGGGCCTCGGCGAGCAGGGGGTGCGGGCCGAGCACGTCGGTCAGCTCGGCCGCGATCCGGCTCTCCATGACGGCCTGGCGGACCTGGCGCAGCAGCGCGCTGTCGGGCCCGGCCAGCAGGGGCACGACGACGGCGACCGGACCGTCGGGCTCCTTGACGTCCAGACCGGCCGCACGGGCCTGCTCGAAGCGGGCGGTGCGCTCGTCGGCGGCGTGCACGAGGATGGACTGCACGGTCGGGAAACCGGTGTCGTCCCCGTCGAGGTAACCGATGCGGGCGTCGAGACCCGGCAGCTCGGAACGGGCGATGCTCACGATCTCCTCGGCGAGACCGCGGGTCGCGGCGCTCGGCGGGCCCGGCACCGCGAGGACGAGCGCGGGCGCGCCCTCGGGAGCCGCCAGCGGCTCGGGTCGGCGGTGCCGCCCGGGCTGGCGAGGTCGCGGCATTCGTACTGGCAGGCCGGACGCGGGCCCAGTGGGGGAGCTCATGGCGACGCATGTTACTGGCTTCCTGGGCTCCCCTGTTCGGGGAGGGTGCACGTGAGCGGTATCCGTCCGGTTTTGTCTGATGAGTTACGTACGGATCAGAAGTGATCAGCGTGTTTTCCGGGCGACTTGCCCCCGGAGGGTGGAATCCCCCTTTTGGGGTATGACGTACGTTCCCTGCGCACGACGCATCAGGCGGGGCCCTTCACCGACAGCAGTCTCTCCTCGCTCGGCAGTGTGAGCGTGCCCGTCGCCAGTTCGGTGGCGATGCGCAGGGCGCCGTCCAGCGGATCACCCTCGGCGGGCACCCGCAGGGCATGCGGCAGCAGTCCGGTCAGTTCCTCTGCCAGCGGAACGAGGAGGGGGTCGCCCATCCCGAACAGACCCCCGGTGAGGGCGAGCCGGGGTTCTCCGTCGGCCGGGCAGACGGCCGCGGCCGACTCGGCCATGTGCCGGGCCGCCGTACGCAGGATGCCGGCGGCGACCACGTCGTCCGGGCCGCAGTCGGCCACCTGCGGCGCGAAGGAGGCGAGCACGGCCGGGCGATCCGAGCGTGGGTAGAGCCGGCCGGGCAGCTCTGGCATCGGGCCGAACCGCTCCTCGGCCCGGACCAGCAGCGCGGCGGACCCGCCGGGACGCCCGTCGTACGCGCGCAGGGCCGCCTCCAGACCGGCCCGTCCGATCCAGGCGCCGCTTCCGCAGTCGCCCAGCAGATGGCCCCAGCCGTCCGCCCGCTGCCATGCCGTCAGGTCCGTGCCGATGGCGATCAGGCCCGTGCCCGCCGCCACCACGACCCCCGGCCGCGGTCCGAGCGCGCCGACATAGGCGGTGACGGCGTCGGCGGCGAGCGCGGTCGTACGGACGCCGAACTCCCGCGTCAGAGCGCCCGGCAGCTCGGCGCGCAGCGCGTCGCCCAAGGTGCTGAGGCCGGCCGCGCCGACGACCGCCGTGGCCGGCCGGGAGATACCGGTCTCGGCCGACAACGTCCTTACCAAGGGGACCAGTTGTTCCATCAGGTGGTCCGGGTCGATGCCCCGCGCGCCGATGCGCACGGGCACCGGCGAAGAGCGCCGGGCCAGGGCACCCAGCTCGGCGGTCCCCAAGGCGACCCGCAGACCGGAACCGCCCGAATCCACGGCGAGGACGGCGTCGCCGTGGTTGTGGCGGCCGCTGTCGCCGGAGCCGGTCACGGTGCCGGAGCCGATCGCAGTGCCGGTCCCGACCCCGGCCCCCGCGCCGGAGCCCCAGCCCCGCGGCCGTCGCCCGGACTGGCGCCGGCGGTCACGGCAGGCGCCAGTCCACCGGCTGCCCTCCCTGCCGCACCAGCAGGTCGTTCGCCCTGCTGAACGGTCGCGAGCCGAAGAAGCCGCGGTCCGCCGACATGGGCGAGGGGTGCGCGGACTCCACCGAGGGCAGGTCCCCCAGCAGCGGACGCAGGTTGCGGGCGTCGCGGCCCCACAGGATGGAGACCAGGGGCTTGCCGCGCGCCGCCAGCGCCCGTATCGCCTGCTCGGTGACCTCCTCCCACCCCTTGCCGCGGTGCGCGGCCGGCTTGCGCGGGGCGGTGGTGAGCGCCCTGTTGAGCAGCAGCACCCCCTGTCGCGTCCACGGCGTCAGGTCACCGTCGGACGGCTGGGGCAGGCCCAGGTCGGTGGTCAACTCCCGGTATATGTTGATCAGGCTGCCGGGCAGCGGCCGGACCTCCGCGGCGACCGAGAACGACAGGCCCACCGCGTGCCCGGGCGTCGGATACGGATCCTGTCCGACGATCAGGACGCGTACGTCGTCGAAGGGTTGTTGGAAGGCACGCAGGACGTTCTGTCCGGCAGGTAGGTAGGTACGTCCCGCGGCGATCTCCGCGCGCAGGAAGTCGCCCATCTCGGCGATCCTCCCGGCGACAGGTTCGAGGGCCTTCGCCCAGCCCGGTTCGACGATTTCATGCAAGGGTCGTGGTGCCACGGCGTCACCCTACTGCCGTACACACGGCGGTGATCAACCGATGGCCAAGGCCGGGCGGCCGCCCCTCGCGTCCAGCTCGGCTCATCCCACCACCGCGGCCCGTACGCACAGGACGTCCGGCAGGTGCGAGGCCAACTGCCGCCAGCTGTCGCCGTCGTCGGCCGAGGCGAACACCTCGCCGTTGCGGTTGCCGAAGTACACGCCCGCCGGGTCCCCGTCGTCCGTGCACAGCGCGTCCCGCAGCACGGTGCCGTAGTGGTCCTCCTGCGGCAGGCCGGACGTGAGCGGCTCCCAGCTCTCGCCCGCGTCCGAGGTACGGAAGACCCGGCAGCGGTGGTCGGCGGGCACCCGGTCCGCGTCGGCGTTGATCGGGAACACGTACGCCGTGTCCCCGCGGGTCGGGTGCGCGGCGACGGCGAAGCCGAAGGTGGAGGGCAGGCCCGCGCCGATGTCCGTCCACCGCCCGCCTCTGTCGTCGCTGCGGTAGACCCCCCAGTGGTTCTGGAGGTAGAGGCGGTCCGGGTTCGCCGCGTCCCTCGCGACCTTGTGCACGCACTGGCCGAACTCCGGATTCGGGTCGGGCAGGAACACCGCGGAGACACCGGAGTTGGCGGGCGCCCAGCTCGCGCCGCCGTCGGTCGTCCGGAACACCCCGGCGGTGGACACGGCCACGGTCACCGACCGCGGGTCGCGCGTGTCGGTGAGGACGGTGTGCAGGCCCTCCCCGCCGCCGCCCGGCACCCACTTCGAGCGGGTGGGGTGCTCCCACAGAGGGCGGACCAGCTCGAAGCTCTCGCCGCGGTCCTCCGACCGGTACAGCGCGGCCGGTTCCGTGCCCGCGTACACCACGTCCGGCTCGGCGGCCGCCGGGTGCAGCTGCCAGACCCGCTCCAGCGAGGCCTCCGTGTCCTGCGGGAACTTGACGGCCGGTGCGGCCGGTTCGGTCCACGTTCGGCCGAGGTCGTCGGAGTGGAACACCGAGGGGCCCCAGTGCGCGCTGTCGCCGCCGGCCAGTAGCCGCGGACGGTCACCGCGGGTGTCGATGGCGACCGAGTAGATCGCCTGTGCGTTGAAGTAGGGGGATTCGTCGAACTCCCATGTTCCACCGCGCCGACGCCCGATGAACAGGCCTTTGCGCGTGCCCACGGCGAGCAGTACCTCGGTCATGCCGATCACCTCCGCTGTGTCTTTGACGTCCTTGTCCCAGACACCGGCCAGTTTGCACCCCACCACTGACAGTCACCTCTGGAAACGCCGTCGCCGCAGGTCACAGCGGCGACGGCGGGGTGGGAGCGCATGACGTCGGCCACTTTCGGCGGGACGCCTGCGCGGGCGCCGGGCCCGTGGGACCGTCGGGACGAGGGACGGCGACGGATTCGGCATGAGCATCGGGCCCGCCCGCACCGTATGGGAGGGCGGCGTGGTGTTCATGTGCTCATGAGGAGGAAGCCTTCGATGGCGTTCCGTGGTCCGAAGGTGTGGCTGTGGCGCTGGCGGCGCAACCCGCTCAAGCGTCGCGCCGACGCGGTGGAGGCCTGGGTCGTGCTCGGCGTGTGGGCGCTGACCGTCCTCGCCGGGGTGCTGGCGGGGTGGGCGACCGCCGGATCCGTCGAATACGGTCTGGCGCGGGAACGCGTCGAGTGGCGGCCCCTCATGGGGCGGCTGACCGAGCGGGCCCCGGGCAAGGCCGTCAGCGGTTCCTCCAGCGCCGACCAGGTGTGGGCGAAGGTCGGCTGGACCGGGCCGGACGGGTCCGCGCACAACGGCCAGGTCCGGGTCGGACCCGGCAGCGCCGCGGGAACCCCGGTCACGGTGTGGACGGACCGGCAGGGCCGGCTGGTGACGAAGCCCGCCACCGCCGCCCAGGCCAGGCTGCGCGCCTCCCTCGTCGGCGGCCTGGCAGGAGTCGGCGCGGCCGCCCTGCCTCTCGCGGGCGGCCGCTTCCTGCGCGGCCGCCTGGAACGCCGCCGCGTGGAACAGTGGGACACCGACTGGGCCCGCTTCGACGCCCTGTGGGGCCGCCCGACGGGCTGATCCGAACGGCGCCCCCGCCCGGACGGCGCGGAAGCCCGGCGAACGGGGCACGGCGTCGACCGCCGACCTCCACGCCGACGGCGTGTTCCAGGGGGTCGGCACGACGCCACCGACGACGCGACGGAATCCGGCGACGGGCCCGCGGACGTGCGAGCTCAGTTCGTGAGGGGCAGGCTCCGGTCCAGGATCCCGTCGATATCGGCGCCGTCCGGGAGGGTGCCGAAGGCGTACCCCCAGTCGCCGCCCAACCGGGTCGCGCAGAAGGCGTCGGCGACGGCGGGCGGGGCGTGCCGCACCAGGAGCGAGGCCTGGAGGGTGAGGGCCATCTGCTCCACCAGACGGCGGGCGCCGGACGGTGTCGCCCCGCCCAGCCGGGTGCGCAGCCGTGAGACGGCGGCGTCGAGGCGGGCGTCCGCCCCCTGCGCCAGGGCGAGTTCGCGGAACAGGGCGTCCGCCGTCGTCGGCTCGCGGGTCAACGCCCGCAGCACGTCGAGGGCGTTGACGTTGCCCGAGCCCTCCCAGATGGACAGCAGGGGCGCTTCGCGGTAGTGCCGGGGCATTCCGGAGTCCTCCACGTAGCCGTTGCCGCCCAGGCACTCCAGGGCCTCCGCCGTGAAGGCCGGACCGCGTTTGGTCACCCAGTACTTGCCGATGGCGGTGGCGATCCGGCGGAAGGCCTGCTCGGGCCCCTGGTCGTCGCCTCCACGCACCGCCCGGTCGGCCGCCCCGGCCAGCCGCAGCGTGAGCGTCGTGGCGGCCTCCGACTCCAGCGCCAGGTCCGCCAGCACGTTGCGCATCAGCGGCTGGTCCAGCAGCCGCGCCCCGAACGCGGCACGGTGTCGCACATGGTGCCCCGCCTCGACGAGCGTCTTGCGCATCAGCGTGGCCGACATCATCACGCAGTCCAGCCGCGTGCAGTTGACCATCTCGATGATGGTCTTCACGCCCTGCCCCTCGGGTCCGACCAGCCAGGCCACGGTTCCGTCGAACTCGGGCTCGGAGGACGCGTTGGAGCGGTTGCCGAGCTTGTCCTTGAGCCGCTGGACGCGGAACGTGTTGCGGGTGCCGTCGGGCAGCACACGCGGCACGAGGAAGCAGGACAGCCCGCCGGGCGCCTGTGCCAGGACCAGGAAGACATCGCACATCGGCGCCGACGTGAACCACTTGTGCCCGCGCAGGGTGTACACCCCGGGCTCCGCCGTGGGCAGGGCCGCCGTCGTGTTCGTCCGGACGTCGGAGCCGCCCTGCTTCTCGGTCATCCCCATGCCCGCGAGCAGTCCGCGCTTCTGCGTCGGCACCCGCAGCCCCGGGTCGTACTCGCGGCCGGTCAGCAGCGGCTCGTAGACGGCGGCGAGCTCCGGCTGACGGCGCAGGGCGGGGACGGCCGCGTAGGTCATCGACGTGGGACAGCCGTGCCCGGCCTCCGTGTGCCCCCAGGCGAGACCGCCCGCCGTGCGCGCCACGTGGGCGCCCGGCCGGTCGTCCGCCCAGGGCGCGCCGGCCAGCCCCTCCGCGACCGCGACCCGCATCAGCTCGTGCCAGCTGGGGTGGAAGTCGACCTCGTCGACGCGGTGGCCGTACCGGTCGTGGGTGCGCAGCGTCGGCTCGTGCCGGTTGGCCAGCTCGCCCCACTCCTGCGCCTCGACGCCGCCCGCCAGCAGACCGATCCGGCGGACGTCCGGCTCCGCCCACCCGGCGCCCTCCCGCCGCAGCCCTTCGAGCAGGGCCGCGTCGTCGGAGGCGTCGTACGGGGCCAGGGGAGGCGGCTGATTGACGACGTCGTGCGTGACGGCCGCCGGGACGGACGCAGGGGGCTGCGCCTGGGGATCGGCCTGCGGCTGCGCCGGGGACTGCGACTGGCTGAGTATCTGGACCATGCCGACCATGTTGCACTTTCTCTACGGCTGTAGCAATAGTGCAATACGGTGGGCGCACGTAGAGTACGACCCCATGCGGATGAACGTGCCGGCGCGGCCCGGCGAGGTCGAGCTGCCCCCGCTGTCCGCGCGGTCGGTGGTCCTGAGCCTGCTGCTGGGCACGCACCCGCCCGAGCTGGCGGCGAAGGACCTGGTGCGCGGAGTGGAGCCGTTCGGCGTCGGCGGATCGACGGTCAGGGCCGCGCTCAGCCGGATGGTGACAGCGGGCGATCTGCGGCGGACGGACGGCGTGTACCGGCTCAGCGACCGGTTGCTGGAGCGCCAGCGCCGCCAGGACGACGCCGTGCGTCCGGACACGCGCGCGTGGAACGGTGACTGGGAGATGGCCGTGATCACCGCCACCGGTCGGGGCCCCGCCGAACGCGCCGAACTGCGCGGCCGGTTGACCGCCCTCAGACTGGCCGAGCTCCGCGAGGGCGTCTGGCTGCGGCCCGCCGACCTCGGCCGGCCCTGGCCCGCGGATCTCGGGAACGTCCTCCAGCACTTCACCGCCCGCCCCGACGCGCCCGCGCGTGACCTGGCCGCCGGGCTGTGGCCGCTCGACGCCTGGGCGCGGACGGCCCGGGTCCTGCTGGCCCACGTCGAACGGAGCCACCGGCCCGCCGACCGCTTCACTGCGCTCGCGGCGGTCGTACGGCATCTGCTCGCCGACCCGGTGCTGCCGGCCGAACTCCTCCCCGCCGACTGGCCGGGACCGGCCCTGCGCACCGCCTACCTGCACCATCGGCAGCGGCTGACCGCGACGGTGTCGGTGGCGGACGCATAGGTACGGCGGCCGTGCGAAGCGCCGTGCGGGGGACGCTTCGTACGGCCGCCTTCCTACCGTGGGGGGACCGGAGGCGGGACTACTTGTAGGTGATGTCGGACGACGCGTACTTGCAGTAGGTTCCGTCCGCGCCGGTGCCGTTGGTGGTCGGCTCCTTGCCCGTGTTGTTGCCGATGTACTTCTGGCACGGAATGATCTTCTTGCTGCTGTCCCCGACGATGGTGATCTTCTTCAGGGTCGCGCTGTCGCCGTAGTTGGTGTTGATGCCGACGAGCCGACTGCCCTTGTACGTCGCCTCGATGGTGTTGAGGTTGATCGTGCGCTTGTACTGACCGCTCTTGCAGTTGCCGCAACTGCGCACGAAGGTGCCGAAGTTCTGTACGGCGAAGTTCGAGACGTTCAGTGTCCCGGCGCCGTTGAACTGGAACACCTTGTCGCTGGCCTCCTTCGCCCCACCGCCGGAGACGGTGTAGACGTTGGACGACGAGGAGCCCAGGAAGGTCGCCGCGTCCTCGCCGACGTCCTCCCACCAGACGTTCTGCAGCGTGCAACTGCCCAGGCAGTGGATGCCGTCGGCGGCCGGCGACCCGATGATGACGTTCTTCACGACCGCGCCGGGCGCGAGCTCGAGGATCGGGTCCTGGTCCTCGTTCTGGCCGCCGGTGCCGAGGTCACCGTCGCCATAGAGGCGCTTCATCCCGTAGTCCTTGGTGCCGGAGACCGAGATGGTGGCGGTGACCGCCTGGCTGCCGTTGGCGCCGGGCCAGGTCGCGGCGCTCGCGGGGGTGAGGGCTCCACTGGTCATGATCATGCCAACCGTGAGCCCGATGGCGGCCAGCCCGCCGGTGAGCGCGCGCCCGTGGGTGCGCCGAGGTGTCGCAGAACTTGCTGGTGAAGCCATGTCCCGATGCCTTCTTCCAGGTGGGGGATGGGGAGAGCGCTCCGGACGGCCCGGAGCGTTCCAGGTGAGTGGTCGGAGTGGGTCGGGATGGTCAGGGCGGTCGGGCCGTTCAGGGCCTTCCGGCGCCGATCCCGACCGGATGGGTGTCCGCGGGGCCGGTCCGCCGAGGGAGGGCGAGGACCGCCGCCGTCGCCGGAGAGGCGGCCGCCGCGACGAGGGAGGGTCTTTGCACTTGTGTACGTGGGGGTCCGACACGCATGCGGGGGCATCCCTTCGAGGGAAAGGAGAGGATCAAGTATGTGAATGTCAAGCGCCATGTTGGACGACGCGTGCGGACGGTGCGGCCCTTTATGGGGGTGGCGTGAGCGGCTCGGTCACACTGCTGAACGGAACGTAGGGGGCAAGCGCTTTCTAGTCAACGCTTTGCGCAGAACACATTCGGCCAGCCGGCCTGGTCCCGGTCAACGGGTAAGGGCTTGCGGGGAGTTGGCGTGGGAGCGCTTCCATGGCGGGCATGCGCATGCCACCATGCGAGGCGGACGCTTCCCTTCGCCACTGCCGAAGAGGGGCGGGCCGACGCACCGACGCCACCTGCCGAGCCGCCGTTTTCGCTCGCGCACCTCACGTACGACGTCCCCCGAGCCGCTACCAGAAAGGGACAAGCACGTGTCGAACTCGCCTGGGAGAGCCCTGCGTTCGCTGTTGGGTGCATTGCTGCTCCTGCTCACCGCCGCTCTCCTCACCGCCCCCGCCGCCTCCGCGCGCACGCGTGCCGCCGCGCCGGTCCCCGCGGCCACCCTCACCGAGGTCACCGGCTTCGGCGCCAACCCCAGCGACCTCCAGATGTACGTGTACGCGCCGGCCACCGTCACGGCCCACCCGCCGGTGCTCGTCGCCGTGCACTGGTGCGGGGGCTCCGGGCCCGCGATGTACTCCGGCACCGAGTACGCGCAACTCGCCGACCGGTACGGCTTCGTGGTGGTCTACCCGTCCGTCACCCGGAGCAGCAAGTGCTTCGACGTCTCCTCGTCCCAGGCGCTCAGGCGGGGCGGCGGCAGCGACCCGGTCGGCGTCAAGTCGATGATCGACTGGGTGACCGCCGCCTACGCGGCCGACACCGGTCGCGTCTTCGCCACCGGTATCTCCTCCGGGGCGATGATGACCAACGTCCTGCTCGGCGACTACCCCGACGTGTTCGCCGCCGGATCCGCCTTCTCCGGGGTCCCCTTCGGCTGCTTCGCCACCACCGACGGCTCCGAGTGGAACAGCGCCTGTTCCGGCGGCACCGTGATCCACACCGCACGGGAGTGGGGCGACCTCGTCCGCGGGGCCTACCCCGGCTACACCGGAGCCCGGCCGCGCATGCAGGTGTGGCACGGCACCGAGGACGACGTGCTGCGCTACCCCAACTTCGGCGAGGAGATCAAGCAGTGGACCGATGTGCGGGGAGTGAGTCAGACGCCCGCGGTCACCGACTCGCCCGTCTCGGGCTGGACCCGCACCCGGTACGGCGGCACGGGTGACCAGGCTCCCGTGGAGGCCGTCAGTCTCCAGGGCGTGGGCCACAACCTGTATGCCTGGGGCATGGCCGCGCGTGTGATCACCTTCTTCGGCCTGGACGCCTCCGGCCCCACCCCGCAACCCCAGCCCGGCAGTTGCCGGGTGACCGCGACGACGAACGCCTGGAACACCGGTCTGACCGCCTCCGTGACCCTCACCAACACCGGCACCACCACGGTCGACGGCTGGCAGCTCGGCTTCACCCTGCCCTCCGGCCAGACCATCACCAACGGCTGGGGCGCCACCTACGCGCCGGCCTCCGGAGCGGTGACGGCGACCAACGCGTCGTACAACGGCAGACTCGCCCCCAACGCGAGCGTCACCATCGGCTACCAGGCGAACCACACGGGCAACAGTGCGGCGCCGGGCGGCTTCACGCTCAACGGAGCTGCGTGCGGCGCGAGTTGAGGGCTCCGGGGCGGCCGGTGTGCCAGGCCGCCCCGGCAGTCGGCTAGACGACCTCTTCCTCTTCCTCTTCCCTGGACCTCTCCACGGCGTCCCCGGCGGGCTTCTCGCCACCGCCGGCCGGCAGGGCGACCGTCTCCGGTGCCGGAGCGGCCTTCGAGGGCAGGTGGTTGAAGAGCAGGTTCAAGACGATCGCCGTCAGGCAGCCCGCGCTGATACCGCTGTTCATCACCGTCTGGAACCAGTCGGGGAACTTCGCGTAGATCGTCGGCACGCCGACAGGGAGCATGCCCATCGCGACCGACACGGCCACCACCGTCAGGTTGTGGTTCCCCTTGAAGTCGACCTCCGCCAGCGTCCGCAGACCGCTCGCGGCGACCGTCCCGAACATCACCAGGCCCGCCCCGCCGAGCACCGGCGCCGGAACGGCGGCCACCACCGCGCCCAGCTTGGGCAGCAGACCCAGCAGTACGAGGATCCCGCCCGCGGTGGCGACGACCCAGCGGCTGCGCACCCGGGTCATGCCCACCAGTCCGACGTTCTGCGCGTACGCCGTGTACGGGAAGGTGTTGAAGACACCGCCCAGGACGGTCGACAGCCCGTCGGCGCGCAGCCCGTCCGAGAGGCTGCGCGGCTCGACCCTGCGGCCGGTCATCTCGCCGACCGCGATGAGGTCACCGGTCGTCTCGGTCATCGTGACCAGCGCCACGATCAGCATGGAGATGATCGCCGACGCCTCGAAGGCGGGCGCGCCGAAGTGGAACGGCGTGCTGATGCCGACCCAGTCGGCGTCCCCGACCCCGTCGAAGTCCGTGAACCCGAACGGCACCGCGACCGCGAGCCCCGCCACGATGCCGATCAGCACAGCGATCCGGCTGAGGAACGCCGGTGCGAAGCGCTGCACGCCGAGGACCACCATGAGGACGAACCCGGCGAGTCCGATGTTCCTGGGCTCTCCGAAGTCCGCCGAACCGGCTCCGCCCGCCGCCCAGTTGCCCGCGACCGGCAGCAGCGAGAGACCGATGATCAGGATGACGGCGCCGGTGACCAGCGGCGGGAAGAAGCGCAGCAGCCTGCCGAACACAGGCGCCAGCAGCACGATCGCCAGCCCCGCCACGATCACCGACCCGTAGATCGCGGGCAGTCCGCCGCCCGTCGTCCCGATCAGCACCATCGGCGACACCGCCGCGAACGTACAACCCTGCATGATCGGCAGCCGCACGCCGAAGCGCCAGAAGCCCACGCACTGGATCAGCGTGGCGATGCCGCAGACCAGCAGGTCGGCGGTGATCAGATACGCGAGGTCGGCGGGCGACAGTTTCATCGCACCGCCCACGATCAGGGGCACGGCCACCGCGCCCGCGTACATCGCGAGTACATGCTGGAGACCGAAAGCGGCCAACTGCCCTGCGGGAGGCACCTCGTCGACGGGATGAACGGGCGCGGTCGTGGTCATGGACACTCCAGAGCGGGGCGGGGAGGGGGACGGAGGAAACGGGGGCCGCGACACAGCGGGCCGGGCGGGGGTGGCGACATCCGGACAGCACGAGACCGTACGAGACTTGAACAGTTTGTTGATTTCACCGATGTTGCTGCCGCGTGTCCCGTACACCGATCCTGGCCGGACCGGCCGCGGTCCACAGCGCCGCCCAGTCCGGCAGCTTCACCACACCCCGCCCCAGCGAGGCCCCCAGCTCCGCCTCGGCCCGTTCGATCGCCAGCCACCCCGCCCACTCGACGGGTTCCGCCCCGGCGGCCCGCAGCAGCACCAGCGGATCGCCGGGCAGCTCCCGCCGTGCGAGGACGGGGCCGTCCGCCAGCAGGGACGTGGCGGTTTCCTTCGCGCACGGACGGTTGGTGCCGATGACCCCGGTGGGGCCCCGCTTGATCCAGCCCGCCACGTACTCGCCCGCCGCGACAGCGCCGTCGCGCAGGACCCGGCCGGCCAGATGCGGCACCGTGCCCCGCTCGGGGTCGAACGGCAGACCCTCGAGCGGTACCCCGCGATAGCCCACCGACCGCAGTACCAGCTGCGCCCCGATGTCCTCGTGCCGGCCGGTGCCCGACACCCCGCCGCGCGCGTCCGGCGCGGTCCGCTCGAAACGGACCGCGCCCACCCGGCCGCCGTCGGCGCGGAGTTCGACGGGGCGCAGGAAGAACCGCAGCCGGATCCGCCGCCGGGCGCCTCGGGCGGGTGTGGCCGCCCAGCCGCGCAGCACCTCCACGTTCCGCCGCTGCGCCGACGGCAGTCCGGTGGGGTCGCCGTACGCCGGATCGAGTGCCAGCTCCGCCTCGTCCACGACCACCTCGGTGTCCGGCAGAGCGCCCAGCTCGCGCAGTTCCTTGGTGGTGAAGCGGGCCTGGGACGGGCCGCGCCGCCCCACCATGTGGATCTCGGTGACCTCGCTCGCGGCCAGTGCGGTCAGCGCCGCCTGGGGCATGTCGGTCGGACTCAGCTCGGCCGCCTGCCGGGCCAGGATCCGGGTGACGTCCACCGCCACGTTCCCCAGACCCACCACCACGGCCGAGCGGGCGCCCCGCAGGAACCCCTCGGCAGCGGCGTCCGGATGCGCGCTGTACCAGGACACGAACTCCGTCGCCGACCAGCTGCCCGGCAGTTCCTCGCCGGGGACGCCCAGATGCCGGTCGGTCGCCGCGCCCACGCAGTACACGACCGCGTGGTACAGCTCGCGCAGCCGGGCGGGCGGTACCCCGTCCGGCCCGACCCTGATCCCGCCCAGGAAGCGCACCCGCTCGTGCTCGAGCACCGCGCGCAGACTGTTCTGGAGCGACTTGATCTTCTCGTGGTCCGGAGCGACGCCGTACCGCACGAGCCCGTAGGGGCACGGCAGCCGGTCCAGGACGTCGACGAGCACGTCGGGGTCCTGTTGGATCAGACTCTGGGCGGTGTAGACCCCACTCGGCCCTGAGCCGACGACGGCGACACGCAGCACGGCGGAACTCCTTACCCAGGGGGACGGAGGAGATCGCTGGTCCCTCCAGCATCGCATCAGGTCGGCTCCGCTGACAGGGTGCCGTACGGGCTCGGTGCGCGCGTGTCCGTTCGTATGGAAAGTGATCATGCGGTTACGTTGCGTGTGTGCTAGACGCATCGTTTCTTAATCTTTCTGATCGTTCCGCCGAGGACGGCGCGATCTCCGTGTGGCCCGCGTGGCAGGTCCAGGAGGCTGGGGGCGTCACCACCTGGTTCCATGTCCGGCTGGAGTTCACCGACGGCGCGCGCGTCGAGTCGCTGGCCGTCGTCTGCGAGGAAGGCGTCTCCGTCGAGGACGTCCGCGCCCAGCCGCCGCTGTCGCTCGTGGACCTGACGGTCCTCGCGGACTGGATCAAGGGGCCCCTGTTCGAGCGCTGTGCCGGAGTCGGCCTCGGCGCGCAGGACGTGGAGGGCGCCGAGGACGCGCACGGCGTGGTGGACACGCGCGGGGTGGAGGACGCACAACGCGCGGAGGACGTGGGTGTTCCGGACGGCGCGGACGACGTACGCGCAGTGGCCGCCACCGGTTACCCGGGCGAGTCGCCCGCTCCCCGGCGGGCCCGCCCGGCCTGGCCACGGGGACTCGAGGGGCGGTGGCTGGTGGCGCAGGAGTACCGCGCGGCCCAGGAGGAGGGGGCGGACCCCGTCCTCGCGGTCATGTGCGCGACGGGACACAGTCGGCGCAAATCGCTGAGGCTGATCGCACAGGCACGCGACGTGGGCTACCTGACGCCGCGTCACGCACGACGCTGACGATGGCCGTAACCGAACCCCGCCGACGAGGTCCGTGCGCCAGGCAGGTGGGCCGGACCCCTGGGCGGGGCAGGTAGCGGAACCCGTGCGGGCGATGCAGGTGGCGGGACCCGTGGCGAGGCAGGCGGCGGATCCGCGGGCGGGACCTTGGACGGGGGTCGTCAACAGGTCCCGCGGGCAGGGGCGTCGACCGGAGCCGCTACTGCATCCCGCGCATCCGTGTGATCTCGCTCGTCTGCTGCGCGATCACGTCGTCCGCCATCTCCTCGATCCGCACGTTGTTGCCGTGTGCCTTGACGTCCGCTGCCATGCTGAGGGCGCCCCCGTGATGGGTGATCATCAGGGTGAGGAAGAGCGCGTCGAACGCCTTGCCGTGCGCCGCGCGCAGTTCGGTCAGCTGCGCCTCGGTGGCCATCCCGGGCATCGCCGTGTGCTCGTGCTCGCCGCTCGCCCCGACCTCGCCGTAGGTCTCGAGCCAGCCCTCCATGGCCTTGATCTCCGGCCCCTGCGCGGCGCCGATCCGCGCCGCGAGACCCTTGACCGCCTTCGACTCGGCTTGTTTCGGAGCGAGTTCGGTCATCTTCAGGGCCTGGGCATGATGCTGGATCATCATCCGCGCGTACGCGACGTCGGCGGAGTTGGGCGTGTCGTCGTCGGCGCGCTGATCGGCCGCGTCCTGGGCGGAAAGGGTCTGGTTCGACTCACCGGGCTTTCCCGGCGCGATCACCGAAGGGCCGTCGGCCGCGCCCGACTTGGTGTCCGGCCCGGAGTCGCACCCCGCGAGGGCGAGTGCGAGCAACAGCGACGCTGAGACGAGCGGCACTCGGCGGACGAGCACAACGACCTCCTGAAGGACGTGAGTTGAGGACGAGGACCGCCCTCGTCCGGATCTTTGCACCATGGATCGGGCTACTGAACGGAAAGATTCATTACGAGTGCGTTGCCGAGCCTTGATATGTGCATGATGAAGACGATACTTCGGAGCACCGCGAGCCGTTCCGTGTGAACGGCAACAAGGGAGGACGCAGTGACCCTGTTGAACGACCTTCGAACGCGCCGCAGACGGCTGGGAGTGGCCGCCGCGTGTACTGGGCTCCTGGCCGCGCTTCTGACGACCGTCCCGGCGGCCGCGACCCCCGACCCGGGGGACGGCCCCGCCGTCGAGCAGCGGGTGTCCCAGGGCGCCCGGGCCGAGGCGGCGGCGGCGATCGCCGAGGGCGAGATACCGGGGCAGGACGAGATCGTCCATTCGGACAACATCGAGCACCTGGTGAACATCCCCAAGGAGGCCCTGCCCGGCACCAACTCGGACCTCGCCTTCCAGGGCAAGTACGCCTTCTCCGGAAACTACGACGGCTTCCGCATCTTCGACATCAGCAAGCCGAAGTCCCCGAAAACCGTCGCCCAGGTGCTCTGCCCCGGCTCGCAGAACGACATCTCCGTCTCGGGCGACCTGCTCTTCCTGTCGACCGACTCCTCACGCAGCGACAGCAGTTGCAACAGCACCACGCAGCCGGTGACCGAGAAGTCCTCCTGGGAGGGCATGAAGGTCTTCGACATCAGCGACAAGGCGAACCCGAAGTACGTCGCCGCCGTCGAGACCGCCTGCGGCTCGCACACCCACACCCTGGTGCCCGAGCGCAAGAACGTCTACGTGTACGTCTCCTCGTACTCGCCGAACGCCGCCTACCCGGACTGCCAGCCCCCGCACGACGGCATCTCGGTCATCAAGGTGCCGCGCAAGACGCCGGAGAAGGCAGCGATCGTGAGCTTCCCCGTGCTGTTCCCGGGGGAGGGCCCGGACGGCGGAGGCAACCCGGGCTCGCCCACCAACCCCGGCGTGTCCAAGACGACCGGCTGCCACGACATCACGGTCCTGCCCTCGAAGGACCTGGCGGCGGGCGCCTGCATGGGTGACGGCATCCTGTTCTCCATCAAGGACCCGGAGCACCCGAAGGTCATCGACCAGGTCCAGGACAACGTGAACTTCGCGTTCTGGCACTCGGCGACCTTCAACCAGAAGGCGAACAAGGTCGTGTTCACCGACGAGCTGGGGGGCGGCGGCGCCGCCACCTGCAACGCGGCGACCGGCCCGGACAAGGGCGCCGACGGCATCTACGACATCGTCGGCAAGGGCGACAAGCGCAAGCTGGTCTTCCGCGGCTACTACAAGATCCCCCGCCACCAGGCGGACACCGAGAACTGCGTGGCCCACAACGGCTCGCTGATCCCGGTCAAGGGCAAGGACATCATGGTGCAGGCCTGGTACCAGGGCGGCGTCTCGGTCTGGGACTTCACCGACTCGTCGAAGCCGAAGGAGATCGCCTACTTCGAGCGCGGTCCGCTCGACACCCAGGTGCTGAGGGGCGGCGGCTCCTGGTCGGCGTACTACTACAACGGTTACATCTACTCGAACGACATCGCCAAGGGCTTCGACGTGCTGAAGCTGAACGACCGGCGCACGGACCCGGCGAAGCGGATCCATCTGCCCGAGCTCAACGTCCAGACGCAGCCTGACTACTTCGACTGATCCGAGGTCGACCGATCCGAGGTCGACCGGACCCCGGTCGGCCGGTCGTCGGTCGGCCGGTCGTCCGTCGACCGGTTTCCGTTCGGCTGACGATAGGTCGGCCGGATTTCGGCAAGCGCTTCCGTGGCGAAGAAGCGCGACAGATCGGTGTCACAGCTCCCGCCGGGCGCCTCGGCGTCCGGCGGGACCCCCTGCTCCCGGTCGAGCCGGTAGCGTGCGAACAGTTCGGCGCGCACTGTCGTGAGCGGCAGAGGCACGTTCGGCAGCACCATCGCGTAGACGGCTCCCATCAGCTGGGAACGCAGCATCGGGTAGTCGTGGTCGACGTCCTGCGACCCGTGCCGGACCGCGGTCTCCCGCAGCAGTTCGGCCAGCCGCTGCTGCTCAGGGCACTGCACGAAGCCCTCGGCCTGCAACAGCCCCGCCATGTGCTGGCGCATCAGCACCGTACGGTCCCGGGCCAGTCCCAGGATGCCGTCGATGGCCCGTGCCATCCGCTCCCGGCCGTCCTCGGTGCGCGGCTCCCGCTCCAGCGCCTCCTCCAGCGTGCGGTGCATCAGCCGGTGCACCGCCGACTGGACCAGCTGCCGCTTGCCCGGAAAGTAGTAGGAGACCAGCCCGCGCGCCGAGCCGGCCCGGTCCGCGATGTCACCGAGCGTCGTCGCCTCGTACCCGCGCTCGCTCACCAGCTCGACCGCGGCCTGAAGGAGCCGCTCCCGGGAACGCCGCCGCAGTTCTTCATTGACCGAGGCGCTGCGCGGGGACATTCTGTAACTCCTGCGTTGACTGGCTGGCAGCCAACTATACTCAGGGCATCCCGGTCGGGTTCCGGTACGGAGCACGCCGGGTTGCCGCCTGCTCTGGGCGACGCGGGGGATCGTCCAGAGTGGGCGTGCTTCTCCCGTAATAGTGGCCTGAGGCGACCGTCGGCAGCGGGTGGGCCCAGTCCATGAACCGTGTGGACCTCTCGGAGCTCACGCTTCCTGCCCACCTGGCCGGTCCAGCGGGGTCACGTTCCACGCGAGCGGGAGATCGGCGTCGCAGAACACGCAGACGAAGGCCCCCTCACGTACGACGTTGTTCTCTTCACACCGTTCGCAGCGCCGGAACACCAGGGCGTGGGTGAAGCCGTCGGGGCGGCCGATACCGGCCCGGTCCAGCGCGGCGGCCACGGCCGGCCAGGAATCGGGGTCCGGGCAGTAGCCGGTGGACTGATTGCTGACCTCGAGGACGTGCGGCCCGTACGGGGTGCGGCGGAACGAGATCTCGCCCGCTCCGAGTACGTCTCCGCCGCCCGCGCAGGCCACGTGCTCGCTGCACCGGGGCGCGAGCCGCAGGAGGCCGTCGAGCCCGACGACGTAAGTGAACGGTTCCGCGTCCTCCGGCGTCGCGTACGTGTCCAGGTCCGCGGCGCGGTGGATCACCCGGCCGCCGGCCCCCGGCACGACCGCCTGCCGCACGTCCTCCGGTCCCACGTAACCGTATCGCCGCTCCGGCAGGGTCACGGACGCCACCGCACCTGGGCCGCGATCGCCAGGGCGACCAGCATGGCGCCCAGCAGCCAGCCGCCCAGGACGTCCGAGGGCCAGTGCACGCCCAGCCAGATCCGGGTCAGGCCCACGCCCACCACGGAGACCACCGCCACCGCCAGCGCCGTACGCCACAGGACGGGGGCGACGCCGTGCCGATGCAGCACCCACAACAGGAGACCGAACACGACCGTGGCGGTCAGCGCGTGCCCGGAGGGGTACGCCGCGTAGTGGGCGGAGTCGACCGGATCGGGCCAGACCGGTCGGGCGCGGTCCGCGCCCGCCTTGAGTCCTTGCTGGATCAGCGTGCCCACCGCGGACGTGGCGACCAGCCACCCGGCCGTCCACCAGTCCGCGTACCGCCACACCAGCCACACGGCGACCACCGCCCCCAGCAGGCGCAGGGTCAAGGGGTCCCAGACCCAGT
Organism: Streptomyces sp. NPDC088157; assembly: GCF_044741545.1. NCBI lineage: Bacteria > Bacillati > Actinomycetota > Actinomycetes > Kitasatosporales > Streptomycetaceae > Streptomyces > Streptomyces sp. NPDC088157. Next base: position 184,995 of record NZ_JBIUSU010000011.1, read on the forward strand.
CCGTGAGGATGCGACAGATCTGGGTGACGTCGGGGTCGGCGACGGCCCAGCGGTGGGTGGTGCGGGAGATGTCGCCGTCGACGGAGATCAGGGGGTGCCACTCGGCCGTGACCAGGACGAGGAGCAGGGCGGAACACAGTCCCAGGGCCAGAGCGGTCCGGAGGGCCGTGCGCAGGGCCGAGAGGCGGGGCGGGGAGTCGACGGGCGGGGTGTGCATGGGGAAATCCTCGCCGAACGGTGGGGACGGAGGCGAACCCGGGGTGGCACGGTCCGGCCGGCGGTGGTCGTCCGCATTCCTGGCCCCACCCCTGTCGCGACGGGCCGGCCCACGGACGGGGCGCTCGGCGCGGTGGCCGCTCCGGCTCAGCCAAGCGCGCGCAGTGCGGGGACCAGGGTCACCAGAACCGGGATCACCGGCACGAGTGAGGCCGCCGCCGTCAGCCGCAGTCTGCGGGCCGCGGTGAGCCGGTCGGCCGGTGTGAGCAACCGGTGCACGCGCTGTGGGAGTTGGGCCTGCGGGGCGGGGGAGGGGCCGAACACGCCCCGGTCCTCGTTGAGTTCGACCAGCGCAAGGGCGGTGGTCAGCCGGCCGAAGCGGCGGGAGGCCATGTCGTCGGCCGACAGTTCGACCAGCCGGTGCATCTCGTCGCGGAACGCGGCGAACACCGGCACCTGCGGGAACCCGGTGGCCAGCGCCGCCGAGCAGTGCAGCAACCAGTCGTGACGCGCCTGGACGTGCCCCTGCTCGTGCGCGAGCACGGCATCGAGCTGACGCCCCTTCAGGCGCCGCAACGCGGCTGTGGTGACCACCAGTTGAGGCGCCGCACCGGGCAGCCACCAGGCGTCGGTCCGCTCGGCCTCCAGTACCAGCAGTCGCCCGGACGTGGGCTCCTCTCCCGGCAACAACGGTGCTCGCAGGCGGAGTTCGGCGTGGCGGCTCCGGCGGCCGGTCCGGCTCCGCAGGACCTCCCGTACGAGCATCGCCCCGGTCCACAGTCCGCCGCACGCGAGTGCCACCGCGGTCGCCGCCGCCCAGGGCCCCGCAGCGCCCAGCGCGTACGCCTCAACCACCGAGTGCGGGGCCGGCGCGAAGACATGACCGCGCACCGCCTGCCAGGCCGCCGCGGCGCTGAGCGTCATCGAGAACACGCAGCACAGCAGGACCGCGGCCACCACGCACTGCCACGCCCACAGGGCGACCACCGGTTCGCGGTCCGGCCAGTCGGCCCGGGCGATCAGCCGGGGGGCGATCACGGCGGTCAGGGCACCGAGCAGCAGCAGTACCACGGGGACCATCATGCGCAGCAGCCTATGAGCGGCGTACCGCTCAGGGGTACGGCTTGTCCCGGTGAAGTGACGCAGACCACGCCGCGGCCGGGTTCACATCGTCAGCAGCATGGCGAGCATCCCGATCCCCATCGACAGTCGGCACGCCCGCGCGACTTCGGGCCGGTCGCTCCAGGCGACGGCGGCTCCCCCCGCCCCGGACACCGGCAACAGCCGGACCCCGGCGAGCAGGACGTACCCGGTGAAGTACAGCAACAGCACCCCTGTCAGCAGCGGGACGCCGGACCCGCCGTGCCCGTGCGGGTGCGCGGGCGCGACGGCCATGGCGGCCGCCATGTAGGCCATCGCTCCTGCCCCGACCAGATGGTGCAGGTGGTGGGTGCTCGCGCGGGCCGCCCACAGGGCCCGCAGCGCGGCCGCCGCGAAGACCGCCGCGAACACCGGCCAGGCCCACGCCGGCAGGGTGAACGCGGCCGGGGGCACGGCCATCGCGGCCATCCCGAATCCCATCAGCGCCTCGCCGCCCGCGGCCCTGCGCTGTTCCTCGAGCCCGCTGCGCATGCGCAGCAGACAGTAGGCGCCGGTCGCCGCACACAGCGCCACCAGCAGCCAGCCGGGCGAAGCCGGTCCGTGCACGCGCGCCTCCCCGCTCGACGTCCGCAATCGAGGATTGCGATGCCCTCGGGGCACCGTGCGCACGCGGGCGCAAGGGTGTACAGGGGGAGCGGTCGACGGAGCACGGAAATAGTTCACAGATAAAACACATGCTAAATTGCCAGGCATGAGCAGTGCGACCCCTCGACGCCCCCACCGCGAGTCCAGCCCGGAATCCCGTTTGCAATCCCGTTTGGAATCCAGCCCGGGATCCCGCCGCGAGCCGGTCCGTGAGCAGCCGCATGACCCGGTCCGTGATCCGGTCCGTGACCGGGACCGTCGGACGGGTCGCCGGACGGGTCGCCGAGCCCGTCCCGGACTCCGCCTGCCGGTCGCCGGTGTGCTGCGCCTCGCCAAGCCCTCCGACATCTGGTTCAAGCCCGCCCTGAGCGTGATCGCCGCCGTCGCCCCGCCGAACCTGATCCTGCTGGCCCTGGGGCGGCTGGACCTGGCGATGTACACGATGGCGGGGTCCCTGTGCGCGCTGTACGCCCACAACCGCCCCTACGCGGCCCGGGCCCGGGTCCTGGCCTGGGTGGTACTGGGCATGACGGGCGGTCTGGCCGTCGCCCTGCTCGCGGCCTCGCTCACCGGCGACGCCGTCGCCCTGGTCACCGTCGGCGCCCTCCTCGCGGCCGCGCAGAAGGTCCTCTGCGACGCGACCCGCCTCGGCCCGCCCGGCAATGTCGTCCTCACCTTCGTCAGCTCCGCCGCGCTGTTCGTCCCGCAGATCCTCGGGCAGGTTCCCGGCCATCTGGGACTGGCACTCGCCGCCGGCGCCTGGGCCTGGCTGATCGGCATGGCGCCCGGGCTGCTGCGCCCGCACGGCCCCGAGCGCCGCGCCACCGCGCAAGCCCTGAACGCGGCCGCCGCCTACGCCGCCACGGACGGCACCGCCGACGGCCACGCCCGGACCCGCGCCGCCGCGGCCGCCGCCGTGCACGCCGCCTGGCAGACCCTCCTGTCGGCCCGCGCCACGGAGACCCGCCGGGCTCTGGAACGTCTCGTCGTCCGAGCCGAGATCGCCCTCGCCGCCCCCGCCGACACCGATCCGGCGCGGCTGCGCGGCTGCACCGGCCCGGTCCGGCACCCGGGTGACCTCGTGGACGACGACGAACTCCTCGGTGTCGACGCCGAGCTCGCCACCGGACAGCCGTCGCTGTGGCTCCGCCTGGCCCCCCTCGCGCCGATCGCCGCCCGCACCGCTCTCGGCTGCGCCTTCGCGGGCTATGTCTCCCTCGCCCTCGGTGTCGGCCGCCCCTACTGGGCCCTGGTCACCGCCGCGTCCCTGTACCAGGCGAACGTCACGCTCACCTGGAGGCGCGGAGTCCAGCGCGTCGTCGGCAACCTGGTCGGCGTTCTCGCCTTCGCCGCGCTGGTCCCGCTCGCGCACCTGACGCAGGCGGCCCTCGTCCTGGTCTGCCTCGCTCTGAACTTCGGAGCCGAGGCGCTGATCAGCCGCAACTACTGGCTCGGCAGCGTCTGCGTGACCCCGATGGCCCTGCTCATCACCGAGTTCGCGCAGGTCCAGGACTCCGGTCGACTGATCACTGAGCGGCTCGCCGACACCCTCGTCGGCGCCGTGGTCGGCTTCGTCGCCGCGGTCGCCGTCACCAACCGGAGGGCCGGCGATCGCCTCGGACACGCCCTGACGGCCGCCGAACGGGACCGCGAGCGGGCCGCCCGCCTCCTGGCGGAGCCGTGCCCCGCCCCCGGCGCCCTGGAGTCCGTCCGCCGCGGCCTCGCCGCCGCCCTGGTCGACCTGCGTGCCGCCGCCGACGCGGCGTCCGGCGAGTGGTGGCAGCGGGCGCTGCCCGAGGAGCGGGTCGTGGCGGCCGAACAGTCCGGACACCGTACGCTCGCGGCGACGGTACGGCGCCAGGGGCTGCTCCTGGACCGGGACGCGAGCACGGGAGCGGAGGACGTACGGCGATGACGGCGACGCAGGGACGGGCGGCGGCCGGGAACGGGACGAACGGGGCGGGGGAAGGCTCGGCGACCGGGGACGCGCCGGGGGAACGGCCCGCGGCCCACGACCCCGAAACCACCGGTGACCCCACGAGACGCGGCGACGGGGGCGGAGCGGCCGGGGCGAAAAGTCGTGCCGGGTCGACGAGCGACGACAGGGTGGGGAGCGGCGCGCGGCCGGCGAGTGGCGTCGGGCAGAACACCGCTTCCGGGCAGGACAGTCATGCGGGGCCGGACGGCGCCGCCGGTGCGGACAGTGCTGCGGGGCAGGACGGCGGTGCGGCCCCCGGGGATGCTGCCGGTCGGGACAGTGCTGCGGGGCCGGACAGTGGTGTCGGTCCGGACAGTGGTGCGGCGCCACACAGTGGTGCGGCACCGGGGGATGCTGCCGGGCCGGACGGCGGTGCGGGGGCTGGGGATGCTGCGGGGTCGGGGAAGGGCGTCGGGCCGGACGGCGGTGCGGGGGCTGGGAACGGTCCCGGGACGGGGAGTGCCGACCGGGCGGGCACTGGCGACCCGGCGCGGGCGGGCACCGGCGACCCGGCGCGGGTGGGTGTCGGGGACGCCGCACGGAACGACACGGTCGCCGCGGTCGTACGGCAGTGGCAGGCCGTCCGGCCCGACCTCGACACCGGGCCGATGGAGATCATCGGCCGCGTCAACCGCTGCGCCGCCCTCCTCCAGCAGGCGGAGGACGCCCCGCTGCGCAGGGCCGGCCTGAGCCGTGCCGAGTTCGACCTGCTCGGCGCGCTGCGCCGCACCGGTCACGAGCTGACACCCGGCGAACTGGCCCGCGAGACCTTCTCCTCCGGGGCGGCCGTCACCAAGCGTCTCAAGCAGCTCACCGAACGCGGCCTGGTGGGGCGGCGCGTCGACACCCGGGACCGACGCGTCGCGCACCTCCGCCTCACGGACGCCGGGCGGGACCTCGTCGACGGGATCATGCCCGAGCAACTCACTTACGAGAGCGCCGTACTGTCCGCCCTCGACGACGGCCGGCAGGGCGAACTCGCTGATCTGCTGGGCGAGTTGCTGAGCCGACTGGAAGGACACATGCGGGCGCTGCGGGTCTGAGCGTTCACTTCTCGTCTCCCGCCCGGTACACGCCGAACACCGCGCCCTGCGGGTCCCGCAGTACGGCGATCCGCGGGCCGTCCGGTACCGAGGTCGGCTCCATGAGCGCGGAGCCGCCCGCCTCGACCGCCGTCCGCGTGGACGCGTCCACGTCCGCCACCGCGAAGTACGGCAGCCAGTGGGGAGGGACCTCGGGCGGGAACTTCTCGTCCATCGCGACCATGCCGCCGAAGTCCGCGCCGCCGACGCCCCATTGCACGTAGTTCTCCGAAGAGCTGACGGTCCAGCCGAACACCGTCGAGTAGAAGGTCTCGGCCTGGCCGGGGTCGCGGGTCATCAGCTCGACCCAGCCGAGCGAGCCGGGCGCGTTGAACAGTCCGGCGCCCGGGAACGCCCGCGCCTGCCACAACTGGAACGCGGCGCCGCCCGGATCGAGGGCGACCACGAAACGGCCCACGTCGAAGACGTCCATGGGGGCGACCAGCACCTTGCCGCCGGCCTCGGTGAGCAGCCGCGCGCTGACATCGGCGTCGGTCACCGCGAACGACACGTTCCAGGCACACGGCTGTGCCTCCTGGTACAGGGGACTGAGCGCGGCGACGGCTGCGTCGCCGAGGTGGGCGACCGTGTAGCCGCCCGCCTCCTGCCGCGGATCCGTCTCCGCGCGCCAGCCGAACAGCTCCGCGTAGAACCGCTTCGCCGCCTCCAGGTCACTGGTCCCCAGCTCGGCCCAGCAGGGCCCGCCCGGCACGGGCGCGTCGAGCTTCATGGCTGTTCCTTCCGAAGGGGCCCCTTCCAGCACGCTATGCCTCGGCCCGGGCTATGGCATCCGGTGGCCACCACGACCCTGCGGACCCGCCACGGCCTGGCCCGATGCCCCCGAAACGGGTCGGCGGACTCAGATTCCCGGCCGGTACCGGATCGGATGGTCCGCCGGTACCTCGACCAGGACGATCGGCGTGCCGTCCGGATCCGCGATCCACATCTCGAACAGGCCCCAGGGCTCCCGCACCGGCGGCCGGGCGATCTCCACCCCCTTGGTCCTCAGTTCGTCGTGCGCCGCCGCCACGTCCGCCACCTGGAGCCACAGTCGTACGGCGGGATCGGGCGGAGTCTCCGACCGGCCCGAGACCTCCAGGAAACCGCCGCCGAGGAAGTAGACGACACCGCGCTCCGGCCCCGTTCCGAACTCGCGGTAGACGGCCAGGCCCAGCCGCTCCCCGTAGAAGGTGTGGGAGCGCTCGGGATCGGTGGGGCGGAGCAGGGTTCTGCTGCTGAGTACGTGCACCATGCATCCGGAGCCTACCGGCGCAGGGTCTACGCTTCTCGGTGCCCCAGCCCGCGTCAGAGACCGGAGACCCCGCATGGACACCGCCGCCACCGCATTCACCTTCAGAGACGCCGTCGACACGGACGTGGACGCGCTCGTCGACCTCATAGAGTCGGCCTACCGGGGCGACTCCAGCCGGGCCGGGTGGACGACGGAGGCGGACATTCTCCAGGGGCAGCGGACCGACCCCGACGGCGTGCTCGCGGTCATCAAGGCGCCGGACAGCCGGCTGCTCACCGTCGAGCAGCAGGGCCGGATCGTCGCCTGCTGCCAGCTCGAACACCGCGGCGGACACGCCTACTTCGGCATGTTCGCCGTCAGCCCCACGATCCAGGGGGCCGGCCTCGGCAGGGTGGTCATGGCGAAGGCCGAGCGAGAGGCCCGCGAGACCTGGGGCGTCACCGAGATGCACATGACCGTCATCTCCGTACGCGAGGACCTCATCGCCTGGTACGAGCGGCGCGGCTACCGCCGTACCGGACGCATGACCCCCTTCCCCTACGGCGACGAGCGCTTCGGCATTCCGCAGCGCGACGACCTTGAGTTCGAGCTGCTGGTGAAGGAGCTCGTCTGACCGCCAGGACCGCTTCCGCGCCGTGACGTCCTGCGCCAGGACCGCTCCTGCGCCGTGGAGGTCCCCGCGCCGTGACGTCCTACGCCGTGAAGCGGCCGGTGCGCCTGATCTCCGGGTAGTCGGTGGTCGCGCCGTCCAGTTCCAGGGCGCGGACGAGCCGCAGCTGGTCCTGTGTGTTGACCACCCAGCCGATGATCCGAAGGTCCCGTTTCCGCGCCTCCTCGACGATCTCCAGGGTGATCCGGCGCAGATTGAGACAGACCGTAGCGGCACCGGACTCCACGGCGCGGTCCACGATGTCGAGACCGTAGCGGCTGCCGATGAGCGCGGTGCGCACCCCGGGTACCAGGCGGGCGATCTCCGCGACGGCCTCGTCGTGGAAGGAGGACACCTCCACGCGGTCCACCAGGTCCCGCGCGTGCATCACCTCGGCCAGCGCCCGTGCCGCCTGAACGTCCTTGATCTCGGCCTGGAGCGGGAGCCGCACGGCGTCCAGGACCTCCTCGAAGAACGGGACGCGCTCCCCGCGGCCCGCGTCGAGGGTCCGCAGCTCCGCGAGCGTCTGGTCGGCGATGGGCCCGGTCCCGTCGGTCGTACGGTCCACGTCGGGGTCGTGCATGACCACCAGGGAACCGTCCTTGCTCAGGTGCAGATCGAGTTCGATGACGTCCAGGCCGGCGTGCTCCGCGGCGACGAAGGAACGCAGGGTGTTCTCGGGCTCGACACCCATGACTCCGCGGTGACCGATGGTGAGGAAGTTCAAGACACGACTCGCTTCCGTCGACGGCTGGGGCTGGAGGAGCACGCAGCCTAGTGGCCCCGGGCCGACCAGGACATGCGCGTGCACCGAGGGTTCCTCTACCCGCCCCGGCGCGCGTGCACCGAGGGTTTCTCTACCCCCCGACCGACGATCCGACCCGTCGCACCGGCTCTGGCGGAACTCGTCGCTCTTCCGGTGTCCGGCAGGAAAAAGTGCGGTGAAGATGTGGGAGGGCAGGATAATTTCCCGAAGGTCCACTTGCTGGAGGAATCCTCATATGCATACGGTGTCCTGACGCGAGTTTCTCCAGCGAAGGATGGGACATGACGGAAATTCTTGGGCAGGCAGCTACGGGGGAGCAGGTTCCTCCGGCGGTCAGGGTGGTGGAGCACCCGGCGTGGCGCGTGCTCAAGGATGCCGTGGAGGGGATCCGGCCCTGGCAGTCGAACGACGGGTCGATCGACTTCGCGGCCGAGGGCGCCCCTCGTCGCACGGACGCCGAGCAGGCCGTCCTGCGCGTGATCGAGGCCGTCGAGGAGCTGTCCCCGCTGCTCCCGCACGACGCCGACTACCACCGGGCGCTGGCCAAGGACCTGCGGGTCTGGGCCGACGGCGGCTTCGAGGTGCCGGACTTCCTCGACTCGCTGCTGGCCTTCCAGCCCGCCGCGAACCGTCGCGACGGCCTGACGCATCTGGTCGTCTTCCCGATGTACACCCAGAACGGCAATCCGGACCGCAACCTGGAAGCCGTGGTGCTGCGCATGGTCTGGCCGGAGTGGCTGGCCGAGCTGGAGCGCACCCGCTACGACAACCCGCTGTTCTGCGGCATCACCTTCGAGGACTTCACGGCCGGCTACGACACCAACTCCGCCGTCCTCTTCCCGGAGACCATCGCCGTCCGTGAAGCGCCGGAACGTTTCTCCTGGGGTGGCATCTTCTGTGACCGGGAGGCCGCCCGCTTCCGCCGCGTGACCGACGCCGCCGTCGACATCCTGGGTCTGCGGCTGCCCGAGGACATGGCCGCCATGGTCCACGACCAGAAGCGCTGCGAGGAGGCCTTCGTCCTGTGGGACATGGTCCACGACCGCACCCACAGCCACGGCGACCTGCCCTTCGACCCCTTCATGATCAAGCAGCGCCAGCCGTTCTGGATGTACGGCCTGGAGGAGCTGCGCTGCGACCTCACCGCCTTCAAGGAGGCCGTGAAGCTGGAGGCGGACGGCGTCCCGCAGGCCCGTGACGTGCAGTACGCGGTCCTCTTCGACCGCATGTTCCGCTTCCCGGTCACCGGCGAGCGGGTGCGCAACTACGACGGCCTCGGCGGCCAGCTGCTCTTCGCCTACCTGCACAAGCACGATGTCGTCCGCTGGACCGACAACCAGCTGCACATCGACTGGCAGCGCGCCCCGCACGTCACCAACGAGCTGTGCGCCGACATCGAGCGGCTCTACCGGGACGGCATCGACCGCCCGAAGCTCGTCCACTGGTTCGCCGGCTACGAGCTGGTCTCCACCTACCTCGCCCCGCACCCGGGCTCCAAGTGGGCCAAGGGCCCCGACGCCCTGGACCTGACCCAGCCGCCCCGCAAACTCGTGGACGACGTGCTTCCGGACGAGTTTCCGCTGAGCATGTTCTACGAGGCACTGTCCAAGAAGCTGAAGAACGTGATCGCCTCCACCAAGGGCATCACGGCGGACAGCGCCGAGAGGGTCGCCGCGTGAGCGACCGTACGAACACCGCTCAGCAGGAGGCAAAAATGGGGAACGGGGCTCTCAACGGTGCGGTGATCGCGGTGGCCGGCGCGGGCGGACCCGCCGGCCGGGCGGCACTGCTCAGACTCGCCGAGGCCGGCGCCACCGTCGCCGGCGCGGACAACGACCCCGAGCGCCTGGCGGAGGCCGTCGACGCGGCCCGCTACGGGGCCGGGGGCGCCACCGTCACCGGTGAGCCGGTCGACCTGCTCGACCTGGACTCGACCCGGGAGTGGGCGCACCGCGTCGAGAAGGAGTTCGGCCGGGTCGACGGCGTGGTCCACCTCGTCGGCGGCTGGCGGGGCAGTGAGACGTTCATCAAGACCAGCCTGGACGACTGGGACCTGCTGGAACTGCTGCTGGTCAAGACCGTTCAGCACACCTCGCTCGCCTTCTTCGAGGGCCTCCAGCGCAGCGAGCGCGGCCGCTATGTGCTGATCAGCGCCTCCGGCGCCTCCAACCCCACGGCGGGCAACGCCGCGTACGCCGCCGCCAAGGCCGCCGCCGAGGCCTGGACCCTCGCGCTCGCCGACGCCTTCCGCAAGGCGGGGGGCGCCGAGGGCCCGACCTCCGCGGCTGCGATCCTGGTGGTGAAGGCGCTGGTGCACGAGGCGATGCGCGCCGACCGCCCCAACGCGAAGTTCGCGGGCTTCACGGACGTCAAGGATCTGGCCGACGCCATCGCCGGAGTCTGGGACAAGCCCGCCCCCGAAGTGAACGGACAGCGTCTGTGGCTCACCGAGAAGCCGTGAACCCTTCGAAGGCCGCTTTCACCCAGGCTCGTCGCCATCACGACCCGCAGGTCCGCGGTTTCGCCAGTGACAACTACGCCGGGGCCCACCCGGAGGTGATGGCCGCCCTGGCCCTGGCCAACGGCGGCCATCAGGTGGCGTACGGCGAGGACGACTACACCGAGCACCTCCAGAGCGTCGTCCGGAGCCACTTCGGCTCCACCGCGGAGGCTTTCCCGGTCTTCAACGGCACCGGCGCCAACGTCGTCGCCCTCCAGGCGGTCACCGACCGCTGGGGCGCGGTGATCTGCGCCGAGAGCGCCCACATCAACGTCGACGAGGGCGGCGCGCCCGAGCGCATGGGCGGCCTGAAGCTGCTCACCGTCCCGACGCCCGACGGCAAGCTCACCCCCGAGCTGATCGACAGACAGGCGTGGGGCTGGGAGGACGAGCACCGCGCCATGCCGCAGGTCGTCTCGATCACCCAGAGCACGGAGCTGGGCACGCTCTACACGCCCGACGAGATCCGCGCGATCTGCGATCACGCCCACGCGCACGGCATGAAGGTGCACCTGGACGGCTCCCGGATAGCCAACGCGGCCGCCTCGCTGGACGTCCCGATGCGGACGTTCACCAACGCGGTGGGCGTCGACATCCTCTCGCTGGGCGGGACGAAGAACGGCGCGCTGTTCGGCGAGGCGGTCGTCGTCATCGACCGGGGCGCCGTCCGTCACATGAAGCACCTGCGCAAGCTGTCCATGCAGCTCGCCTCCAAGATGCGCTTCGTGTCGGTGCAGTTGGAGGCCCTGCTCGCCAGGGACCTGTGGCTGCGCAACGCCCGCCACGCCAATGAGATGGCCCAGCGGCTCGCGGAGGGCGTGCGGGCCGTGGACGGGGTGGAGATCCTCCACCCCGTGCAGGCCAACGGGGTGTTCGCACGGCTTCCGCACGACGTGAGCGAGCGCCTGCAGAAGAGGTTCAGGTTCTACTTCTGGGACGAGGCCGCGGGCGTCGTGCGCTGGATGTGCGCGTTCGACACGACCGAGGAGGACGTGGACACGTTCGTCGGCGCGGTCAAGGAGGAGATGGCGCGGTAGCGGCCACGCCCCACCGCACGGGCATCGGTGCATAGGTATGCGGTCACCTGTAAAGTCATTGACTGTCGGGTGATCGCTTTCCTATGCTCTCCAGTCATGGAGCTGATCCAGGAGAACCCCGACCTTTCCGCCTACCTTGCTGCTGACGAGGTCATCGACCATCACCATCCGCTGGTGCGGGACACGGCCGCCCGGCTCGCGAAGGACGCGCAGGACTCGTATGCCTATGCACGACTCGCCTTCGAGTTCGTCCGGGACGCCATCACCCACTCGCAGGACGCCGGCGACCCGCGCGTGACCTGGCGCGCCTCGGACGTGCTGGCACAGGAGACAGGCGTCTGTCACGCCAAGGCGCACGCGCTGGCCGCGCTGCTTCGGGCCGAGGACATCCCGACCGCGCTGTGCTATCAGCGGTTCGCCCACGACGAGGGCGGCGGACACGTCGTGCACGGACTCGTCGCCGTGCGCTTCAACGGGGCCTGGCACCGACAGGATCCACGCGGCAACAAGCCGGGCGTGGACGCGCGGTTCTCCCTGGACGGCGAACGGCTCGCCTTCCTGCCCGAGCCGGAGGCGGGCGAACTGGACTACCCCGGCCTCTACGCCGTGCCGCACCCGGCCGTCCTCGGCGCCCTGCGCACCGCCCCCGACCGGGCGCATCTGTGGAGGACGCTCCCCGCCGCACTGTGACCACCCCGCTCGCGCGCGGCGCGGGAGCACGTGGGGGAGCCCCCGGCGGGCGAACTCCGGCCGGGGGGACGACGGTCAGGGGGTGACGGCGGGCGGAGCCGCGTCAGCGCGCCTCGGCCTCGCGGACCTGCTCCGGCGTCGGGGCCGTGCCGCCCAGGTGGGCCGGCATCCACCAGGTGTCGTTCGCGTCCTTGGGGCGGACCGGATAGGCGCGCTGGGCTGCCTCCAGGAGCTCCTGGACGCGCTCGCGCAGCTGCCGGGTGATGGCGCCCGCGTACTTGTCGCGGGAGGCCTCGACGGCCTCGCCGACGCGGATGGTGATCGGGGTGTGGCTGCGCTTGAAGTTGCGGGGGTGGCCCTTGGTCCACAGGCGCTGCGTACCCCACAGGGCCACCGGGATCAGCGGGACGCCCGCCTCCTGGGCCATCCGGGCCGCACCCGACTTGAAGCTCTTGAGCGTGAACGACTGCGAGATGGTGGCCTCGGGGAAGACCCCGACGATCTCGCCCGAGCGCAGCGACTCGAGCGCGTGCGCGTAGGCCGTCTCGCCCTGGTTGCGGTCCACCGGGATGTGCTTCATGCCGCGCATCAGCGGGCCGGAGATCCTGTGGCGGAAGACGGACTCCTTCGCCATGAAACGAACGAGACGTTTCTGCGGGAGTGCGGCCAGACCGTCGAAGATGAAGTCGAGGTAGCTGATGTGATTGCTCACCAGCACGGCTCCGCCCGAGCGCGGGATGTTCTCCGACCCCTTGCAGTCGATCTTGAGGTCCCAGGCCTTGAACAGGGTCTGGGCGAGGCCGACGACGGGGCGGTAGACAAGCTCTGCCATGGGCGGGGCGAACCCTTCCTTCTCTTTGCCGGGGATGCCTCCCGGCGGCAAAGTTACGCAGCCGTAGGTTTACGGCATCTCGCAGATCGTGCCCGAAGAACGGCCGGGGAGCCAGCCCTGGTGCCCGGGAACGGCGAGATCCTCGTCACTTCAACCCCCTTGATCCACCTCGGGCTTTTAAGCCGCCTTTACTCCGTGCGTACCGCGACGCGGCGTACGAGCAGGTACATCTCGCATCCGAGGCAGTACCCGAAAGCGGCATTGAGGAACGCGGCCGCCAGTGCCGCCCCGGTCGCCGCCAGGCCCAGCCAGCCGAGGCCCAGGGCGAGGCCGACGAGACCGACTCCCGCGAACAGCAGGCCCACCGCCTGAGCGAACCGCGGCGGTTCCGCCGCCTCGAACGCGGTGGGCGGCCCGATCCGCGGCCGTACGGCCCTGCGGAACACCCAGCCGTACGGCGACCGTCCCACTCCGCCCGCCGCGCCGAGCGCGAACGCCAGCGTCTGCCACGCCAGCAGCCAGGCGCTGCCGGTGATCAGTACGACCGCCAGTACCACGGTCGTCACGGCGGCCCCGAAACGCGGGCCCCTCACATCGATGTCCATGAATCAAGCATTCCGCAACGGAAACGATTCCTGGGAGCGGGAATCTTTGCAGTCTCGTGAACGCTGGAGCGTGCGATGACCGGACTGGTGGTGTGCGTGGCGGTGCTCGTGGCGGCGAGCGCCTACGGAGTGCTGCAACGGCGGCGGAGCGGGAGGGTGCGGGTGCGCGGGCGCGACGACGGCAAACGGCTCGGGGCGGACCGGCTCGGCGGCGAACTCGGTGAACGGGCCACACTCGTACAGTTCTCCAGCGCCTTCTGCGCGCCCTGCCGGGCGACCCGCCGGGTCCTCGGCGAGGTGGCCGGCGTGGTTCCCGGAGTGACCCACATCGAGATCGACGCCGAGGCGCACCTGGACCTCGTCCGCGACCTCGACATCCTCAAGACCCCGACCGTCCTGGTGCTCGACGCCGACGGCCGCATCGTCCGACGTGCCACCGGCCAGCCCCGCAAGGAGGACGTCATCGCCGCCCTGGGGGAGGCCGTGTGATCCGCCGTCCGGAGGCGGTGAGGAGTCTCCCGGATGCCGGGACGTACTTGACTGCGCATGCCACCTATCGTCAGTCTGACCGTATGCCTGAGGAACTCCTTCTCCACGGCCGGGTGCACGTCGACCTGGTCCGTACCGCGAGCGCGCGCTGTCCGGCCCGTTGAGCACCCACGGACCGGCTCGCCACCTCTCGCAGAAGGACCACCCCATGACGGCCACGCCCGGCCTCGGCTCTCCGCACCTGGCCTCTCCCGATCTCCTGCGCTCCGTCTTCCGGCGGCATGCGGCCGGCGTCGCCGTGATCACCGCCTCCGACGAGAGCGGCCCGGTCGGCTTCACCGCGACCTCGCTCAGCTCCGTCTCGGCGGAACCCCCGATGCTCTCCTTCGGCATCGGAACCGGCGCCTCCAGCTGGCCGGCGCTGTCCCGGGCCACGCACGTGGGCGTCCACATACTCGGCGAACACCAGCAGGCACTGGCCGCCACCTTCGCCAGGAGCGGTGCCGACCGCTTCGGCGCGCCGACCGCCTGGCGTGGGGGTCCGCACGGCGTTCCCGTCCTCGACGACGTGCTCGCGTGGCTGGTGTGCCGTGTCGTCGCGCGGGTGCCGGCGGGAGACCACCGGATCGTGCTGGCCGAGGTGGTCCTGGGCGACCCGGAGGGTGCGGGCCGTCCGTTGCTCTACCACCAGGGGCGGTTCACCGCCCTGCGGGATTGATCACCCCCCGGCTCTCCTGCGAAGTCGTCGAATTCCGATTACGCTGCGTTGCAAAGGTCACAGTTCAAAGCGCTTGCTCAGCGGGAACGAACTGGGTGTACTGACGAGTAATATTTCGGTCGGAGCGCGGGTCGCCCCGACCGGGATCGGCCGCTTGTGGCGCCTATGCTGCCTGGAAGAAGGCAGCCGAGAACTGACGATGCAGTAGGAGAGCCGGCGTGAGCTTGAGGATCGTTGTCACTGTGAAGTACGTGCCCGACGCCACTGGCGACCGGCACTTCGCCGATGACCTGACCGTCGACCGGGACGACGTGGACGGTCTGCTCTCCGAGCTCGACGAGTACGCGGTCGAGCAGGCGCTGCAGATCTCCGAGAACTCCGACGACGACGTCGAGATCACCGTCCTGACGGTGGGCCCCGAGGACGCCAAGGACGCGCTCCGCAAGGCCCTCTCCATGGGTGCCGACAAGGCCATCCACGTCGAGGACGACGACCTGCACGGCACCGACGCCATCGGCACCTCGCTCGTGCTGGCCAAGGCGATCGAGAAGGCCGGCTACGACCTGGTCGTCTCCGGCCTGGCCTCCACCGACGGCACCATGGGCGTCGTCCCGGCCCTGCTGGCCGAGCGCCTGGGCGTCCCGCAGGTCACCCTGCTCTCCGAGGTCTCCGTCGAGGACGGCACCGTCAAGGGCCGCCGTGACGGCGACGCCGCCTCCGAGCAGCTCGAGGCCTCCCTGCCCGCCGTCGTGTCGGTCACCGACCAGTCGGGCGAGGCGCGTTACCCGTCGTTCAAGGGCATCATGGCGGCCAAGAAGAAGCCGGTCGAGTCCTGGGACCTGTCGGACCTGGACCTGGAGGCCGAGGAGGTCGGTCTCGAGGGCGCCTGGACCGCGGTCGACAGCGCCACCGCGCGTCCGGCCCGCACCGCGGGCACGATCGTCAAGGACGAGGGCGAGGGCGGCAAGCAGCTCGCCGAGTTCCTCGCGGGCCAGAAGTTCATCTAAAGGCCCTTCGCCGACCGCCCCTCAACTTCGTTTCGCAGGAGACCAATCCCATGGCTGAAGTCCTCGTCTTCGTCGACCACGTGGACGGTGCCGTCCGCAAGCCCACGCTTGAGCTGCTGACGCTGGCCCGCCGCATCGGCGAGCCCGTCGCCGTCGCCCTCGGCGCGGGCGCCGAGAACACCGCCGCCGCGCTGGCCGAGCACGGCGCCGTGAAGGTGCTGACCCACGACGCCTCCGAGTACGCCGACTACCTCGTCGTACCGAAGGTCGACGCGCTCCAGGCCGCCGTCGAGTCGGTCTCCCCGGCCGCCGTCCTGGTGCCGTCCTCCGCCGAGGGCAAGGAGATCGCCGCCCGCCTCGCGCTGCGCATCGGCTCCGGCATCATCACCGACGCCACCGACCTCGGTGCCGGCGCCGAGGGCCCGGTGGCCACCCAGTCGGTGTTCGCCGCGTCCTTCACCACCAAGTCCCGCGTCTCCAAGGGCACCCCGGTCATCACCGTCAAGCCGAACTCGGCCGCCGTCGAGGCCGCCCCGGCCGCCGGCGCCGTCGAGGCCCTCGCGGTGACCTTCTCCGCCCAGGCCACCGGCACCAAGGTCACCGGCCGCACCCCGCGCGAGTCGACCGGCCGCCCCGAGCTGACCGAGGCCGCGATCGTGGTCTCCGGCGGCCGTGGCGTCAACGGCGCCGAGAACTTCGCGATCATCGAGTCCCTCGCCGACTCCCTCGGCGCGGCCGTCGGCGCCTCCCGCGCCGCCGTCGACGCCGGCTGGTACCCGCACACCAACCAGGTCGGCCAGACCGGCAAGTCCGTCTCGCCGCAGCTCTACATCGCCAACGGCATCTCCGGCGCCATCCAGCACCGCGCCGGCATGCAGACCTCGAAGACCATCGTGGCCGTCAACAAGGACGCCGAGGCCCCGATCTTCGACCTCGTCGACTACGGCGTCGTCGGCGACCTCTTCGACGTCGTCCCGCAGCTCACCGAGGAGATCAACACCCGCAAGGGCTGATCGCCGAGCAGTCGCAGGACTGTCCGAGGCCCCCGTGACCGCGCAGGTCACGGGGGCCTCGGCTCATTCCGGGCTCAAGGACACGCGCACCGGCAGATGATCGCTCGGGTACTGGCCGCCGACGGTGAACGGGTCGGTCCACTCCCGGTGGACCGTGAAGCCGGGTGTCGCCAGGATCCAGTCGATACGGTCCCCGCCCGGGACCAGCGGCCGGTACCCGTGGAACGTGGCGTACGCCCCGCCACGCGCGCGTGCCGTGTCCCAGGTGTCCACCAGGCCGGCGGCGAGCAGCGTGTCGTAGACCGGGCTGTCGTGAGCGACGGCGTTGAAGTCGCCGGTCAGCAGCAGCGGCAGCGAGGGGTCGAACCGGGCGATCCGCGCGGCGATCAGGGCGGCGGCGCGCACCCGCGCGTACTGGCTCGCGTTGTCCAGATGGGTGTTGATGACACAGAACTGCCGCCCCGCCGCCCGCAGATCACGGAAGCGGACCCAGGTGACCATGCGGGGATGGCCCCCTCCCCAGGTGTTGGAGCCGCGCACGTGCGGCGTGTCGGAGAGCCAGAAGTGCTGGTACTCGGCCGGGACGAGCCGGCGCGTGTCGTAGAAGACGGCCATCGCCTCGTCGTCGCCCACGCTGCGGCTGGTGCCGATCCAGTCGTAGTGCGGCCCGAGATCGGCCTCGATGTCCCGCAGTTGCCGCGGCCGGCCCTCCTGGGTGCCGATGACGTGCGGGGCCGCCCGGCGCAGCAGCGCGCGCATCACCGGCCGGCGGTCCGCCCAGCTGTTGGGCTCCTTGGCGGACGCGAAACGGAGGTTGAACGTCATCACCTCGAGCGGGGGCTCGGGCGCCGGCTGAAGCGTCCTGTGTGCTCGGCTCTCGTGCCGTGCGGCCGAGGCCCTCACCGTGCCGAGCAGGGGGACGGCGGCCACGGCGGCCACCACGGTTCTCAGCCCCGCCCGCCGGGTCGGCACACTGCTGCCCGTCATGTGTTCCCCTTCGTCTCGTGAGCCAGGATGAAGGTGTGAACCCCTGTACGGAAGAGGGCCCGGGTGCGGCGGTGAACGGGAGGGACCACGCCGTGGACAGGGTGTTGACCTGCGGGAAGCCGCACGGATAACTTCGCCCTACGGATAATTGATTCCGTAAAGCGGAAACCTGGAGGATGTGGAATGGGTCAGGGCCAGCAGGAGACGGTCACGACGAGCCTCGCGGGCGCCGTCAGCGAGGAGATCAGCGCCTCCCTCGCCCCGGTCGACGCCGAACTCGACCGCCGCTACCCCGGCGACCCCGGCACCCGCCAGCCCGTCCACACCGTCTACGTCCCCGGCGACGCCTTCGACGCCGACACGATCCGCTCCTGGGGCGACAGAGCACTCGCCGCC
Organism: Streptomyces sp. NPDC088157; assembly: GCF_044741545.1. Taxonomy (NCBI): domain Bacteria; kingdom Bacillati; phylum Actinomycetota; class Actinomycetes; order Kitasatosporales; family Streptomycetaceae; genus Streptomyces; species Streptomyces sp. NPDC088157. The sequence continues at coordinate 202,958 of NZ_JBIUSU010000011.1, forward strand.
CTCGACGAGCACGCCCCCGACGCGGAGTCCTTCGCCGCCTGCCTCGGCCTGTCCGACGACCTCGCGGAGCCCGTGTACGCGCGCGTGCGGGCCAAACTGGAGCGCGAGCCCATCGAGGACCTGCGCGTCGACTTCGAGGACGGCTACGGGCCCCGCCCGGACGCCGAGGAGGACGAGGCGGCCGCCCGGGCGGCCCGGCTGATCGCGCAAGCCCGCACGAAGGGCACCGCGGCCCCGTACATGGGCATCCGCATGAAGTGCATGGAGGCCGCGGTACGCGACCGCGGCATCCGCACGCTCGACATCTTCCTCACCGGCCTGATGGAGAGCGGGGGCCTCCCCGAAGGCCTGCTCCTGACCCTCCCCAAGGTGACGTATCCGGAGCAGGTCACCGCGATGGTCCGGCTCCTGGAGGCCTTCGAGAAGGCGCGGGGGCTCGACACCGGGCGGCTCGGCTTCGAGATCCAGATCGAGACCAGCCAGTCCATCCTCGCGACCGACGGCACCGCGACGGTCGCCCGCATGATCCAGGCGGCCCGGGGCCGGGCCACCGGCCTCCACTACGGCACCTTCGACTACAGCGCCTGCCTCGGCGTCTCGGCCGCCTACCAGGCCGCCGACCACCCCGCCGCCGACCATGCCAAGGCGGTCATGCAGGTCGCCGCGGCAGGCACCGGCGTACGGGTCTCGGACGGCTCCACGAACGTCCTCCCGGTCGGTCCGACCGAGCGGGTCCATGACGCCTGGCGCCTGCACTACGGCCTGACCCGCCGCGCCCTGTCCCGCGCCTACTACCAGGGCTGGGACATGCACCCCGGCCACATCCCCACCCGCTACGCGGCCGTCTTCGCCTTCTACCGGGAGGGGTTCGCCCAGGCCGCCGAGCGGCTCGCGCGGTACGCCAACCGGGCGGGCGGCGACGTGATGGACGAGCCCGCGACCGCCAAGGCCCTCAGCGGCTACCTGCTGCGCGGCCTGGACTGCGGCGCTCTCGACCTCGCCGAGGTGACCGACGCGACCGGGCTCACCCGGGCGTCCCTGGAGGGCTTCGCGGCACCGCGCCGAGGCGATCTGACGTCCTCCGCGCGGTAGCTCTCCGTGCGGTCCGGTCGCCGGGGGTTCTCCTTCGGCGGGCCGGTCCCCGGCTTCCCCGTCACCGCGCCCGACGCCCGCCTCCTCCTCCGAGGAGGCGCCGGCCGGAGGGGCGGAGCGTCCTCGCCGAGGACCGGCACCGCTCGACGCCGCCGCGCGACCCCTGCCCCGCCGGCCTCCACTCGGAGGTGACTACAGCTGCGGGATCTCGTACGGGCGCGTGATGATCTCCATGCCGTGCCCGGCGGGATCCATGAAGTACACGCCCCGGCCGCCGTGGTGGTGGTTGATCTCACCCGGCATCCTGCCGTGCGGATCGGCGAAGTACGTGATCCCCGCCCGCTCGATCCGGGCGAAGGCGGCGTCGAACTCCTCGTCCGAGACGAGGAACGCGTAGTGCTGCATGACGATCGACTCCGCCGGGATGGCGGCGAAGTCCAGGGTGACGCCGTTGCTGGTGGCCACCGGGACGAACGGGCCCCACTCGGCCCCGACTTCGAGTCCCAGGATGTGGGCGAGGAACTCGGCGGACTCCCGGTTGTCACGGGAGTGGATGATGGTGTGGTTCAACTCGACTGACATGTGTGGAATGCCTCCGTAAGGCAAACTCACGGGCACCTCCATGCCTCACCCAGTCGGTGACCGACACGCGACGCCGTTCGATCACCCTAACGGACGCGCAGGTGTTCCAGGCCGGACGCGGTCACCCACTTCTCTTCCGTGAACAGTCGGGTACCTTGCTCGCACCGTCGCGCGTCGGCCCGGGCGCGGGCACAGAACTCCTCCGGGGTGTCCCCGAACAGCTGCCGCAACGCCGGTGATGCCGCCAGGAGTTCGGTGATCAGGGCACGCTGCCCGGGATGGCTGCGCGGGCGGCCGTCCGCGTTGTGCAGCACACCATGATGATTCACGTACGCGAACGCATCGAAGAGGGCCTCGCCGTTCTCCAGCTCGACCCGGAAGCCCGGTGCGGGCAGCAGGACCCGGTCGTAGTTCGGTTCCGTCGCGTCGATCAGGGCGAGTTGTTCCGCGTCCAGCCAGATGACGAACAACTCCCGTGTGGCGGCGGGCGAATCGATGGGGGACGCGGACACGTAACCGACACGGCTGATGTGTGCCGAGACGCCGATTCCGATGCCCGTCACCCGGGCCTTCACCATCGGGATGGGCGAGGCGATCCCGAACTCGGCCATCTTGTGCCGCAGTTGGGCGGGGCTCGCGTTGGAGCCGACGGCCACGACCGGAGTGCGACCGGGATGCGTCAGCCGGTCCAGCGGCAGCAGCTCGTCCCCGTGGAGCAGCCCCGACCCGGCCGGCCAGGCGCCGGGATAGGTCAGCGGGTGGTCGCGCGGCGCGTCGGCCAGACCCAGCGCCTGGAGCGTGCGGTTCTCGCGACGGGCGGTCATGGGGGACTCAGTCGGCCGGCGGCAGCTCGCCCGAGCCGCGCTTGACGAGCCGGGTCGGCAGTTCGATGCGTTCGGGTGTGATCAACGAGCCGTCCAGCTGCCCGAACAGGCGCTCGGCGGCGGTACGGCCGAGCGTGGCCGCGTCCTGGGCGATGACGGTCACCCCCGGCTGAAGCAGGTCGGCGAGCTCCAGGTCGTCGAAGGCCACCAGGGCGACCTGACGGGTCCGCTCGGCGAGGACCCGGATCACGGTGACCGTCACCCGGTTGTTGCCCGAGAAGATCGCCGTGACCGGCGCGGGCCCGGACAGCATCTCCTCGGCCGCGTCGCGCACCCGCAGGGGATCGGTGGCGCCCAGCGACATCCAGGCGTCCTCGACCGGTATGCCCGCGTCCTCCATCGCCGTGCGGTAACCGCGCAGCCGTTCGGCGGCGGTGTGGATGCGGGGCATGTCGCCGATGAAGCCGATCCGGCGGTGCCCGTGCGCCACGAGATGGGTCACACCTTCGCGTGCGCCGCCGAAGTTGTCCGACAGGACGCAGTCGGCGTCGATCAGACCGGCCGGCCGGTCGACGAACACCGTGGCGACGCCCGCCTTGATCTCGGGCTCCAGGTACCGGTGGTCGTCACCGGCGGGGATCACCACCAGGCCGTCCACCCGGCGCGCGCACAGAGCCAGCGCCAGCTCCTGCTCCCGGTCCGGGTCCTCGGCGCTGGAGCCGTTGATGAGCAGGGCGCCATGGGCCCGGGCGACCTCCTCCACCGCGCGGCTGAGCGGACCGTAGAACGGGTCGGCGAGGTCCTCCAGGACCAGGCCGATGCTGGCCGTGCTGCCCTTGCGCAGCACCCGGGCGCTGTCGTTGCGTCGGAAGCCGAGCGCGTCGATGGCCTCCTGGACCCGGCGTTCCGTCTCGGGCGTGACCCCCGGCTCGCCGTTCACCACCCGCGAGACCGTCTTGAGGCCGACTCCGGCGCGAGCGGCGACGTCCTTCATGGTGGGACGATTGCCGTAACGGCTCTCGGGCCGGCGCTGCGTCTCGGGCACGATGCGGTGTCCTGTCCTGTCGTCCAAGGAGGTCGGCCACGCAGTTCGTCCGCGGAAGTTGCGCAGGGGGGTGCGTGGGCCCCATGGGTTGTATGAGGATGTGGCGTCGAGCATAGAGCCTGGACAACGTTGTCAGATGCGGGAGACACTGTCCACCGCAATCTCCGGCCCGCGTCCCCCAACCGCTGGACCGGCCAGCCCTTTTCCATGGTGGACCGGGAGAAACCAGACTGATGCACACCGACCTAGTGGCCGCGCTCGACATCGGCGGTACCAAGATCGCCGGAGCGCTGGTGGACGGCGACGGCACGATCCTGGCCCGCGCGCAGCGCCCCACGCCCGCACAGGAGCACGGCGACGCCGTGATGCGGGCCGTCGAGGAGGCACTGGCGGAGCTCACCGCGTCACCGCTGTGGGGGCGCGTCCACGCGGTCGGTATCGGCAGCGCGGGCCCCGTGGACGCCTCGGCGGGCACGGTCAGCCCGGTGAACGTGCCCGGCTGGCGCGACTATCCGCTGGTCGACCGGGTCCGGGCGGTGACCGGAGACCTCCCGGTCGAGCTCATCGGCGACGGTGTGGCGATCACCGCGGCCGAACACTGGCAGGGCGCCGCCCGCGGCCACGACAACGCGCTGTGCATGGTGGTCTCCACCGGCGTCGGCGGCGGTCTGGTCCTGGGCGGCCGGCTGCATCCCGGCCCCACCGGCAACGCCGGACACATCGGCCACATCAGCGTCGAACTCGACGGCGATCCGTGTCCGTGCGGCGGGCGCGGCTGCGTGGAACGCATCGCCAGCGGTCCCCACATCGCCCGTCGGGCCCTGGAGAACGGCTGGCTGCCCGGCCCCGACGGTGACACCTCCGCGGCCGCGGTGGCCGCCGCCGCCCGCGCGGGCGACCCGGTCGCCGTGGCCTCCTTCGAACGGGCCGCCCAGGCCCTGGCCGCCGGTATCGCGGCCACCGCGACCCTCGTCGAGATCGACATCGCGGTGATCGGCGGAGGCGTGGGCAAGGCGGGCGAGGTGCTCTTCGCGCCCCTGCGCCGTGCACTCCGTGACTACGCGACCCTCTCCTTCGTCCAGCGCCTGACCGTGACACCCGCGCAGATGGGGACGGACGCGGGACTGGTGGGGGCGGCCGCGGCCGCGCTCTCGGCGAGCACGAGGACCGGGGCCACGGTCGCCGGGGTCTGACGCGGACGTGCCTCCCGCCTGAAGGACCGGGCGGCAGGCACCGGTACGCCCCCGCGCCCCTGACCGTTTCTGGGCGGGCGTGGGTCACCGGGCGCGGACAGGGCAGGTCACCCGGTGACCTGCCGGACCTCCGGGCCGGCGTCCCAGCCGCTCCAGGCCGGGATGTCCTCGCGTGCCTGCCGCCACGGGGCGGGGACACCGTCCGTGCCCGTCCGGGACGCGACGACGCCTCCCACGACGGCGCAGGTCGTGTCGCGGTCGCCCCACCCGCCGACGGTCTGCCACAGCGCCTCGGGCAGGTCGTCCAGGTGTCCCGCGGCGGACCAGAGCGCGAACGGAACCGTGTCCGGAGCCGAGATCAGCGTCCCCGAACCCAGCACGGAGGCCGCGTGGCGCACCGAGGTGTGCTCGGGGAGGCTGGCGGCCACCAGCAGCCCGGAGCGGACGTCGCTGTCCGGCAGGGACGCGGCGACCTCCCGCAGGAACGCGGCGCGCGCCGGGGCGCCCCGACCCGCGCCGGCGGCGGCGAGCGCGGCGGCGACCGCCACGGCCACCGCGCCCGCCACCGCCTCGGGATGGGCGTGGGTGGCCAGCGCGGACAGCCGGGCCTGCTCGCGGGCCGCCGCGAGGTCGTCCCGGAACCAGGCCCCCAGCGGGGCGACCCGCATCGCGGCGCCGTTGCCGTACGAACCCTGTCCGCCGAACTGTCCCGCCGTCACCGCCCGCCAGTCCTCGCCCTCGCCGATGTGCCGCAGCACACGGTGCATGGACGGGCCGTACTTGCGGCCCGGGTCGCGGCGGTACTCGGCGGCGAACTCCCGCGCCAGATCGCCCGGACGGACCTCCCCGTGCGCCGTCAGGTGGGCGAACAGGACGAACGCCATCGCCGAGTCGTCCGTCCACGGCCACGGCACGGGACGCGGTTCCCGCGCCGCCCACAGCTCCTCGGCGGGCTCGTCGGAGCGGGTGAACCAGCTGTCGCCGAAGGCGTCGCCCGTCACGAGACCGTCCAGACTGGCGTGGGCACACTGCGGGCCGATCATGGTGAAGCTCCTCCGAACCGTCGTCGACCACGGCATTCTCGCCGCAGGCCGACCGACTGCGCGCGTGGATTACCGGGTGACGCGTGACCCCTTGCCCGTCGACGCCGTTGATCCCCGCATGAAGAAGCGCAGCATGCTCGCCATCGCCTCCCTCGCCACCGGCTTCGTCGTCGCGGCGATCTCTCCCTCGCACGGCCTGGCCGGAGACGACCTGGACGGACTGAACGTGGGCGACACCCTCAGCACGCTCGACCACACCGTCGCCAGCGACAGCCTGGCCATCGACGACAACGCCCTGGGGCAGAACGACTGACGGACCGGACACGGACCGCGAAGGCCGGGGCGCCGGCACCCACCGCGAGGGTGCCCGCGCCCCGGCCTTCGTGCGCCCTCAACGGGAACTGGTTTCCGTGGCAGGGTGGAGCGGGCAAGCCTCAGGGGGCCAACAGAAGAGGGGGAACCGTGACCGTCGTCTGGATCAACGGCGCGTTCGGTGCGGGGAAGACCACCACCGCACGGGAATTGATCGACCTGATCCCGAACAGCACGCTCTTCGACCCCGAGATCATCGGCGCGGCGCTCCCGCGCCTGCTGCCGCCCAAGCGTCTCGCCGAGGTCGGCGACTTCCAGGACCTGCCGATCTGGCGTCGGCTCGTGATCGACACGGCGGCCGCGCTCCTCGCCGAGCTGGGCGGCACCCTCGTGGTCCCCATGACCCTGCTGCGCCAGGAGTACCGCGACGAGATCTTCGGCGGCCTCGCCGCCCGCCGGATCCCCGTCAGGCATGTCCTCCTCGCTCCGGCGGAAACGATCCTGCGCAAGCGAATAGCCGACCGGGAGGTCCCCCCGGACCTCCCGGACGGCGAGATGCGGATCCGTCAGTGGGCGTACGACCACATCGAGCCGTACCAGGCAGCCCTCGCCTCCTGGCTCACCGCCGACGCCCATCCCGTCGACAACGGGGTCCTCACTCCGCACCAGACGGCCGCCCGGATCGCCGAGGCCGTCGGCAGCGGCACTGTGACCGCCTGCGACATCGTGCAGACCCCCGAGCCCACCGCCGAGACGGTGGCCGCCGGGGTGCTCCTCTTCGACGAGCTGGACCGGGTACTGCTCGTGGACCCGACGTACAAGCCCGGCTGGGAGTTCCCCGGCGGGGTGGTGGAGCCGGGTGAGGCGCCCGCGCGCGCGGGCGTGCGCGAGGTGGAGGAGGAGACCGGGATCCGGCTGGACGAGCTACCCGGGCTGCTGGTCGTCGACTGGGAACGGCCGACGCCTCCCGCCTACGGCGGACTGCGCCTCCTCTTCGACGGCGGACGGCTCGACTCCGCGGCCGTGTCGGGGCTGCTGCTGCCCGGCCCCGAACTGCGGGCCTGGCGATTCGTCACGGAGGAGGAGGCGGCCGGTCTCCTGCCGCCGGTCCGCTACGAGCGACTGCGCTGGGCGTTGCGAGCCCGCGAACGCGGGGCGGCGCTGTATCTGGAGGCGGGCGTGCCCACCGAGTGAGCGCCGCCGCGGGGACGAGACCCGCCGTAGCGCCTTCGCGGGGAAGCGGGGAACCGACCGGCTCTCCTCCCGGAACCGCCGCTCGAAACCCGCCACCACCCCGGTGCGCGGGGCTTGACGGCTGACGAGCGCGGCGGCTCCGTCCGGTATCTCCTCGGGCCGCAACCCCTCGCCGCACGCGCACATACACGTACACGCGCACACGCACGTACACGCGCACACGCACGTACACGCCCACACGCACCTACGCACTCACTCACGAAGGCAGCGCGTTCCGCACCGGCGAACCCGTAACGCTCACGCGGGCCCGGGCCACCGCCCCGGTAGGCCACCGCCCGGTCCACGTCAGCCGGTTCGGCGTTGAGCGGGCGGGCCCGTCGGGCAACCCGCCAGGGGTACGTCCGGCGGGAAGCCCGGATACCGGCCCGGTACAGCACCCGCTCCGTGGTCACCGTGGACACGGACGGCCCTGTCACGCCCCGAAACGGGGTCTGCCGACGTCACCGGTGCCGTAGTGCGGGAAGGACGGCGGCCCCGAAGGGGTCGGCGGAGGGCCCCGCCCGGTGGACGAGGCCCTCTGTCGACGGCAGTGCGGCTCAGCCGGCCGCGTAGTTGCGCAGGAACAGGGCCTCCGCCACCGACAGCCGCTCCAGCTCCTCGGGAGACACGCTCTCGTCGACCGCGTGGATCTGCGCCTCCGGCTCGCTCAGGCCGATGAGGAGGATCTCCGCCTGCGGGTAGAGGGCGGCGAGGGTGTTGCAGAGGGGGATGGAACCACCCTGGCCCGCGTACTGCATCTTCTGACCGGGGTAGGCGATCGACATCGCCTCGGCCATCGCCGCGTACGCCGGGCTGGTCGTGTCGGCGCTGAACGCCTGGCCCTGGCCGATCTGCTCGGTGCTCACCCGCGCGCCCCACGGGGTGTGGGCCTCCAGATGGGCCCGGAGCAGCTTCGTCGCCTCGGCCGTGTCCACGCCCGGCGGAAATCGCAGGCTGATCAGCGCGCGGGCGCTCGCCTGCACGGACGGGGTGGCGCCGACGACCGGCGGGCAGTCGATGCCCAGCACGGTGACGGCCGGTCGGGTCCAGATGCGGTCGGCGACCGTGCCGGAGCCGATGAGGCCGACGCCGTCGAGGACCTTGGCGTCCTGGCGGAACTGCGCCTCGTCGTACTGGAGGCCTTCCCAGCGCGTGTCGTCGGTGAGGCCGTCGACGGTCGTGGAGCCGTCCTCGGCGCGCAGCGAGTCCAGTACGCGGATCAGAGCGCCCAGCGCGTCGGGCGCGGCCCCGCCGAACTGGCCGGAGTGCAGATTGCCCTCGAGGGTGTCGATCCGCACCCGCATCAGGGTCATACCGCGCAGGGTGGAGGTGACGGTCGGCAGTCCCACCCGGAAGTTGCCCGCGTCGCCGATGACGATGGTGTCGGCCTCGAGCAGGCCGGGGTGCTGCTCGGCATACCGCTCCAGACCACCCGTGCCCTGCTCCTCGGAGCCCTCCACGATCACCTTCACGCCGACCGGGACACCCCCGTTCGCCTTAAGGGCGCGCAGCGCGAGCAGGTGCATGATGACGCCGCCCTTGCAGTCGGCGCTGCCACGCCCGTACCAGCGGCCGTCGCGCTCGGTCAGCTCGAAGGGCGGGGTCGTCCAGGCCGACTCGTCCAGCGGCGGCTGCACGTCGTAGTGGGCGTAGAGCAGCACCGTCCTGGCACCGACGGGGCCGGGCAGGCAGCCGTACACCGACTGGGTGCCGTCCGGGGTGTCGAGCAGGGCCACGTCCTGGAAGCCCTCGGCGCGCAGCGCGTCCGCGATCCAGTTCGCGGCGGCCTCGCTCTCGCTCCTGGGGAACTGGTCGAAGTCCGCCACCGACTTGAAGGCCACCAGCTCGGTGAGTTCTGCCCGTGCCCTGGGCAGCAGCGAGGCGACGGTCTCGGCGACCGGATTCGACGACATGGGCACGCTCCTTGTGGGTGCGACGTTGTACTGGTGTGTACTGGTCCGTACGGGTGACCGTGCGAGCGTACGCGCCTGCCGGGATGTGGGGCGCCCACGCCGCCGATCCTCCCACGGCGGACCGTGGCGATCTCCGCCGTAGGATGCGGGGGACAGGTGCGGCAAGCGGCTTGATCAGGAGCAGTAGACCATCGTGAGCAGCGAGAACTCTCCGGCGGACGACGAGAACTCTTCGGCGGACGACGCGCGGCAGGTATGGGACGTCGTCGTGGTGGGCGCGGGCCCCGCAGGGGCTTCGGCCGCCTACGCGGCGGCGGTCACGGGACGGCGTGTGCTGTTGCTCGAGAAGGCGGAGCTGCCGCGCTACAAGACGTGCGGCGGCGGCATCATCGGCCCCTCCCGCGACGCACTGCCACCCGGCTTCGAACTGCCCTTCCGCGACCGGGTGCACGCGGTGACCTTCTCGAACAACGGGCGCTTCACCCGCACCCGTCGTTCCCGGCAGATGCTGTTCGGGCTGATCAACCGGCCCGAGTTCGACCAGCAGCTCGTCGAGCACGCCCAGAAGGCTGGTGCCGAGCTGCGCACGGGCGTCACCGTCCAGCGGGTCGAGCAGCACGGCTCGGCGGTGCCCGACCGGCGCACGGTCGCGGTCGTCCTCCAGGGCGGCGAGACGCTGCTGGCGCGGGCCGTGGTCGGCGCCGACGGCAGCGCGAGCCGCATAGGAGCCCATGTCGGCGTGAAGCTCGACCAGGTGGATCTCGGTCTGGAGGCGGAGATCCCGGTGCCGGAGACGGTCGCCGAGGACTGGAAGGGCCGTGTCCTCATCGACTGGGGCCCGATGCCCGGCAGTTACGGCTGGGTGTTCCCCAAGGGGGACACGCTGACGGTCGGCGTGATCTCGGCCCGGGGCGAGGGCGCCGCCACCAAGCGCTACCTGGAGGACTTCATCGGGCGGCTCGGCCTCGCCGGGTTCGAGCCGAGCATCTCCTCCGGCCATCTGACCCGCTGCCGGGCGGAGGACTCCCCGCTGTCGCGCGGGCGCGTACTCGTGTGCGGGGACGCGGCGGGGCTGCTGGAGCCGTGGACCCGCGAGGGCATCTCCTTCGCCCTGCGCTCGGGCCGGCTCGCGGGCGAGTGGGCGGTCCGTATCGGCGAGGCGCACGACGCGGTGGACGCCCGCCGCCAGGCCCTGAACTACGCCTTCGCGATCAAGGCCGGCCTCGGGGTGGAGATGAGCGTCGGCAAGCGGCTGCTCGCCCTGTTCGAGCGCCGTCCCGGACTCTTCCACGCCGGCCTCACCGGTCTGCGTCCCGTCTGGCGGGCGTTCACCGACATCACTCGCGGCCGGACGACCCTCGGCGAACTCGTCCGCTCGCATCCGATGGCCCAGCGGGCACTGACCGCGCTGGACCGGCGGCAGGAGGAGGCGGCGGAGCGGGAGTCCGCGCCGGTGACCGAGGAGAGCGGCTCCTGATCAGAAGGGGACGGATCACCGTGGGTTGACGACGGTGATCCGGAACACCGGGTGGTCGGGGGCGATACGGCGCATCTCGGTGTCGGGAGAGTCGGGACCCACCCCGTTGAAGAAGACGCCGACCTCGGCCTTCCAGCGCTTGAGGTAGGCCCGCAGCAACGGCGTCTTGTCGTCGTCGGCGACCTCGGTCGCCGTGAACTCCTCCACGTTCTTGCCGAGGCGCAGCTCACCGCCGCCCGCCGCACGCATGTTGTGCGTCCACTGGACGTGGCCGCGCGGCGCGATGAGGTACTGCTGCCCGTCCACGGTCAGCAGGTTCACGGGGGTGGTCCGCCACTCGCCGCTCTTGCGGCCGCGGACCGCCAGGACCCGGGATCCCCACACGCTCAGGCCCCGGCGGGTCAGCCAGGCCACGGCACGGTTGAGGACGTTGACGGTGAACCAGCCGGGCTTCTGCACGTGGGTGGACATGGCTGCTGCCTCCTGAACGGAAAGTGTGAGCACTGCTCTCGCTCGAGTCGAGTCTGCCCGAGGTTGCCGTGGCAACGCAAGAGCATTGCTCTCTAATTTGTTCGCCGCTCTCCATTGTGGGCAGTGCTCTGCTTAGGTGGGATACTGGCGGGCATGAGCAGCAACGTTCGAGGGGCCCGAGCCCGCGCCAGGATCGAAGTCACCGCGGCCATCAAGGAAGAGGCCCGCAGACAGCTCGCGTCCGAGGGCCCCACCAAGCTCTCGCTGCGAGCCGTGGCCCGTGAACTCGGCATGGTCTCCTCCGCGCTGTACCGCTACTTCCCGAGCCGCGACGACCTGCTCACCGCACTCATCATCGACGCCTACGACTCCCTCGGCGAGTGCGCGGAGGGCGCACACGCGGCCGTCGCCGACGCCGCGCCCGTCGAGCGCTGGGTCGCGGTGGGCGAGGCGGTGCGCGGCTGGGCGCTGGCGCATCCGCAGGAGTACGCGCTGATCTACGGCACACCGGTGCCGGGCTACAGCGCGCCCCCGACGACCCTCCCGGCCGCCGCTCGCGTCGGCCTGCTCCTCATCGGCATCGTGCGGGACGCGCACCAGGGACACCGTCTGGACGTGCCGCTCCTGACGGACGAGCTGGTCCCCGAGGCGGTCCGGATGGCGGCGGAGGTCGCCCCCGACCTCCCGCCGGGCGCGGTCGCGTCCCTCGTGGCCGCTTGGGCCCAGCTGTACGGACTGGTCGGGTTCGAATTGTTCGGGCAGTTCAACGGGGGCGTCGTGGACGAACGCGAACTGTTCTTCCGGTACGCGGTCACGCGCCTCGCCCACCAGGTGGGGCTGCGCTAGGGCGCGTCCCGCAGAAGCGCCGCGCGCCGCTCACCCGCCGTCGCCCCGCGCGCCGCTCACCCGCCGTCGCCCCGCGGCAGGCCCCGCGCCGGTCGCCGCGCCGGGTTCGCGGTGTGACCGTCCGGGCGGAGCCCGAGGGGGCGCCCCGGATCCGGCCGCGTGGGGCGGCCGTCCTGCCGGGCGGCGTGGAGGGGACGTCCACGGTCCGCCGGAGGCGACCGGCGGTTCTCGCGGTGCCGCGTACTTCCGGGGGAGTAGGGCCGATCACCTCGCCCGGTGGACGTCCGACGTGATCCTCGGCGTCTAGCGTGGCGGGCATGGACGTGGAGCGGACGCGCGGGCGCGGAGGCCCGGGGCAGTGGTGGCGGCACGGCAGTCCGCCCTGGCTGCGCCGCTGGGAGGGCCGGGAGGGCGGCGAGGGCATGGAGTCGCGTGCCGTGCGGTGGCCCTGGCGGTCCACCGTGCTGGTCACCGCCTTCGTCCTCGTCGGCTCGACCTTCGCGGCGCACGTACAGGAGGGCGAGCGGGCCCGGCTCGACCTCTTCGCGCGCGTGTTGCTGGTGGTCGCGGCAGGGCTGCTGCTGTGGCGGCAGCGGCACCCGGTGGCCGTCGTGTTCGGCACGGCGTCCGCCGCCGCCCTCTACCTGGGCGCCGGCTACCCGTACGGGCCGGTCTTCCTGGCCGTGGCCGTGGCCTGCTTCACCGCTGTCGTCGCCGGGCATCGGCAGGCCGCCTGGACGGCCCTTGGCCTGTTGTGGGCCGCCCACCTGCTGGTCGCGTACTGGTTGTACCGGTGGCTGCCGCCCGCCGGCGACGACCCCGCCCCCTACGGGCAGGAGATCGTCCTGGCGGGATGGGTCGTGGCGATCGTGGCGATCGCGGAGCTGGCCCGGATCCGGCGTGAGCAGTGGGCTCGTGACCGGGCCGAGCGCGCGCAGGCCGCCCGCCGTCGTGCCGACGAGGAACGGCTGCGGATCGCCCGTGAACTGCACGACGTCCTCGCGCACAGCCTCTCGGTGATCAACGTGCAGTCGGGCGTGGGCCTCGCGCTCCTCGACTCCGACCCGGAACAGGCGCGCACGGCGCTCACCACCATCAAGTCCGCCAGCAAGGAGGCGCTGGGCGAGGTGCGACAGGTGCTCGACAGCCTCCGCACGCCGGGGGACGCGCCGCGCACCCCCGCCCCCGGCCTGGACCGGCTGCCGGAGCTGGTGGAACAGGCGGCGCGCGCCGGTCTCACGGTCGATGTGGCCGGTCGGCCGCCCCGGTTGCCGCCCCACACCGACCTCGCCGCCTTCCGGATCGTCCAGGAGGCCCTCACCAACGTCGTACGCCACTCGGGCTCGCGCCACGCGAGCGTGCGGCTCGATCAGCGCGGCGGCACGCTGCGGTTGCGCATCGACGACGACGGGCCGGCGACCGGCGCCGACGCGGGCGGCAGCGGCAACGGTCTCGCCGGAATGCGGGAGCGGGCCGCGGCGCTGGGTGGCACGATCGAGGCGGGACCGCGGCCCGACGGCGGCTTCCAAGTGCTCGCCGTGCTGCCCGCCAGGGCGAGGGAGGGCCGGTGAGTGGTGGAGGACTGGTGAGCGGGGGAGGATCGGTGAACGAGACAGCGACGGTGATCCGCGTGCTGCTCGCAGACGACCAGTCGTTGGTGCGGGCGGGATTCCGGGCGTTGCTGGACGCTCAGCCGGACATCGAGGTCGCGGCCGAGGCCGCCGACGGCGAGGAAGCGGTGCGCGCGGTGCGTGAACTGCGCCCCGACGTCGTGCTGATGGACATCCGGATGCCCGTCCTCGACGGCCTGGCCGCCACCCGACGGGTCACCGGCGACGAGGCGCTCTCCCAGGTCAAGGTCATCATGCTCACCACCTTCGAACTCGACGAGTACGTCTTCGAAGCGATCCGCTCGGGCGCCTCCGGCTTCCTGGTCAAGGACACCGAACCGGAGGAACTCCTGCGTGCCGTACGGGCGGTGGTGGCCGGCGACGCGCTGCTCTCGCCCGGGGTCACTCGCCGCCTCATCGCCGAGTTCGCGGCCCGCTCCAAGGAGCCCGCGACGGCCGACGCGCTGACCCGGCTCACCGAGCGGGAGCGGGAGGTGATGGCACTGGTCGGGATCGGCCTGTCCAACGAGGAGATCGCCCGCAGACTGGTGGTCAGCCCGCTCACCGCGAAGACCCATGTGAGCCGCACGATGGTGAAGCTGGGCGCCCGCGACCGGGCCCAACTGGTCGTCCTGGCCTACGAGTCGGGGCTGGTACGCCCTGGGTGGCTGGGCTGATCGCCTCTCCGGAGGCGGACGAGCACGGAGATCACCCGGACCGCGAACACCACGGGAGCGAGCGTCAGGCCCGCCCGTAGGAGCAACTTCTCCACCGGCCCGGGCAATTCGAACAGCAGCGCCGGCCCGGCGACCGCCCCGAAGAGCACCGCCGCCGCGAACCCCGCACTGAACAGCGCGTATCCGATCTCGACGGTGATCTCGTCCCGCTCGGCCTGTGTGCGCCGCCCCCCGTACCCGCTCATACGACGAGTCTCACAGGTATGCGCCCGGCGAGGCAATCGGCCCCGCCGGGCGCATACCTGTGGGCGGCTTCCCCCTCAGGACCGGTCTGTCGGACAGGTCCTAGTCACGGATCCCCACGGGCTCCGGCTCCGTCTCCGGCACGGTGGAGCCGGCGACGACGACCGAGCCCCGGGCGCGCCGGGTGCGCAGCCCGGGGAGGGTGATCAGCAGGCCCGCGGCGGCGATGAGGGTCACCACCGCCAGCCCGGGCCGGTAGCTGTCGAGGACGGCCTGCGGAGTGGGGTCGGCCGGGGTACCCGCCGTCACCACCGCCGTCACCACCGCCAGGAAGATCGCGCCACCCACCTGCACCGAGGTGTTGAGCAGCCCCGAGACCATGCCCTGCTCATGGTCCGCCACGCCGTTGGTGGCCTGGATGTTGAGCGAGGGGAAGACCAGTGCGCAGGCCGCGCCGATCAGCAGCATCGTCGGCAGGATCACCGCCGCGTACCCCGGGTCGAGGTCGACGCGCAGGAACAGCGCGTACCCGGCGACCATGAAGGCGAAGCCGGCCGCGATCAGCCGCGGAGTGCCGAAGCGGTCGACGATCGAGCCGACCTTGGTCGAGGACACCGCCACCAGCGCGCCGGCCGGCAGGAAGGCGAGCGCCGTGTGCAGCGCCGACCAGCCGAGCAGCGTCTGCATGTACAGGGTGGCCAGGAACTGGAAGCCGACGTACGAGCCGAAGAAGGCCATCGCGCCGAGCTGGGCGCGGATCTGGCTGCCGGAGCGCAGGACGCCGAGCCGGATCAGCGGGCCGGCCGAGCGGCGCTCGACGAGGACGAAGACGGTCAGCAGGACGGCGACGGCGAGGAACGACAGCAGTGTGCGTGCGGACGTCCAGCCGGACTCCGGCGCCTGGACCACGGTGAAGACCAGCAGCAGCATCGACGCGGTGCCGAGGATCGCGCCGGGCACGTCGTATCCGTTGTGGTCCTTCTCGCGTTCGCTGCGCGGCAGCAGCTTGAGACCGACCGCCAGCGCGATCAGGGCGATCGGGGCGGGCAGCAGCATGGTGAGGCGCCAACTCGCCTCGGTGAGCAGGCCGGAGAGGACCAGGCCCATGGAGAAGCCGGTGGCGGCGCAGGTGGTGTAGATGGAGAGGGCGCGGTTGCGCAGCGGGCCCTCCGGGAACGTCGTGGTGATGATGGACAGGCCGGCCGGGGCCGTGAAGGCCGCGCTCAAGCCCTTGATGAACCGGCTCGCGATCAGCAGCGGACCCGAGTCGACCAGCCCGCCGAGCAGCGAGGCCAGCGCGAAGACACCGAGGGCGACCAGGAAGACCTGGCGCCGGCCGAGCAGGTCGGCCGTGCGGCCGCCGAGGAGGAGCAGCCCGCCGTAGCCCAGGATGTAGCCGCTGACGATCCATTGCAGGGTCGAGGTGGAGAGGCCGAGGTCGGAGCCGATGGACGGCAGGGCTACGCCGACCATCGACACGTCCAGCGCGTCCAGGAACATCGCGGCGCACAGGACCAGCAGAGTGCCCCACAGTCGGGACGTCCAGCGGCCCTCGGGGAGGGGGGACGCGGGGGAGGGGAGCGGAGAGGTCATGCCGGAGAGACTACATGCGCATGCATCGAATGCAAGCGCATTTAATTCCGATGCAATGAAACGCGTTCTCTGCTACGGTGCGCCCCATGGCGGCGGTGAAGAAGGGTGAGACGGGGGCCGATCAGGCGCTCGTGGAGCAGTGGCGGGACATGCTGGCGCTGCACGCGCGGACCCAGTGCGAACTCGACCGGGCGCTGCACCGACACGGGTTGTGCGGCAGCGACTTCGAGGTGCTCGACGTCCTCGCCGAGTCCGCGGCGCCGGACGGGTCGTGCAGTTACCGCGTCCAGGAGATCGCCGAGCGGGTCCACCTCAGCCAGAGCGCGCTGTCGCGGCTCGTCGCCCGCCTGGAGAAGGACGGCCTCGTGGAGCGCGGCATGTGCGCGGAGGACCGCAGAGGCGTTCGGGTCGCGCTCACGGGCAAGGGACGCGCGCTGCACGGCGACGTACGCCCGGTGCAGCGCGCGGTGTTGAGCCGGATGCTGGCCGACTGACCCGGCGGTCCGTCAGCCCACGGCGGACCTCTCCCGCCACAGCGTCGCCAGCGCGGCGTCGCCGGTCACGGCGGGGAGCGGCGACCGGTTCCACAACGACAGGTAGAGCAGGGCCGCCGGACCCGACACCTCGCAGTCGGCGTCGCCCTCGGCGTCGCGCTCCGTCGCGGGCGGCTCGGGCGACAGCCGTACGGTCCACACGGCGTCGGCCGTGTCCGTCGCCCGCACCCGCAGAACCCGGGGCTCCTTGGTGCGCACCCGGCTCTTGTCGCGCGCGTGGAACCCGCGCAACAACTCGTCGACGCCGTCCGCCGCGAAGCCGACGGCGATGTCCCGGGCGATCTCCTCAGGGGTGCGGCCCAGGGCCGATTCCGCGTCCACGCGGTGCACGGCCGTCTCGTGCGCCTGTCGCCTGGCCCAGAACGCCAGCGGTGACGGCGCGGGCAGGAAGTGCCAGCACCGTACGTCGGGCGAGGCGGCGGACAGGGTGCCGACGAGCCGCAGGTGCCCCTCGCGGAACCAGTCCAGCAGCGCGTCGCCGTCGAGACCCGGCGGCTCGTCGAGGGGGCGGAACGAAGGGTTGCCCTCGGCCACGAACGAGGTCGCCCAGCGGTGCACCGAGCCCGTGTGCCGCAGCAGGTCCCTGACCTGCCAGTCCGGGCAGGTCGGCACCTTCGCGTCGGGGCCGGCCTCCGCCGCCGCGGCGGCCAGCGACCGCCCCTCCTGGTCCAGGACACGGATGAACTCGGCAGTCTCCATGTGGGGGAGTGTGCCGGATGGAGTGCGGTCCAGGGGAGGTGTGACGGTGTTCGGCCCGACGGTGTTCAGTCGGCCGTCGCCCGGCGCGTGGCGAACCCGATCGCCGCGGCCACCCCGGCGAGCACGGCCACGCTGGTGAGGGCGGCGGGCAGGGAGAACCAGTCGGCCATGAACCCGATGGCGGGCGGGCCCAGCAGCATGCCGCCGTAACCGAGCGTCGAGGCGATGGCGACGCCGCTCGGACCGGCCAGGGCACCCGCGCGTTCGACGGCCACCGGGAAGAGGTTGGCCAGTCCGAGTCCCGCGATCGCGTAGCCGAGGAGCGCCGCCCACAGGGCCGGGGCGAGGGAGCCGAGTACCATCCCGGCCGCCGCGACGACCCCGCCGGTCACCACCGTACGGGTGCGGCCGAGCCGTTCGAGGAGGGTGGTGCCGGTGAGCCGGCCCACCGTCATGGCGAGCGCGAAACACGAGTACCCGACCGCGGCGACCCCGGCGGAGGAGCCCAGGTCCTGGCGCAGATGCAGGGCGCCCCAGTCGGCGAGGGCCCCTTCGCCGTAGGCGGTGCAGAGAGCGATCAGACCGAAGACGACGACGAGCCGGCGGGTGCGGGGCGTCAGACGGCGCGGGGTCGATTTCCCGGGTGGCGAGTCCCCGGGCCGGGCGTCGGAGTCCTCCGGCCCGGCGTCGGCGTGCCCGGGCGGTCGCGGTGGCTCCTGCCGGAGCAGTGTGGGTGCCGTGAGCGCGGTGACGAGCAGACCGATGATGCCGAGGCCCAGCAGATGGCGTGTGGGGGACACGGAGCCGGCGACCAGCCCGCCGAGCCCGGCCCCGATCATGCCGCCCAGGCTGAAAGCCGCGTGGAAGGTCGGCATGACGGGCCTGCGCAGCGCCGCGACCAGATCGACGGCGGCGCTGTTGAAGGCGACGTTGATCCCGCCGTAAGCCGCGCCGAACAGCAGTAGGACGGCGCCGAGCGCGGCCGCGGAGTGGGTGAGCGGGGGAAGCGTGACACTGAGGGAGAGCAGGACCGCGCAGGCCACGGTAACCGGGTGACTGCCGTAGCGGCTGCACAGGCGTCCGGTGAACATCATCGTGATCACCGCGCCCGCGGAGACGCCGAGGAGCGCGAGACCGAGCGTGCTCGCGGAGGCGCCGGTCTGTTCCTTGATGGCGGGGATCCGGACGACCCAGCCCGCGAAGACGAAGCCGTCGAGGGCGAAGAACGTGGTCAGGGCGATACGGAGTCGGGTGAGGTCCTTGCCTTCGCCCGGCACCGCGTCGCGCGTTCGCGCTTTGTTTATTTGCGGCACAAAATCAGGCTAGGGGGTCGTCCGGGGGTGAGACAAGGCCGCCCCGTTCGACGGGGCGAGGGCGGCGGTGCGGGCCGGGTGAGGAAAGGTGGCGTCGCCGTGCCGCGCCGTCACGGCAGCAGCCGTCTCTCCTTGGCGACCGCCACCGCGCCCGACCGGGTCTCCACCCCCAACTTGCCGTAGATCCGTCCGAGATGGGTCTTGACCGTCGCCTCGCTGATGAACAGCGTCCGCGCGATCTCCCGGTTGCCCAGGCCGCGAGCGAGCTGGGCGAGGATCTCGTGCTCACGGGTGGACAGAGCGGGGCGCGGACTGCGCAGCCTGGTCAGCAGGCGGTCGGCGACGGGGGCCGACAGCGCGGAGCGGCCGGCCGCCGCGGCGCGGATCGCCGCGAACAGTTCGTCCGGCCGCTCGGCCTTGAGCAGGTAGCCGGTGGCGCCCGCCTCGATGGCGCGGGTGATGTCCGCGTCGGTGTCGAACATGGTGAGCACCAGGATCCGGGGACCCGGGTCCTGGCCGCCGGTCAGGCGCCGCGTGGCCGTCACGCCGTCCATGCCGCCGTCGAGCTGAAGGTCCATCAGCACCACGTCGGGACGCAGCCGGGCGGACAGGGCGAGTGCCTCCTCGCCGGTGCCCGCCTCGCCGACCACGTCGATTCCGTCGGCGCTGGACAGCAGGGCGCGCAGACCGGCCCGGACGACGGCGTGGTCGTCGCACAGCAGCAGCCGGACGGACGGCGGGGGCACGGATGCGCTCACGGAACGGGCTCCTTGAGAGTGTCGGGAACGAAGGAGGCCAGGGGAACGGCGACGGTGACGACGGTGCCCTCGCCCGGCGCGGACTCGACACTGAGCGTGCCGCCCGCCTGCCGGGCCCGGATCCGCATGGCCGGCAGCCCGTGCCCACGGGTGCGGTCCCGTCCCGGAGCAGCCGCGGTCTCCGGGGCGGACGAACCGGAGGCAAGCCCCGGGCCGGCCCCCGCCGCGCCCGGCCCGCTTGGACGACCCGGACCGCCGGGGCGGCCCGGACCGCCCAGGGAGTCCGGACCACCGGGACCACCGGGACCACCGGAGCTACCGGGCCTACCAGGACTACCGGAACTACCGGGACCACCGGAGCTACCGGGCCTACCGGAACTACCAGGACTACCAGGACTACCAGGACTACCGGAGCTACCGGAATTACCGGGACCGCCCGGATCGCACGCCCCGAAGCCCCGTCCGTTGTCGGCGATGTCCAGGGAGACCAGGTCGTCCAGGCACGTCAGGGTCAGGACGCAGAGGGTGGCCGCGGCGTGTTCGCGTACGTTCGCCAGCGCCCCCTGGGCGATGCGGAGCAGCGCCGCCTCGACCCGCTCGGGCAGGGGACCCGGGTCGCCGTCCTGCCGGTACTCCACGGCCAGGCCCGGTCGGCTCTCCCGTCCGGCGAGGACGGCCAGTGCGTCGGGGAGGGAATGTGCGGCGAGGTCGGCCGGCGCCAGGTCGTGCACGAACCGGCGGGCCTCCGCGAGGCCCCGGGAGGAGATCTCGGCCGCCTCGCGCAGGTGCTCCCGGGCCGTGCCCGGATCCGACGTCCAGACGCGCTCGGCGGCCTGGAGCAGCATCCGCTGGCTGGACAGGCCCTGCGCGAGAGTGTCATGGATCTCCGTGGCCAGTCGCTGACGCTCGGCGAGGACACCCGCCTGGCGCTCGGAGGCGGCGAGGTCGCGGCGCGTGCGTACCAGGTCGGCGATCAGTACCCGCTGCCGTGCCCCCTGGCGCCGCAGATGCACCATCACGGCGGTGGCCACCGCGGCGACGGCCGGCGGGGCCACGACCATGTTGGGATTGAGTGAGCCCTCGGCCACGCGGACCTCCGAGACCACGACCAGCGCGGTGAGCACGGCCGCGAGCGGCACCGCGATCCGTGGCGGCAGCGCGTGCAGTCCGGCGAACAGCAGCGGCATGGCGCACCAGGTCGCACTGGGCGCGAGCACCAGGAGAACCACCCAGACGGCCGACACGGAACCCAGCCACCCCAGATGGCGGGACGTGGGCGGAGAACCGGGCCAGGGCGCCGGGGCCAGGAAGCACCCGAGGACGTAGAGCAGACAGAAGGCCGCGTACAGGGCCACCACCCACCCGGTGCGCACTCCCCCCACGTCGCGGGTCAGGAAGCGGACGAACGAGGAGCCGAGCAGCAGGAAGAACGCGAGGTGCACGACCGTGCCCAGCCAGCGTTCGTCCGGATCGGTGGGTTGCATCCTCCGTGTCTAACGCGGCGGACGCCGGGCCGCATCAACCGATCGGTTGACATCCGGATCACCCGGACCGGCGTACGGGCCGAGACGGTCGGACGAGGCGGTCACCCGCGCGCGCCCCGAAGCTGGAAGCGGATCCCGCACCGCGCGGGACACACCGTTCGGGAACTTCGAACCGTGAGTACTCGGAAAACCCTCGGGAGCGTCGAATCCCCCGGGACTTCGCAAGCCGCGGAACATCGCCAGGAAAGGCCTGAGAACCTCATGCCCGCCAAGAAACTCACCAGCAACCGTGCGGCCCTCGGCCACCGCATCGGGTACGCCCTGCGCCACCCCGACCGGGTGCCCCGCCATGTCGCGCGCGCCGCCAGGGACCTGTGGCTCAGCCGCCGTCACCAGGATCACGTCTCCTACTACCGCGCGGTGATGCGTTCCGACACCCGGGCCGATCCGGACGCGGCGGTCGGCAGTCGCACCCGTGAACGGTGGCTGGCCCTCGGCGCCATGCAGTTCGACTACCTGCTCGGACACGGTCTGCGTCCGGAGCACAGGATGCTGGAGATCGGCTGCGGCAACC
The DNA here is from genome assembly GCF_044741545.1 of Streptomyces sp. NPDC088157. Taxonomy (NCBI): domain Bacteria; kingdom Bacillati; phylum Actinomycetota; class Actinomycetes; order Kitasatosporales; family Streptomycetaceae; genus Streptomyces; species Streptomyces sp. NPDC088157. The sequence goes on from NZ_JBIUSU010000011.1 coordinate 224,494, forward strand.
TGCGGGGCGGCTGGCGGTTCATCCGGCACCTGGAACCCGGCCACTACCACGGCATCGACATCTCACCCGACATCCTCGTGGCCGCGCAGGACACGATCGTGGAGATGGGGCTCCAGAAGCGGCTGCCGACCCTGACGCCGGTGCGCGACCTGACGCTGCGGTTCCTGCCCGAGGCCCACTTCGACGTGGTGCACGCGCACAGCGTCTTCTCGCACTCACCGCTCCCCGTCATCGAGGAGTGTCTGGCCAACGTGGGGCGGGTGCTCGCGCCCGGCGGCTGGTTCGACTTCACCTTCGACCGCACCGAGGGCGAGGAACACCACGTGCTGCGCGAGGACTTCTACTACCGCACGGACACCCTCGTCACCCTCGCCGGGAAGCACGGTCTGCGGGCCGCCTTCATGGACGACTGGGAGGAACTCCCGCACGGCCAGTCCAAGATCCGCGTGACCCTTGGGCCATGACCGGACCGGTGGGACATGGCCGGACCGGTAGGGCATGGCCGGACCGTTGGGGCATGACCGGAGCGGTGGGACATGATCTGACCGGGGGAGAGGGGAACATGGGGAGATGCGGATGAACGGATACCGGCTGCGGGCCCCGGCGGGCGTGCTGCTGGTGGCGGCTGTCGCGATGGCCTGCGGCGGACACCGGAACGGGGGCGAGTCGACGAACGCCACGGCCACCGCGCCTGCCACGGATCGGGGTACCACCACCGGCACCGGGCCCACCACACGCACCAGTACTGCCAGTGCCACTGCCACTGCCACTGGCACTGGCACTGGCACTGGCACTGGCACCGGAGCGTCGCCGACCGCACCGGCCCCTCGGTTCGACGAGGAGATCGGGTTGCCCGACGGCCGGCGGGTGGGCATGGCGTACGTGGAGGGGCGGGGACTCGTGGAACGGCACCGGGACGCGCACACGGGCGGGTGGAGCGCGCCGCGCGTGGTGTACGCGACCGCGACGGACCGGTGCCAGAGCCTCACGCTCAAGGCGTTCGACGGGACGGTCGCGGTCATCGCGGACTGGGGCTCCTACTGCTACGACGGCGAACCGCCCATGGAGTCGATCGCCGCGGTCGCGACGGCGGACCTCGCCCGCTGGGACACGAAACTCACCTGGAGCTTCGACGGCTGGACGAAGGTCACCGCCGTGGGCGACTCGGGGAACCTGCTCTTCACCAGGGATTCCACGGAGTGGCTGACCCGGCTGGGGTGGAGCCGGACGGACGGATTCGCGCAGGTGGAGGAGATCCCGCGCTGATTCCCGGGCCCCCTCCGACGAGCGCCGACGAACCGGAACGGGACGATCACGAACAGCGAGCGGCACACGCTGACTTGGTGTTTTACAGTGGCTCTCGCCAGTCCAGGAGACTCCGGAACCTGTGAGGTACACGCTCATCATGTCGACCGAAACGTTTGAGTTCCAGGTAGAGGCCCGTCAGCTGTTGCAGCTGATGATCCACTCGGTCTACTCGAACAAGGACGTCTTTCTCCGCGAACTCGTGTCCAACGCCTCCGATGCGCTGGACAAGCTGCGTCTCGCCGCGTTGCGGGACGACACGCTCGACGCCGACGTCTCCGACCCGCACATCGAGATCGAGATCGACGCGGAGTCCCGCACCCTGACGGTCCGGGACAACGGCATCGGGATGTCGTACGACGAGGTCGGCCGGCTCATCGGCACGATCGCCAACTCGGGCACGGCCAAGTTCGCGCAGGAACTGCGCGAGGCCCAGGAGGAGGCAGGGGCCGAGGGACTCATCGGGCAGTTCGGCGTCGGCTTCTACTCCGGCTTCATGGTTGCCGACGAGATGACGCTGCTGACCCGGCGGGCCGGCGAGAGCCAGGGCACCCGCTGGTCGTCGCGCGGTGAGGGTACGTACACGCTGGCGAGGGTGGACGACGCGCCGCAGGGCACGTCCGTCACACTGCACCTGAAGCCGGCCGACGCCGACGATCAGCTGCACGACTACACCGCCGACTGGACGATCAAGCAGATCGTCAAGCGCTACTCGGACTTCATCACCTGGCCGATCAGGCTGGTCCCGCAGGCTGCCCGCGGCGGCGCCACCGACACCACCGACACCTCCGACACATCCGACGCCACCTCCGACAGCGCGGAGAGCGCCGAGGCGGCGCCCGAACCCGAGACGCTGAACTCGATGAAGGCCCTGTGGGCGCGCTCGCGCGACGAGGTGTCCGACGACGAGTACCACGAGCTGTACAAGCACATCAGCCACGACTGGCGCGAACCCCTGGAGACCGTCCGGCTCCAGGCGGAGGGCACCTTCGAGTACCAGGCGCTGCTGTTCCTCCCCTCGCACGCCCCGCACGACCTGTACAACCAGAACTACCAGCGCGGTGTGCAGCTGTATGTGAAGCGCGTCTTCATCATGGACGACTGCGAGGCGCTCCTGCCGCCGTATCTGCGCTTCGTCAAGGGCGTGGTCGACGCGGCGGACCTCTCGCTGAACGTCTCCCGCGAGATCCTCCAGCAGGACCGGCACATCCGGATGATGCAGCGCCGGCTCACCAAGAAGGTCGTGTCGACGGTCAAGGACATGATGACCGCGGCTCCCGACCGCTACGCCACCTTCTGGCGGGAGTTCGGCGCCGTCCTGAAGGAAGGGCTGGTGACCGACTCCGACAACCGTGACACCCTCCTCGCCGTCTCGTCGTTCGCGACCACGCGCGGCGAGGACGAGCCGACCACGCTGAAGGCCTATCTGGAGCGGATGAAGGACGGGCAGGACGCCGTCTACTACCTGACCGGCGAGTCCCGGCAGAGCATCGAGAACTCCCCGCACATGGAGGCGTTCCGGGCGAAGGGCATCGAGGTCCTGCTCCTCACCGACCCGGTCGACGAGGTGTGGGTCGACGCGGTGGGGGAGTTCGAGGGCAAGCCGCTGCGGTCCGTCGCCAAGGGCGAGGTCGACCTCGGCGCGGAGGACGACGAGAAGGCCGACGGCGAGCGGGAGAAGCAGAGCGAGGAGTACGCCGGTCTGCTCGGCTGGATGAAGGAGCGACTGGGCGAGGAGGTCAAGGAAGTGCGGCTGTCGTCCCGCCTCACCGTGTCCCCGGCCTGCATCGTCTCCGACGCGAACGACCTCACCCCGGCGCTGGAGAACATGTACCGCGCGATGGGGCAGGAGGTGCCGCGCGCCCTGCGGATCCTCGAACTCAACCCTGATCACCAGCTGGTGAAGGGGCTGAACCAGGCCTACAACGAACGGGCCGACCGGGCGGGCCTCGCCGAGACCGCCGAACTGCTGCACGGTCTGGCGGTGCTCGCGGAGGGCGGGCGCCCGAAGGAGCCCGGACGCTTCGTCAAACTGGTGGCGGACCACCTGGAGCGCGCGCTGTAGTCGGCGCCGCGCGGACCGGGCAGAGCCTTCTGCCCGGTCCTCCGTCCGGAAGAGCCCTTCGTCCGGAAGAGCCCAAGCCCTTCGTCCGGAGCAGCCTCCGGCCAAGGCCAAGGCCACGGAGAAGTGCCAGTCCAGGGCCAGGTTCCAGGCCAGGGTCGAGGCCCGAATTCGACGCCCGAGCCGGAAGCCCTCTGCGCGGTTTCTTCACGCGGCGCACACCGAAAGTGCTAGTTGCTTGAGTCAATCAAGTGGGCTTACGATGCTGCGCAGTCGTGCAGAACCGCATCACCCACGGAGGCTCGGCCATGTCCCATGCGCAACCCGAATCCGCGGAGGCGTGGGAGGGGTCCGCCGCGCCGCGGGCCGGTCTCGTCGTGGCGGTGCTGGCCTTCGGCGGGATCGTGGTCTCGCTGATGCAGACCCTGGTGATCCCGATCGTCCCGGAACTGCCGAAGCTGCTGGACGCCCCGGCTTCGGACGCGGCCTGGGCGGTCACCGCCACCCTCCTCGCGGCAGCCGTCGCCACCCCTGTCATGGGTCGGCTCGGCGACATGTACGGCAAGCGCCGCATGCTGCTGGTCAGCCTTCTGACGCTGATCGCCGGATCGGTCACGGCCGCCCTCAGCGACGGGCTCGTCCCGATGATCGTCGGCCGGGCCCTGCAGGGGCTCGCCTCCGGGGTCGTCCCGCTCGGCATCAGCATCATGCGCGACGAACTGCCCGCCGAGCGGCTCGGGTCGGCCACCGCCCTCATGAGCGCCTCCCTCGGTGTCGGCGGCGCCCTCGGGCTGCCCGCCGCCGCGCTCATCGCGGACCACTTCGACTGGCACATGCTGTTCTGGACGTCGGCCGTCCTCGGCGTCGTCGCCGCCGTGCTCGTCCCGCTGATCGTGCCCGAGTCGAAGGTGCGTTCCGGAGGGCGCTTCGACCTGGTCGGCGCCCTCGGCATGGCGGCCGGGCTGGTGTGTCTGCTGCTCACGATATCCAAGGGCGCCGACTGGGGCTGGGGAAGCGGCACCACCCTGGGGCTCTTCGTCGCCGCGGTCGTCGTCCTGCTGCTGTGGGGCCTGTTCGAACTGCGCGTCGAGGAACCCCTGGTGGACCTGCGGACCACCGCCCGCCGCCAGGTGCTGGTGACGAACCTCGCCTCGATGGCCTTCGGCTTCTCCATGTTCGCGATGTCCCTGGTCCTGCCTCAGCTGCTCCAGTTGCCCGAGGCGACGGGCTACGGCCTGGGCCGGTCGCTGCTGGCCGCGGGGCTGGTCATGGCCCCCACGGGTCTGGTGATGATGGCCACGGCGCCGATCTCCGCACTGATCTCCAGGGCCCGGGGCCCCAAGGTGACCCTGATGCTCGGCGCCGTCGTCGTCGCCGCCGGGTACGGCCTCAACATCGTGCTGATGGGCGCGGTGTGGGAACTCGTCCTGGTCTCCTGCGTCATCGGCGCCGGCATCGGCTTCGCCTACGGGGCCATGCCCGCGCTCGTCATGGGCGCGGTGGACCCCTCCGAGACAGCCGCCGCGAACAGCCTCAACACCTTGATGCGGTCCATCGGCACCTCCACCGCCAGCGCCGTCGCCGGGGTGATCCTGGCCCGGATGACCACCACCTTCGGCGGCGCCGCGCTGCCCTCGGAGAACGGCTTCAAGGTGGTCATGGCCGTCGGCGCCGGAGCGGCACTCCTCGCCCTCGTCGTCGCCGCGTTCATCCCGCGGCAGCGGACGGCGGCCACGCCGGACGCCGAGCACGTCCCGGCCGACCCCGACCTGTCGGTGCCGACCCAGTCGCTGCCCGTTTCCTCGCCGGCCGCTTCCGCCGGGCCCGCCGCTGCCGAACCCGCCGTCGCCGGGCCGGCCGTCACCGAACGGGACGAGCGGGCCGTGGGCGCCGCGGTCGCCGTCCCGCTGGCCCGCGCGGTCGCGGAACTCGTCGCGACGGTCCCCGGGCTGACCGACGGCGGTCCGGCCGGTGTCGGGCACCCGATACGCGGGCGGGTGCTCGGCGCGGAGAGCGTGCCGGTGGGTGGCGCCGCGGTCACCCTGATCTCGCTGGGCGGGCGGCAGTTGAGCCGGGCGGTGGCCGGGGCGGACGGCTGCTACGCCGTCGAGGCGCCGGGGGAGGGCACCTACGTGCTCATCGCCGCCGCCGACGGGCACCAGCCGCAGGCGACGACCGTCGTGGTCGGGGCGACGCCGGTGAGCTACGACGTGCTGCTCAGCGGCACCAGCGGCCTCGCCGGCACCGTGCGCTCCGTGGACGACGGGGCACCGGTCGCCGGGGCGGTGGTCGTCCTCACGGACGTGCGCGGCGATGTGCTGGTCACCACACGGACCGACGGCACGGGCGGGTTCTCCGTCACCGAACTGGTCCCGGGTCCGGTGACCCTCGCGGTGAGCTCGCCCAAGCACCGGCCGTTGGCACTGCCCGTGGAGATCGGCGCCACCGGTGTCACCCGGGTCGACGTCGAGTTGCGGCCCGGCGCGCTGGTGCGGGGCACAGTACGCGGCGCGGGCACTCCGCTGGGCGATGCGCGGGTGACCCTGGTGGACGCCGCCGGGAACGTCGTGGCGACCACCACCACCGGCAGCGACGGGGCGTACGCCTTCTCCGACCTGGACGGCGGCCAGTACACGGTCATCGCGACCGGCTACCCGCCCCGCGCGACCGGCGTCCGTCTCGGCGGCGGTGACGTGGACGACCACGACATCGAACTCGCCCACATCGGGGACTAGTCCACCGGCCGGCGCCACACGGAGCGCGCGGTGCGGGGCCACGGCGCCCGCCACCCGCGTGGCTGCCGTGCTGCCGGTCGGCCCGGCCGCCTCGACGGGCAGGATGGTTCTGTGCTGCATGAACCGCGACCGGCGGGAAGCGGTGGGGCATGACCCACGTCGAGGACGAACCGACCGACCACCCCGCGTGCTGGACCCGCGCCGCACGGGAAGTACGGCGGTACGCGGGCGAGTTGCCGAAGGATCCCGACGCGGTCGACCCGCGCACCTACCTGAGCGCGGGACGGGAGGCCATGGCGCGCACCGTCGAGCGGACCATCGCGGGGCGGGCCGCCGCCCGCAAAGCCGCCGCGTCCGCCCCGGGCCCCACCGGCGTGGTGCTCAGCCCCGCCCGACGGACCTCAGCACCACGAACTTCCGGTCACCGGCGACCGGTTCACAGTTGCCGAACAGCCGCTTCAGCTTCACGTGATAGCCGAGGTGCCGGTTGCCCACCACCCACAGCTCGCCGTCCGGCCGCAGCGCGCGCCGGGCCCCCGTGAACATCCGCCAGGCCGTGGCGTCCGTCGTCGCCTGGTGGGAGTGGAACGGCGGGTTGTTCAGCACGACGTCCACACTGCCGTCCGCCACCCCCGCCATCCCGTCCCCGACCCGGAACTCGGCGTGCCCCGGCACCCCGTTCGCCTTGTACGTGGCCTCCGCCGACGCGACCGCCTGGAACGACTCGTCCGTGAACAGCACCTCGGCCTCCGGGTTGGCCAGCGCCACCGCCGTACCGACGATCCCGTTGCCGCAGCCCAGGTCGACGACCCGGAGGTTGCCGCCGGTCCTCGGCAGGTGCTGGAGGAGGAACCGGGTGCCGATGTCGAGCCGGTCGGCGCAGAACACGCCCGCGTGGTTGACGACCGGACGGCCGGCGAGGGCGCCGCCGAGGTCGCCGGGAAGGTCGTAGGCGTACGGCCACGGGCTGGCGGGGCGCTTCAGCGACGGGTCCGGGGTGCAGAGGATCAGCCGGGCCTTCTGCTCGGCGAGGGAGGTCCGGGTCGGCCCGAGGATCCGCTCGAACAGCCGCAGCGTGGAGGTGTGGATCTCCTTCACCATGCCGGTGCCGACGACGACCGTGGCCGCGTGCACGGCGGGCGCCAGCCGCATCAACTGGTCCTCGAGCAGCGCCAGGCTCTTGGGCACCCGGACCAGGAGCACGTCGATCCGCTCCGGCACCGGGTCCTGGGTGGTGAGCAGCCGGACGGCGCCGGTCTCCACGCCGGCCCGCGCGAGGTTCGCCCGGGTCGCCTCCTGTCCCAGCCAGGAGTCGGTGATCTGCGTCGGGCGGTGCGCCGCGAGCGCCGTCACCAGCGCGCCCCAGCGGTCGCCGAGCACCACCACGGTGCCGGTCAGCGGAACGTCCTGCTCCGCGAGGTGCCTGAGCAGGTACGCGTCGGACGCGTCCCAGGCACGCAGCCTCTCGCGCGGATCCTCGGGGTGGCGGGCCAGCGTGACCTCGCCCCACGGCGTCGTCATACGGTCGTTCATCGTGCTGCAAGGCTAACCGAGCCGCAGCTCAGGCCCGGTGTCGGACTCGTGGCGGAGGATGGGCCCATGGACTCCGAGCTGTTTCCCCGGGAGCGTGCGCAGGTGGCGCCGGGCGCGCTGCACGTGCCCGACTGGCTGGACCCGGCGCACCAGCGTGAGCTGCTCACCGCCTGCCGGGACTGGGCCCGTCCGCCGGCCGGCCTGCGCACGGTCCGTACACCCGGCGGCGGCACGATGACCGCCCGCCAGGTCTGTCTGGGCTGGCACTGGTACCCGTACGCCTACGCCCGCACGGTCGGCGACGGGGACGGCGCGCCCGTCAAGCCCTTCCCCGCCTGGCTGGGTGAGCTGGGCCGGCGTGCGGTGGCCGAAACCCTCGGGCCGGCCGAGGCCCGGGAGGCCCCGTACGACATCGCACTGATCAACTTCTACGACGGCGACGCCCGGATGGGCATGCATCGTGACGCCGACGAGCGGTCCGGCGCGCCCGTGGTGTCCCTCAGTCTCGGCGACACCTGCGTCTTCCGCTTCGGCAACACCGAGACCCGCGCCCGTCCCTACACCGACGTAGAGCTGCGCAGCGGCGACCTGTTCGTGTTCGGGGGGCCGGCCCGGCTCGCGTACCACGGCGTGCCGCGCGTCCTGCCGGGGACGGCGCCGGCCGCGCTGGGGCTGGACGGGCGGCTGAACGTCACCCTGCGGGTCAGTGGCTTCCCGGACGCCACCTGACGAAGCGGATCATGGGAGACTCGCCCTCATGAGCGGCAAGGCGGACCCCCGGCCGGCGGGGGAAGGGACCACCTCGAGGGCGCGGTTGGACCGGGGGCGTGGCGCGCTCGGGCCCGCGCTGGAGCTCGTGCACACCGGGCGGGCACCCACCCGCGCGGTGCTCACCGCCGAACTCGGCGTCACCCGTGCGACGGCCGGCGCGGTCGCGGCGGAGCTGGAGGCGCTGGGCCTGATCAGGGTCGACGCGCGGCCGGGCGCCGCCGCCGGTTCGCAGGGCCGTCCGTCCCACCGGCTCGAGGTCGCCGAGGAAGGCCCGGTCGCCCTCGCCGCGCAGGTCCACGCCGACGGGTTCCGGGCCGCGCTGGTCGGTCTCGGCGGGCGGATCGTCGCCACCACGCCCAGCTGTGAAACCGTCGACGCGGACCCCGCCAAGGTGCTCGGCGCCGCCGTCGACGCCGGCGCCGAACTGCTGCGGCAGACGGGCCGGCCCTGTGTGGGCGCCGGCCTCGCCGTACCGTCCGCGGTCACCGAACCCGAGGGCCTTGCGCTGAACCCCCTGCACCTGGCGTGGCCGGTGGGCGCGCCCGTGCGGGAGATCTTCGCCGAGCGGATCCGCGCAGCCGGGCTCACCGGCCCCGCGTTCGTCGGCAACGACGTCAACCTCGCCGCCCTCGCGGAACACCGGCACGGCGCCGGACGCGGCGCCCGCGACCTGTTGTGCGTGGCCACCGGGCACCGGGGTGTCGGCGGCGCGTTGGTGCTCGACGGCCGACTGCACACGGGCAGTTCGGGCCTCGCCCTGGAGGTCGGCCATCTCACCGTCAACCCCGAGGGCCGCCCCTGCTACTGCGGCAGCCGCGGCTGTCTCGACGTGGAGGCGGACCCGCTCGCCCTCCTCACCACCGCGGGCCGCGAACCCGGGCCCGAGGGCTCCCTGCTCCAGCAGGCCAACGAACTGATCCGGGACGAGTACGGCGACCCGGTGGTCCGTATGGCGGCCGAGGCCCTGATCGACCGGCTCGGCCTGGGGTTGGCCGGTCTGGTCAACATCCTCAACCCCGACCGCATCATCCTCGGCGGCCTGCACCGCACGCTCCTCGACGCCGACCCCGACCGCCTGCGCGCGGTCGTCGCGGACCGGAGCCTGTGGGGCCGCAGCGGCGGTGTCCCCATCCTCGCGTGTTCCCTCGACCACAACAGCCTGGTCGGGGCGGCCGAGCTGGCCTGGCAACCGGTGCTGGACGACCCGCTGGGCGCGCTGCGCCCCCTGTGAGCCGCGCCGCGTCGCACAGGGGGCGCAGGGCCCACAGCCCGGCCCCCGGCTCACGGTCCGGCCCCGGCCGATAGTCCGGCTCCCCAGCTCACGGTCCGGCTCCCCGGCTCCCGGCTCACGGTCCGGTCCCGGCCCACAGCTGGCCCGGTCCGCAGTCCGATGCCGGCCCCCGCGCGGGCTGCCCGCAGGAAGCCCGGTCCGCAGTCCGACCGGGTCCGCAGCCCGACCCGGCCAACGGCCCGACCCGGCCAACGGCCCGACCCGGCCAACGGCCCGACCCGGCCAACAGCCCGGCCCCGGCCCGCAGTCCGGCCCGACCGCAGCCCGACCGGGTCCGCAGTCCGGCCCGGCCCACAGCCCGCCCCGGCCCGTGCGGGCTCCCCCCGGCCGGCCGGGCTCGGAGTCCAGCTCGGCTCACAGTGCGGACCGCGCACAGTCCGGCCCCGGCCCGAAGCGCTGCTTCGACGACAGTCCGGCCCCGCCGAGAGTCCGGCCCCGCCCGCAGGGCTGCTGCGCCTACAGCGTGGCACCGCCGTCGATCACCAGGTCGGTGCCGACGACGGATGCCGCGTCGTCCGAGGCCAGGTACAGCACGGCTTGGGCCACCTCCTCCGTCGACGACACCCGGCCCAGCGGTGACTGCTCCTTCATCCGCAGGGCACGCTCGGCCTCGGACTCGCCGGGCCGCAGCGACATGGCCGTCTCGGACGGGCCGGGGCTGACGGCGTTGATGCGGACGCCGTCGCGTATGTGCTCCAGCGCGGCGCCACGGGTCAGGGCGGTCACGGCCGCCTTGCTCGCGGCGTAGGCGGTCAGGCCCGGAATCTGGCGGTGCACGCCGATGTTGGACGACACGTTGACGATCGCGCCGCCACCCGGCTGCGACCGCATCTGCCGTACCTCGGCCCGCAGGGCGAGAAAGACACCGGTCAGGTTGGTGTCGACCATGGACCGCCAGTCCTCCTCGTCGACGTCGGCCAGCGGCCGCCCCGCCCGCAGGACCCCCGCGTTGTTGACGGCGACGTCGAGTGAGCCGAAACGGTCGACGACCGCGCGGACGAGCGCGTCCAGGTCGGCGGCGCGCGAGACGTCGGCGACCCGGGCGATCGCGGTCCCGCCGGCCCGCTCGACGAGCCCGGCCGTCTCGTCGAGCGAGGCGCGCGTGCGCCCGGCCACGACGACCGCGGCCCCCTCGGCGGCGAAGGCGAGGGCGAGGGTGCGTCCGATGCCGGAGCCACCGCCGGTGACGAGTGCGGTGCGGCCGGAGAAACGATTCCGAGACATGCCAGTCCTTTCCAGACCGATCATTCCAATATGTGGGCAGGTGAAAGTGGCCCCGACATTTCTCCAGGGCGGGTCGGTCGATCAGTCCAGCAGGGTGAGCGCCTGCTCCGCCGCGTCCCGCACCCGCGCGGGATCCGATGAGGCCTTGCCGACCACTCGCAACCCCTGGAGCAGGACCAGCAGCATGCGCGCCAGTCCGCGCGGATCACGCCCGGCCGGCAGTTCGCCATGCGCCCGCGCGCGCACCAGCGCCGACTCCAGCAGTGTCTCCAGGTGCTCCCAGCCCCGCTCGACCCGGCGGGCCGCGGCGAAGTCGTGCGCGGCCAACTCCGCCGCCGTGTTGGTGGCGAAACACCCGTAGGTACGGGTCGCCTCGTCCGTGGCCTCCGCCGCGAACCGCCGCACCACCGCGCGCACCGCGGGGAGTGCGGGCCCCGGCTGCGACAACTCGTCCAGTAGGAGCGGCTGGTGTGTTTCCCCGTACCGGTCAAGCGCCTTCAGATACAGGTCGTGCTTGTTGCCGAAGGTCGCGTAGAGGCTGGCGCGTCCGATGCCCAGGTGCTCGACGAGGTCCGCCATCGAAGTCGCCTCGTAGCCGCGCCGCCAGAAGAGCTCCAGTGCCGACTGGAGAGCCGCGTCCGGATCGAACTCCTTGGTTCTCGCCATGAGGTGACGCTAGATCAATCGAGAACGAGTGGTCAAGTATGGGACGTGGTGTCGGTCAGTCGCCTTCGCAGGCGTCGGTGCGGAACTCCTCGATCGACGCGGTCGCATACCCGTCGGCGTCGGCGCCCCGCACGTCACCGGCGAAGTAGCGGACCTCGCCCGGTGTGAGCGCGGCCAGGTCCGCGAGCGTGAAGGACACGTCGGCCGTGGACCACGAGTTGTCCTCGGTCGCTCCGTACAGGACGTAGGTGCGCTGCCGTTCGAGCGCCGTCGACATCGCCCTGTCGACGCTCCAGCCCTCGCCGCCGGTGTGCAGCGGCCAGGTGACGTAGCCCGTGGCGGGCTCCGTGCGGCGCCAACTCCCCACGTCCTCGGACTCGTCACCGCTGCCCTGGGTGTACAGGATTGCCGCGTCGATGTGGTGGTGACAGACCATCAGCACACCGACCGGCTGTCCGTCCTCGTCCACCGTGATGCCCGTGCCGCCCGCGACCGGCACCGTGCAGCCGGTCAACGAGGCCAGCACCGCGGCGCCGGCGCAGGCCGCGGCGGCGTACCGGATCCGCATGGTCACCCCCCTGGGAGACTCACATCGTGGTCCTCCCCGCGGCAACGGACAAGGCACGTAAGCCAGTTGTTACCGGACCCGCGCCGCACACCGCAGCCGGTCGCGGACCCGCGGCACACCGGGGTCGGCCGGACGACGCACCCGAGGAACGGCTCGACGTGCTGCACGCCCGGCTGGTCGAGGACCTCTCCGGGTCTCCTGGGTCCGAAATCCCGCCCCAGGAGACCCGGATCGGCCGCCCCGCCGCCGTCCTGGCCCACGAGCGGCCGAACCCGATGCTCGACGGCCGCCGGGCGTGGCTGGACGGTCCGGTCGGCGCGGCGTCGAAGTAGGTTGACGTCATGACAGACGAACTGACCGTGAGTGTCCTGGGGACCGGCATCATGGGCGCCGCGATGGCCCGCAACCTCGCCCGGGCCGGTCATACCGTGCGCGCCTGGAACCGCACCCGGGCCAAGGCCGAACCGCTCACCGCCGAAGGCGTGCGGGTCGTCGACACCCCCGCCGAGGCGGTCGAGGGAGCGGACGTCGTCCTGACCATGCTGTACGACGGCCCCGCCGCCCTGGAGGTCATGCGCGAGGCCGCTTCCGCCCTGCGTCCCGGGACGGCCTGGGTGCAGTCGACGACCGCCGGGATCGGGGCCATGGGCGACCTGGCCGCCTTCGCCCGCGCGCACGACCTCGTCTTCTTCGACGCGCCCGTGCTGGGCACCCGGCAACCCGCCGAGGCCGGTCAGCTGACCGTGCTGGCGGCGGGCCCGAGCGAGCACCGCGACGCGGTCGCGCCCGTGTTCGACGCGGTGGGCGCACGCACGGTGTGGACGGGTGAGGACGGCGGCGAGGGCAGCGCGACACGTCTGAAGCTGGTGGCCAACAGCTGGGTCATCGCGGCCACCGCCGCGGCCGGCGAGGTCCTCGCCCTGTCGCAGTCCCTGGAGGTCGACCCGGAGGCGTTCTTCGCGCTGATCGAGGGTGGCCCGCTCGACATGGGGTACCTGAAGGCGAAGACCGGCCTGATCCTCGACGACCGGCTCTCGCCGCCGCAGTTCGCGGTGACGACGGCCGCGAAGGACGCGCGTCTGATCGTCGAGGCCGGCCGTGAGCGCGGCGTCCGGCTCGACGTGGCGGCGGCGAGCGCCGAGCGTCTGGAGCGGGCCGCCGCTCAGGGCCACGGTGACGAGGACATGGCCGCCGCCTACTTCGCCAGCTTCGACAAGAAAGCCTGAACCGCGAGGAGACCCCGTGTCCAAACCCCCGCTTCCGCCCGAGGCCGTCGAACTGCTGAGCCGCCCCAACCCCTGTGTGATGGCGACCCTGCGCTCCGACGGAACCCCCGTCTCCACCCCCACCTGGTACGTCTGGGAGGACGGACGCGCCCTGATCAGCCTGGACGAGGGCCGGGTCCGGCTCCAGCACCTGCGCCGCGACCCGCGCCTGACCCTCACCGTCCTGGCCGCCGACAACTGGTACACGCACGTCACCCTCATCGGACGGGTGGTCGAGCTGCACGAGGACGAAGGCCTGACCGACATCGACCGTATCTCCACCCACTACACGGGCAAGTCGTACCCCGACCGGGTCCGCTCCCGGGTCAGCGCCTGGATCGAGGTCGACCGCTGGCACGGCTGGGGCGCCCTCAAGGACAGCGACCAGGCGTCCCCCTGACCGTCCCGAGACCGCGGCGCCCCGCCGGCACGGCCGCCGCCGGCGGCACTGCCGGCAGCGCCACCGGGCCGGCAGCGCCACCGGGCCGGTTTTCAACGCCACTCGACGCCGAAGGCCCGCCCCGGGTTCTCCGCGAGGATCCGCGTCACGAGTTCCTCACCCACGGCGAGCACCAGGCGCGGCCGGACCCGGCGCAGCAGATACGGCATTCCGGGGCCGCCGTCGACCGAACGGGCCGCCGCCGTCGTGGTGTCACCGCCCAGCAGGAGCCGGTCGCCGTAGCCGGCGTCGGCGAGGGCCCGCACGGCGTCCGGCATCCGCCAGTCGGTGGCGTGGTTGGCGCGTGACGGGCCGTCGAAGGCCAGCCAGCAGCCCGCCTCGGCGGCCAGGCGGTGCACCACCGCGTCGGGGGAGCGGTTGAGGTGCCCCAGGATCACCCGGTGCGGGGGCACGCCCAACTCCCCGCACAGCAGATCGAGTACGTCGAGCACGCCGGTGCCCAGCTCCAGATGGACGGCGATGGGCGCGTCCGTCGCGTGATGCGCCTCGGCCGCGGCGGTCATGGTCCAGCGGGTGTGCGCGTCGAGGGCGTGGAACCCGCCCGCGACCTTGACGAGCCCGGCGCGGACCTCCGACGTCCCGATGCCCTCGGTCAGTTCGGCCACGAACACCTCGGCGAGCCGGTGTCGCAGACCGTCGAGCGTCGCCTCGTCGTAGTGCACGTCCTGGTGCAGCCCCGTCGCGGCCACCAGCTGGACCCCGGTCTCCCGGGACAGCGGGGGCAGATCCGCCGCGCGCCGTCCGAGACCGTACGGCGTCCACTGCACGACGGCGTCACCGCCCTGCGCGCGGAACGCGTCGAGTTCGGCGCGCGCCGCCGAGCGGCTGTTCAGCTCCTGACCGGGCAGTCGGGGACTGCCGAAGAACAGGTGGTCGTGCGCGTCGCACACACCGAGCCGCTCGGCCGGGACGTCCCCGAGTACCGTCCGTACCGCCCTCACCACTGCCTGCCCCCGGTCAGGGCGGTCCGCTCCGGCGCCGACAGGTGCAGCACCCGGAACAGGTCGCCGTCGGCCTTCGGCGTGTCGTGCTCCCAGAGCGAGAAGTGCAGGCTCTCCCAGCGGCTCGTGTCCACCGCCGCCGCCGCGAGCACCGCCCCGTCCTCCCGGGCCAGCCGCCCGGCCTCGTCCACCGCCTCCCGCACGGCCTCGGAGAGCACCGCCCCGTCCGGCACCGGTCGCCGCCGCCGTACGGCGAACAGGGCGGGGGAGCCGACGGCGACGCCCTCCTCGTAGGCCAAACCCGTCCACTGACGGACCGTCGGGCGGCCGAAGTCGTCGCTCAGCCCCTGGAAACCGCCGCCCCAGAGAAACGCGTTCATGCCCTCCACGGTGTTCCAGAGGTAGAACGGCGCGTACTGGTTGACGGGCGAACCGTGCACCCCGCGTTCGCGCATCAGGTACGCCTTGAGGCCGAGGCCCTCCCAGTCGTCGAGCAGCGGCCCGACCCGGGACGCGCGCGCGTGGATGACGTCCATGTCGTAGTCGGCGGGCAGCGTGAGCTCGTACTGCATGGCGTGCACGGGGCCTCCTAGTCGGCCGAACGAGGTGCGAGGAGCGAGAGCAGCCCGCGGACTGCCGCGTCGAAGGCGGCGGGCGAACCGGACGCGCGGGCCAGCACGTATCCGCCCTGGACGGTTGCGAGGACGGTGGCGGCGATCGCCTCGCCGTCCAGCTCGGGCCCGAACTGCCCCTGCTCCTTGCCCTCTTCCACGAGATGCGCGATCCGTTCACGGATCAGGTCGATCGTCTCGTCGACGGGTGCGCGCAGCTCGTCACTGGCGATCACGTCCGGATCCATCGTCAGGCGCCCGACGGGACAGCCGCGCAACACGTCCCGCTCGCGCGTCAGATACGCCTCGATGCGCTCGTACGGTGTGCCCGGCCCGTCCAGTACCCCCTCGGCGGTGGCCCGCAGCTCGTCGGCCGTCCGCCGGATCGCCGCCAGGGCGAGGTCGGGTTTGCCCTTGAAGTGGTGGTACATGCTGCCCTGCCCGGCGCCGGCGCGCTCCAGGATCGCCTTGGGGCTGGTCCCCACGTAACCGCGCTCCCAGAGCAGCTCACGGGTGGACTCGATGAGTCGCTCCGAAGTGCTCATGAGCCGACTGTACATACTAGTAGTTACAGACGTCCAGCCCTCAGGGAGCAGCCAGGACGGGCGCGCGTACTCCCGGCGACGTACGCGCACTGCCGCTGCCCGTACGACGACCCGGACCCCCGCCCGGCGAGACGCTCGAGGCATCACACAGATCCCCTGAGGAGATGACCCGAGATGAACACCCTGGCGAACTGGGACGGTGGCGGACCCGGCCCGTGGATCCTGTTCCTCCCGCTGATCTGGGCGGCCGTGGTGATCGGCGTCGTCACGGTCCTGCGCCGCACCGGTCGGCGAGGCCGTCGTGGCCCCTGGGGCCCGGTCGGCGACCCCCGCCCCACCGGGGACTCGCCCCTCGCCGTCCTCGGCCGTCGTTTCGCCTCCGGCGAGATCGACGAGGACGAGTACTGGCGCCGGCTGTCCGTCCTGGACGAGCAGTTCGGCCGCGCGGCCAAGGGCGGTGCGGCATGAGCACCGCGACCGCCACCACGGCCACGCGCAACGCCGCGCGGGTCGTCGACGCCGTGAAGGTCTACGGCGCCGGCGACACCGCCGTACGGGCCCTGGCCGGGGTGAGCGTCGCCTTCCCGGCCGGACGCTTCACCGCGATCATGGGCCCGTCCGGCTCGGGCAAGTCCACCCTGATGCACTGCGCCGCGGGTCTGGACACCCTCACCTCGGGCGCCGCGTACATCGGCGACACCGAACTGCGCACCCTCGACGACCGTCGCCTCACCCTCCTGCGCCGCGACCGGGTCGGTTTCGTCTTCCAGGCGTTCAACCTGGTGCCCACCCTGACCGTCGAGGAGAACATCCGGCTGCCACTGGACCTGGCGGGCGAGCGGGGCGAGTCGGAGTGGATCGACGCCCTCGTGGACGGCGTCGGGCTGCGCGACCGGCTCCGTCACCGGCCCTCCGAGCTCTCCGGCGGTCAGCAGCAACGCGTCGCCGTGGCACGGGCGTTCGCCGGCCGGCCGGACGTGGTCTTCGCCGACGAGCCCACCGGCAACCTCGACTCCCGCACCGGGGGAGAGGTGCTCGGGCTGCTCGCCCGCACCGTGCGCCGCACCGGCCGCACGGTCGTCATGGTCACTCACGATCCGGTCGCCGCCGCCCAAGCCGACGAGGTCGTCTTCCTCGCCGACGGACGGCTCGTCGACCGGATGGAGTCCCCGACCGCCGACCGCGTCCTGGACCGCATGAAAGCATTCGAGGTGCCGTCATGAACGCGTCCCTCCGCCTGAGCCTCTCGTCCCTGCGCGCCCACCGGCGCCGCTTCGCCGGAACCTTCCTGGCCGTCTTCCTCGGCGTGGCCTTCCTGGCCGGAACGCTGGTCATGGGGGACACCCTGCGCGCGAGCTTCGACTCGATGTTCGGCAACGCGACCGCGGGCACCGACGCCGTGGTGCGGGGCTCCGACACCATCACTGCCCCCGGCGGGAGCCAGGGCGTACGGCAGCCCGTCAGCACCGGCCTGGTGCGCACGGTCGAGGCCGTGCCCGGCGTCGCGGCCGCCGCGCCCGACATCCAGGGCGCGGGGCAGGTCGTCGGCGCCGACGGCAAGCCGATCGGTGGCCAGGGCCCGCCCACCCTCGCGGGCAACTGGATCACCGACCCGCGGCTCAACCCGTACCGGCTCGCCGAGGGCCGCGCCCCGGCCCGGTCCGGCGAGGTCGTCGTCAACCGGGGCACCGCCGAGAAGGGCGGCCTGGAGATCGGCGACACCACCACGCTGCGTACGCCCGACCCCGTGCGCGTGACGATCGTGGGCCTCGCGACCTTCGGCGGCGAGGACGGCATGGCGCAGGTGACCTTCACCGGCATGACCCGCGCCGACGCCGAGAAATACCTCACCGCCAGGCCCGGCCGGGCGGCGGACATCGTCGTGCGCGCCGCCCCGGGAGTGAGCCAGGCGGAGCTGGTCGACCGGCTGACTCCCGTACTGCCCACAGGAGTCGAAGCCATCACCGGTCAGGAGGCGGCGCAGGAGAACACCGACATGATCGCCAGCCGGTTCCTGACGGTCTTCACCACGTTCCTCCTGGTGTTCTCCGGAGTGGCCCTGCTGGTCGCGACCTTCTCCATCCACAACACGTTCGCGATCGTCGTGGCTCAACGCGCGCGTGAGAACGCTTTGTTGCGCGCTCTCGGCGCCTCCCGTCGTCAGGTGACCGCGGCGACCCTCGTCGAGGCCGTGGCCGTCGCCGTGACCGCTTCGGCCGCCGGACTCGCGGGCGGCATCGGTATCGCCGCCGGGCTCCAGGCGCTGTTCCCGGCCATCGGATTCCCCTTCCCCGAGGGCGACCTGGTGATCGGCGCCCTGTCGCTGACCCTCCCCCTCGTGGTCGGCGTCCTGGTCTGCCTGGGGTCCGCGGTGCTGCCCGCCGTGCGGGCCGGCCGCACCGCCCCGCTGGCCGCGCTGCGCGAGACGGCCGTGGACTCCTCGGGCGCCTCCCGCCTGCGCGCCGTCACCGGCACGGGCCTGATCGTCCTCGCCCTCGTGCTGACCCTCACCGGCGTCCTCGTCTCGCCGTCCGTGTGGTCGGCGGGTGCCGGAGCCGTCCTGGCCCTGATCGCCTTCGTCGTCCTCGGCCCGGTGGCCTCCAGCACGGCCGTGCGGATCCTCGGCAGTCCCCTGGACCGGCTGCGGGGCGTCAGCGGAGGGCTCGCCCGCCGCAACGCCCTGCGCAGCCCCAGGCGGACGGCGGCCACCGCCGGCGCCCTGATGATCGGCGTCGCCGTGGTCTCGCTCTTCACCGTGTTCGGGGCCTCCCTCAAGGCCACCATGGACCAGACCGTCTCCCGCTCCTTCGCGGGCGACGTGGCCGTCAGCGCTCCCTCCTTCGGCGCCGGCGGCAGCGGACTCAGCCCGAAGCTGGCCCCGGCCATCGGCGAGCTGGCCGAGGTGGACACGGCCGTCGGGCTCGGCCGGGGAGTCGCGGAAGTCGACGGGAGAGGACGGGCGCTGACCGTCACCGACCCGGTCGCACTGCGCCGCGCCTTCGACCTCGGCACCGTTCAGGGTGACCTGGGCGCCCTCGGGACCGACGGCATCGCAATCACCCGGCAGGAGGCGGACCGCCGCCACCTGACCACCGGTGACACCGCCCGGCTCGCCTTCACCGACGGCGACGAGAAGACCTTCACCGTGCGCGCCGTCTACGGCCGCTCCGAACTCGCAGGCGACTACGTCATCACCCGCGCGGCCTGGGCGCCGCACCGTACGCAGGACGCCGACACCCTGGTCGCCGTCTCCTTCGGGGACGGCGTGAGCCCGGCCGCGGGCAAGGCTGCCGTGGAAAAGGTCGCGGCGCAGTACGGCAACCCCGAGGTGCAGACCCGCGACGAGTACGCGCGATCCTCGGCCGGCGGCATCGACATGATGCTCACACTGGTCTACGCCCTGCTCGCCCTCGCGGTGCTCATCGCACTCCTGGGCATCGCCAACACGCTGACCCTGGCGATCCACGAACGCACCCGGGAACTCGGTCTGCTGAGGGCCGTCGGCCAGACCCGGTCCCAGCTGCGGGCCATGGTCCGCTGGGAGTCGGTCCTGGTCGCCGCGTTCGGCACGGCGGGCGGCCTGGCCCTCGGCGGCTTCCTCGGCTGGGTGCTGGTCCGGGCCTCCGACGGGGCGAGCGACAGCGCCTTCGCCTTCGCGGTGCCGCCCGCGCGACTCGCGGTGGTGGCCCTCGTGGGCGTCGCGGCCGGAGCCCTCGCCGGCCTGCGTCCGGCCCGGCGCGCGGCCCGGCTGGACGTGCTGCGCGCCATCGCGGCGGAGTGAGGTACACCCGAACGGCGTACACCTCGGGGACTGGTCACCGTGATCACTGCGGACGTCCGCCCCCAGGGTGACGTCACCGCCCGGTCAGCCGACGACGGCCGACCGGGCGGGGGCATGTGCGGGCCGCAGATCGTCGACGGAGACGACCTCCGTGAACCGGGGCGAGACCTGCTCCCGGGGCGTACGACGCGGCGGACGCGCCGACAGCTCGCGCGCGGCGACGGGCGCAGGCAGCGTGAACCACACGACCTTGCCCGACTCGCCGTCCGGCCGGGCGCCCCAGCTCTCGCTCACCGCGGCGACCATGGCCAGCCCGCGCCCACAGGTGGCGAGAGCCCCGTCGTCGACGGCCCCCACGACCGGCAGGCGCGGGTCGTGGTCGCGAACGGAGACGGTGAGCCGGTCGAGCAGCAGCTCCATCTCCACGACGCACGTCTTGTCGGGCTGCGCGTGCAGGTGCACGTTGGTCAACAACTCCGTCACACCGAGCGCGGCCCGGTCTATGAGCGGATCCATATGCCAGTAGCGCAGCTGCGCCGATACGATTCTGCGGACCTGGCCGATCCGCGACGGCAGGGCCTGAAGCTCGACCGTGCAGTGCCTGCTTGGGTTGG
Source organism: Streptomyces sp. NPDC088157 (assembly GCF_044741545.1). Classification (NCBI taxonomy): domain Bacteria; kingdom Bacillati; phylum Actinomycetota; class Actinomycetes; order Kitasatosporales; family Streptomycetaceae; genus Streptomyces; species Streptomyces sp. NPDC088157. The sequence goes on from NZ_JBIUSU010000011.1 coordinate 244,866, forward strand.
TGATCACGGCTGCGACTCCCCGACTTAGGTCCGGAAGAACACGGAGTTCGGATCGAGCAGGGCAACTGCGCAAGGCGGCCGCCTGCTGTCGTGGCCGGCGGGGGCTGGTTCGCAGCGTTATCGCCGGTAAACCCAGAGTGACGTGAGACCAGAGTGGCGCAGGGGCCGCGGTGCCGCAACTCGCGGTGGTCCGGCCGCCCGCCGGGGTCTTCGTCGGCGCCGGCTCAGCCGCCGCGCCCCGCCGCCCTGCGCACGGCCTCGATGAAGCGGCGCGCCGCGGGCGGCCCGGGTTCGCCGGGCGCCGGATCGTGGTCGCCGAGCGTCAGCAGATACCGCTTGCCGTTGAGGTCGGCCAAGGCCCGGTCCTCCGGTGCGAACCAGGGCCTGGAGGCGCGGACCGCCTGCACGGGCGCACTGTCGATCTCGCTGCCGTAGCTGGTCAGCAGCTCCAGCCTGCCCTCATTGATCCGGACCTGGCCGGCTCGGGTGAGTGAACGCAGCCGCTTCCCGATGCGCACGCCCGTAGCCGTGAACTCCGGCTCCGCCATGCCTCCCCGCCCCCTTGTACGCCTGGGCGAGCCGAACCGTGCACCCGCGTGGGTCGTGATCCAGCCCGCGTCGTGATCGAACCTGTCCTCGATCCAGTGTGCGCCCCCGTTCGGGACCCGCGTCCGGACCGGCGTCATCACCAGCCCGGGCCTTCGCCCGACCCGGTGCAGTCTGCCCGCGACCGGCGTCGAGCACCAGTGCGCACGACACCTCGGCGACACCCGTCCGGAGCATTCGCGGGAATGCGCCCCCACGCGCCCGCAGCTGCCCCCCAGGGCCGCCTTTGAGGCTCCCAAAGGTGTGTTTATGCAGGTGAGAAGCGTGTTGAAGGTGCCTATGATCGGTGTGTCGGCCGCGCGGACCACCGTCGGCGCAGAGCTGAAGGAGTCCCCGCCGTGACCATGCCCCAGCCCAGCCGGACCGGCGCCACCCTCGACGTCGACCGCACCGACACCGCCTACCGCGACTGGCTCAAAGAAGCCGTCCGCAAGGTCCAGGCGGACGCCAACCGCTCGGCCGACACGCATCTGCTGCGCTTCCCCCTCCCAGAGAAATGGGGCATCGACCTGTACCTCAAGGACGAGTCGACCCACCCCACCGGCAGCCTCAAACACCGGCTCGCCCGCTCTCTCTTCCTCTACGGGCTGTGCAACGGCTGGATCCGGCCGGGCCGTCCGGTGATCGAGGCGTCCAGTGGGTCGACGGCCGTCTCCGAGGCGTACTTCGCCAAGCTGATCGGGGTGCCCTTCATCGCGGTCATGCCGCGTACCACGAGCGCGGAGAAGATCCGCCTGATCGAGTTCCACGGCGGCCAGTGCCACTTCGTCGGCGACCCCCGCACGATGTACGAGGAGTCGGCCCGCCTCGCGGTGGACAGCGGCGGCCACTACATGGACCAGTTCACCTACGCGGAACGGGCCACGGACTGGCGCGGCAACAACAACATCGCCGAATCCATCTTCCGCCAACTGGAACTGGAGCGGTTCCCGGAGCCCGCCTGGATCGTGGCCACGGCCGGCACCGGCGGCACCTCCGCGACCCTCGCCCGGTACGTCCACTACACGCAGCGCAACACCCGCATCTGCGTCGCCGACCCGGAGAACTCGTGTTTCTTCGAGGGCTGGACCACCGGCGATCCGGACGTCACCTGCGACTGCGGCTCACGCATCGAGGGCATCGGCCGCCCGCGCATGGAGCCCAGCTTCGTGCCCGGCGCCGTCGACCGCATGATGAAGGTCCCGGACGCGGCCGCCGTCGCCGCCGTACGAGCGCTGGAACGGGCCATCGGCCGCAAGGCGGGCGGCTCCACGGGCACCGGACTGTGGAGCGCGCTGAAGATCGTGGCCGAGATGGTGGCCGACGGACGACAGGGCAGTGTGGTCGCGCTGCTGTGCGACCCGGGCGACCGCTACCTCGACAAGTACTACTCGGACACCTGGCTCGCCGACCAGGGCCTGGACATCGCCCCGTACACCGCCGTCATCGAGTCGCTGCTGGCCACGGGCGTCTGGCGGACCTGACCCCCCGGACCCGCTCCCCGAGCCGGAGGGCCGTGACGCTCAAGGGGTGAGCCGGCGCTCCAGCCGCGTCATCGCGTCCCGGAACGAGCGCCCCAGACCGGCTCGGGCCGGCCGCATGACCGCCCGGAACACCCCGTTCCCGTCGGCGGCGAACGTCCACTGCACCCGCGTCCGCGGCCCGGCCGGCGACAGCCGCCACTCCTCGACCAGCGCCCGGAGGCCCGGCGCGTTGGTGACGTCCACGCGGTAGGCGTACACCTGTGGCCCGTCCGCCGCGATCACCGTCTCCCGGAAACGGCCGCCGCCCCTCAGCCGTACGTCGCGCCCCGCACCTCCGTCCCGGGGCCGGACGGACGTCACGGCCGGGAACCACTCGGCCCAGCCGGACACGTCCTCGGCGAGCGCGTGGAAGACACGCTCGGGTGAAGCGGACACCTCCCGGGCGAAAACCAGCCGTACGGGAGCCGTACCGACGAAGCCGAGCCCTTCGGGGCGCAACCGGTGAGCCATGCGCGCAACCTCCTCACGGCGAGGAACGGGTGCGTCACCCTAGCCGCAGCCCCCTCAGATGTCTGTACCCTCACCGGGCTCGCCCGCGACCACCAGCCGGCGCAGGTGCTCGGAGATCTCCGCGCGCGCCGCCCCGGGCAGCCCCGCGTCCGTCACCAGCGTGTCGACCTGCTCCAGCGCCGCGAACGAACTGAGGCCCACCACGCCCCACTTGGTGTGGTCCGCGACCACCACGACCCGGCGCGCAGACTGCACCAGGCGCCGGTTGGTCTCGGCCTCCGCGAGGTTCGGCGTCGACAGGCCCGCTTCGGCCGATATCCCGTGCACGCCGAGGAACAGCATGTCGAAGTGGAGTGCCGCGATGGCCTGGTCGGCGACCGGGCCCACCAGCGAGTCCGACGGTGTACGCACCCCGCCGGTCAGCACGACCGTGGCCGCGCCCTGCCGGGGACCCGAGGAGCGCTGCGCCATATGGAAGACGTCGGCCACCCGCACCGAGTTGGTCACCACCGTCAGGTCCGGCACGTCCACCAGATGGTGCGCCAGCGCGAACGTCGTCGTACCGCCCGACAGCGCGATCGCGCTGCCCGGGGTCACGAGTTCCGCCGCCGCCTTCGCGATGTCCTCCTTGGCGGTCAGCTCCAGGCCCGACTTCGCCTCGAAGCCGGGCTCGTGGGTGCTCGCCTCCACCACCGGTACCGCGCCGCCGTGCACCTTCTCCAGGACACCCTGGCGCGCCAGCGCGTCGAGGTCGCGGCGCACCGTCATGTCCGACACGCCGAGCTTGCGGGTCAGCTCGTTGACACGGACGCCGCCGCGACGGCGTACCTCGTCCAGGATGAGGGCGCGGCGCTGCTCCGCGAGGAGGTTCTGATTCTCACTCACGTACGCTCCGGTCCTTTCCCTCGACCCGTCCGACAGGCCCGCTCACCTGCTCCGACGAGGACATTCTCGCCGATGCCGGTGCGGGGGCGTCCCATCCTCGCACGGCTCGCTCACAGCTGGTCCACCACCCCGACGCGTCCATGCCACCCAGGCGGCGCACCGGCTTTTCCGCACGGTCCGGGGAGGTTCTGTGACAGGAGGTGTATCAAGCCCTGGGAGTGGCGATCCTTATGTCCGCACGGACACATGTCGAAGGCGTGTCACGGGGGAAGTGCGAACAGTGGAACGTGCCTCTGCGGACAGACCGGCCATGGAACTCCTGGTCCACGGCGTGGGTGGCGCCACGCCCGAGAAGATGCTGAACGACCCGCGCACGGTGCGGATCACCGGCGACGACACGGCGGCCGTGTTCCGGCGCGCCGAAGACGTCACTGCGGACACCGGCCCCGCCGACGACCGCGGCCGCGACGCCCCGGTACCCGAGGCCTACGTGTGGTCCAACCTCACCTCCGGCAACGGCACCCGCGCCCTGTGGCTCCTGCTGCTCCCGTTCATGGTCGTCAACCTCGCCCACTGGATGCGCCCCGCCGCACGGGAACGCCTCCGCGCCGTGCGGTTGTACGGGCTGCTGGTGCGGCTCGCGGCGCTCAGCCTGACGGTGTTGCTGGTCGCCGCCGCCTGCGAGGTCGCCCTCGACCTCACCGCCTGGCAGTGCGCGGGCACGACCGCGTGCGCCGGGCGTCACTCCTGGCTGGGCTTCCTCTCACCCGCGGTGTCGGACGGCGGCTGGTGGAGCCTGCCCGGCCGCCGGCTCGCCCTCGCCGCCCTGGTCCCGACCGCCCTCACCGGACTCCTCTGGTACCTGTCCCACCGCACCTGGCGGGCCTACGAGTCCCAGGAGCCCCTGGACCTCACGAGTGAACCCGAGAACGGCGCAGGTCACACCGCACTCGGCCGGCCCGGCTTCTGGTACGGGCGCCGTCTGGTGGCCCGCCTGCGCGCGGCGCACACGGCGGCGGGACTGCTGACGGTGGCCGCCGCGGTCGGTACGGCGGCCGTACGCCAGGACCGCCGCCCCGGCGGCCCGCCCCTCCTCGACGTGCTCGGCCGGCTGCTGGAGGCGTCCCTGGTGGCGGGCGCGCTGGCCACGGTGTGGGTGGTGTGCCGCCGGGGCCGCAGCGAGCACCGCCTCGACCGCCGCCTCGACGCGCACCTCGTCCACCGTCTGCCGTCGGCCGCCCTGGTCCTGCTCGCCCTCACCCTGGTGTACGCCGGCTGGGAGCGCCCCGGCTGGCACTCCGAGGGCAGACTTCCCGGCGACGCGACCTTCGGCGCGCTCGCCCTCGCCCAGGGCGCCCTGGTGATCGCCCTCGCCGTCGTCGCCCGAGTCCTGCACCACTGCCCACGGGAACGCTCCGCGCGGGGGGACGGCAGCGCCGCCGTCCCGCACTTCCAGCAGGAGCGGTGCGCCCTGCACGGGCTCGGGGGCCCCGCTGTCGCGATGCTGGCCTGCGCTCTCGGCGGGGTGATGTCCGGCGGAGTGTCACAGCGGGTGTCGGACTGGCTGGACGGCACCGGGACCTCCCTCGACGGACCGCCCGTGCTGTTGACCTGGCAGGCGTCCGTGATTCCCGTGTTGATCGTCGTCCTGCTGGCGCTGTGCGCACTGCTCGCCCGGCGGACCGTGCTGCTGACCCGCGCCGAGCAGGACGCCGTGGTCCGGGACTACGGGGTCGGGCACGGTGACCCGGCCCGCACCCGGCGCATCGCCCGCGCCCGCGCGATGGCCACGCTCACCGACCGAGGCCCGCTGCTCGTCGCCGTCACCTCGGTCGCGACCCTGATCCTGGGCGCGGGGGCGCTCGCCGGCGCGTTCAGCACCGGGAAGACCCCGGTCCGGGCCGGGGACGGGGCCCAGCCGTTCGTGCAGGGCGCCGCCCAGACCGCTCAGGCCCTGGGCTCCTGGCTCATCGGACTCGGCTTCGTCCTCTTCGTCACCTGGGGCCGACGCGCCTACAAGGACCCCTCCGCGCGGCGCACGATCGGCATCCTCTGGGACGTCGGCACCTTCTGGCCGCGCGCCGCGCACCCCTTCGCCCCGCCCTGCTACGCGGAGCGCGCCGTACCCGATCTGACCTGGCGCATCGCCGGCTGGACGCGCGCCACGGGCGGACGTCTGGTGATCTCCGGCCACTCCCAGGGCAGCGTCCTCGCGGCCGCCGCGGCCTGGCAGTTGAAACCCTCCGACCGCAGGCGGGTCGCCCTGCTGACCTACGGCTCCCCGATCGAGCGCCTCTACGGCCGCTGGTTTCCGGCCCACTTCGGCCCGGCCGCGCTCGCCGCCCTGCACGAGGACATCGCCTGCTGGCGGAACCTGTACCGGCTCACGGACCCCATCGGCGGCCCGATCCGGCTGTCCGGCGACGACTGCGGCCCGCAGGTGGACCGTGAGCCTCTCGCGGACCCGCTGGCGTACGGCCGCGACGAGGAACACCCGTTGCCCGCGCCCGTCCTGGGCCACTCCGACTACCAGGCCGACCCGGCGTTCGCGCAGGAACGCGGGAAGCTGCTGGGGCGTCTGCGACCTGAGGTGCCCCAGCAGCGCGCCTGAGCGCGATCAGGGCAGCTCGGGCAGGTCCTCCGCGTACACCAACGTCAGGTCGTCGGTGCTCGGCTCCGCCACCTGGGCGACCCGGCTCGCGTGCCGCTCCACCATCGCCTCGAACGTCTGGCGCGCGGTACGCCCGTTGCCGAAGGCGGGCCCCTTGGGGAGCTCCGTGAAGTACTTCAGCAGGGCCTCCGCGGTGCCCGGGCCGAGCCGGTACTCATGCTCCTCGGCCTGCTGCTCCACGATCCGCAGCAGTTCGTCGGGGCCGTAGTCGCCGAAGGTGATGGTCCGTGAGAAACGGGAGGCCACACCGGGGTTGACCGAGAGGAACCGCTCCATCTCCGCGGTGTAGCCCGCGACGATCACGACCACCGAGTCCCGGTGGTCCTCCATGAGCTTCACCAGAGTGTCGATGGCCTCCTTGCCGAAGTCCCGGCCCGCGTCCTCCGGCGACAGCGCGTACGCCTCGTCGATGAACAGCACCCCGCCGTGAGCCCGTTGGAAGGCCTCCTGGGTGCGGATCGCCGTCGAACCGATGTGCTCACCGACCAGGTCGACGCGGGACACCTCGACGAGATGCCCCTTCTCCAGGACGTCCAGAGCGGCGAGGATCTCGCCGTAGAGGCGGGCGACCGTCGTCTTACCGGTGCCGGGGGAGCCCGTGAAGACCAGATGGCGCTTGACCGACGCCGCCTTGAGCCCCGCCTGCTGGCGGCGCCGACCCACCTCGATCATGTCGATGAGGGCCCGCACCTCGCGCTTGACGCTCTCCAGACCCACCAGCGTGTCCAGCTCGCCGAGCACGTCCTTCGACGTCCGCACCGACGACTCCGGCTCACCGGCGGCCTGCTGCGGCTCCGGCGCGATGACCCGCTGCTCGGGGACCAGGCCCAGCCGACCGGGTGACTGGAGGGTCGCCTGAACGGCCGTCTCCGGCGCGGCCCCCGGTGTCCGCACGCCCGCGCTCTCGTCGCTGGTGCAGTCCTCGACCACGGGAGCGGATCCCGGACCCGCGTCCGCCCCGGCGTCGGCGAACTCGTAACCGCCGCGCGCGCAGCGCTCCGTACGGCACTTCCGCAGCGTCGTACGACTGCCGTCTATCACGTGGAAGCCGTAGCCGCCGCTGTTCGTCACCCGGCAGTTCAGGAAACTGCCGCGGCCGCCGGCCGACACATAGAACCCGGCCTCGGCGGGGGAGTCGACGGTGCAGCGCTCGATCGTGGGGTCGGCGCCCTTGGTGACGATCACGCCGGTCTGCGTGCTGTCCACGGTGCAGTTGTTGAGGGTGCCGCCGCTGCCGTGGTCGCGGAACCACGCGCCGGTCGCGGCGTCCCGGATCCGGCAGTCGTCGAGCTGGGCGGTCGCCCCGTCGCTGACCGACACGGCCGTGTTGCGCACCTGGGACAGGTCGCTGTCCACGACGTCGGCGCGGGAGCCCCGGTCGAGGACGAACAGGGCGTCCGGCACGTCGTGCACCCGGCACGAGTCGAGGACCGCGGTCGCGCCGTCGCTGACCCAGACGGCCGGGTAGTCGCCGGTGCTGTCGAAGATCTCGCACTGGTTGGCGTCCACGCGCGTACCCGGGTCCCACACCGACAGCCCGTTGCGGCCGAACTGACGCACCGTCGTGCGAGTCAGCGTCAGGACCGAGCGGGAGCGCAGGTCGACCGCGTTCTCCGGGATGTCGTGGATACGGCAGTCGGCCAGGGTGAGTACGGCGTCCGTGTCGAGGGTGACGCCGTCGGCGGTCGTGCGGTGCACATCGCAGTCGGTGAGGTGCGCGGTGGCCCGGGCGGTGATCTGGACGCCGCCGCCCTTGATCTCGTAGACCTCGCAGCCCACCGCTTCCAGGGAAGAGCCGTCGCCGGTCGCGCTCAGACCCGCGCCCGACGTGTGGTGCACCCGGCAGCGCTCCAGCCGGGGGTGGCCACCCCCGCGCACCGAGACGCCGGCCTGACCTGCCGCGACGACTTCGCACTCCTCGAAGACGCCACCGCCGCCGTCGACCACGGCGATACCGATGCCCGCCGGATTGTCGACGGTGCAGCGCCGGACCGTCGGACGGGCGCTGCCACGCACCTCGATGCCCGCCGCGGACCGCGTGACGATCCGCACGTCCAGCAGCTCCGGCGTGCCCTCCTCGACGAGCACCGCGGGCGCCGCCGCGTCCTGGCCCTCGACGTGCAGGTCCTGCACCACGGCCGACGCGCGCACGGTCAACGGCACCCCGTCCAGGGGCGCCAGGCGCACGGAACCCGGGGAACCCTCGGGACCGCGCAGCGTCACCGACCGCTCGACGACCAGGTTCTCCCGGTAGGTCCCGGGAGCGATGGTGAGGACGTCACCCTCGGCCGCGGCCTCGAGGGCGGCGGCGAGCGACGCGTACTCACCCGTGCGGCGCCGCCACCTCGATGTGCCGGTGTGCGTCACCTGGACCGTGCCCTGTGCCATGGCGTTGATGTGCCCCCACCTCGTGGTACGCGCGTTGATGCCGAATGCTTCGGCCGGTCCACCGTAGCGTGCGCGCGGGTGGTGGTTGACCAGAAACGGCGGGCCGTCAGCTGCCGGTACCGGTGCGCCCCCAGTCCGGGCCCGCCCGGTCCCAGGCCTGGTCCCAACGGGCGTACCGGCGCCGGACCATGCGCCAGACGATCAACCGCCGGCCGCCCTCGAACGTGCCCGCGGTGAGCAGGGCCGCGCCGAAGCCGGCGAGCACGGCGTGCGTCGTCGCCGTGGCGGAGTCGAGCGGCCGGGCCACCAGGCGGCCGTGCCCGTCCGTCCATATCCCGAAGTGGTCGCCGCTGTGCGGGGCCTTGAGGCCCGCCAGGACCGTGCCGTGCTGTGCCGTGCCGTCCGGCGCCGTCCAGTCCGCGAGGACCCGGGTGCGGGCCTCCCGGCCGGCGGCCGTCTCGGGGTCCACCTCCAGTGGCGCGCCGTCCACCTTCCGCACCACGGTGGCCGTGACCTCGTGGCGGGACTGCCGCTGCTCGTGGACCGACTGCTGCAGGACGTCCTGTGCGACGGCGCCGACGACGGAGCCCACCACAGGCGCGACGAAGAGGATCAGCAGCAGGGCCGACAAGGCCACCCATGCCTCGACCAGATCCGTCGTACGACGCAGCGGGTTGTGTCGCCAGCGCCAGATTCCGCCGATCGATCGCACCGCCCGCACCCCCTTCCCCGCTCCGTGATAACCCCCGTCGGAGTCGTTCACGCGCGGGTCCGGGGAAAGAGAGAGCGAAATCACCAGGGCCCGGGCCCTCTCATGAACTTCTCACGCAAGCCCAACGATCAGGAGCCGCACAGGGGTTCCCGCGGATCGCCCGGTCCCCGACCGAGGCCGGAACTATGCGAGCACACGCACCGGATCGCCGACTCTGACCGTGCCGCGACCGAGAGGCACCAGGTTCTGTCCGAAGACGAGCTTGCCGCCGAGGCGCCGATGCCGGCCCAGGGTGTACAGGGGTTCCTTGCCACGCGCCGCGGTGCCCTGGTCGGTGGTGGTCACGACGCACCGGCCGCACGGTTTGGCGACCCGGAACTCGATTTCGCCGACGGCGAGGCGCGACCAGCCGTCCTCGGCCCACGGGTCGGTGCCCGCCAGGACCAGGTTCGGCCGGAAACGGTTCATCGGCAGCGGTCCCTCCCCGGCGTGCTCGCCCTGGGCGATCAGCGAGTTGAGGGCGTGCAGCGAAGCCGTCGTGGTCGCCAGCAGCGGATATCCGTCGGCGAAGGCGACGGTCTCGCCGGGCCGCGCGTACCGGGGGTCGACGGGGCGACGCGTCGCGGGATCGTCCATGTGGACCAGCCGCACGTCGGCGCCGACGTGGGCGGTGCACCAGGCATGCCCGGTGTCGTCGGCGAGGACCCCCTCCACCTTGTCGCGGAAGATCTCCAGCGACACCGTGCCCTCCGGCTCGGGCACCGGCACGGTCAGCGGCTCGAGACCGGGCGCGGACAGACGTACGCCGCCGCCGGGCAGGAGCTCGGCGGCGGCCAGCGCGAGACGCGGCCGCTGCCGTTGGGTGACGACCTTTCCCCCGTCGTCGATCAGCGCCCAGCGCCGGTCACCGGCCAGCCCCCAGGGCTCCACGACGGCCTCCCGGGGCGTCTGGCCCCGGAACGCCTTGACCGGATGGACGTGAATCGACAGCAGCTCCGCATGCCCCATGGGGTCATCCTGCCAGGTGGCACCGACGACCCCGTCGGGTCAGTAGCCGCGGTACTGCTGGTTGTACGGGTCCTGGTACTGCGGCGCGGCGGGCCGGGGAGCGGCCGGGCGCATCGCGTCGTAGCCCGTGCCGGGACCCGCCGGACGCTGCTGCTGCGCCTGGGGTCCGGGGTAGCCGCGCGGCGCGGCGGGCTGCGGCGGGATGTACGCCGCCGGGGCCTGCTGCAGCGGTGCGGGCTGCTGCGCCTGCGGGTAGCCGTAGTACCCCTGCGAGGGGCCCGCCGGGAGGGCGGGCAGCGCCGACGGCAACGCGGGCAGGTTGCTGTTGCCCATGTCGTACGCGGCGGGGACCCGGATCGGGGCGATCTGCGGGGTGCCCCGCTCGGCCACGAGCGAGTCGTAGATCGGAGTGTCCGGGAAGGAGGCGTAGTAGCCGCCGCCATAGGTGGAGCGGGGGGAGGTCATGGCACATAAGTTAAGCCCACGATGTGCTGGTTGGGGAGACCGATAAGAGGGTTGATTTCCGTGTCGGCGGTGGCTTCGGACCCCTAATGCGAGCGAATTTGGGAAAAAGGGACGGCGAGCGCCCGTCAGATCGTGTAAAGGCCGAGTTCCGAGCGGGTTACCGGGGGTTGGGCAGGGCTGATCCTGCGCTCTCGATGGGCGTTCACCGTCGTGCGCAATAGGTTGGCCGGACAGACAAGCCGAGGGTGCCGAGGCGTGCGGCCCGGTGCACTGACACGCGATGGGGGCGTACATGTCAATGTCGAAGGGGTCCAATGCTCCGGTGCCGACCACGGCACTGCGGGTCGAACTGGGCTGGCGCTCGGGACCGGGTGTTCCGGACACGGACGCGTCCGCACTGCTGCTGGTGGGCGGAAAGGTCCGTTCCGACGCCGACTTCGTCTTCTACAACCAGCCGGCCCACTCCTCCGGAGCCGTCCGCCACGAGGGCAAGCGCGACGCGGGAGGCCGGGTGACCGACAGCCTTCTCGTCGACCTCGCGCGCGTGGAGCCCGCGATCGAGACCATCGTTGTGGCGGCCTCGGCCGACGGTGGTTCGTTCGGCCAGGTGCCGGGCCTGTACATCGAGGTACGGGACGCGGCGCAGGGAACCGTCGTGGCGCGCTTCGACAGTGCCGGCGCGACGGTGGAGACGGCCTTCGTGCTGGGGGAGTTCTACCGCCGCCAGGGCGCCTGGAAGTTCCGGGCCGTCGGCCAGGGCTACGGCAGCGGTCTCGAAGGGCTGGCCACCGACTTCGGCATCGCCGTGGACGAGCCGCAGCGAGCGGCCGCCCAGGCTCCGTCGACCCCGCAGGCTCCGCCGCCCCCGCCGCCGACCGTCCCCGCCTTTCCGGCCACGGTGCCCCCGCCCGTCCACCAGGCTCCGCCGCCTCCGCCGCCCGCACCGCCCGTCGCGCCGGTCCGGCTGACCAAGGTGACGCTCACCAAGGCCGCTCCGTCGGTGTCCCTGAGCAAGCAGGGCGGCACCTCGGGCGCCCTGCGCGTGAACCTCAACTGGGAGGTGCGCAAGCAGTTCTCCGGGTGGGGCAGCAAGCGCGGTCGGGCGGTCGCCATGCACAACGACCTCGACCTCGACCTGTGCGCCCTGTTCGAGCTCGCCGACGGCCGCAAGGGCGTGGTCCAGGCCCTCGGCAACGCCTTCGGCGCCCTGCACCAACCGCCGTACATCCATCTCGACGGCGACGACCGTACCGGCGCCTCGACGAGCGGGGAGAACCTGACCGTCAACCTCGACCACAAGAACGACTTCCGGCGCATCCTCGTCTTCGTGACCATCTACGAGGGCGCCCGTTCCTTCGCCGACCTGCACGCCACGGTCACGCTGCAACCCCAGTTCGGAGCGCCGATCGACTTCTCCCTCGACGAGTGCACGGTCCCCTCGACCGTGGCGGCGCTCGCGCTGATCACCAACAACGGGGGCGACCTCGTCGTCCAGCGCGAGGCCCGCTACCTGGTGCCCGAGCGCGGGGTGAGCCCGCAGCGTACCGTCGACTACGCCTACGGATGGGGCATGAACTGGACACCGGGCCGCAAATAGCGACCCCACGGCCGGGGGCCTCCCTGGGTGGAGGCCCCCGTGCAGGGGCTCAGCCCTCGTCGGCGACGGCGTCCGGACGGGCGTAGGTGCGGCCCTTCCAGGCCGCACCGCGTCCCCTGTAGTGCTGGACCGCGGAGTCGACCGTCATCAGCAGGTAGAGGAACGCGGTGAACGGCAGCAGGGGAGCCGGCCACAGCGGCTGACGGTAGTAGCGCAGCATCGGGACGTACGTCCCCGCCATCACGAGCCACGCCAGACCGCCGGACGCCGCCGTCGCCTTACTGCCGACGGCGAGCCCGCCGAACAGCGCGAGCGGCGGCACCAGGTACACGAGGGCGAGGCCCAGCACCGTGCCCGTCAGCAGGAGCGGACTGTGCCGCAGCTGCGCGTAGGCGCTGCGCGAGACCATCCGCCACAGGTCGTGCAGCCTCGGGTACGGGCGCACGCTGTCCACGCCGTCGGCCAGCCCCAGCCAGATGTGACCGCCCGCGCCCTGCACGGCCCGCGCGAGTGCCACGTCGTCGATGACGGCGTGCCGGATGGCGTCCGGGATCCGCGCCCGCTCCGCCGTTTCGGCGCGCAGCAGGACGCAGCCGCCCGCCGCGGCAGCCGTCCGCGCCCCGCGTCGGCCGATCCGCCGGAAGGGATAGAGCTGCGCGAAGAAGTAGACGAAGGCGGGCACCACCAGCCGCTCCCACGGGCTCTCCACCCGCAGCCGCGCCATCTGGGAGACGACGTCGAACCCTCCGGTGCGCGCCGCCGCCACCAGCTCCCGCAGACTTCCGGGACCGTGCGCGATGTCGGCGTCCGTCAGGAGGAGGTACTCGGGCTCACGCGCGCGTGCCAGGCCGATGCCGTGGCGCACCGCCCACAGCTTCCCCGTCCAGCCCGCCGGAGGTTCGCCCGGCGAGTCCACGGTCAGCGGGAGCCCGCCGTGCTGCCGGGCGAGCGCGCGCGCCAGCTCTCCCGTGCCGTCGGAGCTGCCGTCGTCGACGAGGAAGATCTCCGCCCGCCCCGGGTAGTCCTGCGCGAGCAGGGAGGGCAGGCTCGCGGGCAGCACCGCCGCCTCGTCGCGCGCGGGGACGACGACGCAGACGGGCGGCCACTCACGCGGATCCTCCCGGGCCGGCAGTCTGACGTCCGTGCGCCAGAAGAAGCCCTGACAGAGCAGCAACCACAGCCAGGCGGCCAGAGACACGGCGGCGATCCACACGATGGCGCTCACGCGCGCAGTCTGCCCCACGCCGCCGGGCCGCAAGAGCACATCGTCTATGGTGGCCGGGTGAAGATCGCGCTCATGGACTCCGGAATCGGCCTGCTGGCGGCCACCGCCGCGGTACGGCGACTGCGACCCGACGCCGATCTCGTGCTCTCCCTCGACCCCGACGGCATGCCCTGGGGACCGCGCACCCCGCAGGACCTCACCGAGCGCGCAGTCGCGGTCGCCGCGGCCGCCGCCGCGCACCGGCCCGAGGCCCTCATCGTCGGCTGCAACACGGCGACCGTGCACGCCCTGCCCGCGCTGCGCTCCCTCCTCGAACCCGGCATCCCGGTGATCGGCACCGTCCCGGCGATCAAGCCGGCCGCGGCCGGCGGCGGCCCCGTCGCGATCTGGGCCACGCCCGCCACCACCGGCAGCCCCTACCAGCGCAACCTCATCGAGGATTTCGCCGGCGACGTCACGGTCGCCGAGGTGCCCTGCTGGGGACTGGCGGAGGCCGTGGAGCACGCGGACCAGGCGGCGATCGACGCCGCGGTCACCGCCGCCGCCGCCCTCACCCCCGAGGAAGTGACGACCGTCGTCCTGGGCTGCACCCATTACGAACTGGTCGCCGACCGTATCCGGGCCGCCGTGCAGCGCCCCGGCCGCCCGCCGCTCGTCCTGCACGGCTCGGCCGGTGCCGTGGCCGCGCAGGCCCTGCGCCGCATCGGTGCGCGCCCCGCACCCGAGGCGGCGACCCTCGGCACCGTGACGATTCTCCTCAGCGGCCGTCCGGGCGGTCTCCCGGCACCCGCCCTGGCCTACGCGGAAGGCCGGCTGCTCGAAGCCGTCAGCCCCGCCCGGTAAGGCGCCGGGCTCGCCCCGCCGCACCCCGGGCCGCTCGCCGCCCGGGCGGAGCAGTCACCCTGTGCAACGGACTACCGGCCCAGCGAAACCTGAGTAACCTCATGAACATGAGGGACCATCCCCACGACGAGAGCATCCCGCTTCCCGACGTCCCGCATCGCGACGCTCCGCATCCCGACGTCTGGACCGGGCGCGCCACCAACCGGTTCCAGTGGCTGCTGGCACTCGTGGGCGCCGCCTGTCTGGCGCTCGGCATCGAGCTCGCCGTCGAATCCGCGTGGACGTCCGGAGTCGCCCCGCTCGCCATGTCCGTCGTCGGCTGTATCGCCGCCGGGTTGCTCGTTCTCTTCGGCACCCTCGCCTTCGTGCACGTCGATCTGAAGCTCGACCGGGAGTCTCTCGAAGTGCGCTGCGGCCACATCGGGCTGCCACGCCGTCGCATCCCGCTGGCCCATGTGGCGGGCGCGGACTTCGAACCGCTGGTCACTCCGCGCCACTGGGGCGGCTGGGGCTATCGCTGGCGGCCCGACAAGGGCACGGCCGTCGTGGTCCGCCGCGGGGAGGGCGTGGTGCTGCGGCTCTGGGACGGTCACACGTTCACGATCACCGTGGACGACGCCGAGTCGGCGGTCCGCGTCATCAGGGACCGGCTGCGGGCGGGCGCCCCGGACACCCGGCCCTGACGCCCGCACCGGGTACGCGCCGAGGTCAGGCGGCCGGGCGGTCGCCGTGCTGCAGGTCCCGGTCGGGTTCCGACCGAACTCCGGGCGCCGCCGGTTCCTCGGCGAGGGGCCGGGCCGTGGCCAGCCCGGCCAGCAGACCGGCGCCGACCGACACCGTCGTGAAGCTCAGCGCGTTGCCGATCGCGGCCACGGCGGCCAGAGCCGTCAGCGCGGCACCCGCGGTGAGGACGACCGGAGTGGGCCGCGGCGCACGCCACAGCGCGAACAGCACCCAGCAGAAGACCGCGGCGAGCAACAGCACACCGACGACACCCTGCTCCGCCGCCAGTTGCAGCGGCGCCGAGTGCGGCTTGCCGTCGGACAGCGTGGCCCGGGCCGCCGTACTGCTCAGCTCTCCGAAGCGCCCGGGGCCCACGCCGAGACCGGCCTCCCGGTGGGCCATGCCCAGCGCCTCGCGCCACAGGTCGACCCGGTGCGGCGTCAACCGGTCCGTCAGCGGGCCGACGAGGCCGCCGGACAGCGCGTCCGCAGCGACCGCCCAGGTCAGGCCGGTCACCAGGGCGGCAACCACCGCCAGGCCCGCGAGACCCGGGCCCCGGTGGCGCATCCCGCCCGCGGCCAGGGAGCACAGCAGCACCGCGCAGCACGCCACCACAGCAGTGGTCGAGCCCAGCACAGCCCCGGTGACCGCGCTGCCTCCGGCGAGCAGCCGCAGCCCGAACCGCAGCGCGGGCACCGGCGTCGCCCATGCGGCGCAACACGCGGCACCGGCCGACAGGGTCAGCACCGCGGCGGTGGCACCGGCATGGCCCAGCGGCGCGACGACGTCGGGGCCCGAGGTGAGCCGGGGCCGGGTCACCGACAGAGCGAGCCCGGCCAGCGCCCCGGCGCAGGGCGCGGCGACCGGCAGCAACACGCCGAGGATCCGCCCCGCCGCGTAGCCGGCGGCCAGCGCCAGCACCGCGAGCAGCACACCCTCGGGCCGTCCGTCGTGCACGGCGGCGGTGACCAGGGACCAGATCGCGCAGGCCCCGAGCACGGCCACGCCCGCCGCGTCGGAAACGTTTCTTCTCTCTCCGTCCGCGTCGGCCGCGGACGACATCCCCGTGGAACCCACCCCGTCCCCCCGAACCGGTCGCCCCCCGACCGTGACGGCCCTGAGCCGTGACGGACCCCGGTCACCCGCGCGACCGGAGCTCTGCCACACCGTAACGGCTGGTGTGCGGTTTGTGGATGAGTTGCGTCGGCTTGTATGGCAATCGCGGGCCGCCCCGCGGACTGTGCTGTCGGCCAAAAGGTCACTCGCCGTACACTCCCGGAGTGACCGTCACCGCTACTTCCGTGGGCCAGCCGGACCAGCTGGAGCCCCAGGCCGCGCGGGCTCCGCGCGGCGCCCGGCTCCTGCGCCTCGTCCCGGCCGCCGCAGCGGCGCTCTCCGGAGTGCTGCTCTACGTCAGTTTCCCGCCGCGCACCCTGTCGTGGCTGGCGCTGCCGGCCTTCGCCGTCCTGGGCTGGGTGCTGCGCGGGCGCAGCTGGAAGGCGGCCCTCGGCCTCGGCTACCTCTTCGGGCTGGGTTTCCTGCTGCCGCTCCTCGTGTGGACCGGCGTCGAGGTCGGCCCCGGGCCCTGGCTCGCCCTGGTGGCCATCGAGGCGGTCTTCGTCGCGCTGGTCGGCGTCGGCATCGCCACCGTGTCGAAGCTGCCGGCCTGGCCGCTGTGGGCGGGGGCGCTCTGGATCGCCGGCGAGGCGGCACGCGCGCGTGTGCCCTTCCGCGGCTTCCCCTGGGGCAAGATCGCCTTCGGCCAGGCGGACGGCGTCTTCCTGCCCCTGGCCGCGGTGGGCGGCACCCCCGTACTCGGCTTCGCGGTCGTCCTGTGCGGTTTCGGCCTGTACGAGGTCGTGCGCCTCGTCCTGGAGCGGCGGCGCACGGGCGAGGTGCGGCGGTCGGCGGCCGCTCTTGCGCTGCTCGGCGTGGCCGTCCCGGTCGTCGCGGCCGTCGCCGCCCGTCCGCTGGTCAGCGACAAGGCGGAGGACGGCACCGCGACGGTAGCCGTCATCCAGGGCAACGTCCCCCGTCTGGGCCTGGAGTTCAACGCCCAGCGCCGCGCCGTGCTCGACTACCACGCGCGCGAGACGGAGCGCCTGGCCGCCGAGGTGAAGGCGGGCAAGGTCCCCCAGCCCGACTTCGTGCTGTGGCCCGAGAACTCCTCCGACATCGACCCCTTCGCCTACGCCGACGCAGCCGTCGTCATCGACAACGCGGCCAAGGCGATCAAGGCGCCCATCTCGGTCGGCGGAGTCGTCGAGCGGGACGGCAAGCTCTACAACGAGCAGATCCTTTGGGACCCGGTCAAGGGACCCACCCAGACGTACGACAAGCGGCAGGTCCAGCCGTTCGGCGAGTACCTCCCGCTGCGCTCGCTCATCGGCGCCATCAACGAGAACTGGACCTCCATGGTCCGCCAGGACTTCAGCCGGGGTTCCAAGCCGGGCGTCTTCGACATGGACGGCACCGAGGTCGGCCTCGCCACCTGCTACGAGGCCGCCTTCGACTGGGCCGTGCGCGACACCGTCACCCACGGCGCCCAGCTGATCTCGGTGCCCAGCAACAACGCCACCTTCGACCGCAGCGAGATGACCTACCAGCAGCTGGCCATGTCGCGCGTCCGCGCCGTCGAGCACAGCCGCACCGTCACGGTGCCCGTGACCAGCGGCGTCAGCGCGATCATCATGCCGGACGGCAGGATCACCCAGAAGACCGGCATGTTCGTGGCGGACTCCCTGGTGCAGAAGGTGCCGCTGCGCTCCTCGGAGACGCCTGCGACGAAGCTGGGCATCCTGCCCGAGATCGCCCTGGTGCTCGTCGCCGTGGGCGGCCTGGGATGGGCGATCGGCGCCGGGCTGCGCTCCCGACGCGGCGCGACCGGCTGAACAGGCGGCCCGGATAGGGTCGCCGCATGGCGACTCCTGACTTCATCACCGACATCCGGGCCTCCGCGGGCCACCAACTGCTCTGGCTGCCCGGCGTCAGCGCTGTCGTCTTCGACGACGAGGAGCGGGTGCTGCTCGGCCGGCGTGCGGACAATCATCAGTGGTGCCTGATCTCGGGCATCCCGGACCCGGGCGAGCAGCCCGCGGACTGTGCGGTCCGGGAGGTGCACGAGGAGACAGGCGTGCACTGCGTGCCCGAACGCATCGTCATGGTCCGGGCCGGCCGGGAGGTGGAGTACCCGAACGGCGACCGATGCCAGTTCATGGACATCACCTTCCGCTGCCGGGCCGTGGGCGGCGAGGCACGGATCAACGACGACGAGTCGGTCGAGGTGGACTGGTTCGCGCTGGACGCCCTGCCGCCGATGCGCGACTCGCAGCTGTTCCCCATCAAGCAGGCGCTCTCCGACGAACCCACGTGGTTCGAGACCACGCCTTCCGAATGAAGTATGGGCGGTGACCACATAGGGCGAGGAGCTCACTCTGCCTAGGGTCGGCCCATGACTTCGCCCCAGGTCGCCGCCCCCGGTCCCGCCGCCCCACTCCTCGACCTCGGCGGTCGCACCGCTCTCGTCACCGGTGCGGCAGGCGGCATAGGACGTGCCTGTGCGCTGCGGCTCGCGGCTGCCGGGGCCACGGTCCGCGCCGTCGACCGGGACGCGGCAGGACTGGAGACGCTCGCCGCGAGTGCGGCCGGCCTGCCCGGCGCGGTCGAACCGTACGCCCTGGACCTCACCGACCTGGACGCCGCCGAACTCGCCGCCGCCGGGACCGACGTCCTGGTCAACAACGCGGGACTGCAGCGGGTGTCGCCCCTGGAGGACTTCCCGCCGGACGTCTTCCACACGGTGCTCACCGTGATGCTGGAGGCGCCTTTCCGGCTCATCCGCGGCGCCCTGCCCCACATGTACGGGCAGGGCTGGGGCCGCATCGTCAACGTGTCCTCCGTGCACGGACTGCGCGCCTCCGCCTACAAGTCGGCGTACGTCGCCGCCAAACACGGTCTCGAGGGCCTCTCCAAGACCGCCGCCCTCGAAGGCGCGCCCCACGGGGTGACCTCCAACTGTGTCAATCCCGCCTATGTGCGCACCCCGCTCGTGCAGCGGCAGCTCGCCGACCAGGCACGGACACACGGCGTCCCCGAAGAACGCGTGCTGGTCGACGTGCTCCTGCGGGACAGCGCCGTCAAACGGCTCATCGAACCGGAGGAGGTCGCCGAGGCCGTGGCGTACCTGTGCGGCCCGCAGGCGTCCTTCGTGACGGGCGCCTCGCTGGTCCTCGACGGCGGCTGGACCGCACACTGAACCCCCTGTCGGCCCCCGCCGACGGAGTTGTCCACAGGGCTGACGGGGCGGCCCGGCGATGAGGAATCCTGAGAGCATGTCCCGCGATCACGTGAAGGGCGCCACGGCAGCCCTCGGCCCCGTCCACGACGCCGACGCGCCGTTCCTCGAGCTGCTCGCCCGGGGTGCGGCCGCCGAGGCGTACGACCGGCCCGTGCTGCTCGCGCGCGCCGAGGGAGGGGACGGCGAGCGGATCGCGGCACTCGAACACGCCAAGCTGCTCGCACTGCGGGTGCGCTCGGAACTCGAGGGCCGACGCCGACGGGAGGCCGAGCTGTCGGCGCTCTTCGAGACGGCCCACGACCTCGCGGGCCCACGCGACGTGGACGCCGTTCTCCAGGCGATCGTGCAACGGGCCCGCTCGCTGCTCGGCACCGACATCGCCTACCTCAGCCTGCACGACCCGGCCAGGGGCGACACGTACATGAGGGTCACCGAGGGCTCGGTCGCCGCCCGCTTCCAGCAGTTGCGCCTCGGCATGGGCGAGGGACTCGGCGGCCTGGTCGCCCAGACGGCCCGCCCTTACGTCACCGACGACTACTTCCGCGACGACCGCTTCCGGCACACGACGACCATCGACGCGGGCGTACGTGACGAGGGACTGGTGGCGATTCTCGGCGTTCCACTCACACTGGGGCCCCATGTCATCGGGGTGTTGTTCGCCGCCGACCGGCGCGCCCGGGTCTTCGAACGGGAACAGATCGCCCTGCTCGCGTCCTTCGCCGCGCTCGCCGCGGCCGCCATCGACACGGCCAACCTGCTCACCGAGACGCGCTCGGCCCTGGCCGGCCTGGAGCACGCCAACGAGATCATCCGGGACCGCAGCGCGGTCATCGAGCGCGCCTCCGACGTCCACGACCGGCTGGCCGAACTGGTCCTGCGCGGTGGCGGGGTCCACGACGTGGCCGCCGCCGTGTCCCAAGTACTCGACGGCACCGTGGAGTTCCTGGAAAGCGCACCGCCCGACGCGTTGGAGGCATCCCGCGCGGAAGGCCACGCCGTACGCCATCAGGACGACTGGATCGCGGCGGTGGCAGCGGGCGGAGAACTGCTCGGCGCTCTGGTGCTGCGCGGCCACCGGGACCTCGACCCGGTCGACCAGCGCACCCTGGAGCGGGCCGCGATGGTCACCTCCCTGCTGCTCCTGGCCAGACGCTCCGCCGCCGAGGCCGAACAACGCGTTCGCGGCGAGCTCCTCGACGACCTGCTCGAGGCCCGCGACCGTGACCCGCGCCTGCTGCGCGAGCGCGCCGCCCGGCTGCACGCCGACCTCGACGCGACCCACGTCGTGCTCGCGGCCCGCCTCGACGCCGCCGCACCCGACGCGGACCAGGAGGCGGCCGCACGCCGACGCCTGTGGTCCGCCGCCTCGCACCTCGCCGCCACCCGGCACGGCCTGGCAGCCACCCGCGACGGCGGCACCGTCCTGCTGCTGCCCCTCGAACACGGCGACACCGCGACGGAGCTTGCCCGCCGTACCGCGCTGCACCTCGGCACCGCCGTCCACGAAGCGGTCACCGTCGGCGCGTCCGCGCCGGTGCGCGGCCTCGCCGCCGACCCGGACACGGTGGTCGCCGCGTACGCGGAGGGCCGCCGCTGCCTCGACGCACTGCGGCTGCTGGGCCGTTCCGGCGACGGGGCGGCCGCCGAGGACTTCGGCTTCCTGGGGCTGCTCCTCGCGGGCGACCGGGACGTGGCGGGCTTCGTGGACCGCACCATAGGCCCGGTCGTGGCCTACGACGAGCGGCGCGGTACCGACCTGCTGCGCACCCTCGACGCGTACTTCGCCGCCGGCATGAGCCCGGCCCGAACCAAGGACGAACTCCACGTTCACGTCAACACGGTGGCCCAGCGGCTCGAACGCGTCGGCCGTCTCCTCGGCGACGACTGGCAGAGCCCCGCCCGCGTACTGGAGATTCAACTCGCCCTGCGACTGCACAGGTTGTCGACGTCTGCGCCACACTGAACCTGGACCGCGCTGATCCCTGCGCCACCCTCGACCCCGCACCGCCGTCGACCCGCACCGCCGTCGACCCGCACCGCCGTCGACCCGCACCGCACCGCACCCTGACGTACGGACCTCCGAACCTACGGCTCTCCGAACGCGTCGGCCTCCGTACGCGCGGGCGGCGTACGGAGGCGGCTGCGCGGGGGTGGGCGGGGATACGGGACCGGGATTCAGACGGCGCGCGCGTCCGTCGCGGGAGCCTGCGTGTGTTCCGGGCCGGCGGCGGGCCCGCCGCCGGCCGGATCGCTGTCGGCCAGGTCGCGGTGACGGGTCTCCTTGGCGACTCCCACGGCGACGACCGTCACCAGGGCCGCGGCGATCACGTACAGGGCGATCGGCGTGGAGCTGTCGTAGTCGGCCAGCAGTGCGGTGGCGATCAGCGGCGCCGGCGCGCCTGCCGCCACCGAGGCGAACTGGGCGCCGATGGAAGCGCCGGAGTAGCGCATACGGGTCGCGAACATCTCGGAGAAGAAGGCGGCCTGGGGCGCGTACATCGCCCCGTGCAGAACCAGGCCCACCGTCACGGCGAGGACGAGGCTGCCGAACGCGCCGGTGTCGACCAGTGAGAAGAAGGGGAACATCCAGAGCCCGATCCCGACGGCGCCCAGAAGATACACGGGGCGCCGCCCGATCCGGTCGGACAGCGCACCCCAGGCGGGAATCACCGCGAAGTGCACGGCGGAGGCGATGAGTACGGCGTTGAGCGCCGTCTGTTTGGAGACACCTGCCGAGGTGGTCGCGTACACGAGGATGAACGCGGTGATGACGTAGTAGGAGATGTTCTCCGCCATACGCGCGCCCATCGCGACCAGTACGTCACGCCAGTGGTGCCGCAGCACCGACACCAGAGGCAGTGGCTCCGCCTCCGCCGAACGCACCGCCTTGCGGGCCTCGGCCTTCTCCAACGCCTGCCGGAAGACAGGGGATTCATCGACAGACAGACGAATCCACAAACCGACGACCACCAGCACGCCGGAGAGAAGGAAGGGGATCCGCCAGCCCCAGGAGGCGAAGGCGGCGTCGGAGAGCACGGCGGTCAGCAGGGACAGCACGCCGGTCGCGAGCAACTGCCCTGCGGGCGCGCCCGTCTGCGGCCACGAGGCCCAGAAACCGCGCCGCCGCGCGTCCCCGTGCTCGGACACCAGCAGAACGGCTCCGCCCCACTCACCGCCGAGCGCGAAGCCCTGGACCAGCCGCAGCACGGTCAGCAGCACGGGCGCGGCGCTCCCGACGGTCGCGTGCGTCGGCAGCAGCCCGATCGCGAAGGTCGCCCCGCCCATCAGCAGCAGACTGAGCACCAGCAGCTTCTTGCGCCCGAGCCGGTCCCCGAAGTGCCCGAAGACCAGCGCGCCGAGCGGCCGCGCGGCGAAACCGACGGCGTAGGTCAGGAACGACAGGAGCGTGCCGACGAGCGGGTCGGAGCCCGGAAAGAACAGCTTGTTGAAGACGAGGGCGGCGGCGGAGCCGTAGAGGAAGAAGTCGTACCACTCGATGGTGGTGCCGATGAGGCTGGCGGCGACGATGCGCTTGAGGCTGGCGGGGGGTGGGGGAGCGGTCGCGGGGGTGGACATCGGCACCACTTCCAAGCGGTTGGCGGGGACGGGTTCGTGTCGCCATACCGTAGGAATCCGCAGGTCAGGGGCACATGTGGTGGGGCAACACAGTTCGAGGGTCGGCTATGCGTGTGGCCACCATGCCGGCTCACGGACACGCGGTTCGGGGTCTCGACGGTCGTCGAAACGAGTGCCGTCCGGGATGTGTAGACCGGCGTCTCCGCCCGGAAGTCGACGCGCTACGACTACTCGGGCGCCGCCTGGGGCAGGAGCGACGACGAGTTCAGCAAGTCCGCCCTGCGCACCTACAGCGAGTGGCGTGGCTACCCAGCAGGCGCCGGCGTTCTCGGCGACCTGACGTTCATCCGGGAGGGCTGGAAGACCTTGGGACGCGGCTGCGACGACGTCGTCGTCTCCTGCGGGCCTCCGCCCACCGCCTGACCGGCGCGGCCTGCCAAGGTGGGCCGCGCACCACACCACCCGCACCGAGCACGGACTGCACCACAGGAGCGAACACCATGGGCAAACAGCGCATCACCGTCTGTCTGCCGCCCGTAGGCCCCGAAGGGTTGAAGCAGGCGATCGGGCAGGCCATGGACCCCTTCCGGTACGACCGTGAGGACCGTCCCCATCCGGACTGGGTGGGGGAGTGGAGCTACTGGTTCGTCTCGGGGGCGGGCTGTCTCTTCGACGTGTTGCCCGGCCACGAGGAGGACCCCCGGCTCGTGCGCTACGACGACTGGACCGAACCCCCGGAGGACCTGCCGCCCTCCCGCTGCCACGGCGGCCCGCGCAGCATCCTCGACCTCGACACGCCCCGCGCCGCCGAGGCCCGCCGGGCCGGCGACACCTGGACGGCCTACCAGACCTTCTCCGATCGCTACCCGCCGGCGCTTCCCTTCCACCACTTCGCCGAGCGGGCCAGGACCCTGGACCCCGAACACGCCAGGGAGGAGGCCGTGACCGCCTTCCGGGAGCAGCCCCTCATCCGGGCTATCGAGTCCGACCCCGCCCTGGAGGAGCGGTTCGGCTCCGACCCCGCCTACCACTTCGACGAGGATCTCGAGACGTACGTCTCCCGCCACGTGGCCGCCGTGTTGCCCACCCCCGCCCTGCTCACCCTCGACGGGCGGTGGGTGGAGGGCGGCGGCCCCGATCACGAGCGCATGTTCAACGGCTACCTGGACGGTCTTCCTGCCGACACGATGGTTGTGCGGGTGCTGTACCACGCGTGACGCAGCAAAGGTATCGGCGCTATCGCGTGGGCCGGCAAGACGGCATGTGTGAGAGCCGTGATGAACGGCCCGTCGATGAGGCGAAGGCGCACATGCGATGACGATGACGGAGCGACGCGCGATGGCGCTGGGGTGCGAGAAGTTGACTACGATCTGTCAGACCTACTGGCCTCTGGGGCAGCTCCGCTGTCGGGCCGAACTCTCGTCTGCCGCCCTTGACCGGCCCGGTTGGGTTCCGGTGCTGGGTCGGTGCTGAGTTGCAGGGTGCCAAGAAGGCAACTCTGCAGGTCCTAGCCCCGATCGAATGAGTGTCGTGCCACTCGATGGTGGTGCCGATGAGGCTGGCGGCGACGGTGCGCTTGAGGCTGGCGGGGGGTGGGGGAGCGGTCGCGGGGGTGGACATCGGCACCACAGGACGGCGACGCCCCCGCCGTTGTCGCCAAGGCGATCGTCACGGCAGCGACCGACGCGAAGCCGAAACTGCGCTACACCGCCGGCCCCATGGCCGGACGAGCGCGCCTGCTCCCCTTTGTTCCTGCCTGGGCCTTCGACAGGCACATCCGCAAGACGAACAAGCTGGCCGGCTGACACCCGCCACCCGCGAACCCCCATCACGCCGTCGGGACCGGGAGAGGCCCATGTCCGAGACCCGCACTCCGCCACCGTCGCGAGCCGGCGCGCCGCCGCGTCCGCCGCGGATCGCGGTGACGTCGACGCCGCGGCCGCGTGCCTGGGCCGCGACGTCGTGCTCGGCTCGCCGCTCACCGAGCGGTTCCGGCTCGAGGGACCTGACCGGCTGCGCTCCTTCCTGACCTCGGCGTTCACGGCGGTCGAGGACATCCGCCGCCACACTCGGACCGGCGAGGGCGACGCGTACACGCTGTTCTGCCCGGCGCGGGTGGGCTACCGGCCGTTCGAGGAGGCGCAACTGCTGCGGCCCGGCGACGAGTCACACATCAAGGAGATCACGCTCCTTCGGGGCCCAGCGTGTGCTGCCCGCGGTTCTCCGTGTGTCCGCGGGACGGCCGCCGGCCGGAGCTCAGCGCAGGCCGGCGAAGAGGTCGTTCTCGGGCAGGGGCGCACCGGTGGTGTCGTGGACCCGCACGAACGTCTCCACGCCCATGAGCTGCGTGAACCTCTCCTTGCCCATCCGCAGGAAGAAGATGTTCTCACCCTGGCTGGCATGCGCGGCCAGCGCGTCGAACTTCTGGCCGGCGAAGTCGGTGGTGTCCACCCACGTGGTGATCTCCTCGTCGGGCAGGCCGATTTCGGGCCCCTCTTCGGCCTCGGACGGATCCGGCTCCTCCCAGTCCCCGCCGAACTCGCGCATGATCTGCCCGAACTCCTTCATCATCGAGCGCGGAGCCGTCGTCCAGTACACCTTCGACGCCATCCCGGTCAGCGACAGCGCTGCCATCGTGATCCGGTTCGCCTGGATGTGATCGGGGTGGCCGTAGAACCCGTTCTCGTCGTAGGTCACGACGACATCCGGCTGGTAGCGCAGCATCAGTTCGGCCAGCCGAGCGGCTGCCTCCTCCACGGGCGTACTCCAGAACGATCCGGGCGCGGTGTTGGCCGGCCAGCCCATCATCCCGGAGTCGGCGTACCCGAGCAGCTCAAGATGACCGACCCCCAGGACGTCGCAGCTCGCTTCGAGCTCGCTTCGACGCAGCACGGCAACGGCGGCCGGATCATGCCCGGGGTCGCCCGGCTTGGCGCCCCCCGGACCGTCACCGCAGCCACCGTCGGTGCATGTGACAAGTACCGTGCGGATGCCCTCCGCCGCATAACGCCCCAGGACACCCCCGGTTCCCGTGGCCTCGTCGTCCGGGTGGGCGTGCACTGCCATCAGCGTCAAAGGCCGGTCAGCCATGAAATCCATCCCCTGTTCGGTCAAGCGGTCGGTGCCAGTCTGCGGCACAGCGGAACGTGACCGCCCGCAGCCCGCCGAGTCCGTCCGGCGTCCCCAGGATCCGACCGGCCCGGGTTCACCCGCTGCTGACCTTCAACTGATCATTTCCGAAGTGATCATTTCAGCACGAGCCCCGGCCGGATAGACCGCTTCTGGAAGGGCAAGCCCGGGCGGACCGCCTTCGGTTGGGCGGGGAGGCCCTGATGGCCGTGTTCGGCGCGACGGTCCCGGAGGGCTTGCGCGACCTGAAGCGAGCCGCTCCAGTCGCGGCTCGAGGCGACCCGACGAAAGGGACGGTGTGGGCGGGCGGCCTCCTGTGCTGCTGGGACATGGGGCGGCGCCTCGGCTTGGAAATTGAAAACCGGTCGGTTTACCATGGAGCTGAAACCGACCGGTTTCACCAGTCGGAGTCCCGGCAGGGTGCCGCGTCCGCACCTCCGGTTCCGTCGGCGGCCATGTGGGCCGAGAGCGGACGTTCCGAGGGTCGCCGGCCCGCAATGAAGCTGTCCGGCCCGCTGCGGATACGAGTGTGCTGTCCAGGACCGGAGTCGACTGGAAGGTGATGGACGAGAAGGAGATGAAGGAGGAACTCGGCAAGGGCAAGCTGTACGGCGCGCTCGTCGCCCCCGCCGACTTCACCTCCGCCACCACCGCACTCACCGGCGCCGCGACCACCGGCGCCGCACTCACCGGCGCCGCGACCACCGGCGCCGCGACCACCGGGGCCCCGGCCCGCCCGACGCTGACGGTGCTGACCAACCAGTCCGCCGGCAGCGTGGGCTCCGCTCTGGCCAGGACGGCGACGACGCAGGCGGCCGAGAGCGCCTCGCTCCAGGTGGGCAGGGAGCTGACGGCCCGGAGTGGGGCCGGACAGGCGCAGTTGCCCGCCGCGGCACGCGTCCTGCTGGCCGACCCGGCCGCCGTCACGGTGAGGGACGGCCACCCGCTCGACGCGCACAGTGGCCTGGGTCTGACGGCGTTCTACTACGCGCTCGTCCTGGTGGTCTGCGGCATGCTCTCCGCCAACGTCATCAGCGGCCAGGTGGACCACGCCCTCGGCTACACCCACAACGACATGGGCCCACTGCGCCTGCACCGCCCGCTGGTCCGCGCGACGCGGGTGCAGACCCTCGCCATCGGCGGCACCCTCATGGCCGGGCTGTCCCTGCTGATGGGCACGCTGGTCATGGCGGGCGCGGTCGGCCTCATGGGCATGGACGCCTCCCACCTGCCGCTGCTGTGGCTGTACTCGGTGTGCGCCATTGCCGTCGCCGGGACCGGCGCGCTCACCCTCCTCGCCGTGTTCGGCACGCCCGGCATGCTGGTGGTCACGCTGGTCTTCATCGGGATGGCGGTGCCGACGGCCAACGCCACCACGCCGATTCAGGCGCTGCCCGGCTTCTACCGCTTCCTGGCGGAGTTCGAGCCGCTGCGGCAGATCACCGGCGGCATCCGCTCGATCCTGTACTGCGACGCCCAGGCCGACGCCGGTCCGACCCGGGGCTGGGTCATGATGGCCGTCGGCCTCGTGGCGGCCGTCCTCTTCGGCTTCGGCATGACCAGCTGGTACGACCGCAAGGGGCTGCACCGCATCCCCGCCGAGACGGAGCCCGATCAGGCCGCTGCCCCGGCGTAGCGGAACGCGGCTCACCCAGGACGGGGCCACTGTGCGGAGTGCCGGGGATGCGCCCGGCGCCGGGCGGACGCCTGAAAGCCACTCAGAGCCCCGGCGGCTGGGCCTTGAAACCGATCGGTTTCTATTTCGTCCGATGCGAGTTAACCTCACGATATGACCACCAACGTGAAGCCAAGTCCCAGAGAGCGGCTGCTGGAGGCGGCGGCCACGCTCACCTACCGCGACGGCGTCGGCATCGGCGTCGAGGCGCTGTGCAAGGCGGCGGGGGTGTCGAAGCGCTCCATGTACCAACTGTTCGAGAGCAAGGACGAACTGCTGGCGGCGAGCCTGAAGGAGCGTGCCGCTGACTTCGTGGCGACCCTCCTGCCCCCGGCGGACGATGGCCGTTCCCCCCGCGAGCGGATCCTGTACGTCTTCGAGCGGGTGGAGTCGCAGGCGGGTGGGCCCGACTTCCGAGGCTGCCGGTACCTGGCTGTGCAGATCGAGCTCAAGGATCAGACCCACCCCGCGAGCCGGGTGGCCCACCGGATCAAGGCGAACCTGACGGCCTTCTTCCGTGGCGAGGCCGAACGGGGTGGCGCGAGCGAACCCGACCTGCTGGCCCGGCAGCTCATCCTGGTCTTCGACGGCGCCAGCGCCCGCGCGGGAATCCAGGCCGACAACCTGACCGGGCTCATCGCACCCACGGTGGACACCCTGCTCGATGCGGCAGGCATGCGCTGACGTACCCCGTGTGCGAGCAGGCCCGGAGACCGAAGCGCTCTTTCGGGTCGAAGCCCGTCTCCGGCGGCCCGAGCAGCGCCGACGGCTTCACGCCCCTGCTTTCCGGCCGTCCGAGGAAAGCCCGATGGCCGTAGGAGTGTCGCCGACCATGCCACAGGCGTAGAAGCTTGTGGTCGCGTGGACATCGGCACCCAGCGACAGACGCACCGTCTCCCACAGTCTCATCCAGCCGGCCCGGACGAGTTCGCCGGTCTCGCATCGTCCTCTGCCTCGGCGGCCGCGACGACGGGGTGTCCCTGCGTCCGCGTCATGGGGATCAACCAGTGGCACGAGGAGACGCAATGGCCCCTGTCGCGGGCCGTGGACACGGACCCCTGTCGCGGGCCGTGGACACGGACTTCCACCTGCGCGCGGACGGGCGCCTGACGCAGGATCCGCCGTCCACCGCCGAGCAGCCCGAGGTTTCACCTACGACCCCATGGATCCGGCGCCGACCACCGGCGGCGCACTCCTGATGACCGAAGAGTTCCGTCCCGGGCCGCTCGACCAGACTGCCGTAGAAGCGCGCGAGGACGTCCTGGTCTTCACCACGGAACCGCTCGCCGAGGACCTGGAGGTGACCGGCCGCGTCCGTGCGGTGCTCTTCGCGGCTACGGACGGGCCCTCGACCGACTGGGTGGCCCGCCATTGCGACGTCGACGAGAACGGCGTCTCGCTCAACGTGGCCGACGGCATCGTGAGGGTGCGCGCGGCGGCACCGGGTGAGGCGGCCGAGCACGTCGTGGACCTGTGGTCGACCAGCATCGTCTTCAGGGCGGGCCACCGGATACGGGTCCAGGTCCTCCAGCAACTTCCCGTGCTGGGACCGCAACCTCAACACGGGCGACCCCGAAGAGACCGCGACCACGGCCCGGGTGGCCCACCAGCAGGTCTTCCACGACCCCGCCCGGCCGTCCCGCATCGTCCTGCCGGTAATTCCGGTCCCATGGGACGCGCCGGAGATCCACGCGGCGGAGGCGGGCGCCCGGCTCCACGGCGACACCGCACGCCGTGGTCATCCGCCGCTCAACCGACTTGCATGACGAAACCGATCGGTTTACAGTGGTGAAACCGATCGGTTTTCATCTTGGTGGAGGTAGTCATGACAGCAATCAAGGGCGCCAACGTCCTCGTCACCGGAGGCAGCCGGGGCATCGGCAGGGTGCTGGTCGAGGAGCTCTACGCGCGCGGCGCCGGCAAGGTCTACGCCACGGCCCGTGACCCGCGCACGGTGACCCACCCCGATGCCGTTGCGCTGGCGCTCGAGGCCACCGACCCGGCATCCGTGGCAGCCGCCGCCGAGCAGGCCCAGGACGTCACCATCCTGATCAACAACGCCGGGGCCTCCGTCCGCGCTTCGTACCTCAACTCCCCGATGGAGGAGGTGCGCCGGGATCTGGATACCAACTTCTACGGGCCGCTGCTGGTCACCCGGGCCTTCGTGCCGGTCATCGAGCGCAACGGCGGGGGTCACATCCTCAACGCCCACTCCGTTCTGTCCTGGCTGGCCGACGGCACGCCCTACGGCGCCTCCAAGGCCGCCCTGTGGTCGCAGACCAACTCGCTGCGTCTGGAGTTGCAGCCGCGCGGCATAGCGGTGACCGGGCTCCACATGGCCTACGTGGACACCGACATGACCTCGGGCGTCGACGCACCCAAGGCCGACCCCCGCGACATCGCCGTGGCCGCACTCGACGGCATCGAGGCAGGGGCGTACGAGGTGCTGGCCGACGACACCACCCGCTGGGTCAAGTCCCAGCTGTCCGCCGACCTGGAAGCCATGTACGCCCAGTTGGCGAAGTAGCGGCACGCACTCACGCACCGCAAGGAGATCAGGCACCGCGGACGGGGGCAGCTCGCCGACCGAGAGCTTCCGTGGCCAGGGCGGGCCGGAGCACCCGTTGACCGCTGTCGCGCCTCTTCTGCACGGCCCGGTGGTGCTGCCGGGTTGCGGCCACTGGACACAGCAGGAGCGTCCCGCCGCGGTCGACACCGCACTCCTCGGCTCGCCGGCGTCGACGGCCCCGCGTCCCGATGAGGCCGCGCGGCATCCGCCTCGTGGCTTCTCGACAACTGACTCCCCCCACCGGACAGAGGACACATTGATGCCTGAGCGCAATCCCATCCTGATCACCGGTGCCTCCGGCGAGATCGGTGGTGTGAGCCGAACGATGGTCGGCATGCTGCTCGAACAGGGGCACCCGGTGCGGGCGTTCGTGCGCCAGGACGACGAGCGCGCGCACTCGCTCCGCCAGGCGGGTGCCGAGGTCTTCGTCGGCGACCTGCTCACCATTGCCGATGTGAGCGCCGCGTTGAAGGGCGTCCGACGCATCTACTTCAGCATGAGCCTGTCGCCGTACTACACCGACGCCGTCAGCCTGATGGCCGCGGCGGCGCGGGCGCGGGGTGACATCGAGGTCTTCGTCAACATCTCCGAGTACGAGCAGTCGTTCATGACGTTCGACAGGATGACCGCGCCGGAGGAAGAACGACGTGCGTGGCTCGGCGGACTCGTCGCCAACTGGTCGCCGCAGCAACGGGCCCACTGGGTCGCCGAGCAGGTGCTGGAGTGGTCCGGCCTCCCGACCGTCAACATCCGGGCGGCCATGTTCGTCGAGAACCCCCTGATGACCTGGCTGGCGCTGGAACCGCTGGGCAACGGTGAACTGCGTCTGCCCTTCGGTGACCACCGGCTCGCGCCCGTCGCTGGTTACGACGTGGCGGAGCTGTGCGTGAGGATCCTCGCGGAGCCGGCGCCGCACGTCTCGAAGTCCTACGCCCTCAACGGCCCGGAACTGAAGGACATGCACGGGTTCGCGCAGGACTACGCGGCCGCACTGGGACGCCAGGTCGCTTACGTCCCCGAAGACGTCGAAACCTGGAACGAGACCTATGTGGACACCGCCCTGGCCGCGTTCCCGCACATCGCGGAGCACCTGAAGACCCTGACCCGGCTGATGGGCGGCGGCGGATACCGCGGCGTCACCGACCAGCTCGAAACCCTGCTCGGACGCCCGCCGAAGACCGTGCGGTGGGCGTTGGAGAACCATCCGCGCATCCGGAGGCTCGCGGCTGCCTGAACCGCTCAGCGATCCGGGCCATCGCTCCAGCTCGTCGGATCCCGCCCTTCGACGCGTGCGGGTGGCCGAACGCACCTTCTGGGAGCACCTGCCCAGGCATGAGGGAATCGGCGGGGTGCCGGACGCGGAACGGTGTGCCCGGTGGCGCTGTTGTGGCGACCTCGCCGGGTACCGAGCCAGGTAGGTGGGGGCGACCGCGGCGCTGAAGGCACCGGACCGGTCCGAGGGCCCCGTTTTCAGTGGTGTGTGCCGTATCACGCCCCCTGAGAGCCGCCCAAGTTGTCTGAGTCACAGCGGAAATGTCCCTTTGGCGTCCATGCTCGACGAGGCGAGCGGCTCCCGAAGCGGAGCCCATCGGCATGGGCGCGCAGTTCCGAAGTGGCCCATGACGCAGCCCTCGTGACGTTCCTCCTCGTTCCCCTGGAAAGGTGCCCATCATGGCCGCTTACCTCTGTCCTCCTGCCGTGATACACGGTGAGCACGCCGTGGAGACCAGCCAGATCGTGGCGGAGGTGCGCGACCGGCACCCGCACGCGGCGTGGGCACCGCGGATCGACGGCATCGCGGCAAGTACGGGCATCGAGTCCCGTGGGTGGATGCTGCCGTTGGAGACCGCCGTCGCGCCCGGCGACGGCGGCGGCCTGCGGGCTGTCGGCATCGAGCCCGCCCAAAAGGCGCTGGCACGCGACGGGTTCACCCAGCAGGACGTGGACCGCGTGATCGCCGCCCTCGAGGCGATACCCACGCCGCAGACCGTCCAGGAGCGCACCGCCCCGGCCTGGGAGGCCGTGCAGTCCTACGGGGAGCGCGCGGCGCGCGGGGCCCTGCAGATCGCCGGGCTGGACGCCGCGGACGTCGACTGTCTGATCACCAGTCACTCCACCACCCCGGCGCTGCCGGGTCTGGACGTCTCCCTGGCCAACAGGCTTTCGCTGCGCGACGACGTGATGCTGCTGCCGGCCACGCAGTGGGCCTGCATCGCGGGAACCCGCTCCCTGGCCCTGGCGGCGGATCTCGTGGCCGCGGACCCCGAACGGGTGGTCCTGGTCGTGATCGCGGAGGCGCTGAGCACCACCTACCAGCCCGCGGACGACACCATCGAGTCCCTGATCGTCCGCTTGCTGTTCGCGGACACCGCGGTCGCCGCGGTGGTCACGGGCCGCCCGAGGCGCGAGTCGGTGCTGCGGCTGGACGCCGCCTGGCACCACACCCTGCCCGGCACCCAGGACCTGCACCGCCTGGAGACACGCGCGGACGGCGCCCACTTCGTGATGGACCGGCGCGGGCCGCGCGCCGTACAGGAGACGGTCACCGCGATGTGGGAGTGGCTGCGCGTCCGTTACCAGGACGACCCGGACTCCTGGCACCCCGACGTGCTGCTCGCGCACCCCGGCGGGACCCGGGTGCTGGAGTACATGGAGCAGACGATGCCCGACGCATGGCCGGCGGGGCTGCTGGAGTACAGCCGGGACAGCTACACCAGCGGCAACCGCGGAGGCGCCGCCGTGTTCGACATCGTGAGGCGGGCGCACGACGCCGGGCAGAAGCCGGGCGATCGCGCCGTCCTGTACGCGGCGGCACCGGGCCTCACCGCCACCGCCCTGGAAGGGGAATGGCTGTAATGCGAGCCCGCGCCACCCGAACCGGCAGGCGGGCCGCTCGCGTCACCGGCCACTCCCCCCGAACCGGCAGACGCGCCGTTCGCGTCACCTGCCACTCCACCTCTACCGCGAAGGGCGCCGCTCGCGTCACCTGCCACTCCACCTCTACCGCGAAGGGCGCCGCTCGCGTCACCTGCCACTCCACCTCTACCGCGAAGGGCGCCGCTCGCGTCACCGGCCACGCCACCCCTACCGCTGAGGGCGCCGTCCGCACTGTCGGCGGCGTCGGCTGACGCGCACGACGCACCTACCCGCGCAGCGGTCGTGTACCCCGGCCGCGCCCCGCCGGCAGCCGCGTCACCTCGCGACCTCCGCCCAGACCACTTTGCCGGTGTCCGTCCACCGCACCCCCCACCGGGTGGTGAGCCTGTGCACGATGTGCAGGCCGCGCCCGCCGTCGTCGAGGAGGCCGCCAGGGCTCAGACGTGGCCTGCCGTTGCCGGTGTCGCCCACCTCGCACAGCAGACCGTGACGGGCCCTGATCAGTCGGATCGTGATGGGCCCGGTGGCGAAGCGCACCGCGTTCGTCACCAGCTCGCTGACCAGCAGCGGCACGTCGTCCCGGGTGTGGCCCGTGGTGTGCCACCGCCGCAGCAGCGCGGAGACGTGGGCGCGGGCACGGGCGGGCGCGTCGTCGCGGGCGGGCAGCCGCCAGGTCGCGGTGTCCCCCTTTCGGTAGCCGATCATGCGCGCGAGCAGCAGGGTCACGTCGTCGCGCTGACGCACGGGCGCCAGCGTGGAGACGACGTGCCGCGCGGCCTGTTGCAGGGCGTCCCAGGGATGCACCGTGGACACGGCCTCCGCCAGCCTGCCGATGCCCTCGTCGATCGACAGGGCCCGGTCCTCCACCAGGCCGTCGGTGTAGAGGGCGAGCAGGGAGCCGGGAGGCGCGCCGAACGTGTGCACCTCGAACGGCTCACGCAACGCGAACTCGGCGCCCAGGCCGGGGTGAGGGCGGACAGCGAGCGGGCCCGCGTGCCCGTCCGGAAGCACCAGGACCGGGGGAAGGTGACCGGCGCTGGAGAGCGTCACCTGATGGCTGACGGGGTCGTAGAGGGCGATGCAGCAGGTGGAGCCGAGGGCGCTGTAGCCGGCCGCCAGCCCGGACTCCGCGTCGTCCAGCAGCGTCACGGTCTCGTCCAAATGCTCCAGCACCTCGTCGGGTGCCAGCCCCGCGGACAGCAGTGCGCGCGCCTCCATGCTCAGCTGGCCCATGGCTGCCGCGGCTCCCAGGCCGTGCCCGACGACGTCGCCGACCACCAGCGCGGTACGGCCGTCCGGCAGCGGAAAACTGTTCACCCAGTCGCCGCCGACACCGGCGCTGTCGGGGGTGGCGGGCTGATAGACGCTGGCGATCTCAAGGGTGTCGCCGCCGCTCCGGGGCAGCAGCCGGCGCTGCAACGCCAGCACCTGCGTGTGCTCGCGCTGGTGCTGACGAGCCAGGTCGACGTGATGGGCGGTCCTGGCCACCAGTTCCTGCAGGTCGAACAACTCGCTGTCGCGGAAGGAGGAGTCCGCCCGCCGCCAGACCTCCGCCACGCCCAGCACGACCGGCGGCGCGCCGTCCAGGACCAGCGGTATGCACGCCACCCCCGCCGACCGGTCACCGGGCACCAGGGCACGGATCACTCGCGGACTGCCGAGCAGCCGCTCCACCGCCTCCCGGTCCGGTATGACGATGGCCTGCGGGGCGTCGTCCCGGCGTACCGCCTGCGCCAGCAGGCGACTCGCGTCGCTCGGCAGATCACCGCCCGGAGTCACGTAACCCTCGGGCCACACGCGGTCCGGGACCAGGGCTGCCCGCCGTAGCCGGATTCGCCCCTGCGCCTGTTCGGTGACTCCCTCGCCCGTCCACACGGCGAAGTCGAGGTCGACGGCGGCCACGTCTCCCCAGGCCAGCAGGGACTCCGCCAGCGACTGCGCGGTCTCGCCGATGTCCAGCGAGGTGCCGATCGCGGTCTCGGCGGCGTACAGGTGCAGCCGTCTGGCCATGGCGATCAAGGAGACGGTCAGGCCCTCCTGAGGCGCCGCGGCGGGCAGGATGCTCATCGAGACCACCAGCTCCGACCCGTCGCCGCGTCGCAGGCGCTGGATCCGGGCGACGTGCGCCTCACCGATCTCCAGGACCTGCCGCAACCGCCGGGTGACCGTCGGTATGTCCCCGGGAGGCAGGAGATCGGCGAAAGCGCTCCCGGCCACGGGGTCCAGGCCCGCGAACACGGCGGCGTCGAGATTGCAGCGGGTGATTCTCAGATCCCCGTCCAGGTTGACGACGCCGAGGATCTGGTCGTGACGGTCGGCTGCCGGGTTGTCCGGTGCGCGTGGGCGGGCGGCGCGGTCATCCTGCGCGTCATCGGGACCGGTGGCCGCTGCCGATCCGCCGCGCGGGATGTAGCGCCCCAGGGCGCTGCTGACCAGCTCGAACGGCGATGAGGGCGAGGGCGTGGAGTCCATGCGGCTCTCTCGGCAATCCCCGGCGCAGCGCCGGGGTCGTTACTCGGACCCGTGCGACGGGGCCCCGAGATCCCTGACCGCACACCTCATTGAATAACACCGGGGGTCGCTTCGCACACACCAGCGGATCGCGCGGTGAACGCCGACAGTGCGGGAGTACCGCGGTCGGTGGGGCCACGCTCACCCGGCCGGGGCACCGCCCGCCAGGATTCGACGGCCACCGCGGTTCCACCGCGCGCCGACCGTGATGGCCGGTCCGAGTCCGCCGTGGGGGCGCGCGCGGGGGCGGGTGAGCGGCGGGCCCCGTCCGCAGGGCAGGTGCCGGCGCATCGGCCTCCAGCGCCCCGTGCGCCGTCCGTATCCCACACGCATCCCAGCGGTGATCCGTTTCCGCAGGTCACAGGCGTGGGACTGTCCCGGCATCCCGATCCGGGGCGAGTCGATCCGCTTACGGACGGCCGCTGCCAGCATGACCTGAGCCGGGGGCTCCCGGTCACTCTCGAGGGGGGAACATCACATGGGACGAAGGACGCTTCTGCGGGGTCTGACCCTCGCCGTGGCAGCGGTCCTTGCCGGATACGGGCCCACCGCCGTGCAGGCGGCGGAGTCCGCTGCCACCGCGGTCGCGGTCTGCGGGCACACGAGCGCACAACCCACACTGCAGCGGGGATCGACGGGGGACTCGGCGATCGAGGCGCAGTGCGAGCTCAACCTGGCGACGAAGCCCAGCCGGTACACACCGATCGCGGCGGACGGCTCGTTCGGGTCGGCGACGGAGACGCGGGTCGAGGAGTTCCAGCGGTGCGCCGGGCTGGGCGTGGACGGTGTGCTCGGCCCGCAGACCTGGGCGGCGCTGAACACCTGGGCCGCGCAACCGCACAGCTGTGCGAACCAGGGCGCGTCGCGCACGACGCAGACGACCGTGTGCGGCCACACCGACACCCGTCCGACGCTGAAGCGGGGAGCGAAGGGCGTCGAGGTCGAGGAGGTCCAGTGCCGGCTGAACCTGGCCATGGAGCCGTTCCACCATCCGCCGCTGACGATCGACGGAGACTTCGGGGGTGGGACCGAGGCCCGCGTCATCGAGCTCCAGCACTGCGCCAACCTCAGTGCCGACGGCACCGTGGGCCCGAACACCTGGGCGAAACTGACGGACTGGTCCAGCCGTGACACGTACTGCGCGCCACCGCGTCCCGCCGGCTACCCGATCGACGGCCTGGACACGGCCAAGTACCAGCACCCCGGCGGCGCGCCGATCGACTGGAAGGCCGTACGGGCCTCGGGGGTCGAGTTCGCGACGGTCAAGGCCACCCGGGGTCTGAACGTCACCGACGAATACCTCGCCACCGATCTCGGGGCGGCCAGGGCGGCGGGGCTGGCCGTCGCGCCCTACCACTTCTACACGGGCACGTCGCCCGACACGGGTGGCGCGCAGGCCGACCGGTTCATCGCCGCGGTTCGGGCGACCGGCTACACCGGGCAGCGCGCGGGCGACCTGCCGCCCATATTCGACCTGGAACGCATGGACGACGGCAGCGGACGCTGTCCCACCTACGGCACGGTGGGCGACGCCAGGGTCTGGCTCGACAGGGTGGAGGCGGCGTTCGGCCGTACACCGGTCATCTACACCCAGAAGTCCTTCCTGGACGACTGCCTGGGTTCGACCACCGCCTTCGCCCGGTATCCGCTGCAACTCGCGGACTACCGCCAGTCGATCACCCAGCCGCCGGTGCCCAGCGGCTCGACGACCTGGGCGATGTGGCAGTACACCGACGCCGCGCTCTTCCCGGGCATCCAGGCGCCGGCGACCGGGGACGTGTTCAACGGCACCCAGGCCGATCTGGACCGGCTGGCCAACCGGTGATCCCGGCCGTATCGAGGAGGACCCCCATGATCGACCGGTTCGCACGCGCGTTGCTCGTCGCCCTGCTCGTCGCCCTGGGCTTCGCCGTTCCGGCGCCGGCCTCGGCCGCCGCCGCCACCGCCACGAGCTGTTACGGCGGGGCAGTCACGGTGCACTACGGGGACGTGCGCGACTTCGGCCCGTACCGGACCACGAGCCGCTGTACCGACATCAACATGCGCGTCACCGGCGGCGACGCGGACTACGTCGTCGCCTGCGTGAAGTTCGAGAGGACCGGCGTCTGCAACCGGTGGACCGAAGTCCGCCGGAGCTGGACGACCATCGCCACCGACGTCCTGGACGGCACCAGGTTCACGGTGCCCAACGGAGTGGATCTCGAGGGCAGTTCCGCCACCATCCAGATCGCCTTCTGACCCCCCTCACCCGAACGGAGACCACCATGATCGGAAGCAGGGCGTTCGTCTCGGTTGTGTTCACCGCGGCCGCGTTGCTGGGAGTGGGCGTCGCGCCCGCCTCCGCACAGCCCTCGACCGCCGCGGTCAGCTGCTACGGCGGCGCCAAGACCCTGACGTACCACTACCAGACAGCACCCAAGGAGTACGGCACCTACACCACGTCCTCGCGGTGCGGTGACATCAACATTCGACTCAGCGCGAACACGCCGGAGGGGGCGTTCCTGGACGCCTGTGTGGTGTTCGTCGACCACACCACCAAGTGCAACCACGACGACACGTACTCCACCCACGGCACCGAGTGGGCGACCGTCGCCACCGACGTCAAGGACGGCACCCACTTCGTCCTGCGCGTGCACGCCTATGACACCGACGCGCAGAACGTCACGTTCCAGATCGCCTACTGACCACCTCCCGCAGCACCTCTTCCCGCACCACCGTCCCGAAAGGACGACGATGACCTCTTCCTTCCGTCCCATCGACCGCCGCACCATGCTGCGAGGCACGCTGGCCGCCGGTGTCGGCGCAGCGTTCGGCCAGCTGCTGTTCCCGGGTGTCGCGCAGGCCTACTCGTGGTCGCGCACCCTGGAGCAGGGCGACACCGGCGCCGATGTGACCGAGCTGCAGATCCGGGTCGCGGGCTGGGCGGCCGACAGCGCCAGTCACACCCGGGTCGGCGTCGACGGGGACTTCGGCCCCGGCACGGCCGCGGCCGTGAAGCGGTTCCAGGCGGCGTACGGTCTCACCGCCGACGCCAGCGTCGGACCCAACACCCAGGCGAAGCTCAACGCGCTGGAGCAGTCGGACGGCTCCACGGTTCACTTCAACTGGAGCGAGTTCGTGGACCAGTCGAGCGGCACCTTCAACGGCGGCAAGCTGAGCGCGGCCCAGGTGAAGGAGAACGCCCGCCGCTGTATGTACAAGCTGGAGGCCCTGCGCAAGAAGCTCGGCGACAAGCCGATCACGGTCAACTCCGGCTTCCGCAGCATCGAGCACAACGCCGACATCGGCGGGGCCAGCGACAGCATGCACCTGTACGGCACCGCGGCCGACCTCGACGTCCCCGGCGTGGCCACCAAGACCGTCTACCAGAAGGCGGAGACCTGCGGCTTCTCCGGGCTGGAGCGGTATACCGTCGACCACCAGCACGTCGACAGCAGGGCTGACCTCGGCCGTGACTGGTGGTGGGAGAGCGGCACGGTCTGACGCCGCCCCGGGTGATCCGGAGTGGGTGGCCCCGGGTACCGCGGCGGCGGTCCCCGGGGCTCCGCGCTTCAGCTCTTCGGCGTGTCCTTCAGCGCCGCCTCGCAGGAGGGCCAGTCGTGGAAGTCATGCTGAGCGGCCCACAGACGGTGGGCGGCGTTGATGTTCCACTCCGGGTCGAACGCCCGCAGCGGGGTGCCGTCGAGCTCCCGCAGACGGGCGTCGGAGATCTGGAACAGGCCCCAGTTGCGGCTGCCGTTGGTGTTGGGCAGCACCCACAGCGGGTCGAGGAACGACGCACAGCGGGCGATGGCCACGGCCGTGCCGGGATCCTCGGTGAACACCTCACGGATCCGCTTCGCCACCCGGGCCGGCGACCACGTCGCCATGCTGACCTTCTGCGCGTAGAGCGCGTTCTTGGTGGCCTCGTCGACCACGTTGTTGGCCGGCATACCCGTCAGCACCTGGAACGCGGTCAGTCTGCGCAGGGTCTCCGGCCCGAAGTCCCCGTCGACGGCGAGCCTGCCCTTCGCCCGCACCAGCAGGCGCTGGACCTCGCGCACGCACTCGTCGTGCTGTCCCATGCTCACCGACCGGCACGCGGGGGAGTACAGCAGCCCGTCCCCGGCCGAGGACGGGGCACCGGCCGCCGGTGAGGCACTGGCGGGGCGTCCGGCGGGCAGCCATACGAAGCCGGCCACCAGTACCACCGCGACCACGGCGGCCAGTATCGCGAAACGGGAGGTCAGCTTCTCGGGCACCCGGGACCGGCGCGGCTCCTCGGTCCTGTCGGGGGTGATCTCCGCAGGGGCGGCTTCGGCCGGTCCGTGGCTCGTCCGCGCCGACGGGACAGGCTCCTCCGGCCCGGGGCCGGGCTGCGCGGGTACGGCTGGTCCGTCCGGTTCCGGTGTCGGGTTCTCCTTGGCGCTCACAGCCGGTACGTCCCGGTCGGTGTCCGCCAGCGCCCACAGCCGGTGGAGTTCGCGGAGCTCCTCCGCGCTGGCGCCGCACACCTTGGCGAAGGCGTGCACCACCCGGTAGTCCGTCGGGACGCTGAGGCCGGAGCAGTACCGATGCAGGCTCGAACTGCTGACGCCCGCTTCCTTGCCGAGGCGGTCGTAGCCCCGGCCGCTGCGGTCCTTCAGCATCCTGAGACGGGCGGCGAATCTATCGGTTTGCGGAGAGGCAACCACACTTCCACCCTTGCTCAAGCCCCTACTGACGGGTAGAAGCTACACCGCGAAATGGAGTGAGTGCGCCTTTCGCTGTCAGAACATATTCGTCAACGCCCTTTTGAAATACGGTATTTGACAGAGTGTCAACCCGCACCCCCGGGACCGGCGGGCGGCCCGGAGGGCCGGGCGGGTGCCGGACGTCAGGCGTCCGGGCTGACGTTGGCGGTGAGCAGGCGGAGCAGTTGCTTGGCCATGGCGTCCTGCTCGGGGGTCAGGCCCATGGCGTCACCGATCGCGAGCGGCACTGTGGAGGCCCGTTCGCGGAGTTCGGCGCCGGAGTCGGTGAGGCGGATCGCCACGGAACGCTCGTCCTCCGCGCGCCGTTCGCGGCGGAGCAGGCCACCCGCTTCGAGGCGCTTGAGGAGCGGCGAGAGGGTGCTCGACTCGAGCTGGAGGCTGGCGCCCAGGTCCCGTACGGAGATCGAGTCCCGCTCCCACAGCGTGAGCATGACCAGGTATTGCGGATAGGTCAGTCCGAGTTCGTCCAGCAGTGGCCGGTAGCGCGCGGTGACGGCGCGCGAGGCGGCGTAGAGGGCGAAGCAGAGCTGGTCGTCCAGTAGTAGCGAACCGTCGTCGCGCGTCGGTTCGGCTCCGGCTGCGGCCACGGTGCGACTCCTGGCTTCTGAGCTGTGCATGACGGTCACATCGTATCGGTGAGGTCTCCTCGATTGTATAGCGCGATATTTAGTTGTGCACGACTTAATCGCGCGCTACTCTTCTCGGGTGCCGCCGCTCCACGGCGAAGACCGCCGCCCGAGCCAGCCCGTGGCACCCGATCCGAGGAGATCGCCATGAACGCCGTCACCAGCACCACCGGCGCCCGTCCCGTGCTCGAGCCTGCCGCTCAGGCGTTCGCCGAGGCGACCGCGAACCCGCCGTACCTTTTCGATCTGGCGCCGGCGGAGGGGCGTAAGGCGGTCGACGAGGTGCAGTCGGGTGAGA
>NZ_JBIUSU010000012.1:0-8102 GCF_044741545.1 Streptomyces sp. NPDC088157
GTACTGCAGGGGGGACCCTGTGGGAGAGTAGGACACCGCCGAACAAATATTACGGGAAACCCCCGCACCTCACGGTGCGGGGGTTTTCTGCGTTCGGGGTTCATTTAGGGTCTAGCCATGCGCTATGACCTGGTGATCTTCGACAACGATGGTGTCCTGGTGGACAGTGAGCCGATCTCCAATCGGCTGCTGGCGGCCTATCTGACCGAGATCGGGCACCCCACCTCCTACGAGGACTCCATCCGTGACTACATGGGGTCCGCGATGCACCGCATCCACGACCTGGTCCAGGAGCGCACGGGGCAGCGGTTGCCGACCGAGTTCGACGACACGTTCCACCGGCGGGTGTTCGCCGCCTTCGAACAGGAGCTGGAACCCGTGGCCGGTGCTGTGGACGTTCTCGCGAAGCTGGCCGCCGACGGGGTGCCGTACTGCGTGGCGTCCTCCGGGAGCCATGAGCGGATCCGGGTGGGGCATCGGAAGACCGGGCTGGACCGGTGGTTCGAGGAGGCGCGGATCTTCAGTTCGCAGGATGTCGGGAAGGGGAAGCCGGCGCCTGATCTCTTCCTGCACGCGGCCCGGCGGATGGGGGTGGCGCCGGAGCGGTGTGTGGTCGTCGAGGACAGTCCGCTGGGGGTGCGGGCGGCTGTGGCGGCCGGAATGGACGTGTACGGGTTCACCGCGATGACGCCTGCCGCGAAGCTCGCGGGGGCCACTCAACTCTTCTGCGATCTGCGGGAGTTGCCCGACCTGCTGATCTGACGTTCGATCCGGTCGCGGGCTGACATTTGTCATGCGTAGCTCCGGACGATCGTTTCTATGAGCGGACCCCTCCCGGCGGCGAAGCTATGGGCATGACGACGAACCAGCACAAGAAGCAGAACGCCTTCGCCCCGCTCCTCGTGGACGTGGCGGTGCCGCTCGGGTCGTACTACCTGTTCAAGGGCGCCTTCGGGATGAGCACCTTCGCCGCTCTGGCCTGGAGCAGTGTGGTGCCCGCCGGGCGGACGCTGTGGAGCGCGATGAGCAGGCGGACGGTCAACGGGCTCGCCGGGCTCATCCTCGTCGTCAACATCGTCGGGCTGGTGCTCAGCTTCGTCGCCGGTGATCCGCGGCTCATGCTGGCCAAGGACAGTGCGGTCAGCAGCACCGTGGGGATCGGGATCCTGGTGTCCGTGGCACTGGGGAGGCCGATGATGACCGCCGCGCTCAAGCCGTTCCTGGTGAAGGGCGACGCGGTCAGGGAGGCCGCCTGGGCGCGGCTGGAGAGTGGGACGGCGTCCGCGTCGGTGGCCTTCCGGAGGCGGGAGCGGGCCTTCTCGATCGTGTGGGGTGTGGTGCTGCTCGCCGAGTGTGTCGTGCGGGTCGTGGGGGCCTACACGGTGCCGGTGGACACCATGGTGTGGGTCGGGTCGGTGATCATGGTCGTGGCGATGGGTATGGGCTTCTTGGCCGGTGGGGCGCTCGGTGCCGGGCCGATGGTGGCGATGCTCGCCTCCGAGGTGAAGGCCGGGAAGGCCGCTGAGGTCGAGGCCGCGGCCGAGATGCCCGAGGTCGTCCTTGCCCGGTAGATCCCGGGGATCCGGCAAAGCTGAGGAGAATTCATCTTTGGCTGGATCTACCCACGAGTACGCAGGGGCTCTACGCTCGCCGCCATGACAGAAGTGCTGCGGCGCGGTAGGGCCTCTTTGGCGTTCAGCTTTTTCGCGCAGGGGGCGGCCTTCGCTCTGCTCGTGACCCGGATCCCGGCCATCCAGAACAGGTACGGGGTCTCGGACGCGCTGCTGCCCGTCTTCCTCGCCGCCGTGCCCGTCCTGGCCGGCGTCGGCAGCGTGTCGACCGAGCAACTGGTGAAGCGGATACCGCCCAGCCGGCTGCTGCGCTGGTCCCAGCCGGTGGTGCTCCTGGCGCTGCTCGGCGTCGGGGCGGGACGGGGGATGGCCGAGCTGGGTGTCGCCCTGGCTGTCTTCGGCCTCGCCGTGGGGGCGCTGGACGCCTCGATGAACATGCTCGGGGTGAGTCTTCAGCGGACGTACGGGCGCAGCATCATGCTGAGCTTCCATGCCGTGTACAGCCTGGGCGGGATCGTGGGGGCCTCGCTGGCGTGGGTGGGGGCGCACTGGCATCTCGCCCTGTGGGTGTCGTATCTGCCGGTGGTGGCGGTGCTGTTGCCGGCCGTTCTGGTGGGCGCCCGGTGGTATGTCGACGGCGAGTCCGGGACCGCCGGGGCCGGCGTCGTGGAGGACGGTTCGGCGGAGGACGACAAGTCGGGGGGCGGCGGTTCGGGTCTCGTCTTCAAGCTGCTGCTGCCGTTGTGTCTGGTGATGACCTTCGCCTACATCGGGGACTCGACGGTCTCCAACTGGAGCGCGAAGTATCTCCAGGACGTGCTGGGCAGCAGCGAACAGCTGGCCACCGTTCCGTACAACGTCTACATGGTCACCACGCTGCTCGGGCGGGCCATCGGGGACTTCGGGGTGCGGCGGTTCGGGGCCGCGGCGGCGGTGCGGCTGGGGTCGTTGGTGGCGGCGGCGGGGTTCGCGGTGGTGGCCGTCGCGCCCGGGGCGTGGGTCGGGATGCTGGGCTTCACGTTGGTCGGGCTCGGGTTGTGCGTGCTGGTGCCGCAGACGTTCGCGGCGGCGGGACGGTTGTTCCCCGGGGCTTCGGACGCGGCGATCGCCCGTCTCAACATCTTCAACTACGTCGGGTTCCTGATCGGTTCGCCGTTGGTGGGGGCGTTGGGAGACGCCTGGAGCTATCGGGGAGCGATGGTGGTGCCGATGGTGTTGGTGCTGGTGACGTTGGTGTACGCCCGGTCGTTCGCCGCTCAACCGGACCGATACGGTGGCGGGCATGAGCGGCCGCGCACAGCTGATGTGGGACGAGGCAGTAACGGGCTATGACTTCGGGCCCGAGCATCCGATGGATCCGGTCCGGCTGGATCTGACCCGGAGGCTGGTCGGCGCCCTGGGGCTCGACCGGGAGGTGGACGTCGTCGGGGCGAAGCCTGCCGGGGAGTCGACGTTGCGGCTCGTGCACCGGGAGGACTACGTCGCGGCCGTCAAGGCGGCGTCGGCGGAGCCGGGCGCGGCGGACCAGTCGTACGGGCTGGGCACGATGGACGATCCGGCCTTCGCGGGGATGCACGAGGTGTCCGCCCTCATCGCCGGGCTGTCGGTGGGG
This sequence comes from Streptomyces sp. NPDC088157, assembly GCF_044741545.1. Lineage (NCBI taxonomy): Bacteria > Bacillati > Actinomycetota > Actinomycetes > Kitasatosporales > Streptomycetaceae > Streptomyces > Streptomyces sp. NPDC088157. Next base: position 3,184 of record NZ_JBIUSU010000012.1, read on the forward strand.
GCCGCGGAGGCCGTGTGGCGGGGGGAGGCGCTGCACGCGGTGAACTTCGCGGGCGGTCTGCACCACGCGATGCCCGGGGGCGCGTCAGGATTCTGTATCTACAACGACGCGTCGTTGGCGATCGCCCGGCTGCTGGAGCTGGGGGCCGAACGGGTCGCGTACGTGGATGTGGACGTGCATCACGGGGACGGCGTGCAGGCGGCGTTCTGGGAGGATCCGCGGGTGCTGACGATCTCCCTGCACGAGCACCCTCGCACCTTGTTCCCGCAGACCGGGTGGCCCGAGGAGACCGGTGGGGAGGGCGCGGAGGGGGCGGCGGTGAACGTCGCTCTGCCGGCGGGGACCGGGGACGCGGGGTGGTTGCGTGCGTTCCACGCGGTGGTGCCGGAGCTGATCGCCGATTTCCGGCCGGATGTGCTGGTGACCCAGCACGGTGCCGACACGCACTTCGAGGATCCGTTGGCGCATCTCGCGGTCTCTCTCGATGCGCAGCGGGCGGTGCAGGTGGCCTGCCATGAGTTGGCGCACGAGTACGCCGGGGGCAAGTGGGTCGCGTTGGGTGGGGGCGGGTACGCGGTGGTGGAGGTGGTGCCGCGGTCCTGGACGCATCTGGTGGGGGTGGCTGCCGGGGCGCCGGTGGCGCCGGAGACGGTGATCCCGGAGGGGTGGCGGCAGGAGGTCTTCGCTCGCACCCGGCAGTTGGGGCCGGCGCGGATGACTGACGGGCGGTGGCCGGTGGAGTGGGCCGAATGGGAGTCGGGGTACGACCCCGCCGATCGGTTGGACCAGGCTGTGTTGGCCACGCGGCGGGCGGTGTTTCCGTTGCGGGGGTTGTTGCCGTAGGCCGTAGGCCGTGGGCCGTAGGCCGTGTGGTGCGGCTGGGCGGGTGTCGTGGGTTCGCCCCCGCCGCCCTCACCCGTTCCCGTCCTCGTCAGGGGGCTCCGCGCCCTGTGACCCCTGGGTCGGCCTGGACGGCCTCGTCCTCAAGCGCCGGACGGGCTGCGGTGTCGGGTGGGCCGGGAAGGCTTGGTCTTACGCCAACTGTGCGGTGTTGGCAGGGTTCTGCCGCGGGGCCGGGCTCTGTTCCGTCAGCATCGCTTTCGTGTTGAGTGCCGGAGCGCTTCGGGCGCATCTGCTTGCTGCGCGGTTGGCCGGGGTGGTGGCCACCTCGCGGGAGGAGAGTCTGCGGAGCTATCGGCTCTTCGCCGCTCGCGATCCCCGGGTGCTGATCGGGCTCGATCCCGAGAGGATTTGGGGGCAGCGGGACCTGATCGCGTTGATGGCCGACAAGTGTGGAGTTTCGGCCGATCCCGCCTGTGTTTCCGGGCATGATGTGATCGATCCTGAGCGGACGTTGGCCGCACTCGACGCGTTCGCGGAGCGGCTCGCCTCGGTCGCCGTGCGTGGCGCTCCCGTGCTGCTGGGCACCGGGCATCCCCATCGGCTGCTGGGGTTCTACGCCGCGGTTGCGGACGCTTTGTCGACGGCGGGATGTGATGTCCTCACCCCGGCGCAGGGTCTCTGTGTCGACATAACGACCCGGTTCGGCCTACGCACTCACCACCTCGACTACGTACGGGGAGTCGCGGTCGTCCGGGAGGCGGGTGCCGAACGCGCCGGTTGTGCGACCGGTGCGCACAGCCATTCACCGCTCCCGGTTCGGGCCGCGCTCGCGGCGGCGGCCGAGGGCGGGGGGCCGCTGCCCGAGCTGGTCATCGGGGACCATGGATGGGTCTGCGGGGCAGGTCAGCTGGGGTTCGAGGCCATCGGCCTGGCGGACACCGACGACCCCGCGCTGTTCGTGGGTGAGGCCGAGGGAGTCGTCTCCGTCGCCGTTCCACTTGATGACGCCGTGCGGTCCGCTTACTACAGGCCGCTGACCCGCTACGTACTCAATCGAGCGTGTCTGTCACAGTAGGCCGCTGATGGGTGCACCTCTTCCCCACTCGCATCACCCGCCCCTACATTGGGGAGTGAGCACGCAGCGACGAAGAGTCACCGGAAGGGGAAGCCGGTGGCCGTCGAGTCGAGTGCGGAAGGTTCAGGTGTGTCATGGCTGCAGCTGGCGAGAGGCCTCTGAACGAGGTTCAGTTCCTTACCGTGGCGGAAGTCGCCTCGGTGATGCGAGTGTCGAAGATGACCGTGTACCGACTGGTGCACAGCGGTCATCTGCCCGCGATCCGGGTGGGGCGGTCCTTCCGCGTCCCCGAGCAAGCGGTTCACGAGTACCTCCGCGAGAGCTACGTGGGGGTGGAAACCGCCTGACGGCCGGGGCCTGTCCGGCAGGGCAGGCCCGGGGTGGGGTCCGGCCTCAGGGCCGTCTCGGACCCCTCCCACCTCTCGATTACGACCTCAGCGCTCGGACGGGTAGGCTAGGCCCTCGTAGGTCGTATGGGCCCATGGCGCCCAGCACCGAGTGATGAGAAGTGAGCGAGGGTAGTCGTGGGCTCTGTTATCAAGAAGCGGCGCAAGCGGATGGCCAAGAAGAAGCACCGCAAGCTGCTCAAGCGCACGCGCGTTCAGCGTCGCAACAAGAAGTAGGCGCCGGCAGAAGTAGGCGCAGGCACTTACTTCGCGCGACGCGAGCCGCGTAAGCGTGGTGTGGCCCCCCACCGTGTTATCGGTGGGGGGCCACACGCATATCCAGGTGGCCGTACGGTCGGCTGAACGCCGTGCGTATGCCTGGACGCGCACCATGGCTGAACTGGTCGTATGACCGAAGGGTTCCAGTCACTTCGAGCATCGGGCGGTCATCACAGCGCAACATCGACCCGCTAAGTTGGCCCGCAGACGGGAACTCGGCAGGGCAGCCGGCGGTTCCAGTACGGAAGGAAGGCGCTGATCTTGGGAAAGGTCGTGCTCGTTACCGGAGTGGCCCGTCAGTTGGGGGGCCGGTTCGTACGACGGATCCAGCGTGATCCACAGGTCGACCGTGTGGTCGCCGTGGACGCGGTACGGCCCGAGCACCATCTCGGGGGCGCCGACTTCATCGAGGCCGACATCCGGCAGCCCACCATCGCGCGGGTGCTCGCCGAGACCGGTGCCGACACGGTCGTCCACCTGGACGTGACGGCGACCGCGCTGGGCCGCGGCAGCCGGACCGTGGTCAAGGAGACCAACGTCATCGGGACGATGCAGCTGCTCGGCGCCTGTCAGAAGTCGCCGAACGTGAAGCGGCTCGTGGTCAAGTCCTCCACCAACGTCTACGGGTCCGCGCCGCGCGATCCCGCCGTGTTCACCGAGACGACCCCGGCCAAGTCGCTGCCCAGCGGCGGCTTCGCCAAGGACGCCGTCGAGGTCGAGGGGTATGTGCGCGGGTTCGCCCGGCGGCGGCCCGATGTGGCCGTGTGCGTGCTGCGGTTCGCCAACATCCTCGGGCCCACCGCCGAGACGCCGCTCGCCTCGTACTTCTCGCTGCCCGTGCTGCCCACCGTGTTGGGCTACGACCCCCGGCTCCAGTTCGTCCACGAGGACGACGTGATCGAGGTGCTGCGGATCGCCTCGCACGAACCGCGGCGGGGCACGCTCAACAGCGGCACCTTCAACATCGCCGGTGACGGAGTGCTGTTGCTGTCGCAGTGTTCGCGGCGGCTCGGGCGGCCCACCGTGCCGTTGCTGCTGCCTGCCGTCACCTGGGCGGGGTCTTTGGTGCGTACGCTGGGTATGACGGACTTCTCGCCCGAGCAGATCCGGCTGCTGACCCATGGCCGGGTCGTGTCCACGGACCAGATGCGCGAGACGCTGGGGTTCACGCCGCGCTACACGACGGCCGAGACCTTCGCGGACTTCGCGCGCAGTCACGGACCCGGACTCCTGCCGCCCGAGGCCGTTGCCGGGGCCGTCGACCGGATCGCCGCGCTGCCCCTGCCGGGCGGCGGCCACCTCCCGGTCCACCTCCCGACGCAGAGCGCCAACTGAGGAGCGCATCAACGATGGCGGATGCCAAGGTCATTCCGTTCGACGACGACCGGTCCCGGGGGAGCGCCGTAGCGCGGCCGCCGCGGCGCCGAGGCGCGGTGAGCCGGCGCCGGAACGGAGAGCCCGCGCCGGTCCGGGAGATCGGTGAGGTCGCTGAGGTCAGTGAGGTCCAGCCCCTGCCCACCAGGGCGGCCGGGCAGGATGATGTTCCTGTGACGGGTGAGAAACGGTCGGGCGAGGATGTCGGCGGCCTGGAGCGGCGGATCGCGGGCGGGCTCTCCTTCCTGCGCCGGCGCCTCACGGGCGACTACGAGGTCGACGACTTCGGCTACGACGAGGAGCTCACCGACCAGGTTCTGATGTCCCTGCTGCGGCCGGTGTACGAGAAGTACTTCCGGGTCGAGGTGAAGGGCGTCGAGAACATCCCGGCCGAGGGCGGCGCGTTGATCGTCGCGAACCACTCCGGGACGCTGCCGTTGGACGGGCTGATGATGCAGGTCGCCGTTCACGACCACCACCCTGCGGGCCGGCACCTGCGGCTCCTGGCCGCCGACCTCGTCTTCGTGCTGCCGGTCGTCAACGAGCTGGCCCGCAAGCTGGGGCACACCCTCGCCTGCTCGGAGGACGCCGAACGGCTCCTCGGCCAGGGCGAGCTGGTCGGTGTGATGCCGGAGGGCTTCAAGGGCATCGGCAAGCCCTTCGGCGAGCGCTACAAGCTCCAGCGGTTCGGCCGGGGCGGCTTCGTCTCGACGGCGCTGCGCCAGGGTGCGCCGATCATCCCCTGCTCGATCGTCGGGGCCGAGGAGATCTACCCGATGATCGGCAACGCGAAGACGTTGGCGCGGGTGCTCGGGTTCCCCTACTTCCCGCTGACGCCGACCTTCCCTTGGCTGGGACCGCTGGGCGGGATTCCACTGCCGACGAAGTGGACGATCCAGTTCGGAGAGCCGATCCGGACGGACGGTTACCCGCCGGAGGCAGCGGAGGACCCGATGCTGATG